>JAFKKH010000007.1 GCA_017305665.1 Hyphomicrobiales bacterium
GTCGGCGACGGCCTCGTCACGCAGATCCCCGCGCTGATCGTCTCCACCGCCGCCGGCCTTCTGGTCTCCAAGGCCGCCGTCTCCGGCTCCGCCGACAAGGCGCTGATGAAGCAGCTCTCCGGCTATCCACAAGCGCTCGGCATGTCCGCCGGCGTGATGCTGGTGCTGGCGATGCTCCCGGGCATCCCGATGCTGCCATTCCTCGCGCTCGGCGGCGGCGCGGCGGCGCTGGCCTGGAATTCGCGCAAGCAGCAGCGCAGCGCGGCCGTCGAGGCCAAGGCCGCGGCCACGACCGAAGCCACGGCAGCGGCAGCTCAGGCGGCCGCCGAGGAGCCGATCTCGGCCGCGCTGAAGATCGACGATCTCAAGATCGAGCTGGGCTATGCGCTGCTGCCGCTGGTCAACGGCCCGGACGGCCAGGACCGTCTCACCGAACAGATCAAGGCGCTGCGCCGCTCGCTCGCGATCGAGATGGGATTCGTGATGCCCGCGGTGCGCATCCTCGACAACGTGCAGCTCGAGGCCAACACCTACATCATCAAGATCAAGGAGGTCGATGCCGGCCAGGGCCGCATCTGGCCGAACCAGTACATGGTGATGGATCCCGCCGGCAATCAGGTCGACGTGCCCGGCATTCACACCACCGAGCCGACCTTCGGCCTGCCCGCGACCTGGGTCGACGCCTCGCTGAAAGAAGAGGCCTCGCTGAAGGGTTTCACCGTGGTCGATGCCGCGACGGTGGTGTCCACCCATCTGACCGAACTGCTGAAGACCAACATGTCGGACCTGTTGTCCTACGGCGAGGTGCAAAAGCTGCTGAAGGAATTGCCGAAGGAGCAGAGCGAACTGGTCAAGGATATCGTGCCGGGCCAGATCACGATCTCCGGCATCCAGCGCGTGCTGCAACTGCTGCTCGCCGAACGCATCTCGGTGCGCGATCTCTCGACCATCCTGGAAGGCATCGCCGATGCGCTCGCCTTCTCGCGCAATCCGGCAACGCTGGTCGAACACGTGCGCGCCCGCCTCGCGCGGCAGATCTGCGCGCAGAACACGTCGATGAACGGCTACCTGCCGCTGGTCGCGCTCAGTGCAAAATGGGAGCAGGCCTTTGCCGAATCCATCATCGGCCAGGGCGAGGAACGCAGCCTTGCGATGCAACCGTCGAAACTCTCCGAGTTCATGACGGCGGTGCGCGACCGCTTCGAGCAGGCCGCGCGTGAGGGCGAAGCGCCGGTGCTGGTGACGTCGGCGGCGATCCGGCCGTTCGTCCGCTCGCTGGTCGAACGCTTCCGCGCCCAGACCACCGTGCTGTCGCAGGCTGAAATCCATCCGCGCGCGCGACTCAAGACCGTCGGTAGCATCTGACCGCTTGGGCCGCTCGCGACGGCCAGCGGGTGCGGCATTTCGGCATCAGACAAGCGATTTGTGCTCAGGCGCGCTTTTCGACGCCTGCGGCCGGCTGGTTACCGCTTAACATTAACGCATTGATTCAATTGCAAGAACAAGAAGCCGGCGCCATGGTTCCAGGGCAGCGGATCGCATTGGTTCACACCTTTTCACCGCTTTGTGAGCGCCTCTTCGGAACTAGAAGGCCAATTCCTACGTTTTCGGAGCGCGACACCGTGAACCTGGGCAGGAACGCCCGAGACTACCTCGCAAAGGAAGTAACGGCAGGAGGCTTCCATGAACCATTCGATTTACAGTGCGGATCGGACGACCCACCTGAAGATCGTGGTCGTTGCCCTCGTTGCGGGTATCGGGATCGCGGGCTTCGGCATCTCGGCGCGCATGAATGCCGACGACGGCTATACCCAAACGGCGCGCGTCATCAAGGCTGGCAAGCCGATGGCGATCAGCAGCTCGGATACGATGGTGGTGCGCTAAAAGAATTTCAGGAATTCACGAGGCCTCTTTATCAGCCCCCCAAAGTCGCCGCGTGAGTACGTAGAGGACCCCACTAACCCCAAGTGGACTACGATGGAAAACGCCCGCCCCCCACGGGCGTTTTTCTTTTGCGCCGACGTCATGGCGAGAAGCGCGACTTCACGCATCTCGAACCATGAGGGGCATACAGCCATCCTTCGAGACGCAGCCGAAGATGCCAAGCCATTGCGCAGGGATGACGGATCGTTCGGCCTGAAAACTCAGCGCGACGGCGACGGCACGGTCTCGATCAGTTTTCCGGTATAGACCGGCGTCGATGTCGGCTTGCCAGTGGGCGATCCGCCCTGCGGCTCGATGGTGACGGCATAGGTCGCATCCTTCACAACACCGGGATCGTACGATGCCAGCACCGGCCGCGCGGTGAAATCGCTGTCGCCGATCACGCCGAGCGAACGCGGCGCGCCGAGCTTGTCCGAGATCAGCCACAGCTCGTAGCTCTTGCCCTGCTCCGGCGCCGCATCGACCTTGCGCACCGTGAAATCGCGCGTCGCGGCATCGACCGTGAGAATGAATGCGGGGCCGCCGCCGGCCTTCTGCAGCACGGCGACGTATTGCGCGTGCGATGGCGTTGCGGGCGCCTGCACCTGAACGATCTTCACGCGCGGCTTCGAACGCAGGCCTTCCGGCAGCCAGTCCGGTTGCGCAAGCTGGATACCGAACAGAACGACGAGCGCGGCCGCCAGCGCGCTTGCGACCCGCGCAACGCTGCGCCAGCGCCGTGCATCCTGCGAGAAGGCGACGACGTTGCCCGCCTCCGCAGATTTTTCCGCAGCGACGGTCGCGGATGTTTCAGCGGGCGTGACCGGGGGCGCAGATTCGGTTTCCGGCAGCACGGACGGCTGTCGCGATTCGGCCAACCCGATCGCGGCGCGGATTTTCTCCCAGACCTCGTCACGCGGCTCGACCGACCCGACCATCTGGTTGAGCACGGCGAACTTCTGGTCCCATGCCTCGACCCGCGCCCTGAAGTCGGCATCGACCGCCATCATGGCCTCGACTTGCACGCGCTCGGCCGCGTCGAGCGTTCCGAGCACATACTCCGCAGCGAGCGCGATATGGTCTTCGTCGTCAGTCATCACGCCAGCCCGAGGCACTCCCTGATATCCATCATGCTGCGGCGCAGCCACGTCTTCACGGTGTTGACCGGCGCCGCAAACTTTTCCGCCAGTTGCTCGCGGCTCCAGCCGTTGTAGTAGGCGAGCAGCACGAGCTTCTGACGGTCCGGCTCGAGCCGTCCGACGCATTCCAGCAGCCGCTTCAACTCCTCGGTCATCTCGCGTTGCGCCAGCGGATCGGGATTGTCGGCGGCAACATCCATGGCTGTCGGCTCCTCCTCGATCGACGCTTCGCCGCGCTTGCGGATGACGTCGATCGCACGGTTGCGCGCGATCGATGTCATCCAGGTGATCGGCGACGACACCCCGGGATTGAACTGCCCCGCATGTCTCCAGATCCTGACGTAGGCCTCCTGAATGACCTCCTCGGCAAGATCCTGACGCCGCAAGATACGGAGCACCACGCCGAAGAGTTTCGCCCGCGTGGCGGCGTAGAGGCGCTCGAAAGCAGCCTCGTCGCCCTTGGCGACAGCCGCGATCAGCCAGACCAGTTCAGGCGGCGTCAGCATCGAGCGTCCCTTATCCCCATTGGCTGTCCTGGCACAGCATACGATCCACCGACATCTCTGGCGTCTGGATCGTATCTCCTTGTGATAATTTAGAATGTGCCCGGACGCAAAACCGGATTCGGCGCGAAGGGATGGCTTTGGCGCCACCCGCGCCGTTGCGCCGCACGCGCGTGCGGCCTGTGCCATCATGTGCGGCGAGCAGGCTCTAAAGAAAAACCCGGGCGAAGCGCCCGGGTTCGATGCTTATATCCGTGGACCATGCCGCTCAGGCGATGGCGGCACCCATGCGCGAGCGCATCAAACCGATGCTGTCGAGATCGGCCTGCTCGCGGGCATTCTCTTCCGCACGCTCGCGCGCCTGATCGCGCTCGTCGAGCAATTCGACCTTCTTCAATTCCTCGAACGCTTCCGCGAGAAGACCCTTGGCGTCCTCGAGCTGGATGCGCAGTTCGTCTGCCGAGCGGGTCAGGTTCTCGCGACGCTGGATCGCGGCCTTGGCATAGGTCGGATAGGCAAAGTGCGTGGGATCGTCGATCCCGGCACGTTCCTGTTCGGTTTCGATTTCGCGCTCCAGATCGACCGACATGCGCTGAAAATCAGCGATCATGCTCTCGATCTGAGCCACCCTCCGTCGCTTTTCGTCGACCTGAAATTTCTTCAGGCGGATCAGCGTTTCACGTGACTTCATCGACTCGTACTCCCCAGAAGTCCCAACCTGAACGCGGGACAACACCGGCTCCCCCTTCGGGCCCCGCCGGCACAACGTTTATGAGGATCGGATGATGGCCTGACAAAGTTAGCGTTCCGTTGCCAAGGTCTTAAGGATTTGCTCCAACCGCTGGTAGCCGTCGCCAAGGCTTGTCACCTCGTCCTTGGCCTGACGCAGGAAGTCCTCCAGTGCGGGATTGAGCCGGATCGCCTCGTCGACCTCGGCGCTGGAACCCGCCCGGTAGGCGCCGAGGCGGATCAGTTCCTCCATGTCGGAATAGGTAGCCATGACCTGCCGGCCGCGCGTGATGACCGGCAGGTATGCCGGATCGCAGGAGCGTGGCATGGTGCGCGACACCGACTTCAGCACATTGATCGCCGGATAACGGCCGCGTTCGGCAATGGAACGCTCCATCACGATGTGGCCGTCGAGAATGCCCCGCACGGCATCCGCCACCGGCTCGTTATGATCGTCACCGTCCACCAGCACAGTGAAGATGCCAGTGATGGTTCCCTTGTCGGAACCGGGGCCAGCGCGCTCCAGCAGTTTCGGCAGTTCGGTGAACACGGTCGGCGTATAGCCCTTGGCGGTCGGCGGCTCGCCGGCCGACAGCCCGATTTCACGCTGCGCCATGGCAAAGCGCGTCACCGAGTCCATCATGCACATGACGTCTTTGCCTTCGTCGCGAAAGTACTCCGCGATGGCGAGCGTCAGGTAAGCGGCCTGCCGGCGCATCAGCGCCGGCTCGTCCGAGGTCGCCACCACCACGACCGAGCGCGCAAGGCCTGCATCGCCGAGATCGTCCTGCAGGAATTCCTGCACCTCACGGCCGCGCTCGCCGACAAGGCCGATCACCGACACATCGGCGTCCGCATTGCGCGCCAGCATCGACAGCAGCACCGACTTGCCGACGCCGGAGCCCGCGAAGATGCCCATGCGCTGACCGCGGCAGCAGGTCAGGAAGGTGTTGAGCGCGCGCACGCCGAGATCGAGCGGCTTGCCGACCCGCTGGCGCGAGTGCGCCGGCGGCGGCGAGTTGCGGAACGGCATCGGCACCACGCCCTGGACCAACGGCCCCTTGCCGTCGATCGGCTCGCCCATGGCGTTGAGGACACGGCCAAGCCAGGCCGCCGAGGGACGCACCTGGCCCGAAGCGTTGGCGATGACCGCGCGGCAGCCGCGCCGCACGCCGTCGAGTCCCGCGAACGGCATCACCACCGCGTTGTTGCCGGTGAAGCCGATCACCTCGGCCGGGATCGCGCGATTACCTCCGGTCTCGATCACGATCCGCGCGCCGACCGACATGGCATGAATGGGTCCTGCGATCTCGACCATCAGGCCGCGCACGCCCACGACTCGGCCATAAATATTGACGCCGTCGATGTCGCCGATCTGTGCGGCCAGGCCTTTCACCGCAGAACTCTTAAGTTTCCGCGTATTGCCGGGCGGCCCTTAACTTCGTGTTTACCCGCATCGTTAATCATTACGTCACTGTCTTTGGGTGACTGAACGCGCTCGTCTTCAGGATGAAGCTGAGTCGCGAGAGTCGGTTAGTACCGACTCTTAATGTGGAAACTGAACGCGGACGGATAAGAAAAGCTGCTTCGACGCAACATCTTAGGGCGATTCGACAGAAATTGCACTGATAGAGCTTGCGCAACAGAATCAGGTTTTGTTAACCATACGTCGTCAGGATCCGAATCAGTTGCTTAAAGGCGTTTTCCAGTGCCGCAAGTATTGCGGCCGGCCTGACGCCCGGAGCGGCGACTAGAGGGGACTGGCATGCGCGTTTTGCTGATAGAAGATGACAGCGCCGTCGCGCAGTCGATCGAGCTGATGCTCAAGTCCGAGAGTTTTAACGTCTATACGACGGATCTCGGTGAGGAAGGCGTCGATCTCGGCAAACTATACGATTACGACATTATCCTTCTCGACCTGAATCTGCCCGACATGTCCGGTTACGACGTGCTGAAGCAGCTTCGCGTCTCGAAGATCAAGACACCCATTCTGATCCTCTCCGGCCTCGCCGGCATCGAGGACAAGGTCAAGGGTCTCGGCGTCGGTGCCGACGACTACATGACCAAGCCGTTCCACAAGGACGAGCTGGTGGCCCGCATCCACGCGATCGTGCGCCGCTCCAAGGGTCATGCCCAGTCGGTGATCCAGACTGGCGATCTCGTGGTCAACCTCGACACCAAGACGGTCGAAGTCGGCGGCCAGCGCGTGCATCTGACGGGCAAGGAATACCAGATGCTGGAGCTGCTCTCGCTCCGCAAGGGCACCACCCTCACCAAGGAAATGTTCCTCAACCACCTCTATGGCGGCATGGACGAACCCGAGCTGAAGATCATCGACGTCTTCATCTGCAAGCTGCGCAAGAAGCTCGCCAACGCCTCCGAAGGCCGCAACTTCATCGAAACCGTCTGGGGCCGCGGCTACGTGCTGCGCGAGCCGAACGAGGATGAAGTTCGCATCCCGGCCTGAGCGAAATTCACGCTTCCTCCCAGACTGAACCCCGCCGCAAATGGCGGGGTTTTTGTTTTTAAGGCGTGCGACCCGCGGGCGGTCGATCCGCGAGGACACCAATCCGATCACGGGCAATACGTCGCGCTTCCTGCCGCACGCGATCCTGTGAGATGCGCTACGCGCGCGCGGCGGCCTTGGACGACGGCATGCCCGGCACCAGCGACGGCGAACGCACGAGGTTCGGGCGGTACAGCCCGCGCTTCTCCGGATAGGGCTTGAACACGTCGGTCAGCCCGACCACGGTCTCCGCGGCACCGAGCGCGAGGAAGCCATCGCCTTCCATCTGCTTCGCGAGCCGCGCGAACACGCCGATCTTGGTGTCCTGATCGAAATAGATCAGCACGTTGCGGCAGAAGATCACGTCGAAGGTGCCGAGATGGGCGAAATCCTGCAGCAGGTTGAGCTGTCGGTGCTGCACCATGGAGCGGATGTCCGGGCTGATCTGCCAGAGCTCGCCGACCTGCTTGAAATACTTGACCAGCAATTGAATCGGCAGCCCGCGCTGCACTTCGAACTGGCTGTAGAGACCGGCCCGCGACTTTTCCAGCACCTCGCTCGACAAGTCGGTAGCGATGATCTCGGTGCGCCAGCCTGCCAGCGCCGCGCCATATTCCTTCAGGCACATCGCGATCGAATACGGTTCCTGCCCTGTCGAACCGGCGGCGCACCAGATGCGCATGCTGCGCCGGGCCGCGCGCGCCTGCAGCAAGGCCGGGATCATGGTCTCGCGCAAATGATCGAACGGCACCTTGTCGCGGAAGAAGAAGGTCTCGTTGGTGGTCATCGCTTCGACGACATCAACCGTCAAAGCCTCGGCACCGTTCTTCATCTTCTGAACGAGATCGCCGATGCCCGAAAGGCTGGCCTTGCGCGCGAGCGGCAGCAGCCGGCTCTCGACCAGATACTGCTTGTCGGCGGCGAGATCGAGTCCGGACCGTTCCTTCAGAATCTTACGCAGGTACTCATAATCAAGTGGCGTCACGAACGGTCTCCCGCAAACAGCCGAAGGAGCTTCGGTGCGATTTGTTGAAGCGGCAGGATCGCCGCGCAAATTCCGGCATGCGCTGCTGCGCCCGGCATTCCCCACACCACGCTGCTCGCTTCATCCTGCGCGATGACATTCCCACCCGCCGCAACGACCTGTTTGCCGCTGCGCATTCCGTCCGATCCCATTCCCGTCAAAATGACGGCCAGAACCCCTCCCTGCCAGACTTCGATCGCCGACGCGAACATCGGATCGACCGCCGGTTTGCAAAAATTCACCGCCGGACCGTCATCCAGCGCGATCGCCGCGCCCATGCCATGCTTCACCACACGCATGTGGCGGCCGCCCGGTGCGAGATAGATATGACCGGGCTTCACCGGCTCACCGTCGATACCCTCGTGCGTCGGCCGTCCGGCGGCGCGCGCCAGATGCTCGGCCAGGATGGTCGTGAACGTCGGCGGCATGTGCTGGGTGATCAGCACCGGATAGCGGTCGATGATCGGGCCGATGCCCGCCACCAGCGTCATCAACGCCTGCGGTCCGCCGGTCGAGGAGCCGATCAGCAGCGCGCGGGGGGCATGCGACGTGAACGGCAGCAGCGTCGCTTTCGCCGGCGCCGTCGCGGCGACGCGGGCCGCGTGGGCGGTCGGTGCCAGCGGCGGCGACGCGACCACCTTCGGACGGCGCAGATTCGCGCCGAGGTGCCGGATTTTCTGAATCAGATCGTGCTTGAAGATATCGGCCGCGGCGATCTCGCGGGTGCTCTCGGGCTTCGGAATGTAATCGGCGGCGCCGAGCGAGAGCGCCTTGAGGCTGATCTCCGCGTTGCGGCGGGTCAGCGTCGACGCCATGATGATGATGAGGTTGCGCTTCTTGGCGAGCAGTTGCGGCAGCGCCGAGATGCCGTCGAGATCCGGCATTTCGATATCGAGCACGGCGACATCGGGATCGACGCGCTCGACCTGGTTGACAGCGTCGAGACCGGTGCGAAGCGAAGCCGCGACCACCATGTCCGGTTCGGCCTCGATCCAGCGCGAAATCAGGCCGCGGATGACGACGGAGTCATCGACCACCATGACGCGGAGCGGCTCCTGTCTTCCTGAATCCAGAGCCGTCGGACTTGTCACAGCAGTCGTCATTACTCACCAAACGCAACTAAGATACAAAGATACAAACAAGGCATGCGAGCCGCGCCGGGATTACATTCCGGCGCGGCGAGATCTCAGATCAAGCCGACTTCGTGGAATTTCGCGGTGACGATGTCCTTGTCGAACGGCTTCATGATGTATTCGTTGGCGCCGGCATGGAGCGCGCGGGCGATATGCGCCACGTCGTTCTCGGTGGTGCAGAACACCACCTTGGGCTGATCGCCGCCGGGCATCCGGCGCAGATTGCGCAGGAATTCGTAGCCGTCCATCACCGGCATGTTCCAGTCCAGCAGCACCGCGTCGGGCAGCCCGCGCTTGCAGACGTCCAACGCCTTCTCGCCATCCTCCGCCTCGACGATCTGGAAATCGAGGCCTTCCAGGATTCGCCGCGCGACCTTACGGATAACGCTCGAATCATCCACGACCAGACATGTCTTCATTTCAGTCTCTGCCTCTTTTCAGATTTCCCAACAGGCTGTTTCCCAGCAAAGTCATCGCACCTGTCGCCGGTCTCATGCCGCCAGCTTGTCAGCCACGATCTCAAGAACCCGATCGACATCGAGGACGACCATCAATTGTCCGTCGAGCCGATGCACACCGGCCGACATCGTCGCCATCCGCGGATCGAGATTGACCGGATTGACCTCGCGGCCTTCATCCGGAAGCTTCAAAACCTCGCCGATCGAATCGATCAGAAGCCCGTAGGACTCGCCGCGCAACTCGACACCGACCGCCATCGGCGGGCGGTCCGTCTCCTCCTTGGGCAGGCCGAGACGCGCGCGCATGTCGATCGCGGTGACGATGCGGCCACGCAAATTCAGAACGCCCGCAACATCGCGCGACGATAGCGGCACCCGGGTCAGCCGTTCCGGCATGAACACGTCCTGCACCCGCGAGATCGGCAACCCGAACAACTGCCCGCCGATCATCGTGGTGACGTATTCGGTGATCGCGCTTTCGCTGCCTTGATTAACAGTGGTCATCTTCGGGTCCTTCATGCCGCCCGGTGAATTTCGGCGGTCTGCTCTTTCAGCGCGGCGATCAGGCCGGGCCGGTCGAACTTGGCGACGTAATCGTGGAAGCCTGCCTGACGGCCGCGCTCAATGGCGGCCGGTGAAATCATCGATGACAGTGCGATGATCGGCGTGCCGCTGAGGCGACGATCGGCGCGGACGGTTTCGGCGAACTCGAAGCCATTCATGTCCGGCATCTCGATATCGGTGAGGATCGCATCGAACTCCTGACCCGAGCGCAGCACCACGAGGCCTTCCTGCGCATTGGTCGCGACGCGGACCTGATAGCCCGCGGCCTTGAGCACCGGCGCCAGCATGTTGCGGAAGAAGGCGCTGTCATCCACCAGCAGTACCGACTGCGCGCTGGCCGACGGGCGCATCTCCTTGCGGCTGAACCAGTCGGCAAAAGCCATCGGCAGGAAGTGGCCGACGTCGATCACTTCGGTCGCCTGACCCTTGATGACCGCAGAGCCGAGAATGCCCTGCTGCCCGCTCGCGACCTCGATGTTGAGCCGCTCCTCGACGATGTCGATGATCTCGTCGACCACCAGTCCCATGGACCGGCCGTCGTCGGCGAACACCAGAATCGGCTGCGAGCCTTCGGTGCCGACGGAAACGCCCTCCATCTGCACCAGCGGCATGAGTTGCTCGCGGTACTGCACCATGTAACGGCCGTTGGAGAGCTCGATCTTGTCGACTCCGATCTCCTCGAGCCGCGTGATAAGCGCGAGCGGCACCGCCTTGGGCTGATTCGTCCCGGCGCGGAACACCAGCAGCGAAGTCATCTGTTCGGCGCCGGATCCGCGCGTCGCCGCATTCTCGTCGGCGATCTCATGCTGGGTCGCCACCGAGGTGCCGAGCGCCTGCGCAATGCCGTTCGGATCGATGATCATGATCACCGCACCGTCGCCGAGGATGGTGTTGCCCGAGAACATACCGATGTGGCGCAGCATCGTGGACATCGGCTTGACCACGATTTCCTCGGTATGGAAGACGCCGTCGACGACGATTCCGAAGGTCTGGTTTCCGACCTGCGTCACCACGATGAAGCCATTCTCCGGATCGCTCGACGTGCCGTCGTCGATCTTCAGAAGCTTCTTCAGATGCATCAGCGGCAACAGCTTGTTGCGCAGCCGCAGCACCGGCGTATCCTTGATGCGCTCGATGCGATGTTCGGAGTTGGCGCGCGCACGTACCAGTTCGACCACGGAGAGCTGCGGAATCGCGAAGCGGTCGCCGGCGGCTTCCACGATCAGCGCGGACACGATCGCGAGCGTCAGCGGAATCTTGATGGTCACGCTCGAGCCCTCGCCGGCCACCGACTTGATGTCGATGGTGCCGCCGATCTGGTCGATGTTGGTGCGCACCACGTCCATGCCAACGCCGCGTCCGGAGACGCTGGTGACGGCGGCAGCAGTGGAGAAGCCCGGCGCGAAGATGAACTTGTGGATCTGCGCCTCGGTCATCTTCTCAAGCTCGGCCTCGGTCGCGAGGCCGTTCTGGATCGCCTTGGCCTTGATGCGATCCGTATTGAGACCGCGACCGTTGTCGGCGATGCAGATGATGATGTGGCCGCCTTCATGATAGGCCGAAAGACGAATGGTGCCCTGCTCGGGCTTGCCCGCCTTGGCGCGTTCGGCCGGCGTTTCCAGGCCGTGGTCGGCGGAATTGCGCACCATGTGGGTCAGCGGATCCTTGATCAGATCGAGCACCTGACGGTCGAGTTCAGTGTCGGCGCCGTGCATCTCGAGTTCGATCTGCTTGCCGAGCTCACTCGACAGGTCGCGCACGATGCGCGGCAGCTTCTGCCAGGCATTGCCGATCGGCTGCATGCGCGTCTTCATGACGCCTTCCTGCAGCTCGGCGGTGACATTCGACAGCCGCTGCAGCGGCACCTTGAACTCATTGTCCTCGTGGCGGCGGCTGATCTCGAGCAACTGGTTGCGCGTCAGCACGAGCTCCGACACCATCGTCATCAGATGTTCGAGCGTATCAACGTTGACACGGATCGACTGGTTGGCGACGCGGTCGGCCTCCGGTGTTTCGGTTTCGGCGCTCGCCTTCTTCGGCGCGGCCTTGGCTTTCGGAGCGGCGGCGGGCGCCGGAGCTTCTGGCTCCAATGGCGGCGCAGCCACTGCCGTCTCGATCGCGGTTTCGCGGAATGCGCGCTCGAGTTCGTCGAGCGAGACCTCGCCCGGACGCAGCGGACGCTCGAGCACCTGATACGTGAGCGTGCCCGCCGCTCCGGTGGCCGGCGCCTCGGCGGTCGGCTCCGGCGCTGCGGATTCCGACGCGCCGTGCTCGGCCATGTGATGCAGCTTGTCGATCAGATCGGGATCGGAGCCTTCGGGCTCGGCTTCTGTCGCTTCGAGCTGACCCAGAATGTCCTTGATGCGATCGATGGTGGAGAGAATGAGCGTCACGGCCTCGCCGGTTACCGGCATGCCGTCGCGAAACTTGCCCATCAGCGTCTCGGCGGCGTGCGCCAGTGATTCAAGCCGCGGAAGACCGAGAAACCCGCATGTCCCCTTGATGGTGTGAACGAGACGAAAGATGTTGTCCAATATCTTGGCGTTGTTGGGATCCTGCTCGAAACGCACGAGCTGATTGTCAACCGTATCCAGACTCTCGTTGGTCTCGGTCAGGAATTCGCGGAGGAGATCATCCATAATGTACTGGCCTTCGAAACACCGGCGCGCGACATCGTCACGCCTTTTCGGGGTTCGGCCAGTTTCAATGCAAAGCGTTTAAGTTTGGTTGAGCAAACGGAAATGAACGCGCCCAACAAATAGATAAGGCGATTGACGCGGGTTTTCCGCGGACTCCCGGCAATCTTTTGTTAACCACCGCCCGGCCGGTGCGAGGCGTCAGCGGGCGGCGACAATCACCTTGTCGCCGTCGGGCGCGAGCGAGACGACGAGCCCGCAGGCCTCCGCGAGCAGACGCGTGTAATAGGGCTGCACCGCATGGGCATCGACGCTGCCGGCTGAACCGGATGCCAGCAGATCGACGACGTTCTGCGGCACGCGAGCATTCATCCCCGCGGCAGTGACCTGAAAGCTCATGGTCTCGCCCTCGCCGACCGGATCGACCGTCAGCACGCCGCCGCGTGGAATGGTCTGCTGCGCGATCACCAGCATGTTGAGCAGCAGCTTGACCCTGTTCTTCGGCAGTAGCAGGCGCGGCAGGTTCCAGGCGATGGTGAGCTTGCCATCCTCGAAATGGCCCTTCGCCATGGTCTGCGCATCGCCGAGATCGATCTGCGCGCCGGCCGAGCCGGCGGCGCCGAAAGCGAGCCGGCAGAACTGCAGCCGCGCCGAGGCGGTTTTGGCGCTCTTGCGGATCAGATCGAGCGCGAACTCGCGGTCGTCGGGCTTGGGATCGTCGTCCAGCACTTCAAGCCCGTTGACGATTGCGCCAACCGGACTAATGAGATCATGACAGACGCGCGAACAGAGCAAGGCCGCGAGTTCGAGCGCATCAGGGGCGGAACCGGGAGATGATGTGCCAGACATAAGACCTGTTCCTGGTTGCAGCGAATCCGCAGCGCGCGGACATAGCGAAGGCAGATTTGGCGAAGGCAGATTTGGCGAATCAAGCAATCCTGACGGCTTGATACACTGCCGGGGCCTGGGCTGCCACCATCCGGCCGGCCTTTGGCGACACGCAAGGACGCCGCGAACGTGCCGGTGATCGATCTCAAGACCGTCGCGGCGCTGATGGATCCGCTGACCGCACTGGTCGCGAAAGCCGGCAAGGCTGTCCTGTCGATCAAGAACGATCACATGAAGATCAGCGGCAAGGCCGACGGATCGCCGGTGACGGATGCCGACCTCGCTTCCGATGCGATCATCGCCGAAGGACTCGCGCGACTCTGCCCTGACGCTTCGCTGCTGTCGGAGGAGCGCGTGCATCTCGCCACGCCGCCTTATGCCGGCAGCTTCTTCGTGATCGATCCGCTCGACGGCACCAAGGAATTCATCGCCGGCCGCGATGAATTCACCATCAACGTCGCGCTCGTGACCGACGGCGTGCCGCAACTCGGCGTCATCGGCGCGCCGGCGCTCGGCCTGATCTGGCGCGGCCTCGTCGGCCACGGCGCCGAACGTCTCGCCGTGGCGTCAGACGCAAGCATCGGCGCCGCCGCACCGATCAGGACCCGTCGTTTCCCGGGCGCGCCCTGGATCGCGGCCGTCAGCCGCTCGCACGGTGACAGCCGCTCGGACGCCTTCATCACGAGCCGCCCCGGCGCAGTGCGCAAGCCGCTCGGGTCGGCGGTCAAGTTCTGCCGGATCGCGGAGGGCGGAGCCGACATCTATCCCCGCCTTGCGCCCACCGGCGAATGGGATGTCGCGGCGGGTCACGCGCTGGTCACCGCCGCCGGCGGCAAGATCACAGACGGACGCGGCGGAGCCTTGCGCTTTGGCCAATCGCGCGACGGAGGATTTCTGGTGCCTGAGTTCATCGCCTGGGGCGATCCGTCGGCCCCGTCTTGAACATGGCGGCGCGACTATTGCGCCAGCGTGTCCTTCAGGGTGGCCCAGCGGCGCGTCGCTTCCTGAAGATAATGCGCCGGATCGGCGGCAAAGGCCGCGCGGCTGTCCTCATGGCCGAACAGGTAAAGCCTCTGGCCGACGATCAGCCAGAGCCGCGAGGTTCCGGCAAAGGTCACGCCACGCGCGATGTCCACCGGGTCATAACCGCCGAAACGGGGGCTATAAATATCGGGATTTTCAATAAAAAAAGCCCGATTATCGGGATTGCTGAAGCGCCAGATGGCACCGCCCTGAGCGACCTCATAGTCGGAGTCGCCCTGCACCGGCCGCGAATCGGTGAAAAACGCCACCGGATCGAAGCCGCCGATCGCGAGCCCCGTATAGCGGTCGACCACCACCCGCTCGGTGGTGGCGGCCCGGGCCGCGAATCCCATGCCAAAAGCGCAGACCACCACGGCAATCACGGCAATTCCGCGGCGCAAGCCGTTTCTTTCCTGCCGCTGTGCCGTCATAGTTGATACCGATAACATGCGAGTCGAGGGGACAATCGCCGCATCGTACGGATCGCCAGTCAGCATCCGGTTAAAGACGCTGCGATAAATTTCGCTACCTAGGGGTGCTTCCATGACTTTCATTTCGCGCCTTGCAGCGGTCGTGCTCGCTGCAATGACGACGTTCTGGATTGTGCCGGCATCCGCTCAGTCGGCACCGCCGCGCGGCGGTGGAGCTGGCTCCTACCAGCAGGACGAGCTCGTCACCGCCGGACACCGCTTCTTCGGCAACGTGTCGCGTGGCCTCGCCTCGGTCATCGAGCGCGCGGTGAGCCAGTGGGGCCTGCCCAACGGCTACATCCTCGGCGAGGAAGGCTCGGGCGCGTTCGTCGCCGGGCTGCGCTACGGCGAGGGCACGCTCTACACCAAGAATGCCGGCGACCTGAAAGTCTACTGGCAAGGACCGTCGGTCGGCTTCGACTGGGGCGGCGACGGCGCGCGCACCATGACGCTGGTTTACAATCTGCCGGCCACCAACGCGATCTACCAGCGCTTCGGCGGCATCGAAGGTTCGGCCTATATCATCGGCGGCTTCGGCATGACGGCGCTGACGGCGAACAACATCGTGCTGGTGCCGATCCGCTCCGGCCTCGGGCTGCGGCTCGGCGCCAATATCGGCTACCTGAAATACACGCCGCGGCCGACCTGGAACCCGTTCTGACGTTCGCGCCCGCTCGTAAACGGCGGTCGGCGTGGTTACAGATTCACCCTAACAGGGTGTAGCGCTGGCTCTGGGCCGGCCCGCCGTGCCATGGTAACCAAAGTCTTATCTAGTGTCCCGATTCCGAAGTTCGCTTGACGGACTCGCCGAGACAATGAAGCGAACTTCTGAACCACCACACTAGCGTGTCGGAGTGTTATCCATGGTTGAGCCGATCATGTATCTGGCGATCGGTTTTCTGTTGTCTGCGCTGTGCGGGCTGATGATTCTCCCGCTGGTGCACAACCGCGCCGTGCGTCTCACCATCAAGCGGATGGAAGCCGCGACGCCGCTCTCGATGGCCGAAATCCAGGCCGACAAGGATCAGTTGCGCGCCGAGTTCGCGATGTCCGCGCGGCGCCTCGAGATGAGCGTCGAGCAACTCAGGAACAAGACCACGAGCCAGCTTGCCGAACTCGGCAAGAAGACCGATGCGATCAACCGCATGAAGGCCGAGCTCAGCGAAAAGAACGCCACGATCTTCTCGCTGGAGGCGCGCGAGAAGTCGGTCAAGGAGCAGCTGCAGGCGACCGAGACCGATTTCAGCGCCAAGACCGAGGCGCTGCGGCTTGCGGAAACGACGCTCGCCGACCGGCAGGGCGATCTTGCAAAGCTGAACACTGAGCTCTCCGACCGCTCGATGACCGCGGAGAGCCGGCAGGTCGAACTGCTCGCGATGCGCGCGCAGATCGAAGGGCTGCAGAACCGCGTCCACGACGCCGAGAGGGAATTCGCCGCGACGCAGGCGCGCCTCGAGCAGCAGCGCAAGGAATCGGCCGCGGCGACGCAGGATCTCGACGAAGCGCGCAAGCGCGTCGAAACCCTGAGCCAGCGCGTCACCGATCTCGACGGCCAGCTCGTGGCCCAGGTCAAGGAAGCCGAAACGCTCGGCGGCCACGTCAGCGATCTCGAGAGCCGCCTCGCGGCGCAGGCCGAAACACTGGCCAAGCGCGACAGCGAGAACGATCAGTTGCGACAGGCCCATGCGGATGCCGACCGCACCATCAGCGAATTGCGCGCCGAAATCGTGACGTTGAACGGCGGCAAGTCCCCGCTCATCGACGGGCTGCGCAACGAAAAGGCCGCGGCCGAAGAGGCGATGCGCGCCGCGCAGACCGAGCGCAGCAAGCTGCAACGCGACATCAACGCGATTCAGCAGCAGGCCGAAAGCTCATGGGCGACCGAGCGCATGGAGAACGCCCTGCTCCGCGAGCGCATCAACGACATCGCCGCCGAGGTCGCGAAACTCGCGATGACCATCGAGGGGCCGGATTCGCCGATTGAAGCCATCCTCGCGGCCGAAACCCCTGCGCCGGCAAACAGGGCGGTGAACGGCACCGCCAGCAACGGCGCGATGCCAGCCGCAGGCGGCACCCTGGCCGACCGTATCCGCGCCCTGCAGTCCCACGCCTCCCGCAGCGCCCGCCAGCCCGGCTAAATCTTCCTGCAGGCGGTTTTTGCGGGCGAGTTTGCTTGACACCCCTGCCCTGCATTCCCTAAATCGCGGCTTCGGCGGGCACGCCGGACCGGGAAACCCGGATCCGGCATTGGTCAAGACCACCGATGATCCCGGGCGCATAGCTCAGCGGGAGAGCGTTCCCTTCACACGGGAGAGGTCCAAGGTTCGATCCCTTGTGCGCCCACCATCGCTTCCGCCAATTCCCGGTCTCGTTGCATCAGCGGCTTCGGCGCCGGCTTTCACAACAGCTTCGTCTTGGCGAACAGGATGCGCAGTGCATCGGTCGCCTTGGCGCTCAGCATGGCATTGTCGGCCGCAGCCTCGAGCGCGGCGCGCGCCTGCTCGTGCAGGGCGCGGTATTCCATCCATTCGATGGTGCTGAGGCGGGTGATGAAGTCGTAGGCCTGCCCGACCGTCGCGATGGCAACGGACTCGCCGTTCAACCTGATGCGGAACGTCGCCTGCAGTTTCGTGACGGAGCGAGAGACCTTGTCCATGTCTCACGAAGACCTGCGTCGCGTGTGGCCGTCAAGATGGAACGATGAAAACCATGAAGATGTTTCGAACGCGACCGCCAAAAAACGCGCCGGCCCAAAAGGCCGGCGCGGCATCCGAGAACGAGCGGAATCTCAGTCGTCGTAATCGTAATACACGCCGGGCGGACGGCGATAGACCGGCGGCGGCGGCGCGTCCTCGTAGTAGACCGGTCCGCTGGCCGCAGCGCCAATGGCTGCGCCGAGCAGGCCGGCCGCAGCCCCCACCGCGAGCCCGGTGCCGATATTGCCGCCGCCGTGGTGATGACCGCCGCCATGGAAGTGACGCCCGCCGCTGCCGCGCGCGACGTGACCGCTGCCGCGGCCGCTTCCCCGACCGCCCTTGAATCCGCTGCTCTTGGAGCCGTTGCCCACGAACTTCGGCGTTTGGGAAAACGACGGCGACGACGCCAATGACATGCCGACCGCGACCGCGGTCGATAGCAATAGGACAAGATATTTACGCATAAAAATCTCCCTGCCAAAAACCGCCGGGCCATGGCCCGGCCGTGGTTCCAGTTGACCACATCCGGCTCGCGCCTCCTATACGATTGTTGCGCGGTTTTGGTTGTGCCGACGCGTATCACACGCCGGCCAGAGCTATTCCGGCTTTGCTGGCATCAAAGCCGGGCCCTGGCTTTTTTACGCGAACCGGGGCCCACTTCGCTCGAAAAAGCTCTAGCGATCCTGCGTGGGGCCGTGCACGACGATGAAAGCGACGGGACCGCCGGGCGTGGCATCGTCGAACACGCCCGTGACGAGGCGGCCGGTGCGCCACGCCCGGGTATCGAGATTGGTGCGGCCTTCGTACAGCTCCGGCCCGCGGGCCACGGAGTCATGTCCATGCACGATGTGACGCCCGTTGAAGCCGGCAGCGTCACCCTTGGGATAGCGTTTCCAGAGCAGCGTGGCCTCGTTCTGCGCATCAAGCGCGACGTCGGGATCGAGCCCGGCGTGAACATAGACGCGGTGCGCGTCGGCATAGGTGAGCGGCAACGCCTCAAGCCAGGCGATGTCAGCTTCCGGAATGGCCGCGGCGTCGCCATAGGATTGGATGACCGTATCGCCACCGCGCTCGAGCCAGCGCGCCATCTTCGCGGGATCGCGCAAGCCTGCGGCCATCATCGCATCGTGGTTGCCCTTCAATGGAATGAAGGTCCAGCCATCGGGCATGCCGCGCCGCAGGCGTGCAATGACCTTGTTGCTGTCCGGCCCCTTGTCGACATAGTCGCCGACCATGACGAGGGTGCCGCCGTTGCCGGCGGCATGGGCGTGCACCCGATGCAGCGCCTCGCTCATGAGATCGAAGCGGCCGTGAATGTCGGGAATGACGTAGGTCAGACTCATCGCGACCTCGCACACACGGCACGGTCAGCCGTGCCGGTCGCGGTTCGATCTCAGCAAGGACGCCGCAAGCGTCACATCTGCACTTCGATGAGCCGGGGCCCCTTCTCGGCCATCGCCTCAGCCAGCGCCTTGTTGAACTCATCGGCCGTCGTCACCGCGCGACCGGAAACGCCCATGCCCTTGGCGAGCGCGACCCAGTCCAGCGTCGGACGGTCGATGCTCAGCATGTCCATGGCGCGCGTGCCGGGCTTGCCGGCGCCGACGCCATCGAACTCGCCGCGCAGAATCTGATAGATGCGGTTCGAGAACACGATGGTGGTGACGTCGAGGCCCTCGCGCGCCTGCGTCCACAACGATTGCAGCGTATACATCGCGCTGCCGTCGCCGACCATGCAGATCACCTTGCGGTCGGGACAGGCGACAGCGGCGCCGGTCGCCACCGGCGTCGAGAAGCCGATCGAGCCGCCCATGTTCTGCAGCCAGTCGTGAGGTGCCGCGGCCGCGGTCGGCGGAAAGAATCCGCGGCCGGTGGTGATCGACTCGTCGACGACGATCGCATTCTCCGGGATTGCCATGGCGATCGCCTGGGCGATCGAGGCGTGGTTGAGCGGCCCGGTGGGTTTCGCGATCTCCATCAGCTTCTGCGCCGGCGCATCCTGCGGCTTGGCGCCGAGCGCGCCCGCCAGCGCCTCGAGTGCGGCCACCGAATTTTCACCGCCGGTCGTCATGCGATGCACCTCGCAGCCCTCGGGCTTCAAGAGGCTCGGCTTGTTCGGATAGGCGAAGAACGCGACGGGGTCATTGGCTTCGACCAGAATGATATTCTTGAAATCCTTCAGGATCGGCAGCGCCTGTTCGATCACGTAAGGGATGCGCTCGATGGAGAACCGGCCACGGCCGCGCGCCATGCGCGGATTGTAGGTCTGACCCATCACCTTGCAGCCGGTCTTGCCGGCGATGCGAGCGGCGAGCGCAAGTCCGTGCTCGGTCAGCGCGCTTCCGGTCAACAGCAGCAGATTCTCACTACCGCCGCCGCGCAAAATCTTCGCAGCCGTGTCGACCGCCTGCGACGAATAGCTCGCGCGCTGGGAGTCCTCAGGCACCTCGGCGATGCCGTCGGCCTCGTTCCACGCCGTGTCCGCCGGCAGGATCAGTGTCGCAATCTGCGAACTTTTGGCGGCTGCGATCGCCGCGGCGCCGTCCCTGGCGACCGACTTCGAATTCGGCGAGGTGCGGACCCATGCGGACATCGGCCGGGCCAGACCTTCGATATCCGAGGTCAGCGGCGCGTTGTATTCGATGTGATAGACGGCGTGCTGGCCGACAATGTTGACGACGCCGGAGTTGGCTTTCTTGGCATTGTGCAGGTTGGCCAATCCGTTGGCGAGCCCGGGACCGAGATGCAGCAAGGTGGAGGCCGGCGTGCCCTTCATGCGGTAGTAGCCGTCGGCGGCGCCGGTCACCACACCCTCGAACAGGCCAAGCACGCAGCGCATGCCCTCGACCCGGTCCAGCGCTGCGACAAAATGCATTTCCGAGGTGCCGGGATTGGCGAAGCAGACATCCACACCGCCCTTCACCAACGTCCGCACCAGACTTTCAGCGCCGTTCATTCGTCCGCTCCCGTTCGCAGTCTTCTCGATAAGCCTGTCAATCATTGTTCCGGCTGCACGTCAAAGGATTAGCGGCCTGCGTATGGCTGCCATCGCCTGGCGGACGGCGTCGTGGGCGCCTATCGCCGCACCCGATGCCATTTCGCAACGTTCGTTTGCGAAGAGCAGACCTCACGTGGCCGTGGCTTGCGAAATCAGGCGAATTGTGGCCTGTCTTGCGGCGAAATCGGTTTTTATGAGGACGATAGTGATGCGCGCCTTTGCCTGTCTGATGGTTGCGGCTTTCACCGTTTGCGCTACCGCCGCATCAGCGGAAGACTTCGATACACGCGGGATCATGGACTTCGGTCCCAACATTGCGACCGCAAACCCGATCCCGCGACAGACCGTCAATTTCCAGAGCCAGTACGCACCGGGCACCATCATCGTGAACACCGCCGAGCGTCGGCTCTATCTCGTATTGCCCAACGGTCAGGCGCTGAAATACGGCATCGGCGTCGGACGCGACGGCTTCCGCTGGGGCGGAACCCACCGTATCACCGCCAAGAAGGAATGGCCGAGCTGGACCCCTCCGGCGCAAATGATCGCGCGCCGCCCCGATCTTCCGCGCCACATGAAAGGTGGCATCGACAACCCGCTCGGCGCGCGCGCCATGTATCTCGGCTCGACGCTGTATCGCATTCACGGGTCGAATGAGCCGGAAACCATCGGTCAGGCGGTCTCCTCCGGCTGCTTCCGCATGACCAACGACGACGTGAAGGACCTCTATGATCGCGTAAAGGTCGGCGCGACGGTCATCGTGAAGAACTAGGCCACCCGGACGGAGTGCGGGCGCGGCAATCGCGCCGCGCTTGCGATCGCGGGTTACGGAGCGTCGCCGCGATGCAAGCAACCTTTTCCCGCGGGCTGGCTATCGCGCTGATCGCAACGGCGCTTTGCGCCGGAACGGTCGCGTACACATTCGCCGCGGAGATTCCAGCCATCGCAAAGCGACAGCGCGCCGAGAAGAAGACCTTCACCGATAGCGAAATCCTCGACGGCTTCTTCAAGACCGCGTTCGGCGCCGAATATCATCTGGCCGGCCGGGTCGACCGTATCCGCAAATACAGCGGGCCGGTGCGCGTGACCACCGACGGCGTCAAGCGTGCCGACCGCAAGGCGCAGCTCGCCAGGGTGATCGCCGACATCGCGCACCGCGTTCAGCATCTCGACATCACCATGACCGACGGCGCCGACGCCAACGTCACCGTCCACCTCGTCCGCGACCGCGATCTCAACCGCACCATCGCAAAATTCTACGGCGCCAAGCGCGCCCGCGAAATCCGCAAGTCGCTCGATCCGCAATGCCTGTCCGGCTTCAGCAAGAACGACCGACTCGAGATCGAACGCTCCGACGTGATCCTCAGTATCGATAACGGCGACTTCACGTTTCTCGATTGCGCCTATGAGGAATTGCTGCAATCGCTCGGACCGATCAACGACACCGACTCCGTGTCCTGGACAATGTTCAATGACGACGTCCACATGGGATACTTCGACGTCTACGATCAATATCTGCTCAACATCCTCTACGATCCGCGCATCAAGGCGGGCATGACCGTATCCGAGGTCAAGGCGGTGCTGCCGCAGGTGATGATCGACGTGCGGGCGTGGGTTGCCAAGGTCAACGGCCTGCCGCTGGAGTAACGGAAGCAAAATTTCTCGTCATTCCGGACGCTGCGAAGCAGCGATCCGGAATCCATAACTCTTACCACAGCGCTGGATTCCGGGTTCGACGCTTCGCGTCGCCCCGGAATGACGCTGATACCTGGAAGCCGCCTACGCGCTCTTCTCGAACAGCTCACGACCGATCAGCATGCGGCGGATTTCGCTGGTGCCGGCGCCGATTTCATAAAGTTTCGCGTCGCGCAACAGCCGACCGGTCGGATAGTCGTTGATATAGCCGTTGCCACCCAAAAGCTGGATCGCGTCGAGTGCACATTGCGTCGCCTTTTCAGCAGCGTAGAGGATCGCGCCGGCCGCGTCCTCGCGCGTGGTCTCGCCGCGATCGCACGCCTTCGCCACCGCGTAGACGTAGGCACGGCAGGCGTTCATGGTGACGTACATGTCGGCGACCTTGCCCTGCACGAGCTGGAAGCCGCCGATCGGCTGGCCGAACTGCTTGCGCTCATGCACGTACGGCATCACCACGTCCATGCAGGCCTGCATGATGCCGAGCGGTCCGGCGGCGAGCACGGCGCGCTCGTAGTCGAGGCCGGACATCAGGATGTTGACGCCGCGGCCAACGCTGCCGAGCACGTTCTCCTCCGGCACCTCGCAATCCTCGAACACCAGTTCGCAGGTGTCGGAGCCGCGCATACCGAGCTTGTCGAGCTTCTGCGCAGTGGAGAAGCCTTTCATGCCCTTCTCGATGATGAAGGCGGTGATACCGCGCGGCCCGGCATTCGGATCGGTCTTGGCATAGACGACCAGCGTTTCCGCGACGGGCCCATTGGTGATCCACATCTTGTTACCGTTGAGAACGTAGCGGTCGCCCTTCTTATCGGCGCGCGTCTTCATCGACACCACGTCCGACCCGGAACCCGGCTCCGACATCGCAAGCGAGCCGACATGCTCGCCTGAAATCAGTTTCGGCAGGTATTTGCGCTTCTGCGCATCGTTGCCGTTGCGGCGCAATTGGTTGACGCAGAGATTCGAGTGCGCGCCGTAGGACAAGCCGACCGACGCCGAGCCACGCGACACTTCCTCCATGGCGATGCAGTGTTCGAGATAGCCGAGGCCGGCGCCACCGAACTCCTCCTCGACGGTGATGCCGTGCAGGCCGAGCGCGCCGAGTTTCGGCCAAAGGTCGAGCGGAAACTGGTTGGTCTTGTCGATTTCGGTAGCGCGCGGCGCGATCTCGTTGGCGGAAAAGTCGCGCACGGTCTCGCGGATCGCGTCCGCGGTCTCGCCGAGATCGAAATTGAACATGTGGGTATTGGGAATAGTCACGAAACGTCTCCCGGGAGGCGGCGACAGCCGCAGTTGTTCCAACGACCATGCCATGCCCCTCACCCGAGGTGAAGGTCCGCCGCCGGCCCCAGCGAACTGGATACCACCGGCGCATACCGCCCGCAGCGGCAATATGGCCGTGTCTTTTCCTTGCTCTTGGGCGCCAGTCGCGATGTAATCGCGGACCAACAAGCCGGCATCGCCGGCCACGGGAGCGACGCGATGCACGGAACCATCACCACCGGAGGGACCGACGCGCTTCAGGCGGCGCGCGACAAGGCCCATTCAACACCGATCGAGGATTTCGATCCCGGCCATCCCGAACTGTTCCGCAGCGATACCTTCTGGCCCTACTTCGACAGGCTGCGGCAGGAGGCGCCGGTCCATTACTGCAAGGACAGCATGTTCGGGCCGTACTGGTCGATTACCCGCTACAACGACATCATGGAGATCGAGACCAATCACGCCGTCTTCTCGTCGGCGTCGGCGCTTGGCGGCATCACCATCCGCGACATTGCGCCCGATCTGCGCCGCGAGAGCTTCATCGCCATGGACCAGCCGCGCCATGGCGCGCAGCGCAAGACCGTGGCGCCGATGTTCACGCCGACGCACCTCGATCAACTCGCGATCAATATCCGCAAGCGCTCGGCCGAATGTCTCGACAACCTGCCGCGCAACGAGGTGTTCGACTGGGTCGACAGTGTCTCGATCGAACTGACCACGCAGATGCTGGCGGTGCTGTTCGACTTCCCCTGGGAAGACCGCCGCAAGCTGACGCGCTGGTCGGACGTCGCCACCACCCTGCCCGGTCCCGACGGCCTTGTCGCAACCGAGGACGAGCGGCAGGCCGAGCTCATGGAATGCGCGACCTATTTCGCACGACTGTGGAAAGAGCGCATCAACCAGCCGCCGAAGAGCGACCTGCTGTCGATGATGGCGCACTCGGATGCCACGCGGGACATGGACCCGCGGAATTTCCTCGGCAACCTGATCCTGCTGATCGTCGGCGGTAACGACACCACGCGGAATACGCTGTCCGGCAGCATCTATGCGCTCAGTAAGAATCCGGACCAGTACCGCAAGCTGCGCGACAACCCCGCGCTGCTCGACAGCTTCGTGCCGGAGGTGATCCGCTGGCAGACGCCGCTCGCGCATATGCGCCGCACCGCGCTCGAGGACTTCGAATTCCGCGGCAAGCAGATCAGGAAGGGCGACAAGGTGGTGATGTGGTACGTCTCGGGCAACCGCGACGAGGACATCATCGACCGCCCCTACGATTTCATCATCGACCGCGCGCGGCCGCGCACCCATCTCTCCTTTGGGTTCGGCATCCATCGCTGCGTAGGTTTGAGGCTTGCCGAGCTGCAGCTCAAAATCATCTGGGAAGAAATCATGAAGCGGTTCGACGACATCGAGGTGGTCGATGAACCGAAGCGGGTGTATTCCAGTTTCATCAAGGGTTACGAGACGCTGCCGGTGCGTATTCCAGCCTGACAAGGTTCAATAACGATGAACATCCAGACCAAGATCGCAACCGACAAGGCTGCCCTTCAGCGCGCCGCGCGCGAAGAAGCCTATGCGATGCCGCTGAAGGATTTTCACCCTGGCGCACCGCGTCTGTTCCAGGACGATACGCTGTGGCCATATTTCGAACGGCTGCGCAAGGAAGAGCCGGTGCACTACTGCACCAACGCACGGATCGAGCCCTACTGGTCGGTGACCAAATACAACGACATCATGCATGTCGACACCAACGCGGCGATCTTCTCCTCCGACGTCAAGCACGGCGGCATCGCTATCCGCGACGTACCGGAAGGCTACGACTGGCCGAGCTTCATCGCCATGGACGAGCCGCACCATGCACCGCAACGCAAGACCGTCTCGCCGATGTTCACGCCGACGCATCTCGACGAACTCGCGGTGCTGATCCGCCAGCGCGTCCGCAAGGTGCTGGACGGCCTGCCGCGCAACGAGACCTTCAATTTCGTCGAGCGGGTCTCGATCGAGCTCACCACGCAGATGCTCGCAACCCTGTTCGATTTCCCTTGGGACGAGCGGCGCAAGCTGACCCGTTGGTCCGACGTCTCCACAGCGCTGCCGAAGAGCGGCGTCGTGTCGTCGCCGGAAGAGCGCCGCCGCGAGATGGACGAATGCCGCGCCTATTTCGAGAAGCTATGGAACGAACGCGTCAACGCAGAGCCGCGCAACGACCTGCTGTCGATGATGGCGCACAACGACGCCACGCGTTACATGGACGGCGACACGCTGATGGGCAACATCATCCTGCTCATCGTCGGCGGCAACGACACCACGCGTAATACCATGACCGGCTCGGTGCTGGCGCTGAACGAGAACCCCGAGCAGTTCGACAAGTTGCGCGCCAACCCAAAACTGATCGACAGCATGGTGCCGGAGGTGATCCGCTGGCAAACGCCGCTCGCGCACATGCGCCGCACCGCGCTCGAAGATACCGAACTCGGCGGCAAGACCATCCGCAAGGGCGACCGCGCGGTGATGTGGTATGTTTCGGGTAACCGCGACGAGGAGGTCATCGAGACCCCCAACGACTTCATCATCGACCGCGCCCGGCCGCGCACCCACCTGTCGTTCGGCTTCGGCATCCACCGCTGCGTCGGCATGCGGCTCGCCGAGCTACAGCTCCGCATCGTGTGGGAGGAAATGCTGGGGCGGTTTGACAAAATCGAGGTTGTCGGAGAACCCAAGCGGGTCTATTCGAGCTTCATCAAGGGCTACGAGTCCTTGCCCGTTCGACTCTCCTGACAAACGAATATCCTGACAAGAAAGCGTTTTTCCTCGATGACCGACCATGCCGCGGACCAGGACCCCTATCATGACATCCGCGACGCCGTCGCAAAGCTGTGCGCCCAGTTCCCGGGCGAATACTGGCGCAAGCTCGATCGCGAGATGGCCTATCCATCCGCCTTCGTCGATGCGCTGACGCAGGCAGGCTACCTGTCGGTGCTGATCCCCGAGGAATATGGCGGCGCGGGCCTGAAGATTTCCGCGGGCGCCGCGATCCTCGAGGAAATCCACAAGAACGGCTGCAACGCCGGCGCCTGCCATGCCCAGATGTATACGATGGGCACGCTGCTGCGCCACGGCAGCGACGAGCAGAAAGCCAAATGGCTGCCGAAGATCGCCAGCGGTGAATTGCGGCTGCAGGCTTTCGGCGTCACCGAGCCGACCAGCGGCACAGATACCTCTTCGTTGAAGACAACGGCGAAGCGCGAAGGCAACGACGGCTACGTGGTCAACGGCCAGAAGATCTGGACCAGCCGCGCCGAATATTCCGACCTGATGATCCTGCTGGCGCGCACCACGCCGAAGGAAGAGGCAAAGAAGCGCACCGACGGTCTGTCGGTATTCCTCGTCGACATGAAGGAAGCGCGCGGACATGGGCTGGAGATCCGCCCGATCCGCACCATGATGAACCATTCCACCACCGAAGTATTCTTCACCGACATGAAGGTGTCGGCCGAAAACCTGATCGGCGAGGAAGGCAAGGGCTTCCGCTACATCCTCTCCGGCATGAACGCCGAGCGCATTTTGATCGCATCGGAATGCATCGGCGACGCCAAATGGTTCATCAAGAAGGCATCGGACTACGCGCGGGAGCGCGCCGTGTTCGGCCGCCCGATCGGCCAAAACCAAGGCATCCAGTTTCCGATCGCCAAGTCCTACGCCGCCATGCGTGCTGCCGAACTGATGGTGCATGAGGCCGCCCGCAAATACGAAGCAGGATTGGACTGCGGCGCCGAGGCCAACATGGCCAAGATGCTGGCCGCCGACGCCTCGTGGGAAGCCGCCAACGCCTGCATCCAGACCCATGGTGGCTTCGGCTTCGCCGAGGAATACGACGTCGAGCGCAAGTTCCGCGAGACGCGGCTCTATCAGGTCGCGCCGATCTCGACCAATCTGGTGCTGTCCTTCGTCGCCGAGCATGTGCTCGGCATGCCACGTTCCTATTGAGGCCTGCTCATGCTTCCGCTTGAAGGCCTGACCGTCATCGCCGTCGAACAGGCGGTGGCCGCGCCGTTCTGCAGTTCGCGCCTCGCCGACGCTGGCGCGCACGTCATCAAGATCGAACGGCCCGAAGGCGACTTCGCTCGCGGCTACGATGCCGCAGCCCAAGGCCAGAGCAGCTATTTCGTCTGGCTCAACCGCGGCAAGGATTCCATCGTCATCGACCTGATGACACCGGAAGGCCGCAAGACGCTGGAAGACCTGATCGCAAAAGCCGACGTGTTGATCCAGAACCTCAAGCCGGGCTCCATGGACAAGCTCGGCTTTTCTCGCGAACGGCTGACCAAGGACTATCCGCGGCTGATCTGCTGCACGATCTCGGGCTATGGCGACAGCGGCCCCTATGCCGAGCGCAAGGCCTACGATCTCTTGATCCAGGCCGAAAGCGGACTGGCGTCGATCACCGGCGGCCCTGAAGGAGCGTCGCGCGTCGGCATGTCGATCGTCGATGTAGCGACTGGCGCCACCGCGCACGCCGCGATCCTCGAAGCACTGATCGGACGCGGTAAGACCGGCAAGGGCGCCGACATCCGCATCTCGATGTTCGACGTGATGGCGGACTGGCTGACCGTGCCGCTGCTGAATGCCGAGGACGGCAAACCGCCGCAGCGCATGGGCCTCGCCCACCCCTCGATCGCGCCCTACGGCGTGTTCCGCTCCAAGGACGGCAAGGACATCCTGATCTCGATCCAGAGCGAGCGCGAGTGGAAAAAACTCTGCGCCGAGGTGCTGGGCCAGCCCGATCTGCCGAACGACCCGCGCTTTGCCAACATGGTCGAGCGCGTGCGTAACCGCGCGCTCACCGACAAGGTGGTCGGCGACAGCTTTGGATCGATGACCCGCGACGAACTCCTGAAGCGGCTCGACGACGCCGACATCGCCTTCGCCGAAGTGAACACCATGGCCGACCTCGCCAAGCATCCGCATCTGCGCCGCATTGCCGTGGACACGCCGAACGGCGTGGTCAACTATCCGGCGCCGGCGGCGATCGTGGTCGGTCAGGACAGGCATTACGGCGCTGTGCCGCCGATCGGCACGGTGACGGCGGAAACCGCCACATCTCCAAAAACGGCAAAGTCAAAATGACCGATACGCTCGATCTCGATCACCTGCGGCAATGGATCGGCCGCACCGAGGACAAGACCGATATGGTCACCGCGCATCTGGTGGCCGGGCTGCGCTCGACGTTGTTCCAGGATATCGGGCAACCCAAGGCCGGCGACGCCGCGCCGTTCACGACGCACTGGTGCCTGACGCTTCCCGTCTCGCCGTTGAGCGGCAACGGGCCGGACGGGCATCCGAAGCGCGGCGGTTTCCTGCCGCCGGTGCCGTTGCCGCGCCGGATGTGGGCGGGCGGCGAGATCCATTTCATCGAGCCCTTGCGCGTCGGCGACACCGTGACGCGCCGCTCGACTATCAAGGACGTGGTGGTAAAGAGCGGCAGCACGGGAACGCTGTGCTTCGTGTCGGTGGATCACGTCTTCACGACCGCGCGCGGCCCCGCCGTCCGCGAGCGGCATGACATCGTCTACCGGGACGTTCCCAGGGACGGCAAGAACGCAACGCCGGCAAAGCCCGCGCAGGCGCCCGCCGCCGCGCACCGCGAAACGCATATGCCCGACCCGGTGCTGCTGTTCCGCTATTCGGCGGTGACCTTCAACAGCCACCGCATCCACTACGACCGCGACTACGTCACCAAGGAAGAAGGCTATCCGGGTCTGATCGTGCATGGCCCATTGCAGGCCGCGCTGCTGATCGAGCTTGGTGCGAAACTGCACGGTGGTCAGGCACCGAAGACCTTCACCTATCGCGGCCTGCAGCCGCTGTTCGACGGCAGCGAGTTCAGCGTCAATGCCAGTGCGACCGGCGATACCATGGAGCTGTGGACCGCGAACAATGCGGGCGCGCCGACCATGAAGGGCACGGCAATCTGGTAGTCCGCGTAAAGGAGACGACGTTGGCTCGTAAACCCGCAAAAGCCTCCGGCGCGATCACCGTCAAGGACGCCACGCTCGATCTCTTGCGCGCCTTCGGCATCCAAAAAGTATTCGGCAACCCCGGCTCCACCGAATTGCCACTGCTGAGCGACTGGCCCGACGACATCGACTATGTGCTCGGCCTGCAGGAAGCTTCCGTCGTCGGCATGGCCGACGGCTACGCGCAGGCAACCCGCAACGCCGGCTTCGTCAACCTGCATTCGGCTGCGGGCGTCGGCAACGCGCTCGGCAATATCTACACCGCGCATCGCAACCAGACGCCGCTGGTCATCACCGCCGGCCAGCAGGCGCGCAGCATCCTGCCGCTGCAGGCGTTTCTCTATGCCGAGCGCGCCTCGGAATTCCCGCGGCCTTACGTGAAATTCAGCGTCGAGCCGGCACGTGCCGAGGATGTGCCTGCCGCAATCGCCCGCGCCTACTATGTGGCCATGCAACCACCGTGCGGTCCGACCTTCGTGTCGGTCCCGATCGACGACTGGACCCATCCGGCGGAGCCGATAGCTGCGCGCAAGGTCAGCCGCGAGATCGGCCCCGATGCCGATGCCATGCAGGCGCTGGTCGTGGCACTATCCGCCAGCAAGAAACCCGCGCTGGTGATCGGCCCCGGCGTCGATCGCGCCGGCGCCGTCGATCTGATGGTGCAGGTTGCCGAACGCGCCAAAGCGGCGGTCTGGATCAGCCCGTTTTCCGCGCGCTGCAGCTTTCCGGAACGGCACCCGCAATTCGCAGGCTTCCTGCACGCCTCGCCCGGACAACTCTCGGACGCGCTGCGCGACCACGACCTCGTCGTGGTCATCGGCGCGCCGGTGTTCACCTTTCATGTCGAGGGCCACGCCGCGATCTTCGACGGCGACACCACGATCTTCCAGATCACCGACGATCCGACCGCGGCAGCCGTCACGCCGGTCGGCACCAGCATCATCGCGACCATGAAGCCGGCGTTGTCAAAGCTGCTGGAGCTATTGCCGGACAGCAAGCGCGCTGCGCCCGCAGCCCGGTCGCTGCCGCCGGCGCCGAAACCCGCCGATCCGATCCCGGCGGCCTATCTGATGCACGCGCTGTCCGAGGCGATGCCGCGCGGCACGGCTTTGGTCGAGGAAGCCCCATCGCATCGCCCGACCATGCAGTCGTTCCTGCCGATGCCCGGTCAGGACAGTTTTTACACCATGGCAAGCGGCGGCCTCGGTCACTCGCTGCCCGCTTCGGTCGGCATCGCGCTCGCCAATCCGAAAAAGCGCACCGTCTGCCTGATCGGCGATGGTTCGGCGATGTATTCGATCCAGGCGCTGTGGACCGCGGCGCAGCGCAAACTGCCGCTGACCGTCGTCGTCATCAACAATTCCGGCTACGGTGCGATGCGCTCGTTCAGCCAGGTGATGCAGGTGCGCAAGGTGCCCGGTCTCGACCTCCCCGGCATCGATTTCGTCAAGCTCGCGGAAGGCATGGGTTGCGGAGCTGTGCGCGTCAGCACATCGGCGGAACTTGCGCCTGCCCTGACGCACGCATTCACGGACTCTGGAACCAATCTCATCGAGGTGATCGTGGATTCGGCGGTTCCGATCCTATATGGAAAGAAGCATTAAGCGGAACGCGCAACGACGGGATCCCTGGCCATGACGGACACCACGGAAGCACTGGCCAAACCGCATAGCTCACACTGGGGTGCCTTCACCGGACAATGGGTGAAGGACAAGCTGGTGATCGTCCCGCATCCCAACGACCCCGATCCGAATCCGATTATCGACAATTTTCCCGACGCGCTCGCGCACAAGGCGCGTGTCACGCAACCGATGGTGCGGCGCGGCTGGCTGGAGCGCGGTCCCGGCAAGGATTCGCGGCGCGGCCGCGACGAATTCGTGCCGATGGAATGGGAGCAGGTGCTCGATCTGCTCGCCGCGGAGCTGATCCGCGTGCGCGACAATCACGGGCCGCGCGCGATCTTTGGCGGCTCCTACGGCTGGGCCAGCGCAGGGCGCTTCAATCACGCGCAAAGCCAGATGCATCGCTTCCTCAATATCGCGATGGGCGGCTACGTGCATTCGGTCAACAGCTACAGCGCCGGCGCATCGATGGTGGTGCTGCCGCATATCCTCGGCGGCTACGACGACGTCTCGCGGCGCAACGTGAGCTGGGATGAGATCGTTGCGCACACCGACATCGTGCTCGCCTTCGGCGGCATGGCGACGAAGAACTCGCGCATCGCCGCCGGCGGCATCAGCCGGCACACCGAACATCCGGACATGGTCGCAGCCAGCAAGCGTGGCGCGCAGTTCGTCCTCATCAGCCCGTTGCAGACCGACCTTCCCGATGAAGTGAACGACGAGTGGCTGCCGATACGTCCCGGTACCGACACGGCGCTGATGCTCGCGATCGCGCATACGCTGGTCAAGGACGGCACTCATGACCGCGGCTTTCTCGCGACGCACTGCACCGGTTGGCCTGCGTTCGAGGATTATCTGACGGGCCGTCGCGACGGCCAGCCCAAGGATGCCGCATGGGCCGCTGACATCGTCGGCCTGTCAGCCGGCGAGATCGAAGCGCTGGCGCGTCGGTTGCCTGGCAAACGCGTGCTGGTCGTGGTGTCGCATTCGCTGCAGCGCGCGGAACACGGCGAGCAGCCGGTGTGGATGGGTGCGGTGCTCGCCGCCATGCTCGGGCAGTTCGGCCTGCCCGGTGGCGGCTACAATTACGCGCTCGGCGCGATCGCCAATTACGGCCGACGCATGAACGCGGTTCCGATCGCGGCGTTTCCGCAGGGCAAGAATCCTGTGAAGGAATTCATCCCGGTGGCGCGCATCGCCGACATGCTGCTCAATCCCGGCGCGCCGTTCGACTACAACGGTCAGCGTCTGACCTATCCCGAGATCAAGCTGGTGTATTGGGCCGGCGGCAATCCGTTCCATCATCATCAGGATCTCAACCGGCTGCGCCACGCCTTCGCGGAGCTGGACACGCTGGTCGTGCATGAGATCGGCTGGACCGCGACCGCGCGCCATGCCGATATTGTGCTGCCGTGCACGATGACGCTGGAGCGCGACGACATCGGCGGCGCCCCGACCGATCCCTTGATGATCGCCATGCACAAGCTGGCGGAGCCGCACGGACGGGCGCGGGACGACTACGCTATCTTCGCGGACCTCGCGGCGCGCGTCGGCCACGGCGACGCGTTCACGGAAGGGCGCACCAGCGCGCAATGGCTGCGCCATCTCTTCAGCACGACCCAGCAGGCGCTGGCAGCCAAGGGGCTGGACGCGCCGGACTTTGACGAATTCTGGCAGCGCGGCGAACTCAAGCTTCCGCAATTGCCGCACGACGGCGGCATCATCCGCGCCTTCCGCGACGATCCCGATGGCCATCCGCTGCCGACGCCGAGCGGCAAGATCGAAATCTGTTCGGAGACCATCGCAAGCTTCGGCTACGACGACTGCCCCGGACATCCGACGTGGCTACCGCCGGCCGATGTGGTGAGCGACGAACACCCTCTCCAGTTGGTCGCCAACCAGCCTGCGACGCGGTTGCACAGCCAGTTCGATTTCGGCGGACACTCGAGCGCGATGAAGCATCGCGGCCGCGAAGTGGCGCGCATGCATCCCGCCGATGCGGCCGCGCGCGGCATCAAGGACGGCGACATCATCAAACTGTTCAATGCACGCGGGGCCTGCCTCGCGGCTGTCGTCCTGACAGAACGGATCCGGCAGGGCGTGATGCAGCTTCCGACCGGGGCGTGGTACGATCCGGAGGATCCTGAAGACGACAAGCCGCTGTGCGTTCACGGCAATCCGAACGTGCTGACCCGCGACATCGGCACGTCGCGACTCGCACAGGGCTGCAGCGGACAACTGACCACGGTTCAGGTGGAACGCTTTGCCGGCAACCTGCCCCCGATCCAGGCATTCGATCCGCCGGCAGTCGCGAAGCGCGGCACGAAAACGTCGCTATAACATACGGGCGCGGCCCGCGCCGCGCGTCACGATTTTCCGTAGGCCTCGCGCATCTTCGCCTGGATCTTGGCCATGCCGCCGATCCAGCGGTCGTAGTTCTCGGTCTTCTTCCGCATGTAATCGATCACCTGCGGATGCGGCAGGATCAGGAAGCGCTCTTCGGTGATGCCCTGCAGCGCATCTTTCGCGACCTGTTCCGGCGCGAGATCGCCGTCGCCCGATTGCGGACCCTTTGGAATGGACCGCAGCATGTTGGTATCGACGCCCTGCGGGCACAGGATCGAGACGCGGATGTTGTGCGCCTTGTGCGAGATCGCGAGGTTTTCGGCAAAGCCCACCGCCGCGTGCTTGGTCGTCGAATAGGCCGGGCTGCCAACCTGCGACAGCAGGCCCGCGGCCGAGATCGTATTGAGGAAATAGCCGCCACCCCGTGCTTTCATGCGCGGCACCAGATGCCGCGCCGCGTAGACGTGCGCCATGACATGGATCGCCCAGCTTCGCGACCATGGTTCGTCCGAAGTGCCGCCGGCATTATCAGACATGGGATCGAATCCGCCGCCGATGCCTGCGTTGGAGCAGAACAGGCCGATCGGCCCGAACTGCCGCTCAGTTTCGTCGATGACGTGCAGAATGTCTTTTTCCTGCCCCACGTCGCACTTGAAGGCCGCGCCATCGACCGCATGCGCCACGGTGCGGGCATTCGCCACATCCATGTCGGCGACGATGACCTTGGCCGCCCCGGCCTGACGGAAGGTCTCGCACAGCGCCTTGCCGATCCCGTTGGCGCCACCGGTGACCACCACGACCTTACCGCTGACCTGCATCGCTCCCTCCCGCGTTTCTTGAACGGCTCAGGCCAGAACGAGGTCGAGCACCGCGGTATAATGGCAGGCCGCGCCGAGCAGTACAAACGCGTGCCAGATCGCATTCTGGAAACGCAGCCGCCGCCAGGCATGGAAAATAACGCCAAAGCTGTAGAGCGCGCCGCCGGCGACCACGAACGTCAGCGCCATGGCCGGCAGGGTTCCGACCACGACGTCGTAGATCATGAAGCCGCTCCAGCCCATGGCAAGGTACAGCGCGACCGCCAACCGGTCGAAGCGGCCGGGCAGCACCAGCTTGAACACGATCCCGACGATCGCCACCAGCCAGACCCCGGCCAGAAGCGCGACCGCGAACGGATTGTCCTTCACCTGCATGATGAATGGCGTGTAGGTCGCCGCGATCAGAATATAGATCGCGGAATGGTCGAAGCGGCGCAGCAGCCATTTGCGCGGCGAGACCGGCCAGAGATTGTAGATCGCCGACAACACCAGCATGGTCATCAGGCCGGCGACGTAAACCGACACCACCGCCACGTCGAGACCGGTGGCATAAACCGCGGTCAGCACGATCAGCACGGTCGCCGCGATCAGTCCGACCAGCACGCCAAGCACATGCACGACGCCATCGGCGATCAGCTCGGCGCGGTCGTAATTCCATCTCACGGCGCCAGCGATGGCTTGGGCGGGATGAGCCGCCAGTTGCTTCAGCCTGAACAACGTCATTGCACTCGAGTCCGTCGGATTTCGATGCCCCGCATAGCGCACAAAGCGTTAAATCATAGCCAATTCATGGTCAACGAAACCGCCGCCTTGCCACGCTCACAAATCCTGTCACCGTTGAAACTTGATTTTCGTGACGCAATCGCCACCTTTCCGTAACGTTTGCGTCATCGATCCGCCCTCTCGCCACGTCTCACCTGCCATGGCTTTCACGTTCTCCGACATCGTTGAAGAGGCGCGGCTCTCGGCACGCGCGCTGCTCGACTACGGCGACAGTTTCTTCAATCCGACGGTGCGGCTCGGCGTGACCGGCCTGTCCCGCGCGGGCAAGACGGTGTTCATCACCGCGCTGGTACACGGCCTGTCGCGCGGCGGCCGCTTTCCGGTGTTCGAGTCGCTGGCCACCGGGCGCATTGCGGGCGCACAACTCGCACCGCAACCCGACGACGCGGTGCCGCGCTTCGATTACGAGACTCATGTCCGTACGCTGATCGAGGAACGGCGCTGGCCGAATTCCACCGTCGACATCAGCGAACTGCGGCTCGTGATCGACTACCAGCGGCAAAATGGCGCAGACCAGACGCTGACTCTCGATATCGTCGACTATCCTGGCGAGTGGCTGCTCGACCTGCCCCTGCTCGACAAGAGCTATGAGCAATGGTCGGCGGAAAGCCTCGCGCTGTCGCGGCAGCCGCTTCGCGCGCCGCTCGCGAGCGCCTGGCACGCTCATCTCGAGACGCTGCAACCCGAAGGCCGCGAGGACGAGCAGGCGACGCTCACGGCGGCAAAGCTGTTTACCGATTATCTCCGGGCCTGCCGCGACGAGCGCTTCGCCATGAGCCTGCTGCCGCCGGGCCGCTTCCTGATGCCGGGTAACCTCGCGGGTTCACCGGCATTGACCTTCGCGCCGCTCGATGTGCCCGCGGACGGCGATGCGCCGGACAGATCGCTGTGGGCGATGATGCGGCGACGTTATGAGGCCTACAAGGCCATCGTCGTCCGCCCGTTTTTCCGCGACCATTTCTCAAGGCTCGATCGCCAGATCGTTCTGGTCGATGCACTCGCCGCCTTCAATGCCGGACCGGAAGCGCTGCACGATCTCGAAGCCGCGCTCGCCGGCATTCTGGATTGCTTTCGGGTCGGTCGCGGCACATTCCTCAATGCGCTGTTTCGGCCGCGCATCGACCGTATCCTGTTCGCCGCCACCAAGGCCGATCACCTGCACCACACGAGCCATGACCGGCTCGAGGCGATCCTGCGGCGGATCGTCGATCGCGCCGCGTCGCGCGCCGAAGTCGCCGGCGCAGCGATCGATGTGGTGGCGCTGGCCGCCGTTCGCGCCACCCGCGAGGCGCAGGTGCAACGCGGCCGCGACACGCTGCCGTCGATCATCGGAACGCCGCTCGCCGGTGAAGTCGCCAATGGCGAAACCTTCGACGGCAACACCGAGGTTGCAACCTTTCCCGGCGACCTGCCGGCCGATCTCGAACGCCTGTTCGACGGCGACGCGTTTCGCGGCCTGTCCACGTCCGGGGCAGACGGCGCGGACTTCCGTTTCCTGCGCTTTCGGCCGCCGCTGCTCGACCGCAACGGCGCCGGTGAGCCGGCGCTGCCTCATATCCGCCTCGACCGCGCGCTCCAGTTCCTGATCGGAGACCGTTTGCAATGAGTGAGCGATCCGGCCCTCGCCGCCCCGCGACGTTCAAACTCGACGATCCCCATGTGGTCGTCGTGGATCCCGACGACGAGGCGGGTCTGCTCGGGCGCGGCGGCATCCGCATCACGCCGGAGGCGGACGCTGCTTCCCTGCCGGTGCCGATCGAGGAGCCGCCCGTGCCGGCGCGCAAGGGATTTCGCTGGGGCACGCTGTTCTGGACCTCCCTCGGCGGGCTTGTGGTGCTCGGCACCGGTCTCGGCATCGTCCACCTGATCGACGACCTGTTCGCGCGCAGCGAGGGACTGGGCTTTCTCGGGCTGGCATTGACCGCAATGCTCGTATTGGCGTCGATCGTCATCGCAGCGCGCGAGATCGCCGGCCTCGCACGGCTGGCCAATATCGAGGATATGCACCGCCGGGCGCTAGACGCCATCGCGAGCGACGATCGCAGCCAGGCCGATGCCGTGGTGCGCGATCTGGTCAAGCTCGCCCATGACAATCCGCGTCTTGCGCGGGCTCGCGCCGCGCTGCGCAGCCATGGTTCCGACATCATCGACGGCGCCGACATGGTGCGGCTCGCCGAGCGTGAACTGATGACGCCGCTCGATCAGGAAGCCCGGCGGCTGGTCTCGGCTGCTGCGCAGCGCGTGTCGATCGTTACCGCCGTCAGTCCTCGCGCCGTGGTGGACGTGCTGTTCGTGTTCGCGGCGGCGCTGCGGCTGGTGCGGCAGCTCGCGCGTCTCTACGGTGCGAGGCCCGGCACGCTCGGGATGATCCGCCTGATGCGGCATGTGATCGCGCATCTCGCGATCACCGGCGGCATGGCGGCGAGCGATACCCTGATCCAGCAGATCCTCGGCCACGGCATCGCGGCAAAACTGTCGCAACGTCTCGGCGAAGGCGTGCTCAACGGATTGCTGACCGCACGTCTCGGCCTCGCGGCGATCGACGTGACCCGGCCGCTGCCGTTCACGGCACTGCCGCGCCCCGCGCTTGGCGACCTTGCGAAAGACCTGTTGCGCAAGCGGGACGACGAGGATTGAGCTATCGCTCCGCGATGGCGAGTGCCAGGCGCCGGCCAGATGCCCGAGGCCGGACGTCATCGCCGGCCAGTTGCCGCCATTTGTAGAACGGCGAATCCGGCGGTGGCGACAAATCGGGAGTCCAGCCGGTCAGCTTGTCCATCACGTAGGTGTCCATCACCCGGCCGCGCCAAATCCGCTGAACCTCACCAAGCGGCGTCAACACCGCAGAGGTCGAGGCCAGCAGCGAGGTATCGTCGGGTTTCCGCGCGATGTAGAGCCCGGTGTGGCCCGCGATGGCGCTCATGCCCGGATCGCGAAAGCCGAGGAAGCGGCTGCGCTCGTTGATCTGAATCACCGGCACGCGATTTCCGAGATACCAACGCAGCATCGCATAGATCCGGTAGTCGTCGGTCGCGATCCAGGTCGCGCCGGACGTCTGCAGTTCGGCTTCGGCGCGGCTTGCGACCTGCGCAAACCCTGCTTCGCCGCCGATCGGGTCGGTCTTGCCGATGAAATTCCAGGGACTGACGATATAATACAGGAAAACCACGACGACGATCACGATACCCGATGCAATCGCGGTCCTCGCCCAGAACATCGATCGCGTCACCATCCACGCCGGCCATCCTTCATGCGCGCGCCGTGTGAGGTCGATGGCCGCCGCCGCAAACCCGAACGGCCAGATGAACATCGGCCAGGTGTCGCCCACCCGCAGCGTCAGCGATTTCCAGAGGAAGTAAACGAACGGCACCAGCACGGCCGTCGCCAGCAGCACGGAAACCGGATCGCGATGACGGTAGCCGCGCCACGCCGTGAGCCCGACACCGAACAGGACCACCGGCAGCAGCACCGGCCCAACCTGGCCGAACTGAAGGCCGAGATATTCGCCAAGCGTGCGCAACATGATGCTGTGCGTCGCGGTGGCGCGCACGAACTGAAAGCGGAACGAGGCCCAGTCGTGCATCCCGTTCCAGATCAGCACTGGAGAAAAGACCACGACGGCGATCAGCAGCGCCGCCCATGGATACGGGCTGCGCAGCCAACGGCCGCGCCAGTCGGGCACCAGAATGAAGGCGACAACAGCGGGAACCAGCATCAGCGCGGTGAGTTTCGACAGCAAAGCCAGACCCGCGAACAGACCCGCCGCGAGCCACCAGCGCGCATCGCCGCTTTCCGTCAGCCGCACCAGCGACCACGCCATCGCCAGTCCGAACGGGATCAGCGCGACGTCGGGCGCGACCTTGGCCATCAGCAGGCCATAATAGAGCGCCGCCTCCATCATCAGGACGGCGAGGATGGCGGCGCGGATGTCGTGGGTGACGCGGCGAACGATGTCGGCCAGCAGCAGTTGTGAGATCGGCATCGCCAGCAGCCCGGCGAACCGGACACCGAAACTGGTGTCGCCGAAGATCGCAGTGCCGAGGCGAATGAACCATGCGATCATCGGCGGATGATCGAGGAAGGACAGCGTGCTTTCCTTCGACCAGGTCCAGTAATAGGCCTCGTCGGTGCGCAGCTCCAGCCCGATGGCAAAGATGCATCGCAGCGCGGTCATCGCGACGATCAAGGCTGCGATCCAGAGCAGCGGCTGGAGCGCCGGCCGTTCGGATTGCGGTGCGCGTGTCTCGGGTTCTGCGATGGTCATCGGGACGGTATGGATTGCACGGTTCCGCGCATCCTCACAGGTCTCTCGGGCAGGTGCGTCGGCGCTTTCTTGACCAGCCCGATACGGGTGTCAATCCGGCCACGGCCATTCGGTGCGCGACGCCGCCAGAACGCAGCATCCCGGAATATTCCCGTGCAGCCGCATGAAAGTCCCATGGCGCCCGCAACGCCCGCAAATTAACATCACCGCGAACCGTCCGATTTGACCGGCCGCACGCCGACAAACAGCCGAGATCCATGACCGCCGTCAAACGCCCTCAGCTTCGCAAACTGGTCCGCGGCATCGGCGTGCGTCAGATCCGCCTGTCCTGCGGACTGGTGCTGTTCGCCTATCTGATCAGCCATTTCCTCAATCACGCGCTCGGCAACATCTCGGCGGATGCGCTGGCCGACGGCGTCTACTACCACACCGTGTTCTGGCAGTTTCTGCCGGTCGCGATCCTGTTCTACACGGCCGTGTTCACCCACATGGGCCTCGGCCTGTGGGCACTGTATCAGCGGCGCCAGTTTCGCTGGAAGGCGATCGAGCCGCTGCAGCTCGTGCTCGGCCTCAGCATCCCGGCGCTGGTGATCGCCCATATCGTCGGCGTTCGCGTCGGCCAGACCCTGTACGGGCAGGAAAAGCTCTACCCTCAGGTCTTTTATGCCTACTGGGTATATTGGCCCTACAAGAAGTGGCTGATGTTCCTGGTGCTGAATATCGCGTGGATTCATGGCTGCATCGGGCTCTATTTCTGGCTGCGGATGAAGAAGTTCTTCACCGCAGCCGCACCCTACCTGCTCGCCGCCGCGATCCTGATTCCCACGCTTGCGATGCTTGGCCTTTATCAGGGCGGCCGCGCCATTGTCACCGACAGCACAAGTGCCGAATGGCGAGCGGCAAATCTCGGCAGCGAGCAGGTCGGCACCACGCACGAGCAGGATGTCCTTGCGGATATCACGGAGTATTTTCTGTGGGGCTATTTCGGGTTGATCGGACTGGCGCTTGTCGCACGCGGCGCACGCCTCCTGCTCGAACGCCGTCGCGGCATGGTCGCGCTGTCCTACGGTAACGGCCGCACCGTTCGCATCCCCAAAGGTTTGAGCGTCCTCGAAGCAAGCCTGCGCCACAACCTTCCCCATGCCAGCGTGTGCGGTGGGCGGGCCCGATGCTCGACCTGCCGCATCCGGATCATCGGCGACCTGAGCGTGGTGCCACCGCCCTCGAAACGCGAGGCCTTCATTCTGGATCGCGTCAGCACCGGCGGCGACCCGTCGATCCGCCTCGCCTGCCAGCTGAGGCCCGAAGGCGACCTGTCGTTCTTTCAGCTTTTCATGCCGCACGTTTTGTCGGCCAACGCGCACGCCGCGCAATCGCACCGCATCGGTGAGGAGCGCTACCTCGTCAGCATGTTCGTCGACATGCGTGGCTCGACCAAGCTCGCGGAAAAACTCCTGCCGTTCGATACCGTGTTCATCGTCAACCGCTTCCTCGGCGCGGTTTCGCAGGCTGTGTCGGAATGCGGCGGCCAACCCAACCAGTTCGTCGGCGACGGGCTGCTCGCGTTGTTCGGCCTCGCGACGGGCCCCGAGACAGCCTGCCGGCAGGCGGTCCGGGCCGCAGCGGCGATCGCCGCCAACATCGACGAACTCAACCACGTTCTCGGCCATGACCTGCGCGAACCGATCCGCTTCGGGATCGGCATTCACGGCGGCGAGGTCATCATCGGCGACATCGGCTATCGCGATCACATAGTGTTCACGGCGCTCGGCGACGCCGTGAATGTCGCTGCGCGATTGCAGGACATGACCAAGACGCTGGGATGCGAAGTCGTGGTGTCGGATGACGTCTGCAAGACCGCGCGACTCCTGCTCGACGCCGCGGAGGAGCACACCGTTCCAATTCGTGGCCGGGCCGAACCGATGACCGTTCACAGCATCGCCGATGCGCGAATGCTATCGGCAACCGCCAGCGACGCAGGACCAGTCGCCGCGTAGTTCATGCGTGGTTGTCTGCGGGCATCGCGCCTGTGTGAGATTTCGCACACAAAACCCGCGCAAACGCGACTTATCTGAACACCCATTCAGAAAATTGTCGGATAGCGGCGCCGAATTCATTCGAACCGCGATCGCGAAGGACGCGACGAATTTGCGACGGGTGAGAGCGACGATTGGAGCACGAGCCCGCAACTGGAACTGAACATTGAATTGAACCCGCGCGTTACGCGCTTCATTTTAAAGGAGAACGATCATGCTGCGTAAATTTGCTCTCGGACTTGTTGCCGCCGCTTCCCTCGGCGCGATGGCGCTGGCGCCCTCAACCGCTTCGGCGCATGGCTGGGGTTGGCATCATCATCACCACTTCGGCCATTTCGGTCACGGCTTCGGCGTCGCCTATATCGGCGGCTATGACGATGGCTGCTACGTGGTGCGGCGCGTGCCGACCCGGTTCGGCTTCCGCCTGCGGACGATCAACGTCTGCGACTGATCCCTCTCTGGTTTGGTCAGAAAGCCCCGGTCGCCCAGCGGCCGGGGCTTTTACGCAAGCAGCGGCACATGATCTTCATCTTCGTGTTCATGCCGCTGTTGCATCGCGGAAAGCGCCGCGCGTCTGATCCATCGATCGCGCCGAACGGTATATCCGGAACTCATCGATTGACTTGCCGCTGCCCGGTGACAAACTTGAAGGCAAGTGATCCGTGATGACGGGCCACGACAACGAAGCTTCGGAGGAAGCCATGCTCGATCGACGAGAGATGATGAAACGTGTCGGCGCCGGACTGGCGGTCGGCGCGATAACCAGCCTCAATCCCCTCAAGGCCTTCGCACGCGATACCGTGACGCTGCCGTTCGGCAACGGCGAACGCCCGCTGGTGAAATACCCGCAGAAGCGCTTGATGATAGGTCTGACGCAGCGGCCACCGCAGCTCGAAACGCCGTTTTCGGTGTTCAACGAGGGCGTGATCACGCCGAACGATGCGTTCTTCGTCCGCTATCATCTGGCTGACATTCCGCTCAACATCGATCCCGACACGTTCACGCTCGAGGTCAAGGGCAAGGTTGATCATCCGCTCAAGCTGTCGCTCAAGGATATCAAAAAGATGAAGGCGAAGGAGATCGTCGCCGTCACCCAGTGCTCAGGTAACAGCCGCGGCTTCTTCAATCCGCGCGTCGCCGGCGGACAGTCGGGCAACGGAGCCATGGGCAATGCCCGTTGGCGCGGCGTACCGCTCAAGACCGTGCTTGAGCAGGCCGGCGTGCAGACAGGCGCGAAACAGGTGGTTTTCGGCGGCATGGACGGCCCCGTCAGCGACAAGACGCCCGACTTTGCCAAGGCTCTCGACATCGATCACGCCCGGGACGGCGAGGTGATGCTCGCCTATCTCATGAACGGACGGGATCTGCCGGTCCTGAACGGCTTTCCGCTGCGGCTCGTCGTTCCCGGATACTACGGGACCTACTGGGTCAAGCATCTCAACGAAATCACCGTCATCGACAGCGTCTATGACAATTTCTGGATGAAGACGGCGTACCGCATCCCCGACAATGCCTGTGCCTGCGTCGAGCCGGGCACCGCGCCGAAGGCAACGGTGCCGATCAACAGGTACAATGTCCGCTCCTTCATCACCAATGTCGCGGAAGGCGCCAAACTCAAAGCAGGCGGCAAACTCCTGAAGGGAATCGCCTTCGACGGCGGCACCGGAATCAAGGAAGTCGCCGTGTCGATCGACGGCGGCAAGACCTGGAAGAATGCGCGGCTTGGCCGCAACTACGGCAAATACTCGTTCCGCGCATGGAAGGCGCCGGTGAAACTTGCGGCCGGCGTCCACGAACTCAAGGTGCGCGCCACCAGCAACGGCGGTCAGGTGCAGCCCGCCGACGCGACCTGGAATCCGGCCGGCTACATGCGCAACGTCATCGAGACAGTCCACGTGACGGTGGCGTGAGGGAGATGATCATGACGCGCTCAATTCTTCCCGCTGTCGCAATCGTCATCGGACTGGCCTTCGGCTTGACGGCCTCGGATGCGAAGCCGGTCACCTACAAGCTCCCGGACGAAACCGCTGCGTTCAAGCCGGGGCCCAACCTCGATGTGGTGAAAAACAACTGCACGGCCTGCCACTCGGCGGACTACGTCCAGACCCAGCCGCGCGGACCGAAGTTCAAGAAGGATTTCTGGCAGGCCGAAGTGAACAAGATGATCAAGGTGTATGGCGCGCCGATCGACGAGGCGGACATTCCCAAGATCGTGGAGTACCTCACCGCGACCTACTGAGGCGCAGGTCGATCGCCGCCCGCATGCGAACACCGATCCGGAGGATCGCCCCTCCGGATCGGCCGCTTAAGCTTGGCCAAATCCGCACGGCGGCGCTCTGCCGCGCCCAAAAAGCCCGAATCGAGGCAAAAATTCTTCCAAAGGGCGGAATATCGGGCTGTTTCGGTCATTTCGCGCCCAGCGTTTGATCTATCAAGCCGACACAGGACCGCGTATCGTATGCGCTGTCGGACGTGCCGGTTTCCGGGGACCGACGGTTGCTGTCGCTTGTTTCATTCCTGCGGAGACTTGGAATGCCTAAAGGTACTGTGAAGTGGTTCAACCCGACCAAGGGTTACGGGTTCATCCAGCCGGCTGGCGGCGGCAAGGATGTGTTTGTGCATATTTCAGCCGTCCAGAAGGCGGGCCTGACGTCCCTCAATGAAGGACAGACGGTCGAGTTCGAGGAAGTCGCCAACCGCGGCAAGACCTCGGCGGAAAATCTCAAAGTCTGACCGACGAGGCGATCGGGTTTACGCGGCGCGCAAACCTGATCGACGACCCGCGGCACTGGCCAACCGTGCGGCGCTGCTGCACAGAGTCTGCGGTCTCAATCTTCCTTGACCCATTGCTCGACGGTCATGACGTCGGGCAGTTGCGCGTAACCGCGCGGCCACATGTCGACGACCCATTCCACATGGGTTGCGCGATCCACCAGAACAGCCGTGTTGTGCGGCGTCTGCAGCACGAGCGCGTTGCCGCGATAATGCGGATTCCCTACCGTATGAAACTTCAGCAGCTTCCAGTTCTGCAGCACCAGCAGCAGGCTCGTGGTGTTGCGCGTGGTATCCCAGCAATCGAAGTTGTGCTGATCATCCCTGGCGCGGAAGTCAGCGCGCGCGACGCGCTTGTTGGTCCCAAGGATCGGCCCCATGCGGCGATCAAACCAGACCACCGCCTTCTGCACCGCCTTGCGCTCGGCCGCGGCTGAGGCGTGGCCGGCCGCCATGATCCGCGTCAGCGCGGCCTTGTCGCCGGCGGTGAAATCGAGGATTTCGCGGCGCCGGCAGACGAAGCCGTAGCATACCGTCATTGATTTCGCGGTCGGCGGATAGATCGAGACCGAGGTGTAGAGCTGCGAGATTCCTGAACTCAGTTCGACGGCCTCGGCACGGCTGTTCATGGCTTGCAGCAGGAGCAGCATCGCAGCCGCGACAACGAGAGACAGCAAACGAGGCACGCGCACGCCGCCGTGCTTAAGATCCAAGATATCAGCCATCGTCACGCAGTGAGATTCCTTGTATCGATATCGATCCGCGTCGGGACGAGTTTCATGTTTGGACTCAGACTAGCCCGCCCACGCAGAGAAAAGGTCGCATCGCCGCAACAGCGATCCAAATTTTATCGTGAGGATATGCAAGCGCCATCACATGGCTGTTATCCCGCCGCTGTCGTCACACCGGCAACGGCGCGTCGCGCTTGACCTCCTCCATCACGGCGTAGGTCCGTGTCTCGCGCACGCCGGGAAGTGCCAGCAGGCTCTCGCCGAGAAACCGGCGATAGGCGGTCATGTCGGCCACGCGCGCCTTGACGAGGTAATCGAAACCGCCGGCGACCATGTGACACTCCAGCACTTCCGGCGCGAGGCGGATCGCGCGCGAGAAGCGCTCGAAGACATCGGGCGTGGTCTTGTCGAGCAGCACCTCGACAAAAACAAGCAGCCCCAGACCGAGCTGATGGGGATTGAGCCGCGCGCCGTAGCCCTCGATGAAGCCGTCCCGCTGCAGCCGCTTGAGCCGCTCGCCGATCGAGGTCGGCGACAAGCCGATCCGCTCGGCCAGTTCGACATTGGCGATCCGGCCATCACCTTGAAGTATAGAGAGGATTTTACGGTCTGTTTTGTCTATTTCGCTCATATTCTCTAGCAACTATCAAAATTACCTCATTTTATAAGGCAAAATCGCTGAATTGTCTATCGAAGCACGGCAGCCCACACGCTAGTTTCGAGGTCGTGAGGAAATCGCCGATGTCAGTTCGACCGCCCTTGTCGCCCTTTTCAGCCGCCTACGCGCCCGAGGATCGGACGATTGCGGGCGGACTGCTTGCCGAGGCGCGATTGCCGCCCGAGGGAGAAGCCCGGATCGACCACGCCGCGCGGCGGCTGATCGACGCCATCCGCCAGAACGATGACCCACTGGGCGGGGTCGAAGACATGCTGCGCGAGTTCGCGCTCTCCACGAGCGAGGGGCTCGCCCTGATGGTGCTTGCCGAGGCGCTGCTGCGCGTGCCCGATGCGCGCACCGCCGACCAGTTCATTGAGGACAAGCTCGGTCAGGGCGACTTCATCCATCACGAGACCAAATCCACCGCCTTCCTGGTCAACGCATCGTCCTGGGCGCTCGGATTGTCAGCCAGGGTCATCCAGCCCGGAGAGACGCCGCAGGGCACCATCGGCCGGCTGACCAAACGTCTGGGTGCGCCCGCGATCCGCGCCGCCACGCGCCAGGCGATGCGGCTGATGGGCAGCCACTTCGTGCTCGGCGAAACGATCGAGGCGGCGCTGGATAAAGCCCGCGCGGGGGCATCCAGTCATGCCCGATATTCCTTCGACATGCTCGGCGAAGGCGCGCGCACCGCCAGCGATGCGGACCGTTACTTCAATTCCTATGCGGCGGCGATCGATGCCATCGGCCAGGTAGCGGGTAACAGACCCCTGCCCGACCATCCCGGCATTTCCGTCAAGCTCTCGGCACTGCATCCACGCTACGAAGCGGTAAGCCGCCAGCGGGTGATGACGGAACTCGTTCCACGCGTGATCGATCTCGCCAACCGCGCCAAGGCCCGCGATCTCAACTTTACCGTCGACGCCGAGGAAGCCGACCGGCTGGAACTGTCGCTCGACGTGATCGCAGCGGTGTTTGCTGACACGTCACTCACCGGCTGGAACGGTTTTGGCCTCGCCATCCAGGCCTACCAGAAACGTGCCAGCGCGGTGATCGGCTATATCGACGAACTCACAAGCCGCCTGAACCGGCAAATGATGGTCCGCCTGGTGAAGGGCGCATACTGGGACACCGAGATCAAGCGCGCGCAGGAGCGCGGGCTCGACGGCTATCCGGTGTTCAGCCGGAAGGCGATGACCGACCTCAACTACATCGCGTGCGCAAAGAAGCTGCTGGCGCTGCGTCCGCGCGTGTTCCCGCAATTCGCCACTCACAACGCCTTGACGGTCGCCACGCTGCTCGAACTCACGGGCGATGACGATGGCTACGAATTCCAGCGCCTCCATGGTATGGGGGAAGCACTCTACACCAAGCTGGCAGAGGATCATCCTTCCATTGCTTGCCGCACCTATGCGCCGGTCGGCAGCCACCGCGATCTGCTTGCCTATCTGGTGCGCCGCCTGCTCGAGAACGGCGCCAACTCGTCATTCGTCGCGATGGCATCTGATTCCAGCGTGCCGGCCGACGATTTACTGCGGCGGCCGTCTGATGTCGTCGGTTCCAGTGATCATGCCGCGCATCCAAATATCCCGTTGCCGCGCGACATGCTGCTGCCTCAGCGGATCAATTCGCGCGGCATCGAATTCGGCGAACGCGCCGCGCTGGACGACCTTGTCGCCAAGGTCGCAGCTGAATCTGTTTCATTCGCAGCCGTAAACGACGGCACGCCTGACGATGCGAGCCGCGCAGTTACGGCGGCACGCGCCGGATTTGCCGCATGGAGCCGCACACCGGCGAATCATCGCGCGGACGCACTGGAGCGTGCGGCGGATTTGCTCGAACAGCGCCTGGCGCATTTCATCGCGCTGCTGCAGCGCGAGGGCGGCAAGACACTGGATGACTCTGTGTCGGAAGTCCGCGAGGCCGCCGACTTTTGCCGCTATTACGCTGCGGAGGGCCGCAAGCTGTTTGACGAAGGACAGGCGATGCCGGGGCCAACCGGCGAGAGCAACACGCTGCGGTTGCGCGGACGCGGTGTTTTCGCTGCGATCTCGCCCTGGAATTTCCCGCTCGCGATCTTCATCGGCCAGGTAACCGCGGCGCTGGTGAGTGGAAATACGGTGGTCGCAAAGCCCGCCGAGCAAACGCCCAAGATCGCGGCCGAAGCGGTGCGCCTGCTGCACGAAGCCGGCATTCCCAAAACGGTACTTCACCTCATTCAGGGCGACGGCCGCATCGGTGCGGCACTGGTGGCGCATCCCGACATCGCCGGTGTGGTCTTCACCGGTTCGACGGAAGTGGCGCGCTCCATCAATCGCACGCTCGCCGCCAAGGACGGCCCGATCGTGCCGCTGATCGCGGAGACCGGCGGCATCAATGCCATGATCGTCGATGCCACCGCATTGCCCGAACAGGTGGCCGATGATGTCGTGACCTCGGCATTTCGCTCGGCGGGACAGCGCTGTTCGGCGCTGCGGCTGCTGTTCGTGCAGGAGGATGTGGCCGATCGCATGATCGAGATGATCGCCGGCGCGGCACGCGAACTGAAAATCGGCGATCCCTCCGATCCCGCCACCCATATTGGTTGGGTGATCGACCGTGAGGCCAAGGATCGGCTCGATGCGCATATTACGCGCATGATGCGGGAGGCACGCGTGCACCTTGCCGGCAAGGCACCCGCATCGGGTAATTTCGTCGCACCGCATATCTTCGAACTGACCGACGCCCGCCAACTGACCGGGGAGGTGTTCGGCCCGATCCTCCATGTCGTGCGCTATCGCGCGGACGACCTTGGCGCGGTCCTGCGAGTCATCGCCGGCAGCGGCTATGGCCTGACGCTCGGCATTCATTCGCGCATCGACGACACAGTCGAGACCATCATGGACCGCTTGTCGGTCGGGAATGTCTACGTCAACCGCAACATGATCGGCGCGGTGGTCGGCGTGCAGCCGTTCGGCGGCCACGGCCTGTCGGGGACCGGACCCAAGGCCGGCGGCCCGCACTACCTGCCTCGGTTTGCCACCGAGCAGACCGTGACGATCAATACGGCGGCGGCCGGCGGCAATGCCGCGCTGATGACCGACGAGAGTTAGTCAACGTCCCTCGGTGCAGGCCGCCGCGCGGAAACTGCCGTTGCATCGTGCCGCAGGACGGATCAAATAGCTCCTGCAGACCCACGCTGACGATTTCGCGGCGCGGAAATTGAGTGAGACACGGGAGCAACGTCAGATGGACAACGGCATCTTCGCAGGCCTCAAGGTTCTGGATTGCGCGAGCTTCATTGCCGCGCCCGCGGCCGCGACGGTGCTGTCCGATTTCGGCGCCGAGGTCATCAAGATCGAACCTCCGGGCGCCGGCGATCCCTATCGTAATCTGCCGAACCTGCCCGGCTATCCCATCAGCCAGCACAACTACGCATGGATGCTGGAATCGCGGAACAAAAGAAGCCTCGCCCTCGATCTCAGCAAGCCGGAAGGGCAGCAGGTGTTGCGGCGGCTGGTCGCCGAGACCGATGTGTTCATTACCAATTTTCCACCGAGCGTGCGCAAGAAACTCGGCCTGACCTATGACGAGCTCGCGCCGCTCAACGCGCGCATGATCTACGCTTCGTTCACCGGCTACGGCGAGAAGGGTGAGGAAGCCAACAAGCCCGGCTTCGACAGCAACGCTTACTGGGCACGCTCCGGCCTGATGGATCTGGTGCGCGCCGACACCAACACTACACCGGCCCGTTCGGTCGCGGGCATGGGCGATCACCCCTGCGCCATGGCGCTCTACAGCGCGATCGTCACCGCGCTCTACAAGCGCGAACGCACCGGCAGGGGCTCGCATGTCAGTTCAAACCTGATGGCCAACGGCATCTGGGCCGGCGGTGTGCTGGCACAGGCAAAACTTGTCTCCGCCGAATTTCAGGAGCGCCGGCCGCGCGAGCGCGCGCTCAACGCGGTCACCAATCACTATCGCTGCAAGGATGGCCGCTGGATCATTCTGTCGCTGCTCAGCGAGGACAAGCAATGGCCGATCCTGGCGCGGATCATGGGCCGCGAGGACCTCGTCACCGATCCCCGCTTCGCGACCAAGAAAGACCGGCATGCGCGATCCCTCGAGTTGATCAAGATCTTCGACGAGACCTTCGCGACCAAGGATCTGGCGGAATGGCGCAGGCTTCTCGACGGCAACGGGCTGGTGTTCGGCGTCGTCGGCATTCTCGACGATCTGCCGACCGATCAGCAGATGCTCGACAACGAGGTTCTGCTCCCGTTCGAGAACGACACCACGCTGACGATCAACAGCCCGATATGGGTCGACGGCTGCGACAAGGTCCGCCCGCGTCTTCCGCCGGCGGTCGGCGAGCATAGCGACGAGATCCTGCGCAGCGCCGGATATGGCGAGGCCGAGATCAAGCAGCTCCGCGCGGCCGGGACGGTGGGCTGATCTCTCAGCGATGCAGCCACGGCCACGCGAGGACAAGCGCGATCAGGCCCAGAACGATGGCGATGCCGATGGCCCATGAACTGACGCGCGCCGCACTGGCTGCCTCGCGATCGCTTTCGTTCCGGGCGATCTCGCGGTTGCGTTCCTTTTCGCTCTGCGGCTCGCTCATCGCCTGCCCCCTGCGGATGAAAGGTCGCGCCATCAAATCCCAACAGGGAAAATAGTTCCAGCACGCATCCGCGCCATAAACGCGGTCAGATGAGATTCGCTCTCAGCGCGCGCCGACGAAACACATGCCAATATGGCTTGACGTCATCGCCTTGCCGGTCACCTGACAGGAGAGACCCTTGGCACAGGTCCAGGCACGAAAGCTCTCGTCGGGAGTCCCATCGCGGCCGTTGTCGTAACAGGTCGCGCCCCAGCCGTTGTCATATTCGGTACCGGCCAGTTCCCTGCTGCCGCGCAACTGCGGCCGATCGGAAAAGCCGCGCGAGAAATCCGGCGCGCGGCCATCGCGCATCGCCACGAGGATGTCACGACGGCGCGCCTGATCGCCGAAGAAATGCGGCGACGCCGGAACAACCACGGAATTGTCGGGCTTGGCTGCCATCCAGTCCACGCCCGGAAAATGAAAACCGCCGATGCCCCGGGTTTGGTGGCAGCCTGCGCAGGTGATGTCGTTCAGTCGCCGCTCGAACCCGGCGACCGAACGAATATTCCGGAATGCGGTGCCTTTGCTGGATGCCTTTTCGAGCGCCGTGACAACATCGGCCTTGCGAAACAGGGCTTTCGCATCGTCATCTGGTCCGACCAGCCCGAACGCCGGCTGCAGGTCCGATGGCGCGAATCCAACAGGCGTTGGCGCCAGTGCGGCCGAAGCGAGGAACTCATCCGGCACGATCAACGTGCCGCGTTCGAGCGCAGCAAGATGATCTGGCATGAGCAACCATGTCCGAAAGGCGGATGCGAGCACGGGGTCGGACAATAGCCGCGCGCGGTCGATCTGGTCCTCCAGCTTCACTTCATCGAATACATGCGAACTTTTGTCGTAATCGAACACCTTCAGCAGGTAGTCGGTGCGAAAATCCCGCACCGCCGATTTCGGTGCGTGCGCGATCTGCAGGTTGGTTTCGATCCGGAACAGATTCTCGGGCTGCAGCAGTTCAAGCGGACCGCCCGGCGCCATCAACCGAAGAGCAAGCTCAGCGCCCGACTGCGACAGGTCTGATATCGCAAGCCAACGGCGGGCAATCTCGGCGCAGGTGACCGACGACGACCTGCCCTTCGCATGGAACACGGCATTCAGCGTCATCGGCAGGCGCGGCGGACCCGCTGCAACGTCCGCCGTCGTTCCATCGACCCGCGTGAGCCGATAGATCAGCCGGATCTCGCCACAGGTTTCGGGAGAGACATAAGCGCGATCCATGCGATTAACGATGCCCGCCAGCATGAAGCGCGTCGCGCCGGAATACAGCGCAGCGCGGTCGAACAATTGGAAATCGAACGATGCGCCCACCCCGATCGATTCTTTGGGGAGATTGGCCTTGTGCCGCGCGATGTAGCGGTCGAACTCGGCGTCGATCGCCTTGCGAACCGGCGCCATCGACGGCAGCGCGAACAGCGCATCGTTGCGCATGGGACCGTCGTCGGTTCCCGACGCATCCAGGATAGCGCGGATACCGAATCCTCTGGCATCAAGACCCGCGGTCCGATGCTCTCTCAGATCGAGTTCGCGCAGCGCAAGCGGATCAGTGACTGCAAGACCGCGTTCAAGCGCAGCGGCTTGTCCCGCGCGGGGTAATGCGAGGCAGCACAGCAAGATAGCAACTAACGGTAACGATCGCGGCACGCGCCTGCTCCCGGCAACGGGGATGTCCATGAGACAAACCCCGTCCGACCGGAAAATAGTCCAACCTGGCGCGCGCTGTCGCGCACCATCAGGTGATGATGCGGCAGCCCAGGCCGCTTCAGCGCGCGACCACCAGACCCCGGCGGGTGATGACCACCCAGCGGCCGTCCTGCTTGCGGATCGCATCGATGCGGCCGAGGCCCGGCACCGGATCGCCGGCATAGACCTCATAAATCCCGGTGCGCCCCTCGATTACTGCACCGCCATTGGCAACATTGCGCAGCACCCAGTCCGGAACGGTCGGCAGGCGCGCGAATTCCGGCTTCGGCGAAGGCAGCGGCACGGGCGCAGCCGAAGCGGTCGGGATCGATCCGGTCACGTCCTTTGCCGACGTAGGCGAAGCCGCGGGCGCTGCTGCGACATGCTGCTTCTCGACGTTATCGTTCAGCTTGGCGAGCTTGGACGCAGAATCGGCGTGCGCCTTTTCCATCTTGTCGAGGCGATCGTTGACCTTGGCGAACTGGCCGGCGTCACCCTTGGCTGCGCGGTCGGTGCCCGCTTTCAGCGCGGCAACTTCGGACTCGAGGCGCTTGATCGTGGCCTCCATGGCCTGGGTACGGCTTGTCGCCGACGGTTGCTCGGCTGCGACGCCATGACCAAGGCCGGATGTCGCGAACGACCCGCCAACCACGCCTGCGATCGCTGCCAGCACCGCGACGGCCGCGATCACGGACAGGCGCTTGCCCCACCGGCCCGACGTCTGCGCGGCATCGACCCTCGCCGACCCATGCTCGATGGTCGCGTCATCCCACGACCGGTCGCGCGACGGCGCCATGATCATGACCTTGCCGGTCTCACGCGGCGCATCCGCAGCAGGCGCATCAGCCTTGACTTCAACCTTGGGCGCTTCCGCCTTCGGTGCTTCGGGCTTGATGTCATCCGGCGGCGGCGCGGACAATTCCTGATCCGGCGCGAGCTTTGGAGATTCGACGTTCGAAGACATGTCGGTCGCGCCAGCGGCTTTCCCGCCGACAGCGCCGGTGGCCTGATCAGACGAATGGTCACTCACGTTAAAACCTCCGGTAAAAAGTTGACCTTTTGGTAACTTTCATTACTTGCGAAATCGTTACCTTGAGGGCCATTACGGAAATTTTAGGATTTCTTCCGGTCCGTAAAACGGCCGAAACAGGGCCGACCCGACGCCCGTGCCGCAACTCGCGGAGGCGCTTGCGGCCTTTTGCCTCCAATTGCGCCCTCTGATTTCCCGGCTAGAGTGCCTGGCGCCACCCCGTCCGGTTGACGGGAGATGACGTCCATCCATGGGAAACGCCTTATGAAACTCTACGACTCCATCGGCCCGAATCCGCATATCGTGCGCATGTTCATGGCCGAAAAGAACATGTCGATGCCCAAGCAGACCGTCGATCTGCGCGCGGGCGAGAACCGCCAGCCCGAACATCTGAAGCGCAATCCGCACGGCCAGATGCCGGCGCTGGAACTCGACAACGGCAGCTACCTCTCGGAAGTCACGGCGATCTGCGAATATCTCGAAGAGAAGCAGCCTTCGCCTCCGCTGATCGGAACAACGCCGGAAGAACGCGCCGAGTGCCGGATGTGGACGCGCCGCGTCGACCTTAACATCTGCGAGCCGCTCGCCATGGGCTATCGCTTCGGCGAGGCGCTGAAGTTCTTCCAGAAGCGCATCCCCGTCGCACCGGAAGCCTCGCCTGGATTGAAGATGATCGCGGCCAATCGTCTCGAATGGCTCAACGGCCAGATGGCCGGAAAACAATACCTTTGCGGCGACCGCTTCACGCTCGCGGATGTGCTGCTCTATTGCTGGATCAACTTCGGCAACCAGGTCGGTCAGCCGCTCAATCCCGCCAACACCCATATCGCGGCATGGTTCGCGCGCGTGGGCGAGCGGCCGTCAGCGAAGGCGTAAGCGACAGCTTTTCAGATCACCACCGGTGCGTCCGGCAATTCGTTCGGATTGGCGCCCTGCTTCGGGAAGTGCCGTGCGAGTTCGCGCGACACTGCTTCGACGCCGGTCACCGCGCCGGCCTCAAAGCGGCCCTGCCTGAACTCGGCTTCCATCGCGGCACAGATCTTTTCCCACACCGCCGCGTCCGTCCTGACATGGATGCCGCGGTCGGCCACGATCTCCACGTCGCGATCGGCGAGCAGCAGATAGATCAGCACGCCGTTGTTATGCGTGGTGTCCCACACCCGCAGATGTGCGAAGATATCGAGCGCCCGCTCGCGCGCCGGCTGGTCGCGAAATAGCGGACGGCCATCGAGCGCGCCTTCGACCGCGAACACGATCTGCCCGGCGTGGGTCGCCTCGCCGGCGCGAATCGCGCGTTCGATCGCGGCCATCACATTTGGCGGAAAATCCTTGCGCACGCGCCAGCGATGTCCGAGCAGATGCTTGCCGATGCGCCCGATACCCATGCTCACCAACTCCCCGAGGCACCGCCGCCGCCGAAACTGCCGCCACCTCCGCTGAAGCCGCCGCCGCTGCTGCCGGAAAACGAGCCACCTCCACCACTCCCGCCGACCCAGGTGCCGCCCCGGCCCGTTCCCGAGGCGATCGCATCGCCGAACAGCGTAAAGACGAAGGCCAGCACACCGGCGACGCCCGAAGCCACAAGCGAGCCGATGAATATCCAGACCGCGAGACCGGCAATTCCACCGACCGTCAGCGAGCCGAACAACCGGCCGAAAATGCTGCGGAAGATGCCGCCAAGAACCACGACGCCGATGATGACGAACGGATTGAAGAGGTCTCCGATATCGAAATTATTCGCATACTGGGCCTGCGGCTTTGGTGCCGGCAGCGGTTCGCCGTCGATGACGCGCAGGATCCGGTCGACGCCCGCCGAAATGCCGCCAGCGAAATCGCCACTCCTGAACTTCGGAACAATATCCTCGTCGATGATGCGTTTCGACGTGAGATCGGTCAGCGCGCCCTCGAGACCATAGCCGACCTCGATCCGCAGCTTGTGGTCGTCCTTGGCGATGAGAAGGATCGCACCATCGTCGACCTTCTTGCGGCCGATCTTCCATTGATCGGCGACACGAATGGAATACTGCTCGATGGTTTCCGGCGCGGTGGTCGGCACGATCAGCACCGCGACCTGACTGCCCTTGCGATCCTCGAACGCCTTCAGCTTTTGCTCGAGCGACGCCTTCTGGCCGCTGTCGAGCGTCGCGGTCAGGTCGACCACGCGCCCGGTCAATGGCGGCACCGCGACATCGGCGAATGCCGTGCAAACCCAGCACAACATCAGCGCCAGAAGCGAGAGCCTTGCAGCATTCATCGCGGCCATCCGCGCAAGGCTATTTTGCCGGAGTGGCGGGTGCAGGATTGAAATCGACCTTCGGCGCGGTCGATATCGCCTTCTCATTGTCGACGGTGAAGTTCGGCTTGGTCTTGTAGCCGAACGCCATCGCGGTCAGGTTGGTGGGGAACGAGCGGATGGTGACGTTGTAGTCCTGCACCGCCTTGATATAGCGGTTGCGCGCCACGGTAATGCGGTTTTCCGTGCCTTCAAGCTGAGCCATCAGGTCGCGGAACAGCGCATCCGATTTGAGCTGCGGATAATTCTCGGTGACGACCAGCAGGCGCGACAAGGCACTGGAGAGTTCGCCCTGGGCAGCCTGGAATTTCTGGAATGCGGCGGGATCGTTGAGCACCTCCGGCGTTGCCTGAATGCTGCCGACCTTGGCGCGCGCATTGGTCACGCCCAGTAGAACATCCTTCTCCTGCTGCGCAAAACCCTTCACGGAATTGACGAGGTTCGGCACCAGATCGGCGCGGCGCTGGTATTGATTCACCACCTCCGACCAATCGGACTTGATCTGCTCATCCTGCGACTGGATGGCGTTGTAGCCGCAATTGGTGAGGCTGAGCGTGGCGAGCGCCGCCAGCACCGTGAAAAACTTTCGCATCATAAGTCTCCTGCCGGCAATCAAAACCGCATTTGCAGAAAAGTCGCGCGACCTTTCGGCCGCGCGACTTCAACTCTAGCAGAAGTTACGATGATGCGAGCGTGATTTTATGCCGCCTTCCTCGCCCTGGAGTCCTGGATCGCCTGCCAGATCTTCATCGGCGTCAGCGGCGTATTGAGACCGCTAATGCCAAGATCGCTCAATGCGTCCATGACGCCATTGGCGATGCAAGGCGGGCCACCGATCGCACCGGATTCGCCGCAGCCCTTGGCGCCGAGCGGATTGGTCCGGCAGGGCGCGCTGTCGTCCAGCGTCACCTTGAGCGGCGGAATATCGTCGGCACGCGGAACGCAGTAGTCCTGATAGCTGGCCGTCAGCAACTGCCCTTCGGAATCGTAGGATACCCCCTCATAGAGCGCCTGCCCGATGCCCTGCGCGACACCGCCGTGGACCTGCCCTGTCACCAGCATCGGGTTCACAGCGACGCCGACATCATCGACGGTGGTATAACGCACCACGCGCGTCACGCCCGTTTCAGGATCGATCTCGACCTCGCAGATGTGCGTGCCGTTGGGCCAACTCGGCCCATCGACCTCGCCTTGGCTGTCGACGCTGAGCCGCGCATCCTTTTCGACCTTCGCGATCTCGAATAGGCCGATGCGCTTGTCGGTGCCAACAACGGTGAGAAAGCCGTTGCTGTATTCGATATCCTCGGCCGAGGCCTCGAGCACATTCGACGCCTTTTCGCGTGCCTTGTTGATCAGATCGTTCGCCGAGACTGCGACCGCGGTGCCGCCGACGAACAGCGAGCGCGAGCCGACGCTGCCGTAACCGGTGACGAGGTCGGTATCGCCCTGCACCACGTCGATCTTGTCCATGGCAATGCCGAGCGATTCCGACACCATCTGCGTATAGGTGGTTTGAAGGCCCTGTCCCATCGCCATGGTGCCGGAATGCAGAATGACGCGCCCTTCGGCGGTGGCATGCAGGCTGACCTTCTCGGTGTGGGCACGGCCGCCGGTCCACTCGATGTAGCTGGTCAGACCGCGGCCATAGAGCATTCCTCGCTTCTTCGCCGCCTTCTTGCGCGAAGCAAAGCCGTCCCAGTCCGCGAGCTCGGACGCGCGTTTCATCATATGCGCGAACGCGCCGCTGTCGTAGATCTGGCCGGTCGCATTGGTGTACGGAAGCTGTGACGGCTTGATGTAGTTCACCTCGCGGATTTTGCGGGGATCCATGCCGATCTGCCGCGCGGCCGCATCCATCAGTCGCTCGACGATGAACACCGCTTCCGGCCGACCGGCGCCGCGATAAGCGCCGACCGGCGCGGTATGCGTCATCACCGATTTGACCTCGAAATGCACTAGCGGCAGGTCATAGACGCCGGTCTGCACCCACGGTCCAAGCACCAGCGGAATGATGTTGCCGGCGCCGCTCGAATAGGCTCCGGTGCCGCCGATCGACCGCACGCGATAGGCGAGCACGCGGCCCTTGGCGTCGAGCGCGAACTCGCCGGTCGAGGTCAGATCGCGGCCATGGGTGCCGCCGACGAACTCATCGGTGCGCTCACCACGCCAGCGAATCTTGCGCCCGAGCTTCACTGCGGCATAAGCCACGATGCCGTCTTCCGGATAGAGATTGGTCTTCTGGCCAAAACCGCCGCCGATATCGCCGACCAGCACGCGGATGCTCTCTTTCGGCCGTTTGAGGATGGCGTCGGCCAGCACGTCGCGGGTCGAGCCCGGTGTCTGCGACTGAACGTGCAGCAACAACCGACCGGTCTTCTTCTCGACCTCGGCAATGGTGCTGCGCGGCTCCATCGCCGATGGGATCAATCGCTGGCTGGCCAGATCGAGTGACACCGTATGCGCGGCCTTGGCGAACGCTGCTTCCACGGCCACAGCATCGCCGTAGCTCATGGATGCAACGATGTTGTCAGGAGCATCAGGCCACACCATCGGCGCGCCGGGCTTCAAAGCGGATGCCGGATCGACCACAGCCGGCAGCACTTCGTAATCCACCACAACGGCTTCCGCCGCCGTTTGCGCGGCAACACGCGACGTCGCAACGACCGCAACCACCGCTTCGCCTGCAAAACGCACGACCTCATGTGCCAACAGACGCCGCGGCGGCACCGTCATCGGCGAACCGTCGGGGCGCTTGAAAATCGTCAGCGTCGGAATGGTGCCGATATCGTCGGCGATCAAGTCCGCGCCGGTGAAGATCGCTTCGACGCCGGGCATGGCCGCGGCAGCACTCGTATCGACAGAGGCGATCTTCGCGTGCGCATGTGGGGAGCGCAGAACATAAAGCCACAACGCGCCATCTTCTGCCTTGTCGTCGATGAACCGCCCCTTGCCGGTCAGCAGTCGTTGATCCTCAAGACGCTTGACGGGTTGCCCCGCTCCGAAACGCAGATTACCGGGGAGAATATTCATCGATAGTCCTTCATCATACGGAATTGCAGGCAAGAGGTGGGTTGGGTGTATCTATGGGACGCACTATCCGCTGGCCAGTGCTCAGCGAGCCCTGGTGCCCGCGGCAAATTGCATAACGACAGGGCGCAGCCATCGGGAGATCACAGTGAAATTCAGCCGAGGTCGCGCAGCACAGCTTCAACGACCTTGCGATCATCGAGGCTCAGTGCGACTTGCGGTGCGACGGGATCGCCGACCTCATAGCCCTGGATCGAAAGTCCGGCCTTGATGCAGGCGGCGAGATTGAAGCGGGCGAAGGCTTCATTCACGCGCCACAACTTGCGCTGCAGTTGCAGGGCGTCGTCCCAGCGTCCCGCCTTGCAGAGATCGTAAAGGGCGACACTCTGCTTCGGGATGATGCAGGCCGGCCCGGCCATCCAGCCGACACCGCCGATCAACATCACCGCCGCCGGAATATGCGCCGACGCCGAGAAAACCTGAATGTCGTCGCCGCAGCGATTCATGATCGACAGCAGCCGCCCGGTATTGGTCGAGGCATCCTTGATGTATTTGATCCGCGGATGCCGTGCGAGACGTGCGACGACGTCGAGCGTCAGGTCGGAACGCTGGAACTGCGGGTTTGTATAGATCACCACCGGGATATCGACCGCATCGGCGATCGCGGTGAAATAGGATTCGATCTGCGCGTCCTTGAGCGGGAAATAAGCCTCGAGCACGGCCAGGATGCCGTCCGCACCCAGCTTCTCGTACGATTTGGCCTGGGCTACCGCATCCACGGTCGCGGTCGAGGCCACGCCTGCGACCACCGGCACCCGGCCCTGCGCGGCCTCGATGGTGGCCTGCACGATCGCCGCACGCTGCCGCCGGTTCAGATATGCAAACTCCCCGGTCGAGCCGAGCGGCGTCAGCCCGTGCACACCGGACTTGATCAGGTCGTCGCAGAGGCGGCCCAGCACGTCGGTGCGGACCTGTCCATCGCTATCAATCGGGGAGACGAGATAGGGAAAAACGCCGTGGAAATCGGTCATAATTGGGTCAGGTCGGCCATGCGCACATTTGCCAACAGCATTACCCGATCCCTTACGCCGCGGTCAAAGCTCCCGGGCGCTTGGCATGCATTCCAAGGGACATCTCGGCCCACGGAAATGAAACGGGGCGGCCATACAGCCGCCCCGCCAAGTACCTCTAATGGGTCGTGCGGTTAGGCCGCGCGGACCTGATTCAGGAATTCGTCCACCGCCGAGCGCAGCATCCCGGCCTGCCGATCGAGTTCACTGGCGCCGGTGAGGACCTGGGTCGCTGCGGCACCGGTCGCGCTCGCGGCCTCGTTGACCCCGCCGATATGGCTGGAAATCTCGCTCGATCCAGCCGCAGCGGCCTGAATGTTGCGAGCGATCTCGCGGGTCGCCGCGCCCTGCTCCTCGACCGCCGAGGAGATGGTCATGGCGATCTCGCTCATCTTCTCGATGGTCTGCGAGATGCTGCCGATCGCGCCGACCGCATCGTTGGTGGTCGACTGCATGCTCGACACCTGCGCCGAGATTTCCTCGGTCGCCTTCGCGGTCTGGGTCGCCAGCGCCTTGACCTCGCTTGCGACCACCGCGAAGCCGCGGCCGGCCTCGCCGGCGCGCGCCGCCTCGATGGTGGCGTTCAAAGCCAGCAGATTGGTCTGTGCCGCGATGTTCTGGATGAGTTGCACCACCTCACCGATCTTGTCGGCCGCGCCCGACAGAAGCTGCACGGTGGTGTTGGTGCGGTCAGCTTCGCCGACCGCCTGTTTGGCGATCTCGGTCGATTGCGCGACCTGGCGGGAGATCTCCGACACCGAAGCGGACAGCTCTTCCGCCGCCGCCGCGACGGTCTGAACGTTGGTCAGGGCCCGATCCGACGCCGCACTGACGGTCGCCACCCGCTCGGTGGTATTGCCGGCCGTCGCCGTCATCGAGGACGCCGTTGCCTGCATTTCGGCGGCCGAGGCCGACACCGACTGCACCACGCCGTTGACACTGCGCTCGAACCCGTCGGCAAGACCAACCATCGCGGAGCGTCGCTCAGCCGCGGTACGCTGCTGGGTCGCCGCCTCCTCCTGCTCGAGCATCTTGATGCGAACCGCATTGTCTTTGAAGATCTGAACCGTTGCGGCCATCGCGCCGATTTCATCGCGGCGACCGACGCCGGGAATGTCCGCATCGAGCTGGCCTTCAGCAATGCCCTGCATCCGGGTGCCGAGTTGGCTCAACGGCCGGGTAATGCTGCGCGCGACAAACCAGGCGATCAGGCCGGACACCACCGCGATCGCAAGGATCGCCAGAGCGAGCGTCCACACGATCGGCATCAGCTTGGCATCGAGGTCGTCGAGATAGGCACCAGTACCGGCGAACATATTCCAGCCGGGGATCGCGACGCCGTAGGATACCTTCCGGATCGGCTTTTCCGTACCCGGCTTCATGTATTCGTAGTACAGCGTCACGTCGCCCTTCGCGGCAACTCCGTCGCGCAGCTCGCGAGCCAGTTTGCGACCATTGGTCTCGACGTCGATCCGGTTGGTGCCGATCTGCTTCGGATCTGGCGCCGAGACCGTGATCCCGTCCATCGTGTAGGCAAAGATATAGCCTGAGCCGTGATCGTAGCGCAGCGTCTGGGCGCGCTTGGAGAACTCCTTGATCGCCGCTTCCTTGGTCAGTTCGCCGGCCTCGACCTGCTTCTGCAGCCCCTTCGCCATGTTGAGTGCGACATCCACGATCGCGTGGGTCTGCTCCATCCGGGCACTCATCATCTCCTGGCTGACCAGCCGGGCTGCCATCACACCCGCCGCACACAAGCCGAGCAGCGTAACGCCAACCAAAATTCCCATTTTTGCGGTGATTGGGAGGTTATTGAATGATCTCACAGGGTTCTCCGGTCGCGAAAGGCAGCATACTGCGCCATGGTGATGATCCGCGACAGTAAGCACATGCTCCTTAGAAGTTCCTTAACCCCCCGGACTTCACCCATGACGCGTAGCTAGGCGTGTTTGTTGCCGCGGTCGCGACTTTGGTTCGTCGCATCAAACGATGCTAAGACACGATCAAGCCGAATCCGGATGCCGTCCTTCCTGCGAAAGCCGATTCCCATGACCGACATTGCAAAGAGCGACAACGAGACATCCTTCGCGGGCGGCAAGATCCTGCGGTCGGCATTCGAGGGCGTCGGCGTGATCACCTTCAACAACCCCGAGAAGCGTAATGCGATCTCGCTTCAGATGTGGGAAGGCCTCGGCGAGGCGCTGACGCAGTTGCGGGACAATCCTGCGGTGCGGGTCGTGATCCTGAAAGGCGCCGGAGACAAGGCCTTTATCTCGGGTGCCGACATCAGCCAGTTCGAGAAGGAACGGCACAATGCTCAAGCCTCCGAAGAATATGCAAACCGCAGCGCCGCCCAGCGCGCGCTGCTGGCGAACTATCCGAAACCGATCATCGCCAGCATTCACGGATTTTGCCTGGGCGGCGGCATGCAGATCGCGATGTCCGCCGACATTCGCATCGCCGCGACCAACGGCCAGTTCGGGATTCCGGCGGCGAAGCTTGGGATCGCCTACGGCTACGACGGCTTGAGGAATCTCGTGTCGCTGGTCGGACCCTCGCAGGCACGGCTTCTGATGTATACGGGTATGCGCATCGACGCGGCGGAAGCCGCGCGGATCGGTCTGGTCGATCGCGTCGTCCCCGATGCCGAACTGTGGTCAGCGACCATGGAGATCGCTGCCACGATTGCCGGCAACGCGCCGCTGGCGGTGCAGGCCGCCAAGATCACCATCGCCGATGTGCTGAAAGATCCGTCCGCACGCGACATGGATGCGGTCAGGCGGATCGGCACCGCCTGCATGGACAGCGAGGATTTTCGCGAAGGCCGCCGCGCCTTCATGGAGAAGCGCAAGCCGCGCTTCTCCGGACGCTGACGGCAATAACCTAGGGCGTCAGGATCGCGCGGCCGACCAGCTTGCCCTTCTGCAGATCGAGCAGCGCCTGATTGGCGCCATTGAGCGGCACCGGCGTCACCGGGATCGGCGGCACCTTCTTGGTACGGACCAGATCCAGCAGTTCCTCGGTTTCGCGCAGGTTGCCGACGTAGCTGCCCTGGATGGTGATGGCCTTGATCGGGATCAGCGGCAGCGCCCACGGCGCACCGCCGCCGAACAGCCCGACGATCACCAGCTTGCCGCCCTTGGTCAGACAATCAAATCCAAGTTGCGCGGTCTGCGCATTGCCGACGAGATCGATCACCGAGCGCACCGGCCCACCGGCCTTCGCCGCGATCTGCGCCAGCGCGTCGGGCGCCGCGCCATCGACCGAGCCGAGCGCGCCGGCCTTCTCGGCGGCCTCACGCTTGCGCGCGTCGATATCGACCACGATCGCGCCCTTGCCGCCCATCGCTTTCAGAAGCGACACCGCCATCAGCCCGAGACCTCCGGCCCCGAAGATGACGATGGGATTGGCGAAATCGCTCTCGACCTTCTTCAACGCGCTGTAGGTGGTCACGCCCGAGCAGGCGTAGGGCGCCGCCGCCACCGGATCGAGTCCCTTCAGGTTGATGAGATAGCGCGGATGCGGCACCGTCATATGGTCGGCGTAGCCGCCATCGCAGTAGACGCCGAGCGAGCGCGGGGTCAAACACATGTTCTCGTCGCCCGCGAGGCAGGTCGCACACTTGCCGCAGCCGATCCACGGATAGACCAGCGCGACATCGCCGACCTTGATGTTGCCTTTGGCATCGGGTCCGAGCGCGATGACTTCTCCCACGGTCTCGTGGCCCATGGTGCGCGGCAGCGATACGCCGCGATCCTTGAGCGACAGCGGCTTGCGGCCATGGCCGAGGTCGTAGCCGCCTTCCCAGATGTGCAGGTCGCTGTGGCAGACGCCGGCTGCCCTGACCTTGATCACCACCTGCGTGCCCGCCGGCTGCGGGGTCGGTTCATCCACCTCGGTGAGAGGAGCGTTGAATTCAGTGACCTTGAAACTCTTCATGGCGTAACTCCCACGGCGTGTTTTTCGAGACTGTCCCGTTATCGGAGGCCGCCTCCGAAATGTCCAGAGGCAGCGCCGAAGAGCGGAAGTCGACCGGGAAATACGCCCTCCCTCAACCCGCTAATTTGTCGTACAGACGTTCGCGACAGGCACACCTTGAATGTTTTGCAAAAGGATCTTGCTGTGGCCCGGGAAATACGCCTCAACGCTTTCGTCATGAACTGTGTCGCCCACCAATCCCCCGGGCTCTGGACTCATCCGCGCGACCGCTCCAGCGACTACAACCGTCTGCCCTATTGGCTCGACCTCGCACGCATTCTCGAGCGAGGCCGCTTCGACGGTATGTTTTTGGCGGACGTGCTCGGTACCTATGATGTATTCGGCGGCTCGCCCGATGCGGCACTGCGCAACGCGGCGCAGGTCCCGGTCAATGATCCCATGATGCTGATCTCCGCGATGGCCGCGGTGACGCAGAATCTCGGCTTCGGCGTCACCTGCACGCTCTCTTACGAGCCGCCCTTCCCGTTCGCGCGACGGATGTCGACGCTCGATCATCTCACCGAAGGACGGATCGGCTGGAACATCGTGACCGGCTATCTCAATAGTGCCGCGAAAGGCATGGGCAAAAGTGGACAGACCGCCCACGACGCGCGCTACGACGTCGCCGACGAGTACATGGAGGTGGTCTACAAGCTGTGGGAAGGAAGCTGGGACGACGACGCCGTGCTGCGCGACCGCGCGCGCGGCATCTTCACCGATCCGGCAAAAGTTCATCGCGTGCATCATGACAGCGACGATTACAAGGTCGACGGCATCCATCTCAGCGAGCCCTCGCCCCAGCGCACACCGGTACTCTACCAGGCTGGCACATCGCCGCGCGGACGGGAGTTCGCAGCCAGACACGCCGAATGCGTGTTCATGTCGGGACCGTCAGCCAAGGTGATCGGGCCGCGCGTCGCGGCAATCCGCGCGCTCGCACCCAAGTACGGACGAAAGCCATCGGACATCCTGATGTTCAGCATGATGACCGTGATCCTGGGCAAGACGCAGCAGGAAGCGGAGGCGAAGCACGCGGAGTATCGCCGCCATGTCAGTCATGAAGGCGCACTGACGTTGATGTCCGGCTGGACCGGCGTGGACTTTTCAGGCCTCGCGCTCGACCAGAAGGTTGAGCACGTCCAAAACGAAGCCGGCCGTTCGGCGATGGACAACGTCACGCGCGCCGATCCTGATCGTGTGTGGACCGTGCGAGAGGTGGCGGAGCATGTCGGCATCGGCGGCGCCGGCCCCGTGGTCGTCGGCACGCCGCAATCGGTAGCCGATGCTATCGAACAATGGGTCGCGCAGACCGACGTCGACGGCCTCAACCTCTGTTACACCGTAACGCCGGAATGTTTTGAGGATGTCAGCGATTTGCTGGTGCCCGAACTCACCGCGCGCGGTCTCTATAAAAAGACCTATCAGCCCGGCACCTTGCGCGAAAAGCTGTTCGGCGCAGGTCATGCACGGCTCGATGCGACGCACATCGCCGACACGTTCCGGCACAAGGGTTGATCGTCGCCCTGGGCACGCCGTTCACTTCACATGCGGCAGCACCGGCGGCGTGCCGTGGGTGTGGAAGGACTCGATGGTCTTGAGGCCCCAGGCCTGCCCCTTCTTGCGCTCCTCCTCGGTCCACACGATCGGCTTCCAGTCCGGCGCGAGAATGAGGCGCGCACCGGCATTGGCAACCTCGACGCGGTTGCCGCCGGGCTCGTAGACATAGAGGAAGAATGTCTGCTGGATCGCATGCTTGTGCGGGCCGGTCTCGATGAACACGCCATTCTCCAGAAAGATATCGGCGGCACGCAGGATATCCTCGCGACTGTCCAGCGCGTAGGTGACGTGGTGGAAGCGGCCTGTGGTGCCCGAATGATCGCGTGAATAGGCGAAGTCGTAGCTTTTGTTCGACATCGTCATCCACATCGCCGCCTCGGTGCCGTCGTTCAGCACAATCTGTTCGGTGAGCCGGCAGCCGAGATAGGTCTCGAAGAAGATACGGTTGGCCTTGATGTCCACCGCGAGGCAGTTGAGATGATCGAGCCGCCGCACGTTGATGCCGCGCGCCGGAAAGCGCTGCGCCTGGTTCTTCAGCGCCGGCTTCAGGTCGGGCGGCGCCTGATACCATTCGGTCTCGTAATAGAGTTCGACGATGTGGCCGTCGGGATCGCGACAGCGGAATGCCGGGCCGTGGCCGAGATCGCCTTCGGTCCAGCCGATTTCGAACCCGGAGCCTTTGAGCGCGGCAACCCGCCGCTCCAGCGCCTGCGGACTGCGCGCCCGCAGCGCCATGTGCTCCATGCCCGACGTCTTCGAGGCCGTGAGCTTCAGCGAATAGCGCTCATAGTCGTCCCAGCCGCGCAGGTAGACCGACTCGCCCTTGCGGCCGCTGATGGTCATACCCATGACGTCGACGAAGAACTTCAGGCTTTCGTCTGGCTTAGGCGTCAGCAATTCCATATGGCCGAGATGAGCCAGATCATAGATGGGCTCAGGAGTCATAGCGGGACACTTTCATTGCGCGGCACCAGCGCCGCACGATCAGGAGAATTCTTCCAGCACCATGGGGAACAGCCGCTGATAAGCCTCGCCATAGGTCATGGGCTTGCCGGTGTTGCGGCCACCCTGCATGCCACGATTGAGCGCGACGCGGGTGTAGTATTCCCACAGATGCTTCTGCGCGGCGAGAATCTCGAACGCCTTGCGCTTCTGCTCCCAGACTTCATCGATATTGACGATGACGTTCGGCTTGAAATCGCACTGCTCGGGCTGGTGCGGTTCGAACAGGAACACCGGCGGCGCGCTGTAGGCCCGCGTCGGGTCCGGCTTGTGGCCGGCGGCCTGTGCGATGATGCGGGCCTCCTGCGCGAGCCGCGCAGCCTCGGGGTGATCGACGTTGTAGGGATCGTGCAAGGCGTGAGTCAGGATGAACGACGGCTTCAATTCGTGGTTGATGTCGATCAGCCGGTCGAGCATCGCGGGCGTGCTGCGCAGCGGATAATCGCCGGCGTCGAAGAATTCGATCTCCGCACCGAGCAAATCCGCCGCCCGCTGCGCTTCGTCCTTCCGCTGCGCCTTGACGTCGCCCATCTTCACGCCTGCGACCTTCCAGGCGAACTGGCTCTCGCCGCGCTCGCCATAGGACAGGCAGACGATCTTGAGGCGGTAACCCTTTTTGGCGTGCAGCGCGATGGCGCCGCCGGCGCGCCAGACGAAATCGCCGGGATGGGCGGACACGACAAGACCGGTCTTGCTGGAAGCAGCCATGAAACTCACATCTCCCAATGCAGCATGAAAGGTTATTCCGCGGCCTGCCGCGTGGCATCAAGCGACCAGCCGGAGGCCGCGCGCGACGACACGAACACGGTGCCATCAAACAGCTTTCGTGCGGTGCGCACCAACCCCGCGCGCTTGATGACCGGCATTCCAGCGCCGTCCTCGACTTCAAGACGTACCGTGAACTCACCTGTCGGATGCTCGACCGAGAACGTCTTGACCGGGCCGTCCGGCACCTTTGCGATGCGGGCGCCGGGCGATCCCGGCAGCACGCAAGCGGTCGCAACCGACACTGCGGCGAACACGCCGATCGAGGCATGGCATTCGTGCGGGATGAAGCTGCGGGTCGCGACGTGGCCGCCCGCTTGCGGCGGCGCCAGCAGCGCGATCTTGGGAACGACTTTTGCAGAGACATCGCCAAGATTCATCAGCGGACCCGCCGCAAGGCGAATGCGCTCGATGCGCGCCTTGAGTTCAGTGTCCGCATTGAGTTGGTCGCGCGGCTCGTAGCCGGTGACCCCGACATCGGATGCAGCCATGACGATGACCGGCATGCCGTTATCGATCAGGGTGACATCGACGCCCTCGACGCGATCGATGGTGTTTCCAGTCGGCAACAAGGAGCCGCAAACCGAGCCTGCGGCGTCGAGAAAATCAACCGCGATCATCGCGGCCGTTCCGGGCACGCCGTCGATGCGGGTATCGCCCTCGTAGCTCACGACGCCGTTCGGGGTCTGTACCAGAAGATCGGCAACAGTGCCGGTGTTGACGGTGCGGACGCGGACGCGCGTGGCGGGATAGGTGGCCTTGATCAGACCACGCTCGATCGCAAACGGCGCGACGCCGGACAGGATGTTACCGCAGTTCGGCGTGGTATCGACCGCCGCCTTGTCCACCACAACCTGCGCGAACAGGAAATCGACATCGATGCCGGGTTCGGCCGAGCGTGAGACGATCGCGACCTTGCTGGTCAGCGGATGCGCGCCGCCGATGCCATCGATCTGGCGGGGATCAGGCGAGCCCAACGCGCCAAGCAGGATGCGGTCGCGGCTCTCGGTATCGGAGGGCAGATCGGTTGCGAGAAAATAGGCACCCTTTGAGGTGCCGCCCCGCATCAGCATGCAGGGGATGCCGGTTTGCATGAAATCCTCCCGCGGCTATTGGCTCGATTAGAGCACAGGCCACGGGGATTGAAAACAATACGCTCCACATCAGAGTTTCCGGATGGAAACTCGAATTGCGGAACACGCGTGTCTTAACGCTCGGCGAAAGCCTTCTCGACCACGAACTGGCCGGGCTCGCCATGGTTGCCTTCGATGAAACCGCGGCGCGTCAGCAACTCGTGGGTATCCTTGAGCAGCGCCGGACTGCCGCAGATCATGACGCGATCATGGGCGGCATCGAGCGACGCCAGGTTGATGTCGGCGAACAGCTTGCCCGATTCCATCAGGTCGGTAATGCGGCCGCGGTTGCGGAACGGATCGCGTGTCACGGTCGGGTAGTAGATTAACTGACTGCGGACGAGCTCGCCGATCAGTTCGTCGTTCGGCAGCTTCTCGGTGATCATCTCGCCGTAGGCGAGCTCGGCGACGCGGCGGCAGCCGTGCAGCAGCACCACCTTCTCGAAGCGATCATAGGTCTCGGGATCCTTGATGACGCTGAGGAACGGCGCGAGACCTGTGCCAGTGCCGATCAGGTAAAGATTGCGGCCATCCTCGAGGTTGTCGATCACGAGCGTGCCGGTGGCCTTGCGGCTGACGATGACCTCATCACCCTCTTTCAGATGCTGAAGGTGCGAGGTCAGCGGCCCATCCGGCACCTTGATCGAAAAGAACTCCAGCCGATCCTCGTAATTCGCGCTGGCGACGCTGTATGCGCGCAGCAGCGGCTTCTCGTTGATCTTGAGTCCGATCATCGTGAACTCGCCGTTACGAAAGCGGAACGTCGGATCGCGGGTGGTGGTGAAGGAAAACAGCGTGTCGGTCCAGTGATGAACGCTGAGAACGCTTTCCTGATTGAAATTGCTCATGCCATCGATTCCAGGTTCGGCGCATCCGGGCATCGCCGGGGCTAGTTGCGGAATTTGCGGCGGGGCTGCATTGTGCCGCTCAATTCATTTGTATACGTTCGTTAGTATACAAATGAATAATCCTTCTTGATCCCGACGTCAAGGCGGGGTGAAGTTGGCCGGTCCACGCCAGCCAAGGCATTGAGAAAAAGGAACAAATCCATGGCTCACGACGCTCCCCAAGGCCCCTCCGGTCCCACCAAGCTCGTCGTCCGCAACATCGGCCTGCTGCTCAGCGGCGCCATGGAAAAGCCGATCCTCGACGCCGACACCATCGTTGCCGAGAACGGCAAAATCACCGCGATCGGGCGTGCCAAGGACGTCGATCAGGAGGGTGCGACGACGATCGTCGACGCCAACGGCACGACAGTCACGCCGGGGTTGATCGACAGCCACGTGCATCCGGTGGCGGGCGACTGGACGCCGCGGCAGAACCAGATCGGCTGGATCGACAGCTTCCTGCATGGCGGCGTCACCACGATGATCTCGGCGGGTGAAGTCCACATGCCGGGTCGGCCAAGAGACGTGGTCGGACTCAAGGCGATGGCAATCTTCGCTCAGCGCGCGTTCTGGACGCTGCGCCCGGGTGGCGTGAAAGTGCACGCCGGCGCACCGGTGATCGAGACCGAAATGGTGGAAGACGATTTCAAGGAACTCGCCGCCGCCGGCGTCAAGCTGCTCGGCGAGGTCGGCCTCGGCGGCGTCAAGGACGGCCCCACCGCACGCAAAATGGTCGGATGGGCACGCAAGTACGGCATTCAGAGCACGATCCATACCGGCGGTCCCTCGATCCCCGGCTCCGGGCTGATCGATGCCGACGTGGTGCTCGAAGCCGATACCGACGTGGTCGGCCACATCAATGGCGGTCACACCGCCCTGCCCGATGGCCAGATCCGCTGCATCTGCGAGGGCTGCAAACGTGGCCTCGAACTCGTGCACAACGGCAATGAGCGCTCCGCGCTCTACACGCTGCGCATTGCCAAGGAGATGAACGATCTCAGCCGCGTCATTCTCGGCACCGACGCGCCCGCGGGCTCCGGCGTGCAACCGCTCGGCATCCTGCGCATGGTGTCGCTGCTGTCGTCACTCGGCGAGGTTCCCGCCGAGACTGCCTTCTGCTTCGCCACCGGCAACACGGCCCGAATGCGCGCGCTCGACTGCGGACTGATCGAAGTGGGCCGCTCCGCCGACTTCGTCATCATGGACAAGGCGCAGCATTCGGCAGGCAAGAACATCCTCGACAGCATTCAACTCGGCGACCTGCCCGGCATCGGCATGACCATCATCGATGGCATCGTCCGCACCCAGCGCAGCCGCAACACGCCGCCCGCCGGCAAAGTGCCGACGATCATCCTGGGGCACTGAACCGACCCTTCCGGCAAGCAATCCGGCTATTCCCATGTCCGGATTGCGTCGCCTCACCAGTGATGACAATGATGTCGACCGAACCTGAACTCATCAGGGCCAAAAAATCGGGAGGCATCATGACCGCACCGCTTGATCCAGCGATCGCCGAGATCATTCCAAAACTCCCGCTGCGCGATCCTCCGACCATGACGCCGAAAAGCGCGCGGGATTCGCTTCGCGCATTGGCGGATGCACGCGCCGCCATCCCGCCGCCGCCAGTTGCGAGCGTTGCCGACATCAAGGTCAATGGAGCCTCCGGATCGCTGGACGCGCGCGTCTATCGCAATGGGCAAGGCAAAGCGCCGACCGTCGTGTTCTTCCACGGCGGTGGCTGGGTGGCCGGCGATCTCGAAACCCATGACCGACAGGCGCGACTGCTCGTCATCGAAACCGGGGCGGTTGTCATCTCCGTCGATTACCGGCGGCCGCCGGAAACGCGCTTTCCCGGCGCGTTCGAGGATTGCTTCGCCGCCATGCGCGACGTGATCGCGCGGATCGGCGAATTCGGCGGCGATCTCGCCCGTGTCGGGGTCGCCGGCGACAGCGCCGGCGGCAATCTCGCAGCAACCGTTGCACTCGCCTGCCGCGATGCCGGAATCAAGCTTGCCGGCCAGATGCTGGTCTATCCCGTTACCGATGTCGTCGGAAATTTTGCCGATGTCAAAGAGAACGCGCGATTTCCGTCACGACAGGACAACGCCGAAGGTTACTTCCTCTCCCGTGCCGTGATGGAATGGTTCACTGGTCATTATCTCGCAGACATGACTCACGGCACCGACTGGCGCGCCTCGCCGCTGCGCGCCAAAAATCTCGCCGGTGTGGCGCCGGCGGTCGTCTGCACCGCGTGGTTCGATCCATTGCGCGACGAAGGCAAGGCGTACGCCGATGCGCTCAAGGCCGCCGGCGTGCCCACGACCTATCATGACGGTCTCGGTCTTATTCACGGCTATTTCGGACTGGGTGACGCGGCGGCCGCGGCAAAGAGCGAAGCGCAGCGCGTGCGGGCGGATTTCAAGGCACTGCTCGACCGCGGGGCTTGATACGCCGTCGAATTTTTAGAGAAAGGCTGCCTACCGCAACTTGTTCAGGAGCGCGACCAACGTCTCGCGCTCTCTTGCATCCAGCGGCGCCAGTGTTTCACGCGTGATCGCAAACGCATTCGGCGCAGCCTTCTCCGCCATCTGCTGGCCGGCGCGCGTCAGGCTGACAAGCAGGCGGCGGCCATCGGTCGGATCGGCACTGGTCTCGGTCAATCCACGCGCCGTCAAGCGGTCGATCACGCCCTTGATGGTGGCTACATCCATCGCGGTCAGCCGCCCAAGCTGGTTCTGCGAGCACGGGCCGACTTCCGCGAGCTTCGACAGGGCCGCCCACTGGGTCGGCGTCAGATTGTTGCCGATCGCGTTGGCAAAGATCGCGGAATGGCGCTGCGATACCTGACGCAGGATGAAGCCAACCTGCTCGTCCAGGATATAGGACAGCCTCGAGCCTCTTTTCGGCGCAGCCGTTCTGTTTGCAGTCGCAGCCTTCACGGACGGCGCCTTGGCCATGTCAATTCCCCTGCGATCGAATCGCTTCAGCTATACCGCGAGATGCGCATCGCGAATATCGGGACGCGATTCGAGCTCTTTCATGGTGCCGCTGAAACAAATACGGCCACGCTCGATGATATAAGCGCGGTCGGAGATCAGATTGGCGAAATGCAGATTCTGCTCCGACACGACGATACTGACACCTTCCTTCTTCATGGTCATGATCGCCTCGACCATCTGCTCGACGATTTTCGGCGACAGACCTTCCGACGGTTCGTCCAGCAGCACCAGCGAAGGATTTCCCATCAGGGTGCGCGCGATGGTGAGCATCTGCTGCTCGCCGCCGCTCATGCGGCCGCCGGGACGGTTGCGCATTTCGCCGAGATTCGGAAATAACGTGAATAGCTTGTCGCGCGTCCACTGCGGCGCGTTGGGACGCGGCGGCTGGCGACCAACCTCGAGATTTTCTTCCACCGTCAGGTCGGTGAAGATGCGGCGCTCCTCCGGAACGTAACCGAGCCCGCTGCGCACGATGGCATGGGTCGGTTCCGCGGACACGTCCCTGCCCTCGAACACGATCCGCCCTTCGCGCTGCTCGACAAGACCGACGATGGAGCGGAAAGTAGTCGACTTGCCGGCGCCGTTACGGCCGAGAAGCGCGACCACTTCGCCATTCCCGACCTCGAGCGCCACGTCGAACAGGATATGCGCGGGCCCATAAAAACTGTTGAGCCCCTGAACCGAGAGCTTCATGCCGGCGCTCCATCGCGATGGCGCGCGTCATAAACCAGACCTTCGCCGAGATAGATCGCCCGCACCTGCGGATCGCGCCGCACCTCTTCCGGGACGCCCTCCGCGATCAGGCTGCCGCGATTGAGCACCAGGATACGGTCGGCGTGCTCGAACACCACATCCATATCATGCTCCGTGAAGAGGACGCCGATCGATTGCTCGCGCGCGATCCGCGCCGTCAGCCGCATCAGTTCGACGCGCTCGCGCGGCGCCATGCCGGCTGTCGGCTCGTCCATCAAAAGCAACTTCGGCTGGTTGGCGAGCGCAATCGCCAGTTCCAACCGCTTCAGGTCGCCATAAGCGAGCTCGCCGCAGGGCCGGTCGGCGTAGCCGTTCATGCCGACGAGATCGAGCAACCGCTCCGCTTCGTCACGAGCCAGCTTTGGCGCCGACGACCACATGTCGAACAGCCGGGAATGGTGCGAGACCAGCGCAACCTGGACATTCTCGCGCACCGTCATGGTGGGAAAGGTCGCCGTGATCTGGAAGGTGCGACCGACACCGAGCCGCCAGACCGCACGCGGTTTCTCGCCGGTGGTATCGCGGCCCAACAGGCGCACCCGCCCGCCGCCCGGCGTGACCTGGCCATTGAGCATGTTGAAACAGGTGCTCTTGCCCGCGCCGTTCGGTCCGATGAGCGCCAGGATCTCTCCGGCGCTCAACGAGAACGACACGTCACGAACCGCATGTACCCCGCCATAGGATTTGGTGAGGCCCTCGACAACGAGTAGGACAGGCGCGGCGCTCATTCGGCACTCTCGACACGTGAAGCAAGCATGGCGGACTTGGTTGATCGACCCCGCCGCGCCTGAAGTGTCTCGATCATGCCGACGATGCCCTTGGGCATCGCCACCACGATCAACACGATCACCGCGCCAAGCACGAGCTTGGACAGGTCGGTGTGGCTGACCAGCCAGATGTTCAGCGCCTTGTAGACGATCGCGCCCACAATCGCTCCGGAAATCGTCTCGACTCCGCCGAGCAGCACCATGACCAGCGCATCGACCGAGAGCGAGATGCCGACGTTATCGGGAAACACGCTGCCCTTGAGAAACGCGAACAGCGCGCCGCCGATTCCCGCGGCCGTGCCGGCGATCACGAACGCCGTCCACTGGATGCGCTTGTTGTCGATGCCGATGGCTTCGCTGCGCAGCGCGGAATCGCGGGTCGCGCGCAGCGCGTAACCAAACGGCGAAAACGTCATGGCCCGAAGTGCGGCCACCACGAGCACTGCGACGCCGAGCGACAGCCAGTAGAACGCAGCCGCGCCCGAAGCCCACGCCGCCGGCCAAACGCCAAGAATGCCATTGTCACCGCCGGTGACGCTGACCCACTGGAACGCAATCGACCAGACGATCTGCGCGAAAGCCAGCGTCAGCATGGCGAAATAAACGCCGGACAGTTGCACGGCGAAGAAGCCGAACACCGCTGCGCCGAGCAGACCGAGCAGCGGCCCGATCAGCAAACAGACGATCATCGGCAGGCCTGCCATCTTGGCCAGGAACGCCACGCCATAGGCACCGAGACCGAAATAGGCGGCGTGCCCGAACGACGCCAAGCCACCCACCGACATCAGGAAATGCAGGCTGGCGGCGAAGATGACGAAAATCGCGATCTCCGATGCAACAGTCAGTACGTACGTGCCACCGAACAACGGCAAGGCCGCTGCGACGATCAGGACACCGATCATCGCGACACGCTCGTTTGCGCTGAGCGGACGCCATGGCTGTACCGTTAATCCCGGCGTCTTGCGCGCGGGTGCCTCCGGCTTTCCGAACAGGCCCCACGGTCGCACGATCAGCACCACGGCCATAACGAGAAAAACAAGGATGATCGAAATCTTCGGAAAGATCAGAATGCCGAACGCATTCAGTTCGGACACCAGCACCGCCGCGACAAAGGCGCCGATGATACTGCCGAGGCCGCCGATCACCACCACGACAAAGACGTCGACGATGACGCTAAGATCCATGGCGTGATTGGCGGCATCGCGTGGAATCCGCAACGCGCCGCCGAACGCAGCAAGAAAGACACCGAGCGCGAACACGCTGGTGAACAGCCACTTCTGATTGACCCCAAGCGCCGCCACCATGTCGCGATCCTGCGTGGCGGCGCGGACCAGCACGCCCCAGCGGGTGCGCCGGAACAGCAGCCAGAGGATGCCGAGAACGATCGGACTCAGCACGATCAGAAACAGGTCGTAGGACGGCACCTGCTGGCCGAAGAAATCCACCGCGCCGCGCAAGCCCGGCGCACGGCGGCCGAGCAGATCGTCCGGCCCCCAGATCAGGATGACGAGATCCTCGATCATCAGCGTCAGCCCGAACGTCGCGAGCAACTGAAACAGCTCGGGCGAGCGATAAATCCGGCGCAGCAGGATCATTTCGATGAGGACGCCGAACACCGCGACCGCGAGCGATGCAAGCAGGATTCCGCCCCAGAAGCCGAGGGCGCCGGACAACCGCTCCGTCAGCGTATAGGCGACAAAGGCGCCGAGCATATAGAACGCGCCGTGGGCGAAGTTGACGATCCGTGTCACACCGAAAATGATCGACAGGCCCGACGCGACCAGGAACAGCGAAGCCGCACTGGCGAGACCGGTCAGGAACTGAACGACGTAAAAGGCCATCTGCAATCCGCTTAAGAAAGTCTGCCGCGGACGCCCATGCGTCCGCGGCAGATCACGTCAGCTCTTCGGCCGAAGCTTTTCGACCTCGGCATCGCTCGGCAGATAATCCGCACCGTTGCGATAGACCGAATCCACCATCACGCCTTTGCCGTCCTTGACCGCGGTCTTGCCGACGAAGGCACCAAGCGTGGACTGATGGTCGATCTTGCGGAAAGTGATTTCGCCGAACGGCGACGGCAGCTTGATGCCCTCAGCCGCCGCGATCAGCTTCTCCGGATCGGTGGAGTTGGCCTTCGCCAGGATCGCCGCTGCGGCCTTGATCGTCTCATAGCCGACGATCGAGCCGAGCCGCGGGTAGTCCTTGTACTTGTCCTGATAAGCCTTGAGGAAAGCCGCGTGCTCCGGCGTCTTGATATCGTACCAGGGATAGCCCGTGACGATCCAACCGGTCGGCGCCTCGTCCTTCAATGCGTCGAGATATTCAGGCTCGCCGGTGAGGAAGCTCACCACCGCGCGGTTCTTGAACAGGCCGCGGGTGTTGCCCTCGCGAACGAACTTCACGAGATCGCCGCCGAACTCCACGTTCAAGATCGCATCCGGATTGGCCTGCGCCAGCGCCTGCACCACCGGACCGGCATCGATCTTGCCGAGCGGCGGCCACTGCGCCTCGACCCACTGAATATCGGGACGCTTTGCCGACAGCAATTTCTTGAACACGCCAACCGCCGACTGGCCGTATTCATAGTTCGGCGCAACCGTCGCCCACTTCTTGGCCGGCAGCTTGGCGGCTTCTTCCACCAGCATCGCGGCCTGCATGTAGTTCGACGGGCGCAGGCGGAAGGTATACTTGTTGCCCTTCTCCCAGGTGATCGCGTCGGTCAGCGGTTCGGCTGCAAGGAAGAACACCTTCTTCTGCTTGGCGAAGTCGCTGACGGCGAGGCCGATATTGGACAGGAACGTGCCCGCCAGCATCGCCACGCCTTCCTTCGAGACCAGTTCGTTGGCGGCGGTCTGCGCATCAGCGGGCTTGCCCGCGTCATCCTTGGAAATCACGACGAGCTTCTTGCCGTTGACGCCGCCCTTGGCGTTGACTTCCTCGACCGCGAGTTGCCAACCCTTGCGGTACGGTTCGGTAAAGGCCGGCAGCAACGAATAGCTGTTGATCTCTCCGATCTTGATCTCGTCCTGTGCCATGGCGCCGGTTGCCGCGCTGCTGAGCATGACGCCCAGCCCCGCAGCCAACAGCCCATTCAAGAACCACTTGCCTTGTCGCATCCCAGTCCTCCTCCAATGTTACCGAGAGCTGATGCCCTCTGTCGTTTGCTGTCCCGTCCCTCTTTACGGGACAGTTTCATTCACCGCCACTGCGGAACGCCGCGATCAGCGCAGTCCGTCTTCTCCCTTGATTTCGTTGACGGTCAGACCACCGACTCGCGCCAACGGCCGGCCACTGTCGGTGACCGCCACGGCAACCATGATCTCATTGGCGCGGGGCGCGTCATTGATCTGCACCTCCATACCGTCAAAATGACTACGGACGAAAGCCGCGTCCTTGTGACCGAGCGGAATGTCCAGAGTGGTTCCCATGGCACCACGTTTCTTCGACGACGGAATCAGCGCAGCTCCCTTGCTCAGAACCTTGCGCACCGGCGTCCCCATTTTCGGATGCAAGATCGCTGCCGCATGCTCGAGTTCGCCGTTCTCCCCAACTGCCGCCGCCTTGCCGTAGCTTTGCGCCTTGCTGCCGTCGATCCCAAGCGCTGCAACCGCCTTTTTGGTCAACAGATCGCCCAATTCTTCGCCAATGGCGATCAGCGGCGCGAGATCCTCGACATATTTTCCCGCGAACGGATTTTCGATTACCGCAATCGCCGCCGCGCGACGGGTCGGCGGCGAAACGTCGCGGCCAGCCTCAATCCGGGTTTCTTCGACCACAGTTACCACCTTGCGGATCACGGCACCCATCGCGAACACTCCTTGCCCATCATGCGTTCATCATCTCATGCGATCGTTCCGGCAGCACGCGACGCTGTGCCACGGCGGACACGACATCCCTGAGTGCTACCGTAACCGTCTCGCCCTGCAAATGCAGCGAAACACCATCGATCAGCCCCTCGGCGAGCAGCGCACGACCTTTGCAGGCGCCCGACTCGAGCGCGATCATGACCTCGCTCTGCGACAATGCTCCGACATCTTGCGTCACAAGGCGAACGCCGAGGTCGCTGTCGGGCTGAAGTTCGTTCGCGGGCACGCGCGCAATTCGGGGATGCCCGGGCAGATCGACGGCATTGGCAATGACCGTGGCCGCGGCATCAGCCTGCGCCGCGGTCGACGCGAGAACCGTCACCGCATCGGCAATGCCCAAAGAGAAGCTGCGGCCGTGCGATCCGCTGGTGGCAATGCCGCGAGAGGAATCGCCAGTTTCAATGCGCGTCGTGCCGATCAGCGTCGGCCTATCGGGACGGTCCACCAGACCCACCCTGAAATATTCGCCAGACGAAAGATGCAGCGCGATGTCGCCGCCGTTGTTGACATAGGCGCGCGACAGGTTCGCTGCCTGCGTCATCGCACCCAGGATTTCCTCGGCGACAGCACCAGCCACCGCAGCCATCGGCGTGATGAAAGTCTCGGCGCTGAACGGCGCCACTGCCGCATACATGCGCCGCGCCACAACGCCCTTCAACGCGCATCGATCCGGATAAGCCTGCCGGCGCAACTCCGGCAGTTCGGCGCACAATTCGTCGAGCAAACCGGTGAACCGCCGCACCGCCGCTTCATAAGCCGCCTGCACGTCCGCGTCAGCACCCTGCGCCTCCACGATCAGATCGATCGGACCGTCCTGCAGGTGCAACCGCCTGCCGTCCGCGAGCCATCCGATCTGCGGGCACTGCCTCATGCGCGCGACCTCGGCTCGGTCAGTTGCGGCGGAGACTGCCGAACCTCGGTGTTGTTGTCTTTCAGCGAAGACAGCGGCTGCACGTAGTCCATGTGGCCGCCCAGCGCGGCATAATCCGATAGCTTCAGCGTGAACTCGATCGGCGCGACCAGCGCCGGCGTCGGAACGTAACCGAACGCGCCTTCAGGAACGCGCGTCACATCGACCATGAAGGTGATGCCGCCGCCGGGCCACACATAGACCGGCGCACCGCCGCAGGTCACCGACGTCAGCGCGTCCTTGACCGAGCGCGTCAAACGCACCGGGTTGTCCGTGACGCCGGCGCGTAGCGATCCGCCAGCGCCGCCCATAAACAGCACCGTGCACAACGCCGGTTCGCAGTTTTCCTGTATTCGTTCTACAGACGATTGAAGCGCAGGCGGCATCGGCTTCTCGATCGGCTTCAGGGATTCATCGAGTTCGAAATAGGCCGCATGTTCGCCTGTCGTCGAAACCATCAGCATCCGCAAACCTGGCTGCGCCTCCTTCGGGTTGAACGGTCCAAGGATCGAGAGCGGATCGGCGATATTGGTGCCGCCCCAACCCGTTCCGGGATCGGCCACCTGAAAATAGCGTCCAGGTGTCGAACGGCGTCCCTTCATCTTGATGCCGGTATCGGGAATATCGAGCAGTTTGCCGGCCTGGTGCTCGGACAACACGCCGGTGATGTGGTCGTCGACCACAACGACTTCGTCGACCTTACCCTGCCATTGTTTCGCAAACATCCCGATCGTCGCGGAACCGCAGCCGACTCGCATGCGCTCCTCGGCCATGCCGTTGACAACAGGTGGATACCCGGCCTGGACGATCACCGTCGCGCCGCCATCGATGGTCATTTCCACCGGCTTGCCGTTGGACAGGTCCATCAGCGCGTCGCAGGTGACCCGGCCTTCCTTCTTCGAACCGCCGGTCAGATGGTGGACGCCGCCAAGCGACAGCATCTGCGATCCATATTCGCCGGTGGTGACATGACCGATTGCTTCGCCCTGTACCCGCACCGCCGCGGTTTCGGGGCCAAGATAACGGTCGGTGTCGATCTTCACCTTGACGCCGCAGTAGCTGAAGATGCCCTCGGTCACGACCGTGACCATATCGACGCCATCGACTTGCGATGACACGATGAACGGAGCGGGCTTGTAATCGGGATAGGTGGTACCTGCGCCGATGGCTGTGACGAAGACGCTTGGCTCGTGGACGATCTTGCCGTCCCAATCGCCGCTGGCCTGAAACGGCACCAACCGTCCGCCGTGGGAGACCGTTCGCTCCAGCACCACGTGGGGATCGACGCGAACCAATTCGCCGTTATGATTGGCATAACGATCGCACGCGCCCGCAGCGCCCGGCTTGATGTAGCACATGACCGGACAGGCATCGCAGCGGATCTTGTCCGTCTGACCCGCAGCAGCAGAGGTTGTGTCATCCATCATGAACGCATCCACGAGCCGGGACGAAGTGACGGACCGGAATAAATTTGCAATCCGCAGCCGGCACTTCATTCGTATACGAACGATGTTGCGCGCAGACGCGAAGCCTGTCAAGCGGACGGCCGTAGCGAACCGGACCTGCCGCATAAAGGTTCAATCGCCCGCCCTCGTGTTCATAAATCGTACGACCACCGGTGTCGGGTGATCGATTGTCGCTGACGCTTGCACGTTTGTATACAAACGGTATCGTTGGCAATGCCTGCCGACGTTTTGCAATGCAGCAGACCGGATCGCAACGATGAGCCCCTCCAAACCTTCTACGCGTCTCACCGTGAATGGAAAGGTCCGTGATGTTGACGCTTCGCCCGACACAGCGCTGCTCTATGTGCTCCGCAACGATCTCGAACTGAACGGGCCGAAGTATGGCTGCGGCCTCGGCGAATGCGGCGCGTGCACCGTCATCATCGACGGTGTTGCGGCGCGGTCATGCGTGATCCCGATCGGCGGCTGCGAGAACCGCGATGTGCTGACACTGGAAGGTCTGGGCTCCCGCGAACACCCTGATCCCGTGCAGAGCGCCTTCATCGAAGAACAGGCCGCGCAGTGCGGCTACTGCCTCAACGGCATGATCATGTCCATCAAGGCACTGCTGTTGAGAAATCCGCAACCTTCGGAAGTGGAGATCGCGGAGGCGCTGAAATACAACCTCTGTCGTTGCGGCGCCCATGTGGAAATCATGCGCGCCGCGATGCGTGCAGCCGGGCGCACCCTCGAGAGCCTTGCGCAATGACGCCATCGTCCCTCGGCTCCGGCAACAAATTTTCCGGATCGCTCTCGGTGGTTCATCCCGCGGGCACCGTCACCAGCACCGGAATCTTCGAGACCTTCATCAAGATCGCGGCGGACGGCGTTATTACTGCGTTCAACGGTCATGTCGATCTCGGCACCGGCATCCGCACCGCGCTCGCGCAGATCGTAGCCGACGAACTCGACGTCTCGTTCGCGCGCGTGGTCGTCGTGCTCGGCGACACCTCCAGCACGCCAGACCAGGGACCGACCATCGCCAGCGAGACTATCCAGGTCACGGCCGTGCCATTGCGGAAGGCGGCGGCGCAGGCGCGGCAGTATCTGGTGCAACTAGCCGCCAAACGGCTCGAGTTGCCCGAGAGCAAATTGACCGTCGACGACGGACTGATTCGCACCCATGACAACCGCAGCCTGAGCTATGGTGAGTTGATCGGAAACGACGTCATCCGCCTCGAACTCGCGGACGATGTCGTGGTGAAAACCGCGGATTCCTATCGGATCGTCGGGCAGTCCGTGCCGCGGGTCGATCTTCCCGCCAAGGCGACCGGCGAACTCGTCTATGTGCATGACGTCCGCGTGCCCGGCATGCTGCACGGTCGCGTGGTCCGCCCGCCGTATGCCGGCGTCGACGCCGGTGATTTCGTCGGCACCAGCCTGATCGCGATCGACGAGTCCTCCGTCAAGGATATTCCAGGTCTCGTCGCCGTGGTGCGGATCGGCGACTTCGTCGGCGTGGTCGCCGAGCGCGAGGAAAACGCCATCAAGGCGGCGGCACAGATCAAGGTGACGTGGAAGCCGACGCCCACGCTGCCCGATCTCGACGACATCCAGAACGCGTTGCGTACCAATCCGTCGACGCCACGCACGCTGCTCGACAAGGGCGATGTCGATAGCGGGATTGCCGCGGCAGACAAGCCGATGAAGCGGACCTACGTCTGGCCTTATCAGATGCACGCCTCGATCGGACCATCGTGTGCGGTCGCCGACTGGCAGGCGGGGCAGGTGCGCGTCTGGTCCGGCACCCAGAATCCACACGCTCTTCGCGCAGATCTCGCGCGGCTGCTGTCCCGTCCGGAAACCGAGATCGATCTGATCCGGATGGAAGCCGCCGGTTGCTACGGGCGCAACTGCGCCGACGATGTCACCGCCGATGCGGTGCTGCTATCACGCGCGGTCGGAAAACCCGTGCGCGTACAACTCACCCGCGAACAGGAACATGCCTGGGAGCCGAAGGGCGCCGCGCAACTGATTGACGTCGATGGCGGCCTGCGCGCCGACGGCAGTGTCGCGGCTTATGATTTTGCCACGCGCTATCCGTCCAATGCCGCGCCGACGCTGGCGTTGCTGCTCACGGGCATGGTGTCCCCGACGCCGGCGGTTCTGCAGATGGGCGACCGCACCGCAATTCCGCCCTACGACTACGATGCGATGCGTGTCGTGGCGCACGACATGCCGCCGATCGTACGCGCGTCGTGGCTACGCGGCGTGTCGGCGCTGCCGAACACCTTTGCACACGAGTCCTATATCGACGAACTCGCTACCGAAGCGGGCGTCGACCCCATCGAATACCGGCTGCGCTACCTGAAAGACCCGCGCGCGATCGACCTCGTCAAGGCCGTCGCCGAACGCGCAGAGTGGACGCCGCGTCCGGTGTGGACGCCGCCTGAACCGGACGGCGACGTGGTCCACGGACGCGGTTTCGCTTATGCGCTCTATGTGCATGGTCCGTTTCCGGGCAAACCGGCGGCATGGTCGGCATGGGTGACCGATGTCGCCGTCGACAAATCGACCGGCGAAGTCAGCGTGACACGCGTCGTCGCAGGCCAGGACTCCGGCCTGATGATCAATCCGGACGGCGTCCGCCATCAGATCCATGGCAACGTCATCCAGTCCACCAGCCGCGCGCTGATGGAAGAAGTCGCGTTCGAGCCATCGTCGGTCGCGAGCCGCGAATGGGGCGCCTATCCCATCGTCAAATTTCCCGACGTGCCCAAGATCGACGTGCTGATGCTGCCGCGCGCCGATCAGCCACCAATGGGCGTCGGCGAATCCGCCTCGGTGCCGAGCGCGGCCGCGATCGCCAACGCTATCTTCGATGCGATCGGCGTGCGCTTTCGCGAGCCGCCGTTCACGCCGGAGAAAATCAGGGCCGGTCTCGGACGCGTGGCGCCAGCGCCGACGCATATTTTGCCAGTACCGCCGCTTCCGCCAACGCGAACGCAGAAGAGCCCTTTCGCAAAGCCGCTCGGCATCGTCTCCGGAATCGCGGCGCTATGCGCCGCCGCCATCGGCCTTGCCGCTGCTGTTCTGCCGGGACGTGCGATCGCGCCGATCGCGCGCCCGGATGCGTCGACCTACTCCGCCGCGACCATCGCACGCGGCGCACAACTCGCGGCGCTCGGCGATTGCGCCGTGTGCCACACGGCTCTGAACGGAATCACGAACGCCGGCGGGCGGCCGCTGGAGACACCGTTCGGCACGATCTACGCGACCAATATCACGCCAGACCTCGAAACCGGCATTGGCGCATGGTCGTATCCAGCCTTCGAACGTGCCATGCGTGAGGGCCTTCATCGCGACGGGCGGCAGCTCTATCCAGCCTTCCCCTATAACCACTTTGCGAAGACCACAGACGCGGACTTGCAGGCGCTCTATGCCTACCTGATGGCGCAGGCGCCGATACGTGCAGTCAATCGCGAGACGGCGCTGCCCTTCCCCTTCAATGTGCGGCCACTGATGGCGGGGTGGAATGCGCTATTCCATAACAACAGCGAATTCACGCCCGACACGACGAAGTCCGAGCTGTGGAATCGCGGCGCCTATCTGGTGGAAGGCCTCGGCCATTGCGGCGCGTGCCACACGCCGCGCAATGCGCTTGGCGCGGAAAAGGATGCGAAGGCCTATCTCGCCGGCGGATTCGCCGAAGGGTGGGAAGCCCCGCCGCTGACATCGCTGTCGCACGCGCCGATTCCCTGGAGCGAGAGCGAGTTGTTCGCGTACCTGCGCACCGGCCACTCCCGCTTCCATGGCGTGGCGGCAGGACCGATGGGCCCGGTCGTGAAAGAACTGGCCGCACTGCCGGACAATGACATCAAAGCGATGGCGCACTACCTCGCCTCGTTCAACATAGCCGTCGGTCACGATCAACAGCAGGCCCTCGCCGTGCAACTGGAGACGGCGACCCTGTCGCTTGACTACTCCGCGCCTCAGACCGGTGCCCGCATCTATGAGGGCGCTTGCGCCGTCTGCCACGCCGTGGGCGGTCCGCAACTGTTCGGCAGCCGGCCGTCATTGGCGCTCAACAGCAACCTGCACAGCGCGACGCCAGACAACCTGATCCAGGTGATCCTGCACGGCATCGACACTCCGGTCTCCAGCGACCTTGGCTATATGCCAGCGTTCAAGGGCAGCCTGAATGCCGAGCAGGTCGCCGATCTCGTGATTTACCTCCGCCGGCAGTTCGCGCCCGGCAAGCCGGCCTGGAACGAAGTGGAAACGGCGGTCCGGAAAGTCATGCTGGCAACGCCGGACTGACCCTCCGGCACTGGCGTTCCCACACTTTGCAAACGGCCGGCCGCACGATACTTTAGTGGCATGACCGTTACCGATATCGCGACGCGAACCTACAATCACGGCTGGCGCCTCGACCCCATCGTGCGCAGCCTGCTGGATACCGATTTTTACAAGCTGCTGATGATGCAGATGATCCGGGAATTCTATCCGGACGAGCATGTGACCTTTTCGGTCATCAATCGCAGCCGTCGTGTCCGCCTCGCCGAAGTCATCGACGAAGGCGAGTTGCGCGCGCAACTCGACCATGCACGCAGTATCGGCTTCAGCAAGAAGGAGCTGATCTGGCTCGCCGGTAACACGTTCTACGGCAAGACCCAGATGTTTTCGCCGGACTTCATCAACTGGCTCACGACCTTCCGGCTGCCTGAATACGAGTTGCGCAAGGTCGACGGCCAATACGAACTGCATTTTCATGGTCCATGGACCCACACCACCATGTGGGAAATTCCGGCGCTCGCCATCCTGAACGAGTTGCGCTCGCGGCAGGCGATGAAAGGCCAGGGCCGCTTCGCGCTTGATGTTCTCTATGCACGCGCCAAGGCCAAGCTGTGGACCAAGGTCGAGCGGCTGCAAAAGCTGGATGGTCTGCGGCTGTCGGACTTCGGTACTCGGCGGCGGCACGGTTTTCTCTGGCAACGCTGGTGCGTCGAGGCGGTGAAGGAAGGACTCGGGTCGGCATTCACCGGCACATCCAACGTCCTGCTCGCCATGGACAGCGATCTTGAAGCGATCGGCACCAACGCGCATGAGCTTCCGATGGTGGCCGCAGCGCTAGCCAACGACGACACAGAATTGCGCTGGGCGCCCTATCGCATTCTCGACCAGTGGCGGCACACTTATGGCGGCAACCTGCTGATCGCCCTGCCCGATGCGTTCGGCACCAAGGCTTTCCTGCGCGACGCGCCGGAATGGGTGGCCGACTGGACCGGCTTCCGCCCCGACAGCCTGCCGCCGATCGCAGCCGGCGAAGAAATCATCAAGTGGTGGAAGATGAAGGGCCGCGATCCCCGGGAAAAGCTGCTGGTGTTTTCCGACGGCATGGACGCCGACTCGATCGAGGAGACGCATCGGCATTTTGCCGGCCGCGTGCGGGTCAGCTTCGGCTGGGGCACCAACCTGACCAACGACTTCGTGGGATGTTCTCCTGACGGCGGGGCCGACCTCGATCCGATCTCGATCGTCTGCAAGGTGACGGCGGTCAACGGCCGGCCAGCCGTCAAACTCTCGGACAATCCGGAAAAGGCGACAGGCGAACCGTCGGAGATCGAACGCTACCTACGGGTGTTCGGCGATGCCGGCCGTGTCCGTGCCGCGGTGCACGTCTGATACGAGAGCGCTGAACTCGTTCTCACACCTTGCCGTCGATCATCACTTCGATGAGTTTTGCGCCGGGCCGGTTGAAGGCGGACGTCAGCTTGCCGTCGAGATCCTTGGGGTCGTCGATGCGGATCGCCTTGAGACCGAGAGCCTTGGCGATCCCGGAAAAATCCACCGGCGGATCGACAAAATCCATGCCGATGTAGTTGTCGTCCTTGTGGAAGGCGAGCAGGCGCTGCTTGATGATCCGATAGCCGCCGTTATTGGCGATCACGACATTCAACGGCAGCTTATGATGCGCGGCAGTCCATAGCGACTGGATCGAATACATCGCGCTGCCGTCGCCGGAATAGCACACCACGGGCCGATCCGGATTGGCGAGACTGACGCCGACCGATGCCGGCAAGCCCCAACCGATGCCGCCCGAGGCGAGTGCATGATAGCCGTAACGGTCGCGATGCGCGCGCAGCGCGGGAATCGCGCGCGAGGAGGTCAGCCCTTCATCGACAAGAATGGCATTGTCCGGCATCGCATCGATCACCTTCAGCGCCAGCCAGTCCGGATTGATCGGCGTCTTGCTGCCCGCCTTCGTGATCTCCTCGACGAGCTTGGCCCGTCGCGCTGTCCAGTTGGCTGCCTTTAGCTTCGCAAGCCCATCCCGCGCACGTGTCTCGAGCGCCTTTCCGCCAGCCGATTTGAGCGCGGGAATCAGCGCCAGCAGCGTTTCCTTGACGTCAGCCTTGAGTGCGATATCGACGGGATAATTCTTGCCGATATCCCAATCGATGAGCCCAACCTGCGCGATCGACAGGCCCGCCGGCAACGGATCGATCTCGCTGTAGACGGACATCCGCAGCGGATCGGAGCCGAGCACGATCATCAGATCGTAGCCGCCCAGCGTCTCGCGCACGTTCTTCTGATCGCGAGACAAGGGGCCCATGTAGCATGGGCTCTCGGACAGGAAGTGTGCGCCATAGGCGACCGACTGCTGGAACGCCGGGCAGCCCAGCATCTCGGCCAGTTGCGCCGCCTCGTTCAGCGCATCGCTTTTGACGATTTCGTCGCCAACCACGATGACCGGATTGCGGGCGCGCAGAATTCGATCCGCAAGCGTGGACACCGCGCCGTCGGACGGCCGGACGCGTGTATCGACCCGCGTCGATTTGCCGAGTTCGATGCCAGCTTCGGCGTTCAGGATATCGCCCGGCAACGAGATGAAAACCGGGCCCGTCGGCGGCGTGGTCGCGATCTTCGCGGCGCGCCGCACGATGCGCGGCAGGTCTTCCAAACGCGTCACCTCCACGGCCCACTTCACCAGCGGCTCGGCGATCCGCACCAGGGGGTCGTACAGCAGCGGCTCCATCAGACCATGACCCTGCTCCTGCTGGCCGGCGGTCAGGATCATCGGGGTGCCCGTGAACTTTGCATTGTAGAGCGAACCCATTGCATTGCCGAGCCCGGGCGCAACATGGACGTTGCAGGCGACCAGCCGGCCGGAAGCGCGGCTATAGCCATCGGCGATTGCGACGACGAGGCTTTCCTGCATCGCCATCACGTAAGTGAGGTCGGGATGCTCCTTGAGCGCATGCATGATCGGCAGTTCGGTCGTTCCCGGATTACCGAACAGATGCGTAATGCCCTCGTCCTTGAGCAACGCCAGAAATGCCGAACGTCCGGTGATCCGATTCATGCAAACCCTCCCGTCCCGCCACGATGCGCGGGTTTGCGCCATCATCACCATTCACAGAGGCGACGCAATGGAGCCTGCTCATGGCAGCGTTGCGGGAACGGTGACGGAGATATCCTTTGATACATCATGCCCAACTTTATGCCGGGCATCCACGTCTTGGCCACGCGTCAAAGACGCGTGGATGGCCGAAATAAGTCCGGCCATGACGACTGACTCCGCTCAGTTCTCGTAAACCAGCCGCGCGCGAATGGTACCGTCGAGCGCCCTGATCTCGTCGAGGATGTCTTCGCCAATGTTGTCGGGCTCTTCCGCATCGACAACAACGTAGCCGATCTCGCTGTCGGTCTGCAGATACTGCGCGGCGATGTTGATGTCACGCTGCAGGAACACCTCATTCAATCGCCGCAGCACCCCCGGAACGTTGCGATGCACGTGGATGAACCGCGCACCGACCGGACGGGTCGGCAATTGCACCTGCGGAAAATTCACCGCGCCCATGGTTGATCCGCTATCGGAATAATCGATCAGCTTGCGAGCGACTTCCTTGCCGATCCGGTCTTGCGCCTCCTCGGTCGAGCCGCCGATGTGAGGCGTCAGGATGACGTTCTTCAATCCCTGAAGCGGCGAGGTGAATCGATCCGCATTCGACGCCGGCTCGACCGGAAACACATCGACCGCCGCACCGGCGAGGTGTCCGTCGCGCAACGCGGCTGCGAGGGCTTCAAGATCGACCACCGTACCACGGCTGTTGTTGATCAGGTAGGCACCCGGCTTCATGGCGCGGATTTCCGCCGCTCCGATCATGCCGGCGGTCGCGGGTGTCTCGGGCACATGCAGGCTTACGACGTCGCTGTGCGCCAGCAGTTCATGCAAGGTATCGATCGGCTCGGTGTTGCCATGGCGCAGCCTGTCGGTGTGATCGTAGTAGATCACCCGCATGCCCATCGCCTCGGCAAGCGTCGACAGCTGAGATCCGATATTGCCGTAGCCCACAATGCCGAGCGTCTTGCCGCGTACTTCACGGCTGTCCGTCGCGGACTTGTCCCAGCCGCCATCATGCGCGGCGATCGAGCGCGGCAAAATCCGGCGCAGCAGCATGACGATCTCGCCGATCACCAGTTCCGCGACGCTTCGCGTATTGGAGAACGGCGCATTGAACACCGGAACGCCTTGCGCCCGCGCGGCATTCAGATCGACCTGATTGGTTCCGACGCTGAAGCAGCCGACGGCGATCAGCCGGTCCGCCGCGGCGAAAATCTCAGGCGTGAGTTGCGTGCGCGACCGGATGCCGAGGATGTGAACCCCCTTCACGGCCTCACGCAGCGTACCAGCATCCAGCGCCTTGGGCAGTCGCTCGAGATTGGAATAGCCCGTCGTGTGGAACAACTCGACGGCGCTGTCATTCACGCCTTCGAGCAACAGAACCCTGATCTTGTCCTTGGCCAGAGAAAATTTGGCTGCCATGTGTTTTTCCGATTATCGACGTTTCCCAGATGTGCGCCATGTCGGACGCACCTTCAATGGGGCAAATCAGGATGCCAGCCCAAGACGGCCAGCATCACGAAAAAGCCGATAACGTAGGCAACCGCGACAGGCCACCCCTTCCTGACCCACAATCCCACTGACTTCGCCTCCGGATACATGTTCGACAGCGCCACACCCGCCGACGAGCCGAACCAGATCATCGAGCCGCCGAAACCAACTGCGTAGGCAAGATAGCCCCAGTCGTAGCCGCCCTGTTTCAGAGCGAGCGCCGTCAAGGGGATGTTGTCGAACACCGCGGAGACGAAACCGAGACCCAGCGCCGTATGCCAGGATGCTGCCGGCAGCCGCTCCACCGGCATCATCGAGGCGGCGGTGACAAGGGACAGCAGAAAGATCGTTCCCTTGAAGGTCTCCGGCATGACCTTCCAGTCCGGCATGCGCAGCGGCGCTGTCACCAGGATGGCAGCCCACACCGCCAGCCCCAGCAGCGGAACGCTATCAAGCAGCGAAGGATATTTCACGTTGGCCGTGATGTTGACGACCAGCGCGGCGGCGAGAATCAGAACCACGATGAAGACACGGGCACGGTCCACCCGCAGGCCGCTTGGCGGATTCTTGACGATGGGCGAGTACCGTTGCTGAAAGATCGCCGCCGGGATGGCGAAGACCGCCATCGCCACGACCGCAGCAATATAGGCTTCCACCACGCTGAGCGGGCTGACGCCATCGATCCACATCATCGTCGTCGTGGTGTCGCCGACAACGCTGCCCGATCCACCAGCGTTTGACGCTGCGACGATCGCTGCGAGATAGCCGATATGCACCTTGCCACGAAAGACATGCCGCGCCACCGTGCCGCCGATCAGTGCCGCGGCGATGTTGTCGAGAAAGCTCGATATGACGAAAACAAGGACCAGCAGGACCGCGCCGCCCTTCCAGTCGTCAGGCAGCAGCGCCGGCATTTCGTCCGGAATTCGGCTTTCCTCGAAATGCCGCGATAAAAGAGCGAAACCCATCAGTAACAGGAACAGGTTGGTCAGCATGACCCACTCGTGTTCCATATGATGACCAAATCCGGTGAATCCCGTCCCGAATTTGAATCCGGTGAACCCGATCTTGTAACCGATGATGACGGCGAGTCCCGTCAGAGCAATCGGCAGCGTATGGTGATGAAACAGCGCAATCCCGAGCAAAATTAGCGCGAACAGGATGAAATCGAGGGGAATTCCAAGGATCAAAACCGGATCGACCACGATGACCTCAATTAACAAAAATGACCGGCGGGACCACGGAATCGTGCTCAACAGAAAACCCACGCCGCATCGAAGACCGCTGCAGCCGGATCGTCACAAGGCATTCGATCGGCTTTTGCCCCTCTGACCCCGTGGGGTATGATCCCATACCGCCCGAAAAACATCCATGGATAAGGACACTATCCAAAGTCAATTGAGGCAAAAGTCCCATGTCCCACATCCGGCTATTTTCCCCGCTGACGATCCGTGGCGTCGAGTTGCGCAACCGTATCGTCGTGCCGCCGATGCATCAGTATTCGGCGGTCAGGGGATTTCCGACCGACTGGCATCTGATGAATGCCGGCAAATTCGCCGCCGGCGGCGCCGGCCTTGTCGTCGTGGAATCGACGAAAGTCGAACGGCGGGGCTGCGGCACGGTCGGTGACCTCGGTATCTGGGACGACAAGTTCGTCGAGCCGCTGAAGCGGGTCGCGGGCTTCATCAAGCAGCAGAATGCAGTCGCGGGAATCCAGCTCGGCCACTCCGGCCGCAAGGCACGGGCCAACCGCCCCTGGGAGGGTGATCGCCCGCTGCAGCGGACCGCCGACATCGACGACTGGGACGACTGGACGCCGGTGGCGCCGAGCGCCATTGCACATAGCGAGAAATGGCCGGTCCCCCGCGCGCTGGACCGCCGCGAGGTCAAGGATCTGGTGCAGGCCTGGGGCCAAGCGGCCCGGCGAGCACACGACGCGGGGTTTGACGTGCTGGAGCTTCATGGCGCGCACGGCTATCTGGTGCACGAATTCCTGTCCGAACGGTCCAACCAGCGCACCGACGAATACGGCGGTTCGGAAGCCAACCGGATGCGGTTCATTATCGAAGTTACCGAGGGGGTCCGGTCGTATTGGCCCGACCACAAGCCGCTATTCGTTCGCTTGTCCGTCGAAGACAATGCCGGCTGGGGACCGGAGCAAAGCGCGCGCCTTGCGAAAATTCTGAAAGCCAAGGGTGTCGATGTGATCGACTGTTCATCGGGCGGCATTACCGACGTCGCGCCGATCCTCGGCAAGGAAATCAAATACAGTTATCAGGTGCCGCTCTCCGATTACGTCCGGCGCCACGCCGATATCATGACGATGGCGGTCGGGTTGATCATCCATGGCGATCAGGCCGAACAGATTCTGCGCGACGGCCAGGCCGACCTGATCGCGGTCGGTCGCGAGATCCTCAACAATCCGAACTGGCCGATGGACGCCGCACTGAAGCTGGGGGTCGACGGTCCATTCCGGAACGTGCCGCCGCAATTCGGCTACTGGCTCGGCACGCGTGCCAAGCGCGGCTTCGGCACACGGCCATCGACCTGGCAGAACGGTCTCGAGGAAGAGCAGAAGGCCCTTTGAGCCGACGGAGTTCACCCCTCCTCTATGAAACGGCCATAGCCGCCTCGCGCGAACAGCAGCGCCTCCGACCTGTCGTAGCGATAGTTCTCCACCGCACCGAGGAAGATGACGTGATCGCCGCCATAGTAGCGATCGACGGTGCGGCACTGGAAATTCGCCACGCTGCCGGGCAGAAGCGGCGCGCCGCCGAGACCGGGCGTCCACTGCACGCCTTCAAATTTGTCACCCGAGGATTGGGCAAATCTGGACGCCAGCGCCCGCTGCGATGCACCGAGCACGTTGACCGCGAAGTGGCTGGCGTTCTGGAATGCGCTCATGCTCTGGGAGTAAATCACGAGACTCCACAGCACCAGTGGCGGGTTCAGCGATACAGACGCAAACGAATTGCAGGTCAGCCCATACGGTTTTCCAGCGGCGTCAACGGCCGTGATGATGGTGACACCGGTTGCGTAGGTCCCTAACGCATTGCGGAAATCGCGCGGGTCGATAGCCGACTGGTTGCTCGCCAGTTCGTTGGCCGGGTCCGGCACCTCGGGAAATTCTGGATCGTCCGCCATCAAACGATCTCACAGAGTCAGGTTCTGGGATGGCAGGTCGAGCGCGACCCGACCGTAATTGGTGCCCGCCGCGTCGAAATTGAATGCGAGATGGGAGTTGATTGCATTCGCATCCCGGAACTGGCGCTGCAGCGGCGCTCCGGCAAATAAACCTCTCGCGCCGCTCGCGGCAAACAGGAGCGATACCGCCTCGGTACACAGGTTCACCGCATAAGCCCCGTCGCGCCGCCATCGGGTCTTTACCGCCATGTCCGGGATATGGCCGCGACGCGCGTCCACCATCGCCTCGAGACAAGCCGACCGCATGATGAGACGCGCGGCATCGATTTTCGCCGACGCTTCCGCAATCTTGATTTGGGTGGACTGGAGATCGCCGAGCTTGGCACGGCTATAGGTGGTTGCGCGATGGCGAGCCACCTCGATGTAGTCGTCGAGACAGGCTTGTGCGTTGCCGAGCGCCACGCCTGATAACACGAAGGGAAACAGCGCGAACACGGGCAGCGTGTAGAGAGGGTTTGGATTGACAATGCTCCCCGGCGACGGTCCGCCGTCGATCTCGGCAACCGAAACGGTCATCGCATCGGCAACAAAGACATCATCGACGGCGATATCGTTCGAGCCCGTCCCCTTCAGGCCGGTGACATTCCACATGTCGATGATCCTGTAGTCCTGGCGGGGCACCAGAAAGACGCGATATTCGATCCCATCCGCTTCATCGTCGGATGACACGATACCCGCGAGCATGTTCCACGCGCAGGAATCCACCCCGGACGAAAACGGCCAGCGGCCTTGCAGGCGATAGCCGCCTGTGACCTTTCGGGCGCGGCCTGCGGGAAATACAAAGGATGACGCGATCAGGGCGTTGACGTCCCTGCCCCAGACGATGTCCTGTGCCCGGTCATCGAACATGCCGAGCATCCAGTGATGGCTCGCCAGGTTGGCAAGCGTCCAGGCGGTGGATGCATCGGCTGTCGCGATCACCTCGGCGAAATCGACCAGTGCCACATAGTCGAACTCAGAGCCTCCGATCCGCTTGGGCTGCAGGATGCGGAACAGTCCCGCCGCATGCAAATCCTTCTCGGTCTCTGGCGGAAGCCGGCGCAATTCCTCGGTCTTCGCAGCCCGGTCGCGCAGAACAGGCACGAGGGCCCGCGCCCGCGTAAGCATGGCGGCATAGCCCTCATCCGATTTGAAAACGAGTTTCGACATCAAGCAGTCCTTGCCGTCTCCACAACCCGATTGCACCGCGGAACGTCAGCAAAGCACAAAAACAAGCAATCGGCAGCAGCATCCTTGACTGTTAGCGGACTTGAAAAGCGTGGTGCCATCGCGTCAAATGACCCGGAGCGGATTTGTGTGATGTCCGAACCCGAAAGCAACCTGTCGTGACGACTGCTCCCCGCATCGATATCGATTTGCCGGCGTTCTGGAACGATCCCTACCCCGTGCTGGCCGAATTGCGTCGCGATGCACCCATCGCCTTCATTCCACAACTCGGCAGCACGATCTTCTGCCGGCGTGACGACATCTTCATTTCGGAGAAACAGATCGACATCTTCAGCTCGCATCAGCCGCTAGGACTGATGAACAAGCTGATGGGCCACAACATGATGCGCAAGGACGGCGATGCGCACATGTCTGAACGCGCCACGATCTTTCCTGCGGTATCGCCCAAGACCGTCAAATCGCACTGGAGCATGCAATTCCAGGCTCATGCGGATCGCATCATCGACAGTCTCGAGCCCGGCCGGCCCATCGACTTCTGCAAAAAATTCGCTCTGCCCTTCTCCGCGGAATGCCTGAAGTCCATCACCGGCCTGACAAGCATGCGGTTCGAGGACATGGACGCGTGGTCGCAAGCCATGATCGACGGTATCGCCAACTACGCGGGCGTTCCCGAGATCGAGGCGCGATGTCACGCCGCGACGGCCGGCATCGATGCGGCGATCGACGACATGGTTCCGGTTCTGTCGAAGCAGCCGGACCAAAGTCTGCTCGGCGTGATGCTGAAGGCCGGCATGCCGATGGAGAGCATCAGGGCCAATATCAAGCTCGCGATCAGTGGCGGCCAGAACGAACCCCGCGACGCGATTTCGGGCACGGTGTGGGCGCTATTGACCCATCCCGATCAACTTGCCGAGGTGCTGGCAGGGCAATATCCGTGGATGCAGGTATTCGAGGAATATGCCCGCTGGATCTCGCCGATCGGCATGTCGCCGCGGCGCATCGCCAAGCCGTGGACAATCCGGGACATCGATTTCGAAACGGAGGACCGGATTTTCTTCATGTTCGGATCGGCCAACCGCGACGAGCAATATTTCGAACGTCCCGATGCCTTCGATCTGAGCCGCGATGCCTCGAAGAGCATCGCATTCGGTGCCGGTCCACACTTCTGCGCCGGCGCGTGGGCCTCGCGATCGATGGTCGCCGATGTCGGGCTGCCGACTATTTTCCGGCGGCTTCGCAATCTTCGGCTGGTGGAAGGCGAAGCCGTCCGGATCGGCGGCTGGGCCTTCCGCGGCCTGCTCAATCTTCCCGTGGTGTGGGATGCGACGGACCGCTGAATAAGCGTCTTACTGCTCCGCGACCTTGCGCGATTGCGCGGCCATGCCTTTGTCGAGTTCGACGCGACAGCCCGGGCTGAGCTGGCTACGGTTCTTGACCATGCAGGCGGTGATCCGGCTGATGTTGGGGATTTCGGAGCTGCACAGGCGGAACGCGTCACCGGTGCACTGGCGCTGCGCTTCGGCGGTGAAGGCGAAGCTCGGGCTCGACAGCGCCGCAAGGGAGATCGCGACAGCCAATGTCGCGGCGAACTGACGGACGGTCTTGGTGCGAACGATGGTCATCTGAAGCTCCTCGGGTTGGCCGTAAAATCCGCGGCCGTTGTTTGATGTCCCACCTTGGATCATCGGCAACGAGGAAACTGTGACGTGGGTCACTAAGTAAAATTACAAGCAATATCAATGGATTGAGATCATCACGCGTCACACGCAAATTCAGCGCGATGGGCACAAAAAGATAAGGGCTCCGGTTTGCCGGAGCCCTTGAATTGTCCTGAGCACAGGAACGTCAGCCCTTGCGATGCTTCTCAACGATATCGCGGAATTTCTTGACGTTGTCGGCGCCGGCATAATCCGCGATGCGCTTGTAGGCCGGATCCATCTTGGCGCGGAACGGCGCCAGATCAGGACGCGTGACCAGCATCCCTGCCTTCTCAAGCTTCGCGATCTGATCCGTCTCCGCGTCCGCAATCAGCCTGCGCATCAATTCGCCCGACGTTTTGCTCTCCTCGCGGAAGATCGTCTGCTGTTCCGGCGTCAGACGCTTCCAGGTGTTCACGCCGACGGTGTGGATCATGTTGTTGTAGATGTGACGGGTGAGCGCGAGATGCTTCTGCACTTCGGCGATCTTGTTGAAGTAGATCACCGCGATCGGATTCTCTTCGCCGTCGACCACCTTCTGCGAGAGCGCGAGATAAAGCTCGGGGAAGGCAATCGCCTGCACCACCGCGCCAAGCGCCTCCATCGACGCCTGGATCTGCAATTCCGGCGGCGTGCGGATCTTCAGCCCCTTTACATCATCGGGCGCATTGATCGGATGCACGCTATTGGTGAGATTGCGGAAGCCATATTCCCAGTTGCGCAGCAGGATGAAGCCTTGCTTCTCCGCAAGCGGACGGAACCAATCCATTGTGGGGCCGTCGAGGATTGGGAACGCCTCTTCTGGACCGTTGAAGATGAACGGCAGCTCCATCGCCGCAAACGCCTTGTCGTACTTGTCGAGCTGACCCTGCGTCGGCAGTCCCATGTCGATGGTACCGAGCTTGATCTGCTGCGCCTGCTCCGGCGGACCGCCAAGCTGATTGTTGGGGAAGATCGCGATCTTGAGCGCGCCGTTGGTGCGCTTCTCGACATTGGCGGCGAATTGCTTGGCGGCGATATTGGCCGGGTGATTTTCGTCGGCGAAGTGCGCGAAGCGAAGCGTGGTGACCGCCGCGCGCGCAATGTAGGGCGCGGCCAGCGTCAAGCTGGCGACTCCCGCGCCTGTTTTCAGAAATGATCGTCGATCCATACTTTCCTCCTCGAGGGTCTTATGTCCGCGATACCACGGACGGTTCGTTATCCGCGAAATCCGAAATAGTGCGGCAGAAACAGCGTCAGCCACGGGAAGAAGGCGACAATCAGCAGGCCACCAATCAGCACCACGAGATAAGGCAGCATCGCCCGTGACGCCGTCTCGATATTGCAACGCATGACCGCGCAGCAGACATAGAAGCCGACACCCGCGAACGGCATGAAGCCGCCGATCCCCATGGCGATGATCAGGACCAGCGCGTAGTGCAACTCGCTCAAGCCGAGCTTGCCGGCGATTGGCAACAGCAGCGGCGCCAGCACGTTGAGCGACGGCAATCCTTCGAGCAGCACGCCGACCAGAATGAGCAGAACGATCGAGCAGACCATGAAGATCGTTGCGCTATCGCCGACCGATTGAAGCAAGGCCACCAACCGCTGCGGCAGCAGCGCGACCGTCAACGTCCAAGAGAAGCTCGAAGCAGCCGCGAAAATGAACAACAGCACACCGGTCAGCGCGGCAGTATCGATCACGATACGCATGAAGCTTTGCAGCGTAAGCTCGCGATAGACCAACGCCGACAGCAGGATTCCATAGACCACGGCGAGCGCCGCGATCTCGGTCGGCGTGGCGATGCCAAACAGAATGCCGGCCATCAAAAGGCCCGGCATCAGCAGCGGCAAGATAGCTCCGACGCCGGCACGCGCGATCGTCCGCACGTCGGCGCGCGGCAGGCGCGATGCGCTGCCGGCCCGCACGTAGATCATCACCATCAGGCACACGGCCATCACGGCTGCCGGAATGATGCCACCGATGAACATGGCACCCAGCGAGACGTTGGTGATCGAACCCACGATCAGCATGGCGATGCTGGGTGGTACGGTCTCGCCCATCACGGCGGACGCAGCGAGAACAGCGGCGCCTTCAGCCGCGCCGTGTCGTTCGGTCAATTCGTCCCGCATCACCGTACCGACCGCCGCGACATCGGCAGGCTTCGAGCCGGACAAGCCCGAGACCAGATACATGCTGCCGACCGTGACCTGTAGCAGGCCGCCGCGCATGTGACCGACCAGCGCATGAATGAACTGCACTAAGCGGACGCTGATTCCGCCGCGCTCCATCACGAGGCCGGCCAGGATGAAGAACGGCACGGCCAGCAGGATGAAGTTGCCGGTGCCGTTGACCATGGTCTGCGGCAAAACAACCAACGAGGCGGCGCCGGTCCCCCACAGGTAAGTCGCGGTGGCCAGCAGCAGCACAAAACCCACGGGCACGCCGGCGAGGATCGCGACGAAGAACAGCGACAGCGCGGCGATGATCGCAGCATCGTCGCCAAGCAGCGGCAGCCAGATATCGCGGGTCAGTGCGGCAACGCAGATCACGAGCGCAAAGCCAAGACCAACACCGATGGCCATACGGCCATGGTCGCGTTTCAGGTTCACCGCGGCATAGATCATGAGCAGGACAAGACCGATCGGCAGCGGCAGGGCAATCAACGCCGCCGGCAATTGCAGGATCGGCGTCAGTTCGTCCCAGCTCGAGGCAATGAATTCGAGCGAGGTGACAAAAGTAATGGCCGAGACAAAGAGAACAACCACGTCGGCAAGCGCCAGGCACCCGCGCTCGCCACGCTGAGGCAGCCGGCTGAGAACGACCCGGACGAATGCATGATCGCGCCGGCGGTAGGCGACCGCACCGCCGATGAATGCCAAAATCGAAAGGGCCAGCCGCGCAGCTTCGTCGGTCCAAAGAAAGGAATGAGCAAAGAAAAGGCGATCCGCGACGTTGGCGATCACCAGACCGAGTTCGACCAGCAGGGCGACCACGACCGCCATCTCGGCCGACCTATCGAGCCATCGCAACGCTGCAATTTCACCGCGCCGCGACGGAGCGGCCGCATGGCCCGGAACGCCCTGCGCTCCGGCAGCCAGCATGACGTCTGCGTCACCTGCCTGGGTCACGCCGCGCACCTGCAGATATGGCTGTCAACGAACCGCTTCATGTTATTTTCTCCCGTTCGCGCAGCCTGTTTCCGGCCGCGTCGTGTTTGTTGTCATGGTTCGAAAAAATCGGGATTGATGTTTTGCGTCGCCGAAATGTCGCGCAGCAGACGCTCAAGGTGGGCCTCCATCGCAGATCGCGCCTGCGCCGGATCGCGCGCTTCGATTCCCGCGAGGATGGCTTCGTGTTCTCCAATCGCGCGCGCGATCCGCCCCTCCTGGGGCAGCGTCAGCCGGCGGTACCGGTCGACATGAACCTTGACCTGTTGAATGAGTGCCCAGATTCCGGGATGCCGCGCGACTTCGGCGACCGTCGCATGGAACAGCTCGTCGGCCTGATGAAACGCATCGTTGTCGGAAGCCGCGTTGGCTTCGCGCTGACGCTCCAGGATCGCATGCAGCGCCATCACCTGGCTTGAGGTCGCGCGCTCGGCGGCGAGACGCGCGGTGGTTTCCTCCAGCGCCTTGCGAACGAGAATGGCTTCGGGAAGCGCCGCCATTGGTATCCGCGATACGCAGATTCCGGATTGCGGAAAAATATCGACAAGGCCGTCGTCAGCCAGTTTCAGAATGGCTTCGCGCACCGGCGTCCTGCTCACACCATTGGCAAGTGCGATCTCGGCCTCCGAAACGATATCGCCGGGTTTTCTCTGCAGCGAAATCAACTCGCCACGAAGCAGCTGATAAATCCGTGCGGCGGCGGTGGCGCTGCGTGGCCGCGCGCCACGGCGCAGCCGCGCCGCAGTCATCGCCTTGTCGCTGGCTTTCCCCGCGCGCACCGGCATTCAAAGCTTCCATCTCAACTAATATATTAGTATACAAAGCTCGCCTTCAACAAATCAAGCCAATTGCGCGGGTTTTGTCTGAGGCGAGCACCCAATTGATTGCGCGAGGAAAACCACGATGACCGACTACCGCAAACTGTTCGATCTCACCGGCAAGACCGCGGTTGTCCTTGGCGCAGCCGCTGGGATTGGGAAGTCGTCGGCGGAAGCGTTGGCGGCGCTGGGCGCCAAGGTTGTATGTGCCGACCGCAGCAAAGAAGGAGCCGAGGCGACCGCTGCCGGGATTCGCGAACGCGGTGGCATAGCGGACGGCGTCGCATGTGATGCTGCGCAACGGTCCGATGTCGTCGCTCTCGCTGAAACCGTCAGAGCAAAGTTTCCGCGGCTGGACATCGCCGTCACTACGCCGGGTCTCAACATCCGCAAGACCATTCTCGACTACACCGACGAAGACCTCGACCGCGTCCTCACTCTCAACATCAAGGGGACGGTGTGGTTCTTTCAAGCGTTCGGCGGGATCATGGTCAAGCAGAAAGGCGGCAGCATCATCGCATGCTCGTCGGTTCGTGCCGTTACGATCGAGCCGGGGCTTGCGGTTTACGGTTCGACCAAAGCCGCGATCAGTCTGCTGGTGAAGGGTTTTGCCTCGGAAGTCGGCCGCAACGGCGTTCGCGTCAACGCGATCGCGCCGAGCATCGCGGAAACAACCCTGACCGAACCGTTCAAGCAACGGCCGGATATCTACAACCTCTATGCAGCGCACACCGTCTTCAACCGTTGGAGCAGTTCCGACGAAGTCGCGACCGCCGTCGCCTATCTCGCGTCCGACGCGGCAAGCTATGTCAGCGGCAGCACCTTGTTCGTCGACGGCGGATGGACCGGAATCGACGGCCCGCCGACCGGGCTGACAAAGCTCTCCTGATCGCTCGTGCTTTGAACGTATTGCGACCGGGGCGCGGATTTTAGCGCCTCGGCTTGCCCAACTGCATGGTCGACGCGTCATGCGTTGACGCGCCGTGCCCCATTGTGATGCGCTCCTGCGCAAAATATCGCCAAATTCGGCCGCATAAATGCGATGAAGCTGGGTTTGTCAGCCCTTCCATCAGATCAGGAATGGTGGCTCGTGGAGCGAGTTACATACAAGAGGCGGATTCCTGCATATTATTCGCAAAATCCGAATCGCGTCACTTGCGCGACCGCGTAACCAGCCGCCGACCTCGCCGCATCCGAACAGACGATTCCAGGCTTGACCCCATCGTCACTTCCCGCATCGTTTCAACAGGCAGCACAGCCATGAAGATCATTCGCGCGGCCGCATTTCTGATCGCTCTGCTGTCGTGGATGCCGCTTCACGCCGCAACGCCTGCGCCCGCAAACGCCAAGGCCGCGAGCCCGGTAGCCACGGCCCCCGTTCCGCCTCCGCCTGCAGAAGATCTGCCCGCCGTCGAAGCCCCTCAGTTTCCGCAAGCGCAATCCAAGCTCGACGAATGGAAGCAGACGCTCGATCAGGTCGAAGGGGCGCTGCATAGCCGCACGATCGACGATGCCACGTTGAATGATCTTCGGGACCGGACCTCAGCGACGCAGAGCGGCGCACGTGATCTGATCCTGGGGGTTACGCCACGGCTCGATGCCGCAACCGCGCGGGCGGCCGAGCTGGCACCAAATCCCAAAGCCACGACAAAACAATCATCCGACGTCAAGCTCGAGCGTGCCAAGTTGCTTGCCGAAATTGCAGCCCGGCAGGATCTCATTCAGCAAGCCAAGCTTATCAACGTGCGCGCCCAGCAATCGCTCGACACGATCTCCGATCGGCGGCGCACGATGTTCGCCAATTCGGTACTGCAACGCTCCGCCAGTCTGATCAATCCAACATTCTGGGTCACGGTCGCAACCGCGGTACCCTCTGCGACCGGCCATCTGATCGATCTTCTCTCAGGTTGGGGCCGCCTGCTGATCTCCCAGCCCCTTCGTGCGATTTCGGGACTGGCGATCGCAGCGATCGTGGTGCTGGGGTTCTTCCTGTCGCCGGGACGGAACTGGTGGTCGCGCTGGACGACACGGGACCCCGACGTAACAGATCCTCGTCCCCTGCGGAAAGCGGGTTCGGCCGCCGCCATCGTGCTGGTGAGCACGGCGCTGACAGGCGTCGCATTACTTGTACTCTACCAGGCGCTGATAGCGCTCGGAGTTTTGCCCAGCGACGTCAATCCGGTTGTTCGCGCATTCTTCTTCACCATCACCTTCGGTGTCTTCTTTGTCCGCCTGACGACCGCAGTGCTTGCGCCGGGGCGCCCAAGTTGGCGCCTGATCGAACTGGAGGACAACGCCGCCGAGCACATCACGCCCTTCTCCGTCCTGCTGGCGGTAGTCGCCGGTTTCGGTGCCGTGCTGGATGCGACCAATCTTGCGATCGCAGCACCCGCTGAACTTTCGGTAGCGAGCCAGGGTGTCGTTGCCATCGCAAAGGCGCTGCTTTTCATGGGCGTGCTGCGCATTGCAGCAGGTAACGATGCCGACGACGAAGCTGCCCCGCCTCCGAAAAAGTCCGCATGGCACCTGCTGATTCCGGTCGGCTGGGCTATGGCCGCCGCCGCGGTCCTCGGCCCGCTCGCCGGCTATGTGGCATTCGGCCGGTTCCTCTCGATCGAAATGATCGTGATCGTCAGCGTGCTGATGACCTTCGTGCTGCTGAGCCAGTTCGCCGCGGCCTTGATCGCAGCAACGTTTGCCTTTCATGGCGCGATTGGCCGCTTCTTGCGTCAAACGGCGGGTCTCGGCGGCGCGGCCGTACGCCAGATCGCTGCGGTCCTGGGCGGCCTTGTTCAACTTTCCCTGATCGGGCTTGCTGCTTTCATCGTTCTCACGACGTGGGGGGTCCATTCCGACGATGTCGTCGGCTCGATGTCGTCGGCATTCTTCAGCTTCACGGTCGGCAACATCACCATTTCGCCGTCCGCAATTCTCGGCGCGATCGCTGTCCTCATCATCGGGATCATCGCCACCCGTGCCGTTCAACGGTGGCTGGAGGAACGCTTTCTCCCGGAGACCAATCTCGACACTGGCGTTCGCAGTTCGATCGGCACCGGCGCGGGTTATATCGGCGTTATTCTTGCCGCGCTGATTGCGCTGTCCTATGTCGGCCTCAATCTGCAGAACGTCGCCATCGTAGCCGGCGCATTGTCGGTCGGCATCGGCTTCGGGCTGCAATCCATCATCAACAATTTCGTCTCGGGCCTCATCCTGCTTGTGGAGCGTCCGATCAAGGTCGGTGACCGCATCGAGGTGGGCGCCCGCATGGGCGTGGTGAAGCGCATCAACGTACGCGCCACCGAGATCGCGACGTACGACAACCTCTCGGTGATCGTACCGAATGCCGACCTGATCAGCGGACAGGTCGTAAACTGGATGCACGGCAGCTATTCGGCGCGCCTGTCGGTGGCGGTCGGCACCTCCTACGAAGCCGACCCGGACAAGGTCATCGCCATTCTTCTCGAGATCGTCGCGCAGAATCCGCGCGCGCTAAAATCACCGGAGCCGTTTGCCATTCTCAACAACTTTGGCGCCGACGCGCTCGAATTCATGGTGTTCTTTCACGTCGCACATATTGGCGTCGACGCCGGTGCCTCCAATGAGATTCGTCTCGAGATTCTCAAGCGCTTCCGCAAGGAAGGGATCGATATTCCGTACCCTCAGCGGAATTTGTATGTACGGGATCTGGATCGCATCGAGAATCTCGTGCGTGAACTGAGCGGGGCTCGACGTTCCGGCACGCCATAGCGATGTCGTCAGACGGGCGTTTTCGAGAGTGCGGATTTACGCCGCTGGCTCAGACGGTCCGGTATTGTTCGATCGACGCGAGATCAGGCTCGATGCCAAGCCCGGACGCATCGCCGAGCGTCACCGTGCCATCCACGACATCGGAGACCGGACCGCAAAATCGGTCACGCAGGGGATTGTCGTTGGAGTCGATTTCAAGCAACCCCTCGCCGCCGACGCCCGCCAGCAGATGGGCCGACGCCAACAGGCCGATGCCGCCGCCCAGATAATGCGGACAGAACGTCTTGCCGGCCGTCAGAATATCGCGCGCGATGCCGGCGCAGACGCTGAGCCCGCCCCATTTCGCGATGTCGGGTTGAACCACCCCGAGCACATCATCGCCGAGCGCCTGCGCAAAGCCCGCGCGGCTTGCAATGTTCTCTCCCGCCGCGAGCGGCATCGGCAGGGCGCGATGCACGTCCTGCCACTCGCCCCAGGGCCGGTCGGCACGGATCGGCTCCTCGAGCCAGGCCAGGTCGAACTCGGCAAAATGCTGCGCGATCTCAACCGCCTGCGCGGCTGACCAGGCCTGATTGGCATCAGCCGCCAACACACCATTGCCCGCCAGACCGCGCAGCACGGCGAGATTGGCACGGTCCGAGTCGCGCTCGAACCCGACCTTCAGTTTCAGCGCTCGATGGCCGCGACGCAGCGCCGCCTCGGCCGTCTGCAGTGCGCCCGTGGGATTGATGCCGCTGGCGTAAACCTTGATCGTCGCGCTCTGACCGCCCAGCAGTTTCCAGAGCGGCACTCGTTGCCGCCGTGCAACCATATCCGATACCGCGAGATCGATACCCGCGATCGCCTGCGCAAACGGTCCTCTCTCTCCCGATTGTAGTGCGAGAATCGATGTGCCTTGCGTCAGTTTCTCGAAAATCTCGGACGGTCCGGCGAAGCTGGCCCCCAGGATCGCCGGACCCAGCACCTCATTGACGAGACGCGCGCGATGCTCGGCTCCCGGTGACGGAAAATTCGACCAGACTTCACCCCAGCCGGCATGACCGTCGGCGTCCTCAACGCGAACGAAGACTGCGGGGCGGTTCAACATCCGCCCAAACGACGTCACGACAGGCGTGGATAGCGGATAGCGATAGCACAGGGCTTGAACGCTGCGGATGGTGAAGGGAGGCTGCGCCATCGAGAGAATCCGGAGCGCCTGCGGGGAGTAACGGCGCCTCTTGTGTGATGATTTTACAGTTATGTTACATATGACTTCAGGGGTTGCAATCACGCCCGGCGCCGGTCCGGCGTCTTCGGTCCGACCGACTGCGCGATGGCGAGACGGGTCTCGGGCATGATGGCCGCGATCAGCAACAGGCCCAGACACGCGATAGCGGCCATTTCCATGAAGGCAATACGGTGACCAAAGTGATCGCTCACATAGCCGGCGACGGCGGTGCTTAACGAAGCGCCTATTCCGGTCGCGGTACCGACGATGCCTTGTGCCAGATTGAAATGACCGGAACCGAACGCAACGTCGGCTGCAATCAGCGGGATCATGACGCCGAAAACCGCGGCCGTCAGCCCGTCCAGCACCTGCACCGCAACGAGAAGCGCGGGATCTTCGACAACTGAAAACAGCAATCCACGAACGGCCAGCGCCGCGAAGGCAATCATGAGCAGCGGACGGCGTCCCCACGCCTGTGCCTTGCGGCCGACCGTTGGAGACATCAGGGCGACGATCGCTTGCGGAACGATGATGCAGAGCGCAATCAGCACCGGCGCCCATTGACTCGAGCGCGCGGTCACGATGCCGGCCATCAACGGAAGCATCGCGGCATTGGCAAACTGCAGCAGGAACACCGCGCAGGCGAAAATCAGCAGCGGCCGCTGACCCAGCAGATGAAAGATGCTGGTCGCGTGAGGGTCCGGCTCAGCACGGGTGATGGCGCCATGGGCCTGCTCCGGATCGATCTCACGATCGCGAATGGATGCCAACGAAAACAGCGTCGCCGTCGCGAACAGGAAACTCACCACGAACACTGCGCGGCTCGACAAGAAGTAGCCGACTGCGCCCATCACCGCCGCCGCCACGCCGTTGCCAAGCGACGCAAAGCGGGCGTTGCGGCCCAGTCGCTCGCCGATCGCGGCAGGGCCGACGAGACCGAGACTGATGGCGGCAATCGCGGGGCCGAGCACGCAACTCGCCGCCGCATGCAGGAGCGCGGCGAGCGCAATGATTGGAAAGATCGGCCAAGCCGCGTAAGCGAGCGCGCTGACGCCGATGGTGGCAACCGCGAGCCCAGCCACGAAACGCTCCGAGCGCGCGGCATCGATGATGGCGCCGCCCGGCATCTGACCGATCAGGCCGACGATGCCGCCGATCGACAGGATCAGGCCGATCTCGGCCTGCGTCCACTTCTGGGTGGTGAGATAGACCGCAACGAACGGGCCGAAGCCGGTTTGCACGTCGGCCAGGAAGAAGATGAACCAGTCGAGGCCGCGCTGGCTTTGTCGGGAGGGATGCTCCTCGTGTGTGTCGGCTGCCTGCTGCGCACTCGCCTCCGCCGCGGACGCCTGATCGTGGCGCACGCTATCGGGGTCACGCGGTCGTCGCGACAGAAGTGCAAACAGATCGAATCTCCCTTGAGGTCAATGATCAAAGCGCAGGGGCTGCAACGTTCCCGACGCGCCCAGCACCACGACAGGCGCGCCTTCCTTGTATTCGGGCGCCGCCTTCACCTGGTCCTGCGTCAGGTCGAGGGTGATGCTGTCGGACTTGCCCTTCACGCCGCCGAAATGCAGCGCGCTCCAGTCGACGACGATTTTCCGGCTGCCGACGCCGAGAAATCCGCCGAAATCGATCACCGCCGCGCGAACCGCACCCGCTCGATCCACGATCACATCGACGATCCGCCCCATGTTCTGACCGCTTGTGCTGCGCACATCCCGGCCCAGGACGCCGTGGGCGTCGGCCGGACCGATCACGGTGATCGACGGCGGCGGAGCGGCCTCCTTGGCCGCAGGTTTGGCGGCGTCCGGCGTCTGGGCAGGCGCCGGATTTGCTTGCGGCGAACCTGTGTCATCGGCCGCCACATGTGTGGCGGCGAAGATCAGGGCGGAACTCAAAAAAACGGCACTCTTCCAGCCTTGCTTGGACATCGGTCCTCACTGCCAAAACGTTTCGACACACCACGCACGGTGGCAATTTCACGAACGGTCTCATGTCGCGCGCGTTCCGGCACTCACCGATCGTCGGACGCGCGAAATGACTCGCCTTAACGGGTCAGCACGATCGATACCCGAATGTGGCCGCGCGTACGCAACACCTCGAGCGATACGTCGTCGTCGTGCCGGCGCAAGCGCAGGTCCACACTGGATTCGCCAAGGCACAAATCGCGCAGGATCACCTCGTTGAGAAACGCCGGCAGCCGCGGATTATGCAATCTGATCTCGCTTGCCGCGGCATCGAATTCCAATCCGAGCGCCGCTTCCAGAAGCGTGAACGGCGTCGCACTCGCCCATGCCTGCGGCGAGCACGCCACCGGATACAGCGTAGGGCCGCGCCGCGGTTCGCGGCGGAAACCGCAGAACAGTTCCGGCAATCGGCGGAAATCCATATAGCTCGCGGCATCGAACAGTCCCTTGAAGACATGTTCGACTGAATGCTTGAGACCATATCTGGCGAGGCCAAGCGCGATCAGCGCGTTGTCGTGCGGCCAGATCGATCCATTGTGATAGGACATCGGATTGTAGCGCGCTTCGCCGGCCGCCACCGTGCGGATTCCCCATCCGGTGAAAAACGCCGGCCGCATCAGATCGGCGGCGACCATTCGCGCCCGCTCTCCGCAAGCGATCCCGGTAAACAGAAGTTGCCCGGCATTCGACGTCCGCACCTTGCAGGGCCGTTTCATTCCGTCCAGCGCCAGCGCGTACGTACCGAGCTCCGGCACCCAGAACGCATCCTCGAACCGGGCAGCCAGACGCTCGGCCGCGCGCTCGAGCGCACGGGCCCGATCGATCATACCGAGCCGGCGCGCGCATCGCGCCGCCAGACGCTTGCCGGCAAATACGTAACCTTGCACTTCAGCCAGCGCGATGTTGCCGTCGGCAAGTTTGCCGTCGGCGTGAAAGATCGCGTCGAACGAATCCTTCCAACCCTGGTTGGCGAGTCCCTGCTCGGTCGCGCGCCGATATTCGACGAAGCCGTCGCCGTCCGGATCGCCGGGACCGTCGATCCAGCCCAGCGCCGCCTCGATCGCCGGCCACAACTCGCGCAGAGTCGATTCGTCGCCGGTCCGCTCGACATAGAGGCCGGCCAGCAGAACGAACAACGGCGTCGAGTCTACGCTGCCATAATATTGGGCGAACGGCACCTCGTGCAGCGCGGCCATCTCGCCGCCACGCATCTCATGCAGAATCTTGCCGGGCGCAGCGTCTGCGCGCGGATCGACGACCTTGGCCTGAAATGCCGCCAGTCGTCTCAGCACCCCGCGCGCAACGCCCGGATCGATCCACAGCATCTGTAGTGCGGTGATCAACCCGTCACGGCCGAACGTCGTTGAATACCAGGGAATCCCGGCATACGGATAACGACCGTGCGGCGTTTCCGTCATCAGGATGTTCAGATCCGCCATCGCCTGGCACAACACCTCGTTGAAGATGTTGTTCGACGTTTCGACACTTGTCGCGCCGGACCACGCGCGCCGCATTTCCCGGCGATGCGCCAGCAGTCCCCGATAAAACGGAATCGCGGGTTCCGCCGCCGGCTTGTTGCAGGAAATGGCGACGAATATGGCGGTCGCCTGCTGCGGAGCCAGTTCGAGATGATAGGTCGCGCTGTTGACGGCGAGGCGCGTCGGCCGCGGATCGAAATGCAGGCGCGACGTCCGCACGACATCGTCGAGCCCGAGATAGGACAGAATGACATCCGCAGGGCCCGACAACTCGCTGGTGCCAACGCCGCGGCGGACGCGACGCTCGCCACGCACCTCGAACAGATCGGCAAAATCATTATCGAACAGCACGGAGAGATTGAAGCGCGCGGTCCGGTCGCCATGATTCTGGATGCCGATCCTCTGATAGGCACTCCCGCGCCACAGGAAGATCGTTCGCACGATGTGGATCGTATCCTTCTGGAAAACGATCCGGTCGCCGTCGTAGATATCCGGATTGGTGAGATCGACCGTCAGTCCGGAATTGTCGTTGCGCAGATTGGAGCCGAGCAGCAAGGGCTGCATGTCGTTGAGCACGAGTTCAAGCCGCGCCAGGTAGCGCGTATCGGTGTTGAACAGCCCGTCGGGCCCTCCCGCGGAAGCGCCGATGTCGCCGTGGCTGTCGAGCACGACGAACGTATCGTCGTGTTTCAGCGTGCGGCGTGGACGGGCCGACGGCCCGGTCATCGGAATGTAGAACGGCGATTCCGAAAGCACATCGGCCGATTGCGTGATGGTGATCTGGGCCGTGGCCTTGATTGGCGTCATCTGACCTCCGTCGGATTCCCCACCGCTCCGATTAGCACCCGACGCAACGAACAGATCACCTCACGTTCAGGCCGCATGAACAGAGGAAAGACGGCTCATCTCCTTGACGACGAGTTGCCGGTAATGACCATCTTTCCGCATCAGGCGGTCAGGCTGACCATCCTCGACGATCTTTCCGTTCTTGAGCACGACCACGCGATCGAAATTACGCAGAGTGGCAAGTCGATGCGCGATCGCAATGACGGTGCGGCCACGCATCAGACGACCAAGCGCCTCGCGGATGGCTTCTTCCGATTCACTGTCCAGCGCCGCCGTTGCCTCGTCAAGCAGCAAAATCGGCGCATCCTTGAGGAAGGCGCGCGCGATGGCGATTCGCTGCCGCTGACCTCCCGAAAGCTTGACGCCGCGATCGCCGACCATGGTCGCAAGCCCATCCGGCATATTCTCGACGAAATCGCAACGCGCCGCGATCGCCGCACGAAGCACCTCGTTATCGGTCGCCGTCGGACGCCCGTAGCGGATGTTTTCCAGAATCGAGCGGTGGAACAGCGAAATATCTTGCGGCACCACCGAGATCGCGCCGCGCAGACTCTGCTGCGTCACCCGCGCGATATCCTGCCCATCGATCGTGATGCTGCCCTCTTCCGGATCGTAGAACCGTTGCAACAGCACGAACAACGTGGATTTGCCGCCGCCGGATTCTCCGACCAATCCCACGCGCTGGCCCGGCTGCAGGCGAAGGCTGAATCGCTCGAACACGGGCTGACCGCCGGGATATCCGAACGAAATATTGTTGAATGCGATGGCGGCGCCGTTCTTCTGTAGCGGCTCCGCTTCCGGATGATCCGTCAGTTCGTGCGGCACCAGCAGAGTCGCGACAGCTTCCGACAGCCGCGCGACGTGCTGAGTGACATCGACAAGAGCGACGGCGAGATCCCGGGTCGCATGCAGGATCGACAGCCCGAGCGTGCAAACCAGGACGACGTCGCCGGTGCTGGCCCCGCCACGCTGCCAGAGCGCGATGGCCCAAGCCAGCAACGACAGCGCCAGAACAACCGTGATCGCGGCGTGAATCAGCCTGAGCTTCTCGAGATAGCGAAGGCTGCGGCCCCGCGCAGTCAGTTCCCGGCCGACGGTGGCATCAAACCGGTCGTGTTCGTGGTCGATTCCGCAGAATGCCCTGACAAGCGGCATGTTGTTGACGACATCGACCATCTCGCCGTCGACCGCTGCGGCCTTGTCGGCGTAGTCGTCGTGCAGCGGTTTGCCAGCCGCCGCCATCTTGAACATGGCAAAGACCATCACCCCGGCGACCACCATCAGTCCCGACGCCATTGATGGGCTGACGGTTCCAATTAGCGCGATCGCGGCGACGGTTGCGATACAGGGAGGCAACACGTTCCACACGAACATGTTTTCAACAGTGAATACGGCGTTGGACGTCGCCGTGATCCGGCTCGTCAGCATGCCCGGCATCCGGTCGGCAAAGTAGCTCGGCGCATGACCAGTCAAGTGCCGGAAAATATCGCGGCGCAAATCGCCGGTCACGCCGACGAAGGTGAAGCTCGCAACCCAACTCGCGATCCGCCACAGAAAATTATCGGCGGCAACCAGCGACATGAGAAAAATGAATGCCAGCCATACCATCCCGCTACCCGTCGGACCCTCGGCGAGCGCATCGACGAGAGACTTCACGCCATATTGCGTGCCCACGGAACACGCCACCGCTGCAACGACGCATAGCAGAATGACTGCGTGAGCCGCTGATCGCTGGCGAAAATATCGCATGACGAATGCGAAAGGCCGGTTTGCGTATCCTGAAAGATCGTCCATGCGTCCACCGAGGCGATTGAGAGGAAAGAAAGATTCCGTGAGGCGTGGCTTGCCCTTATCTGGTTCAACTGCCGCACAAGTCCCACACAAAAGCCGTCAATGCGCAGCAACTTCGTTGCAAAGACCGCATAGCTGTCTGGAAGAGTGAGATGGCATCACCAAGACGACAGTGTGACGTTGTGGAAGAAGTTCGTTCAAGAAGGGAACCTCGCAAATCCAAAAACGTTCCCGATCCTGACGAGCCGGCGCCCTTCTGTTGGCTTCAAGACAAACCCGACACCAACGCCGAAACAAAACAACATGACAGGAGGCGCTAGAATGCGCATCGCGCAGGTTGCTCCGCTAACGGAGGCTGTTCCGCCGAAACTCTATGGCGGCACTGAACGCGTAGTTCACTGGTTGACCGAGGAACTGGTCGCGCTCGGACACGATGTGACGCTTTTCGCAAGCGGAGATTCGCACACCTCGGCCCGACTCGAGGCGACATGGCCGAAGGCGCTGCGTCTCGACGGCGCCGTCCGCGATCCGAATGCACTGCACATGGTGATGCTGGAGCGGGTTCGCCGGAGATGCGACGACGAGGAGTTCGATTTCCTCCATTTCCATCTGGACTACTATCCGTTCTCGCTGTTTTCGCGACAGCCGACACCGTTCGTGACGACACTGCATGGGCGTCTCGATCTGCCGGAACATCAGCCCGTGTTCACGACGTTTTCCTCGATCCCGGTGGTCTCGATCTCCAATGCGCAACGCCGTCCGGTTCCGCAGGCGAACTGGCTGCGCACGATCCACCACGGTCTTCCGGTAAATCTGCTGACGCCGCAGCCAACCAGGCCGAGCTATCTTGCCGTGCTTGGCCGAATCGCGCCTGAAAAGGGCGTCGACCGCGCCATCAAGATTGCCATCCGATGCGGCATTCCGCTCAAGATCGCAGCGAAGGTCGACCGCGCCGATCAGGAATATTACGATGAGTTGATCAAGCCGATGATGGATCACCCATTGGTCGAATTCATCGGTGAGATCAGCGATCATGAGAAGCCGGACTTCCTGAGCGGCGCGATCGGACTGCTGGTGCCGATCGACTGGCCCGAACCGTTCGGCCTCGTCATGATCGAGGCCATGGCGTGCGGAACGCCGGTCATCGCCTATAACCGCGGCTCCGTTCCCGAAATCGTCGAGGATGGCGTGACAGGCTTCATTGTCGAGGACGAGATCAGCGCCGTATCCTCCGTCGACCGACTGGCCTCGCTCAGTCGCGCGAATATCCGCAAGGAGTTCGAGACCCGCTTCACCGCGCGACGCATGGCGCTGGACTATCTCGATGCCTATCGCGACCTGATCGAGGCGGCGACGCCGAAGATCAAGCTGGTCAGCAGCGCAGAATAAGACTTCAGGCAGTCAATGCCCGACATCAACCGGGGTCTGGCCAAGCCGGACCCCGGTTGTTGTTTGTGCGCGCTGGATAAGATGCCGCGCAAGCGGCGCTTTTGATCAGGAGACGGCAGTTCGCCCGAACACGCCGATCCCTGATCGTGCTTTGAGCTTCGACGACCTCAGCCCGCGAGCCGTGGCGCCGCCGATGAATGTGGACAGGGCGCGCACCGCCTGTGATATCATGTGTCCCTATCAGGCGGGCGTAGTCGCGCCACTTGGGACCGCTCTGCCCTGTCCGCAGACATCTTGAGGCAGACATCATGCGCAATCCAGGCCGCGGTCAAATCGCGATCGTTGTCGTTCTGATCGCCCTGCTGGCGCTGGTCATCGTATGGGCGGTCTCCATCTGGAGCTCCAGCGCCGGCGTGGAGATGGGAAAGCATGGGTGGATTGCCCTCATCCTCGGAACGGTCTTCTCCCTCGTCATCGGGTGCGGACTGATGGCTTTGATGTTTTTCAGCAGCCGAAGCGGATACGACGAGGTGGCCGATCCGTTGCGGCACGCACACGATCAGGATGAATCCACGCGGCGAGAGGGGCCGGACGACAGAACCTCATCCTAGGGCTGCTCCTGTCACCGGCCTATATCGACCCCGGCCACACATCCTGAGGGACCGGCGGCCGCCAAACAACGGCCCCCGGTTTGTCCTCGTCAGTAGGCGCGCGCGAAGTCGCCTTCCCGCTTGATCTCGCCAAAGGCGGGAAACTGCGGCGCCCATGCCGCGGCGCTCGCTGCCGTCAAACGATTGAGACGCTCGAGAACGCCGAGCCCGTCCTTGCGCAGGCTGGCGGCGACCGCCGTCCGATCCGGGAAATGCTTGACGACGGCATCGAGCCAGATGGTGCGGCCCGCGAGAAACCCGCCGGCGCCGGCGGCATAGGCGAAATCCAGCACGCGCTCGAATTTCTCCGGCGCGGCGCCGCCCGACAGCAGCACCCACGGAATGCCGCGCTCGCGGCAAATCTCACCGATCGCATCGAATTCGCGCTGGGCGGCTTGCGCCGCCGCGCTGCCGTCACGGGCCGGCAAGCTGTTGGCGGCAAGCGGACTCTCGAGCTTCAGCAGATCGACGCCGTATTCCGGCTTGGCGAACTCGCGCACACTTTCGATCACGAGCGACGGCAGCTTTCCGGGCGACTCGACATAGTCGGCGGTGTGATTGGCGCTGCCAAGGAACGGATAGACCAGCAATTCGAGGACGTAGGGAATGTCGTGGCGCGCGCAGTCGCGGCCGATCTCGCGCACGAAGCGCTTCTGATGCTCGTTGATCGCGGGCTCCGCATCCGGACGATACCAGGCCAGCACCTTGACCGCGTCAGCGCCCATCGCGCGGATCTTGTCCACGCTCCAGTCGGTAATGGCGCGCGACTTGCGGCCGCCGGCGGTTTCCTCCACGCGATGCTCTTCGAGCGTGACGATCAGGCCGCAGCGCGGCGGCAGCACGTCGATCGCGGCCGGCACCGCGAAATTGGGATCGAACAGCATCGAACTGCAATGGGGCGACAGCGCCTCCACCAGCAGGCGTTTGGCCACGGTGACGTCGGCGTATTCGACCTGATCCTTTGCAATGCCGCGTGCGCGCGCGATCGCCTCGAACAGCGGCGGCCGCTGGTCGAGCGCAACCATGCGGAAATGGCCGTTTTCATCGGCGAGACGGGCAAGCCCGCGATTTTTTCCTATTGTTCTCACTGGTTCGTCCTCATGAAGGCAAGACAGTCTCGGGTGGAGGGAATTCCGGCGCGCCCACCGGCGTGCAGGCATTTCAGCGCGGCAGTCGCCGCGGCAAATCGCATGGCATCGCCGGTCGCAAGACCAGCGCCGAGCGCGAAAGCATAAGCGCCGTGGAAGACGTCTCCGGCGCCGGTGGTGTCGACGGCGTCGACCGGATAGGCCGGCTGCTTGTGCAGCCTGCCGTTCTCGTACCAGCTTACGCCCTCGTGCCCGCGCGTGACCGCCACGACGCAGCAATTGAAGCGCATGAGCTTGGCAAGCGCCGCATCGTCGGCCGTGCCCGCGAAAGCGGCGATTGCGGGCTCGGAAAACACCGCATGATCAGTAAGCGGCAGCAGACGCTCGAAGACTTCGGCATCGGCGACATCGCCATCGAGAACGGTCGGAATGCCTCGTGCCCGCGCCGCAGTGAACAGCGCCACGGCGCCTTCCGGCCAGCGCGGATCGGCGAGCACCGCGGACGCGCGCGCCACGTTCGCGATCGGCAGCCAATCGGCTTCCGCCGGAAAGTGGCCGCGGAAATTCACGATCTGACGTTCGCCCATCCGATCGACGATCACGCCGGACACCGACGACCGTCCATCCGCGAACAGCCTGAAATTGTCGACGTCGATGCCTTCGGCCGACAATGACGCATGCATCTCGCGGCCGGCGGCATCATCGCCGCCCCTGCCCCAGAACGCCGCCGCACCGCCGAGCCGGGCAACGGCGACAGCCGCATTGGCCGCCATGCCGCCGCCGAGCGTGGCATAGTCGAGACTCCTGATCTTCTCGCTCCTCGCCATCAGCCGCTCGACACGCCAGATCTGATCGAGCGCCGACAGCCCGAGACAAATGACACGAACGCGCCCGGCACCGGACTCGAGGTCGTCGAGAGCCTTCCCGGAACTGGAATTGGCGCCATCCATCACCGCAACACCTTGCCGCTTTCGGGCTCGAACAGGTGAATGCGGCCCGGCTGCGAACGAAGCGTGATGCGATCACCGACTTTCGGCCGCAATGACGGTTCGACCCGGGCAATGGCTGAAGCGCCTGCAAGATCGAAATGGATCAACGTGTCGGAGCCCAGCGGCTCCACGAGCTTGACGGTGACCGTGGTTCCGTTTGTCGCGCCGTCCGCCACCACAAAATGCTCCGGCCGAATGCCGAGCACCGCTTTGCCCGCCCGCCGCATCAGGACGGCATTCTCCGCGTCGATCAACGCGGCGCTGCCGTCCTGCGCAAAGACCGCCTGTTCGCCGCGCCATTCCACCGGAAAGAAATTCATCGCCGGCGAGCCGATGAAGCCCGCGACGAACTGGTTCGATGGCCGCTCGTAGACCGTTTCCGGCGTGTCGTATTGCTGAACCATGCCGTTCTGCAGCACCACGATGCGATCGGCCATGGTCATGGCTTCGATCTGATCGTGGGTCACGAAGACCATGGTGGTCTTCAATTCCTGCGACAGCGCCTTGATCTCGGCGCGCACCTGCCCGCGAAGCTTGGCGTCGAGGTTGGAGAGCGGCTCGTCGAACAGGAAGGCCTTCGGATTGCGCACGATGGCGCGCCCCATCGCCACGCGCTGACGCTGACCGCCGGACAATTCCTTCGGCTTGCGGTCCAGATACGGCTCGATATGCAACAGCGCCGCGGCGCGCTTCACGCGCTTGTCGATCTCGGCCTTCGGCACGCCACGCAACTCCAGCGCGAACGACATGTTGTCGTAGACGCGCATGTGCGGATAGAGCGCATAGTCCTGAAACACCATCGCGATGTCGCGCTGCGCCGCTGGAATGCCGTTGACGCGCCGGTCCCCGATGAAAAGCTCGCCGGACGTGATCGGCTCGAGGCCCGCGATGATCCGCAGCAAGGTCGACTTCCCGCAGCCGGACGGACCGACGAAGACAACGAACTCATGATCCGCGATCTCGAGATCGAGATCGGGGATTACGGTGAGGTTGCCGTATCGCTTGACCAGGTTGCGGATGGAAATGGAGGCCATGATCGCTAGTCCAGCGCCAGCACGGGCTTGATCAATTCGCCGCGGGCGAACCGCGCGAAATTGTCCGGAAGACCGGAGAGACCGAACTCGCCATCGACGAGCACACGATACTCGTCCTTGTAACGGCGCAGCAGTTTGATGTTCGGCGCGAAATCCCCGATCGGGAAATAGAAGGTACGGATCATGTAGAAATCCTTGCGCCGGAACACCTTGCCTTCCTCGATCACCCAGGGCGCGGCGTTCTCCCCGACCAGCACCAGCGCGCCGCGTGGCAGCACCAGCTCGATGCCGAGATTGCGCGCGGCGTGCGCGCCGGAGCATTCGACGATCAGCGCGAAACGTTTCGAAGTGTTGCCGACCGGATGCGCCTTCGCGCCGAACGACTGCGCAATCGCAAGGCGCGCGGCGTTGGGATCGGCAACATAGATGTCGTCGTAACCGTGGCTTTTCAGTGCAAGCACCACGCCGAGGCCGACCGGCCCGGCGCCCATCACCAGCACCGGCCCGGATTCGGATGGCGGCACGATGCGGCCGGCAAAGCGCACGGCATGGGCCGACGTACCGATGGTATCGAGCAGCAGCGGCGCAAGGCTGTCCTCGATATCATCGGGCACCGGGAGCAGACAGTTCTCCGGCACCGGGAGATATTCGGCATAGCCGCCCGGCCTGTTCCAACCGATCAGGCTCGAGACCTCCAGACACATCTGGGTGTCGCCACGGCAGCACGCGGCGCAATGATCGCAATGCAGGGGAATATAGATAGCGCAGCGGCGGCCGTGCATGGGATGGCCGGGCTGCTCGACTACGCCGAAGATCTCGTGTCCCGCGGTGAATTCGGCGCCCTTGTGCCAGAGCTTGAAGTCCGATCCGCACAGCGCGGTGCGCGACACCTTCACCAGCACCTCGCCCGACGCGACCTCCGGAATCGCGACACGCTCGATGGTGATGCGATCGTTGCCGTGAAATACCGCGCCTTGCATGACGGCATTGGTCAGTCGAGAAACATTCGTCACTGTATTCATCCCTTTACCGCACCGAGCGTGAGCCCGGCGACCAGCCAGCGCTGCACCAGCGTCGCCAGCAGCAGCGGCGGCAGCGCGATCAGAGTCGCCGCCGCCATCAATGCGCCCCACTGGGTCGATCCTTCGCCGACGAAATTGAAAGCGGCCGCAATCAGCGTCTTGGTGTCGCCGTTCGACAGCACTAGCGCGAACAGGAAGTAATTCCAGGAGAACACGAAAGCCAGAATGGCCGAGACCGCGATGCCCGAACCCACCAGCGGAATGGCGATCCGCCACAGGATACGGGTCACGCTGCAGCCATCGACCTGTGCGGCCTCGAAGACGCTGCGGGGAATGCTGTCGAACGACGGCAGCAGCACCCAGATCACGATGGGCAGCGTGATCACGGCATGACTGAGGATCAGCGCGGTATAGGAGCCGATCAGATCGACTTGCCGGAACATGACATACCACGGCAGCAGGAACAGCGTGCCCGGCGCCATGCGCGCGGCGAGCGTCAGGATCGCAGGCCACGAAATCCGCGTCCACGAGACGGCAAAGGCGGCGGGAATTCCGAACAGAAGGCCGAGGCTGGTAGAGCCGACGGTGACGATCAGGCTGTTGATCGCGTAGTTGAAGAACGGCGTCGTCTTCGTGAGCTCGATGTAGTTCTGGATCGTGGGCGAGAAGATCACGGTCGGCGGATAGGCGGTGACCTCGAACGATGGCTTGAACGAGGACATCACCATCCACGCTGTCGGCGTCAGGATGATGATTCCGGCAACGACGAGTTGAAGGGTGTTCAACCAGCGGATCCAGCGATCGGTCGTTTGCGCGTCAGACATCGTGTCGCCTCACCATGCCACCGCGCCGCGCAGGCGATTGAAGGCGAGGACCGCGCCGAACACGATCGCGGTGAGCGTCAGCATCAGCGCACTGGCGTAACCGATGTTGAAGAACTCGAATCCGACCCGGAAGCCATAGATATTGAGCGTGTTCGAGGCATTGCCGGGGCCGCCCTGGGTCGTGATGTAGATGATATCGAAGAACCGCAGCAGATCGACGCTGCGCAGGATAGCAGCGGTGACGATGGTCGGCAGCAGCAGCGGCAGCGTGATGCGCTGGAACGTCTTGAGCGGCGATGCGCCATCGATCTGGGCAGCCTCATAAACGCTTGGCGGCAACGACTGCAACCCGCCGAGCACGATTAGCGCGACATAGGGCGTCCACTGCCAGGTATCGACCAGCGCGATGGTCGGGATCACCAGCGTCGGTGACGCCAGCCAATCGGACGGCGGCAATCCGATCGACTGCAGGATGTAGTTGGCCGCGCCGAGCGACGGATCGAGAATCACCAGCCACATCATGCCGGCGACCACCGGCGGCATCATGAACGGCGAAATGAACAACGACCGCACCAGACCGTGCAGACGCTTGGCGTGAAACAGGACCAATGCAAGCCAGACGCCGAGGACGAGTTGCAGCACCAGCGACAGCACATAGAGTGCGATCGTCACCCAGAGCCCGTGCCAGAATTCGTAGTCGGTCAGAAGCTTCGAGTAGTTCGCCAGACCGACGAACGATTGCTTGCCGGTCGAGGAAAAGCTCTGAAACCCCAGCCAGACCGTATAGACCACCGGAAACGCGATCATCCCGACGGTGAAAATCACCGCGGGCGCCGACAGGGCCGACAACTCCAGTCGTTGCCGATCCTGCGTCAGGGTCGCTGTGGCCTGAGACATACGCGGAGCGTCCGGTACGAGTGCAATTTTGATCTGGCGCCGACGTGATCCGCCGGCGCCAGACCGCCGGTTACTTCTGGGCGATCAGGGCGTCGAGGGCCTTGTCCGCATCGGCGCAGGCCTGATCGACGGTCTTCTGCTTCAGGATCAAATCCTGCACCGCCTGCCCAATGAACTCGCGTGACTGCGGATTGGCGACGATGGGATATCCAACCTCGGAGGAGCCCTTGGTGGCGAGCACGTCAAGCGCCGCCTGCCATTCCTTGCGCACCGGCGCCTCGTCGATCCACTTGCGATATTCTGGATCCTTCGCAACGGCGGGCCGCGGCGGCGCGATGCCCTGCAGGGCCATGCGCTTCTGGATCTCCGGGCTCGTGGCCCACTGCACGAAATACCACGCGGCTTCCTGCTGCTTGCTGTGCGCGGAGATGGTCAGACCCCAGCCGATCGCAGTCGGGACCTGACCGGCCTCACCGGCCGGGAACGGCGCAAGGCCGGTGTCCTTGAGACGCGCGCCGCCATCCATCACCGTGCGCAGTTCGTTCGAGGATTCGAACGACAGCGCGGAACGGCCGCTGCGATAGAGCGCCGAAATCTGCGGGAAGCTGTAGTTGACGACACCGGGAGGACCATAATCGCGCAGCAGGCCGCTATAGGTCTCCAACGCCTCCTTGCCCTTGGGCGAGCAGAGGTTCGACTTGCCATTGGCCATGTAGCTGCCGCCGATGTTGTGCAGCATGTTGCTGAAGGTATAGGCGACCGCCGGCTTCAGGCCGCGCGACACGAACGGCGTGATCGAGGAGTCGCACGCCTTCAGCTTCTTCGCCGCCGCCTGCACATCCTTGATGGTCTTGGGGACCTCGACGCCGCATTTCTTCAGAATGTCGGTGCGGTAATAGAGGATCGGGCCTTCGATGTTCATCGGCATGCTGGTCAGCTTGCCGTTGAACGTGCCCGCCTTGAGCAGCGCCTGGCTGAGACCGGCGAAATCATAATTTCCGGCGACGTTCTTCGTCATCGGCGTCAGGTCGGCATACCAGCCGGCGGCGGCGAACTGCTCGCCCTCGCGCGACGGCAGCGTCATGAACACGTCGACCTCGTCGCTGTGCGCGTTCATGACCGTGACGAGGCGCTGGCGCATCTGCTGTTCCTGATAGGTGTCAACCTTCAGGGTCATGCCGGTGAGCTTTTCGAAATCCGCCTTCTGGGTCAGCAGCGCCTGCGAGATCGGGTTGCTGTTGGCGAGAAAGGTGATGGTCTTGCCCTGAAACTTCTTCCAGTTGAAGTCGGCGCCGTGCGCCTGCGAGAGGGTCGCGGCCGCAAGAATGGGAATCGCCACGTGGGCCATAAGGGTTTTGGCGGTCATGCACTGTCCTCCCTGACTGACTTGCTTGTGAGCATTGTTTTGAAAACGGTTACATAGTAGGCCGCAGGTCGAAGCTGTCAAGCAACCGGTATTTTCCACGATTTCCATATATCGGATGGACTTTTCACTGCATATGGGTCAGTATTTGTAACGTTACATTCAGACATCGGCTTTCCGTTGTTCGCAACCAGACCATCGAAACAGGGCATTCGCGCGGTGGCGGCTCGCGCCGGCGTCTCCACCGCGTCGGTCTCGCGCGCGATCAACAATCCGGAATCGGTCAGCGCGGCGCTGCGCGCGCGCATCACGGAAGCGATCGAGGCGGTCGGCTACATTCCGCATGCGCCGGCGCAGCTTCTGTCGTCGCGCCGCTCGCGCACGCTCGGCGCGATCGTGCCGACCATCGACAACACGATGTTCGCGCGTGGCATCGCCGCGCTGCAAAAGTATCTGTCGTCGGTCGGCTACATGCTGTTCCTGACCACGAGCGGCTACGACCTCGATGTCGAATTGCAGCAGGCCCGTAATCTCATCAGCCGCGGCGTCGATGGCCTAGTCCTGCGCGGCGACTGCCATCACGACGCGCTGCGCAAGCTGTTGGCCGACAACGCGATGCCGTTCGTCAATGTCGGCATCTACCAACCCGACCGCCCCTACCCTTGCGTCGGCACCAACAACGAAGCCGCGGCCTATCGCGCGGCCGCCCACCTCGTCGAACTCGGTCATCGCCGCATCGGAATCGTCTCCGCGCTCCAGCGCAACAACGACAGGGCCAGCGCTCGCGTCTCGGGCTTTCGCCGTGCGCTGACTGAGGCCGGCATCGCCATGCCGCCGCAATGGCACGTCGAGGTCCCCTATACGCTGGACGACGCCCGCGAGGCCGCGCGCTACCTCATGAGCCTCAGCGAACGGCCGACCGCGGTGGTGTGCGGCAACGACGTCATCGCCTACGGCGTGCTGCTGGAAGCCGAGCGCAGCGGCTTCTCGATTCCGCGCGATCTCTCGGTGGTCGGCTTCGACGATCTCGACTGGAGTCGCCATCTGCGGCCGAGCCTGACCACCATTCACGTTCCGACCGACGAAACCTGGCAACGGGCCGGCGAATATCTGGTCCGGCGCCTCGCCGGCGAACAGGCCATCATGCATCACGAGGTGGATCATTCCCTCGTGGTCCGGGAGTCGACGGCTCCGCCAACCCGCGCCTGAAAGGAATCACGAAAATGTCTCGCAACACGCCCTTCTCACTCGCCCCCGGATTCCATGCCGTGGTGATCGGCGGGGCCGGCGATATCGGTGCCGCGATCAGCAACCTGTTCTGCGACCTCGGCGCCACCGTGACGGCGACAGGTGCCAACGACACTGACCTGGCGCGCACGCTCTTGAAGCCGCGCGAGGGCCTGCGGCTCGCGACGCTTGATGTCACCGATGACGACGCGGTCGCTTCGTTCGCGCAGCAGCACGCGCGCGTCGATGCGCTGGTGAACTGCGCCGGCATCCTGGCGCGCGACAAGGAATACGAGATTGCGACCTTCATGAAGGTACTCGACGTCAACCTGACGGGCACCTTCCGAACCTGCATGAGCTTCCAGCCGCTGCTGGCGAAGACCAAGGGGGCGATCGTCAACATCGCGTCGATGAACGCCACGTTGGCATTGCCGCGAATCCCCGCCTACTGCGCCAGCAAAGGCGGCGTGGTGATGCTGACCAAGGCGCTGGCGCTCGCCTGGGCCGACGACGGCATCCGCGTCAACGCGGTGGCGCCCGGCTACATCGAGACCGCGATCAACGCGGCGGGGCGCACCGATCGCGCTCACTACCAGCGGATCGCCGACCGCACCGCATTCAAGCGATGGGGCCAGCCCGAGGACATCGCCGGCGCCGTGACCTTCCTGTGCATGCCGGCTTCGCAATACGCCACCGGGACGGTGGTCGCCGTCGACGGCGGATTCCTGGCCGGCTGACATTTTTTTCTCGCGCGGATTTTCTGTCTCGCGCGAAATCGGGCAGCGACGAGCTTACGCCTGCCCGTGCGCCGCCTTGACGGCAGGCCGGTCGATGTCGCCGCCCGTGGTCTTCGGCAACTTGTCGACGAACACGACAATCTTCGGCCGTTTGTAGCGCGCGATCAGACCACCCGCGAAGTCGATGATCTCGTCAGCGCTTGTCGTCCTGGACGGATGCAGCACGCAGATCGCCTTGATCGCCTCGCCCCATTGCGGGTCGGGTACGCCGATCACCACGACATCGGCGATCGACGGGTGCTGGCGGATCGCGTTCTCGACCTCGGCCGGATAGACATTTTCGCCGCCGGTCTTGATCAACTCCTTTTCCGGCATGCGGCCACCATACCAGAGATAGCCGTCGGCATCGAAATGGCCCATGTCGCCGGTATGATGCCAGCCATTCCGGAACGTGATCGCCGTGTCGGCTTGCAGATTCCAGTATCCCTTGAAGACTGCCGGACCGCGCATCACGATCTCGCCGACCTGACCGGCCGCCTTGGGACGATCGTCGCCGTCGACCACGGCCATGCTGCGCCAGAACAGCGGCCGGCCCGCGGACTTCGGACGATCCCGATACGGCGACAGTGTCGCCAGTCCCGACGTCTCCGATTGACCGAACGTCGCCCAGAACCTTGCATCGGGATATTCGCTTTCGAACCGCTCGATGGTGGCCGGCGCATCCAGCCCCGTCACGACACGCAACGACGACAACTGTCCGGGTTGGGCCTGATCCAGGATACTGCCCAGCATCGGCGCGAACTCGGACATGACGGTGATTTTTTCGGCGGCGATATCGCGCGCGGCTTGCCCGGCATCGAATTTCGCGGCGATGACGCTGGCGCCGCCGGCCTGTTGCACCGTCAGCATCAGGCCGAGACCTGCCACATGAAACAGCGGGAGCACGCCGAGACTGACATCGCGCTCGTCAAGCTGCCACGCCTGAACCACCGAGCTTTGCGCCGTCAGCAGGCCCGCCTGCGACAACAGCGCACCGCGCGCACGGCCGCCGACGGCGGCGGTGTGGATGATGACGAAGCCCGCGTCGGCATCGAATGGCGCATGAGGGAGATCGCCGCCTGATTCCGACACTTGCGAGAAAGGCAGCAGTCCGGGGTGCGCAGCGCCGACGCCGAAATAGTGTCGCGCCGAGGGTAGCGATCCCTTCAGCGCAACGACCGCATCGTGATAGCCGTCGCCCGCAACGACGACGACGGGCGCACCGTCGGCAAGAACGAACCCGATCTCCTCCGGGCTCAGACGATAATTGACCGGAAGCAGGATCGCACCGAGCAACGCTACCGCACCGATCAGATCGACCATCTCGAGCGAATTCTGCGACAGGATCGCGACACGATCGCCGGGCGTCACGCCGAGGCGCGCCAGACCGCCCGCCAGCCGTTCGACGCGCTGCAAGTAATCGAGGTGAGTCACACGCTTTCCCTCGAAGATGAAAGCTGTGCGATCGGGAAAGCATTCGGCATTGCGCCGATAGACATCGCCAAACGTGTAATTTCTCAAAGCCATCACATCGCCCCTCGAAATACCTGTGACCCACTTCGGTCGAGACAAGCCTTCCTGCCCGTCACGCACGCCGTTCAGCCGTGCATGGTCAATCCACCCGATACGCTGATCGTTTGCCCGGTGATGTAAGCGGCGTCGTCACTGAGCAGAAACGCGATCATGCCGGGATAATCTTCGGGCTGGCCGAGGCGACGCAATGGAATCGCACGCGCCAGTCCTTCGGCGATCTTGCCGCCGGCAGGCGACGTCTTGGTGAAGGCGTCGAACAACGGCGTGTCGGTCGGGCCGGGACACACCACATTCAGAATGACGTTCTTCCGCGCCAATTCGCGAGCCACCGTCTTGGTGAACGAGATCAAGCCGCCCTTGCATGCCGAATAGACCGCCTCGCCGGACGAGCCGACACGGCCAGCATCGGACGCCACATTCACCACCCGGCCAAAGCCGCGTTCGACCATGCGCCTGACCACGACGTGATGCAGGTTGAGCGGCCCATAAAGGTTGATACCGATGACCTTGTCCCAGAACGCGCGATCGGTTTCCAGAAAAGGAATCGGGATATCCCAGCCGGCGACGTTGGCGAGCAGTTCGACCGGTCCGGCCGCGGCCTCGAATTTGTCGGCCGCAGCAGCCACTGCGTCCCGATCGGTGATGTCGACCTGAAAGGCAAGGACACGGCCAGGCTTTCCGGCGCAGAGACGGACAGTCTCCTCGGCTCCCGCGAGGTTCTGGTCGAATACGCCGACGATGCAGCCTTCGTCAGCCAACCGAAGCGTGGTCGCTCGCCCGATCCCGCTGGCGCCACCGGTCAGGACGACGCATCGCCCGTCAAGTCCGCGCATATCAACCTCCCGTTTTCTTTCTCGTCGCGCCTCTCTGGCGCCGTTGATGGATTGTTTCGTGCCGCCGGAACAACGTCAACATCCGCAGCCGCGGCAAACCGTTTCACTATCGTCCCTGGAAATTCGGCGTACGCTTTTCGCGGAAGGCCTTGATGCCCTCCCTTGCATCGGCCGTCTTCGAGATCGCGGCAAGCGTTTGGGCCTCGTCCTCCAGCTGACTTTCAAACGAGCGGTGCGGCGCCTGCAGGAACAGCCGCTTGATCCCGCCGTAAGCCTCCGTCGGACCGGCGGCCAGTTCACGGGCAATCCGCTCCGCTTCCGCCATCACATCGGCGTCGTCGACCACGAGGTCGACCAGACCGGCCGACTGCGCCGTGGTCGCATCCAGCGTCTCCCCGAGCAAAAAGAAACGCTTGGCGCGTGCCGGTCCCATCCGCGCCGTCAGCGTCATCGTCGAGCCGGTGTCCGGGCTGAAACCGATCCTGGCAAACGCCGACGCGGTCCGGACCGATTTTCCAATCACCACCAGATCGGCCGCGGCCATCAGCGAAACGCTTCCTCCCGCCACATGGCCATGAACGGCGGCCACGACAGGCGCGCGCATTCGCGTCATCCGCACCATCGCGGCGTGAAGATCAGCCGTCCAGTTCTTGATCATCACGGGCAGCCCGTCTCCCTGCCGTTCGAATGCCGCGATGTCGCCGCCGACGCTGAACAGCTTGCCGCGGGCCGAAATCAAGACGGCGCGCACGTCTTCGCGCTCGCTCAACTCCGCTATGGCGAGGTTGAGCTCCCGGCAAAAGACGCCGTCGACGGGGTTGCCCCGATCGGGCTGATTGAGAACAATATGGGCGAGGCCATCCACCACGTCGCAGGTGAAACTCGTCGTCGGTATTGCCAGACTCATTCTCAGCTCCACCGTTGTTTACCGCTCACCCTATTGGTCGGTTCTCATGGTCGCGTCAGCTACCGTTCGCGTCGGCGGTTGACGAAGTCTTTCGGCTGCGCCAATAATCGCGCGCATCAACGCGCTCGAACATCAATCCGGCACGGCGGTCTTTTTGGTTTCCAAACCCCAGAAGCGCATTTCCAAATCCAAGCGAAGCGCGCGTCCGCGACCGGCTCCGACATCGAAACGCAAGGGAGCGTCGCCGGGCCAGGCGGCGCGCGCCGCTGCCCCCATTTCCAAATCGGAAAGGTCGCGCGATTCGATCCTGGGCGCCGCGGCCAAGCTGTTTCGCCGCCAGGGCTACTCCGCGACCACGCTGCGCCAGATCGCAGCCATGGCTGAAATCAAGGCGGGCAGCGTCTACTACTATTTCGACTCCAAGGAACAGATCCTCAACGAGGTTCTGGACCTCGGACTGTCCGCCGTGTTCGACGCCGTCAAGAAGGCCCTGCGCGACGCCGGCGAGGTTTCGCACCGCCGCCGTATCGGGCTGGCGATCGAGGCGCACCTGTCGGCGCTGCTCGAAGCCAGCGATTTCACGTCCGCCAATATTCTCATCTACGGCCAGTTGCCCGAAGCCCTGAAGAAGACGCATCGCCCGCTGCGCAGGGCCTACGCAAAGTACTGGGACAAGCTTTTCCTCGATGCACGCCGCGCCGGAGAAATTCGCGCCGATATCGAGATCGTGCCGTTGCGGATCTTCGTGCTGGGCGCACTGAACTGGACCATCGAATGGTTCAGTCTCGACAGCAAGGATGCCGTCGTCAAACTGGCCCGCCGCACCGAACTCCTGATCTTCGACGGCGTCAAGAAAGCCTAGCGCACAAGACCTTCCCCGAGGCTGTGGCATCTATTTGCCCTGCCAGACAGGTTTGCGCTTTTCGGCAAACGCTTTCGGACCCTCGATGGCATCGAGGCTGGCATAGGTTTCGACGTGAAGCCGGGCCGCCTCGACCAATCCGTCCGCACACCCGAGATCCATTGCCGCGAGCACGCTCGCCTTGGCCGCCTTGACGGACAGCGGCGCGCCTTCGACGATTCCGCGCGCCAGTTGCTGCGCTCGCGCGCGAACAGCATCAGGCGTATCTTCCAGATAGTTCAGAAAGCCATGCTCGGCGAGCCGTTCGATCGGCATCGTCTCGCCGGTCAGGACGAGCTCCATGAGCAGCGGCTGCGGCAGCATCCACAACAACGGCACGGCCCACGGCGAACCGCGCCCCATCTTGACTTCGGTGATGCCGGCGCGCGTGCCGCGAAGGCCGACCCGCAGATCGGACTTGATGGACAGCAACATGCCGCCTGCCATCAACGAGCCGGTCATCGCGGCGATGATCGGCTTCGACACCTTGCGCATCGCGGTCTGCATCGGGTCACGCATCAGGGTCAGGATGTCGACACCATCCCGCGCCCGGATTTCGGCCGCCTGCTTGAGATCGAGTCCGGCCGAAAACACGCCGCAATCGGTCGAGGTGAGGATTACCACCCTGGCCTGTGGATCGTTCTCGACGCGCTCCCATGCGTCGGTCAGGGCGTTCATCGCCTCCACCGACAGCGCGTTCTTGCGTTCGGGCCGATCGATCGTCACAGTCACGACGCCATCATCCAGCGCATAACGGACGGGTTCATGCTCGGACATCGTCTTCATCTTCCGGAAATTTCTAACATCTGTTAGAATACTCTCGAACCGCCCGAATACAACCACTATTCAACGAGCAGGATGATCATGCAGCCAATGCCCGCCATGCGCTTCGCCGCGGACCTTCTGAAGGGCCAGGTCGCGCTCGTCACCGGAGGCGGAACCGGAATGGGCCGTGCCACCGCGATCGAAATGGCGCGCTGCGGCGCGGACGTGGTGGTGCTGGGTCGCCGCGCCGAGCCGATCGGGGATTGCGCGAACGTCATTCGCGAACTCGGTCGCAAGGCCGTCGCGATCTCCACCGACATCCGCCTGCCCGAGCAGATCGAAAGCGCCATACAGCGCATCAAGAACGAGTTCGGCCGGCTCGACATTCTCGTCAACAACGCCGGCGGCCAGTTCGTGACGCCGGCGCGCGAGCTCAACAACAAGGGCTTCGAGACCGTGATCCGCAACAACTTGATCGGATCCTGGCAGATGACCAAGGCCGTCGCCGATCACTTCATGCTGGAGCACGGCGGCTCGATCGTCTTCGTGACGGCCTGCGTCCGGTCCGGTCTGAGCGGCTTCGTGCACACGGCGGCGGCGCGCGGCGGCGTGCTCGCGATGATGAAGACACTGGCGTTCGAGTGGGCGGAATTCGGCATCCGTCTCAACTGCGTCGCCCCCGGAACGGTGCGAACCGAAGGCATGGATCACTATCCTATCGCACCGGAGCAGTGGCTCAAGCTGAACCGGAATATCATGGGCCACATGGGCGACGTCGGCGACATCTCGGCGGCGATCATTTTTCTCAGTTCGTCGCTGGGGAAATTCGTCACCGGCGAGGAATGGTACATCGACGGCGGCGAGACGCTGCACCTCGCCCACGATGCCCGCCAGATGATCGACATGGCGAAATTTTCCCGGCGTGAGCCCGGCGTTTCCAAGGATAAGTAAGGACGACCGATCGCCTACAGCGCCTGGGCGACCCGCACCCCTTCATCCACGGCACGCATGGCGTCGAGTTCCGCGGCTTCCCTGGCGCCGCCGATGATGTGAAGCTCGATGCCGTCCTGCTTCAGGTCGTCGAACAAGGTGCGGTTCGAGTCCTGCCCGGCACAGACCACGATCGTATCGGCTTCGATCAATTGCGGGACGCCGTCGACCAGCACGTGCAATCCCTTGTCGTCGATCCGCTCGTAGCTGACGCCGGCCACGATCCTGACGCTGCGCTTGGCAAGGCTGCTGCGCAGGATCCAGCCGGTCGACACGCCGAGATTCACGCCCGGCCGGGTCGCCTTCCGTTGCAGCATGGTGATCTCGCGCGGACTTTGCCGCGGCGCGAGTGGGTCCCCCTTCAGGCCGCCGGCTTCGGCAAGGCCGGCATCGATATTCCATTCGGCCTGAAACTCCGTCACATCCAGCCCGCGCGCCTTCGGGGCTTCGCCCGGCCGGGAGTGGCAGAGATATTCCGCGACGTCGAACCCGATTCCGCCGGCGCCGATGATCGCAACCCGGTGACCGGCGTTTCGTTTGCCGCTGAGCAAATCGGCATAGGACACGACCTTCGGATGATCGATGCCCGGAATATCCGGCATGCGCGGATGCACGCCGGATGCAACCACCACAGCCTCGAACGCCTCCCTGCGAAGATCGCCGGCGTCAGGCGATTCATTAAGACGCAATTCAACACCACCGTCCGAAATCCGGCCGCGATAGTAGCGCAGCATCTCGTCGAATTCGGCCTTGCCGGGAACGGCGCGAGCGAGATTGATCTGGCCGCCGACGCGGTCGGTGGCTTCGAACAGCGTGACCTTGTGTCCCCGGCGGCTCGCCTCGGCTGCCGCCGCGAGCCCTCCCGCGCCGGCGCCGATCACGGCGACCTTGCGTGCTTTCGCCGCCGGACCGTCGTCGAATTCCGTTTCGCGACAGGCTCGCGGATTGACCAGACACGTCGCGCTGCGATTGGAAAAGATCAGATCGAGACACGCCTGATTGCAGGCGATGCACGTGTTGATCTGGTCGGCGTTCCCCTCCCGCACCTTCCTCGCGAAATGTGGGTCCGCCAGCATCGGGCGCGCCATCGACACCAGATCGCTGTCTCCCGCCGCAAGGATCGCCTCGGCAACATCGGGCGTGTTGATCCGGTTGGACGCGACGACGGGAATGCCGACGACCCGCTTCAGCCGCGCGGCGGCGAAGCGCCACGCGGCGCGCGGGATCGGATAGGCGATGGTCGGGACCCGCGCTTCGTGCCAGCCGATCCCGGTATTAAGGATATCGGCGCCGGCCGTTTCGACCCGGCGCGCCAGCCGGTCGATCTCATCACCAGTCGCACCGTTCTCGACCAGATCGGCCGCGGAGATGCGATAGATGATTAGAAACTCCGGACCGGTGGCCGCGCGCACGCGCTTGACAAGCTCGACCGGGAGCCGGTGGCGATTTTCTTCCGATCCGCCCCATTCATCATTGCGGTCATTGGTACGCAACACCGTGAACTCGTTGATCAGATAACCTTCCGACCCCATGATCTCGACGCCGTCGAAGCCGGCCTCCTTCGCCAGCATCGCGCAGCGGACATAGTCCGATATGGTCTGCTCGATCTCGGCCACGCTCATGGCGCGGGGCACGAACTTGTTGATGCGCGAGCGGATGCTGGACGGCCCAAGGCATTCCTCTTGCTTGGCGTAGCGGCCGGAATGCAGGATCTGCAGGCAGATCTTGCCGTCATACCGATGGACCGCTTCGGTGACGCGCTGCAGTTCCTGCGCCTGCGCGCGTTCGGTTAAAATCGGACCGCCGGGCTCGATGAGACCGGCCGTGTTCGGTGCGTAGCCGCCGGTAATGATCAGGCCGACCTCGCCCCTCGCCCGTTCGGCGAGAAACACCGCCATCTTGTGCAGCCCGTTCTCCTCCATGTCGAGACGGGTATGCATCGAGCCCATGATCATCCGGTTGCGCAATGTCGTGCGCCCAACCTTGAGCGGCGCCAACAGATTTGGATAGTGCGACGTTCCGGGATTGCTGGTCATCAACGCGGCTCACGGTGGCGGTTGCGGAATTTCTAACACTTGTTAGACTGGATAAAAATCGGGCCGAATGCAAGCAATCGAGTACAAGCACCGGCCCTTGTTCGCAGGGAAACCGCCATGGATTACGCGCTCAGCGAACAGCAACAGGCATTTCGCGAGACCGCGGAGCGATTTGCAAGGCAAAAGCTCGCCCCGAATTACCAGAAGCGGGCCAAGCAGCATCGCATCGATCGCGCAATGCTTAAGGAGATGGGCGATCTCGGGCTGATCGGCGCCGACCTGCCGGAACAATATGGCGGTCTCGGCGAGAGCAGCGTCACCGCCGGACTCATCATCGAGCAGATCGCTTACGGCGACTTCAACGCCAGTTACGTTCAATTGCTGGCCTCGCTGATGGGCGGAATGATCGCGCAGCACGCTTCGCCCGATATCGCCGGCGAATGGCTGCCGCGCGTCACCGGCGGCAAGGCCATCATTGGTCTTGGCCTGACCGAACCGCGTGGCGGATCGGACGCCGCCAACCTGGTCTTGCGCGCCGAGAAGTCCGGTAACGGCTACCGTCTCAACGGCGAAAAGACCTCGATGAGCTTTTCGGACCAGTGCGACGCCGCCGTCATCTTTGCGCGTACCGGCAGCGTCGAGGACGGCGCGCGCGGGGTCAGCGCCTTCTTTGTCGACCTCAATCAACCCGGCATCACGCGCACGCATTTCGACGACATCGGCACCAAGCCTGTGGGCCGGGGCTCGGTGTTCTTCGACGACGTCTTCGTCCCCGCCGAATGCCTGATGGCCGAGGAAAACAAGGGCTTTTCCAAGATCATGTCCGGCTTCGACTACAGCCGCGCCCTGATCGGACTCGAATGCATCGGTCCGGCGCAGGCATCGGTCGATGAAGCCTGGCAATACAGCGCGGGCCGCATCGCGTTCGAGCGACCGATCGCACAATATCAAGGCGTCAGCTTTCCGCTGGCGGAAGCCGAAACCCAGCTCACCATGATGCGGCAACTCTGCTTCTACACGCTGTCGCTGCGCGACCGGGGGCTCGCCCACACCGCGGAAGCCGCGATGTGCAAATGGTACGTGCCGAAAACGACCTGCGAGATCATCCACCAGTGCCTGCTGACCCACGGCCATTACGGCTACACCACGGATTTGCCGTTCCACCAGCGCTACATCGACGTCATGGGCCTTCAGATCGGCGACGGCACCGCGCAGATCCAGAAGCTCGTTATCGCGCGGGAGAAAGTTGGACGCGTCGCGGTGCAATACGCGAAGCAACCCAAGGGGTCCAGGAAGACGCCGGAATAGACGTTCGCGGCGCTCTTATTGCCCGCCGTCGAAGGCGGCGTCCCGAACCGGCATCCGATCGAGACTGGACTGCCACAGCTTCGGATAGGTGGCGCGGAAATCCTGCAGCAGTTGTTCGATCGGCGGATCGGCAAACCAGCCGCGATCGTTGACGTATTCCATATGCCGCCGACTATGGCTGTCGAATTCGTGAAACAACGCGTCGCTTTTGCCGTCGAAGATCAAAGGCCTGACGCCGAACCGCTCGCACATCTCGGTATTGAAGGCCGGCGTCACCTTGAACTGCCGGCCATCGAGCCACACCGCAACGTAGCCGTGATAGATGAACAGGTCGGTTCCCATCAACTCCGCGAGCTTCGGCGAATTCAGGTGATTGCGGACATCGGCGAACCCGACGGCCGCTGAAATCCCGGCGGCCCGCAGCGCTGCGGTCAGCAAAATCGCCTTCGGCACGCAATAGTTCGACGGCTTCCCGACAACCCGGCTGGCGCGATAGTCGTCCGCGGTCGTGCCGATATCGAATGGATTGTATCGGATCCGGTCGCGAACCGCGTCGAACAACCGGATCGCCTTCCCGGTCTGCGACTGATCACTCGCGCCTTGCAGGCTGCGCGCAACGAACTCGCGAACCTCGGGCGAATTGCTGTCGACAAACTGCGTCGAGGCTAAAAAGCCGGAATCGCTGACATCCATTTCCATCCGCCGTTCTTTTCGTCCCATCCATATTCTAACAAATGTTAGAAACGAAAGATAGCAACCATTGACGCGAAACGTGCCGAGGCGCTAGCTTCTCGCGCGATCCTGCAGGTCGCAACGACACCAAGCAAGGGCGTTCATGAACCAGACCATGCCATATATCTGGACGCCGCCATCGGAACTGGTGGCACAGAGCAACCTCACCGCCTTCCTGCGTGCGACCGGTCATCGGGATTACGACGACCTCGCATCGAAAGCCGAAGCCGATCCTGCATGGCTGATGCAGGAAGTCTTCAAGTTCTGCGACGTCAGATTTTATCGTCCCTACGACCGGATGCTCGACGTGTCCGGCGGACAGGAATGGGCGCGCTGGTGTGTCGGCGGCACCACCAACATCGTGCTGAACTGTCTCGACAAGCACCGCAACACGGCAGTGTGGAATCAAACATTCCTGATTTGGGAAGGCGAAGACAAACGCGAACGCCGCTCGGTCAGCTATCGCGAATTCGACAGCGATGTCGCGAAGCTGGCGCAAGGACTGCACGATATCGGAATCGGACGGGGCGACGTGGTTGCCATTTACATGCCGAACCTGCCCGAAACCTTCGTCGCATTCTTCGCCATCCTGAAGCTCGGCGCCATCGTCATGCCGCTGTTCTCGGGGTTCGGCCCGGCGCCGATCCAGGCCCGCCTGAATCACGGCGAAGCGAAGGCGGTGATCACCGCCAACGGCACGTGGCGGCGTGGTGCGCCCGCCCCGCTCAAATCCGTGCTCGACGCCGCTCTGGAGGATGCGCCGACCGTGCAGCATGTGATCGTCGTCCGCCGCGACGGTCTTGCGATCGACACGCCGATGCAAAAGGGCCGCGACGTCTGGTGGGATGATGCGGTCGCAAGCAAGGATTCAACCATCGCAACCGTCGAGATGCAGGCCGAAGATCCCGCCATCCTGCTCTACACGTCCGGCACCACGGGCGAGCCGAAGGGCTGCGTCTGGACCCATATCGGATTCATCGGTTCGATGGTGACCCGCGACATGATCATCTGCGGGGATTTCAAATCGTCCGACCGGTTCTTCTTTTTCAGCGACATGGGATGGATGGTCGGCGCGATGTGTGCCTGCATCCCGAGCTTCGCCGGCGGCAGCCTGCTGGTTGCGGAAGGCACGCCGGATTATCCCGACACCGGGCGGTTCTGGCGCCTGATCGCCGATCATCGTGTAACTTATCTTGGCGTCTCACCGACCATCGTACGCAGCCTGATGCGTTACGGGCTGGAGATCGAGAATTACGATCTATCCAGCCTGCGGATCACCGCCTCCGGTGGCGAGGCCTGGACCGCCGTGCCATGGACATGGTTCTTCGAGCACGTCTGCAAGAAAAAAATTCCGATCATCAACATTTCGGGCGGCACCGAGGTCGGCGGCTGCATCTTCACCGGCACGCCCAATCACCCGATGAACCCGGGTTCTTTCTCGCGGCCCGCACTCGGCGTCGGCGCCGATATCGTCGACATGAATGGACAGCGCGTGCCTGACGGAACGGTCGGCGAACTCGTGTTGCGGCATTCCTCAATCGGCCTGACCAAGGGTCTCTGGAAGGCCGATGCGCGTTATATCGAGAGCTACTGGAGCACCCTACCCGGACTGTGGGTCCACGGCGATTTCGCCATGCGCGGCAACGACGGGCTCTACTACATCCTCGGCCGATCCGACGACACCATCAAGATTTCCGGCAAGCGCACCGGCCCAGCGGAACTGGAAGGCATCCTGATCGCGACCGGCAAGCTCGCGGAAGCCGCAGTGTTCGGCATTCCGCATCCGGTCAAGGGCTCGGCAATCGTGTGCGCCTGCGTTCCGATGCCGGGGGTCGAGGGCGACCATGGCCTTGCGGCCCAACTGTCATCGGCCATCGTCACCGACATGGGCGCGTCGTATCGTCCCGAGACGATTCTGTTTGTCGACGATCTGCCACGTACCCGTAATCTGAAGATCATGCGCCGGGTGCTGCGCGCCGTGTTCGAGAACAAGGACCCCGGCGATCTTTCCGCGCTGGCCAATCCCGAAGCGATCGATCGGCTGCGTGAAAAACTCGCGTTGATGTGAAAGAAAAAAGGCCGGGCGTACCCGGCCTTTCCTGCAGCCGTCAATGCATCAGATCGGGCAGTCCTGCGGGAACACCGGCTTGCGCTTCTCGAGATGCGACGCCAGCCCTTCCCGCGCTTCATTGCCGGTAAAGCCGAGCATCTCCAATGCCGTCGACGTATCGAACAGCGGCCCGTTGACGCGAAGCCAGTTGTTCAAGGCATACTTGGTCCAGCGGATCGCGCTCTGCGCGCCGGTCGCGAGATCCTCGGCGGTTTCCAGCGCGACCTTTTGCAGTTCGGCATCCTCGACACATAGCGACACCAGCCCGATCCGCTCGGCTTCGGTCCCCGACAGCGGCTTGCAGGTCAGCAGGTAGTATTTTGCCTTGGCCAAACCACACAGCAGCGGCCAGATGATGCAGGCGACATCGCCCGCCGCAACGCCGAGCCGGGTGTGACCGTCGACGATCCGGGCCGATTTGCCGCAGATCGAGATATCGGCAAGGATGCCGACGACGAGGCCCGCACCGACCGCGACGCCATTGATGGCCGAGATGATCGGCTTGTTGCAGTTGATGACGTTGTAGACGAGATCTTTGGCCTCTTTCCACGTGGCCATGCGCGCGCTGGGATTGTCGAGAATGCTTTTGATCAGCTCGAAGTCGCCGCCCGCCGAGAACGCCTTGCCCGCGCCGGTCACAATGACGGCACTGATGTCAGGATCGTCGTTGATGTCGCGCCAGATGTGCGTGAGCTGCGTATGCGTCTGCGCATCGACGGAATTGTAGGTTTCGGGGCGGTCGAATGTCAGCCGCAGGATCCGCTTGGATGGATAATCGATCTTCAAACTGGTGTAGGCGGCATATCGGTCGGACATGAGCTTCCCTTTGTTGCTGGCGGGGCAATTCTGCGCCCTCGAGCGCTTTTCGCGCATCCGGTCGTCGATTGTTTCGAACAGATGTTAGAATTTAGATTTGATCGGACAACGCCGCAAGCGTATAGTTTTGCGCATATCGAGGGGCGGAAAAACAACGAGAATGCGCCTTTGGGAGTGAACGACAAATGACGGGCGAATTCAACGGTGCAGCCGGCTCCGGCCTCACGGTCGGCGAATTGTTCCGCACCCGCGCAGAGGTTCAGTCGGCCGACACGGCGATCGAATATCAGGGACGACAGACCAGCTATGGCGAATTGCTCGACCGCGTCGCGCGCGTGACCGCGATGCTGGCGGCCAGCGGCCTCCGCCGCGGCGACCGTGTCGCCCTGCTGTCGCGCAACCGGCCCGAATACGTCGAGATCGAACTGGCGGCAGCCAATCTGGGCGTCATCACCGCCTGCCTGAACTGGCGCCTGTCGCCGCGCGAACTCGCCTATTGCGTCGAACTGGTGTCGCCGAAGCTCGTCATCGTCGAGCCGGATCTGGCCGGCAATCTCGCGACGTCCGCGGACGGACTTTGGCAAACGCTCGAAATCGGACCGCAGTATGAGCACCTGCTGCAACAGCAGGACGCTCGTCAGGCCCCGATCGTCGCCGAACCCGAAGACGGTCTGGTGATCCTCTATACCAGCGGCACCACCGGCTTGCCGAAGGGCGCCGTGATTTCACATCGTGCGATGATCGCGCGATCCCTCGTGTTCAGTTCCGAGTTGTGCATAGCGCCGCGCGACAGCTTCGTCGCCTGGGCGCCGATGTTCCATATGGCTTCGACCGATCACAGCCTCTCGACCCTGCTCCGCGGCGGTACCGTCGTGATGATCGACGGCTTTCAGACTGAACCGTTGATGGCGGCCATCGAACGCCATCATATCGGCTGGCTGGTTTTGATCCCCGGCATGGTCGAGGCGTTGTCCGCCGGCATGAAGGCGCAGGCCACGAAAGCGAAGGGCGTCCGCGTGTGTGGCGCCATGGCCGACCTAGTGCCACCGCATGCGATCGCGGAGGTGACGGAATTGCTGCAGGCGCCTTATCTCAATAGCTTCGGTTCGACCGAAACCGGCCTGCCTCCAGCGACACGGGCGTTGATCGCGCCCGGTCATGTCCCCGAACGGCTGTCGAAGCAGCAAAGCGCGTTCTGTCAGATCAAGCTCGTCGATCCCTCCGACCAGGAGGTCGCGCCGGGCATGCCCGGAGAACTGGCCATGCGCGGCGCCACGTTGTTCTCCGGCTACTGGCAGGCCCACGACACCAATGCGCACGATTTCCGTGGCGGCTGGTTCCACATGGGCGACGTGTTCCGGCGCAACACGGACGGCTCGCTGGATTTCGTCGATCGCGTCAAATACATGATCAAATCCGGCGGCGAGAACGTCTATCCCGCCGAGATCGAGCGCGTTCTGATGAGCGACAGCCGCATCACCGAAGTGGCCGTGGTGCGGGCCAAGGATCATAAATGGGGCGAAGTCCCGGTCGCCTTCATCTCCCGACGCGAAGACAGCATCACCGAAGCGGACCTGCTTGACTTGTGCCGGCGCGATCTCGCGCCCTACAAGCGGCCGCGGCAATTCAACTTCATCGACTTCTCGGAGTTTCCCCGCTCGACCAGCGGCAAGGTGCAGCGCCACGAACTGGAAGCGAGACTCGCCGGAACAACGACCGCCGGGACTTCATCGTGAGCGACAGCACGCTGCGCGGCAAGGTCGCGGTCATCGGGATCGGACTGTCGCCTGTCGGCAAGGTTCCAGGCAGAAGCCCACTCTGGTTGGCCGCCGATGCCGCGAAGAAAGCTCTGGCCGACGCCGGACTCGAAAAGAGTGATTTGGATGGCGTGTTGTCATGCCACGCCTTCGCCTCGCCGTTCCATCGGTTCAGTGTGGCTTTCAGCGAATATTTCGGCATTCAACCGACGTTCTCGAACACGCTGCAGGTATCAGGCGCGACGGCCGCGACGATGTTCAATATCGGCGCCGCCGCGATTCACGGCGGACTTGCGAAAGTCGTTCTCGCGGTCGCAAGCGACAGCCTGATGACCGGCCTGACGCCCGATCTGGCATTGCGGTCGCTGACCGAGAGCCGCGATCAGCAATATGAAATGCCATTCGGCATTCCCGTCGCGAACACCTTCGCCATGACCGCGCACCGCCATATGAAGGAGTTCGGCACCACCGCCGAGCAACTCGCCGAAGTCGCGGTGGTTCAGCGCCGTCACGCGGCGCGCACGCCGGGCGCACAACAGACGACTCCAATTACCGTCGACGACGTACTCAATTCCGGGTGGGTGACGACCCCTTACCACAAACTCGATTGCTCACTGATCTCGGACGGCGGAGCCGCGTTCATCCTGACGTCGGCGGAACATGCGAGGGAACTCGGCATCGCAAAGCCGATCTACATTCTGGGCGGAGGCGAGTGCTACACCCACGAGCACATCTTCCTGATGCCGTCGCTGACGACCACCGGCGCCGTCACCTCCAGCCGCATGGCCTACGAGATGGCTGGATATGGCCCGAAAGATATGCACGTCGCCGGCGTCTACGATTGCTTCACCGGCACCGTCATCATGATGCTGGAGGATCTCGGCTTCTGTCCCAAGGGCGAAGGCGGCCGTTTCGTCGCCGACGGACAGATGACCTATGGCGGGCAAATCCCGTCGAACACCCATGGCGGGCTATTGTCGTTCGCGCATTCCGGAATGCCCGGCTCGCTGTTCCATTTCCACGAAGTGATCGCGCAACTGCGTGGCCAGTGCGGCGAACGCCAGGTGCGAGGGGCGGAGCTCGGTCTGGTCCACAGCCTCGGCGCGGGATTTGCGACCAATGCCACGACCATCCTGGGCACGGAGAACACGTTGTGACCGCAACCGACGATGCCAGGAGGAAGCCGCTACCGACTCCCGACGCGGATTCGGCTGCACTGTGGCGCGGCCTGCGCGACGGCGTGCTGCTGTTGCAGCACTGCGGCGATTGCCGCCACGTGCAATACTACCAGCAGGGCATGTGTCGGCAATGCGGCAGCGAAAACCTCTCGCACCGCGCGGCATCGGGGCGCGGCCGGGTGCATTCGTTCAGCGTGGTCCATCGCGCACCGGGGCCGGCCTTCAAGGACGACACGCCCTACGCAGTGCTGCTGGTGGATCTGGAAGAAGGCCCCCGGATGGTCAGCACCTATACCGGCGGCAAACCCGAAGACGTGACGTTCGACATGGATGTCGTCCTCGTTTGCGAACGGATCGACGATACAACGACGCTGCCGCGCTTCCGGCGGGCCTAAGTCAGGACGGCGCGGAATATCACCAGAACACCCTGACTTCGCTCCCATGGGGCGTAGCGATCGACATCGATTTTCTAACAAATGTTAGGTTTCCGAACGATTGTTAGATTGAAATCGGACGGAGCTTTTGCTTAAACAGGACGATCGTCCGTCAATCGGAGCCGAACATGAACTTTGATCTTACGCACGAGCAGCGACAGATCCTCGGCTATGGAGACACCATCGCCAAGAAGTTCGACCGCAAATACTGGATGGAGTGCGCCGACAAGCACGTGTTTCCGGAGGCGCTCTACAAGCAGATCGCCGAGGACGGCTTCGTCGGAACCATGGTGCCGGAGGAATATGGCGGCGCCGGCCAGGGCATGGTCGAAATGCACCTGTTCCTGGAGGGGCTGTCGAACAATGGCATTCCACTCCTGAACCTCGTCGTCGGCTCGGCGATGAGTTTCGGTTTTATCGCCAAACACGGCTCCGAAGCGCAGAAGAGGCGTTACCTGCCAGATGCGTGCAGCGGCAAGACGCGCTTCTGCTTCGCGATCACCGAACCCGACGCCGGCACCAACACCATCCGCACCGCCACGATAGCGACAAAACGCGGCAACCGCTTCGCGCTGAACGGCCAGAAGACGTTCATCACCGATGCCGATGGCGCCGACTACGCGCTGGTGGTGGCGCGCACAACGCCGCACACCGAGGTTGCGAAGAAGACCGACGGCTTCACCCTGTTCGTCGTGGACATGAAGGCGAAAGGCCTGGAGAAGCAATACATTCCGATCAGCATTCCCGCGCCGGAAACGCAATGGCAGTTGTTTTTCGACGATGTCGACCTCGGACCGGAAGACGTCGTAGGTGAGATCGACAAGGGCTTCAGCATCCTGTTCAAGAGCCTCAATCCGGAGCGGATTCTGGTGGGTTCGATCTGCTGCGGTCTCGGGCGCTATGCGCTGAACCGCGCGGTCGAATACGTCAACGAGCGCAAGGTCTTCAACAACGTTCCGATCGGCGCTTATCAGGGCCTGCAGCATCCGCTGGCGAGCGCACGGACCGATGTCGAGATGGCTTCGTTGATGACGCTGAAGGCTGCCTGGACGTTCGATCAGGGGCGCGAGGCCGGCGAGTTCGCCAACATGGCCAAGCTCGCGGCTGCCGATGCCGGCATCAAGGCGGTGGACACCGCCGTGCAATGCCACGGCGGCAACGGCTTCACCAAGGAATACGGCATCTTCGACATCTATCCGTTTGTTCGTTTGCTGAAGACCGCCCCGCTCAATCGCGAAATGATTCTCAATTACATCGGCGAGCACGTGATGGGCTTGCCGCGCAGCTATTAGGTTTCGTGCGATGACGGTGATGAAGTCCGAGGTTTCGACGGCAAGCGATGAGTATCGCCGCAACCGTGAGGCTTACGAAGCGCGGATCGCCGATCTGCACGCCCGTCGCGCAGCAGCGGCCATCGGGGGTCCGGAACGGGCGCGTAAGTTGCACAAGGAGCGCAAGCAGCTCTTGCCGCGGGAGCGGATCGCCGCCCTGCTCGACCCTGGCTCACCGTTCCTGGAATTCTGTCAGCTTGCCGGCGAAGGCATGTATGACGGCGTGCCGCCCGGCGGAAGCATCATCACCGGCGTCGGCATGGTCTCGGGCCGCGCCTGCATGATCATCGCCAACGATGCCACGGTGAAAGGCGGCACCTACTACGGGATCACCTGCAAGAAGCACGTGCGCGCGCAGCGCTTCGCCTGGCAGCACCGGCTGCCCTGCGTCACCCTGGTGCAGTCCGGCGGCGCCAACCTGCCGGATCAGCCCAACATCTTTCCCGACGAAGGCCAGTTCGGTTCGATCTTCTACAACCAGGTCCGGATGTCGGCCGAAGGCATTCCGCAGATCGCCGTCGTTCACGGGCCATCGACCGCCGGCGGCGCCTATATGCCCGCGCTGTGCGATGAAACCGTCATCGTGCGCAATCAGGGCGCGATGTTCCTCGGCGGACCGCAACTCGTCTATGCCGCCACCAAGGAAGAAGTCGGTGTGGAAGCGCTCGGAGGCGGCGAGATGCATAGCCGCGTCAGCGGCGTGACCGACCATCTGGCCGAGAGCGACGGCCACGCCATCGCCATCGCCCGCGACATCGTTGCGCATCTTGGCGAAATCCCGGCACAGCGGTGGACGGTAGCCCCGCCGCGTCCGCCGCGTGCCGATCCCAACGAAATTTATGGACTGATCAGCGCCGATCCGCGCGTGCCGACCGACAACCGCGGCATCGTCGCCCGACTCGTCGACGACAGCGAGTTTCATGAGTTCAAGCCGCTGTATGGCGACACGCTGATCACCGGCTTTGCGCGCATCATGGGATTCGAAGTCGGCATCCTCTGCAACAACGGCGTGCTGTTTTCGGAAAGCGCGCTGAAAGCGACCCACTTCATCGACCTCTGCTGCAAGCGCAACATCCCCCTCCTGTTCATGGCCGATGTAACCGGCTTCATGGTCGGCCGCGAGGCCGAGGAAGGCGGCATTTCCAAGCACGGCGCCAAGATGATCACCGCGATGGCGAGCGCCAACGTGCCGAAATACACCCTGATCATCGGCAACGCCTACGGCGCCGGTTATCTGTCGATGTGCGGCCGCGCCTTCCTGCCGAACGCGATGATGATGTGGCCGAACGGACGTTCCGCGATCATGGGTCCCGATCAGGCCGCGACCACGCTCGCCATGGTCAAGGACGAAGGCCACAAGCGCGCAGGGACGAGCTGGACCGACGAGGAACGCGAGGCTTATCGCGCGCCGGTCCGCAAGGAATTCGAGGATTTCGCCAGCGCCTACAACTTCGCTCGCAACACCTGGTGCGACATGGTGATCGACCCGCTCGAAACCCGTAACGTGATGGCCATGCTGCTCGATCTCGCCGGCCGACTGCCGCAGCAGGACACCGGCTTCGGCGTGTTCCGGATGTAACGACAAAGGATTTCGCCCGGTGTTCAAGAAAATCCTGATTGCCAATCGCGGAGAAATCGCTTGCCGCATCGCGCGGACCTGCCGGCGGCTGGGCGTTGAGGTTGCCGGAGTTCATTCCTCGGCTGACGCGGGCTCCCTGCACGTCAAGACTATCGGCGAGTCCCACCTGATCGGCGGCGCGCCTGCATCCGAGAGCTATTTGCGGATTGACGCCGTGATCGCGGCGGCAAAGACCGCCGGCGCCGAGGCCATTCATCCCGGGTTTGGCTTCCTGGCAGAGAATGCCGCGTTCGCGCGCGCGGTCGAGGCAGCGGGCCTTGTCTTCATCGGCCCCACCCCCGAAGTCATCGAGCGGCTGGGCGACAAGGCCTCCGCCAAGCGCGAGGCTGAAGCAGCCGGTGTGCCGACGGTGCCCGGCAGCCAGACGCCGAGCGACGATGTGGCAACGATCGCGCGGATCGTGCATGAGCTTGGACTGCCCGTCATGTTGAAGGCGGCGGCGGGCGGCGGCGGCAAGGGCATGCGCATCGTCTCGCAGCCGGACGGTCTGGCCGACGACATCGAAGCCGCCATGCGGGAAGCAAAGAACTCGTTCGGCGATGCCGGCCTGATCGTCGAAAAACTGGTCGAGCACGGACGTCACATTGAGGTGCAGATCGCTGGCGACGGCAACGGCAGCGTCATTCATCTGTTCGAGCGGGAGTGTTCGCTGCAACGCCGGCACCAGAAACTGATCGAGGAAGCTCCAGCCGCAAACCTCGCCGCTGACCTGCGCGAGCGGATGGTGGCCGACGCGACACAGCTCGGCAAACGCCTGAACTACCGCGGCGTAGGCACTGTCGAATTCATCGTCAGCGGCAACACCTATTATTTTCTGGAGGTCAATCCCCGCCTCCAGGTCGAGCACCCCGTCACCGAGATGGTGACCGGCGTCGATATCGTCGAGCTGATGCTGCGGATTGCCGCGGGAGACGGCTTGCCCTTTGCGCAAGATGATATTCGGTGCACGGGACACGCCGTCGAAGCGCGCATTTGCGCGGAAGACCCTGCCAGCAACTTCATGCCCAGCACGGGGGATCTGGCTTATGTCAAATTCCCCGACACCGACGTTCGGGTCGAGAGTGGCGTCGAAAGCGGATCGACCGTCTCGCCGTACTACGACTCCATGCTGGCCAAGCTGATCACATATGCCGGGACTCGCGGCGAGGCCCTCGACAAACTCAGCAGCGCATTGGACCAGACGTCCATCTTCGGCATCGTCACCAACCAGAGTTTCCTTGCGCGTCTGATCGATCTACCCGAGACGCGGGACGCCACATTCCATACCCGGTTGATCGACGAACAGATCGACCAACTTCTTGGCAAGACAAAGCCGGACACTCAGACGCTGGCACTGGGCGCCTGCTTCTGGATGATGCAGCAGCGCCCACCGGCGGCGAGCCAGCCGGCGCGCAATCCCTGGCAGTCGCGCGAAACCACGGGCTGGCAGATGTCGGCCAGCGGTGACGGACTGTCGCCCATTCCGATCCTGCACCTCGAGGCTGACGGGGCGAGCGCGGAGATCAGATTCGCGCCACGGCTGGCCGATGGCAGCACCACGATCCGCGTCAACGACGATAAATTGTCCGTCAATCTCGCTCCCGATAGCGATGACAATTTTACCGCCACCGTGGAAGGCCGCAGCGAGACGGTGCGTATCCGACAGCACGATCAGACATTGTTCGTCCACGATCGCCGCGGCGTGCATACGCTGACCGCCATTCCCTATCTGACCTATATCAGCGCTGCAGCGGAGACGAGCGGCGAGCTGCGTGCCCCGATGATGGGCATGATCCGCAAGGTCAATGTCGCGGTCGGCGACCGGATCAAGGTCGGGGATGTTGCGGCCATTCTCGAATCCATGAAGATGGAAATGCGCATCAGCAGCCAGGTCGACGGCGTGGTAACGGCGGTGAACTGCGGCGCGGGCGACATGGTCGAGCGCAATGCGGTCGTCGCGGTCGTGGAAGCGGACGGACAAGCCTAAAGTCACCGACGACAGCGAACAACAGGAGCGCAGACATGCGATTGGGATCAGTCAACTACGAAACCAGAGGCAAGGTCGCTCTCCTCACGCTCGACGAACCCCACAAGCTCAATGCCCTGAGCCCCGGCATCCGTCAGGGAATTCTCGAAGGACTGGGAAAGGCTGACGCAGACGATGCGATCCGCGTCGTCGTCATTACGGGAAACGGCGACAAGGCTTTCTGTGCGGGTGCCGACATCAGCAATTTCGAACTTGAGGCCGACAAAGGCAGAAAATTCCTTGCCATGGCCCTCGACGTGCTGGCGGCGCCCGAACGCTGCAGCAAGCCGGTGATCTCGGCCGTCAACGGCCTCGCCTATGGCGGCGGCTTCGAACTCGCCATTGCATCCGACTTCATCGTCGCGTCCGAGCGTGCGCAATTTGCCGTTCCCGAAATCAAGCTCGGCCTGCTGCCGGGGTTCGCGATCGTCCGCCTGGCGGACATGGTCGGCCGCGCCAAGGCCAAGGAGCTCAGCATTCTCGGCGACCCGATCTCGGCCGACGAGGCGGCGCGGCTCGGGCTGGTGCTCCGCGTCGTCCCCCACGACCGGCTGATGGCGGACGTCATGGAGTTCGCCGATCGGATCGCTTCGAAACCCAAACTGGCGGTTCGCATGGCGAAATCATTCTACAATCGCGGTCTCGGCGGCGACGAGATGCGCCACGCGCTCGATGGCTTCCCGCTGCTGTTCATGCACGGGGACGCGCGCGAGGGGATCTCCGCGTTTCTCGAAAAGCGGAAAGCCAGATTTGAAGACTGAACGGATGCATTGGCTGCGACACGTCTCCCGCGAACGATCAGCGTCCGGGATGGCGGCGCGATACGGCGTGTCGATGCGCTTTATGGCGAGGGCAGTCGGTGTCTCGACACCATCATGCGACCAAGAGTCTCTCGATCCAAGGTTTGCTTGCATGACAATTTAGCGTTCGCTAGCCTAGCAAAAAGCCCTGTCAATAAAGGGCGTTGGAAGATGATTGTGCACTGCCGCGTGCAGTCCGGTCAGAGGGGTGGAAACAACACGTGGCCTTGGCTGAGGACACTAGCAATCCCGTGCTTGAATGCCGGTCCGTCGAGCGTCGCTTCGGCGGCATCGTGGCATTGAACGGCATCGACATGGAGATCAGGCGCGGCGAGATATTCGGCCTCGTCGGCCCGAACGGCTGCGGCAAAACGACACTGACGAACGCCATCACGGGTTTCTATCCGCCCCAGCGCGGCAACATCCTGTTCAACGGCAACGACATTACCGGCATCGCTCCCCACAAGGTTGCGACTCTCGGAATTGCACGCACCTTCCAGAATCTTGCGCTCTTCAACGGCATGAGCGTGCTCGACAACATTCTTCTCGGCCGTCACACCCACATGAAGCCGGGCGTTGCGCGCACCGCGCTCTATTGGTGGCTGGCGCGGAGTGACGAAACCGCAAACCGTGCGGTCGTGGAGGACGTGATCGACTTCCTTCAGCTCGAAAGCGTTCGCGACGAACTGGTCGACGGCATTCCGATCGGATTGAAGAAGCGCGTGGAGCTGGCTCGGGCGCTGGCGGCCGAGCCGAACTTCCTGATTCTCGATGAGCCAATGGCCGGTATGAACCAGGAGGAAAAGGAATACATGGCGCGCTTCATTCTCGATGCGCGCGACGAGCGCAACGTGACCGTGCTTCTCATCGAGCACCACATGGACGTCATCACAGGCATCTGCGACCGGATGCTGGCGCTGAACTACGGCGCGATGATCGGCTCCGGCAAACCGGCCGACGTGGTCGCCGACCCGCGTGTGGTCGAGGCCTATATCGGAGGCGCGCATGTCTCCCGTTGATGCCGCGCCCTCACCCGGTGAAGGCTGGGATTTCTCCGACGACAGCACGTTGATCCGGCTGCTCGCACGCAACGCCGAAAGCTTTCCCGATCGCGCGGCGATGCGCGAAAAGAGCAAAGGCATCTGGCAGGAGATCACATGGAGCGAACTGCTTGATATCGTCTTGTCGTTCGCGGCCGGACTGGAAAGTCTCGGCTTCGAGCCGGGCGACACGATGCTCGTGGTCGGTGACAACCGGCCGCGGCTTTATGCAGGCATGCTGTCGGCCGGTGCGCTGAAGGGCTATGCCATGCCCGCCTTTGCCGATGCAACGCTCGACGAAATCAATCATTTCGTTCACGAGGCAGGCGCACGCTTTGCCCTCGCCGAGGACCAGGAGCAGGTCGACAAGATGCTCGAACTGCGGGCGCAGGGCGCGGCGATCGAGCACATCGTCTACGATGATCCACGAGGGCTCGCCACCTATCCGCAGCCCGGCCTGATCTCGTGGGACACGGTCCAGATCAGGGGCGCCGAGCGGCTCGTGCAGGATCCGTCGCTGCGGGAGAAGCTGATCCGCCGCGCCGAGCCGGACGGGCCGGCCGTGTTCGTTCATTCGTCGGGCAGCACCGGAAAGCCCAAAGGTATCGTGCTCACACACCGCAACTTCCTGGCCGGCGTCCGCAATGCCTATCGCGGCGGCGCGTTCGGCTTCGATGAAACGATCCTGGCTTACCTGCCGATCGCCTGGGTCGGGGATTTCGCCGTGACGCTCGGCGCCGGCATGGCGCTGCGGTTTACCATCAACGTGCCCGAGCGACAGGAAACGGTTCTGCACGACCTGCGCGAAACGGCTCCGACATTCTATCTGGCGGCGCCGCGCAGTTGGGACAACCTGCTGACCACGATCCAGGTTCGCATGGAGGATTCCTCGCGGCTGAAGAAGGCCGTCTATCAGTTCTTCATGTCGTCGTCGCTTGCCGCGGAGCGACGCAAGCTGGATGGCAAGCAACCCTCGCTCGGCCAAAAACTGCTGGCTCCGCTTGGAGAACTGCTGGTGTGCGGTCCGATCAAGGACCAGTTCGGCCTGTCGCGGCTGCGCGGCGCCTTCACCGGCGGCGAAGCCATCGGCGAGGACACATTCATCTTCTACCGGGCGCTCGGCATCAAGCTGCGGCAGCTCTACGGTCAGACCGAGAGCAGCGCCTACAACGCGATCCAGGGGCCCGACGAAGTTCGACTCCACACCGTCGGCCGGCCGCTCCCCGGCGTCGACGTCCGCATCAGCGATGCCGGCGAAATCCTGATCCGCTCGGGCAGCGTGTTCGGCGGCTACTTCAAGCAGGAGGAGGCCACACGCGAAGCGCTCGACGGCGAGTGGCTGCACTCCGGAGATGCCGGCTACCTCGAGCCTGACGGGCACCTCGTGGTGCTCGGCCGCCTTTCCGACGTCGTCCACACCGCACGGGGCGAGCGCTACATCCCGAACTACATCGAGAACCGGCTCAAGTTCAGCCCCTACATCAAGGATGCCGCGGTGCTCGGACGCGATCGCGACTCGCTCGCGGCGATCGTCTGCATCGACAAGGAGGCCGTCGGACTGTGGGCTGAACTGCGCGGCATCTCATACATGTCCTACGCGGACCTGTCGCAGAAGCCGCAGGTCGCCGATCTGGTCGCGGAGGCGGTCCGCCATGTCAACGGCACCCTCCCCGCCGGACAGCAAATCCGACGTTTCGTCTGCCTGCACAAGGAATTCGACGCCGACGACGGCGAGATTACCCGGACCCGGAAAATCCGCCGCAATGTCGTCGAGTCGCGCTATGCGCCGATCATCGATGCCATCTACGACAACCGGCCAACCGTGCTGATGAAAGCCCAGGTCAGCTACGAGACCGGCGAGGTCGGCGTCATCGAACGCACCCTCGCGGTTCAGGAGGCCTGAAGATGGACGCGCTCCTGCTGCTCGAATCGGCCATCAACGGCGCGCTCGTCGGCCTGATGTACGCGCTGGTCGCGATGGGGATCGTGCTGATCTACAAATCCTCGTCCGTTCCGAATCTTGCGCAGGGTTCGATGACGATGCTCGGCGCCTATGTGGTGCTGGCTTTCGCGAACAATGCCGGCGCTCCGATGTGGCTGGCGATCCCGCTCGGCATCGTCACCATGTTCTTTGTCGGCATCGGTATAGAGCGTGTTGCGCTGCGCCGCCTCGCCGGCCGGCCGATCATCATGATCCTGATGATGACGCTCGGCCTCGAAATCTTCCTGCGCGCCGGCACCATGACGATCTGGGGCGGCACCGCGCGGCCGATGCCGATCGGCATCAGCGATGCGCCGCTATTCCTCGGACCGCTACTGATCAATCGCGCCTATGCGGTGGGCGCCGCCATCGCGATCGTGATGTTCGTCCTGTTCGTGGCGTTCTTCCGGACCCGGCTCGGCGTCGTGCTGCGCGCCATTTCGGACGACTATACCGCGGCGTGGTCCGTCGGCATTTCAGTCGAGCGCGGCGTCGCGCTGTCATGGGCCATGTCGGCGGTCATGGCCACCATCGCCGGCGTGTTGTGGAGCTCGGTCCAGGGCGCGGACCAGTCGCTCGCGCTGTTGCTGCTGAAAGGCATCACCGTCGCCGTGCTCGGCGGCATGGACAGCCTCGGCGGAGCTCTGCTGGCGAGCATCCTGCTTGGCGTCGTCGAGGGCGTCGCCTCGAGCGTCCTCGATCCGATGATCGGCGGCGCAAGCCGCGAACTCGTCGATGCGGCGATGCTGATCCTGACCATCATGATCCGGCCCCACGGCCTGTTCGGCCGTCACGACATCGAGCGAGTCTGACATCATGCTCTACCGCAAGGCCGGCATCTTCCATACCGACTACGCCGCCGACCGGGCGTTGTTTCCGATTCCTGCCGATCGCTGGACGATCGGGCTGCTGCTGCTGATCGCCGCGACGGCGCCGCTCTACATGAACTCGCTCTATCTCAGCAGTTATCTGCTGCCCTGGCTGGTCTGGACCGCGGCCACACTCGGTCTCAACCTGATTCTCGGCTGGGCGGGACAATTCCATCTCGGCTATGCCGCGGTGATGGGAATCGGCGCCTACGCCGCCGTGCACGCCGTGCGGACCGGAATTCCCTGGGAAATCGCGATCGTCCTTGCCGGCTTTACCGCTGCGGTCATCGGCATCGGCTTTGCGTTCGCGGCCCTTCGCGTCAAGGGCCTCTATCTCGCGCTGAGCACGCTTGCCCTGCAATTCGTCATGGACTGGACGATCTCGCATGTCCAGGCGATCAGCGGCGGCACGCAGGCCACGCTGCAGGCGCCAGACATCCGTCTGCTCGGCATCCCCATCACGTCGGATGCCGGACTTTATTATATCGCGCTGGTCTGGTGCCTTCTGGTGACGTCATTCATGCTCAACCTGAAGCGGACCGCACTCGGCCGAGCGCTGGTCGCCGTCCGCGAGAAGGACTATGCGGCAGCCGTCATCGGCGTGAACAGCTTCTATTTCAAGATGGTCGCGTTCGCGACCTCCTCGTTCATTGGCGGCGTCACCGGCGCGATCCTGATCGGGACCTTCTATCATGCCGTGACGCCCGAACAGTTCTCGGTGGACGTGTCGATCCAGGCGCTGGCGATGGTGATCGTGGGCGGCCTCGGCAGCATCATCGGAAGCTACTTCGGCGCCGCATTCATCCTGCTGATGCCCGGCGTGATGAACAGCTTCATTTCATGGCTCGCCAATCTGCTCGGCCTGTCTCTGAGCCTTGAGACGCTCGCCCATCTGCCTCAGGCGCTGTACGGAGCGCTGATTATCGTCTTTCTCCTGGTCGAGCCTCTCGGGCTCGGCAAGATCTACAACAATATCCGCGATTACCTTCTGGTCTGGCCATTCGGCTACGTGAAGAAATAGAGGGACGCGCATCATGAGCGAACCGATCGCCGCTAGTGTGCTGACGCTCAACAACGTCGAGGTCGTGTACGACTACGTTTCGCTTGCGATCAAGGGCGTGTCGCTGGACGTGCCCGAAGGCGGGATGGTGGCCCTGCTCGGCGCCAACGGCGCCGGCAAGAGCACGACGCTGAAATCGATCAGCGGTCTGCTCGCGGCGGAACGCGGCGAAGTGCGGCGCGGCGACGTCCGGTTCCGCGGCCAGGCTATTGGCGCACTGATGCCGCAGGATCGCGTCCGGCTCGGGATTGCGCATGTCCTCGAAGGACGGCGAGTGTTTGAACATCTGACACCGTCGGAGAATCTGATCGCCGCATCGGCCTTGCATAGCCGGCAGGACATGAGCCGCAACATGGAGATGGTCTACAGCTATTTTCCGCGCCTTCACGAGCGGCGCGCAACGCCGGCCGGCTATCTGTCCGGCGGCGAGCAGCAGATGCTGGCGATCGGCCGCGCGCTGATGACCCAGCCGAAGCTATTGATGCTCGACGAGCCGAGCCTTGGCCTTGCGCCGTTCCTCGTCGCCGAGATCTTCCAGATTCTCAGCCGCATCAATCGCGAGGAGGGCTTGTCGATCCTGCTCGTGGAGCAGAACGCCATCGCCGCGCTGGAGATCGTTTCGCACGGCTATCTGATCGAGAGCGGCCGCATCGTCATGCATGACAGCGCCGAGGCTCTGAAGAGAAACCCCGACATTCAGGAGTTCTATCTCGGCGGTGCCGAGAACAAGAACTTTCGCGACATCAAACATTATCGCCGCCGGAAGCGATGGCTGACGTAAGGCAGCCGGACTTCCGGAGGTTCATGCCGTTTTCTTGAGACTACATAATGGGAGGAAAACAATGAGAAGATTGCTTTGTAGCTTGGCGGCCATGGCCTTTGCCGTGGCCGGAACGTTCCCTGCAGCGGCTGCGGACCCGGTCAAGTTCGCACTGTGTTACGACCTGAGCAAGGCCTACACGTTCGTGACGCCGCAGATTGCTCAGGCCGCAAAAGACTATGCCGCGCTGCTGAATATGAAGGGCGGCATCGAGGGCCATCCGATCGATGTTATCGTTCAGGATCACGGCAACGAGCCCCAACGCGGCATCGAATGCTATGAGAAGCTGAAGCGCGAAGGGGTTATGGTGTTCGACATGCTGTCGACACCGGTGTCACGTGCCGTGCTGCCGCGCATCATGAAGGACGGCAACATCCTGCTGCAGTCGCTGGTCGGCCGCGGCGATGCGATCGACGGCGACGTGTTCAAATGGGTGTTCCCGATCGGCCCGACCTATTGGGGCCAGGCCGCCAACGACATCGAATACATCAAGCAGAAGTCGGGCGGAAAGCTGAAGGGCGTCAAGGTCGCGTTTCTCTACATCGACTATCCCTTTGGACAGGAGCCGATCGGAATCCTGAAGACACTGGCGCAAAAAGAAGGGTTCGACCTGCAACTGTTCCCCTACCCGCTGCCCGGCAACGAACAGGCATCGGCATGGACCCAGATCCGGCGCTACAACCCGGACTGGATCGTCAGTTGGAGTCTGTCGAAGATGCACATCATCGCATCGCGCGAGATGAAGCGTAACGGCATTCCGATCGACAAGTATATCGCGGTGAACTGGCTCAACGAGGTCGATATCAATAACATCGGCCCCGCCGAGGCCAAGGGTCTGAAGCGCGGCACCAACGTCGCCGGCGGCTCCAACCACCCCATCATCCAGGAGATCATCAAGGAGCTCTACGACAAGGGCAAGGGCAACGGCGACCGCAAGAATCTGGAGGACGTCTATTACAACACCGGGCTTGCGATCTACTCCATTGCTTTCGAAGGCGCCCGCCTCGCCATCAAGAAGGACGGCTGGCCGCTGACGCCGCAAAAGATCAAGGATGGCTTCGAAAGCCTGAAGGATTACGACGCCAACGGGCTGATGGCGCCCGTTACCGTGACCGCGCATGATCACGGCGGCGGCGGCAAGACCCGCATTGAGATGTGGGACGGCGCCAAATGGGTTCCGCAGACCGACTGGATCGCGGGTTTCTCGGACGAGGTCTGGAAAGTCGTAAAAGACGAATCGGCCAAATACGCAAAGGAAGAGCCTCAGAAATAATCTTCACGACGCACCAGGCGCAGCGACGAGCCATTCGTTGCCGCGCCTGGCGCGCGACAATTCATTCGGAGCCCGCTTCAGACGACGGAAGCGCCTTTCTTGGGTTTCGATAGACTCCAGTCGCGATGACTTCATTCAGACGAACGGTTTGCCATCGATGGCGCCACGGTCGGCAATTCCAATGCGCCGCACCTTGACCATCGATCTCCTGCTGGTGTTCTCTGAAGCGGCCTTTCGGAAACGCCGAACCGGCGCATCCATGTCGTATGAAGTCAAGAGCATCCATGCCGGTCCGGGCAAAACCCAGCAAGACGGTGATTATCGACAAGCGCAATCCTGCGCCGGATATTGCGCGCAGCCTGAAACTTGACCACGGCGTTGGGTTTCTGGTGCGGCTGATCGAGACTCGCGCCACGGCACTCTACGATCAACTCACCGAGCAGAACGAAGTCACGCCGCGCCAGTTCGGTGCGATGCTGACGCTCTACCAGCGCGGCACCCTGACGCTGACGGAACTGGCTACCCACATCCGGGTCGACCGCAGCACGCTGGGCGAAATGATCAACCGCATGGCGGAGCGCGGCCTGATCCGAAAAGAAGCCAACGACGCCGACCGCCGCTCCGCCACCATCACCCTCGACAAGGCGGGCGAACAGGCGCTGTTGCGACTGGTCGCTGGCGCGGCTCAGTTGCAGGAAGAACTGCTCGCACCCTTGCCGGCCAAGGATCGCGCGCAGTTCCTGCGCTGCATGAAACTGATCGCGGAGCCGCCGAAAGGCGGCGACGAGGTTTGACCGATCTTTCTACGGTTCCGGCGGACGACGACACGCCTGCCGCCGCTCTCCTGAAGACAACCTCGCCAGATTCATATTGATCGGTCCTGCCCGCGATGTTATTACGTATACGTAGTAACTAGTCGCGAGAAACAGCCTTGCGCCTGATCGATCATCTGCGCGTGCCCTATCTTCTGGAGGCGGAAACCGTCGAGCTTCCCGATGGACGCTGGGTCCGCCGCGTTTGTTATCCGGAGCTATCGGGCTGCGTAGCGGAGGCCGCCGTGGTCGAAGACGCCCTATCGCAACTCGAACGTAAACGGATCCAGATGATTGTACGGATGGTGCGCGACGGCCGCGCACCCACGGCGCCTCGCCCCCCGCTCAGCGATTCCGACCCGATTTGGATCGCGAAACAAGTGGGCATCGCCGACGAAGACATTTCATTGATCGAACGGGATGGCGCGGCCGGTGTTCCGGCCTGACGATTGCCCGAAGGAGAGGACACATGCTGTCGCACGAGGACAATGAAACGCTGGTTCGGGTCGGGCGCGGAACCCCGATGGGTTCACTGATGCGCCTCTACTGGATCCCCTTCTTCTTCTCGAAGGACCTGGAGAAGGACGGCCAACCGAAGCGCGTGATGCTGCTCGGCGAGGACCTCGTGGTCTTCCGCGACACCGAAGGACGCGTGGGGCTGGTCGCCAATGCCTGTGCCCATCGCGGCGCGCCCATGATGTTCGGCCGCAACGAGGATTGCGGGCTGCGCTGCGTCTATCACGGCTGGAAATTCGACGTCACCGGCGCCGTGGTCGATACGCCGGCAGAACCGGTCAAGAGCCGGCTCAAGGAAAAGGTGCGGATCACCGCTTATCCGTGCCGCGAGCGCAACGGCGTGGTCTGGACCTACATGGGACCCGAGGCGGAACTGCCGCCGTTGCCGAACCTCGAATGGAATCTGGTTCCGGCCGAGAATGTCCACCTCTCCATGCGCATCCAGGAATGCAACTGGCTGCAGGCGCTCGAAGGCGAAATCGATTCAGCCCACGCGCCGATCCTGCATAGCCGCATCGATTCCAAGGGCGCGATCAATCAGTGGCTGGCGACGCGCGACCTGCGCCCGACTTTCGAATGCATGCGGCAGGACTTTGGCATGAGCATCGGCGCCAAGCGGCGCCTCGACGACCAGACCAATTACTGGCGTGTCAACCAGTTCATGCTGCCGTTCTATTCGCTGGTGCCGCCCCAATCGAAATATCCGGAGCTCAGCGGCCATGCCTGGGTGCCGATGGACGACAATCACACCATCTGCCTGATGTTCTCCTATCATCCGACCGAGCCGCTGCCGGCACGGATGCGCGACGTTTTCGAGCATGGCCATAACGGCCGGGAATCCGCGCATGCCAGCGCGCAGTCCCTCGTCAAACGCGATCCCTCGACTCCTTACGCGGACTACTGGACCAAGTTCACCCGTGAGAACGGCTTCCAGTTCGACTATCAGAGCCAGGTCGATACGTGGTTTTCCGGCTTGCCCGGATTGTGGGTGCAGGATGGCGCCTGCCAGAGCGGAACCAAACCGATCGTCGACCGCAGCAAGGAAAACCTGGGATCGAGCGACACCGGAATCGCGATGACGCGGCGGCTTCTCCTTGAAGCCGTCAACGCCTATCGCGACCGCGGCATCGTGCCGGGCGGTGCAAGCGATCCGGACACCTTCATGGTGCGCGCGGTGTCGCTCACGCTCCCGAGCACGACGTCATGGGTCGATTACGGTCGCCCGCATATGCAGGCGAAGCTGGGCGCCGGCTTCGGCTATGCGTTGTAAGGCCGGACACAGATGATGAGCGACACCATCAATCCGGGCGATGGATTCGATATCCATCTGCAGCGCAGCGGGCGCACCCTCACCGTGCCGCCGGGCGAGACCATTCTGGACATCCTGCTCGACAACGGCGTCGATGTGGCCTTCTCCTGCTCGGACGGCATCTGTGGCACCTGCGAGACCAAGGTGCTCGACGGCATTCCCGACCACCGCGACAGCTTCCTCAGCGACGAGGACAGGGCCGAAAACAGCAAGATCATGATCTGCTGCTCGCGGTCGAAAACGCCGGTGCTGACACTGGATCTGTGATCCCTCTAGAGTGGCCGCGCGGCGAACAGTGGCCCGTCTGTGTACTGCAGGACAACGATCTCCACCGCAGTATCGAGCTTCGGCTCCGATTCCGCGAGCACGCGGGTCGCGATCCGCAGGCCCTCGTCGAGATCGACGATACCGACGCGATACGGCGTCTCGTCCTGAAACACCATGGGCGCGGCGTGCACCACGGTCTGCGAATAGAGCTTGCCGCGACCGGACAACGGCACCCAGCGAACACGCTCCGACCAGCAGTGCGGGCAAAACGGCTTTGGCGGAAACGTCAGCCGCTCGCAGTCGTCACATCGCGTGGTCTGGAAATGTCCCGATGTCAGCCCCTGCCAGAATCGTTGCGTGAATTCGGTCATGCGCGGTGGAAAGGCACGGGTGCGGTCGATAGTTTGCGATGCCAGCATCACTGCACTCCTTCCAGCACATGGACCAGCGCGGCATTGTAATTGCCGAGTTCGGCGCTGGTGACGCCCAGCCGCGCGCCTTTGACCTGTCGCTCGCCGGCGCGGCCCGTGAGCTGCTCCTTGAGTTCGAACAGGCTATAGAACGGCGTGACGTGCGCCGGATGGCCGCGCGATTGCAGCCCGCCAGACGTCGAAATGGGAATTCGTCCGCCGAGCGATGTTACACCCTCCGCGCACAACCGCGCACCCTGACCGCGCGGCACGAGGCCCAGCGCCTCGCTCGCCAGCACCTCGATGATGGTGCATGGCGCATAGAGTTCGGCGAGATCGATGTCGCCAGCGGCGACACCGGCCTCCTGATAGGCCGCCTGCCCGGCGCGCTGCGCCGACACCAGAGCGATCATGTCGTTCGGCACCTCGTTGATCTGGTGGGCACCCTCGTGGAAGAATCCGCGGCCGCGCACGCGAACGTAAGGTTTGCCGGATGCTTTCGCGATCTCCTCATCCACCACCACGAGGCAGGCGGCGCCATCGCCGCGCGGCGGCACCTCATAGAGGCCAAGCGGCTCGACGATCGGCTTTTGCGCCAGCACGTCATCGAGCGTGATCGGTTTGCGGAACTGCGCGATCGGATTCAGCGAGGCGTGACGGCGGTTCTTGACCGAAACGCTGGCCAGTTCCTCGCGCGAGGAGTTGAATTCGTGGATGTAGCGCGCCGCATCCATGGCGTACCAGGATATCGGCGTGAAGCCGAACGGCGCGTGAAAATCCACGTCGCCGGTGGCCTTGATCGAATTCATCATGTGTTCAACGGCCGGGATCGCGGATTCGAAATTGATCCCCAGCGCCAGCGCCACCCGGGACTTGCCGAGCCGGATGTCGTTCGCTGCCGCTTCGAAAGCGAGCGCCGCCGTCATGCCGTTGCCGAGCACCTCCTGCACCGTTCCGGTGCAGGGCAGCCGCAAATAGTTCGCGATGAAGGTCGCAAAGTACTTCTGCTGCGTGTAGGGGCGAGGCTGCGCAAACACCAGCGAGGAAATCTCGTTCTTGTCGAGACCGGCGTCGGCCATCGCCGCGATGACGACCTTGGCGAGGGTTTCATGCTCGAGCACCTGAATGTCGGAATCTCGCGGCTTCTGCCACTTGGCAACCGGGAGAACTGCCGCACCGAGAATAGCCACGCTTCGTGTCATGGTGTTGCCCTCGTTCGAACGTTCGACCTTATCGGCAGACGATCAATGCATCGGCCGCCATCACACCGGTTGCGCTCACGATCACCGGATTGACGTCAATCTGGTCGATGACATCGGCAAGATCATGAGCGAGTTCCGACAGCCGACAGATCGCATCCACCAGTCCGTCGACATCCACGCCCGGCTTGCCACGAAATCCCGTCAGCAGCGGATAGCCCTTGAGTGAACTCAGCATGTCGCGCGCCGTTGCGTCCGCGACCGGCGCGAGCCGTACAGAGGTGTCCCCGAGCAGTTCGACCATGATCCCGCCAAGGCCCACCGCGACCAGCGGGCCGAACTGCCGGTCGTTCTTCACCCCGAGCACAATCTCAACACCGGACGGCGCCATCTCCTGCACGCTGACGCCATCGATCCGTGCTTGCGGCGCATAGCGCGACGCGGAAGCCAGAATGTCCTGCGCAGCGGCGCGAACGTCCGGCGTCGTCGACAGGCCAAGCCTGACCCCACCGGCCTCGGTCTTGTGCAGAATATCCGGCGATACGATCTTGAGCGCTACCGGGCCACCCATCCTCTTCGCGGCTTCAGCCACGGCATCGGGATCGCGCGCCACGGTCTCTTGAGGCACCCTGATCCCATAGCATGCGAGAATTCGCTTCGAATCCGTCTCCGAGAGCGATTTGCCACGACCGCCAGCTTCCGCCAGGATCTTGCGTGCAGCTTGGGCGGCCGAAGCCGGTGAGCGTCGTCCACTTTCGACCGACTGCCGCGCGCGGCGCTCGTACCAATCGAACCACGCGCGCAACGTGGCAAAACAGCGGTCAGCCGAGCGGAACATGCAGACGCGCGGGTCGGCGTCGAGCAACTCACTGCCCGGACCCTGCAGCCATTCGTTCATCCAGACCACCGCAAGCGGCTTGTCCGTGCGCCCCGCGGCCTCGACGATGGTCGGGGCCCGTGCACCGCTCGACGAGGCGTGCGCGAAGATCATCGGCATGATCAGCGCACTGAAGCTCGCATCATTCAGAAATGCATCGAGACAGAACCCGAAGGTCTCGGACGTCTTGAGAACTTCGGCGGTGAGATCGGACGGATTGGCGACCGAGCCGAAGTCCGGCACCACCGTATACAGGGCTTCCGCAGTCTTCGCTTCCAGAGTCGGCAGCGGCACGCCGTAGACTTCCGCCTTGTCGGCGCAGATCACCGCAGCGCCGCCCGAAGTGGAGAGGATTCCGACGCCCCGGCCCGCACTTGGTGCCTTCACCTTGGCAAAGAACGAAGCCGTTTCCAGCACGGATTCGAGATCGTCGACCGCAATTGCGCCCGCCTCCTCAAAGGCCGTCCGGTAAGCGACGGCCGAGCCGACCATGGTGCCGGTGTGCGACATCGCCGCCTTGCTGGAGGTCTCGCTGTTGCCGGTCTTGTAGACGATCAGCGCCTTGCCGGCATCGCGCGCCTTGCGCGCTGCGGTCAGGAAGTGCGCGCCGTCCTTCACGCCTTCCAGCAGGCAGATAATGGCCTTGGTGTCATCGTTCTCGGCGAGATAGGAGATAAAGTCGCAGACATCGACATCGCAGGAATTTCCCGCGGCGAGGTAGTGTGAGAAGCCGATGCCACGTTCCATGCCCTGCAGCACGGTATAACCGAGCGCACCGCTCTGCGACACGATCCCGATCGGACCAGCGCGATGTCCCATGCCGGCATAGTCGGGCATGAAATTCAATCCGGCCTTCGAGCGCGTATTAGCGAGACCGACGCAGTTCGGTCCGACCACCCGAACGCCGGTGCGGTGTGCGAGATCGATCAGGCGCTCCTGCGCCTCGACACGATCGGGCTTAGATGTTTCCGCGAAACCGGACGCATAGACCACCACACCGCCGGCACCCGCCGCCGCCGCGTTTTCGATCATGCCCTCGACCATCGGCCGCGCGACACACAACACCACACAATCCGGCCGCTCCGGCAGATCGGCCAGCGACGGCACACAGGGACGCCCGAGCAGGGTCTGGTATTTCGGGTTGATCGCAAAGACCTTGCCCGTGAACGCCGCCATGTTGGACAGCGTCCGCTCGCCAAACGAGCCGCGCGTTTCAGAGGCACCGACGATCGCGACAACCTTCGGATCGATGAGGCGTGAGAGGTCGGCCGCCCCGTAGAGCGGCCGTGTTGATGACATCATCGTTGCTTGCTCTTGTTGTTATTCGATGCGCTTTGCCCGATGGCACGCGCTTACGGCGTGTTGAAGTTCTTGAGCACCGGCTTCGCAGTGGCCTTCTCGGGCGGCCATACCGTCACGAGCTTGTCGCCCTGGAACTGGGTGATGGTGGTGTCGCGCCCCTTGTTGCGGCCATTCTGGTCGAACTCCAGATAATCCGACGACGTGATCATCTCGTCCTTGGCGAACTTCACCTTGCGGAGCGCGTCGGCGATATCGGCCGGCTTGAAGCTCTTCGCGGAATCGAGCGCCCGGATCGCCACCTTGGTGCCGAAATAGCCAAGCGCCGAGTTCAGCGTCAGCGGCTGCTGGAATTTCTTCTCGAAGGCCGCGCCGATCTTCTGCGCCGCTGGAAGATCGGCCGAGAACGGCGTCACGGCGAATTGCCAGGCCACCAGCTTGCCGAGTTCTTTGCGCAGCTTCGGATCGCCCGACATGCCGCCGGTGCCGATCACGATGGGATGGAAGTCAAGCTGCTCGTAAGCTTTCGATGCCAGCACACCGGCCCGGAAGTAACCGACCTGGATCACGATATCCGGCTGCGAGGCCTTCACCTTGAGCGCCGGCTGCAGCAGATCCTGCGCCGCCGCACCGTAGTCGATGAACGAGACGACCTTGAGGTCCTTGCGGTCGGCCAGTTGCGCCTTGAGCTGCTTGCCCATCTCGATGCCGTATTCATTGTCGGGACAGAGCACGGCGATCTTGGTCTTCTTCGGATCGAGCTTGTGCACCATGTCGAGCGCATGGAAGATGCCGGCGACGTAGTCGCTGTCGATCAGCGTGGTCGACCATGTCCACTTCAGGCTGCCGTTGGTCATGGATTCCTGCTGTGGAATCGTATTGATGTGCGGAACGCCGTATTTCTCCGCGACCTGCGACAACGGAACAGTTTCGTTGGAGGTCGCTGCGCCCATGACCAGCACGACCTTCTCCTGATTGATCAGCCGCTCCGTTTCGCCGACCGCATTCACCGGCTTGCTCTGCGAATCGCCCTTGACCAGTTCGATTTGCGCGCCGCCATGATTTTTCAGGCCGCCTGCCGCATTGGCTTCCTCGATGGCAAGCTCGGTGCCGCGCATGCCGTCGCCGCCGCCGACCGCACCGGGTCCGGTCAATGCATAGACCGCGCCGACCTTGACGGCCTCGGCAGCGCTGGCGTTGAACGCCGCCAGCAAAATCGTTGTTGAAAGAAAAAATCCAACCATGCGTTTCATCTGCGTCTCCCTTGCTTGTTTTATTGGTGTTCAGATTCCGAGATAGGCTTGTTTGACTCGCGGGTCCGCCATCAGACCGGAGGCCGGGCCTTCCATCGCAAAATGCCCCTGCTCGAGGACGTAGCCATGATCGGCGACCTCAAGCGCCAGCGCCGTGTTCTGCTCGACGACAAGGATCGTCATGCCCTGCGCCGCCAGCCGGCGCACCGCGACGAAGATCTCGTCGACGACGATCGGCGCAAGACCGAGGCTGGTTTCGTCGAGCAGCAACAGTCGCGGCGACGCCATCAACGCGCGGGCGATCGCAACCATCTGCTGTTCGCCGCCCGACAGCGTGCCGGCGCGCTGCGCGCCGCGTTCGCGGACTTTCGGGAACAACCCGAACACCATTTTCAGATTTTCGTCGCGCCGGGGACGCGCGGTTGGCGACGACGAGCCGATCAAAAGGTTCTCGAACACGGTCATGTCCGGGAACAGGCGGCGGCCCTCCGGCACCTGGACAAGGCCAGCGCGGACGATGTCCTGCGGCGGCTTGCCGAGGATATCTTGACCGTCGTACCGGATCGATCCGGCCTCGGCAGGAATGATCCCGGATATCGTGCGCAGCAGCGTGGTCTTGCCGGCACCATTGGCGCCGATCAGGGCGGTGATGCTCCCGGCCTGAATGGAGAGATCGATTCCTCGCAACACGGGCACATCGCCGTAACCGGCGTGCAGGCCTTTGACATCAAGCAGCGCCATGATGCCTCCTGCCGAGGTAGGCCTCGATCACGGCGGGATCGGCTGCAACAGTGGCCGGCAGCCCTTCCGCAATCTTGCGGCCATTGGCCATCACCACGAGCCGATCCGATAGCGACATGATCGCGCGCATGACGTGTTCGACGATCAACAGCGCGATGCCCTCGCGCCGGATGTCGGCAAGGATCACCATGATCTCGTCGATCTCCGCCGGCGTGAGGCCGGCCATGACTTCGTCGAGCAGCAACAGCCGTGGACGCGTGGCGAGTGCACGCGCGATCTCTAGCCGCTTCTTCTCGGGCAATGACAGGTTGCGCGCCAGCACGCCCGCCCGATGATCGAGCCGAACGCGGGTCAGGACCGCCATCGCCTCGGCGCGCGGGTCGGACGTCTCGCGGTTCGGGCCCAGCACGCCGGCGACCACGTTCTCCAGCACGGAAACATCCCGGAACGGCTGCACGATCTGAAAGGTGCGGCCGATGCCGAGCCGGGCCAGGCGATGTGGCGGATGGCCAGTGATATCGCGGCCATCGAACGTGACAGCGCCCTTGGTCGGGCGAATGAAGCCGGAGATGGTTTCGAACAACGTGGTTTTGCCGGCGCCATTCGGACCGATCAGGCCGACGATCTCATGACTTTCCAGATTGAATGAGACCTCGTCCACGGCACGCAAGCCACCGAACCAGCGCGAGACGTTGCGAACTTGCAAAAGCGGCGCGCTCATGCCCGCCTCCGTGCGATCGCATCGCTGAGCAGACCCCAGAGGCCGCGCGGCGCCAGCCGCATCACCAGCACGAGGATGACGCCGTAGACGATCAGGTGAATGCCGGCGAGTCGACCGGCCAGCATGCCGCGAAGAAGTTCAGTGAGCGGCACCAGCACGACGGTGCCCAGCAAAGGTCCGAATAGCGAACCGAGGCCACCGACAAAGGAAAACACCAGCGCGTCGATCGAAACGGTGACGCCGAGCACGGACTCCGGATCGATGAACAGCACGTAGTTGGCGTAGATCGGCCCAACCAGCGCGGCAAGTGCGCCGCTGATCGCCGCCGCGATCACCTTGCCCTGCACGACGTCGATGCCGAGCGCAGCGGCGGACCGCTCATTTTCCCGGATCGCCAGAAAGACATAGCCGAGCCGCGAGCGATGAATGGCGATGATGACGATTGCAGCCACGGTGAGAACGGCGAGCGCCGCGTAGCAATAACCGAGCTTGGAGGTGAACTGCAGATTCGCCAGCGAGGGCCGCGCCGGTATAGCCAGGCCATTGGCCGCGCCGAGCACCGACACGTTGCTGACGATGTGCAGCGCCATCTCGGCGAGCGCAAGCGTTACCAGCGCGAAATAGACGCCGGACAACTTGCGGCGAAACACCGTGTAGCCCATCAGCGCACCGAGTGCGCCGCCGAGACAGGCCGCAAGCACCAGGCCAATCCAGGGACTGATACCGAGGTTGAGATAGAGCGCCGTGGACAGATAAGCACCCGCGCCGACAAACAGCGCGTGCCCCAGCGACATCTGGCCGGCCATGCCGCCGAGGATATTCCAGGCGAGCGCCACCGAGCCATAAAGCGCAACCAGAACGAAGATATGCTGACCGTAGATCGACAGGAACGGCGCCACGGCGGCGAGCACCGCGACGACGAGGCCGAGCGCAAGCATCGGTTTCATAGCCGGCGCCCTCCCAGCAATCCCTCCGGCCGGAACAGCAGGAACAGGATGAAGATGGCGTAGGTGATGATGAAGTTGATCGAGCCGCCGGTCAGCAGGCCGCCGACCGCCTCGACGAGGCCGATGATGAACCCGCCAATCAGCGCGCCGACGAAGTTGCCCATGCTGCCGAGCACGACGACGATGAATGCCGTCAGCGTGAAACTCGAGCCGACCGACGGGCTGACATAGTTGAACGGCGCAATCAGCGGCGCCACCAAACCGAGCGAGCCGATACCGATACAGAACGCAATCAAATACATCCTGTCGACATTGACGCCGCTCATCAGCGCCGCGTCGCGATCCTGCGCAGCCGCGCGGATCTGACGGCCGAGTTCGGTCGACCGCAGCAGCCAATACAGTCCGAGACACACAGCGATCGACGCAGCACTGGCAATCAGTGCCGCGGCCTGAATGAAGACATTGCCGATCCGCACGATCTGCCCCGAAAGCACCGACGGCATGGTGTGCAGATCCGCAGTGAAGATCGCGAGCATCGCGTTTTGCAGGATCAGCGACAGACCGAGCGTCACCACGATCTGGTTGTGCTCGGGCGCGAGAATGACCGGCGCGATGAGCAGCCTGTAGGTGAAGGCGGCGGCCAGCGTGACCAGCGGCAGCACAAGAACCAGCGACAGATAGGGATCGAGGTGAAGCCAGGTCGCGCCGAGATAGGTCAGGTACAACCCGAGCGCGAGGAAATCGCCATGGGCAAAATTCACGATCCGGAGTACGCCGAAAGTCAGCGTCAATCCCACCGCGACGATCGCGTAGACGGCACCGAGCAGGAGCCCGTCCGCGAGCGCCTGGGGAAGAAGCGGCAGCAAATCCATCAGGGCGCCGTCCCGCCGAGCCTGTGCTGCAGCCTGCGTCCGATCACGACGTTTCTCCCTTTCCCGCCCATTCGTTATGGCCGCGCGACACCGAGCTTAAGACGATCGGGTGACGGTTTATCTTGCCATCGCAACACACGACCCGGCGCCCAAGCGGGGATCGTTGTGCAATGGACAGACCATTGATGCATTTTAGTTCCGGTGCGTCAAGAACCGTTCGGGACCGCTGTGCAATCCGTTCGTCTTAGTATATTGGATGACTTGGTCCGCCCGTCGGGCGGATTCCAACGAAACGGACAGGATTGTGAGCAGGAAGACGACGACCGTCGCGACGAAGAGCCGCGCCAGGAAGAGCCCGCGGCGGCAAGTTACGGCCGAGACAGCGGCAAAGGATCGCTCACAGCCGCAGTTTGCGCCGATCCGCACCAAACGTGTCTTCGAAGAAATCTGCGAACAGGTCCGCCGCGAGATGGCCACAGGATCGTTGCGGCCCGGCGACAAGCTACCGCCCGAGCGCGAACTCGCCACAAAACTCGGCGTCAGCCGGGCGGCGGTCCGCGAGGCCCTGCGCAGCCTCGAAATCGCTGGTGTTGTCGGCCTGCAGAAGGGTGCGCGCGGCGGCGCTTTCATCCTGAAGGGCGATCCGGATCTGGTGACGCAATCGATCCGCGACATGTTCCATCTCGGCCGCATTTCACTGGACAACCTGACCGAAGCGCGCACCCTGGTGATGCAGCTCGCTATTCAGCTTGCCTGCGAACGAATCCGACCGACCACGATCGCAGCGCTTGAGCGGAACGTCGATCGCCTGACTACGCTCCCCACAACGGGCAAGGCTTCCGAGCGCGTGGCGATGAGCGCGGAATTCTATCGCCTGATATCTCAGGCCACCGACAACACCGTGCTGCAAATGATCATCGAGGCACTGACAGAGATCGTCCTGCAGCAGGTCGTGCAGTCGAATATCGAATTCTTCCCGAACCTGATCGTGCATCGCCGCCGGCTGGTCGAGTACATCGCGTCAGGCCGGATTGAAGACGCCAAGAAGGAAATGACCGATCATCTGCAGCGGCTTCGCCGCCATTTGATGCGCGCCGAGCGCACCGCCACCGAAGGCAAGTCGGCGCGAACGCTGACCGAAGAAACCTCACACTAGTCTACGCCCAAGCACCACACGTCGATCGTGTCGCCTACTCCGGCCGCACGAACCAAAAGCCATGCGCGCTCGCGGTGCGTGCCATGCCGGGGCGGTCGTTTGACATCGGCGCGAAGCTTCTCCTAGTATGGTCTGACCAATGGACCTTATGCAAAGAAAATCAAAATGACCGACACCGATTGCTCGATGGCCGAACTCCACGCGGTGCTGTTGGCACGCGACCTGCGCAACGGCGAAAAGGCGATCGTCGGCACCAACAGCGACGTTCAGGTGGCGGCCTGCAATCTGGCACGCGCCAGCCACGCGCCGACGCTGTGGTGGGTGTCGGGGCCCGGCGGCATGATCAATTGCAACGAGCCGGTGATCCGCTCCACCGCTCGCACGGAGAACATCGCCTGGAGCGAGGCGATGATGGATCTGCCGCAGATGGTCGATTTCATCGACTGGAAGCTCCACTTCTTCGATTTCGCGATTCTCGGCGCGATCCAGATCGACCGCTACGGCAACATCAACACCGTCTGCGTTGGCCCGCATGACAAGCCGCGGCTGCGCGGACCCGGGACGGTCGGTATCAGCGCCCTCACCGCATTGGCACGGCGCTTTTATGTCGTGATGGCGCGGCACGATCGTGGCAGTTTTCCGGAGCGCGTCGACTTCCTCAACGGTCCAGGCTTTCTCGATGGCGGCACCTCGCGCACAGACCGCGGTCTGCCCGAGGGTGGACCGAAATTCGTCCTGAGCCCGCTCGGCGTTTTCGATTTCGAGCCAGTCTCCAAGCGAATGCGCGTCAAATCGCTGAATCCAGGCGTTGCGCTCGAGCAGGTTCACAAACAGACCGGCTTCGAATTGCTGGTCGAAGAAACGCCGCCAGTCACCGCAATGCCAACTGCGGAAGAGCTGAAAACACTACGCGCCAGCGTCGATACGACTGGCGTGCTGCGTGAGCGCCGCCGCGCTTAACCGAATTATCAATCACAAAAGCACAAGGGAAACACCCATGCATCTGACCGAAGAGCAATCCGCCTTTGTCGAAAGCATCCGGCGGATGGTCGAACGCCATATCGCGCCGATTGCAGCCGAAATCGACGAGACCGACCGCTTCCCCGAAGAACTCGTGCCGATCTTTGGCGACATGGGCCTGCTGCAGCAGTGGGTGCCGGAGGAATACGGCGGGCCGGGCGGCAACCTCACCATGCTTTGCCTCGCCAAGCACGAGATCGCAAAAGTCTCCATGGCCTGCTCGATCCTCGCTGGCCAGAACTCCATGGGCATGGTGCTGCCGGTGCTGCACTTCGGCTCTGAAGAGCAGAAGCGCCGCTTCCTGCCGCTGGCCGCGAAAGGCCGGACGCTCACCGCCGTCGCAATGTCCGAACCGCATTGCGGCTCCGACGTCGCTGCCATGAAAACAAAGGCGGTGCGCGACGGCTCGTCCTACGTCATCAACGGCCAGAAGTGCTTCATCACCTTCGGCAGCGTCGCCGACTGGATTATGCTGTTCGCACGCACCTCCGAAGGACGCGGCGTTGACGGCATCAGCGCCTTCATGGTGGACACCAAGACGCCAGGTTTCAAGGTTGGACGCAATGAGCGCAAGATGGGACTCGGCGGCGTGCCGAACGTGCAGTTGTTCTTCGAGGACATGCGCATTCCCGTCGAAAATCGTCTCGGCGAGGAAGGCCAGGGCTTCAAGGCCTGCATGCACATCCTCAATCTCAACCGGCCGACGGTGGCCGCCGCGTCGATCGGCCTCGGCCAAGGCGCACTCGATTGCGCGATCAACTACGCTAAGGAGCGCAAGGCGTTCGGCAAGGCCATCGCCACCAATCAGGGCCTGCAATGGATGATCGCCGACATGGCGATCCAGCTCGAGGCGGCCCGGGCGCTGCTGTTCGAATGCACGCGCCAAGTTGATCTCGGTGACTTCAGCCAGCTTTCGATGATGGCCTCGATGGCCAAGTGCTTCGGCAGTGATGCCGCCATGAAGGTGACCACGGATGCCGTTCAGATTTTCGGCGGCGTCGGCTACCTGAAGGATTATCCGGTTGAGCGGATGATGCGCGACGCCAAGATCAACCAGATCTGGGAAGGCACCAACCAGATCCAGCGCATCGTGATCTCGCGCCACTTGCTGGGAAGAGAAGCCTGATGTCCAAACTCAAGACCCTCTCCGACGCGCTCGACGGCATCGAGGACGGCGCGACCGTCGGTCTCGGCGGCTGGATCTTCAACTCGCAGCCGATGGCGCTGGTCCGCGAGTTGATCCGACGGAAGAAGCGCAATCTGCGCCTTGTCCCTGCCCCCGGCAGCATCGCGCCCGACATGCTGATCGGCGCCGGCTGCGTCGCCGAGACCGGCTGCGTGTTCATCAGTTTCGAACAGTTCGGGCTGGCGCCGCATTTCCGCCGCGCCGCCGAGACCGCCAGCATCAAAATTCACGAACTCGACGGTCCGGCGATCGCCGGTGGCCTGCGGGCCGCGGCCTGCGACCTGCCCTACGGCCTGATTCCGGACATGTGCACGGATCTGCCGCGGGTCAATCCGCAGACCTATCAGCCCGTTCCACGCCAGCCGGGCGAGCGCGCCATGTTGAAGGTGCCGGCGATTCACCTGGATGTGCTGCTGCTGCACGCGCAACAGGCCGACGAGCTCGGCAACGTGCAGTATTTCGGCCCGGTGTTCTTCGACGTGCTGATGGCGCAGGCGGCCAAGAAGGTCATCGTTTCGGTCGACCGCATCGTGTCGAACGAAACCATCCGGCGCGACAATCACCTGACCAAACTACCGTCGGCTTTTGTCCACGCCGTCGTCGAGGCGCCGTTCGGTGCCCATCCGACGTCGAGCGGTGGCCTGTATGAAGCCGACGACACGCACCTCGCGGCGTACGTCAAGGCAAGCGGCAGCACCGAGTCCTTCGCAACATACCTCGACACCTATGTCGGCGGAGCGGCTGTGCATGCCGACTATTGCAAACGCATCGGCAATCCACGCTTGCCGGAACAGGCAACTCGATGATCGCGCAGCCTTCGACCACACCACGTCCGGGTCCGCTACAGGGAATCCGCGTTCTCGATTTCACCGCCATGCTGGCGGGCCCGCACTGCGCCCGCCTGATGGCCGACCTCGGTGCCGAGGTCATCAAGATCGAAGGTCTCGAAGGCGATCTGATCCGCTCACGGCCGCCGCTGCGCAACGGCAGCAGCACCTATTTCGGTGCCCTCAACTGCGGCAAGAGGAGCCTTGCGATCAATCTCAAGACCAAGGCCGCCAAGGACATCATCTACGGGCTCGCCAAAGTCTCCGACGTGGTCGTGGAGAACTTCCGGCCCGGCGTGATGGCCCGCCTCGGTTTCGATTACGCAGCGCTCAGCAAGCTCAATCCGAAGCTGGTCTATTGCTCGATCTCGGGCTATGGCCAACAGGGCTCAGGCGCGCCGCGCGCCGCCTACGCTCCGATCGTCCATGCCGCGAGCGGCTTCGACGCGGCCAACCTCACCTATCAGGCCGGACAGGATACACCCGCTTCGACGGGCATCTTTACCGCTGACATCCTGTCCGGCGCCTACGCGTTCGGCGCGATCCAGGCTGCGCTGGTTCATCGCGAGCGCACCGGAGAGGGACAGTCGATCGATGTCTCGCTGATGGACGCGATGCTCAACCTGCTGGTGTTTGAGTGCCAGGAGGCGCAATTCCCGAGCAAGCGCCCGCGCCCGGTCTACGTACCCATGAAGAGCACTGACGGCCACGTCATCATCGCGCCCATCAGCCAGAAGAATTTCGAGCAGATGGCGGATGCCATGCAGCAGCCGGAGCTGAAAACCGATGCACGCTTCGCGACCGGTCCGGCACGTGTCGAGCATTGGAACGCGCTGATGGCGGCCATGGAGCAATGGACCCAGCGCCACAGTAGCGCCGAAATCGAATCCATTATGGATGCCAACAGCGTGCCTTGCTCGCGCTTTATCACCGTCACCGACGCCATGAAGGATACCCAACTCGCCGAACGCGGCAGCTTGTCCAAAATCAAGGACGCAGCCGGCGAGTTCATCGTTCCGAACGCGCCGTTCCAGTTCACGATGACGACCGCTGCCGGTCCGACCGTCGCAGCCCTCGGCGCCGACAACACAAGCGTATTGTCGGATATATTGGGAATGTCCCAGGTCGAGGTCGATGCGTTACGAGATCAGGGTGTTTTGTCGTCCTGATCGCCTTACCGATCACATCAATTCGCTTGGTCTTTCGCGCCCAGAGTCCTCAGAGTCGCATCGCACTCTGACTTCAAGGCTTCCATGATGTCCCGGATCGGACGCTCGTCCTTGATGCGGCCAACGATTTGCCCGGACATATAGCCCATGTAGTCCGCCGCATTGGCCAACTCCAGACGCTTGAGCGCCGGTGCAACGAGAAGCTTTTGCGCGGCAAGCGGCAGGGGCTGCGGCGCGCCTGGAGCATCCCATGCGTCGGTCCATTTACTCCGCAGGCCGCGCAACGGCTTTCCCGTATCGTATTTACGCTGAATGGCGTCCTGAGAACGCGCCGCAATGAAGCGCTTCCGCATGTCGGGCGACAGTTCGCTTTCGGTCGATCCAAGCCAGATGGTTCCGCACCATACGCCTTCGGCGCCAAGCGCCAGAGCCGCCGCGATATGGCGGCCGCTCCCCACACCTCCGGCAGCCAATACCGGAATCGGCGCGATCGCATCCACCACCTCCGGCCACAGCACCATCGAAGAAATCGTGCCCGTATGACCGCCAGCTTCGCTACCCTGCGCCACAACCAGATCCACGCCGGCTTGCACGTGCTTGAGCGCGTGTTCGGCGCTTCCCGCCATCGCACCGACCTTGATTCCACGGCTATGAAGCCTGTCCACGACATACGCCGGAGGCGCCCCCATGGCACTTAGAACGAACTTTGCCTGCGGGTGCCTGACCACGATCTCAAGAACCTCGAGCACACCCTCCTCCGTGTGCCCGTGCCCCGGCGGCTTCTCACGAAGCATTTCCGCCTCCACTTCGGGCGGAAGCGGCGGAATTCCAGCATTGTCCAGAAGCTTGTCAACAAAATCGATATACTCCTTCGGCAGCGCCTTGAGGCGTTCCGACATCGGAACCACCGCTCCAACCTTGTTGGCGAAAAGAACATCGATGCAGTACGGCCGACCGCCGGTTCTCTCATCCATGTCGGTGAGAATTCGCTCGAGTTCATCCGGCTGGTAATAGCTGGCTGCCAATGCTCCCATACCGCCGGCATTGGTGATCTCGATCGCGACTTCGGGCTTGTGGGTGAAGCCGAAAATCGGAACGTCGATACCGAACATCTCGGTGATGCGATTGCGCATGAAATTTCCTGACTGTCGCATGCAAGGGGGAATCAGCCCTGGCCGAAGTTCGGTTTGCGCTTCTCCTTGAACGAGAGAGTCGCTTCCTTGTGGTCGGCGGTCTCGAACGTCACTTGCTCCAGCGCCATCGACGCTTCGAGCAGCATGTTCACACGCTCCTTCACGATCTGATTGACCGATAGTTTGGTCCAGCGGATCGCCCATGTCGGACCGTTGGCGAGTTCAAGCGCGATTTCACGCGCTTTGCTCAGCACCTCCGACCGCGGCGCGATGTGATTGACCAATCCGATCCGCTCGGCCTCGCCGCCCTTCAGCAGCGTGCCGCGGATCAGGAATTCCTTGGCCTTGTTGATGCCGATCAGCAGCGGCCAGATCACCGTGCCGCCGTCGCCGGCGACCAGTCCGACGCGGGACACGTGTGTATCCCCGATGCGCGCGTCCTCGGCCATCACCGTGATATCGCAGAGCAGAGCATGGGTCGCCGCCAGGCCGATCGCATCGCCATTGATGGCCGCGATAATCGGCTTATCCAGTTCGAGTTGGCGCGTCACGCCGCGCCGGCTGATCATGGGATCGTGGACCTCGCCCTCTTCAAGAACGTCGCCGCCAGGGCGCTCCGACATCGCCTTGACGTCGCCACCGACGCTGAAAAAATCTCCTGCACCAGTCAACACGACCGCAGTGACGGCGTGATCATCTGCAAGGTCGTCCCAAATGGTGCGCAGTTCACGGATCAATTTCTGGTTGATCGCATTGCGTGCCTGCGGCCGGTTCAGCGTCACTGTCGCTACTTTGTCCGATACCTCGACCTTCAAGCATTCATATCTGGCGTAGCGGCTCATTGTCGTCTCCAAAACTGGGTGTTACCTACGGACGGACTTTCAGCCCAGCCCGGATGATTGATGTCTGTGAGTGCCTGGTTTTATTGCCTATCCCGTCGACCCAGAGCCGAGCGGAAGCACTCATCCTCACGACGCTCATTGGTGACCGTTGAAAGCCCGCCGTATCATAGTGTTCGGGAAATCAACTCCTTCATGACCTCATTCGAGCCGCCCCAGATCCGCTGGATACGTCCGTCGGTCCACATCCGCGCGACAGGATATTCCAGCATGTAACCGTAGCCGCCATGAAGCTGAACACAGTTGTCGATAATTTCGCATTGCCTGTCCGTCGCCCACCACTTCGCCATCGCGGCGGTTTCCGGATCGAGCGTTCCGTCAATCAACCGCGCAATGCAGTTTTCGACGAACGTGCGAGTTACCGTCACCATGGTCTTCGCCTCTGCCAAAACCATGCGCGTGTTCTGAAAATCGATCAGACGTTTGCCGAAGACTTCGCGTTCCTTGACGTAGGCGACCGTTTCGGCGAGTGCGGCTTCGGTCAAAGCTAGCGCTTGCATCGCGATGTTGATGCGCTCCTTGGCAAGTTGCTCCATCAACTGATAGAACCCACGCCCCTCGATGCCGCCGAGCAGATTGTCGACAGGCACCCGCGCGTCGTTGAAGAACAACTCGGCCGTATCCTGCGCCTTAAGTCCGACCTTCTCCAGCCGGCGGCCGCGCGCGAAACCAGACGTCTCGTCCGTTTCGATCATCAGAAGGCTGAAGCCGCGAACCCCTTGTCCTTCGCTGGCACCGGTTTTGACCGCCAGGCAGATCAGATCCGCCGTATGGCCATGCGTGATGAAGGTCTTTTGTCCGTTGACGATGTAGTCGTTGCCGTCGAGGCGAGCATGCGTTCGAATGGCCCGCACGTCCGATCCTGCGCCTGGTTCGCTCATCGCGAGAGCTGCGACCAGTTCGCCGCTCGCCATGCGCGGCAGCCACCGGTGCTTTTGTTGCTCGGTGCCGTACTGCATCAGGTATGGTGCCAGGATCACGTTCTGAAGCGGTATGCTGAAATCCGGAAATGCTGCCCGCGCGAGCTCCTCGATGATGATCGACTCGTGCCAGAAATTACCGCCTCCACCACCGTATTCTTCCGGTGTGCTGGCACAGAGAAAACCGAGAGCACCCGCCTTGCGCCACAAGTCGCGATCGATATACCCCCTCGCCCTCCACGCATCGGCATGCGGCGCGACCTCCTCCCTCACAAAGCGACGGACATTCGCCCTGAAAAGATCATGTTCATCGCTGCTAAGCATCAGAGAGCGCCGCTTTGCCAAATTGAACTACTGCGTGACCAGAGGGCAGCCGCCCTTGTTGAGCGGTCGGACGGCTTTGTCCGCCGGGATCACCCCGATCTGCTTGTAGTAATCCCACTCGCCTTTGGACTCCTGCGGAGACTTGACTTCAAAGAGGTAGAGATCCCGCGCGACACGACCATCCGCCCGTAGTTTGACGTTGTGCGACATGAAATCGTTGATCGGCATCTCTCGCATCTTCGCCATCACCTTGTCGGGATCCTTGGATCCCACAGCCTTGATCGCTTTCAGATAATGGTTGACGGCACTGTAAGCCCCGGCCTGAACCTGGGTGGGCATGGCCTTCATTCGCGCGTAGAAACGCTTTGCAAAGGCGCGGGTCTCGTCGTTCTGATCCCAGTAGAACGCTTCGGCGAGTATGATGCCCTGTGCGTCCTTGAGACCGACGCCGTGAATCGCGTCGATCGTTGCCATCAGCGCCGCGAAATGTTGCCCCTGTTGTTTCAATCCGAACTCCTCGCCCTGCTTTAGAACGGTCGCGAGGTCAGCGCCGGCCTCGACGAGGCCAATCACCTTCGCCTTGGAAGCCTGCGCCTGAAGCAGAAACGATGAGAAGTCCGTCGATGCCGTCGGCGTCCGAACCGAGCCTACAATCGTTCCACCCGCATCCTTCACCGCAGCCGCCGCGTCACCCTCCAGGCTCGCGCCGAACACCGTGTCGTTAGTCAGGAAAAACCATGAGTTTTCGCCGCGGCTCACCAGCCCGCTCGTCGGGCCATGACCAAGCGAATAGGTGTCGTAAGTCCACTGCGCCACATAGGGCGAACATTTCGTGCCCGTCAGTTCGGAGCTCGCCGCGGCATTGAAGAGTGCGAGCTTTTTCCGTGTTCGGGTCATGTCGGCGATGGCAAGCGCCAGGCCAGAGAACGGCACATCGATGATCGCGTCGACATTTTCATCGTCGTACCATTTTCTGGCGATCGCCACGCCGACATCGACTTTCAGCTGAAAATCGGCGGATACGACCTCAACGGGTTTGCCGAGAACGAGACCGGCATCTTCGGCGGCAAGCTTTGCTGCTTCCACGCTCCCTCGCCCACCGGCGGCGGAGTAAACCGAGGATTGATCGCCCAAGACACCGATCTTCACCGGCGTGTCCGACCCGGCAAAGGCGGCTGTCCCCATGACAAGCAGTGGGATGACGGTCACCCCGAACGACTTCCACAGCATGCTTCGTCTCCCCGATATTGATCTCATTGATCGAGAGCATTGCAAAAATTTGTCGAACGTTCAACAAAAATAATGTTGCGTAGCTTTTGGCCATCGGCTTACGATCGACGTGGCGCAGAAGACGCGTCAGCGGACGACCCGATTGGCACCAGGCGCAGATGCCCGGAATGCGCGTGGCGACCGCTCGACACCCGCTGATGTGCCCCATAGTCAATGAGCGAAAAGACCAGGAAGGGGCGACGTTGGCCGAGACAGTTTTTGAGGCGTTGCGTGAGAGTGTGGCCGCCGCGCCGAATAATCCCTTCATTTGTGTTCCGTCCGGTACGTCTTATGCACCCGATGGTCTTGAATGGACCTATTCGGAGGTGATGCAACGCGTCTCGATTCTCGCCGACCGATACCGGCAATCAGGCTATGGGCTTGGCCACCGGGTCGCTCTTCTTCTCGAGAACAGACCGGACTATTTCATTCATCTGCTGGCGCTGAATGCGGTGGGAGCGAGTATCGTTCCCGTCAATCCCGACCACCGTCACGCTGAACTGCAGTATCAGATGAGCCACAGCGGAGCGCTCCTCGCGGTCGCTCTCAGTCAGCATGTGGATCGTTTGAAAGCCGTTGCGGCTGAGTTGACGCACCCGCTTGCAGTGATTGATGCAGACAGAATCCTTGAGCAAATGCCCTCTCCTCCGCGAAAGGCTGCGTCAGGATTGCTCGATCGCAGGACGGAGGCCGGCGTCTTCTACACGTCCGGAACGACCGGGCGGCCAAAAGGCTGCCTCGTGACCAACGACTATTGGCTTTCGGCGGGCGAATGGTTCTTTGCCCTGTCGAAAGGCGGCGGACGCTTTTCGATTGAACCCGGCCAGGATCGCCTCTTCAACCCTATGCCCGTTTTCCATGTCCATGCGGGCGTGGTCGCGATGATGCCGATGTTGCTGTCGCAGGGCTGCGTGATCCGCCCCGAATACTTTTCGGCAAAGCGGTGGTGGAACGAAGTGATAACGACACGGGCCACGATCGTGCACTACATCGGAGCCGTGCCACAGGCGCTCGTTGCCCTCGCCCCAGCGCCTGACGAACGTGAACACCGTGTGAGATTCGGATTCGGCGCAGGAATGGAGCCAGCCATTCATCGCAAATTCGAAGAACGCTTCGGAATTCCGCATCTTGAAGTGTGGGGGATGACCGAAGTCGGGCGCTGGACCGCAAACGACGTCGAGCCACGCCCCATCGGCGCCCGCGCCATCGGCCGCGCACTCGCGCCGCTCGAAGCAAAGGTCATTGACGAACGCGACCGGGAAGTCGCGCCTGGAACGGAAGGCGAGCTTGTGGTTCGGCTGGCCGGCAACGATCCGCGTAAGGGATTTTTTGCCGGTTATCTCAGCGATGACTCGTCGACCGAAGCGGGCTGGCGTGGCGGCTGGTGGCACTCGGGCGACGTCGTCCGCCAGGGCGACGACGGCAACATCTACTTCGTCGACCGAAGAAAGAACATGATCCGCAGGTCCGGCGAAAATATTGCCGCTACCGAAGTCGAGACCGTGCTGCATGGACATCACGCAGTTCGACAAGTTGCCATCATGCCGGTTCCAGACGAGAAAGCGGGCGAGGAAATTTTTGCGTGTGTGGTCCCCGCCGACGATCACCGGCCCGGCAATGGTCTCGCCCAGGATATCGCGGCCTATTGCAGGGAGCAGTTGGCCTACTACAAGGCACCCGGTTGGGTTCTGTTCCTGGATGACATGCCCGTCACGGCCACTCAGAAGATAAACAAGGCCAAAATCTTCGAAGCTGGTGTCGATCCGAGAGCGCTGCCGGGAGCAATCGACTTGCGCGCGATGAAAAAGCGCCAGTAGTTTTCCCGCCGCATCACTTGGCTCAATGCGGCCAAGCAAAACCTCTGCCTCATTTTCGTTTTTTCGGGGGGAAAAACGCATTGAGCAAGTCGTGACATGCCGCCTCCCCCTCCACGGCCGAAATCGTCTTTGGATCGGCTGCCCAGCCGGACCACCACCCTTCCGTCAATTGCGTGAGCGTAATCGCAAGCCGGTCAGGATTGACGGTGACGCCGTGAGCATCCGCCGCGCGCTGCAAAAGGTTTGACAGGCCGCGGCGGTAAGGCCGGTTCAATTTCCGGTAGATTTCGGCAAGTTCCGGCGACCAGTGCGACGTGCTGGCAAGCGCCACCCAAACCAGAACCCGCTCCGGTACAAAAACGGGCGGCCGGAAGCTTACAGCGACGACGGCACGCAAACGGTCCAATGGATCCTGCCCGGCATCGGCCGCAGCCGCTCTGGTCGCGCGTTCAAAATCCTTGGCCATTTCGCCGACCGCATGAAGCAGCAGCGCATCCTTGCCCCGGAAATAATGCCCGATCAGCCCACGTGAAAAGCCGGCCGCCTCGCAGATAGTCGCGACAGTCAAATCCTTGTAGCCGTACTCGGCGATCGCTTTCATGACGGCGACCACGAACTCCTGCCGCTTCACCCCCTGGTCCGACGATCCCACAGGCCGTCCCCGCGCGCGTCTTTCCGTCTTTTCCAAGAAGCAGGCTCCTTTCCGTCTCCACGTTTGGCATAAATCCACTGAATTTCATTGGATGTCCATCCAATTTGCGACCAGTGCACGACAACTCATTCAGCGAAAGAATGTGGTTCCCCCGGCCCCCGGCCCCCGGCCAACAACGTTAGTTTCAGGGGCGTCCGATAGCAGCGTCGACCGCTGCGCACGCTGCCGCATTCCCGCCGCCGACTGGCTGCACGGGATAGTCGCGCATTTGCGCGACATGTCGATCATCTCAAACGGTGATCATTCAATCATTGAAGACGATCAGACGCTCGTCGGTCATCTCGCGCATGGCATAGCGCGGCCCTTCACGACCGATGCCACTGTCCTTGATGCCGCCGTAGGGTAACTGATCGGTCCGCCACGTTGACGTGCCATTGACGATGACGCCGCCGGTGCGGATAGAGCGGATCGCTTTCAGCGCGACCGGCATCGACTTGGTGAAAACGCCGCACTGCAGCCCGAAGCGACTCGCGCTCACGGCCGCGCATACCTCGTCGAAATCATCGAACGGCAACAGACTGACGACAGGACCGAAGACCTCGTCGCACACGACTTTCATCGCAGGATCGACGTCGACCAGCACGGTCGGGACAACCTGAGCGCCCTTCCGCATGCCGCCGGCGAGAACCTTGGCGCCTCCGGCTGCGGCTTCCTTGATCCAGCTCTCGACGCGCTTGGCCGTGGGTTCATCAATCAACGTTCCCACGTCGGTCGCCGGATCGAGCGGATCTCCGGTTTTCAGTTTTTTGACCTCAGTGACCACCGCCGCCACGAAGGCATCATAGATCGAGCGGTGCACATAGACCGACTGCACCGAGATGCAGCTTTGCCCGGCCAGCCGCATCGCGTTGCGTGCGCACATCGGTGCGGCTTCCTCGATCGAAGCATCAGCGCAGACGATACTGGGACCGTTGCCGCCGAGTTCCAGAGCGACACGACGAAGCCCCGACGCCGCCTTGATATCGGCTCCCACGCGGCTCGACCCCGTGAACGTGACGAAATCCACGCGCGGATCGCGCACCAGCGCGGGGCCGACCTGATCGCCATACAGAACACTGAGGAAGCCGGGCGGCGTCTCCGCATCGACGAAAAGCTGCGCTAGTTCGTGAATGACGCCAGGAGTCTGCGGCGGCGCCTTGAGCACGATCGTGTTCCCGGATGCAATCGCCGGCGCGACCTTGTGACAGGCGAGATTGAAAGGCGCATTGAACGGTGTGATCGCGCCGACGACACCGACGGGAAATCGCAGCATCATCGCGATCTTGCCGGCGCCCATCGCCGACGCATCAAGCGGAACATGCTGGCCTTCGATGCGTACGGCCTCTTCGGCCGAAAGCTGGATCGTGTCCTGGGAGCGAATAACTTCGGCGCGCGCATCCTTGATCGCCTTGCCGCTTTCACGCGTCATGACTTCGGCGATGCGGTCAGCGCGTTCGAGCAGCAACGCGCCAGCCCGCCGCAATATTGCGGCACGCGTAAAGCCGGGCATCGCGGCGGCTTTCGACTTGGCGGCCACGGCAGACGACAACGCGTCGTCGAGATCTTTCAGCGTCGATATCGGTGCGCGCGAGACCGGACAATCGCGGTAAGGATCACGGACTTCATAAGTATCCGCCGGACACCGCCACTCGCCCGCAACAAGCATGGGAATGGTCGGCATTGTCGTGTCTAACGAGCGCGCTCCCTGCATCACAACGGTCTCCATTTCTGAAGGCATCTAACAGCAGGGAAACGATGACCGCAAACAGAATCTCATATAACAGGTTATGATTTCACGATATGAGATAAATGCGACTTCAGTTATCGGAGTCCAAATCCCGCCTGACCAAGCCTCCGAGCGCTGTCTGCTATATCGGCATCCGGATTGTGCGAGATCACCTCGAGCATCGGCACTTCCCGGTAGCCGACCTCATTCAAGATGTCGGGGAGCCCCGAAAGTGGCACATCTCCGAGGCCCAGCGGATCATGCTTGTAGGTCCGCCGTGTCGTATCGGAAAAATGAACGAGGCCGAGCCGGCTACGGACGCGCCGCAATCCCTCATGAGGGGACTCCGCAATGAAATGCGCGTTGGCGACGTCGTAGATGATACCGATCTGGTCATCGCCATAGGCATCCACGACAGTCATCAGCGAATCCGCATCTGGCAGGAATGCGAACGGCATGTTTTCAATGAGAAGGCGAACACCGGATTGCCGCGCAAGCGGCGCAAGCGTATCAAGTGCCCGATGGAAGTGCGAGACCATGCGCTCGCGCGGCATCGGGAAAAGCGGATTGGCCTTACCCGGCCCGATGATGATATTCTTGGCGCCGAGCTCACCCGCGCATCGGATAAACCTGACAAGCAGATCGAGCGTATTGGCGCGCATCTCCTCGACCGCCGCGGCGATGTTCATATCGACATTTGGCATGTTGACAGCGATCAGAGGCAGGCGCTGCTCACAGAGGTCACGCAACGTTCGCATCTGCGAGGCCGGCATATCTGCAGGCCAGAGATGACCGGGAAAGAACATCAATTCGACCGCGCCATAGCCCTGATCGGCCAACCGGGTAACGATGTCGATCGCGCTATCACTGAATATGTAGGAATAGGTGTTGACACCGAAGCCGCGATTGCTTGCACTCATGATGCTGTCTCCTTGGTGGCACTCGACGCAATACCGCCCTGCGCCAGATGCCGGCCGGCGAGGTAACCGAACGTCAGCGCCGGCCCGAGCGTGATTCCAGGTCCGGGATAGTTGCCGTTCATGATCGAATTCATGTCGTTGCCGCAGGCATAGAGGCCCGGAATCACGTTGCCAACCACATCCAGCACTCGGGCATCGACATCGGTGCGCAGACCGATGGCGGTGCCGAGATCGGCCGCGACGACGGGCAGTGCATAGAAGGGCGCGCGCTCGATCGGCGCCACACAGGGGTTCGGCGCGTGGCCGGCGTCCCCAAGGAAACGCTGGTAGATGTTCGACCCGCGACCAAACGCATCGTCGCCCAAACGCGCCCTTTCATTATAGCCGGCAACTGTCGATGCCAGCGCGTTGGGCTCAATACTGATTACCGTTGCCAGGCTCTCGATCGTCGCAGCCTCGATCAACTCTCCGCTGTCAATGTAATGCTTGCGGCGGCGCGTGAACGGTTTGATCCGGCCGAGACCGTAGGTCCAAAGAAAATCGCTGTCGCAGATCAGGTAGAATCTTCGCCCATCCTGCCCATTGCCATCGCGCAGCATCGCGCGAACAAACTCGTGGTACGATTGCGCCTCGTTGACGAAGCGCTGCCCGTCAGCATTGACGGCGATAAGCCCCGGCTTGGCGCGGTCCGTGACCGTATGAGGAAAGACACCGCGGTCACCGTCGGATCGCGTGAAGAGCGACACGGGCACCCAGTAGGCGGCATCGGCAATCTTCGATCCCATGCCGGCGCCGGCGGCGACCGCGAGACGCAGCCCATCGCCCGTGCCGCCCGCCGATGCGGCGGAGATCGAACCGGCGGCGGCTGGAAAATATGTCCGGCGCATCTCGGGGTCGTGCGAAAATCCGCCGGTGGCGACCACCACGCCGCGGCGCGCGAAAATACTGCGCCGGCCAGAGTCGGTTGCGATGCGGATGCCGCGGACCGCGCCGTTTTCAACAATCAACGCCTCAACGTCGGTTCCGAACAGGACATCAACACCGCGCGTCAACAGCGACGCATAGAGACGTCCCGCAAGTGCATTGCCGAGATGAAGCGACGTTCCTCGCGGTGAACGCAGCCGCTGCCAGAGGTATGCCGCGACAAGCTTCGTTGCACGAATGGTCGAACGCAGCGAGCGACCGACGCGGCGCAGATGCGGAATATCCACCCGGTTCACCATCATTCCGCCGAACAACGTGAATTCAGGCAGTGGTGGCCTCAGCCGGGCGAAATGCGCACTCAGCCTGCTCCCATCATACATAACGGGTTCCAGCACGCGCCCACCTGCGGTCGCGCCCGGCAAGTCCGGGTAATAGTCTGGATAAACCTTGACCGGCTGAAGCCGAACCTCGGTGTGCTGCTCCAGAAACGATATGGCTTCCGGCCCGCGCTGCAAAAACGTATCGCGCAGATTCCGATTGTCGGGTTCGGGAACGGTGGCCGCAAGGTATTGCTTCGCATCCGCGCGGGTGTCGGCCAGTCCCGCTGCTTGCATGTTGCGATTGGCGGGAATCCAGACCATGCCACCGGACCACGCCGTCGTGCCCCCGACGAATTCGGTCTTCTCGATTACCAGAACGCGCAATCCAAGCGCCGCGGCCACTGCGGCGGCTGTCATTCCGCCCGCGCCTGCACCTATGACGATCGCATCGTAGGTGTCGGGTACAGAGACGGGCGCGCTCTGCTGTGGCATTCGTTCCACCTGCGATCCCGGCCGCTGGCTGTTCGGATATCGATCAGTCGCTGTAGCCGAATTCTGACGACAGGCGGTTGGCGGCTGTCTGAACGATTCTGGCGCGGCTTTGCAGCGCCTGGATCGACAACCGCCAGATCGGACCGGAAATGCCGATCGCGCCGATCACCTGCCCCGTGAAGTTTTTCACTGGCACAGCAACGCAACGGACCTCCGTATTGAATTCGCCGTCGTCGAATGCCATGCCGCTGCGGCGGACCTCATCGAGATCGGCCTTGAGGACGTTGGCGTCCGTAATCGCCTTCGGCGTCACCGCGGCCAATTCGTTGCGTTCAAGAAAACGATCAAGTTGATCGGGCCGCAGCGCCGCCAAAATCACCTTGCCGAGCGCGGTGCAATGGGCCGGGCGGACGACGCCGACGCGATCCGTGAGTTGGAATGCGCCAGGCCCGGCAGTTCGCGCGACAACAACAACGGTATCACCCATCCGAACCGCGAAATGGCCGCTCTCGCCGGTCTCGCGCGAAAGGTCTTCAAGAATGGGCGTCGCCAAACTGACCATCTCGATTTCATCGAGCGCGCTCGCGGCCAGCGCGAACAGCGGGCGGCCGATGCGATAGCGCTTCCCGTCCTTGACCTGCCGGATGTATCCGAGCGAGACCATGGTCTTGACCAGATGGAACGTTGTGCTGTTGTGCAGCCCGACCCGCTTGCTGAGTTCCGCGAGACTGATGCCTTCGCGGCTGCGAGCGATCTCTTCCATGATGGAAAAGGCTCGCGCCAGCGACTGAATACCGCCGCGCTGACGATCCTCGGCATCGTCGTCGATATCGTGGACATCGTCAGTTCGCGCAACGACGGGATCCTGACGTTGCCGCACCGGCGCACTTTTCGACTTCGTTTGCGTCCTCACATGGATCTCCAACGGATTCTCACACGACTCTAGATGAACGCTGGCACCGCCACAACATGCCGTCGCGATAGCCTCGCTGTTTCGGCTGCCATGATCATGCCGCCTGATCGTCAGTGACCGGAGACGTAATCACGAGAAATACCAGATCGATCAGCCCCGAATTCGAGATGGCGTGCTCGACACCAGGCGGCAGGAAAATTACGTCGTGTTTACGAACCACGTGGTTCTTGCCCGCGATTTCCATCAGGCCTTCGCCTTCCAAAACGTGATAAATCTGCTCCTGAATCTGATGCTTGTGCCGGGCCACATGGGCCATCGGCTGATACATCGAGATTCGATAATCCAGATGGCGCGATCTTGCCGTTTCCGGCATGACCAGCGGCTTCGACAACGCACCACCAAAGTGATTGGGAAATTCCCTCCAAGGAACCTCTGCGATATTACGGATAAACGCGCCGCTCTCTTCCATCGCCATATACCGTTCTCCTATGCTCCGCGCGCACGCATGAACGTCGCCGCTTCTTCGCCCGCGATTTTTCCGTATACCACCGACCGCAGCATCGACACCGCGTTCGGCGCGGTTCCATGGAAATGGGCGGTCATTTCGCCAGCGGCATAAAGCCCGGGAATCGGCAGATCATTCCGCAGAACCTCCGCCTTTTCATTTGTGGCAACACCGCCAAACGTATAAGCGATTGCTCCGATCAACGGATAGGCAAGGAACGGCGGTTTGCCGATCGGTCGCGCCCAATTCGACTTCGGCGGCATCAATCCCGTCGCGGCGGACAGGCCGTCGCAATGTGTGGCATCGAAGCGCGCGACATCGCCAGTTGCTGCGGCATTGAACGTCTCGATCGTTCGCTGCAAGGCCCGCGGCGGTACATCGATCATCCGCGCAAGATATTCGATCGTTGCGGCCTCGAACGGCGGCACATCCGAACGGATCGCGCGTTCGAAACCGGCGATGTCACGTAGCCTGCTATCGAGAATCGCATAGGCGATCGATCCGGGTCGATTGAGATGGATATCCCGCGCGAAGGTTTCCCAGGTTTCATGAACGAGGCCCGCCCCCTCATCGAAGAAGCGGTTGCCGTTTTTTTCGACCACGATGCCATAGGGATAGACCAGAACTACCGGCGCCGGCTTTCGGCTGCGCGGATCGACCGGCTCGGCATGCATCCCGTTCCAATCGCCCGACGGCGTTGCACCGGCCGCGATCGCAAGACGGATGCCGTCGCCAGTATTGAAGGATGACCCAGGCGAGATCATCGCCATCGTGCGCGCGCCTGCACCGAAGAACTCGGCCATCATATCCGGATTGCCCTGAAAGCCGCCGCTTGCGAGCACGATGGCATCCGAATCAATTTTGGAGTCGCCGTTGAGTTCAACACCCCGCACAATTCCGCCTTCGACAATCAATCGTGTGGCAGATGCTTCATAGCGGATCGTCACGCCCATGCGGCGGGCGGCCTTCAGCAACTGATCGATGAGAGCGGCGCCGCCGCCAATCGGCTGGATGCGCGGCGGACCGGCACTCAGGTAATAGGTCGGGGTATCAAACCGCACGCCATGCGCTTCGAGCCACTGCATGGTCGCCGGCGCATGCTCGGCAAGCCTGCGGAAATAAACCTTGTCGGCCCTTCCCCCGGACGCATGCTGCATGTCTGCTTCGAAATCCGGCGCGATGCGACCCGGCGCGGCCATCCGCATGTAGGACGGACTCCAGCGCGAATTGCCGCCTGCGGCGTCTTCCCTGGCTTTTTCCAGTAGCGCAATCTCGATCGGGGTTTGCTCGCGAGCCGCATGCTCGGCTGCGCTCACCGCGGCCGATAAACCCGCTGCTCCCTGACCAACGATGACAAGTCTCTTGACGTTTGCTGCCATCTCTCAAGGCCAATGTATGCGCGCACCGCGCATGCCGCGTCAGGTTACCAAGGCGCCACCGTCGATATAGACGATCGCCCCGGTCGCAAAGCCGATCGTCATGAATGCGAGAATCTGCCGTGCGATGTCGTCACCGACACCGACCCGCCCGACGGGAAGCGCCGCGGCGATCTTGGCCAGCATGTCCTGACGCGCGGCTTCCGGCATCGCGGCACGGATCGGTGTATCGATGATGCCCGGCGAGACGGCATTGACGCGCACCGGAGCGAGATCGATGGCAAGGCTGCGAGAGAGAGATTCCAGCGCACCGTTGGCCGCGCCGACAATCGCCGAGTTTGGACGCGGCCGAATGCTGAGAAAACCCGAGACCAACGTCAGCGATCCGCCCGGCTTGATATTCGCCGACCGCGCCACGCGCCACGCGCCCCAGAACTTCCCTTCCATCGTCAAACGCACATCGTCCATCGATACCGTCTTGAACGGACCGGACTTCAGTTGCGCGGCCGTTACGACCACATGGTCGACTTCGCCCACGCTTCTGAACAGGCTTTCGATGCTGTCGTCGCTGGTGACGTCCGCCACAATGGCTTTCACCGACAGCGCGTTGGCGGCGACATTCAGACGCTCCGCATTGCGCGATGCGATGATGACCTCGGCGCCCTCGCGCTTGGCGAGTTCGGCCGTGGAGAACCCAATGCCTGACGAGCCGCCGACCACCACGACCTTTTGCCCCTGTAGCTGCATGGCACGTTCCTTGTTGTGCTGTTTCTCTTCTCGGCGATGCAGAACCGCCACGTGATCGATTAAGGGTCGAACTGGACGCCGATGCCCGGCTTGCTGCGGCCGAGGCCTGGCAACTCCCAGACGCCCGCACCTGACGGATTGACGTCAGCGGCAATATCCACATCGATCAGATAGGGCTTGTTGGCTGCGATGCCTTTCTTGATCGCGTCTCCGATATCCGCCGCACGATCGACGCGCACGCCCTCGACGCCGCACGAGCGCGCCATCGCTGCAAAGTCCGGATTGTAGCGTTGCCCCGTTACAGGATCGTGGAAGTCGGTCGCGAGTTCGCGGCCTTCCAGATATCCTCGCTGCAAGCCGCGGATCGATGCGTAAGCGTAGTTATTCCAGACCACCCAGACCACCGGCAGATTGTACTCAACCGCCGTGCCCAGCACATTGGCATGCATGAAGAACGCGCCATCACCACACACCGAGACGCATGGCCGATCTGGCGCCGCGAACTTCGCACCCATGACGCCGGCAACACCGAATCCCATCGGACCGAATCCCATCGAGCCGATCAGCGAATCCGGCCGGCGCGGCTTGCAGAAACCGAGCAGCCAGTTGTGGTGCACACCGATATCGCTGACGAGAATGGCGTCCTCCGGCAGCGCCTTGTCGATTTCGTGCGCGGCGCGCTGCGGATTAATCGGCACGCTGTCATCGGAAAAGCCCGGTGCGACGAACTTGTCCCATTCCTGACGATAGGTATCGATCTGCGCCAGCCACTTCCTGCGCGCGTCTTCCCGCTTCGACACGTCGCGGCGATCGAGCTCCGCATGAATCTGGCGCAGAAAGGTCCTAACATCGGCCATCAGGCCAAGGGCAACCGGATAATTTCGTCCGATTTCCTCCGGATCGATATCGACATGGATCAGGCGCGTCGGCGGAATCGTGAAGGAATAGCCGGGAATCCACGAACTCGAGGTGCGATCGTCGAAACGCACGCCGAGCGCCAGCAGGACGTCTGCCTGCCGCGTGGCGTGATTGGCCTGATAGTGTCCGGCACGCGCGACCAGACCGAGCGCGAGCGGATGGTTCATATCGAGCGCACCCATCCCGCTCGCCGAGAAGGCAACTGGAATCTGAAGACGTTCGGCAAGCCGCTTGAGTTCTTCGGCGGCACCACCGTAGCGAACGCCTTGTCCGACGAGCATGACCGGCCGGTCGGCATTGAGCAGCATGTCGACGGCCTTGACGACACCTTCCGGGTCGGCTCCGCAGCGGCTCGAAATATTGGCATTCCACGCCTGCGCGTTCGGTGCCTCCTGCGAGGCAGATTCCATGAACACGTCAAACGGGACGTCGAGCACCACCGGTCCCGGCCGTCCGGTCACCATTGTCTTCCAGGCCTGCCGCACAGCCAACGGCACCATCTCGCCGCGTGTCGGCTGAAACACCTTCTTGCAGATCGAGCGGACCGTGGAAGGAAAGTCTGCCTGATAGTGACGGTACATCTCCTGAAACGCACCGCGATTGAACTGGCTCGTCGGCACGTTGCCGGTCACGGCCAGAAACGGAACGGAATCGAGATATGCGTTGGCCAATGAGATTGGCAGATTCGCTGAACCTGGACCGCAAGACGTGAACGTCGCCGTCGGCTTGCCCGATACGCGGTAATAAACGTCGGCCATGAAGCCGGCGACACTCTCATGGTGCGTGGAGATCGTCTTGATTTCGCTCGACCGCTCATACAGCGCATCGATGAATTGGATGTTGCCATGACCGCAGAGCCCGAACACCTGCGGCACCTTTTCCTGGATGAGATAATCGACGATGACTTGAGCACCGTTCAAAGTATTGCGCGACGGCATGACGAACTCCCGCGTGGCGCGCCGCTTGAGCCCTACGGGCGGCCGCGCGGCGACGAAATTGTTGGCACCGTATTTCTCATATTACAGAACGTCAATTGATATCATGGGAATATTGCGCCATCATGGCTCGAGCTTCTTGCCTCCAAAATGGAGATGGAGAGGGGCTCTCGCGCAGTAAAATCAGCCTTTAGTATCTGTTCTGACGACATAACGTCACATTTTCCGGCGTTGACAGGGGAAGCCGACTTCGGACAATATATTCTCATAATAAAAAATCACATCTCATATTCCTGCATACAGGAGGAGATGGTCCAAGCCATTCTTTTAGGGGAAACGTCACATGAAACGACACACACGGCGTCAGGTTTTGCAGGCCGGCGCGGCACTCGCTGGATCCGCGACCCTCGGCTTTCCTTCCATCAGCTACGGTCAGAGCGACAAGATCAAGATCGGCCATCTGACGCCGCTCACCGGCTTTCTCGGCGCGCTCGGGGCCTATGCGCAACTCGGAATCCGCATGGCGGCCGAAGAGATCAATCAATCGGGCGGCGTGATGGGCCGGCAGATCGATCTGATGTCGGAAGATTCGGTCAACCCGGCGACCGCCGCCACCAAGGCACAACGCATGCTGGAGCAGGACGGAGCTGTCGTCCTCATGGGCGAAATCAATTCAGCATCGGCCCTGACCATCATGCAGGTCGCCGCGCGCAACAAGAAACTCTACATGCAGATCGGTGCGCGTTCGGATGCGCTGCGCGGCAAGAACTGCAATCGCTACACCTTCCATGTCGATATTCCCAACACAGTAATGGTCAATGCTGTCGGCGCAGCGCTGCTGCGCGACAACATGGTGAAGGGCAAGAAGTTCTTCACGCTGACGGCGGACTATATTTTCGGACACGACCTGCTGGGCGCCGCCAAGCGATTCTTCAGTGCCAACGACGGCAATCTTATCGGCGACGAGTTGATCGCGACCGACGTAACCGACTTCAGCCCATATCTGCTCAAGATCCGCCAGGCCAAACCCGACATCGTCTGTTCGAACCTCGCGGGAAACCAGGTCACGACGCTGATCAAGCAATATGCCGAGTTCGGCCTGCCCTACCCGATCGTCGGGTTCAACCTGAACACCGCCGACGCATGGGCAGCCGGTGAAGGCAATCTCGCCGGGACATGGCCGACGGTCTGGTATCACACGCTCGATGTTCCAGCCTCGAAGACCTTCGTCGCAAACTTCATCAAGAAGCACGGCAAGCCGCCGGAGAACCACGCCTGGATCGAATACATTTCGTTGAAGATCATGGCGCAGGCGATGAACGCCACCAAGTCGACGGATACGGAAGCGCTGATCGCCTACCTCGAAAAGGAAACCGAGTTCGATATCCTGAAGGCGCGCAAGGGTCACTTCCGCTCCTGGGATCATCAACTGATGCAGGAAGCCTATCCGTTCACGATCAAGGCCAAGGGCGAGGCCAAGGACAAATGGGACTTGCTGGCACTTGGGGCTGCCGTTCCCGGGCCGAACGAGAAACTCGAGGTGCTCGCGCCGACGCGTGAGCAGAATCCCTGCACGCTGTAACCTCAAGGTGCGTCCCGACAGACAGGGACGCGCCATCACGCTGAACCCGTCCTGACCCGAGGCCTGCTGATGTTCCTGCTCGAACAGGTGGTCAATGGCCTCGTGCTCGGAGGCTACTACCTGCTGGTGGCGCTGGGGTTGTCGCTGATCTTCAGCGTCGGCGGCATCGTCAATCTCGCGCATGGCGCGTTCTATGCACTCGGGGCCTATGCCTCGCTCGAAATCGCCAAATACACCGGCTTCGGCCCCTCTGTCGTGCTGTCGCCGGTCGCAGTCGCCTTGCTTGGCATCCTGTTCGAACGGTTCATTCTGAGACGGTTTTATACCGCCGATCCGGTTCTCAGCCTGCTCGTGACGTTCGGCCTTGCAATGCTCACCGAGCAGCTGATCCGGATCATCTGGGGAGCATCGCCGCTCCCGGCAACCATTCCACCGACGTTTCGCGGCTCGATCATCGTTGGCGATTTCCTGTTCTCGCGCTACCGGCTGCTTCTGCTCGGTGTGGTCGCCGCGGTTCTGTTGGGAATCTGGCTGTTGCTGCAGAAAACCTCGTTCGGCCGCGTGGTGCGCGCAGGCATCCAGCGGCCGGACATGGTCGCGGCGCTCGGGATAAAGTTACAGCCTTACATGACGACAGTCGTGATGATCGGCGTCGGAATGGCGGCCATGGCCGGCGCGTTCTTCGCACCCATCACCATCGTGCAGCCGGCGATGGGAGCCGAGATCATCAACGTCGCCTTCGTCGTCGTGGTGATCGGCGGCCTCGGCAGCTTCTGGGGCGTCGTCATCGCTTCGCTTCTGGTCGGCGTGGTGCGTGGCATCACCATTCATTTCGCGCCCGCAGCCGGTGAAGCATCGATCTATGTCCTGCTGTTTCTGGTGCTGATGCTTCGCCCGCGCGGATTACTCGGCGAGCGCATCGAGAAATTCGAGTGAACATGGCTTCCCGCATCTATCAATACCGGCCTCTGCTGATCGCCATCGTAGCATTGATTGGTCTGCCGCTGCTGGTCCAGGTGCTGGGCCTGTCGCTCAATACGGCGATTGCCATTGTGGCCCTGAGCATTGCCGCCATGGGCCTGAATGTGTGCGTCGGCTACACCGGCCTCGTCTCGTTCGGGCACGCGACATGGTTCGGTATCGGCGCCTATGCGGCCGGCCTGATCCAGCTCCATGTCTTCGGCGGCGAGATCTGGCTGCCGATCCTGCTCTCAATGCTGGTGGTCGCGATACTCTCGGCCGCGACCGGTGCGCTGATGTTGCGCCGTCGCGGCGTCTACTTCTCGCTGTTGACGCTGGCTTTCGCCGCACTGGTCTATACGGTCGCCTTTCGCTGGAGCGAAGTCACTGGCGGCGAAGACGGGCTCGGCGGCCTCAAGCGCGGCGTCATTGGCTCATGGTCTCTCGACAACTCGCTACACTACTACGTCGTGACATCGCTGATCGCGCTTGCTGTGCTGTTGTTTCTGCAGCGGTTGACGCGATCATCTTTCGGCCATGTGCTGGTCGCCATCCGTGAAAACACCCAGCGTGCATCGTTTCAGGGCTATCGCATCGAGCACTACAAACTCGCCGCCTTCGTCATTTCAGCCGTCATCACCGGGTTGGCCGGCACGCTGGTTGCCTTCCAGACCTATCTGGTATCCGCCGAGGCCGTCTCGGTCGCCTTTTCCGGCGAACTCCTGGCGATTGTCGTCATCGGCGGCATGCGCAACCTGCTCGGACCCGCCCTCGGTGCGCTGTTCTTTATCCTGTTTCGCGAACTGCTTTCGATCTGGACCCCGAACTGGTTGCTTTGGTTCGGGCTGATCTTCGTCAGCTTTGTCATATTTTCGCCGGACGGCCTCATCGGCATCTGGGCCAAACTGCAGCGGCGCTGGAAGCCTCAGCCATCGCTGGCATCGGCGATGAGCAAACGGAAAATCTATGAGGGACTGCCGCTGCCATCCTTCCTGCGGCCCGAAAATTCGAACGGAGCCGTACTGCGCGTCGACGGCATTGCCAAGCAATTCGGTGGCATCCAGGCCGTGAAGCATGCAGACATTTCGATCAATTCAGGCCAGATCCATGCGCTGATCGGCCCCAACGGTGCCGGCAAGACGACGCTGTTCAACCTGATCTCGGGAATGTTCACCCCCGACAAGGGCACGGTGATCCTCCACGGACGTGAGATCGGCAAAGAGCGGCCGAACGACATCTGTGACGCAGGCCTGGCGCGCTCCTTTCAGATCACCAACCTCTTCCGCGGTCTGACGATCCGCGAAAACATGAGGCTTTCGCTGCAGGCTCGGCATCATCTCGGTTTCAACGTCTGGCACGACATCGATAGCCATCATGTCGTCAATGCCGAAACAGCGGAACTGATCAAGTTTCTCGGCCTTGAAGGAATCGAGAACATCCTTGCTGGCGACCTGTCTTATGGCGGCCAGCGTCTCGTCGATCTCGGCATTGCGCTTGGCTGCAAGCCGGAGGTGCTCCTGCTCGACGAGCCGTTGGCTGGCCTCGCCGCAGCAGAACGCGAACGCGTCGCGCGGCTGGTCAAGGAGATATCCGAACGCGTTCCTGTTCTCATTGTCGAACACGACATCGACCGCGTGCTCAGCCTGTCACACGTGGTCACCGTGATGAATCAGGGCGAGGTTCTGATGAGCGGTGCGCCAGACGCCGTGCGCAACGATCGCCGTGTCCAGGAAATCTATACCGGAACCGGCGTTCCACCGGTAGAACATGCCCGTACGCCCGAAGAACAGCAGCATTCGCGGGAAGTTCTCAAGGTTACGGACGTGAATACGTTCTACGGGAAAAGTCACATCCTCAACAACGCAACACTCGACGTTCGGCAAGGCGAAATCGTCGCACTGCTGGGGCGCAATGGCGCCGGAAAATCTACTTTTCTGAAATCGATTGCCGGTCTTGTTCCACCAAAGTCCGGAATGGTCGAACTCGATGGCCGGAATATCGCCGGCCTCTCCGCGCCCGATATCGCACGGCTTGGGATCGGCTACGTTCCGCAAGGGCGTGGGCTCTTCGCCGGGATGTCCGTCGCCGACAACCTGTCGCTCGGTCGGCTGGCCCGCAAGACGGATGGCAGCGACGGTGTCGTCTGGAGCGAGGAGCAGATCTTTGAGTTCTTCCCCCGGCTGAAAGAGCGGATGAACGTTGCGGCCGACTACCTGTCGGGCGGCGAGCAGCAAATGGTCGCAGTCGCACGCGCATTGTCAGGCAACGTCAAGCTGTTGCTTCTGGATGAACCGTTCGAGGGCCTGGCTCCCAGCGTCATCCTGGATCTGTTCAAGGCCTTCGACCGGTTGCGCCAACACATCGCGATCGTGATCGTCGAGCACAACCTCGATCTCGTCCTCGCGCTGGCCGACCGCGTCTTCGCGCTGGAGCGCGGTGCGGTTTTCCACGAAGGCCCGGCGCAACAACTTCTCACCGACCTCGACTATCGCAAGAAGATCCTGTGGCTTTGAGCGAGCCATCCGCAAGTGCGGCCACCGCGCACCAAAGCCTTCCGACTTACATCGCCAACACGTTCTGAATTTTCTGGCGAATCTCATCTTTCTCCGCGACTGTGGTTTCGGTTTCCAGTCGCAGATCGATAGCAATGTTGGCCGGACGCCTGAGGACGATAATCCGGTCGCCAATCTCGAGGGCCTCATTGATCGAGTGGGTGATGAAGACGGCGGTCTTTCCGTTTTCCTTGACGAGCTTGAGAAACTCGGCCCGCAGTGTGCGGCCGGTCATCTCGTCGAGCGCCGAGAATGGTTCGTCGCAAAGCAGGATATTGGCGTCGGTTGCAAAGGCGCGCGCGATCGAGACACGCTGGCGCATGCCGCCCGACAGCGCATGCGGATAGTCGTGCTCGTGACCGAGGAGGCCGAGCTTGCCAAGCCAGTGCATGGCCGTCTCATTGCGCTGCCCCGGGGGAATATCCAGCATCTCCAGCCCGAGCTCGACGTTCTGCACGGCGGTACGCCACGGCAATAGCCGGTCGTTCTGGAACACGATCGCGATCTTGCCGCGGAAGGCATCGAAGTCGTGGAACGGGTTGCGGCCGTCGACAGTGACGATTCCGGAGGTCGGTTCGGTCAGTCCGGCGATCATGTTGAAGATCGTCGACTTGCCGCAGCCGGTCTTGCCAAGTAACGCCAGCATCTGGCCGGATCCGACTTCAAGATCGAGCCGATCCACCGCCTTAAACGAAGCGCCGGCAGAACTCGCGCCGAACGCCTTCGTCACCTGGTCCAGCCTGATGATCGGTTGAGCCACGGTCATAGTGTTCGCTCCGAAACAGCGCGGTACCGGAAGACGATGTTCTCAATGAATGTCAGCACGGCCTGCGCAATCAAGACGAAGAACACGAGTTGCAGCGTCCAAGCCAACGCACCGGCCATGTCGAACACCTGTTGCTGTTGCAGCAATTCGTAACCCACGCCGCCGGTTGCGCCCACGAGCTCGGCCACCACAACGACGCGGGATGCGTTGCCGAGATTGACCTTCCAGGCCGTCATGATGTCCGGCAGAATCGCGGGAATAATCATGACGCGAAACAATTTCGCCCGTGTCGGGCGGAAGCTCATCACCATCTCGGTGAGGTCGCGCGACATGCCCTGCAGTGCGCCGAGTACCTGGAACGTGAACGCCGGCAAGGTCGTCATCACCATGATGAAGAAGATCCGCGGCTCGATACCGTGAAACCAGATGATAGCGAACACCACCCATGATAACGCCGGGATACCCTGAAACAGCGTCAGGATCGGTGACAGGAACCGGTTCGCCGATTGCGAGCGCGCCATCACGACAGCTAGAGCTGCTCCGATGAAAAAGGCACCGGCCAACCCTGCGAGAATTCTTCCGACAGTCGCCAGCACGTCGCTAAGTTGGTCCCAGTGCACCAGGATTCCGAAGCAGCGCTTGAAGACGTCGATCAGCGACGGAAACAGGAACGGTGGGAAGAACAGCGATGCGATCTGCCACAGGCTGGCGACCACGACGAACGGTAGGATATAAGAGAACGCGCGGCGCCAGATGGCGCCGCGTGCTTTCGTTGCTCCCCGTGCCGCCTGCGGCTCGGACATCGTCATTTCATCGGCCCGCTATAGATCGTCGCATCCGACGGGTCTGACGGCAGGAACGAGATCGACTTCCCCGCCTCGTAGACCGACTTGATCTCCTTGCGAACATCCGCGGCGGCGCGGATGTTCATACCAAGGCGATCGTTGGCGCGGATCAAATCCGCGACCGCCTTACGGCCGTCATCGCTTCCTTTGGTCATGATCAGTTTGGCCGCCTCGTCGGGATGGGCTGTAACCCACTCGCCCGCCTCCTTATAGGCTGCGTAGAGCTTCGGGATGAGATTCTTGTGCTGCTCCGCCCAATCCACATGGGCTGCAACGCCGAGATAGGGAATGCTCTTGCTGCCGGTCACCTTCTGCCAGTTCTCTGCGATCTTCAGGTCGAGAGTGCGGATGTCAGGTTTTTTGGCGCGCAACGTGGTGTATGCGGGCTCCCAGAGTTGCACCGCCGAGGCACGATCCGCCAGAGCATAGCCGACAAGGCCAGGCGTCGCGGTATTGACAACGGAGATCTTGCTTGTGTCGACGCCCTGCTTGCGTGCGAACCAGTCGAACATGACGTAATTCGTCGTCCCTTTGGCTGCCGCGAGATCCTTGCCTTCCAAGTCCTTCAGCGTCTTGACCTCGGGTCGCGATGTCACCACCGCACCCCAGAAATCAAATAGGTTAAACAGGTAAGTCACCTTCACGCCGCGGACATCAGCAAGACCGACAGTCAGGAGCGACGCACTACCGCCGAGCTTGAACTCTCCGGAATTGAACTGCGCCGTGTATGCATCCGGTGTCCGTTGCTGGAAGTCGATGGAAAGGCCATGCTTCTCGTCGAGCTTTTGCGCCTTGATCACCGGCGGCAGGAATGCGCCGAGCGATGGCGGGCCGAACACGACGATCGACAATTTCTCCAGACCCTGCGCCGACGCCGACGACAGCATCGTGGCCGTGACGGCCGCACACAATCCAATTCGAAGTCCCTTCATCTCACCCTCCTCCACTGTTTGAGGCTTGTTTTGCCTCGTTTATATTCGTTCAGCCACGCCGGTATCAGCCTGCCGCCCTGCTGATGGGCGACTCGAATTCCTTGCGAAGGGCGACGAAAAAACGCCCGATCAGGTGCTTCGAGACGCTTGCGAGAATGCGCTGCCCGACACCTGCGACAAGGCCGCCGATCTCCCCCGTGCCCTTGTAGACAAGCCGCGTCGCTCCTTCGCCATCCGGCTCGATATCGAACCGCGCTGTGCCATTGCCATGGCCGAGCGTGCCGGCGCCGGAAACACGGATACTGCAGCTTTTCGGCGCCTGCTTGTCCGAAAGCTGGATTTCGCCCTCAAACGACCCACCGACCGCTGCCACGCGAAGCTGCATATCGACCTTGTAGTTATCCGGTGCGATCTCCGTCATGCTCTTGCAGCCGGGAATGCACCGGGTCAGCACGGCCGGGTCGTTGAGCGCAACCCAGAGCGCGTCCACCGACGTCGGGATCGTTTCGTTGCCGCCGATATCGAGCTTCACGATGCGCTCCTCACAGTCCGAACAGCTTTGCGGCCAACCCGCCGTTGATGCTGGCCCGCTCGTTGTCGGAGAACGATGTTTCCTGCACAATCTTGAGCGGGGTCAGGTCCCCAATCGGAAACGGCATGTCCGATCCCATCATGATGCGGTCAGCGCCGACGATATCGGCGAGGTAGCGCAACGCCCGCGGATCCTGCACGATGGTGTCGTAGTACATCGCGGCCAGCGCGGCGTCGGGATTCCCGAGCTTGTCCTTGTCGAGCGAGTAATTGCGGCGCAGGCGGCCTATCACATAAGGCAGCGCCGCGCCGCCGATACCCGCAACCACCTTCATGTTGCTGTAACGGGTGACGTGACCCGCATAGATCAAACGCGACATCGCGATCAGCGTGTCGGTGATGCGGCCGACCGCATTGGCCATACCATAATCGTGCACGCGATCATCCCCGCTCTCGAACACGGGATGAATGAAGATCAGCGAACCAAGATTGTTCGCGGCCTCCCAGAATGGCTGCAGTGTCGGATCGTCGAGCACGCCTCCCCGCCCCTTGGGCTGGGTACCGATCATGGCGCCCTTGAAGCCCTGATCATGCGCCTCCTTCAGCACCTCGGCGGCGCGCGCACCGTCCTGCAGCGGCACGGTCGCAAGCGGGATAAAGCGCGGCTGCTCCTTGGCCGTAGCGGCGAAATGCGCGTTGATCAGCCGTGCCCACCGCGTGCCTTCCTCGGCCGGAAGCTCGTTGCCGAACATGTCGAGCCAGCCGCCGACGACCTGACGGTCGATCTTGTTGTCATCGAGCCACTTCAGTCGGCCGGCGATGTCGCTGAGCGGCTTCGAGATTGGCCGCGTCGGCCTGTTGCCCGCGAACGAAAAACCAATGCTACCGCCGTCCTCAATCAGCCTGATCGAAGGAAAATCGCCCTTTTGCGCGCGAATGGCATCCAGCAGCGCGGGAGGAGCCAGGTGAGCGTGGCTGTCGATGATCATGATTGTACTTTTTCCTTGGTGGCCTTCGCCGCTGCGATGGCATCGCTGATCGCTGCGATTCGAATGGGTAATTTGGCGAATGAGATTCCGTAAGGCGAAACCGCATCGTTGATCGCACCGGAAATCGCGGCAGGCGATCCGAGATAGCCGCTTTCGCCCGAGCCTTTCTGTCCGAACACCGTGAATGGCGACGGCGTGCAGTGATGCACAATCTCGACATGCGGCACTTCGTGCGACGATGGAAGCAGATAATCCATGAAGCTCTGCGTCAGCATCTGGCCTTCGCTGTCGTAGACGAACTCCTCCAGCAGTGAGGCTCCGATACCGTGCGCGATGCCGCCCAGCGTCATGCCCTTGACGATGTGCGGATTGATGACGGTGCCGCAATCGTGCCCGATGACATAACGGCGGATCTTGGGCTTGCCGATCTCGGGGTCGAATACCACGAGCACGAGATGGAACTCGAACGAGTGGCACGGATACATCTGCACGCGGCCGTTTTCCGGAAGTTTGTTCGCAGTTGGCACCTGCAGGACATGCGTGACTTCAAGTCCGGGCTCCATGCCGTCGGGCAGAAGATGGAAGTTGCGATGGGCGATGTTGACATGCTCCGCCCAGGTCAACTTCCGGCTCGATCCGGGATACGATGTGGCACCACCCTGATAGACGATGTCGCTCTCCACGCAACCGAACTGATGGGCCGCGAGACGAACGATCTTCGCCTTGAGTTTCTTCGCGGCATGGAACGCGGCGCCACCGAGCATGATGGCCATGCGGCTGCCGACCGGACTATTTCCCGGTAGACTGTTCAGCGAATCCGGCCGCACCACGCGAATCTGATCCGGGTCGATCTCGAGCACTTCGCCGACCACGGTCGCTGCGAGCGTTTCATGCCCCTGTCCCGACGACGTCGTGTGGATCGTCACCGTGACGAAGCCCAGTCCATCGACGTTGATGCGGCACGACTCCATCCATGTCGTGGTCTTGTTGGCATCGTTCAGCAACGGCTCGAAGGATGAATTTCCGCCGCTCGGTTCGAGACAGGCGGCGATACCGATGCCCGCGCAGAGTCCCTGCGCTCGAAGCTCGTCGCGCTCCCGCTTCAACCCTTCATAATCGGCATGCGCCAGGACTTTGGCGACGACGGTGTGATAATCACCGCTGTCGTAGCGCGTCCCGCTCGGGATCAGATAAGGAAACTCCTCGCTGCGGATGAAATTGCGCTTCCGGATCTCGATGCGGTCGAGGCCGAGCGCGGCTGCGACCTTGTCGATCGCGGTCTCGATCGCATAATTGGTTGGCGCCTGCCCGAAGCCGCGAACTGCTTCCTGCGCCGCCTTGTTCGACGTCACCGAGATCGCGCGATATTTCACGCTCTGGATCTTGTACGGACCGACGATCGCACCTATCGGCTTGCCGAGCTGGAACGGCGCACGGCCGGCATAGGCACCGGCATTATCGAGCGCGCGCATCTTCATCGACTTGACGATGCCGTCGTTGTCGAATGCGACTTCGACGTCGAAAATACGATCCGGACCGTGCGCATCGCCAGCACGCATGTTATCGAGGCGGTCCTCGATCAGGCGAACCGGCCGGCCGAGCCTGCGCGCCAGATGCGATACGATGACGGTCTGCTTGATGCCGCGCTTGACGCCATAGCTGCCGCCGACGTCCACGTCCTGATGCACGCGAACATTGTTGAGTGGAATGCGCAAGGCCCGCGCGATCTGGTCGGAATATTTCGGCATCTGGATCGAGGCCCAGACGTCGAGAATCTCTCGCCACGGATCCCATTTCGCCGCGACGCCGAACGTCTCGATCGGCACTGTGGAGTTGCGACCCCATGTGACGCGGAACGACAGATGGCGCGGGCTCTCTGCGAAATGCTTGTCCACCTCACCCCAGACAAAGGTGCGATCCAGCAGAACATTGCTTCCGTGAGCGGGATGAACCGGCGTGCTCGATAGATCGAGCGCTTCCTCCGAATCGATCACATAGGGTAACGGTTCGTAGACGACCCGCACCTTCTCGGCGCCGTCCTCGGCCTGGGCGCGCGATTCCGCGACAACAGCCACAACCCACTCACCAGCGTAGCGCACCTGACCAACTGCCAATGGATAGCGCTTTACGTGCGGCGTATTGAGGCCGTTCATCAACGGTTCGGCCGCCTTGGCAAGCTCTTCACCAGTCAGCACGTAATGCACGCCGGGCATCCTCAGCGCTTCGCTCGCATCGATGGACACGATACGGGCCGCCGGGTGCTGGGATGGCAGTACCGCCACGTGCAGCAGGCCCTCAAGCGCGACATCGGCGACGTAATGTCCCTGTCCGGCGACAAAGCGGCGGTCCTCGCGCACCCGGCGATTCGACGAGACAAATTTCAGGGGAATCTCGGCCTCGCTCATGCCCGGCCTCCCCGTGGGGTGTCGGGCTGCACCGCCGTGAGAACGCCGTGCCCCAGTGCATCGTTTCCGCCGAAGGGCGGCTTGCCCGGATTGTTGGCGTCACTCCGCGCATGGCGCGGCAGGTTGGTCTTGCGGAGGCGATCGGCAGCGAACTCGACCGCTTCGACGATCTGCCCATAGCCGGTGCAGCGGCAGATGTTCCCAGAGATCGCCTCGACGATATCGTCGCGCGAAGGCGCATCATTATGTTCCAGCAGCGCATGGGCGGTGAGCACCATGCCGGGCGTGCAATAACCGCACTGCAGACCATGGGTTTCGCAGAACGCATCCTGCACCACGCTGAGCTCGCCCGGCGCCGGGGCCAGCCCCTCGATCGTGGTGATCTCGTAGCCGTCGGCCTGCACCGCGAACATCAGGCACGAGCGCGACGGCTCGCCGTCGATCAGCACCGTGCAGGCTCCGCAAACGCCGTGCTCACAACCGGCATGGCTGCCCACCAGCAGAAAATCTTCACGCAACGTATCGAGAAGGGTCTTGCGCGGCTCGACGTCGGCTTCACGGAGCTGGCCGTTGACCTTGAGGCTGATTTTCATTGACCCGCTCCCCGCTCGCTGGCAGCTTCGGCAAAGGCATCGGTCAGCGCACGTATACCCAGCGTCGCAGCGACACGCCGGCGGTAGCTCGCGGAGGCATGCAGGTCCGAGCTGGCTTCGAGATCCTTCGCCGCGGCCCGCACGATATCTGCAATCGCGGTCTCGGACGGCGCATGTCCGATCAGCGCGGAGACGTCGATACGCAGCGCGCGATCGCCGATCCCGCCGAGCCCGAGCGTCGCCTCGATGCATCGGCTATCATCATCGAGGGCGACCTGCGCCGCCGCCGCCACGAAGGCAAAATCCGACTGCCGCGCACTGACTTCGTGAAAGCCGGTGCCGACACGCGCATGCTGCCAGCGTGGAAAACGCACCGCGCAGACGCAATCACCCGGCGTCACGGCCGTCAGCATCGGCCCGATGAAAAAGTCATCGGCCGGCATCGCAGTGCGGTCCGATGTGTTGGCGATTTCGATGTCCGCGCCGAGCGTGACCGCCACGAGCGGGATTTCCGCTGAGGGGTCGGCATTGGCGATGGAGCCGCCGACGGTGCCGCGATTGCGCGTCGGCGGATGGCCGACCCATGGCAAGGCCTTCGCGAGCAACGGCAGCGCCGCCCGCGCCTCCTCGCTGCGCTCGACCTCGGCCTGTCGGGTCGTGGCGCCGATCACGATCGCGTCGTCCTCGACGCGGATGCCGCGCAACTCCTGCAATCTGATGACATCGACCAGCCGGCTCGGACGTGCGAGCCGCATCGCAAGCATCGGGATCAGGGTCTGCCCGCCCGCGATGATGCGCGCATCCTCATCGCCAGCCAGCACTTCGCATGCTTCTGCAAGCGAGACCGGCCGGATGTAGTCGAATGGCGCTGGCTTCATCGGCGAACGTCCACGTCGTGCTAGGCGAGCAGAAGACCGGCCACAGCCGGCGAGAGCACCGAGACGCTCTGACTCTTGAGCAGCGGCCCATCAACTTCGCTCGCCGCCTTGACGGCACGCCAATCCGGATCCGCTCCGAACGACGCCCAGGATTTGGTGCGATCATCCTCGGACGCAAAGCGCGTCAGATAGGTCAGGCGGTTTGCCTCGGCTTCGGATTCGAAAACGCCGAGCAGTTCGATCCCGTGGAGTGGAAAGCGCTTCACCACTTCGTTCTTGAAGCGGGCCTTCATCGCATCCGCTTTGCCGTCGGCGGCTTCATAAATCCGCACTTCATAAATCATGAGCTTTCTCCCGGGCGGACATAAGAACCCGCAGAGACAAATGTCAAACTTAATATAGTTCAATTCGACACTTTGGTATGAATGCACTGCAGCAATTAGGCGGAATTCGGTCAATAGACGCGAAGCAGGCGCGAAATCGGCAGAAGGTTGGACGATCTCTTCGATATTCACCGCTTAGCAATGCGGCACCATTGCTACAATCAGAATATTGTACTATTCAGCCCCGATCATATCCTCGGAGTGTCCATGTCAACCGCCACCGCCTCGAAGGATTGGATCCCTGCTCTCGGTGATGAGGACGGACCGCGCTATCTCGCGTTCGTCGAAGTTCTGGAAGGAGACATCAGAAACGGCGCGCTGAAGCCGGGTACGCGCTTGCTGCCTCAGCGCGACATGGCGATGCGGCTGGGCCTGAGTGTCGGCACTGTATCCCGCGCATATACCGAAGCGGAAGCGCGCGGCCTGATCTCGGGTGAGGTCGGCCGCGGCACATTCGTGCAACGTCCGCGTCCGCCGGCGCTGACCAGCGGGACGTCGAAAGATCACGTCAACCTTGCTCTCAATGTGCCGCCGGCCACGGGCGAGGACGAACTGATCGCATCGGTGATGGCGGAAATCTTGTCCGACGGCGCTTTGTCGCCTCTGCTCGGCTATCTGCCGCATCAGGGCATCATCTCCCAGCGCGAGATCATGGCGAGATGGCTTTCGAATTTCGGAATGACGACCGACATCGCGAACCTCTTCATTACACACGGCGGCCAGCACGCGCTGTCGATGGCGTTGAATATGGTCGCGGCGCCGAAGGACACGGTCCTGACCGAACGCTTCACATATTCTGGCATGATCGCGCTGTCCGCCCAGAACGGCTATCGGCTGCATGGTGTCGATGGCGACGAGCAGGGACTCCTGCCCGATGCGCTATCCGCGGCGTTCGCTGAGACTGGTGCACGCGTGCTGTTCGCCACACCAAGCCTGCAGACGCCGATGGGAACGGTGATGAGCGAGAAACGGCGACGCATGATCGCCGAAGTCATCGAGCGTCATCAGGGATATTTGCTGGAAGACGACGCGTATGCGTTCCTGTTCGCAACTCCGCCGACGCCCGTCTCGGTTCTGATCCCCGATCGCAGCTTTTACGTCACGAGCTTTGCCAAATGCCTCGCTCCGGGCCTTCGCATCGCCACGATGGTTGCACCGGAGCAATTCCGCGATCGCGCGATCAATGCGATCCGTGCAACGGGATGGATGGCTTCACCGATCATGGCTGAAGTCGTCGCGCGTTTGATTCACAGCGGCGATCTGTTGCGGCAGGTCATGGCGAAACGCGATGCGGCTGCGCGGCGCAACGCCATTGCCGATCGCGTACTGGGCGCGTGGCTGGCACCGATGGCAGGGCCGCCGGGTTTTCATCGCTGGTTGCCAATTCCCGCCGGCCGGACCCTTGTCGCGCTGGTGACGCAGGCCGCGCAGGCCGGCATCACGGTTGCGCCGCCGGGGGCGCTTCAGCAGGTCGATCGCGGAACGCTCGGCATCCGACTCTGCCTCGGCCACCCCGCAAACGATAATGCCCTCGAAAACGCACTGCGCGCACTCCGACAAATTCTGGAAAGCGCTGAGTCCTTTTCGCTGGTCTGACCAAACTCAACCTGCAAATTGCAGCACGATATTAGCGAACGTAGACGCTGAGCTTGTCTACCACATCGTTTTCCGGGCCCGCATAGGCCACTCCCGATCATAAGTCTCGCCGCCCACCCGATCCTCGCTCATTTCTGCAAGGATCTGGCCGGGCGTCGGCAGTGTCTTCGGGTCGACGCGCTTGTCGGGATTCCAGAGATCCGAACGAACGATTGCTCGCGCACATTGGAAGTAGATTTCTTCGACCGTCACCACGATCACGGTTCGCGGCGTCTTTTCCTCTACCGCGAAGGTCGCAAGCAATGCATCCTCGGCGGAAACACCGGCTCGACCGTTCACGCGCAACGTGGTGCCGGAGCCCGGGATGAGAAACAGCAATGCCACCCGCGGATCCCGGATGATATTGCGCAAGGTGTCGATGCGGTTATTCCCGCGGCGATCAGGCAATAGCAGCGTCTTGTCGTCGTGAACGCGCACAAATCCCGCAATGTCACCACGCGGCGAGCAATCCAGGCCTTCGGGGCCACAGCTCGCAAACGCCACGAACGGGGACTTTTCGATGATGCGGCGGTACGATGGCGTGATGTGGTTTGCGACCTTGACGGTCGACGCCTCGCCTGGCTGGCCATAGATCGCTTCCAGCTCTTCAACGCTCTTAATCATCAACAAGATCGCCTTCTCCGTTCCGAACACGCCCGCCATCCGCGACGAGATCGATCAATTGCCGCGCAGCCTGATCGACCGGTCCGACATTGGCGATGATCAGGTCAGGAAAGAAGATCTCATCGACACCCCGATAGAGGCGTCCCGAGATCCTGCCATCGGTTACCCGGTTTCGTCGCGCGAGACGTTCCGCAAGAATATCCGGCGGAGCCGTCACGGCAACAACCGCCACGTTGGCATAAGCGGCGCGCGCAGCGCCGATCACAGTCCGGGAGACATTGATCACGACGGTATGACCGATGCGAATGTCTTGGTCGATCGATCGCCGCAGGCCATACCGGTTGCCGTGAGCTTCCCAATGCATGGCGAATTCGCCAAGATCACAGGCAGCGCGAAAGGCATCCGACGTCAGGTACTCGTTATCTTCAGACATTGAAGGTGCACGCGTGACGACACGGCGCGGGAAGACAACGCGCTCGTTTTCCGCAAACGCAACCTTAGCCAGTCCGATCAGCGTGTCCTTGCCGGCGCCGCTTGGGCCGACGACCAGAATTAAACGACCCGGGCCGATGTCATTCAGCGGGCGATCGGCTGGCGGCGAACGTGGATTCATGCCACGCGCCGCCCTTCGCGCCAGACGCTGCGAACCACCGGCACATTTCCAGCGACATGAACACGGATCAGGTCCGCCCGTCGGCCAACCTCAATGGCTCCTCGATCAGCAAGTCCTACCGCTTCCGCAGGCGCCTTGGTGACGGTACGGACCGCAGCCGCCAGATCGATCATCGGCGCCTTCTGCGGTAGCTGGAGCGCAGCCATCAGCAGGCTGGATGGGATATAGTCGGATGACATGATATCGAGCAGTCCTTCGCGTGCGAGATCGATCGCCGCGATGTTTCCTGAGTGAGAACCATCCCGCACCACGTTCGGCGCTCCCATCAAAATCCCGATGCCAGCCTCGTGCAAGCCGCGTGCGGCTTCGAGGGTCGTCGGAAATTCGGCGACCGCAACGCCATCGCGGACAGCATCGTCGACATTTTCTGCAGTAGTGTCGTCGTGACTCGCGAGTGGAATTCCGTACTGATGGGCGAGCGCCACGATGGCACGCATGTTAGTCGCGGCATGCGCGGTCTGGTAGGCTAGGCGTTGCGCGAACAGGACATCGAGCTGAGCATCGGTCATCCCTCCCGCCTTGCCACGATAGTAGTCGCGCAACTTCGCCTCATCGCGGAACTGCCGCTGGCCAGGCGTGTGATCCATCAACGACATCAAACGCACATCGGGACGGTCGATCAGTTCGGCGGCCTCCGCAACGACATCCGGCATCGGGATTTCACAGCGCAGGTGGAGGAAGTGATCGGCGCGAAGCAGTCCGCCATCCCGCGCCGCTCCGATCGCCTGCGAGAGAACACCCGCACGTCCATCGACCGCTTCGGCGCCTTCCTCTCGCCAGACGCGAAGCGAATCTAGCACGGTCGTAATTCCCGATGTCGCCAATTGACTATCGTAGGACACGACGGCGGCAATCGGATCCCAGAAGACCTTGGGCCGGGGAACATAATGCGCTTCAAGATGATCGGTATGCAACTCGATCAGCCCCGGCATAATCAGGTCGCCATCGGCGTCCACACTTCCGGCGGCGCAAGCACCTTCGCCGAATTCAACGATCTTGCCATCAACCGCAACGACCCATCCCCGCTCGATCACATGATCGGGCAAAACGACCCTCGCGTTGCCGATGCAAATTTCCGATCCTGTCCCGTTCATCTCGTTCATCTTTCTCGATGCCGTCCCAACCGGTCACGCCGCATTGGCAAAGGCGGTCACGTCAACAATGCGGTCGGCGATCGCCTCGCGAACGTCGTCATCATGTACGATCGCAACCACCGCCACGCCCGCCCGTTTCTTTTCTCCAATCAAGTCCACGACGACCTCGCGATTGGCTCTGTCCAGCGACGCTGTCGGCTCATCAAGCAGCAGGATCGGATGACCGGAGACAAAGCCGCGCGCTATGTTCACACGTTGCTGTTCACCGCCGGAAAATGTCGCTGGCGGCAAGGACCAAAGCCGCGTCGGAATGTTGAGACGTTGCAGAAGCATGCCAGCGCGCTCCCTCGCTTCGGAACGCGGGGTGCCCGTGGCAACAGCTGGCTCGGTTACAACATCGATAGCCGCCACCCGCGGGACCACGCGTAGAAACTGGCTGACATAGCCGATCGTATCGCGGCGCAAGCTCAGTATGTCGCGCGCATCGGCCGTCGCCAAGTCGACCATGGTCCCTCGACTGCAAACCTCGATCTTGCCGCTATCGCAGCGATAGTTGCCGAAAATCATTTTCAGGATCGACGATTTTCCAGCCCCTGAAGGGCCGGACAAGACAACGCACTCGCCGCCGTTAACGCTGAAATTCACGTTGCTGACGACCGGAAGCCGAACGCCATGCTGCAAATGCATCGTGAACGTTTTTTCGGCGCTGGTCAGTTCAATCATCGTTGGCATCGGCTGGCTCACGTCGGCAAGATCGAAGAGACAAGGAGTTGGGTGTAGGCTTCGTGCGGATCGTCGAGCACCTGATCGGTCAACCCGGACTCGATGACCCGTCCGCCCTTCATCACCATGACCCGATGCGACAGAAGCCGCGCCACCGCCAAATCATGGGTGACCACGATAGCGGCAAGCCCCAGTTCGCTGACAAGACCGCGCACCAGATCGAGCAGACGCGCCTGCACCGAAACGTCGAGGCCGCCGGTCGGCTCATCCATGAACAGCAGTCGCGGTCCGGTGACGAGATTGCGGGCGATTTGCAGGCGCTGCCGCATGCCACCTGAATAGGTACGCGGGGTATCGTCGATCCGGCCGACGTCGATTTCGACCCGCTGAAGCCACGTCTCTGCCGTTTCGCGGATACGGCCATAGTGATTCCAGCCGACCGCCATCAACCGCTCGCCGACATTGGCGCCAGCCGATACCGCCATGCGCAGACCCTGGGTCGCGTCCTGATGAACGTAACCCCAGTCAGTGCGAAAGAGAAACCGGCGCTCGGCCTCTCCCAGTACATTCAGATCCCGCAGCATGCCATCGCGCATGCGATAGGACACGAGGCCGGATGTCGGCGCGATCTGCGCAGACAGCATCTGCAGCAGCGTGGATTTTCCTGAACCTGATTCACCCACGATGGCCAGCACCTCACCGGGATAAAGCACGAAGGAGATGTTCCGGCAGGCGACAATGCGGCCGTACATCTTGCCAAGATTCTCGGCAACGAGCAGCGGCTGACCGTCCGACGATTGACCTTCGATATCAACCATTGCTCTTCTCCTCATACGGAGCGGCCGATTCCCGTCCGCGATGGCCAGCCGTCTGACGACTCTCGCAATAGTCCGTATCAGAGCAGACAAACATGCGGCTTCCGGCATCGTCAGTGACGACCTCATCGAGGTAGGAGTCTTGTGCGGCACACAACGCGCAGACTCCGTCGAAACGATAGCGCGTGAACGGATGATCCTCGAAATCGAGCGACACCACGCTGGTGTACGGCGGGACTGCGTAGATTCGCTTCTCCCGGCCCGCGCCGAACAGTTGCAGCGCAGCGCAATTGTCCATCTTGGGATTGTCGAACTTCGGCGTCGGCGACGGATCCATGACGTACCGCGCGTTGATTTTCACCGGATAGGCATACGACGTCGAGATCTGGCCGAACCGCGCGATGTCCTCATAGAGCTTGACATGCATCAGGCCATATTCGCCCAACGCATGCATGCGACGAGTCTCGGTTTCACGCGGCTCAAGAAAGCGCAGCGGCTCTGGAATCGGCACCTGATAGACAAGGACCTGCCCTGCCCGCAACGGCGCCTCGGGAATGCGATGCCGCGTTTGAATAACGGTTGCGTCTTCGGTCGAGGTCGTCGTGGCAACGCCTGACGTCTTTGCAAAGAATTTCCTAATCGAAATCGCATTGGTGGTGTCGTCCGATCCCTGGTCGATCACCTTCAATACGTCGTCCGGTCCGAGGATGGCTGCTGTGACCTGTACGCCGCCGGTACCCCATCCATAGGGCATCGGCATCTCGCGACTCGCGAACGGCACCTGATATCCAGGTATCGCGATGGCCTTCAGGATCGCGCGCCGGATCATCCGCTTGGTCTGCTCATCAAGATAGGCGAAATTGTAAGCTGGCGTGTTCATTCGGCGGCCTCCCGCACCGGCTCATCACTGATCCCTTCTGCGAACTCCTTGCGCAGACGGCGAAGAAGGCCGAGCTCGGACTGGAAATCGACGTAATGCGGCAGTTTCAGATGCTCGACAAAGCCCGTCGCCTGAACATTGTCCGAATGCGACATGACGAATTCCTCATCCTGAGCCGGCGCAAGGACCTCCTCGCCAAGCTCGCGAGCCCGCAGGCTGCGATCGACGAGCGCCATCGACATCGATTTCCGTTCACATTGACCGAAAACAAGCCCGTAGCCGCGCGTGAAGCATGGCGCCTCGGTCGCAGATCCCTTGAATTGATTCACCATCTGGCACTCGGTCAGCTCGATGGATCCAAGCGGGACGGCAAAGCCGGCATCTTCGGCAAAAAACTCGACTTCGACTTCGCCAAAGCGAATCTCGCCTGCAAACGGATGGTTTCGCCCGTAGCCGCGCTGTGTCGAATAACCCATCGCCAGCAGGAAGCCCTCGTCAGCGCGTGAGAGATTTTGCAACCGCAGATCGCGATCGGCAGGGAAGCTTAGCGGTTCGCGCGTCAGATCGCCGACGGCAGCATCGTCGCTCGCCGGCTGCGGCGACGGCTCAATCAGTCCATCGCGTCCAAGAATATCCGTCACGCGCGGCATCGCCATGTCCAGCGGTTCGCTGATGGCCGGCGCTTCCGGACTGGAATTTTCGGCCAACTGTGGATCGAGCAGCCGATGTGTGTAATCGAAGGTCGGCCCCAGAATCTGACCACCCGGAATGTCCTTGAAGGTCGACGATATGCGCCGGCGCACCTCCATTCGCGCGGTATCGAGGGGCTCCGACGCGCCGAAGCGCGGCAAAGTTGCGCGGAATGCACGCAGCAGGAATATGGCCTCGATCATATCCCCGCGCGCCTGCTTGATCGCCAAGGCGGCCAGCTCACGATCGTAAAGCGACCCTTCGCTCATGACCCGATCAACCGCGAGACCGAGCTGACCGGATATCTGCGCGAGCGCGATCTCGGGAGTGTCGGGGTTACCGCGCCGCTCATGCGCTAGCAAACGATGGGCATGTTCGATCGCGCGCTCGCCACCCTTGACAGCAACATACATTGCATCAGCTCCTGCGCTTGACGAGTTTCGTTGTCCGCGGGATGGCGACGATGACATCGTCGGCCACCAGCACCACGTCGATTCCGCGAGGAAACAGCGACGCATTGATTGCAAGGCGATCGAACAGATCCGACGGCTCGATCGTGGCCTTGAAAGCCGCAACACCGTCAATGCCCGGCCCGCTCAGTTCGTAGGACGGTCCTTGCGTAAGGCTAGCAACCTGGAGGATGATCGACGTCGACCGATCAGGATAAGTGTCGGTCCCCACCGAGAACTTCATCAGCTCGGGCAGTGCCGCGACATCACCGATCAAGGCAAAGCTACAGATCGACGGATCCGCGACGACTGGCGTGCCGGTATGGAATTTCAGCCACTTCGCAACCTCAAGCGTTTCGGAAAATGCCGTGTCGAGCCAAACCGGTGTATCGTGATCGAACAGCGTGAGCGCAATAGCCGCCGTACCACGCATCATCCTCGATGGCGTTCCGACAGACGGTGTGATCGGTTGCACACTGGCCGGCCGCGCCATGGCTTCCATGACGGAGCGGAAGACCGATTGGGCGGACATCACCTTGTCGGCCAAACCGGCCGGCAATTCCTGAGTCGTCGTCATGGATCAGCCCTCGCCCCGCACCATGGTGTAGAAATCGACTTTGGTCGCAGCCGTTTCAGCGGCCTGCCGCGATCGCCGTTGAGATAGCGCGGTGCGCAACGGCGCTATCACCCTGGCTTCGATGTCGCCCACAAATTGCTCGGTTTGAATCAAGGCGTCGCACAACGCCATCAATCGCGCCTTGTCCTGATCGCGCCCCAACGTATAGCCGAAGCCAACCTCGCCGCTCATGAGTCGCGCGACCGCGCGGGATACAGTCGCTTCGCCGAGATTGAAGGCTCGTCCGTCGCCACCGATCCGACCTCTCATCATCACGAGACCGCTTTCCGGCTCCCGCAAGAACTCGTGATTTGGCAAAGCGACGGCTTGAAGCAGCTTGGTGACATCTTCCGTTGCCGAATGGGCAAGGATGCGCATTGCATCTTTACGGACGACGATAGAACCGCCGCTGCCCCGCTTCTCGTCAGATATGGCTGTCATTCGGGCCGCGCCTTGTCTCGATCAAGTTGTCTATGTTATTAGACAACTCAGTAGCGCACCGCCGTGAAGGTTTCATGACATCACGGTAGCGATGGAGGCAACTTGCGATGAATGTCCAGGATACCTCTATCGGAGTTGCGTTGTGGCGCCGCGTTGCCGATGGCATCGAGCGTGACATTGCGAACGGAACCTTTGCGGCAGGACACAAACTCCCCGGCGAAACCGAGATCGCCGAAGCGTATCAGGTCAATCGGCACACGGTTCGCCGCGCACTGGCCATGCTGTCTGAACGCGGATTGGTCCGTGCCGAGCGAGGCAGCGGTACTTATGTGGAAGCGCAGCGCCTCGCTTATCCCCTGCATGCCCATACGCGGTTTTCAGAGATCGTCGGCGTCAGCGGCCACGAACCCCGCGGACAACTCATCGATGCCTCGGACGACGTTGCAACGCGCCATCTCGCGCGCACTCTTGGATTAAAAGCCGGCGCGCCGTTGACCCGCATTGAATCCTTACGGCTCTCCGATCGAACACCGATCTGCATCAGCACCACCTGGCTTGCTGCCGATCGGTTTCATGATGCCGGCCGCGTGTTTGCCAGCGTTCGCTCGATGACAAAACTGCTGGCGCATTTCGGCATCCGTGACTATCGCCGTGCTTCGACACGTATTACCGCAGCAATCGCCACCGCGACGGATGCCATCAGGCTCGAACTCCCGATCGGTCGTCCGGTACTTGTGGTCGATTCGACCGATGTTGACGTTTCGGGGAAACCGCTGATGACGAAACGTGCTCGCTTCGCTGCCGAGCGCGTCGAATTCCTGGTGGAAAACGACTAACCCTTCAGGTCACTGCTCTCCGACCGATGATCGCAAACCGCAGCCGGTCCGAAATCCAGTCGATGATCGCCACAGTGATAAGAATCATGATGACTGCAAAGGCCACTTGATCGAAATCATATGTTCGGATCTGTTCCGACAACTGCAAACCGATACCACCGGCGCCGACGATACCGATGATCGTCGCTGACCGCACATTGGACTCGATAAAATAGAGAATTTGCCCAGCGATGATCGGCAAGATCTGCGGCAACAATCCAAACCGAACCGCCGCAAAATCGGTTCCGCCGCTCGCAAGCACGGACACCCGCCCCTTCTCATCGGCCGATTCAATCGCCTCCGAAAACAGCTTTCCAAGCGCACCGGTATCAGACACGGCAATCGCAAGAATGCCGGCAAACGGACCGAGGCCCACGACACCGACGAAGACCAGAGCCCAGATCAAGGCGTCAATGCTGCGGATGACATCGAAGAATCGGCGGACGGTGAAGCGGACGAGCGGATGCAAAGTTGTATTGCTGGCCGCCAGAAAACTGAGCGGGAACGCAAATATCGTTGCAATCAGCGTTCCCAAAAAGGCGATCGCAAGCGTTTCTCCCATCGCTTTCAGCAAAAGGTCAAGATGCCCTCCGCTCGACGGCGGAAACATCAGGGTGATGAATTTTGCAAGGGCGGTCAGGCCTCGCAGAATCTCATTGAATGGGATCGCTAGCCACCAGACGGAAAACACCGTGAAAGCGGCAATTCCAAAAGAGACAACGAAGCCTCGAGTCCGGGCCCGCGCCGACGCCTCGAACAGATGACGATGGCGGTCGAGAATAGCAGCCGCCTGCTCGCTGTTCGCACCGAGGAGCGGATTCATGACCGCGCTCCTTGCCCCGACAACTGATGCCGAAGCCTTTCGGTTGCGAGGTCGATCACAATAACACAGATGATGATCATCAGAAGAATGGCGCTGACATCGGTATAGTAGAATTTGCGGATCGCGACGAAAAGATCCTGCCCGATCCCCCCCGCGCCAACCAGGCCGACGATCGATCCCGACCGCACATTGATTTCGAAGCGCAGCAAGGCGTAGCTGGCAACAGTCGACATGATCTGTGGAAACACGCCGAACCGAGCGCTCTCGACAAAATTGCTTCCAGTTGCGCGAACGCCCTCGACCGGCTTCATGTCGATATTCTCAATCGCCTCGGTAAACAGCTTGCCCAGCGTACCGAACGAGTGAATTCCGATGGCAAGAATTCCGGCCAACGGCCCGAGGCCAAATGCGCTGACGAACATCAGCGCAAAGACTAGGTCGGGCACCGTCCTGCAGAATTCGAATATACGCTTGGCCGTCCAGCGAATCGCAGCGTTTGGAGCGAGGTTTGCTGCGGCAAGTGGGGCCATCAGCAACGCTCCGCCGGCCCCCAGCAGCGTCGCCAGATAGGCAATCAGCAAGGTGTCGATCAGGAGTTTGAGCCAACCGGTTGCGTTCCAGTACCAATCGGCGACGTCAGCAAAAAAATGCGCTGTGCCGAGTTTCGGCATGATCCGGCCGAAATAGCTGGTGAAATTCGAGATATTGTCGAACAGGTTACTTGGATCAACTTCGCCAATCCGGGCCGCAAGAACCGTCAGGACTGCTAGAACCGCCAGGACAAGCAGCGATTGCCGACGACGGCGCCGGATGACGCGCTGATAGTCAGCGACAAGGCTGTCCAGCCGGGCCGGGGATACAAGCGGAATTGTGGAAGGCATGACGTTCGGCACAAGCGAAAAGGGAGCGGCGTCAATCGCCGCTCCCTTTTCAGACCTTATGAGCGCTTCTTGCGCATATCGTTGACGAACTGAATCATTTCCACAGTGGATTCATAGTCCTTGTGCGTGACCGGCACGAATTCCTTATCCTTGCCGTCCGACAGGCGTGCGAAGGCGTCTTTTGCCTTGGTCGGCGCATCGATGAACGCCTTCTTGATCTGCTCCTTTAGATCTTCCGGCAGGTTCGAGAGATAAGCATAGGGCGAGCCGGCGAGCAGGCCCGACTTGAAGATGACCCGGAAGTCTTCCTTCTTCACCATTCCCTTCTTCACCATGCGGGTGAGATTGGAATCGATATCGGAGTTCCACCAGTCCGCAGCGCAGTCGACCGTGCCCTTGTCCAGAGCGATCACGCCGTTCTCATGGCTGCCGGTAATGATGGACTTGCCGAAGAAGCTGTCGACGTCGATTCCGATCTTGTGAAGGAAGAAACGCGGCGCGTTGTAGCCGGACGTCGAATTCGGATCGACGAAGCCAATGGTCTTGCCCTTGAGGTCCTTGATGTCCTTGTAGGGGCTCGACGCCTTCACGTAGATGACGGAATAATACCCGACACTGCCGTCCTGGTTGCGGCTCGTGACGAACGGCTCGGTCTTGACGCCGGTCATGTAGGCCGTCGAATAGGAAGCCGGACCGTAATAGGCGATCTGGATGTTTCCTGCCCGCTGCCCCTCGATGACCGCCGCATAGTCGTTGGCGATCCGCAGCTTCACAGGCACGCCGAGTTCTTTGCTCAGATAATCCATAAAGGGCGCGTAACGATCACCCACGCCGGATGCGTTTTCCGCCGGAATGACCGCGAAGGTCAGCTCCTTGTATTTCGATTTCCAGTCGTCGGCGTGCGCGGCGCTGGTCACAAAAGCGACCGCAAGCGCACCTGCGGATATGAAAATACGACGGTTCAACATGTCTGCCTTCTCCTGTTGGCTGATTGATCTTGTTGTGTGTGTGTGTACTGCAGCAGCCTGACACCTGCTGCCAACGCGGATCGCTATGCAACTGCAGGCACGCCAATCACGCGATCTTCCATCGAAGCGCCGACCCGCCTGCCAGTACCGGCAGTCGAGGACGAGGCTGCACCATAGAGGCGCTGCGTCTCGAGTTCGGTCAGTTGCTCGGGCGTGCCGTCAAACACGACCTTGCCGGCCGCCATTCCGATCAGGCGATCGCAATAGCCTCGTGCCAATTCCAATGAATGCAAATTGCATATGACGGTGATGCCATAGTCCTTATTGATACGCTGCAAGGCGTCCATGACGACCTTGGTATTATGCGGATCGAGCGACGCGATCGGCTCATCCGCCAGAATGAGGCCGGGCTCCTGCACCAACGCACGCGCGATCGCAACGCGCTGCTGCTGGCCTCCGGAAAGCTGGTCGGCGCGCTGCGCAGCGAGCGATGCAATTTCGAATTGCTCAAGTGCCGCCAATGCCATGGCCTTGTCCGCGGCAGGCCACAGCTTCATCAACGATCGGGCCGGCGAAACATTGGCTAAACGCCCCATCAACACATTGGTCAAAACGTCGAGTCGACCAATGAGATTGAACTGCTGGAAAATCATTGCAGAACGCGCGCGCCAACTGCGCAGCTCGCGTCCTTTCAACGCATGAACGTCGACGCCGTCAAACACGATGCGTCCCGACGAGAGGGGTGCAAGGCGATTGATGGCGCGCAGAAGCGTCGATTTGCCAGCTCCCGAGCGTCCGATGACGCCGACAAACCGGCCCGCTTCGACGGAGAAGGACACCTTGTCGACCGCCGATTTCGTGCCGAAGCGGCACGACAGGTCTTCCACCACCAACATGACGAACTCCCCATCTTCCGATGCTGGGTTATCGCCTGTTTCCTACAGTTGTGTGACGCAGCGCGGTGCGGCCGAGGTTGTCAACAGAACGAGATCCGTCACGTCAACGTCATTCCTGTGTCATCAAGCTCTTTGATGACATCTTCAAGCCGCTCGCGGCGTTGCAGCTTGGAAGTTCGTATGGCCGGCAAGACTCTTTCGATCGATCCTTACGTCGATTCAACAGCAAGACTGACGGACACTCGTCTTGGCGCTTACTGTGAAGTCGGCGCGCGCACCATTCTTCTCGACGTGCACATGGACGACTATTCTTATGTCGTCAACGATTCACAGATGACCTACACGACCATCGGCCGGTTCTGCTCCATCGCGGCGATGACGCGGATCAATCCGGGCAATCACCCGATGCACCGGGCGACACAAGCTCACTTCACCTACCGATCGAGCGCATATTTTGCCGGCGAGAGTGACGACGAGGAATTCTTCCAATGGCGCAAGAGCCATCGCGTTCACATCGGCCACGACGTCTGGATTGGACACGGCGCGATCGTGCTGCCGGGCCGTCATATTGGAACGGGTGCGGTTATCGCCGGAGGCGCAGTCGTCACCAAGGACGTCCCCGCCTACACCATCGTCGGCGGCAACCCGGCCCGACCCATTCGGCGACGCTTTCCTGAAGATATCGCGCAGCGGCTGACTGCCCTTGCCTGGTGGGACTGGGATCATGAGGCCCTTCGCAAGGCCCTTCCGGATTTCCGCAAACTCGAGGTCGAGGCTTTTCTCGAGAAGTACGAGGCACTCACAATGTCCCTTGAGCCCGTCGGAAAGCGAGCGTCGCGATGATCGATATCCTCATCACCGGCGGCCGCGCGCTGCTCGGCGGACGCTTTCAGGAAGCATCGCTTTCATTGGAAGAAGGGCAGATCCACGGCCTCGGAGCGATCGATCGCGCGGGCAGGGTCGAGATTGATGCCCGTGGGTTGCTGGTCCTTCCCGGGATCGTTGATCTTCATGGAGATGCCTTCGAACGACAGATGATGCCGCGCCCCGGGGTCGACTTCCCGATCGACGTCGCATTGATCGATAGCGACCGGCAGGCAATCTCGAATGGCATCACAACGGTTTTCCACGCTACGACCTGGTCGTGGGAACCCGGGCTTCGCAGTGGAGAAAACGCCACGCGCCTGGTCGAAGGGATCGAATTGCTTCGGCCGCGACTCCTTGCCGACACGCGCTTTCACCTTCGTCACGAGATCTACAATCTGGACGCTGAAGAACAAATCGCAGCCTGGCTCGACGCCGGATGGATCGACCTGCTCGCCTTCAACGACCACATGGACAACACCGTTGCGCTGCTCGATAACCCGAAGAAGCGTACCCGGATGATCGAACGCACCGGCCTTTCGAGTGAAGCTTTCGACGACCTTGTCGACAACGTCCTTTCCCGTGCGAGCCAGGTACTGGATTCGGTATCGCGGCTCGCACAGGCAGCGCGAGACATGAAAGTCAGAATGCTTTCCCATGACGACGAGACACCAGCGGCGCGCGAGGCTTATCGCGCACAGGGCGTAACCATCGCCGAATTCCCGGTGAACGAAGAGACCGCGCGCGCAGCAGCGGCCGGCAACGATGCCATCGTGTTCGGTGCGCCCAATGTGGTGAGAGGCGGCAGCCACACCGGCTGGACGAATGCCTCCGAAATGATCGGCAAAGGTCTTTGCTCAGTGCTGGCCTCTGATTACTACTACCCGGCGCCGCTGCTCGCCCCTTTCCGTCTTGCCGCGGATGGCGTGCTTCCCCTCGCCCGAGCCTGGGATCTGGTTTCCGCAGCGCCCGCACGTGCCTGCGGTCTTGACGATCGCGGCGTTCTGGCGGAAGCCCAGCGCGCGGACGTTTTGGTGATCGATGACACGGAGCCGATGCGGCCGCGTATCGTGGCGGTCGTCGCAGCGGGACGTCTGGCCTACATTGGTGATGCCGATCGAATTTCCATCACTGGCGTACCGCACTCCATTGCAGCCGAATAGGCTCTTCGCCATTCTGGGCCAATGTCAAATTCTCCTCGTTATGCAATCTACTACACGGCCGAACGCGACAGTCCCCTCGCGATCTTCGGAGCCGAATGTGTCGGATACGATGCGCGAACCGGCCGCGACGTGCCATTTCCGATCGGAGTTGCGGAAGATTGGCATGATCTCACGCGCGATCCGCGCAAATATGGCTTCCATGCCACCCTCAAAGCACCGATAAGTCTCGCACCGGGCCGGACCGAGGCTGAATTGCTCAACGCTTGCGCCGACTTCGCCGGCCGGCCTCGCCCTCTTCCAGTTATTACGCCTGTCGTCGGCGCGATCGGAGGGTTCGTCGCCGTAATCCCGTCGCAGCCGTCAGATGTGCTCGTACAACTGGCTGCTGATTGCGTAGGTTCTTTCGACCCCTTTCGCGCACCGCTGATGCCGGCGGATCACGCCCGCCGCAGGCCAGAGAAGCTGACGCCTCGTCAACGCGACTATCTCAATCGGTGGGGCTACCCTTACGTGATGGAGGAATTCCGCTTCCACATGACCCTCACCGGCCACCTCGATGTGCACAGGCGAGCGGATGTTCTTTCCTTTCTGCAAGACCGTTTTGCGCGGCTAGCGCTCGGTCACCTGACGATCGACAGAATTACCGTATTCAAGCAAACCAGCGCGGATCGGCGCTTTCAGGTCGTTCGCGAGTGGCAGCTCCTAAGTAGCGGCGATTTGTCAAATCCGCAGCCCGGCTGACAGAAAACGCATCCTTACAAGACAAGCTGCGTCTGCGTGATCGTCGCAATAAGGCCGCCCTGATCGTTCTCGAGTCGGGTCTGCCAGACCTGGGTTCGCCGTCCGCGGTGCACAGGCGTTGCTATCGCCTTCACCGTCGAACCTTCTGCCGCGCCCTTGATGAAATTCGTCTTGCTTTCGAGCGTCGTCGTTCCCTTAGCATCGGCTGGCAGGTTGATCACGGTCGCAGCAGCGCCGACGGCGTCGGCAAAAGCCATTACGGCGCCGCCATGAATCGTGCTGCCGCGCGTGCAAAGATCGGCGCGCACGACCATCGTCGCTACCACCCGGTCGAGTTGGGCCTCGACAAAGGTCACGCCCATGGACACTGCGAACGGCATCGGGCGTCCCTTGATCTTTTCGAGATAGTCCGTCACCCGCCACCTCCACGTCCTCAGTTCGTCAAACCCATCTGGCCCGCCAGATCGCGAAACCATTTGTCATGCTCGCGCATTTCATTTTTGGCCTGCTCACCCGTCAGTTGCGCCGGCACAAGTTCGAGTCGATTGAGGGTCGCGCTGATTTCGGGGCCATATTTCTCGTAGGCTTTCTGCTGCGCCGTAATCAGCTTGGCCTTGACCTCATCTGGCAAGCCTTTCGGTCCCACCAGCAGGCTGTAGTAGACAAGGTTGGTCTTATATCCGAGTTCATTCAGTGTGGGCACGTTCGGCGCATAAGGCACCCTGTTCTTGGACGTCACGGCCAACACCCGAATGTTTCCATTCCTCGCGAGATCGCCGATGGATGGCGGCACAGCCAGGTTGACGTGCCCACCGAGCACCGCCGCATTAGCCTCCGGACTCGCCTTGAACGGAACGTGCGCGATCTTCACGCCAGTTTCCTTCCACAACGCTTCAGCGATGAAGTTACTCAGGCTGCCGACGCCGTGGGTGGCGTAGGTCATCTTGCCCGGCTCCTTCTTGGCGGCCGCGATCACATCTGCCATTGACTTCATGGGAGAGTCTGACTTGTCGACGAAGTACACCGCGCCGCTCGCATAACCGAACAGATAGGTAAAGCTGTCGAGATCGTAGCCAAGATTCTTGTTCATGATCCGGACGACGACCAACGGCGAGTCTGATCCGAGTAGCAGTGTGTAGCCGTCGGGCTTGGACTCAGCCACGAATCTCGCGCCGACGGCTGAGCCTGCGCCGGGCTTATTCAGGATCACGACAGGTTGGCCGAGGAATTCCTGCCACTTCTCGGCCAGGAATCTCACCGACAGATCGGATGTGCCGCCAGGACCGAACGGCACGACGATCTGGATCGGCCGATTGGGATAGTCGCCAGCCTGACTGGTCGTCGCCGAGCACAAGACCAGAGCAAGGATACAGATCAAACCGCGTATCGACATCAACATACGAGTCATATGGCCTCCATATCCAATCAGTCGGCGCTTCAACTGCGACGTCCGGGCCGCCTTCCCTTGAAAGCAACCACGCGGGAGTTTTGCGAGGGTTGCAGCCGGCCCGTCGATGCAGGTCCAGGCAGAACGGCCGGAAATACCGACAAGCCGGGAATGCCGCTGCACTCATCCCGGATAAGCGACACGATCATCTTTGCGCGCTTGCGATCGAGCCGTTGCGACAGTGCGGTCACGCTAACAGCCGCCGCAATCCCGTTGTCATCGAGAAAACAGACGCCGACGCCGGCGACTTCCTTCGTCAGTTGGCCGACCTGATAGCCGTATCCAAGAGTTCGCGAGGTCACTATCGATTGACGAACGACCGAAGGCTTCAGTCCAAGACTATTGTAATGCGGGCTGCATTCCTGCAAAACCGCTTCGCATTGATCGTCGGGCATCGCGGCAAGCATCGCCAGGCCAGCGGACCCGACTCCGACGGGAAGCCGCGTTCCGACATCAAGCTCAAGCGCCGGAACAGCAAAGCTGCCGGTGGTCCGCGCGACACAAACGGTCTCACTTCCCGATAGCACTTGAAGGAATACGGTATCTTCGGAAATCGCCGCAATCCGCGCCATCGGATCCTTGAAGACATCGCGCAGGATAAAGTGCGAATGTCCCATCGCCGCTAGCGAGACGAGCTCGGGTCCGAGAACGAACGACTTGTCGTGGCTGCGCTGCAGCAACAGCCCGAGAAAGACGAGTGTGTTCAGAAGCCGGTGTGCGGTGGCGATGTTGAGCCCGAGCGCATTCGACACATCCGTGAGGCGACGTCCATTTTCCTTGCCGGCTGCAACGAAGCTCAGCACCTCCATCGCACGGCGAATGCTCTGACTGCCTGCTGGGGCTCGTCCCTGACTCTTACCAGCCATGTCGCGTTGCTCCTTCGGGAATAAAAAGCTGATGGTGGATCACTACAATGTCAAGTTATAAATATCACTATCATATTATGAAATAAATCTCGATGCCTCCAGCGGCGTCCAGAGTGGAATGGCAATCTCATCGCTGACATCTGAAAACACGATTCTGACCGGCGAATCGATCCCCCATCGTAAATCACCGATATTCAAGTTGCCGTCCGCCGTCACCAGGTTGCCGGGAATTCTGATGGCGGCGCCCGCGGCCGGGTCGTCGCGTTGATTTGCCAGTTCGACGATCGCGACGACGTAAGGTACGAACGGCTTCATCGGCGCGCTGACCGCGTGATGAACTTCGGTGTAGGAATGAATGACGCCGCTGCCGTCGACCGGAATCCACGTATAGCCATCGCTGCCGCAGAACGGGCATCCCGGCGAAGGAGGATAGCGCAGCCGCGAACAACTCCCGCAGCATTGCAAATGCAATTGGTGCTCACGACAGAACCGGAAGAAATCCCGCGACGCAGTATCCTGCGGATCGATCGAGAGTTCGTAACCGAGATAGCGCGGCGCGTCAGCCATGGCGTTCATCCTCGTACCAGCACAGATGCAGACCCCATGCCTGGATTACCCCACGCCAGATTTGCCGCCACTTCTGCATCCTGCACCTGACGGCAACCTCCAGCAGCGGAATGATCGTGGGTGTGCACGCGCCGGCCCGTGCTGTCGATCGGGCAGCCGTCGTCGGCATCATGACGAAGCTGACGGACATTCTCGATAATCAGGTTCATGCCGTTGCTGTACCCCTCACACAACAATCCGCCCGACGTGTTGTTGGGCCGGCTTCCGCCGAGCCGCGTTCGCCCATCCGAGACGTAGCCGCCGCCCTCACCCTTGGCACAGAAGCCGTAGTCCTCGAGTAACATCAGAGATGTGTAGGTGAAAGCGTCATAGGCCGCCGTGACATCAACGTCATCGGGGCCGAGGCCAGCCTGCGCCCATAGCCGGTCTTTGGCATAGACAGCCGCCGACTCCGTGATCGGCCCCCATTCGAAATGCAGGTCGTTGCGCGGCTTGCACACGCGTCCCAGCACCGAGCGGATCATCACTGGATGGCAGCGGCAGTCATGCGCGTGTTCCCTGCCGGTAATGATGAGGCAGGTTCCGCTGTCGGTTTCCACGCAGCAGTCGAGCAGATGCAGTGGCGTTGCGATCATCCGGCTCGACAGCACATCATCCGCCGTGACCGGCGCCCGGTAGAGCGCCTTCGGATTTTTCGCCGCATGTTCGCTCTGGAACACCCGAACCATCGCTGCCTGTTCAGAACGCGTGCCGAAATCATGCATATGCCGCATGAAACATGGCGCAAACGTCTGGGCCGGCGATGACCAGCCGAACGGACGTGAATAGAGATCCTGTCCGGAGATTACGGGAATCGCGTTACGATTGGTTCCGCCGGTGCGCGTCCCGGAAAATCCGTTCATTGCCCGATAGACCGCGACAGTCCGGCACTGTCCGGTGACAATCAGGCCAACGGCGAGTGCGACCAATGCTTCCGCGGAAGCACCGCCACCAACGCAATCCATAAAGAAGTTCGGACGTATTCCGAGGTCGGCAGCGACCAGATTGGATACCGGCGAGTCGTTCATTCCATGCGACAGCAGCCCATCGATGTCAGCAGGCCGCATCCCGGCGTCAGCGACGGCGCGCCGGATTGCAGCGCCCGCCAGCGCTCGCGTGGTCATGCCGGACGATTTGGAATATCCGGTTTCGCCGATGCCGACGATGGCGCAGGCATCTCTCACCCATCCACTAGCGCCTGCGTTCATCGGAGATCCCTCACTGAGCGGTACACCAGCCGGACCGGTCTCAACCCCCGGCCGCACTGGAATTCCGACGTGCGCCAAGCTCCACCTGATGCCTCGGCTCGCCCGTTTTCGCCGCGAAGTCGTCGCCGCGATCGAAGCGGTACAGCTTACCCTGCCTACCCGCCAAGGATCCCCGATGGCGCGCGGTTTCCTCTACCTGGATCGCACCCTTCGCATCCAACACGACACCATAGTCGCGCATAGCGCTCTCACACGAAACCTTGCCGCTGCGCAGATCAGCCGCGACCTCGTCGAGCGGACGCGCGAGCGGATCGCCATATCCGCCACCGCCTGTCGTGAAAATCTCGATGCGGTCGCCGGCGCCGATACCCGTCACTATCTTTGACGCCAGACTTTCGGCAATCCCACTCGCGCGATGGAGAATGGTCTTGCAGGTCGGCGACGCCGACCCGCCGTCCAATCCCCACGGCGCGAAATCATGACGGTCGCGACGATGCGTCATGGTGGCGTCACCGCGAAGCAGCGTCATCTCAGCATGATAGCCGAGACCGCCGCGAAAGCGGCCAGCGCCGCCGCTGTCGGGCCACAACTTGAGAAACTTGACACGGAACGGCGTGTCGGTCTCAAACGCTTCGATCGGGTAACGCACCACGTTGGATGCATCGGACGAAATCACGTCGATACCATCCTTGGCAGGGCGCCCGCCCATACCGCCAGAGGTTGGCACGCCAAGCATCGACACGTAGCGCCTGCCGGCTTCCGGATCGTATCCGCCGACATATACATAATTCGACTGACCGTCGCATGCCGCCGGCACGCGACCGGGAAAGGCCTGCGCCAGCGCACCCATCATCACGCTGACGATCCGCCGCACAGTGATCGTACGCGCTGCCACCGGGGCCGGGAACACCGCGTTGACGATGGTGCCTTCCGGCATGATCGTCGTGATAGCGCGATGCACGCCCTCATTGGTCGGCGCATCCGGCACACATACCGCGCGAATGGCGTAATACACTGCGGCAAGCGTGGACGACGGTACGCAGTTCAGCGCACCCTTGGCTTGAGCATCGGTCCCGGTAAAATCCACGGTAACCCCACCGTTCGCGAAGGTGACCTTCACGGCGATCTTCACCGGCTGATGCGGCGTAATGCCGTCGTCGTCCAGATAGTCGACGAACTCGAATGCCCGCGATGGAGCTTTCGATAGCGCCTCGCGCGTAATACGCTCGGCATGATCCTGCATCTCGGCGAACGCCTGGACCAGATTATCCCGACCGAATTCGGCCACGAGCTCGCCAAGACGACGCTGACCGATCTTGCCGCAGGCGACCTGAGCCTCGATATCACCGATCACACCGTCAGGAAGCCGCACATTGCTGGCGATCAGCGCGAGGATGTCCCGACTAAGCTGCCCTTTCCGATACAACTTGAGCGGCGGCACGATCAGCCCTTCGGCGAAGATTTCGGTCGCATCCGGTGGCGTGCTGCCGGGCGTCTTGCCGCCGATATCCTGTTTGTGGGCGATACTGGCGGTGAACGCGATCAGTTCACCCTCGTCGAAGACGGGACAGATGATGTTGATATCCGGCAGATGCGTGCCGCCCTGATACGGATCGTTCAGGATGAAGATGTCACCATCGCAGGTGTCACCCTTAAACACCTCGATCACCTGCCGTACCGCTGGAATCAGGCTGCCGAGATGAATCGGAATTGCCGACGCCTGTGCGATCGTATTGCCGTGAGCGTCGAAAATCGCGGCCGATCCGTCGAGCGCCTCCTTCATGATCGCTGAAAACGAACTGCGGAGTAGCGTCGATTCCATTTCGTCCGCGATCACCGTGAGACGGTTACGAATGACCTCAAGCGAAATCGGATCCAGGCCGCTTGTCACGTTTCTTGTTTGAAGCATTTCCGCTCTCGGTGTCAGGAGGATGTCGACGTAGAAATGACCAGATTTCCACGCTCATCGATTCGCGCCGTTTGGCCGGGATAGAGAACGGTGGTTGTGTCGGGTTGCTCGAGGATCGCGGGACCGTCGATCACTTCACCCGCGCGCAACCGCTGCCGATCGTATACCGGCGTGGCCTCGTATCCACGATCCAGATCGAACAGCGCCTGCCGATCAGGCTTTCGCGCCTCGTCCTTACCTCGACCGCCGACGATCGAGCCAAACCGCGGATTGGCGATGCTGAACGAGAGAACCACCCGGGTAGTCACGAATCTGACGCGCTGAGCCCGCTGCGCGTGGCCATAGACGCGCTCGTGCTGGTCGTGGAAACGGGTTTTCAAAATTTCAATGGTGTCCGACGACACCGGCCCTGACGGAACTTCAATCTGAAGATCGTAGGATTGGCTGGCATAGCGGGCTTCGATCCAGCGGGTCACGGTCGCCTTCGCCGGATCGAGACCATCCAGTCGCATGCGCTCGGCGCAAGAGACATGCAGTTCGTTGAACAGGCGCTCCATCTCTTCCGGATCGACCCCATTCGCGTCCTTCAGAAAGGTCCGGGATTGCTCGTGTTCCACATCAGCCGCCAGAAGACCGTTGGCACACAGCACGCCGGGAAGCGGCGGCACAAGTGCGTGCGCACAGCCGATGATCTTCGCAAGCATTCCAGCGTGAACGGGACCACCGCCACCGAGACCGAGCAGCGCGAACTTGCGCGGATCAAAGCCGCGATTGACCGACGCCAGCTTGATGGCATCGGCCATCATGGCGTTGAGGATACGATGCATACCAAGCGCGAGTTCTGGCACGTCCATGTCCAGCCTCGACGCCACCTTCGTGATCGCGGCATGGCTGAGTTCCGGGTTCAAGGTTAATTCCCCACAGCCGAAATTCGCGGGATCGAGATAACCCAGAACCACGCTCGCATCCGTGATGGTCGGCTCGCTGCCGCCACGATCGTAACAGGCCGGCCCCGGAAATGCCCCAGCGCTTTGCGGACCAACCTTCAGCGCGCCGCCGCCATCGATCCAGGCAATACTGCCGCCACCCGCGCCGATGCAGCTCACGTCTATCATCTGCTGCCTGAGCGGATAACGGTCGAGTTTACCCTCCGCGGCGATCAGCGGCTTGCCTTCGGTGATAATCGCAATGTCGCAACTGGTGCCGCCGATATCGACCGTGATCAGGTTCGAAAACCCCGCGCTCTGACCCGAGCCTACCCCGCCGATGACGCCCGCAGCCGGACCCGACAGCGCGGTCGTGATCGGATGCGACGCCGCCTGCCGCCAACCCATGATTCCGCCGCGGCTCTGCATGATCTGGAGCTGACAATCTTCGGACTTTCTGCCAAGGCTGTCGGCTAGATTGGTCAGATACTTCCGTGCGACCGGCTTGAGATAGGCATCGAACGCCGTCATCAACATGCGCTCGTATTCGCGCATCTGCGGATCGACCTCGCACGAGATCGATACACTGACATCGGGAAAGTTTCGCGCGATCAGATCGCGTGTCGCCAGTTCGTGCGCCGGATTGAGATACGAAAACAGATAGCACACCGCGATCGACGCAACACCGTGATCGTTTACGAGTCGCGATACCGCCTCGACGACCGATGCCTCGTCGAGCGGCTCGACAACTTCTCCCTGCGAACCCACCCGCTCCTTTATTCCCATGACCCGCTCGCGCGGGCAAAGGAATTGCGGCGTCTCCGGATCGAGAAACAGATCGTACATGTCGGTCCGCTTCTGCCGACCAATGATGAGGATATCGCCGAATCCATCGGTGCAAAGAATGCCAAGCTTGGCCCCTTTCCTCTCGATGATCGCATTCAATGAAACCGTCGAGCTGTGCACGACACGATCGAGGTCAGATGTCCGAGCATTCGAGAGTTCGAGAATCTTCTCGACCCCGCTGACCACGGCAAGCCCCGGATCGGAGGGGGTTGAAGGCACCTTGGTGAACGAGGCGACGTTGCCGTCGACATCGAGCGCCACCACATCCGTGAAAGTCCCGCCGATATCGATGCCGATCGTCATTCCCATTGAATTTACCTTGCTGTGCTGCGCGGTGACCGACCGCGCAGCACACTCCTGCTTTTGCGATCTTATGTCAATATATGATATTAATTCTTATATTGTGGAAGTTAAGACTACGTGCGAGTCCCGACCTCGGCTTCAGCTCTTCGGCGACAGCATTTCCTTGAACAGCACCGAGCGCTCGCCCATTTCCTTCATTGTCGATGCTCCGTCGAGCGTGAAAGGAACAAGCTCGAAACGGCCGAGCGCCTCGTCGATATCCTTCTTGTCCTTGGCATAGGCTTGTTTGTGACAGTCGAGGATCTTGGTCACGACGTGATCTGGCAGACCCTTTGGACCGACAAGAACATTGAAGTAGTTCAGGCTGACGTTATATCCGAGGTCCTTCAACGTCGGCAGGTCGGGGGCGAATGCCACTCTTTCGCTCGATGACGTCGCCAGCAGACGAACATCGGGGTTCTTCGCCAGCGGTCCGATCAGCGATGGCACGGCAAGTTCGACATGTTTGCCTAGCAGGGCCGCGCCCGCCTCCGGACTCGACTTAAAGGGAACATGATTGACCTTGGTCTTGGTCGCGCGGAGCAGCAACTCCATCGCGATCTGTCCGATCGTGCCGGTGCCGTAGGATGCATAGGACATCGGCTGCGGACTCTTCCTGGCGGCATCAAGGAACACCGCAATCGTTTTCCAGGGCGCATCGGAGCGCGCCGCGAATACCACCGAGCCCTTGCTGTAGGTGAAGAGATAGGTGAAGTCGCGGTAACTGTAACCCACATCCGCTTGCAGAATAGGCACCGTGACGAGACTGGTCTCCGATGCAACCAGCAATGTGTAGCCGTCCGGTTTGGCACGAGCCACATACTTCGCGCCGACGGCCGAGCCAGCACCGGGCTTGTTGACGATCACCACCGGCTGACCAAGGCAGGACTTCCACTTATCGGCAAGATAGCGGATCGACAGATCGGAGGTCCCTCCAGGGGCAAACGGCACAACGATATCGATCTGACGCGCCGGATAAGAATCTTCAGCATGGGCCGATGCCGCGGACAAAGCGAGCGCAACGACAACCGCCGACTTCATCGATAATCCGAACATGAATTTCCCCCTCAGTTTTCTGCCAGGCTTTCGGCATGACGTATGGCCGCCGTCGCTGCGGCGATCGGACGGCTGCGGCGCGCGCGGAGTCGGACCCATATCTGAACGGCGATCAGGACTACCGACAGAGCCACAAGCGTGGCGGATATCGGCTGATCGATGAATGTTCGCAGATCGCCATTGGAAATGATCATCGCGCGGCGGAAGTTCTCCTCCACCCGCGGGCCCAACACGAAACCGAGCAGCATCGGTGCGGGATGGAACCCAAGCCACATCAGGAACAGGCCGACCAGGCCGAGAACAAGCGTGACTTCCACCTGAAACATGTTGTTGCTGGCGCTGTAGACACCGATGCACACGAACAGCAACGCGCTCGGATAAAGATATGAGTATGGGATCGACAGCAGGCGCACCCACAGGCCGATCATGGGGACATTGAGTGCAACGAGCAAGATGTTGCCAACCCAGAAGCTAGCGATCAGTCCCCAGAATACATCGGGGTGCTCCGAAATCAGCAGCGGCCCCGGTGTAATGCCCTGAATCAGGAGCGCCGCGAGGATCAGCGCCATCACTGAGTCGCCGGGAATGCCGAGACTCATGGTCGGAATGAAGTCACCTTGAACCGACGAATGGGTAGATGCTTCAGGCGACGCCACGCCCTCGATGGCACCTCTGCCGAAACGTTCGGGTGTTTTCGACACCCGCTTTTCCACGGAATAAGAGATGAAGGATGCGATGGTCGGTCCCGTACCCGGGATCAGCGAACACAGGCTGCCGATCAGCGTTCCCCGGCAGATCGCAGGAAGCGATCGCTTCAGGTCGTCGCGGCTCGGCCGCATTTCCGAGAATTTGAGCCTCAGCCGTCCGTTGCCGATCTTCCGAACCCGGTTCGCGCTATTGAGGAATTCCGCAACGCCGAAGAAGCCGAGCGCCAGCGCGACGATCTCGATGCCGTCTCCAAGTTCGTGAAATCCCAGCGTGAAACGTTCGGTGCCGTCGGTCATGTCGGTGCCGACACAGCTCAGCACAATGCCGAACAACGTCATCGCCACGCCCTTGAGCGGCGACCCCCGCGCCAGCGTCGAACCCGCGAGCAGACCCAGTACCATCAGCGCGCAGACTTCGGCCGGACCGAACCGCAGCGCGATACTCACAATCAACGGCGAAAACACGATCATCTGGAGGATGCCGAACGACGCGCCGATAAAGGCACCGAGCATAGTGATGCCAAGAGCGGCCCCGCCCCGTCCCTGCAACGTCAATGGATATCCGTCGAGGCAGGTGACCGCATGGGGCGGATGACACGGCAGGTTGAGAAGGATCGAACAGATCGCTCCGCCGTACTGCGCGCCATAGTAGATTCCGGCCAGCATCAAAATCGATGCCACAGGCGGCAGGACGAAGGTCAGCGGTAACAGGATCGAAATAGTCGCCATCACGCCCATGCCAGGCAGGACGCCGACGAGGTTACCGACGAACACGCCGATAAAGCAGGCAAGGATATTGTGTGGCTGCAAGGCCACCTCGAACCCGTGAACGAGATCGCTGAGCGCTACGGAGATCATGACGGCGACCAGGGAAAGGCCGGAAGCGGCAGTTTCAGCGCATAGTGAAACAAAACGATCGAACCGGCTGCCAGCCCGAGCGCGAGCAAGACGCTGCCCCGCCAGGTGATATTTTCTGCTCCCATTGCCGAAATGAAGACACAAGCAAAGGAAGCAACCGCCAGTCCCGCCCGCTCGCCGAGCAGGATGAAGCTCACGAGCCCCAGCACAATGAAGATGCCGGCCTTGACGTCCGGCAATTCCATGCGCTCCGCCGAACTATCGGCGTCTTGCGGAAGGAAATAGCTCGCGGCAATCGCCCCGCCGCAAATGAACAGTGCCGCACCGGCAAGAAACGGGAACATACCCGGCCCGATCGACGTCAACGAGCCGATACGATAGCTGCTGGCCTGAAGCATCGTGACAGCGCCAAACAGCGCCGCAAGACAACCGGCCATCAAATCGCGGCGCATCAAAGATTCCAAGCTGCACCTCCCGCCCGTTGCGTCCTAAATCCGGACGACGTCCGCCAATTCTCCACGAAACCGACCCGCATTACGGACGTAGTGGCGCGCCGTTCCGGCGAACTCCGCGACCTCGTCGCCCGAGAGCATTCGCACAAACCGCGCCGGAGCTCCCATCCACAACTCACCTGTCTTGATCAGCTTGCCCGACGTCAGCAAAGACCCCGCACCGAGCACGCCGCCGCCCTCGATCACACAACCGTTCAGGACAGTCGAGCTCATTCCGACGAACGCACCGGTTTCGAGCTTGCATCCGTGAATCACGCAAGCATGGCCAATGGTGACGTCGTCACCGATCGTGACCGACATCTCGCCGGGATCGACATGGATGATCGTTCCGTCCTGGATGTTCGAACGCGCGCCAATCCGGATCGAGTTGACGTCGCCACGCAAAATGCAGCCGAACCAAACACCCGACCCCGCACCGATCGTCACATCGCCGATGACGGTCGCGGTAGGCGCGATCCAGGCATCGCTGTCGATCGACGGCGACGCGCTGCCCAGCCGAAACAGCGGGCCGGCCTCGGTCACCGGGAGCGATCCGGCATCCGCCTCAACCGCCGATGCGTACTGGCTGCTCACAGCGACTTCCTCACAGATAGTAAGACTTGTGGATGATCTTCCATTCGCCCTTACATTTCGCGAGGTTGAACAGGTCCTGCCCTTCCATCGCGCGTGGCCCCATCTGAAACGCGAACGGCACTCGCGCGCAGGCCAGATGATCGACGACCCAGACGTCGATCTCCTTAGCGCGCTCCTCGGCATTGTCGTACTTCTTGTGAAGCGACCCGATGGTATCGACAAACTGATCCAGCGTGATGGTCTTTATTTCATCGCCCTTGACGTAGTAATGCGCGATGTTCGCGTCGGCGGTGAACGTCGAGCGAAAGCCGTCCGGATCCCAGGTTTTTACTGCCTGGAGATACTTGCGGATGACATCCTTGACCTGATCTTCGTCGGATTGCGCTGTAGCTGGCTGCATGATGCTTCCTCAGATTTGCAATGGATTACCGAACCGCGCCCGCGGTCCGGAGACGTTGAATGTCGGTCCGCGAGCGGCCGAGCTCGGCCAGAATTCGGTCGCCATCTTCACCGATGTCCGGACAGCGGTGCGCGGCCGGATCGTCGCCGAGCGCTGGCGTGCCTGGAATGTTCACCGCAGGAGCGACTCCCAGATGCCCATGATCCACCATGGCGACGATGCCGGCATGCTCGACCTGCGGCTCGGCGAGAAACTCGAGATAGGTATTGATCCTGGCATTCATCACGCCGGCGCGGGTCAGCGCCTCGCACCATTCCGACGACGTTTTCTTCCTGAACTCGTCTTCGAGAATCGGCATCAGTAAGGCCTTGTTGGCACGCCGCTTGTCGCGACCGTTGAAACGCTCATCGCGCGCGAGATCCTCGCGGCCAAGAATGCCGCAGAGCGCGTCGTAATGCGCATCCCGCATCGCCGAAATCGTGATATAGCCGTCGCTGGTTTCCATGACGCCGACCGGCACGTACGAGACCACCGGCTGGCCGTCCTCAAGATAGTTCTCGAGAATTTTTGCAGCCTGAAAAGCGGCTGCGGACTGCAGCATCGAGCAGTCGATGTATGTCCCTTCCCCGGTACGCATCCGCGCGATCAGCGCCATGGCGATCGCTTGAAACGCATAGAGACCCGTCATCACGTCGATCGCGATGATTCCACTCCGCATCGGGCGCCCATTCTCGTCTCGATGAAGAGTCATCCAGCCTGAATTGGCTTGAATGATCGAGTCGGTCGCGGGCAAGCCCGAGCCTGGGCCCGTCTGTCCAAATCCGGTGATCGAGAGATAGATGATATCCGGCTTGATCGCACGGACGTCCTCGTAAGAAAGACCGAGTCGTTTTAGTACGCCCGGGCGATAGCTTTCGAGCACGACATCCGCACGTGCGATCAAATCGACGACGATCCGCCGACCCTCGTCCGATTTGAGATCGACGGCGATGGAGCGCTTGCCCCTGTTGAACACGATCGCGTGCGCGCAAAACGATCCGTATTGCTTGCCAAGCGTGCGCCCCCAATCGCCTTCCAGCGGCTCGACCTTCACGACATCTGCGCCATGCTGAGCCAGCAGCATGCCGGCGTGCGGGCCCGCGACTCCTTGCGAGAGATCGATCACTCGTAAATTCGAGAGAGCCTTCATGAACCGCCTCCTTGAGCATCAGGATGACTCAACGCGGTTTATTGTCAATATATAAATATATATTCCATATTATGAAAGTTACGCGATCTAGTATCGCCTTTGCTGACCAAGGCGCACTCGGTCTTCTGCGAGACTAAAGCGAGGATACGGAAGTTTGCGGAAGACGACTCCGAAGATCTCCCCTTTGGAAATCTCACGGCACACGATTGCGGCCGCATCGGCGCATCGTCTTGAGTTTTCCAAAAGCAACGTCCCGCGACATGGACTTCATGCCACAGTCGAATGCTGCCGCCAGACGGTCCGCGGCGACCTACTCCAAATCACGTCTGATCCGGTCGGCGACCGTTCCCGCCGCAGGCGATGGAAGTCGAGATAGATGACCAGCTTAAGCCGCGGGGCGAACACTCACGTTCTCGGTCCACTTTGTGATGTGTTTGGCGACGGCAACAAGTTCACCGCGCTGGTTCTTGATCTCGATATTGGCGAGAGTGCGCCGTCGTGGCTCATCGATCTCGCTGATCACATAGGTGACGGTGATCGTATCGCCGAAAAATACCGGTTTGAGAAAGCGGACTCCGTCATAGCCGAGCGAAACCGGCGTGGAATCGATCCCCTTCTTCAGGCTCTCATCGATCATACGTGTGGAGGTGGTCGACATGAAGCCGACTAACAGCGCACCGTGCGCGATGCGATGCCCGTAGATCGAGTGGCCCATGAATTGCTCATCGACGTGGTTTTGCGACAGGTCGCCGGTCAGCCCGGCGAACATATAGACATCGGATTCGCCGACCGTCTTCGCGAAGGTAACGGTATCGCCGATCTTGGCGTGCATGACCGCCATGGGATGATCCTTTCAGTTAAATATGAAACAGAGATCACAATTTCTGCCCGATCGCTCCGGTGCCGTAGAGCGATCGGATCGCAGCCGCATCGTAGCCAAGCTCCCGAAGGATTTCCTCTGACTGCGCGCCGAGTTTCTGTGGAGGCAACCGGACGTCCGGGACCTGGCCATCGTATCGGATGGGGTGACTGACCAGCGTGATTGGCGCGCCAGTGACGCCCGGCACCGTCTGGAAACTGCGATTGTGAACGATCTGCGGATCGCCAGCGAGCTTGGAATAATCGCTGACCGGAGCATGCCAGATTGCGCGTGCAGTAAAAAGCGAAACGCACTCGTCTGTCGTTCGCTCGGCCACGTTAGCGGCGATAGCTCTTGTGATCTCGTCGCGCCGCGTAAAAGCTTCGGCGTCCGGCACGCGTTGCTCGCGGGGCAATTCCAGCGCATCACCAAGGACATCGAGCGAGCCAAGCGAAATCGCGATGTGGCCGTCGCGCGTCGCGTACAGGCCGTACGGCGCGCTGTAATACCAGCCCGCAACATGCTCCGGCTGCCGCGTATCGTCCGGCGGTTCGCCGTTCATGTAGCAGGTTAATGACTCCTGCTGCAGATCGAGCGCCGCCGACAACAAGTTGACGTCAACCCGGCATCCCTTTCCGCTTTTTGCGCGTCCAACCAATGCAGCGAGAATTCCTGCCGCGAACAGCGCGCCGCCGTGATGGTCAACGGCAGACACGCCGATGGCACGCGGACCTTGGTTCTTGGTACCCGTAATCGCCGCGAGTCCCGAGAGCGCTTGCACCAGAAGATCTTGCCCAGGCCGATTCACATAAGGCCCATCTGAACCGTAGCCGGACGCCGTCGCGTAGATGATATCGGGCTTGATCGCCCGCGCCGCCTCATAGCCAAGACCCAGCTTGTCGAGCACGCCGGGGCGGAAATTCTCGGTCAGTACATCAGCCGTCGCAACCAGCTTGCGCGCGATCTCAATCGCTTCCGGCTTCTTCAGGTCCAGCACAAGGCTCCGCTTGTTGCGGTTTCCGACCAGCAACAACATACTCTGTCCATCGACCCGTTTGTTGTTGGCGCCGCTCCATTTGCGCTGAAAAGCACCATCGGGCGGCTCAACCGCAATCACATCGGCGCCGAGATCGGCCAGAAACTGCACGCCAACCGGACCCATCAGGAAGTGGTTGAAGCTAAGGACCCGAACGCCCTTCAAAAGATCGACCATTCTGTGTCCACGCTATGGAGCTGCCCGAAAACCCAAGCTGCCACAAATCCTGAAATCGTTTTCAGATTTCTACGCACCCGGCCCCTGATGTCAACCCGCAGCCGCATTGTGGACTATACAACCGGGCTGGAATGAACCAAGTTTGGCGCACCCTCCGATCAACAAGAACGCATCCGTCGCAGCTGTCCGCCAACGCAGACTAAGAGACCATGGTCCACAAACAACCGCGCATGCCGACATGGAGTCGGCCGAAGGGGCGCGCGAAAATCGAAGATGTCGCGCGTGAGGCCAAGGTGTCTTCGGCCACTGTATCTCGCGTGCTCAACCATCCGGCGATTGTGCGACAGGAGTTGCGCGACAAGGTGGCGCGCGCGATCGCCAAACTTTCCTATACCCGCGATAGCGCCGGACGCGCGCTGAAATCCGGACGGACGCGCACCATTGGTGCCATCGTTCCGACCCTGGGTCTCAGCATCTTCGCTGACGGCATTGAGGCGCTTCAAAATCGCTTGAGTGAATCCGGATACACTCTTCTCATCGCGAACGCGCAGTATGACCAACAGCGCGAATTGCAGGAAATGCGCAGCCTGCTCGAACGCGGCATCGATGGCGTGGTGCTGGTCGGCGACTCGCACAGTCTGGAGCTTCGCACCTTAATTCGGCAGGCCAGCGTGCCCGTTATTACCACTTACGTCTCCAAGGCCTCCAAGGGCATGCCCGCGATCGGAATCGACAATGAGGTGGCGACGCGGGAGCTGACACGCTACTTGCTCGATATCGGCCATGTTTCTTTCGGCATCATTGCCAATGTGCCGCCATCGAACGATCGTTCGCGGGCGCGGCTTGAGGGCGTGCAAAAATCGCTCGCGCAGGCCGGGATCGACCTGAAGTCGACCCAGGTCATCAAGGCGGACCATTCGCTGGGACAGGGCCGCAGCGCATTCCGCCAGCTTATGACTGACCACCCGGAGGTCACGGCGGTGATCTGCACGACGGACTCGCTTGCGATCGGCGCCATCGCCGAAGCGCGCAAGCTCGGCTTCAAGGTGCCACAGTCTCTCTCTATCACCGGTTTCGATGACATCGAACTCGCGGGTCAGGTTGATCCGCCGCTGACCACGATCAGCGTGCCGGCCGGCGAAATCGGGAGAGGCGCCGCCGATTATCTCATCAACGCCATTTCCGGGCTCTCGATTCCGAAGAGCATCCAGCTACCGTACCGGCTGATCATGCGCGGTTCTACCGCGCCGCCACCACCGTCACGAACTCGCAAAAACTCTCACGCGAAACCAATCAGGAACCGCTAACCAGGCGCGTCGGGGTTGCGCGCAACTTGCCAGGCATCACAATGCTGCAGAGCGCCTCCATGAAAAAGAAGTCGCCGAACATGACGGCGCTGTCGACGCCCTGGTTGTGCGGCTTCGAATAGCAGCCGTGGCGCAGAAGGCCACGATGCGTAGCGTCTCGCGCCAGATGCTGCTCACATAGCACGGCAAGAATCGCGCGGGCGCGCTGCCCCCATACCGCGGCTTTCTTCAAATCCGGATGCAGGGCGGCCATATCCGCGAGAGCGGCCGCGACGATTGCGGATGCCGATGTATCGATCAGCGTGTCGGGAACGGCCGGATCATCGAAATCCCATGGCGGCACCAGCGCGGGACCGGTCCGCTCCAGGAAATAGTCCGCGAGCTGTTCGGCAAGGTCGAGATAGAGCCGCTTGCCCGTCGCCTCGGCGGTGCGGGTATAGCCATAGATCGCCCATGCCTGGCCGCGCGGCCAGCAAGACGTATCCGAATAGCCTTGAAAGGTGAATCCTCGCGCGCGTTCCCCGGTGCCGATGTCGTATTCTACCGCATGATACGTCGAATTGTCGGGACGGATGAATGCCTGGCGCGTCATCATCGCATGAGCCTCGCCTGCCAGCGTAAAGCTGGCGTCGTCTTCGTATTGTGCAGCCCAATAGAGTAGCGGCAGGTTCGCCATGGTATCGATCGCCGACGAACGGCGGCCGCGCATGTCGTTGAGCGGCCCCCATGCCGAGATGTAACTGCCGCGCGGAGTCATGATCAGCCGACGACGCAGCCGGTCCGCGGCTTGCGCCGCCAAATCGGCGTAATGCGGATCCCCAGTAACGTGAAACAGCGCGATCGCACTTGGATAGAAGATGAAGCCGATATCGTGAGTGTTTCCGTCGCTGGCGCGCGGCGCGACCAACAGCATCCGCTCTCGTGCCAAGCGCAGATATTTTTCATCCTGCGTGTGCAGATATGCCGCGATCAGGAGCCCTATCCAGAAGCCGCAGAACCAATTGCCATGGCTCCAGTTCTCGCCGTGGTAACCGGCCGAGAGTGACCCGGGCAGCGTGTCCCACTGGCCGGAGGGATGCGTGACATATGGAAAATTGACGCCGAGTTTTGGCTCGTCGTCGAGAAGCTTCATCGCATTGATGTCCAGCGCTTCCAAAAACAGCTTGTCTGCCAATACGTTATCCTCCCGACACCAGCGAATGTCATCACCTGGCTGTGACCCTTCGCGAGAAAGCGCGGCTATCGCAGAAACCGATTTCAATGTAAACGATTTCAGATAGCATGCGGCTGCGTGGGGCTGCGGCAGATCTGCAATACCTCAAACGAGCAACAGACTCGTGGCGCAAAAATTCCCCTCCACCCGGAGGGATAACAGCAAAAGCTGCAACAAAGCGGCTTGGCGAACAGGGAGTAGCTATGAAAACGAACGACAAGTCCGGATTTGGTATCAACCGTCGCACCCTCCTGGCAGGCGCGGCGTTCGGGGCAACGCAATTGGCGGCGCCATTTGTGATCACAGCGCGCGCGGCGGAAGCGATCAAGATCGGCTTGTTGTTGCCGAAGTCGGGCCCCTACGCAGTGCAGGGCGAGATCGGTCATAACGGTGCGCAGATCGCGATCGACGATTTCGGCGGAAAGGTTCTGGACAGGCCGATCGATTTGATCTGGCTCGACGAATCGTCTCCGCAATCCACGCAGCAGAACATGCGCAAACTGATCGAGGAAGAGAAGGTTGCAGCGGTCCAGGGTGGTGTTTCGAGCGGAGACGTGCTGGCGATCATGCCGGTTGCGGAACGAGCCAAGACGCTGCTGATGGCCTCCGGCCCGAACGCCACCGAGATCACCGGCAAGAACTGCAGCAAATACACGTTCCGCGTCGACCTGCCGAACAAGGTCACGGTGAACAGCGTTTATCCGCTGCTCAAGGAGCGCGGCAAGAAGTGGTACTTCGTGGTGGCGTCATATGCCTGGGGCATCGATGCCTACAATCAAATGAAGGATGTGGTCGTCAAAGGCGGCGGCACCGTGGTCGGATACGATCAGGCCCCGCTCGGCACGACCGACTACAGTTCGTATTTGCTCAAGGTCCGTCAGGCCAAGCCAGATGTGGTCTATGTCGGGCTCGGCGGTACCGACCTCACTAACTTCCTGAAGCAGATGAAGGAGATCGGCCTCACCAAGCAGATGGCGCTTTCGGCGCCGATTGTGAACGACACCGACTTGTGGGCCGCCGGTCCGGATGCAGCGTTCGGCATTTATCCCAAGATCTGGAACTATACTGGTGCCCATCTGGCCAAGCGGAGCGCCGATTTCGCCGCGGCTTATACGAAAAAGCATGGAGGACCGCCGGAAGCCGAAGGTTGGCAGGACTGGTTCGGCATGACCTCGATCCTGACTGCGATCAAGGAAACCAAATCGACCGACTCAGCCAAGCTCGTCGGCTTCCTCGAAGAGCACAAGTTCGAAGGTTACAAGGATACTCCGATCTTCTTCCGCAATTTCGATCACCAGCTGGTGCAACCGCTGCTGGTGGCGCAGGTAAAAGACAAGATCACGGACAAGTACGACTATTTCGACATCAAGAGCGAATATCCGAAAGACGCGTCGGCACTCAATGAGGCCTATGGAAGTCAGGCCGATATCGGCTGCACCTTCAAGGCCTGACGCTGAACGCATTTGTCTTCTTTGACGAGCAGGGTGATTGAGATCGCCCTGCTCGTTCCCATCCTTACAACGGTATTGATATGACCGAGCTGATCATCTCGCAGGTCGTCAACGGACTTGTCCTTGGTTTCCTCTATGTTCTGATTGCGATCGGGCTTTCGATCATTTTTGGGATGCTCGGCATCGTCAATTTCGCACACGGCGTCTACTTCGCGCTTGGTGCCTACTTCGCTTTGACATTGCGGGACAGCCTCGGTCCCTGGGCGATCGTTCTTGCGCCGCTGGGGGTCGGTGTCGTCGGTGTCATCATCGAGATGACCTTGATGCGCCCGCTTTACGGCAAGGAGCCACTGCTCGGGCTCTTCATGACCTTCGGTATTGCTTTGTTCATCGAAGAGCTGATCCGCACCATCTGGGGTGCCGCGGGGCATCCATTCAACCCTCCGGCATGGCTGTCGGGCTTCATTGTCTGGGGTCCGGTGCTGGTGACGAAATATCGCCTGTTCGTGCTGGTTGTCACGGTTCTGATTCTGGTCGCGCTGTGGCTGTTCCTGCAAGGCACGCGCTATGGCCGCATCATCCGCGCTGGCAGCCGTGACCCTGAAATGGTCAGCATGCTCGGCATCAACCTCAAGCGAGTCTTCACCGCCGTGTTTGGTCTCGGCACGGCCGTCGCCGGCATCGCCGGTGTGCTTGCCGCACCATTGTGGAGCGTGGTGCCGTCGATGTCCGAGGCCGCGATCATGCCGGCTTTCGTCGTTGTCACCATCGGCGGCCTCGGCAGCTTTGGTGGAGCAGTGATCAGCGGTCTATTGGTTGGCGTTTCAGTCGCATTGTCGATCCAGTTCTGGCCCGCCGCTTCCACCGCAGTGATGTACGCACTGATGATTCTGATTCTTCTCGTTCGACCGCGCGGCCTGCTCGGCGAGAGCTGGGAGCGCTTTGAATGAAGTCTCTTCGCAAGTCGTTGCTGCATCCGGTCGTCGTCGCCGGTGTGGTACTTGCCGTGCTGCCTTTCGTACTGCCGCGGATCGGATCGTCGGCCAGTTTGGCGACGGAGATCGCGATCTATGCGCTCTACGGGCTCGGATTCAATCTGTTGCTCGGTTACACCGGGCTCGTCTCCTTCGGAGCATCCGCTTTCTTTGGCGCTGCGAGCTACGCTGCCGGACTGGCGATGCTGCACTTCTTCAACAACATCTACCTGTCGATTATTTTCGGCACGGCGACGTCTGCCGTGCTTGGCCTCGTCATCGGCCTTCTGATCTTGCGCCGTCGCGGCATCTACTTTTCGCTGCTCACGCTTGCCTTCACCCAGCTGTTTTACGAGATCGCGTTCAAGTGGACGGATGTGACCGGCGGCGAAAATGGCCTGCAGGGCATCGTTCGTAATACCCTGGTATCTCCGCTTGCCTACCACTATTTCGTCGTCGCCGTGGTGTTGTGCGGCATCTATGCGATCTGGCGCATCGTCCACTCGCCGTTCGGCCGCGTGTTGCAGGCGATACGCGACAACCAGCAGCGCGTCCTCTGCCTCGGCTTCGACACGACGCGCTTCAAGCTGGCTGCCTTCGTGCTGTCGTCCACGTTCATCGGCCTCGCTGGAAGCCTGCTCACTTTCATGATCCAGAGCGTCTACGCGGATAACCTGAACTGGCAACACGCCGGTGATCCTGTGATGATGACGATTCTCGGAGGCATTCATCACTTTCTCGGCTCCACCTGGGGTGCGCTGATTTTCCTCACGCTCAGCGACAAGCTGAGCTCGATCACCGAGCATTGGTGGTTGGTATTCGGCCTGATCCTGATCGCCTTCATTCTGCTGTCGCCAGAAGGCGTGTCCGGTATCTGGATGCGGCTCCGCGGCCGGGGCGACCGCTGGTCGTTGACCGATCAGGAAATTCCACAACGAGGCGAGTCCGTGAGCTTACTGGACATGGAGTCGGTGGCCGCCGTTCAGGCTGATACGCCGGTCCTCGAAGTGCGCGGTCTTTCGAAGCGGTTCGGTTCGCTGGTGGTCGCCGACAAGATCAATCTCACTGTGAAGGCCCGAACGTTGCACAGCGTGATCGGCCCCAACGGCGCGGGCAAGACCACGTTCTTCAACATTCTGACCGGCCTGATGTCGCACGACGGCGGCACAGTCAGTTTCCTCGGCCGCGACATTACCAAGATGGCACCTCACAAACGCATCGACAGTGGTCTGGCACGCTCCTTCCAGATCGTCAGCGTTTTCAGCCATCTGACTGTCTTTGAGACGGTGCGGGTCGCCGCGCAGGCCCGCTCGCCCTACCGCGCGTCGCTGTGGCGCGATGCCTATAAGTTGCCCGACGTATGCGAGAAGGCTTGGGCGCTACTGGCAACCGTCGGCCTCGTTGAACGTGCTCACGAGTTGTGCTCGAACCTCGCGCACGGCGAGCAGCGCCTTCTCGAGATCGCGGTGGCGCTAGCGACCAATCCCGAACTGCTTCTGCTCGATGAGCCGCTGGCAGGACTCGGCGACGCCGACCGCGAGCGCATCGGCACGTTGATCCGCGACCTCTCGCGCCACCACACGGTCCTGCTGATCGAACACGACATCGACCGCGTGCTCTCGCTATCCGACTCCATCACGGTATTTCATCAGGGTCACGTCATCGCCGAAGGCGAGCCGTCACGGATCGCGAACGATCCGGCAGTGCTGGAAGCCTATCTCGGCCGTCATGGCACCCGTCGCACCCCATCGACATCCTCCGAAAGTACGGCCCAGCCGGATCGCGCCCCGCTATTGACACTGAAAGGGGTGGGTGCAGGCTACAACACCAGCGACGTTCTGCAGAACATCGATCTGGAGGTGCGAGAGGGTGAAGTCGTGGCGCTGCTGGGACGCAACGGCGTCGGCAAGACCACGACGCTGATGACGATCATGGGCATGCTGGCTCCGAGCCGCGGCAGCATCGATTTTGCGGGCAAGAACATTGCCTCATTGCCGCCGGATCAGGTCAATAAATGCGGCATCGCGATCGTGCCGGAAGGCCGTCGTATCTTTCCAAACCTGACAGTGCTGGAAAACCTGGCGCTGGCACAGCGCGAGGGTGGCTGGCCGCTCGAAGAGATCTACCGTTTGTTTCCGAAGCTGAAGATGCGGCAGGATGCGCGCGGCGAAAATCTCAGCGGCGGGGAGCGGCAGATGCTCGCGATCGGCCGCGCACTCTGCGCGCCCCAGCGGTTGATCCTGCTCGACGAACCGTTCGAGGGCCTGGCTCCCTCGGTTGTCGCCGAGGTGCTTGCCGCGATCGAGCAGCTACGCCATAAAACCAGCATTCTGCTGGTCGAGCACAAGGTCGATCTCGTCCTAGACTTTGCCGATCGCGCCTACATTATGGTCAACGGTCAGATGGTCTACAGCGGCGAGAGCCGCGTCTTGCGCGACGACATGGAGACGCAGACCAAATTCCTCGGCGTGTGATTATCGCGAGCGCCAAATTGAGGCCCCTTGCTGCATTCTTGTGAGGATATTCTGCCATCCTCGCAGCCCCACGCGGCATGCTAGCAACAAACCCTACGTCTTAAGCTGCGCATAGAGTTGCATCACGCGTTCTGGTAAAGCATCGATCCGCGGCACTCGCAGGGACCGCTTGTGGCTAACGATCCGGTCCAGCGCCTGAAAGGATCCCTGCCCGAGACCGAAGGCGAGCACATCGATTCCCGTCAGTCTTAGCGCAAGGACCGCTTGCCGCGCGTCCTCCACCAAGTAGCTTGGGTCCTGAACATCAATGTCCGACGGCTCGCCGTCGGTGAGCACGAGCAGCACGCGACGGAATGATCGCCGCCGTTGCAGATACGTGCCGGCATGACGAATGGCGGCGCCGAGACGTGTCGAATGGGCGCTTGTCATCGCGCGCAACCGCGCGGCGACCACTGCATCCATCGGCTCGGCGAAATCCTTGAACTTGACGTATCGTACTTTTTCACGCGTGTCGGAATTGAACCCATGGATCGCCAGTGAATCGGCGGCGGCATCGAATGCCGCGCCGAGAATGGTTGCCGCATCCCGCTCCACCGCGATCACCGACCGCCCGTCGCGGCCCTTGTCTGCGGTTGACTGCGACATGTCGAGCAGGAGAAGCAGCGACAGTTCGCGAGGGCCGGGGATTTCCCGCTGGAACACCCGGATGTCCGGCGGCTGCTTGCCGCGCCGCTCGATCATCGCCGCGATGCTCGCATCGATATCCAGCATCTCGCCTTCGATCTGATGCTTTTCGCGAATTCTGCGCCCAATCGCTGCGCCCCGCGCGATCGCGGTTACCCTTCGCGCGACGGCATCGGCCTCAGACGTGGCAGTCATGGCCATCGAGGCACGGGGCAGATCGGGTTCGCTTTCCCGCACCGTCACCCAGTTCGGCCGCGCGCGCCCGAGCTCGTAGTCCCATTCGGGATAGTGCGCGATCAGGATGCCGTCGGACGCCACGCTCTGTCGCGGCCGAGCTCGCGGACTATCGGGATCGATCTGGTTGTCGGGCTTACCATCGTCACCTTGCTTCTGCTCGACTCGCGCCGATTCCGCGCCGATGTCGATCTCATCGACGAGTTCGCCGTTCCGATCACCGAAATCCCACAGCCCCATGTTATCGTCGCGGTAAGCAGGTTCGATCGCATAGGTACGCGGATTGAACTGCAATCGCATCTGGCCGATGTCGTTGCCGAGCAAACCACCGATCTCGCGGCTGATCGCGGGATCGTCAAGACGCGGCGTGGCGGCGGCAAACAGGGACCGCCCCTTCTCCACCCATCCATGGTCATCGGCATAAAATGGATCGATCAGAGCGCGCGACAACCGCGCAAGGAGATCCGCCGCTGTCGCGTGGCCCAACGCCTGCGCCGTGTGATAAGGACGCCATAAGCGCGCGAGGCCTGGCATGGTCTTCATCGCAAGATGCTCGACGCGCGCGTCCTCGATCAACGAGACCAATATGACCTGCAGCGGCTTCAGCCTGCCGACGGGAAACTGTTGTGTGGATAAGGCAAGGTGTGCGCCGGCATGAGCCATCGATGCCCAATACAACTGGTCCGCTGACGCCTCCGTGACACCGGCGAAGCGATGCGGCAACCCCAGTACACCGCCGACCAGCGTCGCACGCCGCGCAGGCGCCGCGCGCAGCAATGGGCGCCGATCCCATAGGACCGCAAGGCCCATGGACAGACGATGCTCCAAGCGAGCGAAATCGCTCTCCGCCGGTAATGACGCCAGCGGATCGTCGAGCGCGAAATAGGCTCGTCGACGCCGAACATTTGCTCCGCAGGTGCGCAGTCCGCCAGTCAGCCAAAGTTCGAAACCGCTCGCGTCGAGGGTTTGCAGCAGGCTATTGAGGCGTTTGGCGACGACACCGACCGACTCCGGCGCCTGCCGCGCGAGCTGCGTCAGTGCTGCGAAAATCCGACGAAGGTCGGCCGATTGCGACATGTGCAACAAGCAGGCTGGAAATGTTTCCAGAATAGCCTGGGTCGCAGAACTGCCGGCCTCGCGCCCGATCTGGTGAACGGCTTCGGCGATCGTCACGAGATCGGTGGCGGGACGCGACGACCAGCGTTCGGACAGTGTAAAGATGGCGCGCATGGTTGCCGCGCCGAGGTTTGCCTCGAGCAGAGCCACCATGGCACGACGCCACGCAGCGACGTCGTCGACCGATCCCAGACGAACGACGGCGCGATCGGCCGCTGCGAAAGGCGCGTCCAGGTCGTCATATCCCCGGAGCAGCGCCGACAACCGCCGTTCGGAGCGAAAGCTGGACAACGAGGCAACCTGCGCAGCAGTCAAGACAGCACCTACTGAGGTACGCAGGCCTCGATCGCATCCCGAAGCACCCGTCGAACATCATCGTCGTCGGTCAGAGGAACGACGACCGACGCCTCGCAGGCTTCATCGAGCACGATGCCCTGCCCGACCAGACGGCCCGCATTGATCAACATTCGCGTCGATGCGCCCTCATCAAGGCCTTGCCCTTTAAGGCGACGGCTGCGCTGCCCGATCGCGACCAGTAACGATGCAAGGTCGGGTTGGACACGCGCCTCATGGCGAACGATCTCGGCTTCGATGGCCATGTCGGGGTAGCCGAAATCGATCGATGCGAATCGCTGCTTGGTGGATTCCTTCAGATCCTTGATCGCGCTCTGGTAGCCGGGATTGTAGGAAATCACCAATTGGAAATCGGGATGCGCATGAACCAGCTCGCCCCGTTTCTCCAACGGAAGAATCCGCCGATCATCGGTCAAGGGATGGATCACCACCGTTGTGTCCTGACGAGCTTCAACGATCTCGTCGAGATAGCAAATCGCGCCGCCACGCACCGCGACCGTCAGCGGGCCATCGCGCCAGGTGGTGCCATCCGCATCGAGCAGCCAGCGTCCGACGAGATCGGAGGCCGTCATATCCTCGTGGCAGGCGACGGTGACCAGCGGCTTGCCGAGCCGCCACGCCATATGCTCGATGAACCGCGTCTTGCCGCAGCCGGTCGGGCCTTTCAGCATCACCGGCATCCGGGTCGCATATGCAGCCACGAACAGATCGATCTCACGGCCCGCAGCGCGGTAATACGGCTCATCTGCAATACGGTACTGGTCCAGGACGGCCGCTTCACCCGCCATCATGTCATCCTTTGCTCAGACACTGGAGGCTGGACGGCGCATCCGACCAGCCTCCAGACGCGCAATCATCGATGTGCCACTTTCTGGTTCGGCAACCCCTCGATCGGACATTCGTCGGTGCCAATCGTCGGCCGCGTGATGGCTTCGACCATCTCGCGGGTGCCATCCGGATCCGCGATCCACTTCTTGTAGAACTCATATGGACAACTCGCGGTACCACGCTCGCCGTCGCCGGAATTGATCATGCCGGTGTAGCCACGGTGGACCAGCTTGAACAAATGGTTGTTCGACTGGCTGTTACGCCGGGCATCCCGGATCAACGATGTCGAGAGCTGGGCATACTGAATGCCGTTCTCCTCGGTGCCGCACTCGCCGAGCGTTCGGCCATCGAAACCGATGACCGATGAATGACCGAAATAGGAATAGACGCCATCAAATCCCGACGCATTGGCTACTGCGACGTAGCAGTTGTTGGCCCAGGCCATCGCCTTCGCCATCAGGATTTGCTGCTCCTTGGCGGGATACATGTATCCCTGACATCGAACGATCAGTTCGGCACCGCGCATGGCGCAGTCGCGCCAGATCTCCGGATAGTTTCCGTCGTCGCAGATGATCAGGCTGATCTTCAGTCCCTTCGGCCCATCCGAAACGAACGTGCAATTCCCGGGATACCAGCCTTCGATCGGCACCCAAGGCATGATTTTGCGATACTTCTGAACGATCTCGCCCTTGTCGTTCATCAGGATCAGCGTGTTGTACGGCGCCTTGTTCGGATGCTCCTCGTGCCGCTCGCCGGTCAGGGAAAACACGCCCCAGGTCTTGGCCTTCCGGCACGCATCAGCGAAGATTTTCGTTTCCTCACCTGGAACGCTCGATGCGGTCTCGTACATTTCCTTGGAGTCGTACATGATCCCGTGTGTGGAATATTCCGGGAAGATGACAAGGTCCATGCCGGGCAAACCGATCTTCATGCCCTCGATCATCGACGCGATATTGCGCGCATTCGCCAATACCTCGGCCTTGGTGTGCAGCCGCGGCATCTTGTAGTTGACCACGGCAACGCCAACCGTGTCTTTGCTACTTGAGATATCTCCGTGCAACATATTTGGACTCCTTGGGTTCGGTTGACGGGAACGGGGTTAATCAGACGGCCATGTGCCGCTGCACGAGGTCGTCGGAAAGCTCGGCCACATCCCCACTCGCAACCACGTGGCCTTTTTCGAGGAAGACAAATCGCGTCGATGCGCGCCGGGCAAAGGCAACATTCTGCTCGACGAGGATCACCGTGATGCCGTGCTCGCGATTGAGGCGAATGATGACGTCCTCGATCTGTTCGACGATGTTGGGCTGGATGCCCTCGGTCGGCTCATCGAGCAGGATGACCTTGGGGCGCGCGAGCAGCGCCCGCGCGATCGCCAGTTGCTGCTGCTGTCCTCCGGACAGGTTACCGCCGTAGCGGCCCATGAATTCCTTCAGCATGGGAAACAGCTCGACGACCCACTCATCGAGGTCATCGTCGCGTCGATTGGCAGCGAAAGTTCCAAGGACGAGATTTTCCTTGACCGTAAAGCGCGGAAGGATTCCACGCCCTTGTGGCACATAGGCGACGCCCGCCTTGGCGCGGCGATGGGTCGGCAGCAGCGATATATCCTCGCCGTCGAGAACGATGCTGCCAGCGGTGCGATCCATCAGCCCGAGAATCGCGCGCATCAGCGTGGTCTTGCCGACGCCGTTGCGGCCGAGTACGGCGAGGAAATCGCCGCGCCCAACCATCAGATTCACATCCTGGAGCGCGCAACTATTGCCGTAAAAAGCATCGACGTGAGACATCTCAAGCATGGGTGATGCCTCCCGAGCCGAGATAGGCCTTTCGTACCTCTGGATTGGATTCAACCTCGCTGGCGCTTCCCTGCGCCAGCAGCCGACCGAGGTGCATGACTGAAATCACATCCCCGATCGCCTTGACGAACCCCATGTCGTGCTCGACCACGATCAGGGTGTGACGCCCCTTGAGGCGGAGAAACAGGTCTGCGGTCTTTTGCGTCTCCTGCGACGTCATTCCTGCCGTCGGCTCATCCATCAGAATGAGTGCCGCGTCCTGCGCGACGAGCATGCCGATCTCCAGCCACTGGGTCTGGCCATGCGACAAGAAGGAGGCCGGCATGTTCAGGTGATCCTCGAGCCCGACCAGAATTGCCAAACGATCGACCGCCTCGTCATCGGCGCGGCGATAGCCAGGTCGCAGATTTCGGAACACGCCCGGATGTTTTGCGCGCGCAACCTGCAGATTTTCGCTGACTGTCAGTTCGCGGAACACGCTCGGCACCTGAAATTTGCGTCCCACCCCGGCCCGAGCGATTTCATAATCCTCCAGGCCATCGAGCATGATGCCGTCAAACGCGACCGATCCCGCCGAATGCTTGATCTTGCCGCAGATCAGGTCGAGAGCCGTGGTCTTGCCCGCTCCATTCGGCCCGATCAGGCAACGCAGCTCGCCCTTGTTCACCTCGAGGTTCAGCTGATTGAGCGCGAGAAAGCCGTTGAAGCTGACCTGGATGTCACTCAGCTGAAGATAGGCGCTCATGTCCCCCCTCCGTCTGATGGAATTGTCGGACCGGTGAGATGCCGTCCACGCGCCGCCACTGCAGTAATGTCCAAAGCGACCCGGCGAGCCCGGCCAATCCCTTCGGCAGGAAAAGAACGATCAGGACGAAGAGTGCGCCCATGACCAACGTCCAGGTTTCAACGAAGGCGGCGGACTCTGAGAGTGCACCCTGGACGCCCGCGACCAGGATCGCACCAAGCAGGGCACCAAGCAGGCTTTGACGCCCTCCCACGGCGCACCACACGACGACCGACAGGCTGAGCTGCACGCCAAGGAAGGTCGGCGACGCGAATTCCATCACGATCGTGTAAAGCATGCCGGCCAGCCCGGCGATCGCGGCTGACAGCGCGAAGGCGGCGATCTGGTAGGCACCCACATCGTAGCCGAAGTATCGCACGCGGCTTTCGTGATCGCGGATGGCCTGGATGATGAGGCCGGCCTTCGTCTGCGTAAATGCGTAGGCCAGCAGCAGTGCGCCGGTCAGGCAAAACGAGACCAGATAGTAGGTCGCGCGGCTGTAGGCATCAAAGGCGATTCCGAAATACTCGAGCTGTGCGAGATCGGTGATGCCGTTGAAACCGCCCGTATACTGCTGCTGATCGATGATAACGAGATTCAGGACGACCATGGCCGCCAGTGTGATGATCGCGACATAGACGCCCGTTACGCGGCCGCGAAACATAAACCAGCCGAGCGCAGCGGCGACGGCAGCCGGGACCAGCATGCCGGCGCAGATCGCAAACAGATGGGATTCGAACGGCTGCCAGAACCACGGCAGGCTGGTCACGTTGTTCCAGACCATGAAATCCGGGAGTCCTTGCGGGCCCGTATGCACGGGCACGGTCTTCAATTTCAAGGTCATCGCCATGGCATAGGAGCCGAGCCCGAAACTCATGGCCTGACCGAGGTTCAGGATTCCCGCATAACCCCACGACAACGAAAGCGACATCGCCAAGATGCCAAGCACGAGGTAGCGCGCGAGCTTGTTAAGGAGATAATCGTTGTTGAGGAGAGTCGGGACGGCAAAGATGATCGCGCAAACCACGAGAATCGTGATCAGCTCGATGCTCGGACGACCAGATGCCGATGAGGACGCAGAATTGTGTAGCGGCATGAAACGTCGGCCTTCCCTACGCGCGAACGCGTGCTGAGAACATTCCCTGCGGCTTGAACCGGATGAGAACGACGATGGCGAGAAGCACGGTCGCCTTGGCAACTGTGTCGTTTTGCAGGAACGCGATCGCACCGGACAATTCACCCAGGATAAAAGCACTGGCGACCGTTCCAATGAGACTTTGCACGCCACCGAGAACCACGACCATGAATGCATCGATCACGTAGGTGGTGCCCATCTCGGGGGACACGCTCTTGAGCGGCGACACCAGAGCGCCTGCAAGACCGGCAAGACCGGCACCGTAAGCGAAGGTAAGGCCGTAGATCCGGCGCGAATTAACGCCGAAAGATGCAGCAATCGATCGATCCTGAATGATCGCTCGCAACTTCATCCCGACGGTGGTCCGGTTCATCAGCAGCCAGGTTAGAGCGAACAGCACGACGGCCATTCCGAGCAGAAAAATGCGATAGAGCGAGACCTGCACGCCGAGAACTTCCGTGCTGCTCGACAAGAGCTCCGGCATCTTGACGTAACGCAGTTCGCCTCCGACCGTGAGCCGGACAGCCTGCTGCAGCATGATCCCGACTCCCCAAGTCGCCAGAATCGTGTCGAGCGGCCGATTGTTGAGAAAGCTAAGAACGAAGCGCTCGATCAGCCATCCGAACAGCGCGACGAGCAGGAAGATCGGAACGAGGCTTGCGAACAAGCCCAGCCCGAATTTCGTCTGCATCAGCCACGCGCCATAGGCGCCCAGCATGACGAACTCACCGTGAGCCAGATTGATGATGCCCATCGAGCCATAGATGATCGACAAACCAAGCGCGACCAGCAACAGGATCGAGCCGATGCTAAGGCCGGTGAAGATCTGTTGAATGAATTGATCCATCCGCCGATGCTCCCGATGCAAAGGCGTGGGACGCCTTGATGCCGTCCCACGCCGGCCGCGTCAGCTCTTCACCACGAGGCCCTTGTCGGTGCAGACCTGACCGGGATACGCGGCATAGGGCAACGGCTTGAGCCAGTTCTTCGCCTGAACGAGGATCTTGAACTGACCGTTCGATTGGGCCTGCGCGATCTTTGGCCAGAGCCAGGTGTGCAGGTTCTCCGGCTCGATCCGGACCTTGCCCTGCGGAGCAAGCGTTTCCTGTCCCTTCACCGCGTCGCGGATGTGTGGCGGCGTGATGTCGCTGACCGCGAGCTTTTCCACTGCCTGCTTGAAGAGATGAACCTGGAAATAGCAAGCTTCGGACACGAAATGCGTGACCTTGTCCGCACCCCAGCGCTTCTTGTACGCCGCGACAAATTTCGCGTTTTCAGGTGATTCATAAACCATGAAATAGGGTGCCGAGGTGAAGTGGCCCGCGGCCGCCTCGCCGCCCATCGCCGCGATCTCGTTCTCGGAGGTCGTGAGACTCGCCATCGGCATCTTCGCAGGATCGAGGCCGGCTGCGTGATATTGCCGATGCAACGCGACCACGGAGTCGCCAACCACCGTCGAGAAAATCACGTTGGGTTGCGTCGAGCGGAATTTGTTGATGACGGACGAGAATTCCGAATGGCCGAGCGGCACGTACTCCTCAGCGACGACCTCGCCGCCGTGCTTCTGAAGCAGCTTCTTGCAGTAATTATTCTCTTCCTTCGGGTAGATGTAATTGGAGCCGATCAGATAGAACTTCTTGCCAAACTTGTTGATCAGCCAGGGAATGAATTCGTCTTGCTGCTGGTTCGGAACAGCGCCAGTGTAGATCACGTTCTTCGAGCATTCGCGCCCTTCGTACAGCGTCGGATACCAATACAGATTGTTCTGGCGCTCAAAGACCGGAAGCACCGCCTTGCGGCTCGCCGACGTGTAGGAACCAAACACACTGACGCACTTGTCACCGACAACGAGCTTACGGGCTTTTTCAGCGAAGGTGGCCGGGTCCGACGCCGGATCCTCGACAACCGGAACGACCTTCATGCCCTTGATGCCACCTGCCGCATTGATTTCCTCAATGGCCATGATGGTCGCCTTGTTCAGCGATTCCTCGATGATCGCCGTCGTGCCCGTGAGGGAAAACAGCACACCGACCTTGATCTCTCCCGCAGCCGCGGAAGCGAGATCGGCGTTCTTGATCCAGATGTGCGGAAAGCCTGCACCGGCCAGAACACCTAGTCCCGCTGCATTTTTCAAAAGCCGCCGTCGCGTAAACGTCATGTCCCTTCTCCCCTGACAAAAAACAAAAAGCCCTCCCGATGCGCGCATACGCGAGCATTGGGAGGGCTTCGTTGCCGATGTTAAATGCAGGCGGCTGTGTCGCCGCCAAACCCCGCTATTGGGGTCTATTGCTGCTGATCGTAACCAAGCAATTCGAATGAGTCAACAATCGCTGCGGCAACCGCACTCGTCGAGACACGACGATCCATCGCCTGCCGTCGAATGAAGCCGTACGCCTCATTTTCCGGCATATGTCGCGTTGTCATGAGAATGGTCTTTGCGCGCTCGACAGTTCGCATCGATCTGAGATTTTCGTCGAGCCGTTCAATCTTGCTGCGCAATCGCTGTTCATAACGAAACTGACTGCGCGCCAAAATCAGACTCGCGATCACGGCATTTCCGCTGAACGGCCGCGAGAGAGCCGCATCCGGCGTGGCATGCGCAAGCGCATCGGGCTGAATCGGATCACCGTTCGGCAGAATAACAACGAGCGCGGATCGCGCATCGCCGGGGATCCAGGGCAAGCGTCGCGCGATATCCGGTGAATACTCGCAGTAGACGATATCGGCATCGCTTGGAATCGTTTCGGGCATGGGCCACGTCTGGCGCACCCGGATTCGCAACCGCTGCAATTCCCGGACGAGGAAGGACGTCTGATCGTCGAGCGGAGCAACGACCGCAACAGCCAAGCCTCTCAACTCCTGCACGACCGTTTTCTGGTCGTCGGGAAAACCTTCCGTCTTGACCTTGTGATGTTCGGCCTTGTTCGGCGTATCGCTCATGGTTTTACTCCGTGCCAGCCATCGCCCGACCGTATCCGATGAGGAATGGATCGGGGTGAACGGCAGAAGACGATTCGTCGAGAATATCGAACTGTCCTCGGCGATTGGCTCGCCCGATGCGAGTCCATAGATCCGTATGCCCCGATAGGGGATCGACTGCCACTTGCCCTTGAGGAGCGCTGAACGTTGTTCCAAGAACCATCGATCTCAGAACGTCCGTATCCAGTGTATTTGCTTGCTCAAGCGCTTTCGCGAAGAGATAGAACTGGAAATAAGAGGATTCGACGCACATGTTGGTCGAACAGTCGTCGCCAAACCGCTTCTTGAAATTCGTGACAAAGGTGGCGTTCGCGGCTCCGGGAACGCCCTCGAAATAGGGCGCGGCCGTGATATGCCCCTCCCCTACGTCGAAGCCCATCGCGCGAATTTCCGCTTCCGTCGTCGTCAGACTTGCGATCGGCATCGTCCGAGGATCGAGACCCGCCTCGGTGTAGGTTTGATAAAGAAAGACGGTACCGTCGCCGACCACGGTCGAAAAAATGACATCCGGTTGGAGGCGACGGATTTCGTTCACGACTGGAAGGAAATCCTGTCGGCGCGCACGAATGTTGAGATATCGCTCACCAACCACCGAGCCGCCGCTTTCCTTGATGAGTTCGCGCATCACCCGGTTGGATTCGCGCGGGTAGATGTAATCCGAACCGATAAAATAGAAGCGGTTGCCGTAGGTCTTCATCAGAAAGCGGCACAGAGCCAGGCTGTTCTGATTGGGCGCCGCACCCGTGTAGATGACATTCGGAGACGCTTCGAAACCCTCGTAGAGCGTCGGATACCACAACAGGCCGTTGAGCCGCTCGACCACCGGGAGGACCGCTTTCCGGCTTGAGGACGTGTAGCAACCGAAAATCGTACTGACGCTGTCTTCGATCATAAGACGTTTGGCGAAGTGACCAAACGATAGCGCTTCCGAGCCGGGATCGTAAATTACGGGTATCAACTCTCGACCATTGACGCCGCCTGCGGAATTGATCTCCTCGATCGCAAGCATCGTGCCGTAGTATTGGGTCTCCTCGATGACCGACATGAAGCCGGTGCGGGAGAACAAAACCCCAATCCGCCAGGGAGAACCCGTCTTCTGCGCGCGCATGCGATGCTCCTGTCAAATTGACAAGCAACAAGCCCGGCGGAGACTAATGGTATAGTAAAAATCAAATCAACGAAAGATTTTCACCTATTGTCTATTTCGCGCTGCAGCGGACCGGGGCGCTGGATGTCGAAATAGCAGCTTTGTGAGCGCAAAATCCGGTAATTCAACGAAGTCTTCGAGACTACGATTTAGGGACCAATCGAGGAGAAGGGATATTCGTTCCTCTCTGCTCACATGCGCTTGAGAGCACTACCCTTGTGAGCCGCGATGTGATCGGTTTTGTCGCTTTTGATTTCGTACTGTGGATCATCTTGCGAGGCGTGATGCGTGTGACCCTTATAGTCGAAATCCGCGGTGTGAATGGCGATGATGGTTCCCGACACTCGGCCCGCCTCGGAATTCCAGCTCACGTGATCGCCGATCTTGAATCCCTTAGTCATGCTGCGGGCTCCCCATTTTCTGCAGAAGGACCTGCTTTAGAACAACTGCATCGTTATGCTCTTCGTCGTGCGCGCCGTAGACAAGGGTGACCGTTTTCCTCTTGGCCAGAGCACGAATGCGATCGAGCTGCTCCGCATGTTGCTTCAATTCCTTCCTGTAGCGACGCTGAAATTCCGGCCACCGGTCAGGGTCATGACCGAACCATTGCCGTAACTCAGCGCTCGGAGCGATCTCCTTCATCCAATCATCCAGAGCGGCATCGACTTTGCTCACCCCACGGGGCCAGAGTCGATCGACGAGGATCCGTATGCCATCCGCCGGCTCGGCCTGAACGTATGCACGTTTCAATCGGAGGCGCGAAGCGGGAAACGGAGGCCTTGTCATGCGGGTAGTTACTCCTTGAATCTCAACACCGAACTTCAGCCAGATCACAATCGACGTTTTTCATGTCTGACGACTCAATCCTTGCAAGAGAGTGCGGTGCAATAACGCTATCCACATGGTGGCCGATTGCGCTTCGTCACAATGGGACCGTCAACGTCTGAGGAGCGGCCTGCCTGATCCGGGTCAACAGCCATGCACGCTGGCGTTCATTCCGGCTCTCGATGCCTGCAAGATCGTGCTCCAGATTGCGATCTGCGAGCGCACGCGCCGTTTGAATGAGCACTGCTGTAGAGACCATGCTCTCGTTCACCATCAGCCACAGGTCCTGCAAATCGCGCAACAAGCCGAAGCCGGTCTGTGCCCGACCGACCGGGAGTGCTCTGGCGAGGGCCTCCGGCTCACCTTCCCGGCGCTCGCCATATTTCTCGACATGGGGTCGGATCGCCGCGGCATTTTCCCGCGACCATGCCATGAACAATGTGCTCTGTTGACCAATATCCGGTGTGAGCGGATGCGCGTTGCGCAGCTTCTCCCAACAGTGGACTAGGCTCGCCTCGCTTACCTGAAGCAGGCCGATATAGTCGGCAAGGTAGGGCCGACTTGCAGCTTCGTCTCGGCGGTCTGTACTGCTATCTACCTGTTTGGCTTCGACCGGCTGCGGCAGAGGTGCACCCAAAACCTTCTCCAGCTTGACCGCGGCATACTTGAAATGCGGCTGTTTGCTGACCGGATCCCACTCATAGAGCGTGAGCTCGTTGGCCGCGCGCTGGCGACCTGGATTGTCCCAATAGCCGTAATGGAACGGCATGAACAGCGTGCCGGGCTCAATGTCTCCAATCCGCGCCGGTGCCTCTGCCGCGCCACGTCGCGAGGTGACGCGCAGCATCTCGCCTTCCTCGATACCAAGACGGCGCGCGTCTTTCTCGTTTATCTGGATGAAGGCGTCCGGCGCCGCCTCCCTTAATTCCTTTGCGCGTCCGGTCTTTGTGCGGGTATGGAAGTGGTAGACAACACGACCCGTGGAGAAGAAGAACGGATAATCTTCGTCCGGCTCTTCCGTCGGCGGGACGTATTCGGCGGCGCGCAGGAAGGCCCGCCCGTTCGGTTTCTTCGCGCGGTAGTCCTCCGCAGTTATCGCCGCACCGGTCAGAAGGTCGTGGCCATAGCTTTCGCAATAATCCGGATCAGTCGCGAAGATGAGATCAGCATAATAGCGTTGCGAGCCTTCCGGGTGCTTGTCGTTGCACGGCCAGGGTATGCCGGAGCCGCCGGTGAGCTTTGCATAGGTGAGACCCGAATAGTCGCAAGGACGGCCGCGCGAACACTCGCGCCAGGCATTGAACGCGCCTTCAGCATCGGTCCATTTGATCAGTGGAGCACCGTCCTTATCGCGAAAATCCATGCGCCGGGCGAAATCGAGGAAGATATCGAGATCAGACCGCGCCTCCGCCGGCGGTTCGATCGCTTTTTGATTGAGGTGAACGACGCGGTCGACATTGGTCGAACAGCCGGTCTTTTCACCCCATATCGCGGCGGGCAGAACCACATCGGCCATATCCGCCGTCTCGGTCATGAAGGCGTCCTGCACGATGACGAACACACCTTTCTTGCGCAAATCATCGCGCAGCCGGCCGAGATCCGGGATGGATACGGCCGGATTGGTGCCGACGATCCATAGGATCCGGATCGAGCCATCCCTGACATAGTCGAATATCTGCAACGCGTGGGTTGGCGGCCCCCAATTCGGTAAGGTCGACGGGTCGACGTTCCAGAGCCGCGCCATTTCCTCAACATGGCGGGGGTTGTCAAAGTTGCGGAAGCCCGAAAGATCGCCACCGGAGCCAGTTTCGCGGCTGTTCTCCGCAGTCGGCTGCCCGTTCATCTGCAGGATGCCACAGCCGGGCCGGCCGATACGGCCCAGCACCAGATTGATGTTGTTGACCTGGACAGCAGCGGCGGTGCCTTGGCTCGACTGGTAGATACCCTGCAGACAGGTGGAGAGCAGCATCGTCGAGCCGCCGATCATGGCGGCGGCTTCACGAAGCTGATCGGCCGGAATACGAGCAATCTCGGCAACCCGTTCGGGCGTGTAACTCGAAACGGTACGGAGGAGTTCGTCGTAGCCCAGCGTATGCGCATCGATGAAGGCGCGGTTGGCATGACCCTGTTCAATCAGTTCGCGGATCAAACCGTTCAACACAGCGACGTTGGTGCCGAGCCGTGGCTTGATATGAAGGTCGGCCTCGGCGGCGGTCGCCGTGCGGCGCGGATCGATGACAACCATCTTCGAGAGCCGAACCGCACGACGGCGATCAAGCACCCTCGCCCACAACACTGTTGCAGTCGCGGCCATGTCGTGGCCGACGAGCAAGAAACAGTCCGTAGCCTCGACATCCGCATAAGTGCCGGGCTGTCCATCGGCACCGAAGGTTTCTTTCAGCGCTGCACCAGCAGTTGCGGTACACAAGCGCGTATTACCATCGATGTGCAGCGTGCCAATCCCGGCCGTCCGGATCACACTCAGCGTGTAGTTGGCTTCCGCGAAGAGCTGGCCGGATGTGTAAAATCCGATCGAGCCGGCGGTATACTTCTCCTTCGCTTCCTTCATACGATGGACGACCAGTTCCATCACCTCATCCCAACTGGCGCGTTCGAGCTGTCCGCCGCGGCGGACGAGCGGGTGCGCCAGCCGGTCCGGGCTGGCATTGGCGACCCAGCTATAGAGGCCCTTGGGGCCGAGCCGGCCACGGTTGACAACGTCCTCCGCGCGCCCACGAACGCCGACGATGCGGCCACCCGGTTTGTCGTCCTTGACCGCGATGTCGATGCCGCACCCGTTCGAACAGAGGAAGCAGCAGGCCTGCACCCAGCGATCCGGCTCCTCCTCGACGTTCTGATCCACCCGGACCGGCCAGCGCGAATCCAGGGACGGCGTGCGAGGGCCCCAAATGTCAGCGATGCTGTTACGGGTGACGGCCATTTAACGCTCCTCGGCTTGAGTGCAATTGTCTCCTGCGACGCGATGTGAAAGGTGACGAGAGAATCGCGCTATCCGGAAAACGCGGCCATATCATTCGAGCCGAACAGCCAGACCGCACAATCCGGCTTTATTTCCCGTGGAAATCAAGCACCACGGCGGCCCCGCAAGTCAACGTCTGGAAGGTAAAGGTTTGTTGTAAATATAGATCGATCACCGTGCTGGAATCGCTGGGATTTCCGATGGAATCATCCCGGCCAACCTCGTTCGAAAGCTCCAACACGTGCCGTAAGCCGGAATCAGCCTTTGATTGAAAATGCCCAGATCACCTGGCCATTCCCCTTGCGCTCAACATGGCGAAGGGCCGATAGCCTCGTTGCTACTGCCTATTCAGGCGATCTCAACTTAGGAATCGAACGGGTTTCAGCGATCTGCTCGAGCAAGGCTTGCGGCGGAGCCTCATAAAGAAGCCGCCGGCTGACATGATGCCCGGTTAATCGTTTCATCTTCACCATGGCCTCTCCGCCCATGACGAGAAGCGCTTGATGCATGCGCAGGAGCCCGGTAAGCGGCCCGGTCGGAATAATGACTTCAGCACCCTGCTCAAGGTTTTGACGAGCAGCTTTGAGGATTTGATCTACGCAGGAACGCCCCGCCTCACGGTCAGAAAAGACATCGTTCAACGCGCGGACGTTCGAGAAATCGATTGCGGATGCACCCGCAAAACGATCACGGAGCCCATATCCAGCAACCATTTCGAGATATCGCGGCACAAATCGTGGATTCGTCGAGATAAGCCCAAACCTCGAGCCCATCATGCACGCAGTGTGACAAGCCACCTCCATAAAGGTAAGCACCGGGATGTCGAGTAATTCGCGAAGTTCGACCACCGCGGGGTCTAGCGAATTGCCAAGAAGAAAAGCGTCATAACCGCCGTTCCGCCTGACCTCAATGGCATGCTCCAGGACTTCTCGAGCGTCGTAGTTCAGAAAAAGGCGATACTGATCGCCCAGTGCACCATGCTCAGTGCCATGCACCTCCACAACCGTACCCGGAGCAGCGGCTTCATCGCAAAGCCGCTGAACGGATTCGATCATCTTGTTCATTCCTCGTTCGGAGGAAATTAGTTGATACCAGAGGCGCATCCGTGACTCTCTTTTGCAGACGGTGAACTTGAACTAGCTACACTTGTCCACCTACCCCCGGTTCTCGGAAGAGATACGGGCCTCAAGGTGCGTCAATCGCTTGGATAGCGCATCAATCGTCTCAATCGCCTGATCAAGGAGACGCTTAAGCTCGTCGAGAGCGGCGGGAGACGCAAAGACATTCTCCCGCTGAATTTGATCGACGCGCATCTTCACGATCATGTCGACTTCACGCCTCTTGTTGAGACGCGCCTCCAAGCTTTCCAACTCTTGCATGACGCTTAGCCTTTCTCACCGCCCCCCTAAAATCCCATCGACCTTGGCCCTCACCGAGGAGAAATTCTTGATGATCTCTTCGTTGGTGGGCGCCCAGATTTTCAGCTCGCTCACCGACGGATTGCCCTTTGCGGGCGCCACGTCGGATCGAACCGAGTTGATACCGCGCACCCCCACGAGTGCAGCCTGTCCCCGCTTCGAGAGGTACCAATTGCCCAAGAGTTCTCCGGCCTTGGGATGCGGGGAATGATTCAGCAACATCATTGGATAATTGATGTAGGGAAGTCCTTCCGGCGGATATATTGGCTTTATCGGCGCGCCCTGGATAACACGGAGAGGATAATCGACGACGTTAGCCAATATGGCGATCTTTTGCTCACCACGCGCAACGCCCATGCTCATGGGCTGGAATGAACTGAACAGTTTAGGCTGTTGGGCGGCGAATTTTCGAACGTAGTCCTCACCCTCTTCCTTGAGCATGAAGTAATAGAGAGTCCAAGCCGTCCCGCCGACCGCGACAGCCGGAGAACCAATTTGTCCCTTCCATTTGGGATCCAGAAGATCCTTCCAGGTCTTCGGTGCCTCTGCATCGGTAACAAGATCGGTATTGTAGACCGGGTAAAGATAAGTGTTCGATCCGGCGTACCACCATCCCGACTTCTTGGTATTCTCCGGGAATTTTGCCTCAGATGGAGGCGTCCATGCGCGCACAAGCTTCTTTTCGATCATGAGTTGGGCGATGGCCTCGTCCGTCATGAGCGACACGTCGGCTTGTATCTTGCCCGCTGTAGCCTCCGTCTGAATCCGCTCCAATAGCCGGCCCGTCAAAACGCTGATGACGGACACCTTGATGCATGGAAAGTCCTTCTCAAACTGCTTGACGACTTGGCGCTCGTCAGCGTCGCTTTGTGCTGTATAAAAGACCGCAGCGCCCTCCTTACAAGCCGCCGCCACCAATTCCGGCGAACCAATCGTTTCACCGTTAATGACATTCGGCGGCGTTTGCGCTCGAGCCGAAGCCATCATCAGTGAACAGACGGCTAATACGATCGACGCGCGCGTCAAGGTCTGCTTTCGATACATCGTCCTTCCTCCCTTTTTAAACTAGAGCTTGTATTCACGCTCTTACTTTTAAGTCACAGCTATTCGTGTCCTCGCCGAATGAGGTTGCCAAGGACAACCAAAACCAACAAAACGAATGACTGACAAAGCGCCATGACGGCAACCATGCTCGTCGAACCGCGCGCCCAGAAATCGAACATCGTCAGGGAAAAAACCTGCGTATTCGTCGTATAGAGAAACAAGGCAGTAGCCAGTTCCCGGAACGACAGAACCATCAGAAGTATCGCGCCCGAGAGAATGCCCGGCCAAGCGAGCGGCACCACGACCCGTCTCAACATGTAGAAAAATCCGGCTCCTGACAGACGCGCACTTTCTTCAAGCTCCGGATGGATTTGAATCAGAGACGTCGCAATGGCGCGCACGCCTTGCGGCGAGAATTGCCCGACATACGCGAAAATTATGATCCACAGCGTGCCGTAGATACCAACGGGTAGACTGATCCATGACCACAGATAGCCAAGACCGATGATCAACCCGGGGATCGCCAGCGGAATAATGGTGATGAGATCGATTGCGCGACGGCCAGGCAATCGCGTCCGGTGGATGACGTAAGCCGCCGCGAAATATAATGCTATTCCGATCGCGACGGTCAGAAACGATACGATCAGCGAATTCTGAAACGAGGTCAGCACCACCGGATCATTGTAGGCCGCCGAAAAATGGCTGAGCGTAAACTGACTCGGATTGAAAACAGCCGACAGGCGGGAAAAGAAGATCGTCTTTCGAAGAGCAATCAGAATTAGCGCGGCATAGGGCAGCAGGACGGCCATCACAATATAACTGAAAGTCACCACTGCGACCGGCCAACGAAAGACACCCATTGAAATGACGCGTGGCCTGACTCCCTTGCCGGCAACCGTGACGTAATTCCGCTTCGACAGAACCCTGTGCTGTATCGATACCAGCGTTACCGTCAGCAGTAGCATCAATACGCCCATAGCCGACGCCTGATTTACCTGCGGGGGCGTGAAGCCGATCAATTCCCAAATTCGAACAGAGAAAACTTTAAGGTTTCCAGGCTCGCCAAGGACTGCTGGGATCGCGAACAGCTCGATCAGCAACACGAATACCAGCAATGCGGCAGATAAGAGCGCTGGAAGGCTCAGAGGCAAGGTGACCCGCCAGAACACCGTCCAGCGATTTGCACCGGACATAGCCGCGGCTTCTTCGAATGAGGGGTCCATGTTACGTAGCGCGGCCGCTACAAAGAGATAGACATACGGTGCGTAATAGATCGCAAAAACGAATCCCACACCCCAAATGCTGTAGATATTCAGGTGGATCGGAAGTGACAGCTCTCTAAGGAGCAGATTGATAAGGCCGCTTCGGGGTGACGCCAGGATGTCCCAGGCAAAGGCGCCGACCAAGGGAGGGACAAACATCGGAAGGATCGAAACGCTCGCCAGAAGCCTGCGGCCAGGAACGTCCGTGCGAATTCCGATCCAGGCAAGCCCCGCCCCAATAGACAGTGCCCCAAGCGTCCCGACCGTTGCCACAACGAAGCTGTTTCTCAACAACACAAAGAAGCTGTCGTCCGATAACACGGCAAGATAGTTGCGAAGCGTAAGGCCCGACCAGTCGAACTGAAGTGCGCGGGGAGGCTCCGAGAGGAAGGAGCCCGCGAGCAGAACTGCAATCGGTAGGACAATGAGAACGCTCAGAACGACAATTAGCCCGGCCACGGCGAGCCTGCCGGAGATTGCCGGCCGGGCTCTGAAGGCTGGTTTGGCTGAAATGTCCAGAACAGAACTGGCCGTGGTCGAGTCGATCGTCGCCATCGTCAAGCAGCTTACCTTGGAATGATGGTCGCACAGGCGGGATCGATAGCGAGGTGAACCGCAGATCCCGTTTCAAGGCGAGAATAAGTACCGAGCGCAACAACCTGAAATGGCGTTCCATTCCAGTCGACCAGATAGCGGGTCGACGTTCCCTGATATTGCTGCTCGATCACGCGAGCGGGATACCCGGCGCCATTCTTGCTTGCCGGCGAGAGAACGCAATCTTCTGGGTGAACTACGACCTGAACATCCTGACCGATCGATATCGGCTGCTCGAAAGTTGCACTAAGTCCCGTCCCGCACGGCGTTCCGATCCTGGCCGTTTTTTCGCCGAGCAACGCTTCGACCTTGCCATCGATGACGTTGGCAGTTGCGATGAACTCCGCAACGAAGCGACTCCGCGGTCGGCGAAACAACATCTCAGGCGCCCCAACTTGCACAACTTTTCCGCCTTGCATGACGATGACACGATCGGCGAGTTCGACGGCCTCGGCTTGATCGTGCGTCACATAAACACTGGTCAATCCGGTTTCCCGCTGCAACTTCTTCAGTTCGCCTCGGAGATGTTCTCGCAACTTGAGATCGAGATTGGACAGCGGTTCGTCAAACAGCAGCAATGCCGGATCGAAAACCAGCGCGCGCGCCAGCGCTACGCGCTGCATTTGCCCACCGGATAGCGCGGTTGCCGACCGCTGCGACTCGCCCGCGAGCCCGACGAGAGCCAGGACTTTCGCGACCTTCGCTTCGATTTCTCGTTTGGCCATCCGACGAACCCGCAACGGAAAGGCCACATTTTCAAAAACGGTAAGGTGGGGCCATATCGCGTAGGACTGGAACACCATGCCGATATCCCGGTGCTCGGGCCGTACGAAGACTCCACGAGCAGCATCGGTCACGATTTTTCCACCGACCGATATGCGTCCGCTTTCAGGAGACTCAAGACCTGCGAGCATTCGAAGCGTCGTGGTTTTGCCGCAGCCACTCGGTCCCAGAATGACGACAAATTCACCCTGATCGACCTCGAGACAAACAGAGTCGACGACTAACTTGCCGCCAAAGCGCTTCGTGATATCGACAAGTTCAACGCTTTGTGTCGCCATTTCACTACTCTGATGGCGCAACTGGCGATATAGCCGCGCGTGACGCGGTCGCTGCTGCACTTGCGATTGATGTTGAAGAACTGACTATTCCGGATGTTTCTGTTCGAACCTCGTCAAGGATCGGCCGAACATCGTCCAAGGTTGCACAATTTCGAACCAGCACTTCCAACTTACTGACCTGCCGCTCGCTCAAGACCCTCTTTGCGACGGAGCGGAAACGTTCGACAACGCCGATCTCCTCGAATGAGGGCACGTCATCAATCGTCGAGGAAAACGTCTTCCCGTCACTGAGAGCTACCTTCACACTCGCGGCCTGCCGCTTTGGAAAGACACTGGTGAAATCGCCGCGGTCAGCGACGATTACCTTGCGCGTAACAAGTCCTACCGCCGGATTGTCATATTCGAAAAAATTGTCGTCTGATACGCTCTGACGCACGAGCACCGATGCGACCGAATGCTGCATGCTCATGCGGGCTGCCAGAATGCCGTCAATAGGTCCGGCATTGTCGACTCCAGGACAGTTCAGGGCTGCCGCGTAAGTCTCAACCTCAACTTTCTCAATCAAAGTTGGATCAAATCTATGCTGTTCGATCAGCCTTTCAGTTGCATAGACGCCAGCTTGGACGAAGGTACATGCCGCCACGCGCTTGATGTCAGTCAGTTCGATTTCCCGACGTTCGCCGGCCGGTCGGGTCAACAATTCGGCGGCACGGAATCGATCTCCAAATGCCGCAACCAGTCCGGATTTACCTTCCAGGATGGTGGATGAGCCGTCCACGCCCTGCTCCGCCAACAACGCAGCCGCTGTTGCCGCCCTTGCCGCGTTCGCGCCTTGGTAGAATTGTTCAGTCGCACCGGAATGCCCCCACTCCTGAAGGCCGGATGCCCAATTCGAAGCAAGCGCAACCGCGTTAACGGCGCGATCGAGATCAAGGCCCAGAATTCGCGAAGCCGTAAAACTTGCTGAAACGCAGCCGAGAATGGAAGTGGAGCGAAAATTCGATCGAAACTTGTCGTTGACCAGAAGGCGACCGAGACGCCCCATAACTTCGTATCCGGCGACGATGGCGTTGAGAAAATCCCGCCCGGAAACGCGCTTTTGGCCAAGCAGCGCGAGCGCGACTGGGAAAATCGAGACGCACGGGTGACCCGAAACACTGGGATGGATATCGGTTCGAGATGTAAAGGCCGCCATCAGACCATTAAGGAAAGCGGCATCCGGGGGCGATACCAGGAGATCCGTACCGATTACCTGGCTTCCGTTTGCGACCGGCCAGCGACCGACCACGGAAAGCGCTTGTCGCGTCCAAGGCAGATCGCGTGTCGCCAATGCGCAGGAAAAATAATCAAGAAAATTGAGTTCCGCTTTCCGCAGCGTTCCCTCGTTTGCGTCGAGCGCCAGCATCTCCTCTGCGAGGAGCCGAGTCACCGGAGGAAGCTCATCTTCCGTCGTTGCTGCGGCACGCACATTGCTGGCTGATGCGATGCTCATGCGGCCGTTGCCTTCTGAAGCCCGCTGAACGGCCTTCGTAACCCCGCACGCTCAAGGCGCGGCAACACCTCTTCTTGAAACCGTGTAAGGCCGTCGGCGAAATCCACCCAGGATAGGAGCACCCCATCGATCCCTGCCTCCGCAAAAGCCTGGAGGTTACTCGCCACATCGTCTGCCGTTCCAACGAGAATGGATCCGCCAGCACCCGCCGCCTTTCGGAAGCGCATCCCCTCCAGAAGATCTGGACGTATCTTGGCGTTCTCCATGCGCAGCCTGTTCGAAGCGTCGACAGAATCAAGGTCGGCCAATTCGACCGCGTAGCGCTTCAAATACGCTTCTGCCTCCGCACGCGTCTCACGCTGAACGACAGCGGCAAGCATCCATACCTGCGTTTCGCGATTATATTTCTCGCGAGCCAAATCCTTGTACGAAGCTACCTGGCCTGGCCAAGCTTTCGGATCATCGGAGGCCTGGATGAAGCACATGTCGCCATGCTTAGCTGCAAACTGCCGCCCAATTTCCGAACCGCCCGCATTCATGATCGGTGGATTGGGCTTCTGAATAGGCTGCGGTCGCGAAGATCCATTGATGATTTTGAAGAATGTTCCCTCGTAGTCGAACTCGTCGGACTCGGTCCAGAGCCGCTTCAAGACGTGTAACCATTCGTCCAAATGCTTGTAGCGCTCTTCATGCTCCTTCAAGGGTGCCCCGAACATCTCGAGCTCAGGCCGATTCCACCCCGCCACAACGTTAAGTCCAAATCGACCGCCGGAAATCAAATCGATCGTCGACGATTGCTTTGCCGCCGTTATGGGATGAATAACGGGTGCGTGGGTGGTGACAAAAATAGCCGAGTACTTTGTCGCCTGCGCGAGGCCCGCCGCCCACGTATAGGGATCAAGGACTACAGCGGAAGGATGGTCAGGCTTCCCAAGCTCGTGACCCTTCCAGTGTGCATACGAAACAATGGCCTCAAGACCGGCTGAATCGGTCAGTTGCGCAGCCTTGACGACATTGGCCCAGGTCGGGCGATACTGCTCCGGGACCAGCGTATTGGCTGTGCCCTTACCGTTCGTTCCAAACGTACCGAGCTTTAGTTTGTTGCCGTTATAGATCGGGTTGGTTCGCTCACGGTCGACGCCCTCAGCAAGCGGCGCGGTAATAGGCGCGGGGATCATCTGCATACTCCGGTCTGTCAACAGCCGCCGCCGATTCATCGGCGGTGGAAAAGCTAATTAGGCGCTGGCCGCTCGAGTAGTTGCATCGTCATTGTCGAGCTCGCGCCGAATTTCATCACTGTGCTGACCCAATCTCGGACCAGCAAACCGGATCGAGCCGGGCGTCCGCGAGAACCGCGGAACAACGTTGGGCATCTTGATCGAACCAAGATCCTCATCCTCGACTGCAACTACGGTCTGACGCGCCTGAACTTGAGGATCAGCCATGAACTGTTCGACGTCATAAATTGGAGCAACAGCGGCCTCAGCCTTTTCGAAGGCATCAATCACTTCAGCCAGCGAGTGCTCTGCAACCCAGCCACCAACGATGGCATCGATTTCATCGACGTGCTTGACGCGGTCAAGATTGGTTTGAAAGCGCGGATCTTCGGCGGCCGCACGCCCACCGGTCAGTTCAAGAACGCGACGCGCGATATTCGGCGACGACGTCGACAATGCAATCCACCTGCCGTCATTGGTCTTATAGGTGTTGCGCGGCGCATTGTTGACCGATCGGTTTCCCGTGCGGTTCTGAACAATTCCGAGCTGGTCGAACACCGTCGACTGAGGACCAAGAAGACTGAAGAGCGGCTCGTAGATGGCAACGTCGATGAACTGCCCCTTGCCGCTACCACGGACGTCGCGCTCATAGACCGCAAACATGGCGGCGCTGCAACTCACGTAGGCCGCGACGCCATCCGCGAGACCAAAGGGCGGCAGCGTCGGTGGACCATCGGCCTCGCCGGTAATGTGAGCAAAGCCCGCCATGGCTTCAGCAAGCGTTCCAAAACCAGGACGTCGCCGATACGGGCCCGTCTGCCCAAAACCTGTGGTGCGGATCATGATCAGGCGAGGATTGAGTGCGGACAGCACATCCCAGCCAAGCCCCCAGCTTTCGAGTGTTCCTGTCCGGAAGTTCTCGATCAGAATATCCGCGCCGGCAATCAGGCTCTTGAAAGTCTCCGCCCCATCTTCTGCGCGTAAATCAAGAACGATTGAACGCTTGTTTCGTCCGGCGACTTTCCACCAGAGTCCTTCACCGTTTTTCTTGTGCCCCATATTCCTGAGAGGATCACCCTTGGGATGTTCGACCTTGATCACGTCGGCACCGAAATCGGCCATCATGGTAGCGCAAAGCGGCCCGGCGAATAACGTCGCGCAATCTATCACGCGAAGTCCATTCAGCGCTCCGCTCCCGGGCTGGTCTGACATCCGAAGACTCTCCTCCCTCACGCGCTCACTTCTGTTTTTGCAGCAAACGCAAACTCACCGATGACGAACCGCAGCTCATCCTTCCTGTCGCAAACGATATGTATATACAAAGTTGATGTCAACCGATTATGAGAAGATTCGCGCCCGCAGTGAGGATAATTAAACCGAGTGCCTGGAGACGTAGCCGAGAAGAAAACGACGACCGGCAGCGACGTCCGCTTCCGGAATCCCCTTCATCTGCTCTGCTTCGAAACCAGCGGTGCGCATCCCGATCGCTTCGCGCCGCTCACTGCCTGCGTCAGTCAATGTAAGCGTCTCGTCCAGAGCACGCACGACAAGGCCCCGCTGCAACAGTTCCGCCACGGCATCTTCGGCCTCACGCCGCCCCAGAAACGTCGCGCGAACGAGATCGTCGAGAGAAGATTCCGGCTTTTCATAAAGAGCGGCTAAAACGCGCGAATGAGTTTCGCTGACACCTTCGGCATTCCGATGCTCTTCGAAACGCGCGGACATATGATGATAAGCTCGCGACAATAGCGTCAGTAAGGGAAATGGACGCGGCGTATTTTTGAGACTGACGTCTATATCGGTTTTGGTCCTCAGATCCGGGTGATCCTGCGCAATGCCGTAAGCGCCGCGCGCGAATAGCAACCCTTCCGTTTCATAGTGCGTGTAATATTCAACTCGTCCGACGAGAATGACGTGGTCGCCGCCATCGTAAATTGCTTCTCGCCGGCATTCGAAGCGCGCAGCCACGCCGTCAATAAGCGGCGCTCCTGTCTGCCCCGGAGACCACGCCAATCCGGCAAATTTGTTCTGGTCCGCGCCGGAAAAGCGGCGCGAGATCGCAATTTGATCCGCGCTCAGTACGTGAACGGCGAACGACTCTGCCGACCGAAAACTATCGAAACTTCGCGAAGTTCGACTGATCGCCCACATGATAAGTGGTGGGTCCATGGAAAGCGACGAAAAGGAATTCGCCGTCACGCCGGCCAAACCACCGGCATGCCGCGTCGTGATGACCGTAACACCGGTCGCATACTCACCAAGGCATCGCCTAAATGCGCGACTGTCCTGCCGCGGATCGCCCTCATTAACGATCGCAATCGCGGTACGCCCGGATTGCTGCGGCGTTTCCATGGCTTCCTTCCTTGGGTCCGATATCCAATCTGCTGCATTCCCGGAACGTGCCGACGGTTGCAGGACCAATCGCAGCCGAGTTGAAACGTTGGATAAGGCAGTAGACGACTTTGTATAGATAAAGTCAATCCGCAGGAATCGTTTCCGAATCTTACTTCGGATTTGCGGCCTTAACGCGCAGGAGCCGTCTCTTAAGCTCTGGCGTAAGCTCAGTCGAGAATGAATATGCCGACAATTGTCCTGGGCAATGAGTTCGACCGAAGAACAAGGCAGCGCCTCTCTTGTCGACGTATGTGATCCGACGTTCGAGAACTGGAGCACCAATTGAAATGCCGAGGTTGGCAGATTCATCCTTTGCTGCTGGATGCGCGTCTATATCAACGCGAACGGAAGCTGGGTTGAAGCCCGCGTCCAGAAGCAAAAGCAACAGACTCGATCGCTCGATCTCCTGCGCGGAGATCGCATCAAATATCCACGCCCCCATGTAGCGCTTATCGAAGAAACCGACGCCCTTTATGATTCGGAGTCGTTCGAGGTAGGTGACCGGCTCACCTGGTTCGATCCTCATCATCGCGGCAACAGCCGCTGGACACGGCCTCAATTCGTACTTCAGGACGTGTCGCATGGTGGTGCCGCGATCGTCCAGCCACGCCTCAAACCCTTCCTTACCGAAAAGTGGCAACGTCTCCACGGCTTGCAAATTAACAAATGAGCCAACACCACGGCGGCGCGACACAACTCCAGACGCAGCGAGCCGTTGATATGCTTGGCGCACAGTCATTCGATTGACGTTGAATTTCGCCGCGAGAGTCTCTTCCGTGGGCAACGGTTCAGCCTGCCCCTCACCGGCAAGAATCAACTCCCGTAAATGCTGTTCAATTACCGCGTGCGCTGGAAGGGGCCGATCCGGGGATTTGGTCGGCTTCTGTCGATCGGAAGATCGAATGGTCCTGAGCTTGGAAGACCGACCATCAGCGCGCATAGGCTGTTCCGCAGGTTCGCATAATTCTTTCGACAGCAAGACATGGACGAACGCGTGTGATTCTTCGACCAAACCGCCAAAGTGGCTGTAGCACGGCCTCCAGATGCAATCCACCACCAGACAGCCCAACTCACGCCGTTATAACTCCCTCGGAGCGAGATGGCCTATCCGTCAATCGACGTTGCTACTTCGATGTCCAGCTTGATCCAAAAGCATTCTCGCCCCTTCGATGAACGGGGCGTCTATCATCACCCCATCGAGCAGGACAGCGCCTACCCCCTCTCGAATGGCCTTGTCCCCCGCCTGCACAATCCGGCGGGCTCGCTCAATTTCATCAGTCGAAACCGAGAATACTTCGTTGGCGATTGCGACTTGAGACGGGTGGATACAGGTCTTACCGCTCAATCCAAGCTCCCGTGCGGAAATGGCTTCCTCGCGAAATTTCTCGGGCTGGGATACTGCGGTGAACGCGGCGTCGAAGGTCGGAAGCCTCGCTTCTGCCGCAGCCAATCTGACGGACATCCGGACCATATTGATGGCTGCCGCGCTTGTCCGCTTGATACCAAACGGCTCGAATAGATCGCCAAAGCCGACCTGAAGTCCCATCACACGAGTATCCGCTCCAGCGATTTCAGCAGCGAGACGAACCGCACGCGGGACTTCAATGTTAACCAGAAGCCTCAGCCGCGAGGTAGCCTTCTTCTGGCGCTCGAGCTGATCGAGCAGAACACATGTCGTCCTGACATCCTGTCCGGTTTCCACCATTGGCAGATTGATCAGATCGATCCCCGGTCCAACAACGGCCACGAGATCTCGACCAAAGTGTTCAGACGTTGTCGGATTCACGCGTACCATGATCTTCGGCTTCGAGCGCAAATTCGGCAATGTTCGCAGAAATTCGGCAACAGCCTCCCGAGCAGAGTTTTTCTTTTCGGGGGCGACCGCATCTTGCAGATCAAAACAGACGGCATCCGCACCGGCATTGAGCGCCTTCAGAAACAGCTCGGGACGTGAGCCCGGGACAAACAGCCTACTGCGCATACCAACGGTCCTTTCTGACAGCGAATTCCGACATAAAATTCGTACCGAGAATGGCATCCTTCTCGGCCGCCGAGAGAAACCCACATTCCTTACGGACAAAATCGACAGATTGCCGATAACTGCAGGCGCGCGCGACGGGTGGATAGTTTGAACCCCAAATCAGCCGATCCGCCCCCACTTCTGAATGAAGCTCTCTGAAGCGATCCAGCGCCGTCGGAAATGGGTATCCTTCCGCCAGGGCCGCTTCCGGAAAGTGTGAAACCTTGAGCCAGACATTGGGCTCGCGCGCGAGTGATACGGTCTCATCCCAGTAGCGGAACGTATCGCGGGGACCGATTCCGCGGACATGACGGATCTGCATGTGATCTGCGATGATCCGAACGCTCGGAAACCTCCGCGCCATCCGTTGAAGATCGGGGGAGGCGTAAGGCATGAAAATCTCGACGGGGAAATTGTTTTGGTCGGCAAGACGCATGATCGAATCAATCTTGCCATCTCGTAACCAATCCTCGCTCCAAGAATTGAACAGAACGAAGCGCAGTCCCAGCGCGGCATTATGCGAGAAAAATTCAGCGACACGGTCTTCGAGATCACTCCCGATCGGATCGACCCGACCCAGTACGCCCACCACCCGATCGCTTCGCTCTTCAGCGGCGCGGAGGGAATATCCATTGTCGAAACCAGCGGCAAACGGCGTCACCTGGACGATCTTGTCAATTCCGGCGTCACTTGCGTGCTCAAGCAATTCGTCGACCGACAGATGCGCCATGGCCACGCTGCCAGCCTTGGCATGCCCGGCCGGGAGGTCGTTATAGTGAACATGTGTATCAACTATCATCAGGCGAACCTTGCTATGCCGGCGGATCCAAGCAGACCGAGCGACGGCGATGACGAAACCTTGCTTACGAACTATTCCGAGAGGTGCAGTATGTATATACATTTATCCTTGTCAACGTTCGATGCTCGTATTAGAGGGTGTCGTCATCGGAGCACTGCTCCACTTACGCGATACTCGGCAAAGGCCGACTGCGCGAGCGCAGGGGAATTTCTTCATGAGCATCGGCTTTCGCATTCGCTTGCGCCGGCGAAAAATCGGAGAAACCACGATCGCAGCGTTTCGAACGCTTCCGGTCGCGAACGTGAGTGATGTCATGGGTCGAATGAGCGCGGGTGGCGCCAGGTTGCGACCGATGCATTCCGGCAAGTCGATGGCTGGGCCAGCATTTACCGTGAAGACAAGGCCTGGCGACAACCTGATGATCCACAAGGCAATCGATATGGCCGAGCCAGGCGACATCATCGTCGTCGATGGCGGCGGAGATCTCACAAACGCATTGTTCGGCGAGATCATGCTCGCGCAATCGGTCCGCCGAGACTTGGGCGGCATGGTGATCAATGGCGCGATCCGCGACTCGGCCGCGATCCGCAATCAATCCTTTCCGGTATTTGCCACAGGTGTCACCCATCGCGGTCCCTACAAGGACGGTCCAGGCGAAATCAACGTTCCGATTGCGATAGACGGAATGGTCATCGAGCCAGGCGATCTCATGATCGGTGACGACGACGGGGTTCTTTGTGTCCCATTCGATCATGCTCAAGGTGTCGCAGGTGAGACGCGGGCAAAGCAGGAAGCCGAAGTTAGAACGATGCAGGCGATTGCGAACGAAACCCTTGATCGTTCGTGGATCGATGCGGCGCTGAAGCGGCTGAACTGCGAGATTGAAACCTGACCGTCTCCTACAACGCTCCATTCCGCAGGTGACTGCAAGGAATTAGACAATAGGCCTCGAAGAACGGCGCCGCACAAGGTTTCGCAAGCCGTGCTTTGCTGCTAACGTTCCCATCTAAGAATGGGAGAACAGATGAAAATCGCTGTTGTTGGCGCCGGAGCCGTCGGATGCTACTTCGGAGCTCTGCTGGTCCGGGCCGGGCACGATGTCACATTCGTCGGCAGAAAACCCCATGTCGATGCAATCAACGCGCGCGGTCTCCTTCTTGAGATGAAGTCGCAAAACCAGCATTTGCACGCAACTGCGATAACGGACGTGTCGACGCTCGCGACACCCGAGCTCGTCCTGTTCAGCGTGAAGTCGGCCGACACCGAACGCGCCGGGGCCGCCCTCTCCTCGCGACTGGCTGACGATACGGTTGTCCTGAGCCTGCAGAATGGTGTCGACAATCCACAGCGCCTTCGTACCGTCATCAACGGTCTCGTCATTCCGACTGTGGTCTACGTCGGCGCAGAAATGGCCGGGCCGGGCCATGTCAAACATCACGGGCGCGGAGAGCTGGTGATTGGGTCCTCTCCGCGGAGCGAGGCGCTGGCACAAACACTGGAAGCCGCCGGCATTCCAATCACCATCGCCGACGACATCGAAAAGATGCAGTGGATGAAGCTCGTCACCAACTGTGCCTATAACGCCCTGTCGGCGGTGGCGAACATCGCATACGGCCCGATGGCCGAAGTCGAGGGAGCGAACGAGTTCGTCGCCAGCGTGGTCGAAGAATGCGTCGCGGTCGCACGTGGAAGCGGGGTGACCCTGCCGGACGATATGCTCGAGCAGGCAGCGAAAATTCCCGCCGCGATGCCTACGCAATTTTCCTCGACCGCACAGGACCTCGCTCGCGGCAAACCTACCGAAATCGATTTCCTGAACGGCTTCGTGGTCCGAAAGGGAGTCGAGCTTGGCCTTCCAACACCAAGCAATTTCGCGCTTCAGGTCATGGTCAAGCTGGCGGAACGTGGCAGAGCGATTTCACTCGCAGCAAAAGCCTGACCAAGCACATAGGAGAGTGGCGTCACGCCGGATGACAGGCGACGCGGTCGCTGATCGCACCTATCTCCACAAGTGATACCCTCGTGCCGGTCACTGGAAATCTTTCGATCAACTCCGTGAATAAAAACTGACCTTGACCGGCTGATCCAATGTCCCGCCGAAGCGAACAAACAATTCGTCGAAGCGTCGCCTCACCTCGGGCGTCCTGACTTGATGATCCTTATATTCGTTGATCCGTGTTTTGGCACACATGCGAGCAACAAATGCCTCGAAGCTGGAAAATATCCGGCGCTCCGTATAGAGAAATGTACGCATTTCTCCGAAACCAGATTGCAAATAATCGCGCATCGCCCTGGCAGCATCCGCTCGCGCTTGCGTTTCATCATGAAACGGTTCGATCAAATACTGGAAGGGTCCTTTGGTTATCGGCTCCGCAACGTAGAGTTTCCCGCCCTCACGAAGCAATCTTCGAGTTTCACTGAGACTGGCTTCCAAAGCTTGTCGTGGAACATGGTGCAGCGAAAAAACAAAACTCACAACATCGAACGAGGCTGACGGCATCGGAATCGCTGCTGCAGACGCTCGCACAAGCTCGGCTGGATGGCCGGGCACAAGATGAGGGTCGATGCCGGTGGCGTGTGCACCCAGCCTGATCAACTCCCTGACGATCGTTCCATCACCGCAGCCGACGTCGAGAATATCCAGGCCAGAAACATTTCCGACAATCTGAAGCAGCGCTTCCAAATTGCTCAGGCACCCCAAGCTATCAGCGGACTCGTCCGTTCGAATGACTGAATCTTGCAACTGCGACATGCAGCATCTCCCAGACGACACAGGCCTGATCCTCGCCGTTACCGCTTCCGTAGCTTCCGTGACGACAAGGCACTGAGATATCGGGTTTCCGCCTTGATGTGACCAGCCATCAGTTCGCAGGCATTGGTGATCTCATCCCTTGGCTGCCGAAACATCGCATATTCCATCATGATTGAAGGTTCGAAGGCTCTGATCACATATGTTTCGTCAACGGGATTGCGGACAAATGGATGAACAATCGAAAGGCCGAGGCCTGCGCCAACCAACTGGCACATGACTTCAGTATTATGGCATTCAAACTGCATGACTCGAGTGATGCCAAGTCGCTCGAAAACATCATCGACACGCTGCCGCAAGAGGGTCTCTCGCCGTGCCGAGATAAACGGAATTCCAACCAGATCTGATGCTTGAATGACTTTTTTTCTGGCAAGAGGATGCTTCGCCGGAACCACACATATTGCAGGCAGCGCACCCAACGTTTCTATCGTCAACGAAGGCGGTGATTTCACCGGCAATGTGGCCAGCGCAATATCGAACTGTCGCTCGTGAATAACTTCCTCAAGTCGCGCCCGGTTCAGAACGTCGATCGTAATTCTGATCTTGGGATGAGCCTCGGAAAACGAGGCGATCGCGGTTGGAATCAAGCTATTGACTAGGCCATAGATCGAGATGATCCTGACTTCGCCTTTGGGATCTCTTCGAAGGCTTTCAGCGACGCTGCCGAGCTCCCGCATCGATGACAGGACTTCTTCGGCCTTTTCGTAAAAGCGCACCCCTTCTTCCGTCAGACGTACCCGTCCGCGGTCGCGCCGTAAAAGCTGGCACCCGACTTCCTCTTCGAGTTGCATAATCAGACGGCTCATCGCGGGTTGTGTCACCCCGAACAATTCGGATGCCGCCGTCATTGTGCGACTCGACAGGACATAGTTGAGCGCCTGCAACTGCCGAAGCCGGATCATCGTTTCCATCCTTCCATACCATGTCAGATATAAAAGCATCAGAATTTCGTATTTTACAACATTCGACGCCTCCCTATCGTAAAGGCGTGAAGACATGATCAACAGTCTTCCGACCACTCGTGTGGAGCAATGGATGAATACGAATAAAAGCCGAGTGAACGGCACTGGGCCTCTGGTCGGCTATCGTGTTCTTGAACTTGGCTCGACCGCAGCGGGCCCTTTCTGCGCGCGCCTGCTCGCCGACTTCGGCGCGGACGTCATCAAAATCGAAGCCCCCGAAGGTGATCCCATCCGCAAGCTAGGTCAGCAAATCGATGGCAAGTCACTTTATGCTGCGAGCATTTGCCGCAACAAATCGATTGCTTCGCTCGATCTGAGAAAGCCGGCAGCTCAATCGCTCCTTCGAAAACTCGTGCCGAATTTTGATGTGGTCGTCGAGAACTTCAGACCGGGCACCCTTGAAAAATGGGGTCTGGGCTATGAGCAACTCAAAAAGATCAAGCCCGATCTGATTTTTACGCGGATCAGCGGGTTTGGACAAAGTGGACCGTACAAGGATCGTCCCGGTTACGGAGTTATCGGCGAGGCGATGAGCGGACTGCGTCACCTCATCGGCGATCCGGACCGCCCCCCTTCTCGCGTTGCGATGCCACTGACCGACTATATCACAGGCTTGTATGCCGCCTTCGGAACCATGCTGGCCCTCCTTGCGCGCGAGAAGAGCGGAAGCGGCCAGATTGTGGACGTTGCCTTGATCGATGCCGCTTTCAGCTTCATGGAATCTTATGTTCCGAGCTATGAAAAAACCGGCGCGATCGGAATGCGAGCCGGCAGCCGGCTTCCGAATAGCGCTCCCAACAATCTATACGTCACCAAGGACAAGAAATTCATACACGTCGCAGCACTCGCCGATAACGTTTATCGGCGTCTCGTCAACGCAATGGGCATGCCTCAATTGGGTTCCGATCCTCGCTTTGCCGAGCAGAACATCAGATCCGCGCACGAAGAAGACATCGACGAGATCATCGGAAACTGGACCCGGGCACATGATCTTGAAGAAATCGAACGCGTTCTGGATGCGGCCGGAGTGCCGGCCAGCCGCATTTTCACCATGGAAGATATCTTTCGTGATTCACACTACCGCCAACGCGACATGCTGCTCAGCGTGCCCGACGACGACCTTGGAAATGTGACCCTCGCAGGCGTCGTGCCGAAACTGTCGGCGACACCGGGAAGCGTGGCGTGGTCCGGACATCGAACCGGCCAGGACACCCGCCCAATCCTGAAGCGATTTTCCGATCTCACCGATGACGAGATCGACCAGCTCGAACGCGACGGCGTGGCCTTTTGCGATCGGTCAACCGACGACGGCCCCACACGTCCAGACGCCCTTCTCAACGCCGGCGGTCAGCAGGAACGACTGTAATGAAACCCTTCAAGGCATTTCGCGTTCATACAGTCCATGACAAGCCGGAGTGCAGGTTTGAACAACTGACGCTTGATGAGATCGATAGCGGCGATGTTCTGATCAAGACGGCTTTTTCCGCAATAACCTACAAGGACGCGATGGCCGCGCGAGGCGTCGGCAAGAACGTCCGGACGGACCGGCCCTGTGTGACCGGCGTTGATTTGTCGGGCGTGGTCGTCTCTTCCATCGACGACCGCTTCCGCGAAGGCGACCATGTCGTCGTCACGAATTACAGCCTCGGCACCACGCATGACGGCGCCTATGCCGAATATGCCAGGGTTCCAGCCGACTGGATCGTGCCCTTGCCGAGCCAGTTGTCACTTTATGAAGCGATGGGTCTGGGAACGTCTGGGCTAACAGCCGCGCTGGCGGTGGAGAGATTGGAGCAAGCCGGCCTCAAACCGTCCGATGGAGCGATCGCGATCACGGGTGCAACGGGCGGCGTGGGAAGCCTGGCAATCAACATGTTCGCTCGCAAAGGCTTCGAGGTGGTTGCCATCTCGGGCAAGAAAGACCAGGAAGCCTTTCTCCGCGATATCGGCGCCGCCAGGGTCATGTCGCGAGAGGAGTTGCTGACGAACCGCGCACCGCTTGCGCCGCCTCTTTTCGCAGGTGCGCTGGACAATGTGGGGGGAATATATTTTGACCGGCTGGCCGCAAGATTGCAGCCTTACGGCAAACTCGCCATCGCAGGCATGGCAGTCGGCGCCGAACTAACAACCACGGTTCTGCCCTGGGTTCTCCGGGCGATCGACGTGCTCGGCATCAACGTATCCCGTCAGTTGAAAATGGATCATCGCAGGCGGTTGTGGGAGCGCATGAGCAGCGACCTCAAGCCAACTCGCTTGGCTCAAATATCGCGTCCGATCGCCTTCGAACAACTCGACGGATCAATGGATCGGTTTTTCGACGCGACAACAATCGGACGGGTTGTGGTGGAGGTTGGATCAAAAGCACCCTACCATAGCTGAGAATCTGAATAACAAATTCGACCAGAACGACCAGGGAGGACACGATGCGCATTTTAAGTGCCACAGCGGCAGCGCTCTCGCTATGGGCCCTTGCCTCACACGTCGCAGCGGCAGAATCCCCGGAACACTATCCGTCAAGACCCGTTGAATTCATCGTGCCGTGGGGCGCAGGTGGTGGCTCGGACCAGACAGGACGTGAGCTGTCAAAACTACTCCAGGCCCATTTCAATGTACCGTTCCCGATTGTGAATGTGCCGGGCGGCACGGGCAATGCCGGCATGATCAAGATGCTCTCGGCACCCGCCGACGGCTACTCCGTTTCGCTGCTGGCCTGGGATACATTCGCGCTGCTCGCCAGCCGGCCTCCAAAATGGCATATGTCGGACCTGGTCACGCTGGGAATTGTCATTCAGTTGCCTTCGGGATTTTACGTCGCCGAGGACAGCAAATTCAAATCGTGGGCTGACGTCGAGAAGGCGGCAAAGGCCAATCCCTCGGGACTCAAAGTCGCGATCTCCGGATTTGGAAGCCCTGACGATCTGACCATCCGGCAATTGGCCAAGAGCGGTGTTAGCCTCAAGGCTGTCCCATATGCCGAGCCGGGCGAGCGTTACAGTGCCCTGCTCGGGCATCACGTCGATTTGCTGTATTCGCCGATCGGAAATATCGGAAATTTCGTTTCGGGAAAGCAGATGAGACCAATCTTGTTCTTTGGTACCGAACCGATCAAAGGATTCGAACAGATTCCAAACGCGAGGGATGTGGGCTATGATATCAGCCTGCCGCAACGGCGCGCTCTTGTCGTCAAGGCGGGAACGCCACCGGACATCATCAAAAAACTTTCGAATTCGCTAAGCGCGGTCGTGGCGACGCCGGAATACGCCGCGTTTTTGAAGCGAGAACTAGCAAGCCCGGAAAGCTACGTTCCGACCGAGGCAGCGTCGAAACTGATGGAGAGCGATCTCCAGGCCATGAAGAAAATGGCCGGCAAAAAATAGGGAGTCATATCCGATGGCGGATATCGACCTTTCTCCCTCCTCGTCCGATTTCAGGAAGCAGGTTTTGCGCGAGCAACAGGGCCAGAAAGCGCAAGCGGCGCCAATCTCCTGGCGTGCACGGCTGAATGCGGCCGCGCCCTACCTCCTGATCTTCGTGACCGGCGTCTTCCTTTATATCAACGCAGACAACATCGAATTCGACCGGGTCGAAGGGCGCATCGGGCCCGATCTCTGGCCGAAAATCATCCTGGGGTTGATGATGCTCTCGTCCGCATGGGGCATCATCAAAGCCGTACTCCTGATACCGGCAGGCGTCGAACAGCCGTCCTCCCCCCCGGAAGATGTCGAAACGGACCAATCTGCACATTCCGAAGCCGACGAGGGGGAGATCTACCCGCTTCGGGTGTGGGGAACGCTCGCAGGGACGATCGCTTATCTTTTTTTCCTGCCCGTATTCGGCTTCTTTTTAAGCAGCTTCTTTTTCATTGCTTTCGTGATTTTCCTTGGAGGTTACCGAAAGCCTGGCCGGGTGCTTGTGGTTTCGCTCATTACCAGCCTTTTCTTCACGGTCATTTTCGTTCGCGTTGTCTACGTCTCGCTGCCGATCGGCATTGAGCCGTTCGCCAAAGTTTCCTTGGCGCTCATGAAATTGATCAATCTCTGAGGGAGTCGAGCGTGGAGACAATTCATCTTTTGTTCCAAGGTATCGTCCAGATCGTCACAGAAGGCTATCTGACGATGCTGCTAATTGGCCTCATCGTGGGGATGGCCGTTTCCGTCATGCCGGGCTTGGGAATCGTGATGGGCATCGTTCTCGCGCTGCCATTCACTTACACGATGAAGATCGAGCCATCCATCATCATGCTCACCGCCATCTACATGTCCGGCACGTACGCCGGCTGCTTTACGGCGATTTTGTACCGCATTCCGGGCGAACCAAACGACATCCCGATACTTTGGGACGGCTACCAGATGTCGCGCAACGGCAAGACCTCGGAAGCACTCGGCTGGGCGCTGATTTCAGCCTTTCTGGGCGGCATCGTATCCACCACATTTATGGTGGGCTTGGCGATTCCGCTTGGTAAGCTTGCACTGCAGTTCTCTACGGCTGACTATTTCGCAGCCGTGTTCCTTGGACTGACATCTGTGGTTTCGCTTGCGGGTTCGTCGATCAATAACGCCTTTATCGGCCTTTTTGTCGGCTTGATCATCTCAACCGTAGGCGTCGACAGCATTTACGGTTCAGAGCGATTTACATTTAATTTGGCAATTCTCGTGAATGGCATTCCGTATATCGCGGTTCTGGTCGGGATGTATGGTTTCGGTGAAGTTCTGACGCGCCTTGGCCGCAAGCCTGTCGATTTTTTCAGCAAGAGCGGCCCGGTCAAGACGAACACGCGATTTCCGAGATGGAAGGACATCTGGGAAATCAGAGGCACCTTTGTCCGCAGCACCATTCTCGGCACGCTGCTGGGAATCGTCCCGGGCGCCGGCGCAACCGTCACGTCGTTTATCGCTTACGGCATGGAGAAGCAGTACAGCAAACGGCGGACGCAGCTCGGAACGGGACTGCCGGAAGGCATCGTTGCACCGCAGATCGGATCGACGGCGTCGGTGGCGGGTCACATGGTGCCACTTCTGACACTCGGAATTCCCGGAAGCGGTGCCACGGCGATCATCCTCGCGGCCTTTCTGCTCCATGGAGTGCAACCTGGACCACTGTTGCTGGCAACCGCGGAATCCAGAGTTACAGTTTATACGATTTTTGCTTCAATGTTTATCGCAGTTATCGGAATGTGCTTGCTGAGCTTTCCCTGGATACGCGTAGTCGTCCGGGTGCTCAGTATACCTCCCGCAATCCTCGCGGCGATTGTCATCATGTTCAGCCTGCTCGGAACATACGCCAATCGCAATAGCGTTACAGACATGATCATCATCGTTGTATTCGGCGCACTCGGCTACTGCTTCGAGCGATTCAAATTCCCGATTTCGCCGCTCGTTCTCGGCGTAGTCCTCGGGCCACTCGCCGAAAGTTCTTTCATGCAAACGATGATAAGCCACGACAACAACTGGATGGCATTCTTCGACGGGCCCATCCGCGGAACTTTTATGTTTCTTTCCCTGATAGCATTGCTATTCCCGCTATTCAGAAACATGCACAAGCGAAGCTCCTTCGCCCACGCTGAAGCCATATCCTGATCCAGATGGATAAAGCAGCTTCCGGAACAGACCGTCGCGATCATAGGATCGCAGCGATAAGATCCCACTCCGATGCATTCGATATATTTAACGACGGCTGCAACACAGCTTCTCTTGCCATGATGGCAACCTGATCCGGCCCTATCTGGCGCACCACGGAGCGGCAAAATGGCCTGAAGCGATCAAGGTCTTGTGCTCCGAGGACGACGGCCGCAAAATAGCGGCGTACGCTGAGGCGATAATGCCCCAAGGCGATGCTATGCGCGAGAAGCTGGCGAGCCGCGTCAGCATCACCGGCGCGCGCTGCAGCCTTGAGGGTCTTCAGTTCTTTCCGGGACTGCTGCATGGCCTTACTCGCGTGACGCCCTCATATCTGCTGAAATGCTATTCCGCTCGCGTCCACCGGCTGTGATTTGCGGCGCCATTGATGACGAACTGACCAAAACCTGTTTTGCAAGGTTGAAAGCAATCTCCGGTTGATCCTCGGCAAGCAAGCCGATCGCATACAGCAGATACGAACGGTCAATCAGAATATCCGGATGCTCAGGCGCGAGCGACTGAGGTTCACCAGCGTCGGCAACCACGCCCCCTAATGCGAATTCGGCGTGATTTCCATAGGCAATGACCCCGCCGACCCCGACGACTGTCGAGACAGCTCCGAGGTCTTTGCCATACTGCACCTGGGCGAGCCCGGCACCGGTGTAAACCTCCTTGACGAACCCGGCGTGCCGCTGAATCGCAATCCGGATAGCAGAATGCGCCATAGCTCCGTCCAGGGCTGCTTCTTTTTCATTGTCCGGAACGTAGTTGGGGTCGGCCGAGACCCGTTCCACATATGCGAGGACATCGGCTGCGGTCTGCGGGATCGAGCAGAGTTGCCGAGCAAGCGCAGCGATCGTTTCCACCCCGCTCCGCTCAACGATCGTGGCGGCATTGATGCGTACCCCCAGATCGCCTTCCACGGTTCTTTTAAGAAACAGCTCGGGCAACCCACGCCGCAACACGCCGGGTCGGGTCGGCGCACCGTCAGTCGCTGAATGGATGTCGGTCGTTGCGCCTCCGATATCGACGATGATGACCTCACCAAAGCCCCTCTGACCCGGGTAACCTTCCGCAAGAAGCTGGCACGCCCGTAATACTGCAGCGGGGGTTGGAATAATTGGCGCCACCAGATTCACCTCATCGGAGATGCGCTCGATACCCTTGGCTTGCGTGATATGCTTGACGAACAACTCGCGGATGAGGTGGTGAACCTCCTGAACCTCTACGCGATCGATTTCGGGTAAGATGTTGGCAGCTAGGGTAACGTTGCAGCCGGCGCTCAACAATATCTCCGCGCAATCTCCGGCTACGAACTGGTTACCCGCGACGATGATCGGACATCGGAGTTGCACGCGGGACAGCGCACGAGCGTTGTGGAGTATGGTTTCTTCATCGCCACCATCGATGCCGCCTGCAAGCAGAATCAGGTCCGGTCTGGATTTCTCGAGCGCCGATAAGGCGGCCTGCGACATCTTGTGGCCGTAAGCGCCGATGATCTTCGCGCCCGCCCCGAGCGCTGCGCGTTGCGCTGCCTCAAGACTCAAGCTCGGTACTAGACCAATGACCGCGACGCGGAGACCACCGGCGGCGCTGCTGCAAACCCGAGCTGGAATTCGGCTCATCGGCAACGCTGTCAGATGACTGAGCCCCAATAACACCGCCCGAAGCCCAATCGATACGTCAGTACCGACCGTACTCGGCTCGTATGCGATCCCCAGAACCCGCCGCTCGGCAAGGTCGAACAAGCTGCCCTTGGTGAAGGTACTTCCAAAATCGATCGCAAGCGCAAGGTTCATCGTCAATCCCGAAAGAGGATCATGGGGTCAACCGGCGAAACCGAGGTCCTTCTTGAGATCCGCGATAGCGGTTTCGGGTTTCGTCTGCGGAGGATAGACCCTGTGAAACCCGTACCCTTTAAAGAGCGCTTCCGTTTCGTCCCATTGCTCGGGATCAGTTACAAGAATGCCCCCGAGATATAGCTTCACATGGCCGAGGCCTGCCTCCGCACACTTATCGCCAAAATCGGCGCAATCAATCCGTCCCATGCCGTACATCGATGACACCAGGATAGCGTCCGCCGCGCTTTCCTTTGCGGCTGTGATGAACTCTTCCGGCGGGACGATCGCGCCGAGAAAGACGACCATGAAACCTGCCTCCTCCAGCGCGAATCGCAGAACGGAGCTACCCACAATATGCGCGTCATGACCGATCGTTCCGAGAACGATAACCGGCTGACGGCGCGGCCTCTCCAGAGCCGCAGCCGTCCCCGCCTGTGATTTGCTTTGTGCATCAGCCACGTTCTGCAATCTCCTCGGCAAGAGAACGGGACGCCCAGGTGGCCTCCCGGACGATCCAGCTAATTCCCGCGCGGGAGTCCTCATTGCGTTCACGCTCTGAAATCCGGTCGCGGTGATACGCAACGACCTCCTTGGGCAACGGCATCAGTCCATGGTCGAGATAGCGAAGAGCTCCGTTGAAATCTCGCACAACCTTAACCTTGCTCTTCAGGAACTTGTAGGGCGAAAACATCGTGTCGAGCGCGCCTGAAAGGATCGCGCGGGCCCCGCCCAGCGCTAGGTCGCCGTTCCCAAGTTCAAGAACGCGATCCATGATGGCGCGAACTTCAAGTTCTAGCATCCTGCGCTCGAGCAAAAGCGCCTCCGATTCCGGCAAGCGCTGACCGGCGACCAAACGAACGATCTGTCCGCAGATATGCAGACCTTCACGGAAACCTTCCGCTGTCGGAGTTGTGGTCGCTTCGTCGGGCGACTTGATGAACATCCCGTTGCAGCCGGCCAGGGTCGAAACCGCGGCGTTCCATGCCAGTTGCCCCGCCATCTGACCTCGGTTCAAGGGCCAGTCGCCAAGGAAAAAATACGTCCAGGAGAATACCTTGACGTCCTTGTAGCCCATGCGGTCGAGGAATTCGCGGGACAAGCTTTTGAGAACCTGAATCGCAGCCACGTCCTGCACGAGATTCATTCCGATCCCCAGGCTGAGATCGATCCACTTCACGCCCTGTGCCGCGGACAACAAGACTTCCAGAAGGGAAACGGTGACCTTAAAGCCGAGCGAATCCCAACCTGGGAGATTGGCCGATGCGCGGCGCAGAATGGGGACGCCACTTTCCGTGAAATGAGCCGCGAGACGGTCGATATACTGCTGATTATGAATATTCTTGTCGACGGGATAGTCTCGCGAATGCTGGATCAGTTCCTCGATGCTCTTGATAGTTCCCCATGTCCAGCCGCCAGCGAGCGCGAACTCCCAAGGCAACCGCGCATCTTCATCGTTATTATCCGTGCCCACGGCCGCGCGCGTGGCCTCATTGACCGTGCGCGATCCGGCCACACCATGGGCCACGAGCGGATAGCCATTCAAATAGGAAAAGCCTTTGGCCCGGCTGCGTTCGACTGCGTCCTGCGCTTTGGCGTATTCGGATTTGCGTGTATATGTATCGGTGAGAACGTACCATCGCGCAGGCTGAAGATCCTCGGAATGCCTGATGTGGTCAACGGTCTGTTCAACAAGCGCATGACCGACCTGAGGAACGATCTGGATCCGACCCTCCTCTTCGGCTTTTTCATTGCGAAGAGACGCATATTTCCACCAGGGCTGCGCCTTGTGATAGGCGATCGCTTCTTCAATCGATTCCGGGTGCTCGATTTCTTTTCCGGTGGGCCACAGGTTTACCACCTTCCGCCGTTCGGCGAGGAAGTAATCCCAATCCCATTTTTTCATATTGAGATCGATACCGGACAGCATTTGTCCTCCTTGGCTGTGGCGGTTTCACCGTCCTGATTATCGATACGATAGAATGCAGGACGATGTTGTAAAATACGAAATATTGATGGTCGCATATCCAGTTTGGTATGTTGACACAGCGACCTTGCAGAAGCTGCATTTAGCCGACGCCAAACGACCATACCAATTGGAGTATGAATTCATCCGGTTTTTGAATTTCCCCCAGATGCAGCCTGCGCTTATTCACGAACTCCAGTGCGCATTGGCGAGAGATCATGCCAGAAGCGCGTGACAAGGGCTGCGCTATGGACTTTTCCCTTACCATCGAACAGAAAATGATGGTCGATGCTGCCAAACGACTGGTCGCGACCCACATTCAACCGATCCTTGATACCAACGATCGAGACAAGGGTCTGCCCAAGACCGCCATCCTTGCTATCATGGCGAAGGCCGCCGACCTTGGCCTGACCTGCGCGCGAATTCCAGAATCGGCCGGCGGTGCCGGCCTCAGCATGCTCGACTATGGACTGATCGGCGAACAAATCCCTCCATCGGTCGCGCTCATCCTGCAGCCGCACGAAGCAACGACAGCGCGCATTCATTTCGGCTGTTCACCCGAGCAAAAGGAAAGATATCTGACCGACCTGATGGCGGGGCGGAAGATCGCCTGCACCGGCAGCACGGAGCCTGATGTCGGGTCGGATCCGCGCGGCGTCAAAACCAGAGTCACAGAGATCGGCGATGAGCTTGTCATCGACGGAAATAAGCTCTGGATATCCAACGCTCCGGTCTGCGACCTTATCAACGTGACATGCAGACGCGCCGACGACGGCGGAAATTCAAGCGTGGTTCGAGTTCTCGTCGATCGGAATGAATCGGAGTTCGAGACCCGTGAACTCGACATGCTCGGGTTGTGCCAGGCGCCCCTGGGGGAGGTCACTTTCGACAATTGTCGCGTTCCCAAGCGGAACCTGTGTCCCGATACTGGCGATACCGCCAAGTTGTTGACGCTGACATGGCTGGCGAACCGGCCGCTCGTTGGATTGATGGCTGTCAACCTTGCGCAAAAGGCGCTGGACGCCGCGCGCTCGTACGCCGGAATCCGAAAGCAGTTCGGCCGCTACATCGGCGGATTTCAGCTCGTTCAGAATGACCTCGCCGAAATTGAAACGGCTGTACTGACCAGCCGCCTCGTATGTTACAATGCACTTGCTGCGATCGACCGTGGCGAGCGAGCAAACGGACTCTCTGCTATGGCGAAGCGGTATGCCGTAGATGCTTGCGACCACGCCATTGCCCTTGCGATGAGAATTCACGGCGCAATCGGACTAAGTCGTGAATTGGGCCTTGAACAGATGGCACGAGATGTTCGTACGATATCGATCCCTGACGGGACGCCAGGCATCCTAACCTTGATTCAAGGACGTGAACTAACTGGGCTCGATCCATTTCGCGGTTAAACATCCGCCTCATTCCGCGGTCCAGCCGCCATCGACAACCAATGACGCTCCAGTCATCAAGGCTGACGCGTCGCTCGCCAGGAAAACAATGGCCCCCATGAGATCCTCGACCGTACCAAGCCGTCCGAGCTTGATCTTCGACAACACGGCTTGCTTGAACGCCGTGTTTTCAAAAAAAGGGCGTGTCATCGGCGTCTCGATGAAGGTGGGGCAAAGCGTGTTCACGCGAATGCCGTGCGGCGCGAGATCGAGCGCCATCGCCTTCGAAAACCCCTCCATTGCCCATTTGGATGCGCAATAGAGTGTCCGGTTTGGGCCGCCGACGTGGCCCATCTGCGAAGACATATTGATGACGGAGCCCCGCACACCCGCTTCAATCATACGTCGCACCACCGATTGTGCCGCAAAGTACGCCGCCCTGACATTCAAGTTCATCACGACATCGAAATCCTCAGCCGAAACTTCGAGCAACGGATTCGGTCGATTGGTCCCGGCATTGTTGACAAAAATCTCGTAGGCTTTCCGAGCCTCGATCGCCTTACGGAACAAGTCCACATCCGTGATATCGAGCGCGAGCACGTCCGCATCTGAACCTCGCTTGCGGATCGCAGCCGCGACCTCCTCGATTTCCCGCACAGTACGGGCACACAGGGTGACATGTGCGCCCGCATCTGCCAACGCGACCGCAGCGGCGCGCCCGATGCCTCGTCCCGCGCCGGTCACCAGCGCACGGCGGCCTTCGAGCCGGAACGATGGTGTCGACGGAAAGGGCTCGTCCGTCATTCCGCCGCGCTCGCATAGGGAATGTTGCGACCGCCATAGCGTCGAACGCGGATATTTGCCTGCTCGGCGTGACCGACAAAGCCTTCCAGCACACACAGACGCGAACAGTATTCGCCAACCTTTGCCGATGCCTCGTCCGTCAGCACCCGCTGATAGGTACACGTCTTCAAAAACTTGCCGACCCAAAGACCTCCTGTATAGCGCGCGGCCTTCTTGGTCGGGAGCGTATGGTTGGTGCCAATGACCTTGTCACCATAGGCGACGTTGGTCCGAGGTCCGAGAAATAGCGCGCCGTAATTGGTCATGTTGTTCAGGAAGTAATCGGGGTCACGCGTCATGACCTGAACATGCTCAGAGGCAATGGCATCCGCCTCCTTGACCATCTCATCCTCGGAATCACAGACGATGACCTCCCCGTAATCTTCCCATGCTTTCGCGGCAATGGCGCCAGTAGGCAGGATTTTCAACAGCCGCTCAATCTCGGACATCGTTTCGCGCGCAAGCTTTTCCGAGTTGGTCAGGAAAATAGCCGGTGAATTAGGGCCGTGTTCCGCCTGACCGAGCAGATCGGTCGCACACATTTCCGCATCAACGGAGTCGTCGGCGATAACAAGCGTCTCGGTTGGACCGGCGAACAGGTCGATCCCGACGCGACCGAAGAGTTGACGCTTGGCTTCCGCAACGAAGGCATTGCCCGGCCCCACCAGCATGTCGACCGCCGCGATGCTCTCTGTGCCGATCGCCATCGCACCGACGGCCTGAATGCCGCCAAGACAATAAATGATGTCAGCTCCCCCGAGATGTTGGGCGGCGACAATGGCGGCCGCCGGCTTGCCCTTGAACGGCGGCGCGCAGGTCACAATGCGGTTCACGCCAGCTACCTTCGCGGTGATAACCGACATGTGCGCCGATGCGACCATCGGATACTTGCCGCCGGGGACGTAGCTTCCGACGGAATTGACCGGGATATTCTTGTGGCCGAGCACCACGCCCGGTAGCGTTTCCACCTCGATATCCTTGAGCGCGGCACGCTGATGCTGTGCAAAGTTGCGGACTTGCGCCTGCGCAAACTTGATGTCATCGAGTTCGCGCGCGGACAACTGGGATAGGCAGTCCTTGATCTCCGTGTCGGTGAGGCGATAGTCCTTGCGATCCCACTGGTCGAACTTGACGGACAATTCCCGCACGGCCCCGTCGCCCCGCTTTTCGATATCGGCGAGAATGGTCTCGACGGTCGCACGAACCTTGGAATCATCCTCGGCGCGCTGCGCGGCATCCTTGCCGCGTTTGAGATACTTGGCCACGATCGGTCTCCGATTTACATGCTCGCCATATTCACTTGATCGCCATGGGATTGATCGGCGAACCGGCTCCGCCTGGCAGATGCAAGGGCGGCGCCGTGAAGAAAAACTCATAGACCTTATCCTGCGCGCAGTCCGCCGCCAGATCCTTCAAATAGAAGATCTCGCCCATGGAAATCCCGATCGCCGGAATCACCACCCAGTGCCACGGCTGATTGGCTTCATTGGTCTCGTTTGGCCGGACCTCGCAGCCCCACGTGTCGGTACAGATCGCCGCGATGTCTTTTTCGCGAATCCAGTAACAAGTCTCGAACGCCAACCCAGGTGCATCGCCGCCGCCGTAGCCCGACCAATCCTTCTTTTCCAGGCACCGCTCCTGCTGCCCGGTACGCACGATCACGAAGTCGCCCTTGCGGATGGCGACGCCTTGCTGTTTGGCGCAGGCATCCAGATCGGCGTTAGTGATCGCATAACCGTCGTCGAGCGAGGCGACACCCTTGAAGCGCGCGACGTCAAGCAGGACACCGCGACCGGCCATTTTGTCGCGCACATTCTCGATCCCGAGTTTCCTCGCTCCTCTCGCATCGACCAGCTTGGCATCAAATCCGTTGTACATCTTGTCATCGAGGAAGATATGACAGAGCGCGTCCCACTGCGTGGAAGCCTGGCATGGCATGTTGATCGCGTCGTCCGCGTAGCGCAGATACGGCGACGGCACGTCCTGATTGCCGGCGACCGCGTCGGTTCCGGTTGCCAGCATTGTATGGATCGGATTCCAGCGTCCGCCGAACAGACCTGACTGAATCGGCTCCTTGAGCGACAATCCAAGCGAAAACACCTTCCCCTTGCGGATCAGTTTTCCGGCGCCGATCACGTCCTCGGGCGAGACGTTGTTCAAGGTTCCGATCTGATCGTCATCGCCCCACCGTCCCCAATTCGAGAGTTTCTTCGCTGCTTCGTAGATAGCTGCTCGATCAACCTTCATGCATTTACTTCCTTCTATTTATCGAACGATAATTATAGAGACGTGGCTTTTCACAGAAGCGTCCGAGACTCACACCGAGCAATAACGTTCCTTGATCTCGTCGTCCGCGAGCAGCGCCTGTGCACTCGCATGATGGACAACGGCCCCCTGATCGAGCACGTAAGCGCGGTCGGCGATATCGAGCGCAAGCTCGACATTCTGTTCGACCAGCAGGATAGTCGTCCCCTGCTGTTTCATGTTGCGAAACAGTTCGAACATCTCGTCCACTAACACAGGCATGATGCCTTCCGACGGTTCGTCGAGCATGATCAGATCCGGCTTTGCAATCATCGCCCGCGCGATGGCGAGCATTTGCTGCTCGCCTCCCGACATAGTCACCGCCTCCTGGTCCAGTCGTTCCGCCAGGCGTGGAAAGATCATCGCGATCTCGTCAATCAGCGCGGCCTCGCGGGCCTTCAACGGCGATGCGACGAGGCCAAGCCTGAGATTCTCCCGTACCGTCAGTCCCTGCACGATCCGCCGTTCCTCCGGGACATAAGCAAGACCACGGCTAAAGCGGCGATGCGCTGGTTGCCCCAACAGCTCCTCGTTCTTGAAGACGATGGAGCCGCGGATCTTATCGAGCAGGCCGATGATGGATTTCAATGTCGTCGTCTTACCAGCGCCGTTGCGGCCAATCAGACAGACGATCTCGCCTTTGTTCACATCCAGCACGATGTCCTGCAAGACGTGGCTCGCGCCATACCAGGCATTCAGATTGGAGACGCTCAACATCCTCAGTGCTCCCGCTGGCCCAGATAGACGCGCTTGACCTGCTGATCCTGACGCACCTCGGACGGTGTGCCGTCAGCAAGAAGTTCGCCATGATGCAGCACCAGGACGCGATCGCTAATCCCCATCACCAGTTTCATCTTGTGCTCGACCAGGATGACAGTGCGCTCCTGAGCGAGTTTCACGATCAGATCCATCATCACCCGGGTTTCCTCGGGACTCATGCCGGCCGTCGGCTCGTCAAGCAGCAAAAGGCGCGGATCGCTGGCCAGCGCCATCCCGATCTCCAGCGCACGCTGCTCGCCATGGGCCAGCGTCTTGGCAACACGGTCGCGGCAGTGCCAGATTCCGACCTGTGCCAGCAACGCATCGGCCCTCTCGGTGAGGCCCGGCAGTTTGGCTCTTGGTCGCCAGATATCGTAGCGGGACACCAGCGCCTGCAAGGCCACGCGCACGTTTTCGCGAGTGCTCAACAGCGGAAATACGTTGGTGATCTGGAACGACTTCGCCACTCCCATATGAGCGAACTTATGTTGCGGCACATTGGTCACGTCCCGGCTTTCGAATTCGATCCGGCCGGACGATGGCGGGAATGCCCCAGACAGCAAGTTGAAATATGTGCTCTTCCCGGCGCCGTTCGGTCCGATGATCGATGTGATCGCGCCGCGCGGAAACGACGCCGAAATGCTCTTCAGCGCGCGAAACTTTCCAAACGTCTTGCTGACGTCGAAGGTCCGCAGGATCGTACCGTTATCCGTATCGGATCGAGGCTTCACGGGCGGATCTTCCTTAAAATGGTGCCCCAGATTCCGGCAGGGAAAAACAATACACAGGCCACGAACACAGCGCCGACAATCAACTGCCAGTGCACAGTCCAGAGCGAGACCAGATTTTCCAGGAGCATGAAGACAGCGGCGCCGATGAACGGCCCAAAGAACGTCCCCATCCCGCCAAGCAGCGCCATCATGACAACCATGCCGGACGTTTCATAATGCAGCATCTCAATCGGCACGATGGAGAGATGAAGCGCCGCCAGTGCGCCCGCGAGGCCGCAGAAGGCGCCTGATAGAATGAAGGTGAGCAATCGCGTCAGCAGGACGTTATAGCCCGACGCGCGGGCTCGCGCCTCGTTCTCGCGCACAGCCTCGATGACTGCGCCGAATGGTGACGCCAGAATCCGTGACAGGGCGAACAGCGCGAGGATGACGAACGCCGCAATGACATAGTAGCGGGTAAGCGGATCGAGAAAATCGAACTTCAGACCAAAGATGTCGATGACGTGGACATTGATGCCACGGAGACCATTCTCACCGCCGGTCCAACTCTCAGCTTGATAGAAAAGATAATAAACACATTGCGCGAGAGCCATCGTGACCATGGCGAAGTAGATGCCACGGGTGCGGATGGCGAGCGCGCCGATGATCGCTGCCATTCCCGCGCCGCCGAGAGTCCCGATCAAAATCGCGACATACCATGGCAAGCCGAAGTGAACGATGGCGATGCCGCAAAAATATGCGCCCGTGCCGAAGAGCGCCGCGTGCCCGAATGACAGCAGGCCGAGGAACCCAAACAGCAAGTTGAAGCCCAGCGCATAGAGGCCGTAGATCAGGATATTCGCCGCCAGCGCCTTGAACGGCATGATCAGTGGGAAGATCAGCAGGAACAGGCTGGCCAGAACCGCCCGGTGTCGAACCGCTACATCGAACAGGCTATTCGAGCGCGCCGGCACGTCCGCCATCATCTGAGACATGTCGTTCATGATCTCAACTCATCAGGCCGGCGCGACCGAAGAAGCCTTGCGGTCGGACCAGCAGGACAATCGCCATCAGCGCAAAAATCGATACTTTGGCCATCTCTGGCGCGAACAGCGACGTCATGCTGACGACAATACCGACGAGAAGACCGGCGACGACCGCGCCGCCGATGGATCCCATGCCGCCGACCACCGTGACGACGAACGCTTCAGCCAGAATGGTCGATCCCATTTCGGGGATGACGCCTTGCAGAGGTGCGGCAAGGACGCCGGCAAGGCCCGCGATTCCCGTACCGATGCCGAACACGACCAGCCACACCCGCGAGGCATCCACGCCGAGCACGCGAACGATCTGGGGATCACGCGCGCCGGCACGAATGATCAACCCGAAACTGGTTTTCTCGAGAAAGAGCCAGAGCACCAACAGAACAACGGTCGCTGCTCCCAACACAAACAGCCGATAAAGCGGGAAATAGCCGATCCCGATATCGACCGCACCTTGCAGCAATTCGGGTGTATCAAACGGATAACCGGTCTTGCCGAAAGCAATCCGGATCAATTCCACCATGATGTAGCTTAGACCAAACGTCAGCAACAACGGGTAGTCGATGCCCCGTCCGTAAAGCGGGCGTACGAGGAAGCGCTCGACGATCAATCCGATTATCCCGACCGCTAGCGGCACCACGACGAGCGCAAGCCAGAAGTTGCCGCCCATCATGAGTACGAACAACCCGACATAAGCCCCCACCATGAAGAACGCGCCGTGCGCGAAGTTGACCACGGTGAGCATCCCGAAAATCAGCGAGAGGCCGATGGCAAACAGAACGTAGATCGCACCAAGCGCGAGGCCTGCGAACAACTGCACAGCGATAAGGTCGAGGCTCAGACCAGCCATCACGAAACTCCAAAAGCGGTGCACGGCCTGCGCCGCGCACCGCCAAGCATGCAAAAAATCAGCTCTTGAACCCGAGTTCAGCGCAGGTGCGCAGATTCTTCTCGCTCGGTTCGTCGGTCGCGATGACGTTGAACACGTCAGCGGGCCCCTTCTCCGGTTTCGATTTGGATTCGATGATCAGCACCGATTGCACCGCCTGATGATCGCATTTGCGATAATATTCGGGGCCCTTGTAGTAATCATACTTCAAGGCCTCGATGGCGGGGATGACCTTTTCAGGATCAAGGCTTCCGGCCGCCTTGGCGCCTTCGAGGACCACCTTGACGCCCGTATAGCCCATGGCGCCATAGTCGGACGGGACCTTACCGTCGTTCATCTTCCTGAAGCGGTCATTGAACACCTTCGCCGAGGCAACCTTGTCTTCGATGCCCCAATAGTAGGACGTGCCACCGATGACACCGTCGAACGCTTGGGCGCCCGCCGCCAGGCGACCAGTGTAGAGCAGGATCGGCGCGACGATCTTCATCGATTTCTTCAGCCCGAAATCGGTCGCCTGCTTCAGCGAGATCTGCTGATCGCGGCCAAAGTTGCTGATGCAGAGGACATCGGGCTTAAGCGCCTGGATACGCGGCAGCAGCGTCGAGAAATCGCTGGTTCCGAGCGGGTGCCGAACATCAATGACGGTCTGGATACCGAATGCCTTGCCGGCTTCCTGGAAGCCGCGCACCATCTGGTGCCCATAGGCATAGTCGGCGGTCAGGAAGGCGACCTTCTTGCCGAATTTCGGAAAGACGTAGCGGCCGACGGCACCGGCCGTGAGATGCGGGTTGAGCGCTTCGTGGAAGGTGTAGCGGCTGAAGTCCTTGGCTTCGTTGATCTCGTCCGACTGGCTGATCGAATTGAAAATGATCTTGCGTTCCTTGGTGATATTGTTCACCGCAAGCTGAACAGAGGCCGAAAGGCTACCGACCACGAAATTGACCTTGTCCTTTTCGATCAGTTCCAGCGTACGGGTCGCCGCCTCACCGGGATTGAGCTTGCTGTCCCTTACCAGCAACTCCGCCTTTCGCCCATTCAAGCCACCCGCGTCGTTAAATTCGGCAATCGCGACTTGCGCGGCGCGAACCTGATCTTGCGCCTCGGTACCATAGGGTCCTGTCAGCGGGGTTGGAAAACCAACCTTGATGGTCGGCTCGTCCGCGCGGACAACATTGATCCGAAACGGTGATGCCGCAAGCACGGCTCCCGTTCCAACCGTCGTCAAAAGACGCCGCCGCGTGATGAATTTTGAACTCGTGGTCTTCATGGTCATGCGCTCCTCCCTGAGTGATTGTGTTCATTGCAACGAGATAGTTGGTCTCGCATTCCTCAAATCCGACCAAGTGCGGTCAGAATAAGCTTTGGTGTCAACGGAATTTCGGTAATCGTCACTCCGAATGGCGAAAGCGCATCGTTGACGGCATTCGAAACGCAGGCCGCCGCGCCCGCTGCTCCGGCCTCGCCGGCGCCTTTCGCACCAAGTTCGGTCTCCAGGGTTGGCGACACCTGATGCCCGACCTCGATATCAGGCATTTCGGCCGCCATCGGAACGAGATAGTCCGCCATATTGGCGTTGGTAAGCTGACCGCTCTCGTCATAAATGCAGTGCTCAAACAGCGCCGCCCCTAGCCCCTGCACGACGCCGCCCCTGATCTGCTCGTCGACGAGTTGCGGGTTTATAATTGTTCCGCAATCCTCGACTACCCAATGCTTCAATAATTTGACTTTCCCTGTGATCACATCGACCTCCAGCCATGAGGCCTGAACGCCGTTGGTGAAAGCAAACGGATACTGACGCGGAACGTAATGACGCGTGGCCATCAGTTCAGGCTGGAAGCCGGGCGGCAAGGTATCGGGCCGGAAATAGGCTATGCGAGCTAGCTCGTTCAATTCAATACGCTGTTGCCCATGGGCGTCGACGATCATTCCATCGATAATATCGAAATCATCCGGCTTTCCTTGAAGGATCGCAGCAGCCGTTGCGAGGATGTTGCCGCGCAATACCTTGGCGGCCTGTAGCGCAGCTTCGCCCGCGATCCCGGTACCGCGTGAGGCCCAGGTGCCGCCGCCATAAGGCGTATTGTCCGTGTCACCGAGGATCACGCGCACCTTTTCCATTGATACACCAATGGCGCTCGCAACAATTTGCGCGGTCATCGATTCCGAACCCTGTCCCTGCTCGGTAACGCTGGTCTGGCAGATAACAGCTCCGGCCGCGTCGAGGCGCACGGCGACGCCATCCTGGGATGAAATCCGCGCGCCTCCGACGCCGTAGAAGGCGGCTCCAGGATTGGTCACTTCGATAAAGCTCGCGATACCAATGCCGCGGTAAATTCCTTCCTTACGCAACTGCGTCTGCTCGGCCCGCAGGTCACCGTATCGCATCATCGCAACCAACTTGTCGAGCGACGCATGATGCGAGAGAGACTCGAATTTCAAGCCGGTCGGAGAATCGCATGGATAGGCATCGTCCCGAACGAGATTGCGCCGGCGTATCTCCACCGGGTCCATACCAATGGCTTGGGCCGCCAGGTCAACAAGACCTTCGGTAATGGAGCAGGCAATCGGGTGCCCTACGCCACGATATTGCGACATCACGTTCTTGTTCTGGAAAACGACGCGCGTTCGGCCCTTATAATTCGGCGTCGTGTAGGGCCCGCCGATGAGAATGATGACCTGATTGGCTTCGACCGCGCTGGTGCGCGGATACATCGAATACGGCCCAACCCCGGTTAGATCGTCGATCTCGAACACGTTGATTGTGCCGTCGTGACTCACACCGATCCGGCCGCGACAGATGTGATCACGTGCATGGATATCGGTATTGAAGCTCTCGACGCGATCCGCGACGAACTTCACCGGACGGCGCAATAATTTCGATAACCCGCATACCGCCATCTCGTCCGCATAGATATGGACCTTGAGCCCGAAGGATCCGCCGACATCCTTGCAGAGAACCCGAACCTGCGATTCCTCGAGGTCCAGATGCTTGGCAACGATGTTTTGCACCATATGAGGCGCCTGGTTGCCGAGATACACCGTCATGCGGCGATCACCTGCGTTCCAGTCCGCAACGATCGAGCGAGGCTCGAGCGTCACTCCCGTATGGCGACCGAACACGAATTCCACGTCAACGATCTTATCGGAGCGTTCAAAAGCCGCCGCGACGGCGCCAGCATCGATCTTGCGTTCGAATGCAAGATTGTCTCCGAGTTCAGGATGAATGACCGGTGTCGCAGGATCGAGTGCAGTTCGCGTGTTTATCACGGCTGGCAGCGGTTCATATTCAACAGCGACATGCTCGGCAGCGTCTTCTGCAAGCACGCGACTGATAGCGAGCACGACGGCGACGGCCTCGCCTTGCCAGCACGCCCGATCGACCGCAATCGCATGCTGCGGCGCCGACTTCAGACCCTTCAGGTGGGACAATACGCCGACCCAGGGGGAAACAACATTCGCAAGCTCAGCGCCTGCCATCACCGCGATCACGCCGGGCATCGCCTTGGCTACACTGACATCGATGCTTGCGATCCTGGCATGGGCATGAGGCGAACGCACAAAGACCGCATGTACCATGCGCGGCAGCGCAACATCGCTGACATACTGCCCGCGCCCTTCCAGCAGGCGAGCCATATTAGGGCGTGGCACCACCTTGCCGATATACGAGTTCGGCCGATCCAACGACGACAGTCCGGCACCTTCCATTCCCGGCATCATTCCGCACGCTCCAACCGCGCGCGCACCGTCGACTCAATCGCATCGACGATCGCGTGATATCCGGTGCATCGGCAGTAGTTGCCCGATAGATGCTCGCGAATTTGGTCGCGACTCGGTTCGGAATTGATCAACAGCAGGTCCTGAGCGGCCATCAACATGGCCGGCGTGCAGAAACCGCACTGGAGCGCGTTGCGCTGATGGAATGCCATCTGCAGATCAGCAATCTCACCGGAGTCGGACAGTCCCTCGATCGTCTCCACCGTGGCATTCTCGGCCTGGATCGCCAGCATCAGGCAGCTGCGCACGATGTCGCCATTGACGCGGACCGTGCACGCCCCACATACGCCATGCTCGCAGCCGACATGCGTTCCCGTTAGACTGAGATGATCGCGCAGGAAATCCGCAAGATTAAGCCGCGGAGGCACCATCGCCTCGATGCGTTCCTGATTGACTATCAGGGTAATTGGCACCGGCGCGATCATGCCACCACCCTGGCACCAAGATCGCTCCTACCGAGCAGTGAAACGACACATGCGATGAGAAGCTGCCGCGCCAGGTAATGGCGCATGCCGATCGTCGCTTGATGATCGTCCTGCGGCGCAAGTTCATCGCCGAGCGCACCGCAAGCTTCTGCCAGCATTACCTCCGTCACCGGCCGGCCGATCAAATGCCGCGACGCCTTCGCCAGGATCGGTCTTTCATCCACCGCAAAAAAGCTCAGCCGCAGACTGGCGAACATGTCGCCGTCGATCTCCGCCTCGGCGGCCAGACCAGCCATCGCATAGTCACCGGAGCGGCGGGCGTACTCGCGAAAGAAATGCCGCGCGCCATCGGTTCTTTTCGGCACCTCAATGGCAACCAGCAATTCGTCGGGCAAAAGCTGCGTTTCATAGATACCGACAAAAAAATCCGCGGCCGGAATGCGCCGCTCGCCATCGGGCCCCTGCACGATGACTGTTGCGTCGAGCGCTACCATACATGCCGGAAGCTCGGATGCAGGATCGGCATGCGCGAGGCTTCCGCCGATCGTTCCGCGATTGCGGATCGCAGGATGTGCGACATGCGCGATCGCGTCCTTCAGGAGCGGAGCATGCGCAGCAATATCCGGAGATCGCTGAAGGTCGGCGTGACGCGTTGACGCGCCGATGGTCAGCAGTCCGTTCTCGACCGAAATTCGCCGCAAGTCCGCAATGGGGCCAATATCGATCAGCCATTCCGGCGCCAGCAATCTCAGATTGAGCGCCGGCATCAAACTCTGACCTCCAGACAGGACTTTCGCTCGGTCGCCGTGACGGGAGAGCAGGTCAATTGCCTCCTGAACGCTCGACGCGCGCGCATAGTTGAAAGCCGGAGCTTTCATGAACCTCCCTCCCCGCGGCGTGCCTTTTCGCCATCGCCGTCCCGATTAGAGGGTGTCAGGTGTCGAACGTCAAGGTTGTTTATCGAACGATTATTTGACGGAGTTGACCGCGGGCGACATTCGGGGCGAGATTTGACCGCGAAAGCTCCATTTGTCACAGGCAGAAACCACCGACCCGCGGAGCGGTCGCCACGCAGTCACGGCATCGTGTGAACGGCATGAATCGCAACCGGTGCGCCACGGAATCACCGCGACGGCCCACCGCGGCGCGAAGGTTTGCCCATGCGCGCAAAGGCACTTCGCGCGCGTTCGGTCTGCTCCTTGAGAATCTCCGCGAACAGCGCAGCCGCCGGCGACATCACCTTTCGCGACGGCTCGATCAGGACGAATTCGGAGTAAAACGGCGGATCATCCAATGGCCTGATCTCAAACCGCCCCTCATCAAGGTCGGCCACCATCATCACGAACGGCAGGATGGCCACCCAGTCGCTCGCTGCGACGAACTGCAGCGTTCCCATCATCGCATCCAGTTCGAGCCGCTCGGCAATTCTTACGCCGTTGGTGCTGAAATAGGTTTCGATATTGCGGCGCCGTGTGTTCTGTCCCGCTGGCAGGACAACTTTCATCGGATCGCCGTCCGATAGCCGGATGGGCTTCAAATCACTGTGTCTCCGGTCGCGTCGCGCGCGAACGAGAACTTCCCGGTCCCGGGCCATGAGACGATGGGAGATCCCCGCGCGGCCCTCGAACGCCGGCACCACGGCAAAATCGAGCTCTCCCTTTAGCGTCATATCGGTCAGGACGCCGGAATAGGCTTCGATGATGCTGATGTCTGTCCCCCTGGCCACATCGAGGAACCTTTCCAGGGCCGGCGGCAGGATCGACCGCGTGAAAGTCGGCATCAATCCGACGCGAATAGCCCCGCCGATCTGGCTGACACCGACACTTTGCCGCGCCAGTTCAAGCTTCTTCAGGACCTCAGCGCTCTGCGCATAATACAGCTTTCCCGCTCGCGTCAGCGCGATATCGCGCCCGTTGCGCGCGACGAGTTCCACGCCGAGTTCGTCTTCCAGTTGCTTCACATGCTGTGAGATGCCGGACTGGGTCGCGCCCTCGCGCGCGGCGGCGGCGGTGAACGATCCCTCCTCGTACACCGCGACGAACGACTTGATCTGCCGGATCGACACCATGATCGCATCAAGAATTCTACTGCAAACCAGTAGAAATTATCATTTTTCTAATGCACGGCAATCCCTACCCTTGGTCCGACCGACAGGAATCAAGGTAGCGCATCATGAAGCTCGGCTTCTTCACCATGCCCATCCATCCGCTGACGAAGGATTGGCGGCAATCGCTGGCGGAAGACCGTGAGGCCTTCCTGCTGGCGGATGAACTCGGCTTCACCGAGGCCTATGTGGGCGAGCACGTGACGGACAAGGCGGAGAACATCACCTCCTGCATCACCTTCATTGCCTGGCTCGCCGCCGCGACAAAGCAGATCCGGCTCGGCACCGGCACGATCAACATGCCGAACACGCATCCTGCTGCAGTCGCGGCCAGCATTGCGATGCTGGACCACATGCTTGATGGACGCCTGATTTTTGGAATCAGTCCTGGTGGTCTTCTGTCCGACGCCGAACTGTTCGGCAATCTCGATGCCAACCGCAACGAGATGTTCCTCGAAGCCATCAATCAGGTACTTGCGATCTGGGACGGCGAGCCACCCTATAACATCAACGGCAAATACTGGACCATCTCGACCCAGCGGACGCTGATGGCTGAGATCGGTCAAGGCTATATCCCGAAACCGCTGCAGCGCCCGCATCCACCGATCGTGGTCACTGCGGTTGCCCCATTTTCGCAGGGCGTGACGGAGGCAGCCGTGCGCGGCTGGGAGCCGATCTCGGCGAACTTCCTGATGCCAACGTGGGTGAAAAGTCACTGGCCGAAATACGTCGAGGGCTGCAACCGGGCCGGACGTCCAGCCGACCCCGCCAACTGGCGCGTCGCGAAAAGCGTCTTCGTCGCCAAGGACGCAGCGACGGCGAAAGCCTATGCAACCGACCCGGATGGCCCTTATGTGAACTACTATCGTTCCCTTTTTACCAAGCTGAAGAAGAACGGCCGCATCGCACTGTTCAAGACCCATCGCGATCAGCCCGACGACGACGTCACGCTGGAGTCGATCTGTGACAAGTTGATCATCCACGGAACACCGGATAGCGTTGCCGACCAGATCCTCGCATTTCAGGAAGAGGTCGGTCTGTTCGGCACGCTGCTCTATGCCGGGAAGGACTGGAAAGATCGCGAACTCGGACGGCAGTCCATGATCCTCACAGCGGAGAAAGTCATGCCGCTGGTGGATTCAGCCACGTCCCGTAAACAGACAAACGCTGCGGAATAGCAGCACGCCAGAGAAGGGATATCCATTGGCGCTCACAGACCGTATTCCCTATCAGGCCCTTATCGACCGCCCCAAGCTCAGTCTGCCGCACGGCAAGACTTTGGCACTGTGGGTCATCCTGAATGTCGAGGAATGGCGCATCGATAATGCGATGCCGCGCACCGTGCTCAGCCCCCCGATGGGGCAGCCTCTGCTTCCTGACGTCCCCAACTGGTCATGGCATGAATACGGCATGCGCGCCGGGTTCTGGCGGCAACTCAAGGCCCTGACGGATCGCCGGATTCCCATCACACTCGCACTCAATGCCAACGTCTGCAATTCCTACCCACGTGTCGTGGAAGCGGCGCGCGAGGCCGACTGCGAATTCATGGGCCACGGCTTTGTTCAAGGGCCAATGCACAAGCTCGCGGAGCAGGCTGACGCCATCAAACGTGCCGTGGATACAATCGCCAGATTCAGCGGCAAGTCGCCACGGTCGTGGGAGAGCCCCGGCCTGACCGAAACCGGCGACACGCTCGACCTGCTGCGGCGGAACGGCATCGAATATGTCGCGGACTGGGTGATCGACGATCTGCCGCAGAGCATCGCAACACCGCACGGCACGATCACAACCATTCCCTACACCGTCGAAACCAACGACATCGTCGTCCACGCGCTGCAACATCAGCCGTCTGAGCAATTCTTGCGGCGGGGCATCGATCAGTTCGATCGCCTCTACCTTGAAAGCAAAAGCAACACCCGCGTCATGGCGATCTCGATTCATCCCTACATCACCGGCGTCCCACACCGCATCAGGTATCTCGAAGAATTGCTCGACTACGTAATCGGCCACGAAAGTGTCGCACCAATGACTGCGAGCCAGATCGGCGACTGGTACTGCGAGCAGATGGCCGCCATCGCGACATAACAGACAGGAATTTCAGCCATGATCCGCGCAGCCATCATCGGCTTCGGCTGGTGGGGACAGACCATCGCCAGCAATCTCATGCAGAGCGATGCGATTCGGCCTGTTCTCGCCATCGATCCCGATGAGAATGCGCGGGCCAAGGCAGGAACCATGGGTCTCGCCACCGCCGCCCGCTTCGAAACAGCGCTGGAACGCTCAGACATCGAGGCAGTGATCCTGTGCACGCCGCAGGACCGGCACGCGATGCAGATCGAAGCCGCCGCCAGAGCGAAACGGCACGTGTTCTGCGAAAAGCCGCTTTGCACCACAGCTGCCGATGCCGAACGTGCAATCGCGGCCGTCAGGGCCGCAAAGGTTCAGATCGGGATCGGGCATGAGCGCCGCTTCGAGCCGGCCGTGATCGAGATGCGAAAACGATATGCCGCGGGCGAGTTCGGAGAAGCGTTGATCCTGGAAGCGAATTTCAGTCAGGACAAGTTTCTCAAGCTGCCGCGCAACAACTGGCGACTGTCGAAACTCGAAAATCCAGCCGGTCCGCTCTCGGCAACGGGCATTCACCTCGTCGACCTGTCCATTGCGCTGCTCGGCCAGCCGACCCAGGTTTGGGCCAGACTGGCGACACTGGGCACAGACTTCGCCAACGGAGATACGCTCGCAATCACGCTCGGTTTTGCCAATGGCGCCACTGCCTCGCTGACGGCGGTGCTCGCGACACCATTCATAGGCCGCCTTGCACTGCTCGGCTCAAAGGGGTGGATGGAAATTCGCGACCGCACGCATCCCGAAAATCCGACGGGATGGGATATCACGCGGACGCTGCGTGATCAGGAGCCGGCCACGGCCTACTACCCACCTCATCCTGCTGTGCGCGACAATCTCGAGGCGTTCGCCCGGGCTGCCATGGGCAAAGCACCTTACCCCGTAAGCCATGACGAGATGCTGGCGAACGTGCGGACCTTCGAAGCGATTCAACGATCAGCGGTCAGCGGCGGCCTCGAGCCGGTCCAGGTTGCGTGAGGCCGCCCGCGAGGTCTTGCCGAGCGCCCGCGTCATACCGATGAGAAAGGTATCGATGGCGTCGGCAATCATCTTTTCCTTGTCTTCCAGAACCGGCGATTCATAGATGAACTTGCGGACGCCGTAATAGAAGATGCCGCCGTGAAACACCCAGGCCAGTTCGAGTTCCTTAGCAGTCGGCTTTGACTGCACCGAAAGCCCGGCCTCGAACCGCCATTCCTTGATGATGCGGGTCAGGATCTTGTCGCGCACTGTGCTGACATACCAGCGGTTGATATCGAGTCCTTTCAGCCCCGAGAACAGATAAATCCGCAGCCAGATCCTGTTGAAGATGGCGTCGGTATAGGTGACGTAAAAGTACTGCAGCCGGTCGCGCAGCGGACGCGAGCGATCGGACAACCGCTTCTCCCAGTCGCTATCGAGGGGCTCTAGATAAACCTTGCGGTAGACTTCCCGGATCAGCTCTTCCTTGCTCGGGAAATATCGATAGAGCAGCGGCTGAGTCACCCCCAACCGGCGCGCCAGCTCACGCGTGCCGCCGTTGAACCCCTCCTCGGCGAAAAACTCGGTCGCCTTACGGATGAATTCCTTTCGACGATCTTCCGGGGACAAGCGCTTCTGCTTGACAGGGATCGCTGTTGCTTTCGCCTTCTTTCTCATCCGCATTGCTGCCGGGTATCATGCCTCAGAAACGAAATGACCAAAGCCGCCCCGAGCGAACAGCAACGGTTCGCTCCGGTTGTAAGCATAGGTTTCCACAGCACCAAGGAAAATTACGTGATCTCCCCCATAATATCGGTCCGCCACACGGCATTCGAATGAGGCGACAGTGCCTGGAAGCAGCGGTGCACCACCGAGCCCCTCGCGCCATTTCACACCGGCGAACTTGTCGGCGGCGGAGACCGCGAACTGCCGCGCCAGATTCCGCTGCCCCACTCCCAGAACATTCACCGCAAAGTGGCTCGCATTCTGAAACACTCCCATGCTCGGCGAATAGGACGCAAGGCTCCAGAGGACCAATGGCGGGTTGAGTGAAACGGACGCGAACGAGTTGCAGGTCAACCCAACCGGCTTGCTATCGGGAAGCGTCGCGGTAATGACCGTAACGCCTGTCGCGAATGAACCAAGCGCGTTTCGGAAATCGCGCGGATCGAGCGGCGAACTATTGCTCGCCAACTCGTTGTCGATGTCGATGCGGTCAGGAGGTGCGGCGGCCATGGCAACCGTCCTTCAAAGGGTAAGATTCTCGGACGGAAGATCGAGCGCGACACGACCATAGTTGGTTCCGGCCGCATCGAGATTGAAAGCAATATGGGCATTGATCGCGTGCGCATCGCGGAACTGGCGCTGTAGCGCCCCAGAGGTGTACAGCCCTCGCGCGCCGCTTGCCGAAAACAACAGTTCGACCGCTTCCGTGCACAGGTTGACGGCATAGGCCCCGTCGCGGCGATATCTCGTTTTTTCAGCTATCGCAGGGATGCGGCCGCGCCTCGCGTCGTCCATCGCATCGATGCAAGTCTGGCGCATGATCAGGCGGGCAGCGTCGACCCTGGCCGACGCTTCGGCGACCTTGATCTGGGTGGTCTGAAGGTCGCCGAGCTTGGCGCGGTTGTAGGTCGACGCGCGATGACGCGCGATATCCACGTAATCATCGACGCACGCCTGCGCATTGCCAAGTGCCGATCCGGACAAGACATAAGGAAACAAGGCGAAGACCGGGAGGGCATAAAGGGCACCGGGATTGACTGCGCTACCTGGCGTCGGGCCGCCGGCTACATCCTTCACTGCAAGCGTCATATATTCCGGCACGAAAACGTCATTAACCTCGACATCATTCGATCCGGTGCCTTTGAGACCCATGGCATTCCAGGCATCGATGATCCGATACTCGTCCTGTTTCAAAAGAAAGATTCGATACTCGACGCCGTCGGCCTCATCCTCTGAAGCCACAATACCTGCCAGCATGTTCCAGTGGCTGGAATCCACACCGGACGAAAACGGCCAGCGGCCAGACAGAGTGTAGCCGCCCGCAGCCTTTCGGGCACGCCCCGCCGGGAAGATGAAGGACGACGCAATCAGGGCATCGGCGCTTTTATTCCAGACCGCATCCTGGGCGCGACGGTCGAACATCGCCAGCATCCAGTGATGGCTGGCCAGATTGGCGAGATTCCAGGCGACGGACGCATCGGCGAGCGCCACCACATCGGCAAAGTCCACCAGCGCCACATAGTCGAGTTCCGAGCCACCCACGCGCCTGGGCTGCAGAATCCTGAACAACCCAGCATCGTGAAGTTCGCGCTCGGTCTCCTGCGGCATTCGTCGGCGCTCCTCCGTCAACCCGGCGCGGGCGCGCAGTTGAGGCAGAAGCGACCGCGCGCGATCGAGCAGCTTCGCATAGGCGCCATTGTCGCCCGTCGATGGCGGCCCGGATTGAAGCTTGCGAACGGTGCCGGACATCCGATCCTCCACTTAACTTGCCGATGCCTTGACGGATCGCGCCTTTTTCATTTGCGGACGGTCCAGATAAAGCGACGCCTTCAAACCTTCGTCATCCTGCGTGGCGAACTCCGACAACAACTTCATCTCGGGGATACGCGACCGGTCGAGCATACTGACGTCCGGCCAATCGATTTCGATCAAATTGCCGGCGGGGTCACGAAGATACATCTGCACACAACCATCCGGCAGCTCATTGACGGCGTTACGGAACGCCTTGGCGTCGAGAACGCCCAGCGACTTCGCTCTTTCGTAAACGCCGTGGAAATCATCCACGTCGAGAGCGAAGTGCTGATAGACCGGCACATGATCTTCCAGCTCGAAGACGTGCAGTTGAAGATCGCCGCAGCGCAGATACTTCGTTTTGAAGCCAAAATTGTATGTCGGGATCAATTCCATCCCGAGGACGTCTTGATAGAATCCTACGGATTCGTCGAGATCCTTGGCGCCGATTGACAGGTGATTAAACCCGATAACTCTCATATCGCGACCTCCCGGGTCGTTCGTTATATTCATTTATCGACCGATAAATAGTACAAGCATCACCAAAACGCAAGCGACTTCCTTGGTGCACGGCACAAGACGGGACGTCTTGCGAGCCAATATGCGTACGCGTCAGCCCGGCTTTCCCAACGCAATCAGCGCTTCAGCACGGGACGACGGCGCGCGGCGGACACCGCGCAAGGATGCCTGCAGGTCGGCAACGCGCTCTGCATTGGACGCGGCAAGACTTCCGTCGGCGTTCAGAAAGCTGTTCTCGAAGCCGATCCTGCAATGGCCACCGAGCGCCGCTGCGGCGACGAGTGACGTCGTTTCGGCGGTCCCAAACGCACACGCCCACCATATGAAAGTGCTCGAACTTCCCTGCTCTTTCAGTTTGGCCACAAACGGCACCAGTTCGGCCGGGTCGCTTTCCTGGTTTGTGACATAACGTCCGAGCGGGAAGATCAAAGAATGCCGATGACCCGGAATGATGCCGCGCGCGATCAGACCAAGCAGCCGATCAAGTTCTTCCACCGAATAGACGATGTGCTGCACGGCGATCCTTCGCGCATATGCCCATCGATAGAGATCAGCCGCGACGTTTTCCGCACTTGCATCCGGAATCAATTCCTTGGTCGCAATGCTCACGGCCTCAGGGACGGTCGCATGCACCACGGCGATCTGTTCGGTCGGGCTGAATATCCCGACCGCCTCCGTCGTGATCTGGACAATGACGTCCGACCCGACCGCCCGCTTGATGGCGTCGGTCGTGGCGAGATAACGCGCAGCATCAAGCGTATGCTTCCCAGCGTCATCCCGCACGTGCAGGTGGATCGCTCGGGCGCCTTGGGCGACACAAGCCGCCGCCTCTCTCGCGATCGCTTCCGGTAAAATCGGCAGATTGGGATGGTCGGCCAGACCTTTGCGTGCACCGTTCGGCGCGACCATGATTGCGAGATCGTTCATTCTTATTCATTGCTCCGTCTGCCCGTCGTCGAACATCGCGCCGGGAGCGGTTGCATGATGTAACTCGCCAAACGACTTGACAAGACTTGTATTTATCGATCGATCATTATTGATGAGCCCTCCCCATGCAGGAGCGCTCGGCAAATTCGTTGGCGGAGTAAATCATGGACAACAGGATCATCGGACTCATCGGGCTCGGCATCATGGGCGGCGCGATCGCGCGAAACCTCGCCGAGAGAGGCTGGCATGTTGTCGGATTCGACATCGACACCACCCGCGCCGCCGACGTTTTGGGTGGGGGAATTGAAATCGCTCCAGACATTGCGGGTGTTGTGGCGGCGGCGCCGATCATCATGACGAGCCTGCCCAGTCCCGCTGCTGCACTGGCCGTCGCACAGGAGATCGCCGCGGCAACGGAAACTGGACGGATCGTCGCCGAACTGAGCACGCTGTCGCTTGCAGACAAATTCCAATTCAAGGCCGCCCTTGACCGGGCCGGACATGTCGCGCTCGACTGCCCACTCAGCGGTACCGGCGCGCAGGCGGAGGCGCGCGACCTGATCGTCTACGCCAGCGGCGACAGCGCCGCCATCACAACGTGCAAAAGCGTATTTGCCGACTTCGCCAAGCGGGATGTCAACCTTGGTCCCTATGGGAATGGCAGCCGAATGAAATTCATCGCCAACCATCTGGTCGCGATTCACAATGTGGCGGCGGCCGAAGCAATGTTACTGGCCGAGCGCGCCGGTCTCGACCTCAATCAGGTCGTCGACGTTATAGCTCCGGGAGCTGGCGGATCGCGGATGTTTCAGATGCGCGCGCCAATGATGGCGGCGGGAACATACACGCCCGCGACGATGAAGGTGTCAAACTGGGCCAAGGACATGGCGATCATTGCAGCGTTTGCCAATGGTTTCGGATGTGAGACGCCTCTCTTCACGTTGACTCAGCCGATCTATGCGAAGGCACTCGCGAATGGCCTTGGCGAAATGGACACCGCGGCAGTGTTTGAGGTGCTCAAGGCCGGAAGCTAGGTTTCCGGGTAACAACGTGTCCAGTGGACGACTGACCTATGATCCATACCTAATTACTTGCTAGGCAACGCGCGAGCCGAGAGCCTGGTCGGCAAACTTAGCAGCTCCCGCGCTTCACGCAGGGCCATGATTTGAGCGCTGCCTTAGGGCCGATGCGTTTAAATCGCCTGACTGTTACTCATCAATTTTGTCGCCCGCCGGTCTTTTTTCCCGACACTGTTTTGGGGCAGCTCGTCCACAAGATGCCACTCCTTGGGCCGCTTGAAACCGGCGAGACGGCCATCCTCTCGACACCACCGATCCAGATCTTCCGGTGAGGTGCGCGCGTCCCGAACCACCGCGAATGCCACGATGCGCTCACCCCACTTGTGATCAGCCCCACCGACAACGGTGACATCCGCGATATCGGGATTCTGGATGAGGACCGCTTCGATTTCTTCCGCGGCTACCTTGATGCCACCGGTTGCGATCATGTTGTCTGCACGCCCGGTGAGGAAGACAAACCCGTCCTGATCGATATAGCCCACATCTCCAGTCCGATACCAGCCGTCGCCCGTCAACACCCGATTCTCCCAGGAAGAGTCTCCCCAGTTGCGGCTAGCGAACGACGCCGCTCTGACAACAATGTCGCCCACTTCCATGACCGGAAGGGTGTCACGACCAGAACCTCCCGTTGCAATGACACGCAAATCGCTGTTGAGCGTGGGTTTCCCAACGCTGCCCCACTTACCTTTCGTGATGCAATCCGGGCTGCGTATGACGCAGCCACCGATGCCGAGGCATTCCGACATGCCGTAGAAGCTGCAGAACGTAGAGCACACCCGTTCGGTGAGCGCCTTGAGATGATGGGGTGAAATCTTCTCACCCAGGTAGGCCGCCATGCGAAGCGAACTGAGATCATAATGCTCTGGATCGTTTGCAAGGATGCCACGCCACTGTGTCGGTGTCAGCGCCGCGGTGGTGATTTTGTGATCCTGGATGAGGTGCATGTACCTGACCGGATCCCAGGCTCTGTTGAAAACCACCGCCGCGCCATTGGCCAGAAACGCTCCCGGATGGACAATCCAGACCGCAAAAGACGGCGCAAATCCGTTTAGAAATCGGTCAGCCGCAGAAATCCCATTCCACATATAAACGCCGCCGGCCCAGCTATGCATGACCGATTCATGGGAATGAACAAGGGCCTTGGGCACGCCCGTACTGCCGGAGGAGAGTTGGATGAGAGCGGGATCGCTCGCGGCAACCGGGACATTTCCTCCGAACTCGTCTTCCCGCATGAAGTCGTCAATCGTCGGAATGTCTCCCGCTGCGCCGCCGACGCGCACCAGGGCAAGCCCCTTAATGGCACGCCCGAGCTCAAGTGCCAGCGCTTCCTTTTCGTCGTCGAAGACAAGGATGCTCGGCTGCAACCGTTGGAGCAGTTGTATCTGGTGCGTCAGGGTCTCGCGGTAGTGAAGATTGACCGTGATTATACCGAGCAATTGCCCCGCATAGTAAGCGCAGGTATGGCTCGTTCCTGCATTGCAGAGGAATGCAATGCGATCCCCTTTCGTCGCACCTAATCTGCAAAAGCCCACCGCGATACGCCGACAAGCACTGCCGAAGTCGGCGTAAGTCATGCTGACGTCGGCCTCGACGAGCGCAGTTTCAGCCGCATACCAACGCTCCGATCGCTCAAGCGAGGCCTTGACCGTCATTACATCGTACATGCGCATTGTCATTGCCCCTGCGAACGAGCCTCCGGCACAACCAGCCCGTCCAGAACCAACGCAATTTGAGCGCGCGCGATTTCATCAAGCGGTAGCTCTTCGCGTGGGTTGAACCAGAAGGCGACGCCATTCGCGACCGCAATGATCGCGTAACTGATAACTTTCACGTCGCAGGGTCGGAACAGGCCAGCCTGAATACCTTGTTCGATCGTGTTCTCGATAATCTGCTCATAGTTTCTGCGCTGGGCAACGATCTTCTTGCGTCGATCGCTCTTCAGCCGATTGAGATCGGTCGTGGCAATTATAAAGCGAGTTCGATCCTCCACGACAATGCGCATATGTGTAATGATAATCTCGCGCAACGCCATAACGGGATCGTCCGGATTGCGGGCGAGACATTCTTTGGCCCCTTCGGTCAGGCTTTCATTACCCTCGCTCAGCAGAACCGATAGGAGCTCCTCCTTGCTGCTAAAATGATAATATAGCGAGCCACTTTCCATCGACACAGCGCTCGCGATCTGCCTCATCGTCGTCGCAACATAGCCGTTGGTGCTGAAGAGCTGCTTTGCTGCCGTCTTGATCGCCTCGCGCTTCACGTCCGCCGCCGGCGACCGGTTTCGTTTCGTCATGGTTCTATCTCGTATTCCTTCGCCGGAACGATTTCCAAAGCCCTTTCGGAAGCTTCAATAGTCCTGATGGAGCCCACACGACTACAACAATAAAAAGCAATCCAAGGAAAATCGGGTACGCCCTGATGGTGTTCAGCGCCTGCTTGATGAGAATGAAAAGGGCCGCCCCCAGCATGGGCCCGAGCAATGTTTGCGTCCCGCCAAGCAACACCCAGATAACCGCTTCTGTGGACAGTTCCGGTCCGACCAATTCAGCGGATAGGCTGCGTGCCAGCAGCGCGTAAAGAACCCCCGCAACGCCGGCAATCATGGCAGAGACGATTGTGATCTGGAATTTATATAGTTGCGTATTATAGCCCATTGCCTGAGCTCGCGTTTCGTTGGTCTTGATCCCGACCAGGAGCAGCCCATAATTTGAGCGCACGAGCCATCGCGCACCAAGAAAAATCAATGCGGTTGATACAGCGACTATGGCATAGGCGGCTTGCGTGCTCAGGGCCGCCAGCGTGCCGGCACGGGAAATGTATAGCCCGTTCTCGCCGCCAGTCAGATTCGTCCAACTGAAGGCAATCAGGAAGACGGCGAATGAGGCAAGTAGCGTGACGATAATATAGCCGATACCGCCGGTACGCGTTGCAAGATAGCCGAGAATCAACCCCGTCAAGCTCGCGGCAACAACCGCCACGAGAAGCGCTACGATCAAAGGGTATCCTGCCGTCAAGATGATCCCGACGGCATAGGCTGGAATACCGAAGAATATGGCATGACCGAAGCTCGGTAGACCCGTGTAGCCAAGCAAGAGGTCGAGAGAAAGGGCGAACAGCGCCCAGATCAAAAGCTCGGTTGCAAGATAAAGGTAATAGTCGGGAAGCACCAACGGAAGCACTGAAAGAAAAACCGCTGATATCGCTAAGCTCCATGACTTGCTCAACGCGTTCACCATAGTTTCTGCAATCCCTCTCGCCGCACGACCAGGACAAGCATGAACGCGACAAGAACGATGATCGTCGCCACCGTAGGCTCCACGATAAGAGTGAGCAGCGATTGGGCGAGTCCAGCCAGCAAGCTGGCGATGAGCGCGCCCTGAATATTGCCCATGCCTCCTACGACAACCACCACGAATGCCATGATCATGATCTCGAGCCCCATGGTCGGATAGGCGCTTGTCACCGGAAGCATGAAGGCGCCGGCCGCACCAGCAAGTCCAGCGCTGATCAATGCGACCCATGTATAAATCGTCTTGGTCGAGACGCCGACGAGAGCAGCGGCGTCGCGGTTATTGGCGATGGCACGGATGAGCACGCCATAACGGGACTTCTTGAGGAAGAGCGCAAGTGCAAGGATCAGCAAAAGCCCCGCCACCGTCACGGCAATCCGGTAGACGCCGCCAGCCCAGGGGATCGTGCCCTCGAGCGGAGGCGCCACGAGCTTGAAGTCGGTCCCGAAAACGAGTTGCATGAGCTCACGCAATACGTACCCGAAACCAAGGGTTAAAAGCGCCCAGCGTAACGGCCCGGCGCCCTTCAGCTTGTCGTAGAATATCATTAGCAGAGCCGCGCCGATGATGGCTGTTGCGACTATCCCGATCGCGGCGCTTACCCAAAACTTGTTCAGCAAAGAATAGGCGACCCAGGTAAAATAGGCACCCAACGCATAGAACTCGCCATGCGCCAAATTGACGATGTGCATGATGCCGAAGATAAGCGTCAATCCAAGCGCGGTCAGCGCGATGGTTGTTCCCACCACGACGCCGTTGGCAAGCTGTGACGTGACGATTTCCATCGTCAGACCCCCAAATACTTCACGATCTGCGCTTCATCGAACTTGTCGAGCGTGAGTTCGATGCGGCCGGAATTCATCAAATGAATACGATCCGCGACTGCCTCGATCACCTGCAAATTCTGCTCGACCAGCAATACTGCGGCCCCCTCCTCGCGACACCTGGCAATCAACCCGGAAATCTCCACGACGGCGGATGGCATAAGGCCCTCAGTCGGCTCATCGATGAGGAAGATCTTGGGGGAGCAAAGCATAACACGGGCAAACGCCAGCAGTTTGCGCTCGCCACCGCTGAGGGAGCCCGCCACCTGGTAACGCCGCTCCTTGAGTCGGGCGAAACGGCCATAGACAGCGGAGAGCTTGGCTGGCTCTAAACCCAGCGCATAGATGGGAACGAGCAGATTTTCTTCCACCGTCAGATCCGGGCAGATTTCTCGCTGCTGTGGCACATAGCCGATGCCGCTCCGCGCGCGCTGCGCCGTGCTGAGTTGAGTGATGGATTCACCCGACAGGCATAGAGCGCCGGACCGGCGATCTGCCAGACCCGCGATCGTATTAAGGAGCGTGCTCTTGCCGACGCCGTTGCGGCCTACAACGCAGACAACTTTTCTAGCCGGAACGGCCAGGTTGATATCCCAAAGTACCTGTACCGGCCCATAGCCAGCACAAAGATTCTGAACCTTCAACATGCCTTGCCTGCCTGCAGGTAGACGCTTTGCGCCATGCTGTCGGCGCGAACATCCGCGGGATCTCCGGAGGCGATCACCGCACCGTTGTGAAGCACGGTGACAGTATCCGCCAACGACATGACCATATCGATGTCATGTTCAACCAAAACGATTGCGCGGTCTTTTGCGAGCGCACGCACGCGATTGGCAAGCACCACGCGTTCGGAAATACTCATTCCCGCCATGGGCTCGTCCAGTAAAAGAAGCCTTGAAGAGTTTGCCAGCGCCAAAGCGATCTCGAGATGCTTCTGGAGGCCGTGAGATAGCTCCGCCGTATCGACCTCGGCGACATCGAACAAGTCCACGGCTTTCAGAAGCTCATCGGCGTCCTCCCGCACTTTCCGCATGGGACCGGGGCTTAGCCAGGCAGCAACCGAGAGGTCGCGCTGCAGCGCGAGCTGCATTGCCTCGCGGCAGGTGAGACCTGCGAAGAGGGTGACAACCTGATAGGAGCGACTGATCCCGATACGCGCGCGCGCATGAATAGGCAATCGCGTGACGTCTCGACCTTCATAGTAGATACAGCCGCTGCTGACCGGCAACGTACCGGCCAACAGGTTAAGCAAGGTGCTCTTGCCAGCGCCATTGGGGCCAATAAGAGCGTGGATGCCGGTAGCCAAGATATGGAGATCCACCGCATTCACTGCAGTGAACTTGCCAAAGCTGCGACTTACGCCGACTGTTTTCAGGATGTGCATGATCATCCACCGAGGGTCATGCTCATGAGCAGCCGCACTAATTGCGATCGCTCATGAGCGCCCGGCTCTTACTTGATGGCCTCGATTTCTTTGGCCGTGATCTGATGCGTGACGCGCTCGCTACCGCCCTCGACATGGCCGATATAAAGAGGAACGACGCCCTGATGGTCGGCGGCGCGGATCGTGATCGGTCCAGCGGGGAACGAGACGCTTGCCGGCGCTTCCAGGCCCGACATTGCGGCTGCGAGCTTGTCGGTATCGGCGCGGCCTTTGAAGCCAGACTTCTCGATCGCAAGCAAAAGAGCGTTGGCAGATTGATAGGCCTCGAAGGCATTCAACCCGACGGGGCGTTCACCAAATTTTTCGTGGAACAACTTCTGGAATTCGCGATTCTCCGCTGTGTCCAACGGACCGTTCGCGGCCCGAGGATAGTCACCGATGAAATTCAGGCCTTCTGCCGCCTCCGGTAGCTTGGGGAAGTTTTCGGGAACAATGAGGGACTGCATGCCCGCGAATTTCATCTTTTCCTTCAAGCCCTGTGCGTTGGCCTCCTGCAACGCAAGGATCGCATCACGGCCCGCGAACACGAAATATAGACCATCGGCACTGCGATCCACTTTGCTCATATAAGCCGCCATGTCCGTGGAGCCGAACGGAACGCCGATAGAGCCGGCGATCTCGCCGCCCGCGCTGGCGAGCGCATCCTTGAACGCACGAAAGCCGGATTGGCCGTAGGCGTAGTCGGAATAAGCGACGTACCATCGCTTGCCAACGTTATCGACCAGCCACTTGGCAAAAGTAATATTGCGTTGCTCGTTGCTGGCGCTGACGCGGAAGGAATACTTGTTCTTGTTTTCGGGCGACGTGAATTCATCGACCCAGCAACCGCTCGCATTCACATAGACGATCTGCTCTTCGGCAGCGAGCTTCTGCATTGCCAAGCATACCGCGCTGGACAGGCCACCCATGAGAACATCCACCCGTTCGCGCTGGATCAATTCGCGGGAATACCGGATGGCGTCTGCAGCCTTGGCTGCAGAATCGCGTTCTTCGACAACAAAGTTGATGCCCTTGAATGCCGGATTGTGGCGAGCGCGTTCGATAGCAAGCCCCAACCCCATGCGAGCGGACTCCCCAAGGACGCTGAAGACCCCCGTCGCCGGATTGATAAAGCCGATCTTGATCGTGGTTTCGGCCTGCGCGGCCGACATGCAAGAAAGCGTGAGCAACGTGGCAGAGGCTATGATCGACAATATTTTTTTTGAGTTCATCTGTTTCCTCCGTTGTTGTATTTTTCTAGATACGAATTGCGGCTTGGAATGCCTCAAGCAGGGCTTCCGTGGCTTGCCGTGGATTGACGGCGTCACCGATCAGGTAAACGGGCAGTTCGGGGAGTTTATTTTTGACGTCCTGATAGAGCTCGTTTTCCGGCGCGATGCCGGCAGCGACGATGATGGTATCGCAAGGAATGCGATCATCACCGGTCTTGGCACTCAGCACCGCGCTGCCCTCTTCCAAAGCTGACACGACGGCGTTCAGACGAATCTGCACACCCGCCTGCTCAAGCGCCTTGAGCAACGTCCAGCGAATCGACTTATTCAGACTCTTCGCAAGACGGTCCGAACGCTGAACTATGGTGACCGTCCGGTCGGGCTGACCGCACATGGCGAGATTGCGTAACTCGTCCACGTCCATGAGCTTCTGGACGAGCAAAAACTTCACCGTTTCGCCATCGAGCCCGCCCTCCTCCTTGAGAAGAAGCGCTGTCTCACACGCCGTTGGGCCGCCGCCGATGACGACTACGTTCCGGCCGATCGGACCTGCCTTGCCTGCAAGGACATCGTGGGCGTGGCAGACGCGGATTCCGCTTGTGGATTGCCCCGGCAGATCGGGCATGAGTTCGCGCCCGCCGGTTGCAATCAGAACGGCCGCCGGGGATTCCTCGCGGACCGTTGCCAGGTCCGCCGCGACTCCGGCTTTGATTGCAATACGCGGCTCCGCAATGACTTGGCGCGCCAAATCTTCGTAGAGCCAGCGATACTCCTTCTTCCCGGGGGCGACGGCCCCTATGCCGGCTACGCCGCCAAGCGTTGTCTCACGCTCGAAAAGAACGACGCTATGGCCGCGCGCCGCGGCGATCTTCGCAGCCATCATGCCACCGGGACCACCACCGACGACAAGAACCTTGCGCGGCTTGGCGGCCTCGTCGACCTGCAGCTCTAATTCCCTGCCGGCGCGGGGATTGACCAGACAACGGGTCGGGCCGTGCCACGCCGAATCCAGGCAAACATTACAGGCGATGCAATGGGTGATTTGATCCGCTCTCTTTTCGATCAACTTGCGAGGAAGATGCGGATCCGCAAGAAGCGGCCTGCCCATGGAAATAAAATCAGCGCGACCTTCGCGAATAATGCGTTCGGCAGCAGCGGGATCGTTGATCCTGTTTGATGCGGCTACAGGCACCGACACGACCGACTTGATATTCTGTGCCAGCCAGACGAAAGCGCCTGTCGGAACCTCGCCCGTAATCTGCGGCACACGCGATTCATGCCAGCCACCAGTGACATTGAAGGCCGCAACGCCAGCTTGCTCCATCAGGCGCGCAATCTCGCGCACGTCGTGATGTGTGTTGCCGCCCGGAATCAGGTCATGTCCGGCAAGACGCGCCAAGACAGGAATATCCGGCAGCGCGTTGTTAATACCGCGAACGATATTGGTGACCACCCGAGCGCGGTTCTCGCAGGATCCGCCGTACTCATCCTCCCGTTCATTGGTTGCAGGCGAGAGAAACTGGTTGAGCAAGTGCCCCGTACCGCAAAAGAGATCGATCATGTCGAAGCCCGCTTCGACCGCACGCACCGCCGCATCGACATATTTCCGCTCCACCTCCTTCACCTCATCGGTGCTAAGGATGTGAAGAGGCTCGGGGTTGAACCTTGAGGGAATTGGGGAGACAGCAACTGGCTGGCGGCCAGTGAGCTTCGAAGGGGATACCCGCCCCGTGTGATAGAGCTGACAGGCGACCTTGCCTTGAGGATTCGCCGCTTTCATAGCCCCTGTCAGCCGCTTCAAGTCGGGAATGTAGCTGTTGTCCCAAAGGCCCAGCAGCAAACTGTCGAACACGCCCGCCCCCGCCACATCGATGGCAAATCCGCCGATGGAGATCAGGCCGGCGCGTCCGCGCGCGCGCTCTTCATAGAACGCAATGAGGGTGTCGTCGGCATAGCCGAAGTCTCGGTGATAATTCAGGTGCAGCGCCGGCATCATGATCCGGTTCGGGATCTCGGCCTTGCCGATACGCAGCGCCGAGAGCAGTTCCCATTGGTCCGGAAAGTCAATCATCGGTCAGCAGCCTTCATTCCGGGCGGAAGGACCGCCCTTGATTCTAACGAGCGTTAGATATAAAAACTGAAAAAGAATGTCAAACAATCGTTTGGTAGTTAGCCGAGCAACTTCGAGGGGAGATGACAGAAAGGAGCAGACGGGCGCGCTCACGGGCGCTTTTCGTCATCATTATCAGTCAGTTGCTCGGGACGACGCTTTGGTTTGCTGCCAACAGCGCTGCGCACAATCTGATGACGGAATGGAATCTTGGTGTCGAGGATGTCGGTCTACTTACCGTCGCGGTGCAATTAGGCTTTATCTCCGGCACATTGTTCCTGGCGCTAACCTCTCTCGCGGACCGCTACAGAGCGTCCGTCGTTTTCGCTGTCAGCGCGGCGGCAGGCGCTTTCGCCAATCTCGCTTTCGCTTGGCTCGCGGACGGCTTCGTTGCCGGGGCGGCGCTGCGCTTTGCCACCGGTTTCTGTCTCGCAGGCATCTATCCGATTGGCATGAAACTGGTCGTCGGCTGGGTACCGCGACAAGCGGGCCTGTATCTCGGCTGGCTTGTCGGAATGCTGACCATCGGCACCGGGCTGCCGCATCTAATCCGCGCAGTTGCGCCGGATTGGCCATGGCATGAGGTGGTTTCGGTTGCGTCCGCTCTTGCGATGATCGCGGCGGGTGCTGTGTTGTGGGTCGGAGAAGGTCCCAACGCCCGAAATCAGATCGTGACAAAGCCCGATTTCGGAGCCGCGTTCGGCGCATTCAGAAATGTAGATTTCTGCGCGGCAGCAGCTGGCTATTTCGGACATATGTGGGAGCTCTATGCCTTCTGGACACTCGTTCCCTTCTTACTAACTTCCGTACTGCAGCGAACGCTCGAGAGCGCCCCCCTCTCCGTCTCTGTATTGTCCTTTTGCGTCATCGCAACCGGAGGGGTGAGTTGCATCATGGGGGGCAAGCTAGCATCTCGCTTCGGCTCACGCGTCGTTGCAACCGCATCGTTGACGATGTCCGGCATCCTGTGTCTTGTCTTCCCGCTCTGCACCTCGTCCGCTCCAGTCGGACTTACCGCACTCTTTGTGTGGGGGCTTGTCGTAATACCGGATTCGGCACAATTCTCGGCACTTTCAACCAACGCCATACCACCAGCGATCATCGGCAGCGCTCTTGCACTTCAAAACAGCATTGGCTTTCTAATTTCATCGTTATCGATCTGGCTGGCGAGCGGCAATATCGATGCATTGGGTGCATACGTGACGTGGCTCTTATTGCCCGGCCCCCTCTTGGGGCTGATGGCCGCAAGCGCGTTCTGGTGTCGCGCGCGAAGTGTCTAGGGGGCATCGCACCCTCTCGTGTTTGACGGAATGACGAGAGGCGCTGTGCACAGGCACCGGTCCCTGCGCCATCACAACAAAGTTTGGCTTAGGGAAAGCCGAGCAAGGCTTTGGTCGCTGGCTCGATCATCGAGGGTTTCCACGCCGGCTCGAAGGTCATCAGGACATCAACCGAATCTATGCCGACCACCCGCGAGGCACTTCGAAAGGCCCCGTCCTTGAGAAAGCCCGAAGCGGGACAACCGGGTGTCGTTGCGGTCATGGTGATGTGGGCCGTTCCATCCACGACCGTGATGTCGTAGATAAATCCGAGATCGACAATGTTGTGACCGAGCTCCGGATCGATCACCTCGCGCAGTGCATTTCTGACTTGCGCAACCAGATCATCATTCATATCGGCGCCCTCACCGTCAGCTCGTAGGTTGCGCCGTCCGCCGTAAAACCGCCGAGCCAGCGAAAGCCGCGCTTCTCCAGGTGGGGAAACAGGAACAACGGCTCGCGGCGCAGCAGTGCCGACAACGTCTCGCCCGGCTTGAGACCTTCGGCAGCGCCGAGAATCCGGACCATCGGCTCCGGCGGATCGAGATCGCGATTGTCGAGACGAACAACAGGATCCGGCCATACATCGTTAAGCCGCGCTGCAGAGTCGGTCTCCGAAGGTTGCGTGCCTGCAGGCGTGAACAGTACCTCCCATTCGCCACCTTCGAGTTCGGTTTCGGCGTGGGTGAATCCCTTCTCCGCCATCACTGCAAACAAGGGTATCGGCTTGAAGGTCGCATAGAGGCGGATGCCCTGTGCCGGGTCGAGTCGCGCCAGCGCGTCCATGATGACGGAAAATGGCTCCCCACCCTTGCGCAGGATTGGGCGGACATCGAGATCGACGTAGTTCTGACTCATGGTCATCTCCTTTCGAATGATCAGATGCTGGCGTACAGCAGGTGCGGCGCGCGGCTTCCGCCCGGAAGACGTAACGGCCCCGTCACGTCGGCAAGACGGCGCGTGCGGATCAATTGCTGGACAATGCCCAAAGTGGCCACGGCCATCGCAAAGGCCGCGACTTGGAACGCGGCTGACTGACCTAACAACAGCGCGGCCGTTCCGCTCCAGACCGAAATGAAGTAGGCGACGAACCATTTCGCTGCCCGCCGCTCAATGACGAGGTCTTGCACGCGGGGCGTCGCGGAACGGCCCAACACTGGCCCATAGGTTTCGAGCCAGGTGAGAAACGCGACGATCTTGTAGAGCTTGGCGAGGACGAGGCCCGACAGCCAGCCGAACGCGACAAGAAACGCGAAAGCTTCAACATGCGTCTGGAAGCTTCCCGATATCGCAAGGACGGCTGCGAGCAAAACCGCCGCGGCAAGGCTCACGAACCCCCAAGCCGACATCTTCGCGTTGAGCTCAAGCTGCGCCCTTTCGCGTCGCCAATAAAGAGAGATGATATTGCGCCCATACAGCGCCAGCGTGATAAAGCCGAGACATCCTGCAGAGATCAGAACGACATTGATTCCGATTTCCCTAGCGATCGCGAAGAGGCCACCCGCTACGACGAGGCCGATCGTCGCCGAGCCGGCGAAAAGCGTAGTCCGAATTCGGCGCTTATCGAGGTCTGGCGCGAGCATGAACATCGCGAGCAACCGGTAGCTGACACCCATCGCTGTAAGCGTGAGCCAGCCGCCAAGCCCCGCAATCGCATGAAGTGGAATTCCCGACCTCAACAGGGCACTCGCCCCTCCCAGGCCTGCCAGCGACCAAGCAAATGCGCTTCCCAGTGCTGCCGTCGCGCAGAGTGAGCACAGGCCCGCGATGACAAAATACGCCGGTCCTATCGAGGCACGGGCGCGCCAGATGGTGATCGCGAGATCAGTGACGACAAGCCCGAAGCCTGCAACCAACAAAAGGGCGGCAGTCGGGAGTAACCAGAGCCAAACCGGCAAATGCCCACCCAGGACCATGAACCCGCCGAGCAGCGCGACGAGTCCAACGGTGAGCAGCATCAGGGCGGGAAGTTGCCAACTGTCTGCGAACAGCGGCTTGGCGACCAGAACCGGCACGAACTGGAACAGCGCTCCACACATGGCCATGCTGAGCCAACCGATACAGACGATGTGGACGACAAAGAGCGTGTCCGGTGCTTCGGTCGCGGCAAAGGGAAAGCCGAAGCCGATCGTCATCAGACATTCCCCAATGATCAGCCATACAATCGCGACCGCGAAATAGCTCATCGTCCATTTCGTAAGATTTCCACCGATCATCGCATTCAGGCCTTTCGCGCAAAGAGCAGCAGCCGGCCGTAAATTGTCGCGAAGCCGAGAAAAGCCACCGACCAGGCAGCTCCCGCGACGGACAAGAGAATTTGTGCATGCACGGGTTCGAGCGCCGCGCAGATACGGGCCAGTGCCGCCACGACAACCGCAGCATAGATACCTTGGGTGGTGATCGATGCCGAAAGTGCACGGCCGGTATGTCCGAGCGACGCTCGCGTCATCACCGCGAGCGTCATTGTCCCGATGGCACCGCCAGTCCAGGCGTGAACACCGGCTCCTGGCGCGATCAGATCGAGCGCGGAAAGAGCCGTCAGAAAGAAGCCTGCGGGGATAAAGGCGTAGGCAATGTGGAGGATCAGCACGAGGCGATCCCGTACCGTCCGCTCGCCGGCCCATCGAGCCAATCGCACCAGATGCAGCGCGCCTGCCGCGCCGAGCATCGCTGCGACAATACGGCCCGACGGGGTGATGACCCAGGCGACAAGCGCCGCGATGCCTATCGCCATCGTGACGATGTCGAACCGATTGAACGGGATCGGCATCCGCCCCTCCCCCTGGCGTGCCAGCCAGTTACGAGTGAAGCTCGGCACGATACGGCCACCGATGACGCCGATCAGCGTGACGACAAGCGCGATGCCGGCGCGCGCTGAATGTGCCGCCACACCCGACAGGTGCGCTTCCAAATGAAAGGCGATGTTGACGGCCGCCAGCAGGATGACGACACCAACGATCTTCAGATTTCCCCATTTGCGGCCCGCTACGATCTCGCGTGTCGCAGCAGCAGCTAGAAACAGCAGAAACAGCGCGTCCACCGCCATCGCCGCGCGCCATCCGATCGTTTCCGAAAAGCTTACCGCGAGACGGCCCGCAAGCCATGCCGAGAACAGCACGATGAGTCTCGGCCCCTGGATTGGCAGACGGCCCGTCCAGTTCGGCACCGCCGTCAGCAGGAAGCCGGCAATCACCGCGCCGACATAACCGAACAGCATTTCGTGGACGTGCCAATCCAGCGGAGTAAAAGTCGTCGGCAGCGACATTTCGCCGGCGAAGACGGCGAGCCACAGCGGAATCATGATCCCGGCAAGAACAGCGCCAAACAGGAAGAACGGCCGAAAACCGTAGGAGAACAGCGCGGGCCCGCGATAAGCCCGTGCTTTTGTCATCGTTCCCATCTGCTCGCCTCCGAATTCCGGTGCAGCCTAGAGCGACGCGCATGGAATCTCTTTGTCATGGCGCAAGGACGGCGAGGTTTCGCGGTGCAATAAATCCGCATCGCAAATCGGAGGCGGCAAATGCGGATTTTCGAAAGGTTGCGGGAGCGAATCCGCCCTGAAGAACCCGAACCGGACGTTCATGGTGCCGTTCACGAAAAGACTGGCAACGAGCACGCAACGCAGACTCGCAGCCATAGGGATTCATGGGTGCCTCTGTCTCGACGGAGTTCAGCAATAGATTTTCCGCGCACGCATTGAGGCCCGGTGGTTGTGAGAAGCAATTGCTACGGGTAGTGTCGCAGCGCGCCACAAAGAGGAACCATGGCCGCCGTCGACCGCTCCCTGGTCGCCAATCTTTCGATGTTCGCCGGGCTTGCTCCCGCCGAACAGGACGATCTGCTGCGTGAAGCCCGATCAGTTCGCTATCCCAAAGGCTCGGCCATATTTGAACAAGGCGCCGAGATCGACCGCTTCTTCGTCCTGCTGCACGGTCACCTGCGCGTTGAAAAGACCACGGCCCAAGGCCACCAGACCGTTGTACGTTATGTATCTGCAGGCGAGTTGTTCGGCGTCGCACAAGCCATGAACCTGTCGCATTATCCGGCGACCGCAGTCGCTGCCGTCGATAGCATTGCACTCGCCTGGCCTTCGTCGTCATGGGCCCGGCTCACCGCAAGATATCCGAGTCTCGCTGGCAGCGTCATGCAGACGATCGGCAATCGCCTCCAGGACACCCAGACTCGCGTCATCGAGATCTCAAACGAGCAGGTCGAGCAGCGCGTCGCGCACGCGCTGTTGCGTCTCGCTAAACAGGCAGGCCGCAAGGTGGAGGCCGGTATCGAGATCGACTTCCCGATCAGTCGTCAGGACATCGCCGAGATAACGGGCACAACATTGCATACGGTGAGTCGCATTCTGAGCGCGTGGGAAACTCAGGGACTCGTCGAAGGTGGGCGGCAGCGCATCGTATTGCGCGACTCGCACCGACTTCACCTTCTGGCGGAAAGCACCGACGAGAGCCGCCTTCACTCTCCGAAACCATGAGCCGAACTGCTTGACGGCTCACTTACCGGCCGCAGCGGCACGGGTTGCGGCCCGCTCCCGTTCAACGCGCTCTGTCACGTCCCGCGCCACGGCAACCGAGCCGAGCACCTCACCCGCAGCGCCGCCCCTGACGATCGCGAATGTCATCTCGACGTAAAGCTTCTGCCCATTCTTGTGCGATGCGCGGGTCAGCGTAGGGCGACCCTGAAGCTTCATGGTGCCCTTGGTCATTGCCGCCTCGTAGCCCCGCCAATGGGCAGCGCGCAGATGTTCTGGAATGATCAGGTCGAGCCTTTGTCCAAGTGCCTCGTCCGACGAATAGCCGAACAACGCGGTAGCGGCAGGATTCCAGCGGATGACCGTCCCCAAACGGTCGGCATAGATGATCGCATCCGCCGCATCATCGAGAATGCGTTCAGCCAACCGGGGCTGTTCTGTCACCGGATTCTCCTGTTCGGTTTCATCGTGCTCTTTTCCTTCCGTGCAACATTCGACTACGCTTAAGTCCTCTTCACTAGCCACACCCTACTCAAAACTTCGGAGGCAGCAACTCCCGGCTTACGTTGAACGAACGCCGCTCATTTTCGTTCTTCCTGTCCAAGTGCCTGGCTCAATTCGATTTCACTTCCCGCCATCGGTTGGCGGCGTGCACCCGAAACCGGGCGATCACCGAAGTCGACTGTTGACTTGCGCAAGATGCGGCCTTCCCTATCCGTGCTCAAGCGTGCACGGCGATTGCCGTAAAAGAAGCTGAGGCGAAACTCCCCGGCATGTTCATCGACGCCGCGCTCGCAGGCGCTCGTAATCCGCCCGGAGCGCATCAGGTTCTGTACACGCGAAGCCGGAAGACGCAGAAGCTCGCCGACCAGCGCTGCGTCGACCACGAACGCTTCATCGCAAATCTCGATCGGGCGTTGGGAAGTTACCGCCGGACTTGTGGATCGCAGGCTTTCAATCATTGCAATTCTCCTTGCCGGAGGCGCCGTAAAGATATATTTACAATATATCTTTTAGCCCAGAGGTCAACCATGACCATTTCCGTTCGAATGGAAATCCAGACAAGTTCCCACCCGACGCGAACCCCCGCCCTCTCCCGAACGCTTCCGGTCCTGATGGCAATGGATCAGAAACTAGAGGCACCCGCCGAGCTTTCTACCGCCGATCTCGCATTCCGGGTGTTCGCCGCTTTTCGTGCGCATCCCCACGTCAGCAACGTGCTGACGCATATTTCTCGTGCGAACTGGAATCACGTGGAACGCGCGCTTAATGATATCCTCGACCCGGGAACGACAAGCGAAGCGCTTTCGCCGCTGGTGCACAACATTCTCGATTTGATGTGCGCCGAGCGTGGCGTCACCGGGCGAATTCTCAAACCATACTTTCATGCTGTCCTGCACCGGCTGCTCGGGCCGACCGGCACAGACCGGCTGATCCGCCACGTCGAAACGTTGCACGCCGATCTCGAGCGAAAAGATCGAACAACCGACGCCGGCCACCGCACCGCAGATCACCTTAACAGGAGATCAGCCATGAACGGGACTGTCGCTGGCGAGCGTGTGATCAACGTTGCCGATATCGATCCGCAGCATCGTCATACGATACTCCTCCGCCTCTTCGAGCATCTGGCGCCTGACCAATCGCTGCAGATCGTCGTGGATCACGATCCCAGACGGCTCCGCGCGCAACTCGAAACGCACTTCGGTTCGCGCTGCGGCTGGTCTTATCTGGAACAAGGGCCCGATCTCTGGCGCATTCGCCTGCGCCTGCTCACTTAGGTGATGCCGCTCCCAAGGACACCGGAATGTTGAGCAATTCGCATCGTTACGTGCAGCCATACGACGAGATGACCCGCCTCTCGCTGGAGGCAAGCATCCGCGAGGACTTCGCACGCTGTCATCCTGACATCACGCTGGAAGACCTCAAGCGCCGCGCCGCCTTTTCAAAGGAAGATCGGGGATTGCTTCGCGACTGGATGGCGATCGCTGCACGCAAAACAAGCTGATCACCCGTCGTCTATGACGTTTGAAGCGCGAAATTTCTTACAATATTTTGGAGCGGCGCCATCCATACCGTCGCAGGACTGCTCCAGAAGGTGCAGCACCGTCGGTGATGCGGGCAGCCGCATCGATACAACGTCCAGGCGACCGCAAGCGCAACCAGCAAGGGCAGCTTACATCGCTAGGTAGCGGCGCCGGATGTCGTCATTCTGGGCAAGGCCAGCGGTATCCTGGCGGTGCACGACCTTGCCCTTGTCGATGACGAGTGCCTCCTCGGCGATGCGCAGGCAGAAATGCATGTTCTGCTCCGCCAGCAAGATCGTGGCACCGCTCGCGCCCAACTCGCGCAGCACCTTGCCGATGGTAGCAACCACGATTGGCGCCAGCCCCTCGCTCGGCTCGTCGAGCAGCAATACCAGCGGATTGCCCATCAGCGAGCGCGCGATCACCAGCAATTGCTGCTCGCCGCCAGAGAGACGTCCGGCCGCACGCGCACGGAGTTTTGCAAGCAGCGGGAACGTCTCCCAGATGCGGGGCAGCGTCCAGTCGCGCCGCCCCTCGGGGCCGGCCTTCGCCGCGATCAACAGATTGTCCTCAACGCTGTGCTCGGGAAAGACCTGCCGATCTTCGGGAACATAGGCAAGACCCAGTTTCGCGCGGGCGTGCGGGGGCGCATGCGTGATGTCGCGCCCGGCGAAGACGATGCGGCCACTCCGGGCTGGAACGATGCCTGCGAGCGTCTTCATGGTCGTGCTCTTGCCAGCACCGTTACGGCCGAGCAGCGCCAGAGTGCGGCCTTCTTCAAGTGTAAGGTCGACATCGAACAGGATCTGGCTCGCGCCATAGAAGGCAGATAGTCCTTCAGCGCGCAAAAGATCGGTCATTCCGCGTGCGCCTCCGTGCCGAGATAAGCATCGATCACAGCCTGATTGTTGCGAATCTCGTCCGGTGTGCCTTCGGCTAGGACGCGGCCATAGCAAAGCACGCGAATGGTGTTCGCGACCTGGAACACGATGTCCATGTCGTGCTCAATGAAAACGAGCGTCAGGCTCTGCCGCTCCCACAGGCTGCGGACACGCTCGATCATGCGCCAGCGCTCCTCAGGTCCCATGCCGGCTGTCGGCTCGTCGAGAAGCAGCACTTTCGGCTCAAGCGCAAGCGCAATCGCGATGTCGAGAAGTTTCTGATCTCCGTGGGAGAGGATCGCCGCTTCCACACCCGCGACCTGCGTCAGCCCAACGAGTTCCATCATCTCATCGGCGCGTTCGCGGACGCCCGGTGGCGGAAAACGGCGAGACACGTTGCCCCATTGACCTATGTGCGCTGTGACTGATGCCATCAGGTTCTCGGCTACCGTCATGGTCGGAAAACAGCTCGCAACTTGGAAGGCACGGCCAATCCCGCGGTGCATCCGCTCGGCCTTGGACAAGCCGCCGACATCTTCATCATCGAGCAGGACCTGACCGGCATCCGCCCGAAACGCGCCGCTGATCAGGTTGAAGAAGGTGCTCTTGCCTGCGCCGTTCGGACCGATCACCGCGGACAGCGACCGCGACGGAAAAGTCAGCGAAACATCGTCAATCGCACGCACCCCGCCGAACGCCTTGGTCAGATTTCGGATCTCGAGGTTCATCGTGCGCGCCCAAGTCTGATCAGCTTGATGAAGTCAAGCACACCACGGCGCAGCCCGACCGCGAAGATGAGGATCACGATGCCGAGAATGAGCCCATGATATTCCGTATAGCGCGTCACGAGATCGTTGAGCGCCAGGAGGATCATGCCGCCGACCACGGGTCCCAGAAAGCTATGAATGCCACCCAGCATCACGGCAAAGATCGCCTGGCCGGAGTTTGGCCAGTCGGCAAACTCCGGATAGGCACCGGAGACGAACAGCGCTGCAAGCACACCACCCAATCCTGCAAAGGCGCCGGCGATGGTGAACGCCGACAACCGCGCGCGCCACAGCACGATCCCGAGAAAGCTTGCGCGATCTTCATTGTCGCGGATCATACGGAGGGTCTGTCCGAACGGGCTTACCGAAATGTGGCGCAATGCCAATAATCCCAGCACACCAACGATCGCACAGAACTGATAGAGATGAAGCTGCGACTCAAGTTCGAAGCCGAAAAATTCGCGGCGGGGGATACCGCCACGCAATCCCTGGTCGCCGCCGGTTAGGCTCTGCCATGAAATGATGATGCTGTAGAACAGCATCTGGACCGCCAGCGTGATGAAGGCAAAATACTCCGTGCTGAGGCGCACGCAGATGGCGCCGACGCAGAGCGCGGCGAACGCCGTCGCGACCACGGCAATGACAGCCGCGACCGGCAGTGATAGCTCCGTCATCTGCATCGTCAGCGCGAAGGCATAGGCACCAAATCCGTAGAACATGCCGTGTCCAAACGACACCATGCCGGTGTTGCCAACCAGAAGATTCAACGACGTCGCAAACAGCGCCATCGCACTCAGACGGATGATGAAATCCTCAAATGCCGGACTGCGGTGCAACAACGGGATCACAAGCACGATGATCAGGACGACGACAGCGATGATAGTATCGCGCCAGGCGGGATGCTTGCTCATGATGCACGCCCGAAAAGCCCCTGCGGGCGCAGAAGCAGGATGGCGATCATCATGATATAAATCAGCCCATCGGTGAATTGCGGAAATCCGATGGTGCCGAAGCCGCGGACCATACCGATCAGAAGCGCCGCAACCAGCGCACCAAGGATCGACCCCATACCGCCAATCACCGTGACGATAAAACTCTCGATCAGGATCGAGAATCCCATGCCGGGCGAAAGCGAACGCACCGGTGCGGCGAGCGCTCCGGCCATTCCAGCGAGCCCGCCGCCAATGGCAAACACGATTGCAAACAGAAGCGTGGTGTTGATTCCGAGCGCCGAAACCATCTGCGGATTGATGGCGGCCGCTCGCACTGTCTTGCCGAATCGCGTCAACGACAGGCCGAGGCCGAGGATGATCGCGATCAGCGCCGCGATGCCGATCAACACAGCGTAGAACGGCGGCACCACACCACCTGCAATGAAGAACGGTGGAACCTGAAACGCCGCCGGCATCCCCATGGCGTGGAATTCGGGACCCCAGACGATTTTCACGACGTCGTCGAAGATCAGGACCACGGCATAGCAGATCAGGAGCTGCATCAGCACGTCCGAGTTGTAGACTCGGCTGATCAGGGCGCGCTCAAACAGAACGCCAAACACCGCCATCGCCAGAGCGCCGGCAAGTACCGCGAGAGTATAGCTGTCGGTCACACCGAGCACGGTATAGGCGACATAACCGCCGAGCATGTAGAAAGTGCCGTGCGCGAAGTTCACGATCTTCAGCACGCCGAAGATCAGTGTCACACCAGCGGCCACGAGAAACAGCAGCATACCGACGATCAGCCCGCTCGTGGTCTGGGTGACAACACAAGCGGGCGTCGTGAGGCAGGCGCCCAGTGCATCGAGATCCATGGAGGGTCAGATGTATTTCTGCTGTTTCTTCCACTCAGTCTCGTATTCGATGATCTTGCCCCAATCCGACGGCTTCACATCGACGATGAATGGCGGTTTCGGCGTGGTCTGGCCCCAACCAATCGCGTAGTTGATCGTAGTATGGTCATCACGCATGGTAATGGTGCCATCGACCCCGAACGGGGTGTTGATCTTCAGACCCGTGAGCGCAGCGGCCAGAGCCTTGCCGTCGAGCGAATTGGCTTTCTTGATGGCAGCCTCGTAGAACTGCATCGCCACCGTGTTCTGCCATGACCAGTTGGTCGGACGTTCTTTCCATCGCTTGAGATAAGCCTCTCCGAATGCCTTGTTGGCCGGCGTATCCGGGAAGGTCTCGAGATAGCGGGTCGCCGATTGAATGCCGGCAGGCAAGTTCTTGATGGCGGCAAGCACGGGATAGTCGACGTTAGGTGTCGCCACCTTCATCTGTGCGAACAGCGCGTAGATATTACCCTGGTTCACGAAGGCGGAGAGGTCGCCGGCATAGAGCAGCGTGAACAGCGCCTGGGGCTTGGCCTGGATCAGCTTGGTGATGACTTCGGTGAAGTCCGGCTGACCGAGCTTCGGCCAGGCCTCGGTCACAATTTCGATGTCCGGTTTGAATTTCTTGAAGAACTCCAGATACTGCGCGGTGGTGTCGCGGCCATAGGCATAATCCGGCGCGCACGTCGCCCACTTGTTGATCTTGTTGGTATTGGCGTATCCGGAAAGATAGATGCTGCCGGCCACAGCGTCATGCACGCCCTGACGTGCCACGCGGAACGCTGTCGGCGCGCGAATCTTGGGGTCCGCGGTCAATGACGACGTCTCGCTGTTGGTATGGATACAGGGGACACCGAGACTCCGGACGACTTCCTGCACCGCGAACGCGCCAGACGAGGCCTCGGCATCGACCAGAAGCTCGCACCCATTGGTGTTGACCAGTTCACGAGCGAGACGAGCGGCCTCCTGCGGCTGCCCCTTGGAATCGCGGAAGACGAACTCGATCTGCCGGCCAAGAAATCCTCCGGCCGCGTTGATGCGATCCTGCTCCATTAGCAGCGCATTACGTGACGATGTGCCGAGCAAGGCAATCGGTCCCGACAGAATGCTCTGCATTCCAATCATCAGCTTCTTGGAATCGGCTCTCGCCACCCATGGTGCTGCGAATGTCGCAGCGCCAGCACCCATCAGCGCCAACGTCGATCGGCGGCTGAGGCCCGGTTTGCGGGTTCTCGTCATCGTCCCCTCCTGTTGGATTATTCTGTTCAGTGCCGGAGATCGTTGCGTCTCCATTCAATGAGAGTTCCGAAAAAACGGGGTGACGTCAAGACAATTATGAATTACGAGTCAGAATTCATAATTCCTGACCGAGGGGCGAATTGATCAATCTTTCGAGCTTCATCGCCTTTCAAGCGCGCCGCACCCCGGATCGTTGTGCGGTGAAATATCGCGGCGAAGACATTTCCTATGCCGCCTTCGATGCCAGGATCAGCAAGGTTGGCGGATGGCTCACCTCGCGCGGCATCGGTCCCGGCAATGTGGTCGCGGTGCTGATGAAGAACAGCGCGGCATTCCTCGAACTGGTTTTTGCGACCAGCCATATCGGCGCGGTGTTCCTGCCGATCAACTACCGGCTCTCCACGGAGGAGGTCGGCTACATTGTCCGCAATTCCGGCGCCTCCATTCTGATAGCCGACGAAGAATTCGCCGGGATTGCGGTCGCCGACACGCCGGTGGTGTTTCTCAACGAGGCTGCACAAGCGAGTGCGGCCAGCATCGCATCGGGCATCACACCCGCCCCGGTCCATCCGTGCCAGCCGCGCGACCTGATGCGGCTGATGTACACATCGGGCACGACGGATCGCCCCAAAGGCGTGATGCTGAGCTACGAAAACATGTACTGGAAATCCGCCGACCAGGATGCGGCGCTTGGACTGAGCGCAGATACCCGATTGCTTGTGGTCGGACCGCTCTATCACGTCGGTGGGCTGGACCTGCCCGGCATCGCCGTCCTGAGGCATGGCGGACTGCTATCGATTCATCGCACCTTCGAGCCTGTCCAGGCTTTGGCTGCCATCGAGCGCGAACGGCTCAATGCGGCATGGTTCGCGCCAGTGATGACCACTGCGCTGCTCAGCCATCCCGAGCGCCATCGTTACGACGTATCCAGCCTGAAATGGGCCATCGGCGGCGGAGAAAAGACCCCGGAGGCGCGCATTCGTGCATTCTCCGGTGTCTTCAAGAACGCGCGTTACATCGATGCCTACGGCCTCACCGAAACCGTCGGTGGCGATACGTTCATGGATGCTGGCCGCGAACTGGAAAAGATCGGATCGACCGGCCGCGCGATCGCCCACGTGGAAATCGAAATTCGGGACGAACATGGCCGAAGCCTCCCTTCCGGTGAGGACGGCGAGATTTGTTTGCGTGGTCCGAAGATCACGAAAGGCTACTGGAAAGATCCCGACAAGACCGCCGCAGCGTTTTTCGGCGACTGGTTTCGCACCGGCGACATCGGACACCTGGATAGCGATGGGTTCCTCTATCTGACCGATCGCAAGAAAGACATCATCGTCTCCGGCGGCGAGAACATCGCCTCCTCGGAAGTCGAACGTGTGATCTACGAACTGCCTTCCGTACGCGAGGTCGCCGTCGTCGGCCTGCCGGACGAGCGCTGGGGCGAGAAGCCGGTCGCAGTCGTGGTGCTCGCCGACGATGCGTCGCTCGATCTTGCTTCGCTCACAGCCCACTGCCGAGCGCAGCTCGCCGGATTCAAGGTACCAAAGGAACTTATCATTCGCGACAGCCTGCCGCGAAATCCCTCCGGAAAGGTTCTCAAGCGCGTGCTGCGCGCCGAGCTGGAGGCCAGGACATGACGGAACTAACCTCATCCGGTAAGGTCACAAAACTCAACCGCGTCGAGCGCAACGCGTGGACCAAACAGAAGATTTTCGATGCCGCAACGCGGATCGTCGGCCGATATGGTTATGCCGAAGCCTCCGTCGCCCGGATCACTGAACAGGCCGGCGTTGCGCAAGGCACGTTCTACAATCATTTCGACAATCGTCAGGAACTACTGGACCAGTTGCTGCCAAAAATCGGGCAGGACATGGTGCGTTTTATCCGCGAACGTACCGGAACGGCGCATGCGGCACGGCAGGAAATCGAGCGGTTCAGTGCGTTCTTCGATTTTATCCGCGAGGTGCCCGAATTCCTGCGCATCCTCAATGAAGCGGAATTCTTCGCGCCCAACGGCTATCAGAAGCATCTCGACAACATGTCCACCGCCTACGTGCGAATCCTGAAACGCGCGCGGCTGGCCGGTGCGATCAACGATTTCAGCGATGAGGAGTTTGAGGCCATCGTTCACATATTTATGGGGGCACGCGGCTATCTCAGCCGCCGCTATTCCTTTCACGATGGCGCGGTGACATCGGTTCCGGATCAAGTCATGTCCGCCTACCGAAAGCTGATCACGCGCGGGCTGTTCACAGTGCCGGAGGACGACGATGGGCACTGACGGCATCACGCTGGTCACCGGCGGCAGTCGCGGTATCGGGGCGGCAACCGCAACGCTGCTCACCGAGCACGGCCGCCGTGTCGTTGTCGTCGATATCTTGCCCGAGCCGATTCCACAGTGTGATGCGGTCGTATGGCCGGAACCGTTCGATGTGGCCAACGAGTCAGCGGTCGTCGTCGGTATCGCTGCGATTGAGAAGACCCACGGTCCGATCACCGGCCTCGTCAATGCCGCCGGCATTTTCGGCAAGATGCATCCGGTGGAGAAAGTCCGGATGGATAATTGGGACCGCGAGATCAATATCGATCTGCGCGGTACGTTTCTCGTCGCACGCAGCGTGGGTGAGCACATGGCGCAACGTCGCCAGGGCGCGATCGTCAACGTCGCGTCCGTCGCCGGAATGACGTCGGGCCCGATCCATGCCTACACCGCAGCGAAAGCCGGCGTCATCCAGATCACGCAAACGCTGGCCGCCGAATGGGGGCGCTCCGGCGTTCGGGTCAATGCGGTTTCACCGGGGTTCACGCGAACGGCGGCTCTCGAAGCCGGCATCGCGTCGGGCGCACTGAGCAACGAACGGCTCGCCCGCAACACTGCGATGAATCGGCTGGTCGAGCCTGCCGAGGTGGCTCAGGCGATCATCTGGTTGTTGTCGCCCGCGAGCAGCGGCGTCACCGGCATCAATCTCCCGGTCGATGCCGGCTTCATCGCCGGCTCAACCTGGGATGCGTATGGCGGGTTACGCCATGCGCCGGATAAAATCTAAATTTGGATCGCTATGAACGTTGAACCGCAACGCCGAGACTTCAACCTCGCCTCCGCCATTGCCGAAGCAGACATCCGCTGTCTTCTCATGGTGCTGGTTCATATGACGGGAGACCAGCGCTGGCTGGAGCCGCCGTACCGACCCAAGCGCGATGTTCGTCTGATCCCCGATCCCAATGCCGGTGTTCCCCCGGATATTCAGGACGAAATCCGCGCGGCTGTCGTCGATCTGTTTGCGCAGGGCACTCCAACTCCGGTCATCACCGACCCCGGTGACGATCTCTTGCTGCAGATGATGCGTGCCTGCCTCGGGGAGAACGTGGCTCCGGAATATGCTCCACTAATGCGTGAGGAGATGGGCTTCGTGCCGCGCGAGCCACGGTGGACCAACCGGCCGGCGAACCAGTTCCTTGCGCAGCAGCATGTCCTCATCGTCGGAGCCGGAGTTTGCGCCATCGCGCTAGGCGTAACACTCGGACATCTCGGGATTCCCTACACGATTGTCGAGAAGAACGCCGAGCTCGGCGGCACCTGGTACGTCAATCGCTACCCCGGATGCGGCGTCGACACGCCGAATCACTCCTACTCCTATTCGTTCGGCTCGCGGAATGCGTGGACCCGCTACTTCTGCCAGCGAGAGGAACTGCTCGGCTACCTGAAGAAGGTCGCCGCCGAATTCGGTATCCGCGATCACCTGCGCCTGAATACGCGGCTAACGTCGTCGCATTGGGACGAAGACAAGCGACGCTGGATTTCGACCCTCGAAACGCCACAAGGCAAAGAAGCCTTCGAGTCCACCGTGCTGGTCAGCGCCATCGGCCAGCTCAACGATCCATCCCGCGCGCACTTCGAGGGAGATGAAGAATTCAGGGGCCAGATCCTGCACTCGGCCTACTGGTCCGACGATATCGAGGTCGACGGCAAGCGCGTTGCGGTGATCGGAACCGGCGCCACGTCCATGCAACTCGTTCCCGCCATTGCGGACCGCACGGCTTCGGTGACCGTATTCCAGCGCTCGGCGCAATGGGCCCGACCGGTCGAAGGTTACTCCGATCCGATTACCGACGGCGCGCAATGGCTGCTCGCACATCTGCCATTCTACGCGCAGTGGTACCGCTTCAACATGTTCTGGCGCTATGGCGATGGCCTGCTGCCTTTCCTGCGCAAGGACCCGGCGTGGCCACACCCCGATCGCGCCGTCAACAAGGGCAACGACCGCCATCGCGAAGAACTCACCGCGTTCATCCGGTCAGAGCTGAAGGATCGGCCGGACCTGATCGAGAAATGCGTGCCGACCTATCCGCCCTATGGCAAGCGTATCCTGCTCGACAACAACTGGTTCAAGACGCTCACCAAACCCAGCGTCGAACTCGTCACCGATGATATCGAACGGTTCACCGCCAACGGGATCGTGACGAAGGACGGACAGGAACGCCCTTATGACATCATCGTGGTTGCGACCGGCTTCAAGGTCACCGAGATGGCGGCACGGCTCAACATCACCGGCCGCAAGAGCATAAACCTTCGCGATAGATGGGCCGGCGACAACCCGACCGCTTATCTCGGCCTCACTGTCCCGGATTTCCCGAACCTGTTCTGCATGCTCGGGCCCTCTACGGGTCCGGCCCATGGCGGCAGCGTGATTTTCCAATCCGAATGCCAGAGCCGCTACATCTCCGCCTGCCTGGTGGACATGATCGAGCGCGGTATCGCCGCCATCGACGTTCGTCAGGACGTTCACGATGACTACATCCGCAAAGTCGATGTCGAGCACGAGGCGATGATCTGGACCCATCCAGGCATGACGACCTACTATCGCAATAAGAGCGGCCGGGTGTTTTCCGCCATGCCGTGGCGCTTCGTCGACTACTGGGCAATGACCCACGACCCCGATCTCAGCCTCTATCAATTAACGGAGGTGTAAATGAAGAATGGACACCACGAGCCGCTTCCGCTCTCTCCCGACTATGTGTCGGGGAGCACCTACGCGGCCGATGTCTGCGTCCTGCGTTATGCACTCGAGCGCCATGCCCAGACCAAGCCGGACGAAATATTCGCAGCTTTCGAAGGCGGTGAGCGCTGGACATTTGCACAGACGCTCGAGCAAGTCGTAACCCTCGCCGGAAATCTCCATGAACTCGGCGTCCGTCAGCACGATCATGTCGTCCTGGTGCTGCCGACCTGCCCGTTGGCTTTGCGCGTCATGTTCGCCGCCAATTATCTCGGCGCCGTCTATGTGCCGGTCAATCCGGCGCTCAAGGGCTCTTCGCTGGAGCATGTGCTCCACAATGCCGGTGCGAAAATCGCGATCGTTCACGATAGCGTGCTGGATCGTGTTCTCGCCGCGGCTCCGCCAACGTTGACAACGGTCGTCCATTCCTCGGACGACGAAACCGGATTGCGCGGCGGTGTTGCCCTTCTCGGCGTCTCCGCGATTACCAAGGCTTCCGCGCCACCACCTGCCCCGCCAAAACCGATCGAACCATTCGACACACAATCAATCATCTACACGTCAGGGACGACGGGACGTTCGAAGGGCGTGCTGTCATCCTACATGCACGCCCTCTCCTGTGTCGGCCCCGATGCCTGGAACTGTCTGAGAGCCGACGACCGCCAAATGGTTCATATGCCGCTGTTCCACATCGGCGGCGCCTTTATCGCAACGGCTTCGCTCTGCGTGGGAAGCTCCATCGGCGTGGTCAGTCATTTCCGCACCGAGGCGTTCTGGGATCAGGTCCGCGAACTGAAAATTACCTCCGCCTTCCTGCTTGGCGCGATGGCCACCTTTCTCCTCAAGCAGCCACCGAGCCCGAAGGACCGCGACCACGGATTGCGAATGGTCTTCATCGTGCCGCTCGGCCAGAGCGGAAAGCCGTTCCGGCAGCGCTTCGGCGTCGATTTTTTCACGCTGTTCAACATGACCGAGATTTGCACACCGCTGATTTCCCGCGCCAACCCAGCCAAGGACAACATCTGCGGCCGGCCTCGCGCCGGTGTCGAGGTACGACTGGTCGATGAATATGACCGCATCATCGAGGACGGTGCGGTCGGGCAATTGATCCTGCGCACCGAAGCGCCATGGGCCCTGAACCATGGGTACAACGCTAATCCGCAGGCAACGGCGGATGCCTGGCGCAACGGCTGGTTCCATACAGGGGATGCTTTCTTCCGCGATGCCGATGGTGATTACCATTTCGTCGATCGCTTGAAGGATGCGATCCGCCGTCGCGGCGAGAATATCTCGTCCTATGAAATCGAGGTCGAACTGCTCAGCCATCCTGCTGTGCGCGAGGCCGCAGCCATCCCGGTGCCGAGCGAGCACTCCGAGGACGAGGTGATGATCGTGCTGGCCACGGCGGCCGGCGCCACCATCAAGCCTGAAGACGTCATCCGTCATCTTCAACCGCGTGTCGCGCACCACATGATCCCGCGCTATGTGCGTATCATCGATGAACTTCCGAAGACGCCGACCGCAAAGGTCGAGAAGCACATCCTGCGCGCAGAAGGCATCACCGCCGACACGTGGGACCGGGAACGCGCCGGCATCTCGATTCGCCGCGAGAAACTCTAAGCAAGAAAGGACTGCGATGAATAAGCCGCGCGTACGCATCTACACCGATTACAAAAGCCCCTATGCCTTCGTCGCGAACAAGCGGCTGTTCGAGCTGGAGGACGCATATGGCGTCGAGCTGGAATGGCTTCCTTACACGCTGCGCGTCGCCGAATTCATGGGGACGGTGGAGGAGCGCACGCCGCATTTCTGGCGCAAGGTGCGCTATGCCTACATGGATGCACGGCGTTACGCCAACGCGCAGGGCTTGACCATGAAAGGACCGCGTCGAATCTACGATGCATTCTATTCCAGCGTCGGCATGCTGTTCTCCCAGCGTCACGGCTTTTTCCGGCCTTACCACGACACGGTCTTTCACCGCTTCTGGAGCCACGACCTTGAGATCGACGAATTGTCCGCAATTACAGACGTGATCGAATCGGTCGGCGGATCAGCCAGTGAATTTCATAATTATGTCGCAGGCCCTTCGCGGGCCGAGCATGATCGCATCATCGACGAAGCGGAGGCGCTGGGTGTCTTCGGCGTGCCGACCATGGTGTTCAACAACGAACTGTTCTGGGGTGGCGATCGCATCGATATGCTGATCGAGCGCATCAAGAACCCAGAGACGATTGCCCTCGCGCTGGGAAGCCGGCACAGGAAATGAGCAGCGAAGACCCGCTCGGATAAACCCAGCATCCGGTGCATTCGAATATCGAGGCCACTTGATATCGCTGACCGGCGAAAATACCAGGGCGGCATCGCCTAGAACGATGTCCGATATTGCTTCTACTTCAGCGCGGCCTTACAGGGCCGAACACATCGCGCCGGATCGATCAGGCGATATCGGCCATCGAAATCGAAAACCAGTCGAACGCGCCGTTCTCGCGTCTTCAAGGGGCTTGGCGTTCGATCTAGATGGCGCAAGCCCAACTCGAATCGACTATTCAGCCGCCGTCCGGATCTCGATCCTCTCGGCGCGAGCCGCGCAGAACTTGAACTCCGGAATCTTGCCGAATGGGTCGAGCGCCGGATTGGTTAAGAGGTTCGCAGCCGCCTCCGCGTAACAGAACGGCATGAAAACCATGTTCTCTGGAACGTCGCGATCGGCACGAACCTTCACCTCGACCGCTCCCCGACGCGTCTCAAGGCGGATAAAGTCGCCGGGACTAAGGCCCTTTTTCCGCATGTCCCTCGGCGTCATGAACGCGACCGCCTCCGGCTCGATCTGGTCAAGTGTCTGGGCGCGACGCGTCATCGATCCTGTGTGCCAGTGTTCAAGAATGCGCCCGGTTGACAACACCATCGGATATTCATCGTCAGGCAATTCGTCCGGCGGGATTACCTTTGCCGGCACGATCTTGCCACGGCCATTTTCGGTGGGGAATCCCGTGGTGAAGATGATCTCGTTGCCAGGCTTGTCCGGATCGTCGACCGGATAGGTCATGGCCCCTTCGCGAACCAGTCGATCCCACGTGATGTTGTTCAGGGACGGCATGAGCTGGGCCATCTCGGTGAAGACCTCTCCTGGTCCCGAATAATTCCACGGCAGTCCCATTCGCTTGCCGATCTCCTGGATGATCCAGAGATCCTGCCGCGCATCGCCGGGCGGTTTGATTACTTCACGCGCCAGTTGCACACGCCGATCGGTGTTCGTGAAGGAGCCGGATTTCTCGGCGAACGCCGAAGCCGGCAGAATGACGTCGGCATGAAAGGCGGTCTCGGTGACAAAAAGATCCTGCACAACCAGATGGTCGAGCTTGGCCAGCGCATCTCGCGCATGTTGCAGATCAGGATCCGACATCGCAGGATTTTCACCCTCGACGTACATGCCGTGGATTTCACCGGCGTGGATCGCATTCATGATCTCGACGACGGTCAGGCCGCGCTCGGGATCGAGCTCCTGTCCCCACAGCTTTTCGAAGGCGCCGCGCATGTCGTCGCGGCCGACCGGCTGATAATCTGGTAGAAACATCGGGATCAGGCCGGCGTCGGAAGCGCCCTGCACGTTGTTCTGTCCACGGAGCGGGTGCAAGCCAGTGCCGGGGCGGCCGACCTGGCCGGTGATCAGCGCCAGCGCGATCAAACAGCGCGCGTTGTCAGTGCCATGCACGTGCTGGCTGATGCCCATTCCCCAGAAGATGATCGACGACTTGGCCTGCGCGTAGGCACGCGCGACTTCCCGCAAGGTCTCGGCAGGAATGCCGCAAATTGGGGCCATCTTCTCCGGCGTAAACTCGACAATCTTCGCCTTCAGCTCATCGTAGCCTTCGGTATAGCCGGCGATGTATTGATCGTCGGTCAGGCCTTCCGTGATGATGGTGTGGATCATCGCGTTCAGCATCGCGACGTCGCTTCCCGGCTTGAATGCGAGGTGCTTCGTTGCATACCGGGAGAGCGTCTGCCGCCGGGGGTCCATCACGTAAAGTTTCGCACCACGTTTGGTGGCGTTCTTGATGAAGGTCGCGGCAACCGGATGGTTGACTGTCGGATTCGCACCGATCACCCAGATAACCTCCGCGTCTGCCGCTGCCGAGAACGGAGCTGACACGGCACCCGAACTAAGCCCCTCGAACAACGCGGCAACCGATGACGCGTGACACAACCGCGTACAATGATCTACATTGTTCGAGCCAAAACCGGTGCGGACCAGTTTCTGGAACAGGTAAGCCTCTTCGTTCGAGCCCTTCGCCGAGCCGAATCCAGCGAGCGCTTTCGATCCCTTCTCGTCGCGGATTTTTCTCAGGCCATTCGCTGCGATATCAAGTGCCTCCTCCCAGGAGGCTTCACGGAAATGCGTATACGGGTTCGCCGGGTCGACCTGATCATAGGCGTCTTTCTTGACGCCCGGCAGCCGCACCAGCGGCTTCGTCAGCCGGTTGGGATGATGGATGTAATCGAAGCCGAAGCGCCCCTTGACGCAGAGCCGGTTGTGGTTTGCCGGACCATCGCGGCCTTCAGCATAGATCACCTTCTCGTCCTTGATCTGATAGGTGACCTGGCAGCCGACGCCGCAATACGGGCACAACGAGTCGACCTTCCGGTCGGCGTAGGTTACACGCGTCTGCTTGTCATCGAGCATGACCGCCGGCATCAACGCTCCCGTCGGGCAGGCCTGGACGCACTCTCCACACGCGACGCAAGTCGACTCTCCCATCGGATCGTCGAAGTCGAACACGATCTTGGAGTCGTGGTTGCGATACGCCATGCCGATGACGTCGTTGACCTGCACTTCGCGGCAGGCCCGCACACACAGGCCGCATTGGATGCAGGCGTCCAGATTGACACGCATCGCCGGATGACTGGCATCGCCATGCCAGCGCTCGGCCGCGGGAAATCGGCTTTCGGTCACGCCGATCTTCTCGGCCCAGTGCCAGAATTTGGAATCCGGGTCATGGGAGATTTCCCGCGCCGGCTGATCGGCCACGAGCAGTTCCATGACCATCTTCTGCGCGGAGACGGCACGCTGGCTTGCGGATTTTACTTTCATGCCGACGGTCGGCGTCCGCTTGCAGGAAGCCGCCAGCACGCGTTCGCCCTCGATCTCGACCATGCAAGCACGGCAATTGCCGTCCGGCCGATAATCCGGAGCCGGCGAGTAGCAGAGGTGCGGAATCTCGGTGCCTTGGCGCTTGGCGACCTGCCAGATCGTTTCTCCAGCGCGCGCCTCAACTTGTTGTCCGTCAAGCTCGAAGGCGATCACCTGAGGACCGCCCCCTTTACCGTTGACCTCCTTGACATCCTGACCATGGCCCTTCGGCGGTACGTTCTGATCGTTGCTCATACGAAACCTCGTCGGAATTCGCTATGTTCAGCACGCTTATTCAGCGGCCTGACGCGGACGGAATCCGTCCGGAAAATACTTGATCACAGACGTGAGCGGATTCGACGCCGCCTGACCAAGACCGCAGATCGATGCATCGCGCATCGCCTGACTCAACTGGTCGAGCAATTCCTCGTTCCAGACAGGCTGCTGCATCAGCAGCGCTGCCTTCTCGGTTCCCGAGCGGCACGGCGTGCATTGTCCGCAACTTTCGTCCTCGAAGAACTTCATCAGATTGAGTGCGGCATCCCGGACATCATCGGCCTGCGACAGGACGACGACCGCAGCCGAGCCGATGAAACATCCGTACTTCTCAAGTGTGCCGAAATCGAGCGGGATGTCATCCATTGACGCCGGCAAAATCCCGCCTGATGCACCGCCGGGAAGATAGGCCTGAAGGGTATGGCCATCCGCCATGCCGCCGCAGAACTCATCGATCAGTTCGCGCAGGGTGATGCCGGCTGGCGCAAGCTTGACGCCGGGATTCTTGACGCGGCCCGACACAGAAAAGCTTCGCAAGCCTTGGCGCTCGTTCCGGCCGTGGCTCTTCCACCAGCCCGCGCCCTTCTCGACGATGTCGCGAACCCACCACAACGTCTCAATGTTGTTGATCAGCGTCGGCAGGCCGAACAGTCCAACCTGGAATGGATAAGGCGGCTTGTGCCTGGGCAAGCCACGCTTGCCTTCGATACTCTCAAGCAGCGACGATTCCTCGCCGCAGATATAAGCCCCGGCGCCACGCCGCAGGTGCAACGTAGGGCCTCCCGGCGGGAGTTTAGCAATCTCGCGAGCAAGGATCTCCCGGCAGGCCGGGTATTCGTCCCGGATATAGATGTAGATTTCCGGAGCTTCGACCACATGCGCTCCGATCAACATGCCTTCGAGGAAGCGATGGGGATCGCGCTCAAGGTAGTACCGGTCCTTGAACGTGCCGGGCTCGCCTTCGTCGCCGTTGACCGCCATCAACCGTGGACCGGGCTCGCCGAGCACCGCGCGCCATTTGCGCCCGGTCGGAAAACCCGCGCCGCCGAGACCGCGAAGAGACGCATCGTCGAGCGCCTTTAGAAGTTCCTCTCTCGGCAAATCGCCCGTACGGACGCGTTCAAGGAGCTTGTATCCGCCGTCCGCCACGTAAGCGTCGTAGTCGACGTAAGGCGGAAGATGCGTATGCGTATCGCCACGCTTCGCGGTTTCGAGCACGCTCGTCACAACCGCATGATCGACGAAATTGTGCCCGACTTCGGCAACCGGTGCCGTATCGCAACGGCCGACACAGGGAGCACGCACGACGCGGATTCCCGGACCAGCCGTATTTTGAAGATCCTTCAACAATTTCTCACCACCCAGCATCGCGCAGGTGAGCGAGTCACAAACGCGGATCGTGAGCGGCAGAACATTCGGCTCGCCTTCCTTCACAATGTCGAAGTGCGCGTAGAAGGTGGCCGTCTCGAAGACCTCGGCGAACGACAGTTTCATCTCGTCCGCGAGCGCGGCGAGATGTGCCGCCGAAATCTGACGATACGTATCCTGGATCAGGTGGAGATGCTCGATCAGCAGATCGCGCCGTCTCGGCCGGTCACCGAGCAGAGTCTCGATTTCCTGCAGGGCGATCGGATCGACTTGCCGTCCCTTTGGCGTGGGCTTGGCACGCTTCCGGCCTTGGCCAGGATGCTCGAAGGCGCGCACTTTTTGGACGTCTTGACTCATGGAACCCGGTCTTTCCGCAGATTTGGGCTGGTCAATCAAACTCTAATCTCTGGCATGCCAGAGGCAAGAGAATTTAGAACTAGTCCAAACGGAACGTGCCGGTCATTTCGCCGCAAGACGCGGATATTCATTAATGATTTTCAATTGATCGATCGGTTTTTTCGATCAAAAAGACGATCTTGCGCTCGTCGCGCTGAACGACCTCGACGGCGTCGCCGGTTTCGCGGATCAGGTTTGGGATGTCGATAATCGACAGCGGATCGGTGCAGTGCACTTCGAGAAAGTCACCCGGTGGGGTCGATTTCAGCGCCTTGCGCGTCTTGAGAGCCGGTAGCGGACATTTAAGACCCGTCAGGTCGAGCTTGGTCGTGGTCATCGTGACCTATTCTACAACATATCGGCGTAGCTGAGAAAGCCGACACTATCGCCGGGCTCGACCTTGACGATGGATTCGCCAAGCTCAACCAGCCCATCGGTCTCGATCAGCGAAGACAGAAGACCGGCACCCTCACGGGGGAATTTAACCGCCTCCAGCGAACCATCCGCCGCCGTCCGAAGCGAGGCACGAACGTACTCGCGCCGCCCGCTCTTCTTCTTATAGCTGAAGGCCGCCCGAACCGGCAGGGGCCGTAACGGAGTCGGTGTCGCTCCCGAAAGCGCCAGCACCGTGGGACGAACGACGTGAACGAACGTCACGAAACTCGCCACGGGATTGCCCGGCAAGCCCACGAGCGGCGTACCGTCGATGATTCCCATCGCCACCGGGCGCCCCGGCTTGATCGCCATCCGCCACAAAACCAATGAGCCAACATCCTCGACGCCGGCCTTCACATGGTCCTCCTCACCGGTCGAGACGCCACCCGTTGTCACGATGAGATCATACTGCTGCGCGACCTGCTTCAGAGCCGACGCGAGCGATACGCGCTCGTCGCGCAGGATACCAAGATCACCGACATCGCAATCAAGCCGCCGTAACATCGCCATCAGCATGAAGCGGTTGGAATCGAACAGTTGCGCGTCGGCGCGAGGGGTTCCAGGTGCGGCCAGTTCGTCGCCGGTCGAGAACACCCCCACCCTGAGACGCCGCACCACGTCGAGCGTTGTCAGTCCAAACGCCGCAGCGACGGCGATGTCCTGGGGGCGCAGGCGCCGGCCGGCCGCCAACGCGACGTGACCGGGTCGGATGTCTTCCCCCGCGGGACGCACGTTGGCACCGGCCTTCAGCCCAGGCGGCAGCACGACCCGTCCGGCGTCATCGATCCGGACGTCTTCCTGCATGAAGACCGTGTCGGTGCCAGCAGGCATCGGCGCACCGGTGAAAATCCGCACAGCATGGCCGGACTGAGCAGCCTGCGCCGACGCTCCGGCCTGAGCGCGTCCGCTGACTGGAAGGACCCTCTCGCGGTCCCGCGGAAGCTCCTCGGCAGGCACCGCATATCCATCGACAGCAGAGTTCATGAACGGCGGCAATGGCAAGGGCGCGACGACATCGCTCGCGAGGATGCGGCCGTCGGCCTCGACCAGACCAGCGGCCTCTGTTTCCGCAATGGGCCTTACACGCGACGCAATGATCGCAATGGCCTCATCGACCGACATCATCGGACCGCCGAAGGCGAAACAATCGTCGGAAAGCTGCGCCATGGACTTCTCAACCCTCGGTCAGTGACGAGCGGGCATTGACCGTGCTTATATCCTAGCCGTCGCCATGTGAACCCTTGCGGACGCCCAATCTTGACCGATCCAATCGCTGCTCCCCTGATCGTACCCAATCCCGACGACCCGCGATTGACCGAACGTGTCACAGGCATCGACCAGACCGGCGCGCGGACAGAGATCAAGGTTCCGGTCGAACGCCCGCTGACGCTATATCTGAACGCGCAGGAGATCGTCACAATGATGACGATCAATGACTATCCCGAGTATCTGGCGCTCGGCTACCTGCTGAATCAGAACATGCTCAAGTACGACGATATCGTCACTGAGGTCGAATATGACGATGACCTCCAGGTGGTCGTCGTGCGTACCGCGCATCACACGAATTTTGAGGCCAAGCTCAAGAAACGTACTCAGACGTCAGGCTGCGCACAGGGAACCGCCTTCGGCGACCTGCTCGAAGCCGTCGAGAAGGTGGCGCTTCCGAAGGCCGAGCTGCGGACATCCTGGCTCTATCGGATGACCCACACGATCAACACCATGCCATCACTCTACCTGGAGGCCGGTGCGATTCACGGCTGCGTCCTGTGCAAGGAAAGCGAACCCGTTTGCTACACCGAGGACGTAGGCCGACACAACGCGGTCGACAAGATCGCAGGCTGGATATACCGCCACGACGTCGATCCCACCGACAAGATCCTCTACACCACCGGGCGGCTCACCTCCGAAATGGTGATCAAGACGGTCCGGATGGGCATACCGATCCTCGTCTCCCGCTCCGGATTCACGGCGTGGGGGGTCGATCTTGCGCGGCAAGTCGGACTGACGTTGGTAGGACGCGCTCGCGGCAAACGCTTCATCGCGCTTTCGGGTGAGGAGCGGATCGTCTACGACCAGAACCTCGACTATGTCGAAGAGGAATCCGCACGACACAAGCGGAAGAGTGAAAGCGGCGATGACTGAGATTTCTGATGACTGAGGTTCCTGGCGTCGTGCTTGCTGGCGGCCTCGCGCGGCGGATGGGCGGCGGCGACAAGCCGATGCGCAAGATTGCCGGCAAGACCATCCTTGAACGCGTCATCGCACGCCTGGCGCCGCAGTGCACCGAATTGATCATCAATGCGAACGGCGATCCGGCGCGTTTCGCCAGCTTTGGCCTTCCAGTAATCCCGGACGACCTCGCCGACTATCCGGGCCCACTCGCCGGCATCCTTGCTGCGCTCGATTGGACTGCCGCGAACCGGCCCGGCACAAGATGGATTCTGAGCGCGGCGGGAGATTGCCCGTTCCTGCCGCGCGATCTCGCATCCCGGCTGGAGGCAGCACGCGCCGCGCAGGATGCCGAACTCGCAGTCGCCGCATCTGGCCAGCAGACGCATCCCGTTGTCGGCCTCTGGAGCGTACGGCTACGCCACGAATTGCGCGAGGCGCTTGTTGTCGAAGGTTTGCGCAAGATCGATCGCTGGACGTCACGCTATCCAATTGCCACCGTGACCTGGTCGACTGAACCGCTGGACCCATTCTTCAATGCCAACACCATCGACGACATAGCGGAAGCTGACCGTCTTGCTGCGCTCGATGGTGGATGAAGGAAATTCACGCCGAGGACAAAGTCACCTCAAAGCATGTTCAAAAGACTGATCAAGCGCGAATCCGAGATCCAATAGATCGTGGTCTGCCCGTCCTTGCGGGAGCCGACCAGTTTTTCCGTGGTCAGTTTGGCCAGATGAGCCGATAGCGCGGATCGACTGACGCCGACCGCCTCAACGAGATCGCCCGCCTTCATCTCGTCATTCTCCATCAAATGATAGAGGATGAGCAGACGGGTTTCGTTGCCGAGCGCGCTGAACATGCGGGAGAGCGTTGGCGCACGCGCAGAAAGAAAGGCCGATGCGGGCCGATATTTTCGGATCCCATCTCGACGACTGGCGAGGCTCATTAACGATCCGACGATGGCTACGTTTGTGGCGCGACTCAGCAAATGTCCTATCGCGCGAAGCGGCCATTATAGAGGCTGATCACCGCCTCACTTTCAGAAATTTCTCGGATCGCGTGGCTGTCAGAATTCCAAAAGCTATCCCCTGCTTCGCTGTTGCAACAAGGTTGCAGAACAACGCGACAAACGATATTCAGTATAACACATTGATATATATAATATATTTTTGTACATTACGTGTACTGACCTTGTCACCTGCAGACGCCGGTGATTAAAGACCAGACGAATTCCGCAAATTTCAGCCAGCCGGCGTCCAGATTTGCCATGCAGGGCATCGAACAGATCATCACGAAGCTGACGCCGCTCGCGGACGTTTTCGCGCTGCTCAACGAGTTCGCGGAGCCGGTTGCCGTACAGGACATCGCTGTCGGTGATGCCGTACGCAAAGTCCTCGCCGCCGATATCAAAGCTGCATCACGTCCCGTGCGGGCCGTGGCATTGACCGACGGCTGGGCTATTTCCGCCGCAGACGTGGCGGACGCCAGCGGCTATGCGGCCGTCACCCTCGGTAAAAATGCGACATATGTCGAAACCGGCGACGACATGCCGCCGGGCACCGATGCAGTCTTGCCGCCTGACGCTGTCGTCATGCGCGGTTCAAGCGCCGAAGCGGTTGCAAGCGTTGCCTCCGGCGACGGCACCCTCGCACCGGGCGGCGACGTCGAGGCGACAAAACCTCTTTACGTGGCCGGGCAGAGCTTGCGCGCTACGGATGTCACGGTACTTGCAGCGCTCGATATTGCTGATATCAGCGCGCGCGTCCCGCGCATATCGATCGTCGCCGCGCGCGAGGATTTACGCCTCGCACCCGCAGTTCAGTTCATTGCACGCGACTGTGCGGCGCAGGGCGCGACTGCACAGTTGTGCAATGGCACCAGCCTCGAAAAGATCCTGGATGCGAACGATGCCGATGCTGTCGTGATCGTTGGCGGCTCGGGCAGCGGCGGACGCGATCGTAGCGTCGTTGCGCTGGCGCACGCCGGACGCGTCCTATGTCACGGCATCGGCATCAGCCCCGGCCAAAGCACCGCACTCGGTACGATCCGGGGCCGGCTTGTGCTGATCGTACCGGGGCGGCTCGATGCGGCGATGGCAGCGTGGCTGCTGATCGGACGGCGCCTACTCGATCGGCTTTCCGGGAACACCGATATGGCGACCGGCGCGCGCTGTCGGCTGACACGGAAAGTGACGTCCACCATCGGCGTCTGCGAGTTCGTGCCCGTACGGGAGACGAAGAGCGAGGCCGTTCCGCTGGGCGGCCGCTATCTGCCGCTGTCCGTACTGGCCCGTTCAACCGGCTATATCGTCGTCCCGCCTGACAGCGAAGGCCACGCCGCCGGCAGCGAGGTCGCCATTCACCGCTGGCCGTAGTAGAAGCGCTCATGAACGATCCACGCACAAAGACAGGACCTGATCTCGTCGCAAGCATTCGCGCGGCGGCCCGGCAGGAACAATTTCTTGAGGTCGTCTCTGCCGAGGAAGCGACCCGGCGCTTTCACGCCAAAATCGATCTCACGTCGCTTGGTGCCGAAGATGTCATGCTCGGGGCTGCGCTCGGGCGCGTGCTGGCCCACGATGTGGTGGCCGGAGTGGACGCACCGCCATTCGACCGTTCCAATGTCGACGGCTTTGCCGTGCGCGCCGCCGACACCTTCGGCGCGACCGAAACGAGTCCGAAGACACTCACTCTCAATCACGAAGTGATCGCTTGCGGTCATGCGCCATCGATCGAAGTGCGGGCTGGCACGGCAACGACGATCGCGACAGGAGGCGTGATTCCGCGCGGCGCAGACGCGGTGGTGATGATCGAGCAAACCGAGTTGATCGAAGGAGGCGCGCCAGTGATCGAGGTTCGCCGCGCCGTGACGCCGGGACAGTTTGTCTCCTATGCGGGATCCGATATCGCGCGCGGAGAAACCTTGCTTCGCCGCGGCACAGTCGTCGGTTCGCGCGAGATCGGCATGCTCGCGGCGTGCGGACTTTCGTCGGTCGCGGTGGTGCGGCGGCCGAAGGTCGCCGTGCTATCGACCGGCGACGAACTGATCGCGCCCGGCAAGCCACTGAAGCCCGCCGGCGTCTATGACAGCAATGGCGCGATCATCGCCGCAGCGGTGACCGAGGCTGGCGGCGAGCCAGTCGCGTTCGGTGCGTTCGCCGACGACGAAGCGGCGCTCGAGAGGACCTTACGCACGGCGATCGAGCAATGCGACATGGTCGTGCTGTCGGGCGGCACATCCAAAGGCGCGGGCGACCTGTCGCATCGCGTTGTGTCGGGGCTCGGCGCGCCAGGCATTCTCGTGCATGGCGTCGCGCTCAAGCCCGGCAAACCGCTCTGTCTTGCCGCGGTCGGCGACAAACCGGTGATCGTATTGCCGGGATTTCCGACCTCGGCGATCTTTACCTTTCATACCTACGTTGCGCCGGTGATCCGCGCGCGCGCCGGTCTCCCGGCCGATGTCGCGGAAACCGTGAAGGCGCGCGTGCCCGTGCGCCTCACCTCCGAACTTGGCCGCAAGGAATTCGCGCTCGTCGCACTGGTGCGCGGAGAAGACGGCACAGTTGCATTCCCGACCGCGAAAGGTTCCGGCTCTGTGACGAGCTTCTCACAGGCCGACGGCTTCATCGAAATCGATGCGCTCGCCTCATCGCTTAATGCCAATACCGACGCGGACGTGACGCTGATCGGTGGCACCGTGCGCGCACCCGATCTCGTCATCATGGGCAGCCACGATATCGCCCTCGACGTTGTCACCGGTGCGTTGTCGGCGCGCGGTTTTCGTGCGCGCGTCATCGCGGTCGGCAGCCAGGGCGGTGTCTCGGCATTGAAGCGGGGTGAATGCGATATCGCGCCGACCCACCTCGTCGACCCCGAGACCGGCCGCTACAATACGCACCTCGCCGACAAGAACCATGATCTGATGCCGGGCTGGCAGCGCAGCCAGGGCATCATGTTTCGCAAGGGCGATACGCGGTTCGAGGGTAAGAATGCGCAGCAGGCGCTCGCCGCCGCGCTGGCGGATGCATCCTGCCTGATGGTCAATCGCAATGCCGGCTCGGGTACGCGCGTGCTGATCGACAAGCTGCTGAACGGCGCGCGGCCGCCGGGCTATTCCAATCAGCCGAAGTCGCACAATGCGGTGGCGGTCTCGATCGCGCAGAAGCGGTCTGACTGGGGTGTGGGCATCGAGCCGGTGGCCCACCTCTACGGCCTCGATTTCATCCCGGTGTCGCCGGAACATTTCGATTTTCTGGTCGCTGCGGCGCGCCGCGACCGGCCTGCGGTCAAGGCATTCCTTGAGGCTCTGGAAGACCCTGCAATACGCAAGGATATTGCTGCACTCGGTATGCGCTTTTCAGACTGAGCTACGGTCGCGGTTCAGCTGGATTGCCCTAGACTTGCGTCCCTCAGGCACCGGGATCATTCGCATTGGGATAGAAAAGCTGCTGGCCGTTGATCTTGAAGCCCGCAATTGCACTCTGGCCTTCCGCCGAAATCAACCAATCGATAAAGCGCTGACCAGCTTCCTTTTTCACCGAGGGATGCTTGGCCGGATTCACGAGCATCACTCCATATTGATTGAAGAGACGCTTGTCGCCTTCGACGAGAACCGTGAGATCGCCGCGATTTTTGAAGGCCAGCCATGTGCCTCGATCCGAAAGCACATAGGAATTTGATGCCGACGCCATGTTTAGCGCCGCTCCCATACCTTGACCGATTTCCTTGTACCAAGGGCCGTGGTCTTTCGCGATGTCGATTCCCGCAGCCTTCCAAAGCTTGAGCTCGGCGATATGGGTACCGGAACGGTCTCCTCGTGAGACGAACTGAGCCCCTTTCGTCTTGATCGCCTGAAGTGCAGTCACAACGTCCTTGCCCTTGACTCCTGCGGGATCGTCTTTGGGGCCGACAACGACAAAATCATTGTACATTACGGGATAGCGTTTCACGCCAAACCCTTCAGCGAGAAACTTTTCCTCCGCCGATTTGGCGTGAACAAACACCACATCGGCGTCGCCGCGGCGCGCGGTATCGAGGGCCTGGCCGGTGCCTTGGGCCAACACCTTCACCTCGATGCCGGTCTTTTGTTTGACGATTGGCAGCAGATAGCCGAACAGGCCGCTGTCCTGCGTGGACGTCGTTGACGCAACGACAATCGTTTGATCCTGCGCGAGGGCCTGAGTGTTTATCAGGGCCAGCACAAGGGCAACAAAGAGACTGAGTGCGGCGAGCGAGCGGTTCATCGTTGTCTCCAAGGCAATATCGGATTTAGCGGCCCATCAGGACACGACTGAAGAAAAAGCTCAACGCGCTAACGGTCATTGAAAGGACCACAAGGATGATGCCAAGGGCAAGCGCGAAGCTCAAATCTCCCTTGCTGGTCTCCAATGCGATGGCCGTCGTCATCGTGCGGGTGTGGCCCCTCACGTTTCCACCGACGATCATGATCGCGCCGACCTCGGCAATGGCCCGGCCAAATGCGGCGAGGAAGGCGGTCAGCAACCCCTCACGGCCGATACGCATGACCGTGCACGCCGCGCGTGCACGCGAGGCCCCGTCGACGAGGAGCGCATCGCCGTAGCTGGCCCATACATCAACGATCGTCCTATGGACGAGCGCAACGACGATGGGCACACCGAGAATTGTTTGTGCGATGATCATGGCTACGGGCGTAAACAAAATCCCGAGCGATCCGAGTGGTCCGGATCGGGATAGCAGGATGTAAACGGCAAGACCTATCACGACCGGCGGCAACCCGAGCAATGCATTGGCGACAACGATGAAGGCCGTTTTGCCGGGGATGCGATAGATGGCCAAGGCTGCGCCGAGAGGCGCGCCGATTGCGAAAGCGATGAAGCTTGCCGTGAGGCTTACACTGAGCGAGAGCGAAACAATCTCGCGCAAGTCCGTATCGGCGTGGCCGATAAGGCTGACGGCTGTCTCAATCGCTTTGGCAAAGTCGTTCATCCCGTATAGCCTCGGCCTACCGGCGAAAGAACGCTCTACACGAAAAGCCGAGCATTGGCACTGGCGTCGTGTCGCCGCCCCAAGCACGGCCCTTATCGTGGCTACAGCAGCGAAATTGGGAGAGAACCGGAATCCAGGTTGGATGGAGGCCCGCTTTGCGCCAGAAGCTGACAACCACCGGTCCGTCGCGGAAAATGCATTCCTGCCTACTTGGCAGCCAAACCAACAAATCGATCTATGCGATCCTGCGTGCTCTTTAATGCCGTCAACATTCTGGCTCTCTCTTCGTTTGCCAAGGGCATCAACGGCGGCCGAACTCGCGCGTTAGTAAAAATGCCTCCCGCAGCCAGAATCTCCTTCAAGCGCGCACGAAAGTCACGAAAGGGTGGGGCATATACGGCGTTTGCAAGAGGCAGCAACGCCTCTTGCAGGCCCGTTGCGACGTCGTGATGCCGATTGTCGAACATCCGGACGTAGGAGCGCGGGTTAAGGCACGCACAAATCGATGTCGCGCCATGGACTCCCATCTTCAGGAAATCGAGGATCTTCAGGTCGGAATCGATCAGAATCTTGAGCGGCGAGTCGGGCACCAGGAAACGCGCGCCGTCGCCGTGATAGAAATCGGCCTCCGCGACCGAATCCTTGATCGCGACGACGCCCGGCACGTCGCACAGCCGCTTCATGATCTCGATTCCGAACGTCGGACTAAGCGTTGCCGGCGTCCGGAATGCGATCATGGGCAGCGCAGAGGCCCGTGCGATGGCGCCGAAATATGCCGCCGGCATCTCGGGATCCAGGGGCGCGCCGCCGAACGCCGGATGCGGAACCACTAGCAGCGCCGCGGCCCCGGCTTTTTCGGCACGTGTGGCCTCAGCTACGGCAGCGTCGGTGTTGGCGCCATAGATGGTGGCGATCACGGGAAGTGTGGCACCGACCCGCCCGATAGCGAAGCGCAACGTGCCATCACGTTCGGCCTCGCTAAGATGGCCGCCCTCGCTCATCATCGCGTTGACGAGCAGGCCGGTCAGCCCGGTCCCGACCAACTCTTGCAGGTGCCGTTCGTAGGAGTCCCAATCGATGGCACCGTCATCCGAAAACGGCGTGACGGCGCCTGTGATGATGCCCGACCAAGTCCTGATCTCCGGCATGGATCACTCCTCGACTGGTTTACCGCCCCGCGGCTTTCACCAGCGGGCAGCCTCCCTCGGCCAGCGGACGAAAGGCGCGCTCACCTGGAATGGTATCCACGAGATTATAGAGATCCCATGGCCCCTCCGATTCTGCAGGAGTTTTAACGCGGAACAGATAGGCCGGGGGCGTGTAGCGGCCGTCGATACGAATCCTGCCTTTGCCGAACAGCGGATCGTCGGTGGGAATCTCCTTCATCTTCGCCACGACCTTGGCACCGTCCTTGACGTCGCCTTTCAGTGCCGCTGCCGCCTTCAGATAGTGTAGCGTAACACCATAGACGCCAGCCTGCGGCATGGAGGGCACTGCATGGTTCTTCATCTGCTTTGCGAACCGCGCGGAGAAGGTACGCGTAGCGTCATTGAGATCCCAGTAGAACGTTTCGGTGAGACTAAGCCCCTGCCCTGATTGTGTGCCGAGAGCCTTGACGTCCGGCAGGAACATCAGGAGCGACGCAATCTTTTGTCCCGACCGCGTGAGGCCGAACTCTGCCGCCTGCTTGATCGAATTGGTGGCATCGCTGCCGGCATTGGCAAAGCCGATCACGTCCGCACCGGAGGCCTGGGCCTGAAGCAGGAACGACGAGAAGTCCGACGACGAGAGAGGATGACGGACATGGCCCAAAACTTTGCCACCGGCCTTCTCCACCGCGGCGGTGGTGTCGCGTTCGAGCGCCAGGCCGAACGCATAGTCGGCTGTAATGAAGAACCAGGTCTTGCCGCCCGCCTTCGTCATTGCGGTTCCCGTGCTGTTGGCAAGTGCATAGGTGTCGTACGTCCATTGTACGGTGTTCGCCGTACACGCTGTCCCGGTGAGATCCGACGTGCCGGCACTGGCGATCAAGGCGACGTTGTTCTTACTGTGGATCAGTTGGTTGACCGCGAGTGCGACACCGGAGCTGCCAAGACCGACAATGGCGTCGACCTTATCTTCATCGATCCACTTGCGCGCGATATTGACCCCCACATCAGGCTTATTGAGATGATCTGCGGTGATGACCTTGATCTTCCATCCCTTGGCCAAGAGTCCTGAATCCTCGATCGCCATTCGGGTCGCGACGGTCGACCCTTCGCCTGTCGCATCGGCGTAAAGCCCCGAATAGTCTTCGAGGACTCCCAGCGTCAGAGTCGGCTGTTCCGCATTCGCCGCGATCGCGCCGACGAGGCACGCAACCGCTGTGGCCATTGCATAAAGCTTTCGCATGATCTCCTCCTCCTGATGTTGTTTGATTTGAGTCAGTAACCGGCAATCAGCCGGCTGCTTGCGCCCGTATTTTCGGCTGCATCCAGTTGCCACCGTCGAGAGCGGCAATGATCTGCGACAACCGCGCACGATCATCGGGACCGAGCGGCCGCATCGGCCGTCGCGGCGGCCCGACCGGCCGCCCAGCTATGTCGAGGCCGCTGTGGGCGACGCGGATATGCGACTTGGCGCAGATGAACTCGCAGAGAGGAAACAGCTCGTCCCAGAGCTGTTGCGCCACGATTGCATCGCGCTCGCGCGTCGCGGCTTGAAAAAAGGACATGGCAAGTTTTGGCGCGAAGTTGGTGCAGACCGGCGCCCATCCCGTGGCTCCGGCGCTGAATGCCTGCAGGCTGGTCGATTCCCAGCCGGCAATGAGTGTCACGGTATCACCGAGAAGCGCTCTGATCGCACTGATGCGCGACAGATCACCGGTGCTTTCCTTGATGCAGTCGATGTTATCCAGTTTGGCGAGTTGCGCCAGGAAATCTGGTTTCATGTCGACGCCGGTGGTCCACGGATTATTGTAAACACAAATCGGCAACTTCACTGCGCGCGCAACACGCTCATAGTGATCCCGCACCTCGTCCTGCGTGAGTGGCCAATACGACACCGGCAGAACCATGATCCCGTCGCACCCCGCGTCCTGCGCGGCCTGTGAGAGCGAAATGCATGCCGACGTTGTTCGGGTGCCTGTACCGGCAATCACGGCAATTCGTCCCGCAGCGTGCTTGACCACGAGCGCGGTGGTTTTCTTCATTTCGTCGTCGGTGAACGAGCCGTTGCCGCCGGTGCTGCCGAAAACGCAAATGCCATCCACACCATTCTCGATCTGGTAGTCGATCTCTTCACGCAATCGCTTTTCGTCGATTGTCTCGCCATCCGCTGTGGTCGGCGTCGGCAGAAACGTGAAAACGCGAGACCAGAACCCCTGTTGTTTGCTCATTGTCTTCTCTCCTCGGCTATGTTTTTGAATTGATCAGTGCAGCGGCAACCGGCGGTACTGACCGGGCGCATCGGGATCGCGGAAATAGTTATAAGGACCGTCGCGCAGGTAACGCTCGTGGCCGCGGCGCAGGCGTTCCGGCGACAACGTCACGCCAAGGCCGTAGCCTTCGGGCACGCGGACCACATTGTTCTTCGGATTGAACGGACCTTCCTCGATCACGTCGTCGACCTGCCAGTGCAGAATGCACTGACCAGGTTCGGTGACCCATGGCGTCGCTGCGATCAAATGCAGGTACGCGGCGATGCCGATTCCGGTCTCACCACTAAAACACCACCAGCCGATTCCGGTCCGCTCACAAGCCGCGATGAAGCGCACCGCGCGCGAGATGCCGCCCAGCACAGCAAGATTGGTGACGAATGAATCGGGTACTCCGAGGCGAAGGGCCCTTTGCAGATCGACGGTGTGGGTCGAGAACGAAATAGAGCTGTGCTGCCGTAGCTTCGCCATGCCTTCGAGCGTTGCGACCGGGTCTTCGTAGTTGCGGATGTTGTATGGCTCTATCTCGGCCAGGATCCGCCGGGCCGTCGGTAGCGACCACGACATATTTCCATCGAGCCTGAGCAACGCGGTATCGCCGATCGCATGGCGGATGGCCTTCACGGAAGCGATCTCAAGCATCGGATCACCAAGCTGAAGCTTCCCTTCGAACATGGTAGAGCCGTGCTGGTCCGTCATGCTGGCGCAATAATCGGCGATTGCGTGCGGCGTGCGCTCGCCGCCGATGCCGTTACGACTCTGGCGAAACGCAAAGTACTCCGCGAATGGAATGTCCTTCCGGAACGCTCCACCCAGCAGCATGTAGAGCGGCTGACGGAATGCTTTGCCGCGGATATCCCAAAGGCCGATTTCGATCCCGCCGAACGCACGCAGCACCGTGCTGTCACCGGTGTTCGGCATGACCTGAAGGTCAGGAACGCACGCGCGCTCGCAGGCTTGAATGTCGAGTGGATCGAGCCCGGTCAGCGCCTGGGCGAGATGATCGTTGATGACCGCTGCGCATTCCGGTGACGGCGCCTCGCCCAGCCCCGTGATGCCCTCGTCGGTAAGCACCTCGATGACGACCTTGGTGTCGCCCGGATAGGTCCCGACGGCAAACAGGAATGGAACGACCAAAGGAATATTGACCGCTGTAGCCCTGACCCCGGTGATTTTCATGACCTCCCCTCCCTCCAGGCGGCCGGGCTCTTGGTCGGCCCAGTTGGACGACCCAATCACATATCAGGCTGTCTGACAAGTAGGCAGCCAGCTATAAGATTACCGGGCTGCCTTGCGGGAATCTGGCCGCTTTCGTAAGAGGACCCCGCTGGCATCAAGAGATTGAGAAAGTTGCGCCGATGGACCTGTCCCCGCAAAAGGCTCTACCCCGGGTGGCCAAAGTTTCGCTGGTCGACGAGGTCATCGCGGCGATACGCACAATGTTGAGCGAGACTTGGACGGCCGGAAGCAAGCTCCCGTCCGAGCAGGAGCTCAGCCGCCAACTGGGCGTTGGCCGCTCCACAGTTCGCGAAGCGCTACGCGTGCTGGGACATCTCGGCCTTGTCGAATCCCGCAGCGGGCTTGGCACCTTTGTCATTGAACAGCGAATGCCCCAGCCTCGCACACAATATCCTCAGGGCCCGGAGGCGCTGGTCCAGCTTTACGAATTTCGGCGCGCGATCGAGGTGCCCGCCGCACGCCTCGCGGCAGAGCGCCGCACCGCCGAGCAATTGGCAACCATCAAGTCATCATGGCGCAGTTGCGAGCTCGCGGTGAAACGCGACAGCGCTGAAGAATTCGCGCGCCTCGACTTTTTATTCCACGCGTCAATCGTGAAGGCTGCTCGGAATCGTTTCTTTATCGAAACCTACCTCGGCGTGCAGGATTCTTTTGCCGACAATGTCACGCTGATCCTGGGACAAGGTCAGCTCAAGAGCATGCTGCATTTCCACGATGAGCTGATTGAAGCGATCGAACGGCGTGATGCCAAAGCGGCAGCGCGCGCTGCCGAGAATAACTTCAAGGAGACCGACGTGCGCGTGAGACTGCTTTTTCGGGGCACCATCGGATCGGAGAATTCCGAAAAAAGATAGTCTGTGCAACATCCAGCGGTGTGGCCCGGGCGCTACTTGTAGATGGAGGCCGTCTAAAGTCAGACAGCGCCCCTACTTTTCCTCGGAACATTTCCGTCGGCTTGTGCCGTTTGCACATCATCGGCCATTGAACAGAAGAGCACAGATTGAAGCAGGCAATCGGCGAAGCCACAGTCGAGCAGTTGCTCGACCTTCTGCGTACTGTCGAACTGCAGTTCTCAGCGATTAGCATTCCGGGTGAATAGCACAGAATTCACGGATAGGCTCCACGATGTCTACTTGGGGTCCAAGACGGATATTGCTCGCTCGCCGTCTCGGCGCGCTATGACTGTCGATCAATCTAACTAGTCGGTCGAGCTATTCTCTGATGTGTACCTGACCGAAATGGCATTTTTTTGCAGAGGGCTGGAAACTCCAAGGCAAATTCGGCTGGAGAAAGCGACTCTGTACCCAAAGGCCCCGGCTTTGGCGGCTCTTTGGTAAAGCGTGTGCCATTCAGAATAAAACCGCGAACTCTTATGTTATTGAAATTTCTGCGGCGCGGATTGCAACATGAAGCTGATCTCTATTTGCAACATACTCGACGTACTCATATGCGGTCTTTCGATGCGGAAGCAGGCAAGCGCCGAGGCTGAGCGATTGAGACTTAGGGTTAGATCGATCAAGAAGCTCGGGAGCGGAGTAATTCAGGAACAGGTAGCGCCCAGATGCCTGACTCCCCCAGAGCGGCGGGAACGACGAGGAAATCTGATCGCCGCCGCACGGCTGGTCCTGCGTACCGGCTGTGCGACCATCGGAACGCTGGGTGGTCGGCGCGACGAGCGGCAGGCTACCGCGGACCGCAGGATACAATCTTGCCCGTCAGGTTTCCGAGATTGAGGAGCTCTTGACTCCACCTAAGCCGTTCAGGCCGACGCCATATCCTCGATTGTAGCAATCCATCGACAAAATCGAGAGAGATAGATCCTTCGATATCGTCAAAATCTTTCTATTGGGCTGCGACGATCCTTGGGTCGGTGCCGCAACTCACCCGCGCGTGACTACTCAGTAGAACGGCCAATAGAGCGGGGTGACGATGACCGTCACGATGAGTGTCCAGATCAGCACGACTAGGCCGAGGCGCCAGAAGTCACCGAACTTGTAGCCGCCCGGCCCGTAGACCATCAGGCTTACACCGTTGGCGAACGGGGTCAGGAAGGATGCGCTGGCCCCCATCGCCACGCTCATCACCATCGGCAGTGCCGACACGCTCATGTCGTTTGCCGCCGCGAACGCGATCGGCATCGTCACCAGGGCCGTCGAGGTGTTGGAGATGAACTGCGTGATCAGGGTCGCCGCCAGGAAGAGACCGACGAGCACAGCGGTTGGGCCGAAGTCACCGAGCAAGTTGATGATGTGATCACCAATCGTCGCGGCGGCGCCGCTCTTCTCCATGGTGCGCGCGGGCGCGATCATGGCGCCGATCAGCAGGACGGTGTTCCAGTCGAGGCCGCGATAGATCTGCGGCAGGCGCACGGCGCCCGTGATCACCGTGAGGCATGCGCAGAGGAGACACGCGATCGACGCCGGCGCGATGTTGAAGACCAGGAGCACGACCAGCAGCGCCAGGATCGCGAAGACACGCTTGGCGCCCCGGCCGAGCGCCTGCGTACGGACCTGGTCAGGCGAGTCGATGACCAGTGGCTGGGCGCTGGACAGGTAGCGCTCCAGGGCCGACCAGCTGCCCTGCAGCAGCAGGTGGTCGCCGGAGCGGAGCGTGAGTCGCGGCCTGACCAGCTCGACCCCGCCGCGCTGCACCGCCAGCACCATTCACCTCATGGTCCTGGCTGGTCATGCCGCGACAAAACAATTGCAAGAGCGGCTACATCGAATTGGATTTCAGACATTGCGCCACGTCGGCGATTAGTTCGATTCAGCTCTAGTCGCGATCGAACTCTTCTCTGAACTGGGGCCAACCAGAATGAGAATGTTTGGAGCCAGAAACTTTCAGCGCAGATTAGCTGGAGAACCACTCCAGCTTTGTCTGAAAAAACCGCCCTGCCCCAGTACGCCGGCATCGCGGGTCCGCTCGCCAATTCTTCGGAGACCCTGAAGAACGTCGGACTGAACAGCTGGAGCGAGAGGGATCGAACTCTTGCATTCCTGCTCGAACCGAATCCCTGACGAGAGCTCATTAAATTGGACATATTGACGAGAACACCCGAGGATCATGTCGCGCTGGACCGTTAGGCGCCCCTTCTCCCCTTTGCATTGGCTGCTTGCGGCCAATTTTTCAGGGCCAGCTTCGCGGCGCTCTGTAACTCTTTTCTTGTCGCTCCTCCTGCTGCCTGCACGGTAATCCCATAGATGACGATCGAGAGATAGCGGGCCAGATCCGCCGGATCTGCGTCTGCGGGAAGATCCCCATCGACCTTCGCGCGTTTCAATCGATCCCGAATGATGCTCTCCCCAATTCTGCGGCGCAGAATGAGCTCCTTGCGGATGGAGTCGGACTCCGGCGCGCAAGCCAGGGCGCCTTGCACGCCGAGACATCCAGGTGGGTTGCTCTTGTCACCATGTAGATCGGCGGCACCTTCCAGCAGCGCCTGCGCATAGGCGCGCGCCGTGGGGGCCGCAAGCGCGGCCTCCCGGTAACCTGCACGGGCCTCGTAGAGGTCGAGCGCTTTCAGGAAAAGGGCTTCCTTGCTTCCGAAGGCGGCATAAAGACTTGGACGAGTTATGCCAAGCTCTTCCGTAAGATCCGTCAAAGACGTGCCTTCATAGCCCTGCCGCCAGAAAAGCCGCATGGCGCGCGCGATGGCCTCCTCCGTATCGAACTCTCTTGGACGCCCCATGGCGCGGGCTTTCTCCATTCCAGTCGTATTAGACCGATAGGTATACAATTCGGATTGACAGACAGCGACAGCACACCTAACAATTCTATACCAATCGGTATTGAATAATGATGGTGCCTGTTCTCAGAGATAGGGAGAGCGGGCGGCGCATCAACGCTCGCAAGAATAATCGATTCGTGGAGAGGTTCATGCCCTGGAACACATTGAGCTCATTTGCCTTGGTTATCGCCACTCTGGTTGCGGTACCCGCGAACGCAGATGTCCGTCCTTACCCGAGCAATTTCAGCATCCGGGAGATCCAGACGAACGGGACAATGCTCCATGTTCGGATTGGTGGGAGCGGACCCGCCGTCGTGCTGCTGCATGGCTTTGCCGACACGGGCGATATGTGGGAGCCGCTTGCTGCTACGCTCGCAAGCGATCACATGGTGATCGTGCCGGATCTGCGGGGCATGGGGTTATCTACGGTTCCAGGCGGTGGCTTCGAGAAGAAGAACCAGGCCAAAGACATCGCAGGTGTTCTGGATACACTTCATGTCGCACGTGCCGACATCGTCGGACACAATATCGGCAACATGGTCGCTTTTGCGTTTGCCGAGCGGTATCCCGAGCGCACCACACGGCTTGTGATGATGGATGCCCCCGTCCCAGGGATCGGTCCGTGGGACGACATCTTGAAAAGTCCGCTGCTTTGGCATTTCAGATTCGGCGGACCGGACATGGAGCGGCTCGTGGCGGGCCGCGAGCGAATCTATCTCGATCGCTTCTGGAACGATTTTGCCGCAGATCCTGCAAAGTTCGACGAAAAGTCTCGTGCGCATTACGCAGACCTCTATGCCAAGCCGGGCCGAATGCATGCGGGGTTCGCGCAATTCGCAGCGTTTGATCAGGACGTTATCGACAACAGGAAAGCCGTCGGTCGTGGCCGCTTGCAAATGCCCGTGTTGGCGATCGGTGGCGATCATTCTCTGGGCTCCACTATGGCTTACATCATGCGATTTGCGGCCGACAATGTGCGCGAAGTCGTCGTCAAGGACTCAGGTCACTGGCTGATGGAGGAGCAACCCAAGGCGACGATCGCAGCGATTGTGAATTTCCTGTCCGGCGCGAGCGCCGTCAATCCGCGCGCACTCAGCGTTGCTGAGATGGGGACCTTGGCAAAAAACGAGGCGGGTGCCGGAACATCGGGGGTTGAAGGAATTCAGACGATCGTGCTGTCCGGCGATCCGGCCAAAGCTGGTCCCTACGCCATCCAGCTCAAGGTGCCAGCACATACCAACATCGCGGCCCATACCCATCGCGACAACCGATTTGGAATGGTTGTCTCGGGTGAATGGCATTTCGGCTACGGGCAAACAGCGAACGCCGCCGCGACTACCGCGCTTGGGCCGGGTGGGTTTTACACCGAGCCAGCGGGTATGGCGCACTTCGCCTTCACCGGCGATCAGCCGACGATCGTCTACATCACGGGCCAAGGCCCGAGCGACACGAATTATGTCAGCACCGCACGCCACTAGGAGGGAATCATGACTTCGTTTGCTAAACCCCGCGACGCCGGCAATGACCATCTGCTCACGCAGCAGAACGCGGCGGTCGTCATCATCGATTTCCAGCCCGTGCAGGTGTCGTCGATCGCCTCGCGCTCGAAGCGCGAACTGGTCACCAACATCACTGCGCTGGCGCGAATCGCCAAGCTATACGAGATGCCGGTCGTGCTCTCGACCGTGAACGTAGAGACGGGGCGCAACCAGCCGACCATTCATCAGATTACAGACGTGCTGACTGACGTGGACCCTATCGACCGCACCTCGATCAATGCGTGGGAGGACGAGGATTTCAACCGAACCGTCAAGGCGATAGGGCGCAAGAAACTCATCATGGCCGCGCTTTGGACCGAGGTGTGTCTCGTGCACCCCGCTCTCGATGCGATCCATGAGGGCTTTGAAGTCTATCCCGTCGTCGATTGCGTTGGCGGCACGTCACTCGAAGCACATCAAGCTGGTCTGCAAAGGCTCGTTCAGGCTGGCGGCAAACCAACTTCGTGGGTGCAACTCATCTGCGAATTGCAGCGAGACTGGAATCGGGAAAAGACCGTGCCCGTCTTTTCCGACATCCTTTTCGCCATCGAAGGTCATTGAAACGATACGAAAGAAGGAAATTCTCCAAACTTCGCACTGGATGGCTGACAATGCAGTGCTACCTAGCCAGCCCAGACTCCTGCAAAACTCGCTGCTAACAGGGAATTTAACAAGGATTTTGTCAAAACGAGACCAAGTCGTCACCGGAAGGCAATTTTGAAGATTCCGACTTTAGGAAATCTCACGACGCACGATTGCGGCTGCATCGCACATTGTCTTGAGTTTTCCAAACGCAACGACACGCGGCATGTACTTCATGCCGCAATCGGGCGCCGGCACCAGACGGTCTGCGGCAACATACTTCAAACCACGTCTGATCCGGTCGGCGACAGTTTCCACCGACTCGATCTGGGGATCGCCAAGATCGAGAACGCCAAGCATGATCCTCTTCGAGGACAGATCCTTGAGCACGCCGAGGTCCAGCTTCGGTTGGGCGGCCTCAATTGAAATCTGATCCGCCGTGGTGTCGGCAAGCTCCGCAAGGAACGAGTATCCGGCAGGTTTGGTCGAGCCCGGTACGACGGCTGCGTAGCCAAAACAAAGATGCACGACGGTTGGCACCGTAATACCCTTCAGTGCGCGATTGATCGCCTTGACGGCGTAGCGCTTTGCCTGATCCGGATTGTTGCGAACCCAAGGCTCGTCGAGTTGGATGACGTCTGCTCCCGCCTTCTCTAGATCCAGAGCTTCGGCGTTGACCGCCTCGGCAAATGCCATCGCGAGCTCTTCCTCGTCCTTGTAAAACTCATTTTTGGCCTGCTGGCTCATCGTAAACGGGCCTGGCAGGGTGATCTTCGCCGCGCGATCCGTATGGCGGCGAAGAAATTCCATATCCTGTTGCTCGATCGGCCGCGTTCTCTGGATTTTGCCGACAACGCGAGGAACCGGCGTCGGTTGCCCGGAACGCGATACGATCGTCGCGGGATTATCGGCGTCGACACCTTCAAGGGCCGTCGCGAACCGGTTCGAGTAACTTTCTCGCCGGATTTCCCCATCGGTCACGATATCAATTCCGGCGCGCTCCATATCACGAATAGCGACAATTGTTGCATCGTCCTGGGCTTCCACGAGATGCGGCGCAGGAATTCGCCACATCTCATGCATGCGGGTGCGCGGCACGGACTTCGACAACATGGCGCGGTCGACCAGCCATTCCGGCTGCGGGTAGCTCCCAACGACGGTCGTCGGCAAGACGTGCTTTGGCAAGTTCACAATGCTTCTCCTTGGTCTTGATGTCAGTGGCGATCGTATGCTCAGGCCGCCTTTGTTGTGGCCGCGACTTCGTCCCGGACCGGATTGCGAAGAATTCCGATCCCCGAAACTTCCACCTCGACGACGTCGCCGTGTTTGAGCCAGAGCGGCGGCACGCGGTAGGCACCCACACCGCCAGTTGTGCCCGTGACGATGACGTCGCCGGGGACAAGCTCTGTGAACGTCGAGCAATAGGCAATCAGCGTCGGCACATCGAACACCAGATCGGAGATCGGCGCTGCCTGCACTTCCATGCCGTTGACCCTTGTTGCGATCGTTTGCTTGCTGACGTCCAGCATCTCGTCGGTCGTTACCATCCATGGGCCAAAACCGCCGGTTCCTGCGAAATTCTTGCCAGGCGTAAATTGCGACGTATGCCGCTGCCAATCGCGAATGCTGCCGTCGTTATAACAAGCGTAGCCGGCAACATGTTGCAGCGCGCGTTCCTTGGGAATTCGCCGCCCGCCCTTGCCGATAATGACCGCCAGTTCACCCTCATAATCGAAACGCTCGGATTCGGGCGGACGGATCATTGGCTGACCGCTGCCGACCTGACTATTGGCGAAGCGCGTAAAGATCATCGGATGCGGCGGCGTCGGATGTCCGCTTTCGGCAAGGTGCGTCGCGTAGTTCACACCAATGCAGAAGATTTTGTCCGGATCCGGCACCGTTGGAAGCAACACGACATCCGCCAAGGCATGATCCGCGCTCTCACCCTGCATCTTGCGCAGATCGTCCAAAGATCCGCCGGTAAGCAAGGCTTTCAGCGTGGGGAAGTTCTTCAGGCGGCGACCGACATCGACAATGCCGCCCTCGGTCACAATTCCGTAGCTGGCGCCCGAACCTGCCTTGAAACTCGCGATCTTCATTGTCTGGCACTCTCTTCGATACGTGAAACGTAGGAATCAATCGGCAGAACGATTTTGCCGGAACGAATTGGAATGCAGGCTGGCGGAAATTCCTGGCGGAATCGCGCGCCCATGACGTGGGCGCGATCGAGAAATTCGTCGAGATGACGCATCGCACCGGTCGGAAGATCGTGCAACACCATCAGGGTCCAGTCTTGCGACTGACATTGCGCGAGCGCGCGATCGACCCATCCGTCCGGATCGTCCCAATCATGCGGGATCGCGTTCCAGAGCACACAGCTATATTCACCTTGAACCAGGTGATCGACGACGGACGGCTTCAGAAGACCGTCGTCGAGATGACCGCCGCCGCCGAACGGCCGGAACCAGTGTTGCGGATGAGTGAGATCTGCAATGAGCTTTTGAGTGCGCGCGACTTCATGCTCTGCCGCCTCGGGGTCGTCCTGCCGACCGAGCGGCATCGAATGCGTATAGGTATGATTGCCGATCCAGTGACCCTCATGGCGCGCGCGCGCTGCGAGGCGGCGGCGTGCAGGATCGGTGAGTTTCTCGCCGATCACAAAAAACGTCGTGGTGATGCCGCGGCGACGCAGAACGTCGAGCACGCCCGGCGTCACATCGGGCTCCGGTCCATTGTCGAATGACAGCGTCAAATCGAACACATCCATGCTCCATCAGCCTGCCGGTTGCAGCGCGCCGGGACGAATATTGCGGCCTTCCGTCTGCCCTCCGCGCATGCCGGTCTGCCAGATCGACGCCTTCTGCTCGATCCATCGCAACGCGGCGCTGAACGCAACCGTCATCGCCAGCACCAGAAGCACGCCGGCGAACACATGCGGGCTGTCGAGAATAGTCCGGTAGCGCGATATCAGATAACCGATGCCGGCCGACGAGATCAGCATTTCGGACACAACGACGCCGACGATAACCAGCGCGCCACCGACCCTTAATCCCGACAGGACCGTCGGGATCGCTGCTGGAATAATGACGCGCACCAGGAGCTGACTAAGAGTGGCCCCCATGCTCCGCGCCGCCAGCAGCAATTGCGGATCGATGGTCTGAATGCCGGCGGCGGTCGACAGCATCGTCGGCAGGAATCCATAGATGGACGCAAACGCGATCTTCGATTCGGAGCCGATGCCGAGCCATACGGTGAATACCGGATAAAGTATCACCAGCGGGACCGCATAGAGACTGGAAATCATCGGCATGATGAGAATGCGCGCACGCGACAGGCTGCCCACAACAGCGCCAGCCAGAATGCCGAAGCCGCAAGCGAACACCATGGACACCGCGACCTCGTAGAGAGTCACAACAAGTGCATGTCCGTATTCACCGGCTTCGTTCCATCCCGCCACCAGTGTCGACGACAGCGACGGCAGGAACAGCTCGGGAATAAGACCGGTGCGCGGCAGCACCTCCCACAGAACAACGAGGGAAAAGATGATCAGCCGACGGAGCGTGTTTGCGGACATTACGGCGCTCATGCTGATTTACGAATATGTCGCCAGATGCGGTCACGCAGGCTGCCGAATACGTCACCGCTGAGCATTTCGTAGGTCCGGGGACGTGGCAGTGAAACCGTCAGATGGTCGACGATACGCCCGGGGCGTGCCGACATGACCACGACTTCATCGGCGAGGTAGACGGCTTCGGTCAGGCTGTGCGTCACGAACACCACCGTCTTTCCCGTCGCCGCCCAGATGCGCAGCAATTCATCCCCCATCGTCATGCGGGTTTGCTCATCCAGCGCGGCAAACGGCTCATCCATGAGCAGCACTGGAGGATCCTGGACCAGGCCGCGCGCAATCGATACGCGCTGCTTCATGCCGCCCGACAATTCGTGCGGATGGCGTTTGCCGAAACCGTCGAGCCCGACCAGTTTCAGTGCATCCTGCGCCTTGGCGCGCCGCTCCACCTTGGGTGTACCACGCAGCGTCAGCGGAAACTCGATGTTCTCCTCCGCCGTCAGCCATGGAAACAGGCTCGCCTCCTGGAAAACTACACCGACCCGATTTGGATCCGGCTTCGGGATCGGCGCGCCATTGATCAGAACCGTACCTGAGGTCTGCTGACGCAACCCCGCCATCATCATCAGCAAGGTCGACTTGCCACACCCGCTCGGCCCGACCAAAACGACGAACCGACCCGGCTTGACCTCCATCGACACATCCTCAAGTGCCGTGACATCCTGGGTGGACGTCTTGAAGACCTGCCCCACACCGCGGATCTCGACCGCCCCCGCCCGCGAGGCCGGTTTGAGTGGAGTTATGTTCGCCAGTGGCTGCATCGCGTTTCGATCCACCTGATGAGTTCATTGAAGGCAATGGCGATCACTGAAATCATCACCACGCCGGCGAGCAACTGCTTCATCTGGAAATTCTCACCCCATGTCGCGATCTGATGGCCAAAGCCGTTCCGCGAGGCATACATCTCCGCCAGCATGACGCCGGTCAAATTGAAGATCATCGAAATTCGCAACGCCTCCAGCAGCACAGGAAGCATACTCGGCAAATAAACCCGGAAGGCGGTCTGAGCCGTGGTGGCACCGTAGGATCGCGCGACTGTGAGATGCTCGATCTTCACGGACTCGACAGCCGCTGTTGTCGACATGATCACGATGAAGATCGTTGAAAAGAAGCCGTAACCGACCTTCTCCGCGAAACCAACGCCAAACACCAGAATGAACATTGGCAAGAAGATCGATTTTGGAATGCTGAAAGCGAAGAACAGCAGAGGTTTCGCCACGTCAGCGAAGTAGCGATTCTCCGCGATCAGAAATCCGATCAAAGCTCCGAGCGGGACAGCAAGGATAAAGGCGGTCAGAACCTCACTCGCCGTCACGAGGAGATCGTTGCGAACGCTTGCGCGTTGCAGCAGTTCGCCAAGCATAGCCAGCGAATCCGACGCCGAGGGAAGTAGCCGCGGATTGACAATTCCCGTCCGCGACAGTGTTTCCCACAGCAGAAACACCGCCACGACAACGGCAACACGCGCCAGCTTGAATCCCAGCGTCCCGCTCATCATCCAACTCAGAGCTTGGTTGGGACGATCTTGAACTGGGTCGACATGATATCCGCGGCCGGCACGAGATCCTTCATGCCGCCAAGCTTAGCCATGTCGAGCGCAAGCTGAAGTTCCTTCTCGATGTTGGGAGCATCCATATTGCCGTTGGTTTCCAGCTTCAGGATCGTATTTTCGTATTCCAGCGCCGCAATCTCGGCCGGAATCTCATACAGATCGGCGATCAATTTTACCGTAACGTCGCGATGGCTCCGCATGAAGTCCAGCGCGCCGTACAGGGCATTCAGCGCCTTTTGCACGGCTGCCGGCTTCTCCTGAATGTATTTGTCCGTTGCGATCCAGCCAGCAGTAAGATTTGGCGGCACTTCCTTGGCATAGTCGAGGATCATGCGCGCTTCGCCCGATTTCGAGATTTGAAAGCTCAATGGCGAATACACGACCGCGGCGTCCACGTTACCGGCGAGCAGGTTAGGCACGAGGCCGCCGCCGCCGACCGGCACGCGGGTGAAATTGATCTTCTTCTCCTGCTGGGTCCACAGCGCCAAGAGGTCCGAGCCGGAGCCGGCCGACGTGATACCGACTTTCTTGCCTTCCAGGTCTTTCACATCGAGCTTCGATTTCGACAACACCATGAGCTGCCAGCCGAAGTTACCCATCGCAGCGCTCGCAACGACCTTCGACATCACGCCCTTCTTGCGGCCCGCGGAAGGCAGGGAGCATGCGTCGAGAATCAGATCGGACGCACCCGCAGCCATCGCCTCGAAGGTTTCAGCCCCGCCACGATAGATTGTCAGCTCCGCATCGATGCCTTCCTTTTGGAAGAACTTCTGCTGCACGGCAGTTTGGGCAATCGTCGTCGGCCAATAGGTTTTCGTCGGTAGACCGATACGGACCTTCGCCGCCGCTTGCGCAACCCCGGGGATCGCCAACAGCGCTGTCGATGTCATGGTCGCCAGCATGTGGCGTCGTGTGATGATCATGTCGTATTTTCTCCCTGCTTGTTGATTTCTTCGAAAGCTTAACGCCTTCTATCAAGCTCCGATTTACTCCTGCGCCTGCGGTGAAGCCAATTCGACGAGGCGTCTTGTGGTCATGAAATGCTCGGAAAGCGCGGCAACCGCTGCATCTGCATCGCGCCGAAGCACGGCCTCGACGATCGCTGCGTGTTCGGCTTCGACATCGCGCAACTTGCCGGCTTCCCGACGGATCGACAGCCGCCGATAGCGCTCGCTTTGTTCATGAAGGACATCGCGAAAGCCGAGCAACCATTGCGACCCACAGGCATTCACCAGCGCGCGATGGAAAACGTGGTGGCGCAAAATCCATGGTTCATAGTGGTGCGTCGGATTCTCGGGGTGGCGATAGGGAACGGAGTTCAGGTCTGCAAACGCGGCTTTGATAGACGACAACCAAGCCTCGTCTCCACGTTCAATGGACCGGCGCAGCGCCAGGCTTTCAATATCGATGCGAGTCCGCGTGACGTCCTCGAGATCGGCAAGCGAGACGGGACTGACCCGAAAACCTCGTTGATCGGAGGCCTGCACCAGTCCGTCCGCAACCAGACGGGATAGAGCTTCCCGCACGGCCGCCAAACTGACCGAGAACTGTTTCGCCAAACCGGAAATGTGAAGCTTTTGGCCAGGGGACACGCTCGCCGAGAGAATGTCGGCGCGCAGACGTCCATAGACGGCGGATGTCAGCGTCCGCGGACCATTATCATTCGCAAGAATATTCAGCGAGAGAGCTTCCATTTGCTCAAAGCTGACACACAGCAAACGAAATCGTCAATCGAAAATCGATATTTTTTGCGAGAGCGTGATACAACTCCTGCCATACAAGGTGATCGGCTAGCAGCTCCGACGTTTCTGGCCAAAGTTCTGTTTCGGCTACCGGAGCCGCGTGGCACCACGTTGATGCCGTTGTCGAAGCAGTATTTCAGGGCCCGCGCCCCTGCTCGGTGGTCTCCGGCAACGCCACCACCATCGGCGGCTGGCGATACGCGGTCAGACGACCCGACTCGTACTGCAGCATTTCCGCGGCGCTGGAGATGACGCCATCGCCGGTACGATCGCGCTGAAATCGGCGATGATCGCATCGCGTCGGTTCAACACCGTCTGGTTCGAGGTCGGCATCATGATAGCCATGCGGTCTGCCGGGCAACGAACAAGAAAAGCATCGATGATCTTACTCTGCCTGCTCGATTTCGGCGAGTTCTTGACCTTCCTGGACGATATCGCCGATTTTGCATGTGATGGATTTCAGGACGCCGGCGTAGGGGGCGCGCAGGGTCTGCTCCATCTTCATCACTTCCAGGGTGAGGATCGGCGCGCCCTTCTCGAG
>JAFKKH010000029.1 GCA_017305665.1 Hyphomicrobiales bacterium
GCCATGCTATGGCGCGAGGCATCGCGCCGGGAGCACGCGACTTGGGCCGACGCGCGAAGCGATGTCAGTGGGGCGAATCTCCACCCCGGCCGCATCGCACAGCGTGGTCGTCAGCCGAAGGTCCGGTTCTCAAGCGCTCCTCCGAAGTCCGAACGGCCCTCCACAGGAGGAAACCGTCCGCGCTCCGGGCTCGCGCCCAAAGACCTTCGCTCCGGCCTGACGCTGCCGCGTCCACCGCATCCCGCCCCGCGTATCGTGACGATCGCGAGCCGCCCCTCTCCGTTGAGGCAGGACGAATAGGAATATAATCCATATAAAGAGGAATGTCAAGCCCGTCGCGTAAAGGCAACAATACGCTCACAAAAGTGTTGGAGCTCTTGATCGTTGATAATTTCGGTCTGCCAAGTCGGATTATCGTGGTGAAATCTATTGCCATAATCGACCAAGTCTCTGAGTACAGCAGTGTCTACTGCATTCAAGATTTGATTGGGTTGACCGACGCGCTGAGAGCATATGGTTTGGAATTGCCCTAGCAAGGAATCCGGGGGGAAATCCTCGGGATATGCAACGCGCATAAAAGATTCCAACATGGGCCTTAACGACTGCGCAACTTCTCTCTGGTCTGCAACGTTGTTTGACGCAATGTAAGCGACCACCTTGGCGTGCCTTTTGTCGTGATCGGTTATTGAATCTTGTTGAACGTTCCAACCAATTAAATCTGAACCATCACGGTCGCGAACAACTTTGATCGCGGTTCGGGTAAATTTCTCAAACTTCTTCCACACCGCACATAAGAAAGGTCGCGAGTGTGAAAGAACGATAACCTGAGATACTCTATCGACTAGTCGACCTAATTCTTGGACGGTAGTTGTTGAGCGACTTTCGTCCAAGCTAGTCATCGGATCGTCAATTACGACAATCTTGTTTGAGAGTCGTGGATCTCCGTCGAGCGAGGCGAAGAAAAACGCAAGTGCTAGGGTGTTTCGGTCGCCTGCGCTTAGAGTATTTTTAAAAGCGGGGGTCCCTGGGGCGCCTGTGAGCGGGACCGATGTGTTGTCAATTACGACGTTATAGGTACATGATGACCCTCCGCGGCTATTCACAGACGTTACGCTGTCAAGCCGAAATCCTGCGCCGAATGCTCTTAGATATGAGTTGATTGCATTTTCATACGCAGGGAATACGCTTGCGCGATATTGTTCTAAGGCATCACGAGCCTGGTCGCGCAGTCCTTCCGTGATCTTTTTTGCTTTTTTTTCGTCCTGATACGCATCGCACAAGGGTGCTATTTTGGCGCTGTGCCGAGCTTCGGTCGCTTTCAATTTTTCTAGTTCGCCAGTGAGCGTTGCGATGTTTGCGGTCGCGGCTCTCTCTTTGACACTAGCTATTTGGTCGTTGACGGATGTGAGTGTGCTGGAAGCGCTTGCCACCATGTCGCGCGCGCGATCGAAATCAGCGATCGCCCCTAGCGTGGCGGACGTCATTTCAAGGGGCTCAAGTGGCGCCGCTTGCTTCTTTTGAAGATCAGCAACTATAGCATCTCGCGCTATTTTCCAAGAAAGCGCAACAGCCGCCGTATCGACGGTTACCTTGGGAACGATAACAAAATCCTTCCAAAAATTACGACGCTGTTCCCAGAGATGGACACTTCGCTCGAATGCGGCGGGAGCGTCACCGGCGTGAAATTTGCGAACTTCTTGCAAGGTAAGATCAATTTCGCGCTTTAATTGAGCATATGCTTCACTAAAGTATGAGCGGTAGTGCCCGATGAGTGGCGAGCCGCTAAGATTTTGAGCACAAAAGGGGCAGGCCTCGTCCGCCGTATCGCTTCGTATTATGCGGTGCATTCCATCTTCGACCCAGCGCTCACCGTCGCCGATTTCGGAAAAATGTTTCTGCACTTGAGCAAATGCGGTTGTGTCTATTTCCGGCAGGCTTAGTTTGAAGAGGCTATTGAGCGCTATTGTATCAAAGCGCGGTAGCTCAATTTTGTTGAAGCCGTCCTCGCGTCTCACTGCGTCAGCAGCTTGAGCCGCATTAAGAGAGCGTTCTGCTTCAGATATTGCGCCGACTATGTTGGGGTTTTTTTTCAAGGCGCAAAATGCGTCTACAGTCAGACCGGCGCGTGCGGTTGCGGGTATCGCTGCTTCTTTAGTGCGAATGTCGCGATTGTGTTCTTCGATTTTGGAAACGTGAGCTTGCGCTGCTGCATTTAACGCGACGCCCTGAGCGCCGAGAATAAGTTCGTGTAGATTCTGTCGGTGACCGGGTTCGATATCGACGCCGGAGCATACATTTTGAGCTACAAATGCATCATCGAAAACCGCAAGGTCAGGGATTGTTGCCGACCATGTGCCATTCTGGAAAACATGGGGGGCTGTTCCAGCGACATTCACTACGACATGAGGATCGTGTGCTGCAGTTAAGCGTTTTCGTTCGTTGATGTGAACAGGATCGCCGTCGCTTAGCGAGCGGAGTATGGCTGCGAGTGTAGTTTTTCCACGACCGTTTTCAGCAAAGATGAGAGTAGCTTTCGAGAAGGGGAGTTGTCGGCCCGAATTTACGGAATCAAACTTTCCCACGTTTCGCAGTAGAGAAATTCGCTCAACCAAGACGAGCCTCCAATTCAGAAGCGGCAACCTTAGGTAGCAATCGGCTGTGGCCGACACAAACAAAAACCCCGGCATCGCTGCCGGGGTTTTGCATTCTTGTAACTGCCTGAGAGGCTGGATCAGAAATCCATGCCGCCACTCAAAGCCGGACTTGTCCGGCTTTGAGCATTTTCGATTCAGGGGCGGCGATTTCTGACGCTTTGCGTCAGAAATCCATGCCGCCCATGCCGCCGCCCGGAGGCATCGCGGGGCCGCCGGCGTTCTTCTTCGGCAGCTCGGCGACCATCGCCTCGGTGGTGATCAGCAGCGCCGCAACCGATGCCGCGTTCTGGATCGCCGCACGCACGACCTTGGTCGGGTCGATGATGCCCTTGGAGACGAGGTTGCCGTATTCGCCGGTCTGCGAGTCGAAGCCGTACGAATACTGATCCTTCTCGAGCACCTTGCCGACGATGACGCTGCCGTCCTCGCCCGCGTTGATGGCGATCTGGCGGGCCGGCGCGGACAGCGCCTTGCGCACGATCTCGACGCCGGTCTTCTGGTCGTCGTTCTGGGTCTTGATGCGCTTGAGCTGCTCGGAGGCGCGGAGCAGGGCGACGCCGCCGCCCGGAACGATGCCTTCCTCGACAGCCGCACGGGTCGCATGCATCGCGTCATCCACGCGATCCTTGCGCTCCTTCACCTCGACCTCGGTCGCGCCGCCGACGCGGATCACCGCGACGCCGCCCGCGAGCTTGGCCAGACGCTCCTGCAGCTTCTCGCGGTCGTAGTCCGAGGTGGTCTCCTCGATCTGCGCCTTGATCTGCTGCACGCGCGCCTCGATGTCGGCCTTCTTGCCGGCGCCGTTGACGATCGTGGTGTTCTCCTTGTCGATCATCACCTTCTTGGCGCGGCCGAGCATGTTGAGCGTGACGTTCTCGAGCTTGATGCCGAGATCCTCGCTGATGGCCTGGCCGCCGGTCAGGACGGCGATGTCCTGCAGCATGGCCTTGCGGCGATCGCCGAAGCCCGGCGCCTTGACGGCGGCGACCTTCAGGCCGCCACGCAGGCGGTTCACGACGAGGGTGGCGAGCGCTTCGCCTTCGACGTCCTCAGCGACGATCACCAGCGGCTTGCCGGTCTGCACCACGGCCTCGAGCAGCGGGAGCAGCTCGTTCAGCGACGACAGCTTCTTCTCGTTGATGAGGATGTAGGCATCGTCCATCTCGACGCGCATCTTGTCGGCGTTGGTGACGAAGTAGGGCGAGATGTAGCCGCGGTCGAACTGCATGCCCTCGACGACGTCGAGTTCGGTGTCGAGCGACTTGGCTTCCTCAACGGTGATGACGCCTTCGTTGCCGACCTTCTGCATGGCCTTGGCGAGGAAATCGCCGATTTCCTTGTCGCCGTTGGCCGAGATGGTGCCGACCTGGGCGATCTCGTCGTTCGAGGTGACCTTCTTGGAGTTCTTCTGCAGGTCCGCAACCACAGCCTCGACCGCGAGGTCGATGCCGCGCTTCAGATCCATCGGGTTCATGCCGGCGGCAACGGACTTCGCGCCTTCCTTCACGATCGCCTGGGCGAGCACGGTGGCGGTGGTGGTGCCGTCGCCGGCCGCGTCCGCGGACTTGGAGGCGACTTCGCGCACCATCTGGGCGCCCATGTTCTCGAACTTGTCGTCGAGCTCGATCTCCTTGGCGACGGTGACGCCGTCCTTGGTGATGCGGGGCGCGCCGAACGACTTGTCGAGCACGACGTTGCGGCCCTTCGGACCGAGCGTGACCTTCACCGCGTTGGCGAGGATGTCCACGCCGCGCAGCATCTTGTCGCGGGCGTCGACGCCGAATTTGACTTCTTTGCTAGCCATGTTGGGTTGTTCCTTTGATGATCTTGCGGGGAAGGGCGCTTACGCGGCCTTCTTCTTGGAGGCGACGTCGGTGAGGACGCCCATGATGTCGCTCTCCTTCATGATGAGGAGCTCCTGGCCGTCGATCTTGACCTCGGTGCCGGACCACTTGCCGAACAGCACGCGGTCGCCGACCTTGAGATCGATCGGGATCAGCTTGCCGGCCTCGTCGCGGCCACCGGGGCCGACGGCGACGACTTCGCCCTGCGAGGGCTTTTCCTTGGCGCTGTCCGGAATGATGATGCCGCCTGCGGTCTTCTCTTCGGCGTCGATGCGCTTGACCACGACGCGGTCGTGAAGCGGACGGAATTTCATGCAGTCCTCCTAAATAACTGTAACTGTTTGCAGTTTTGGAAGTTGGCAGTCGTGATAGGCGAGTGCTACCACGACCTTTGCGGGACATAGGCCCATTGATGTTGGCGGGCAAGAGGCTCTAGCAAAAATTTTGGCACTCTAAAATTCCGACTGCCAGACATCCCGCCGTCATCGTTAACGGCCCTCGGATTGTTGTTAGCAGCCGCGCGGTAAGTCGCTGCCAGCACTCGTATATCAACACTTTATTAAACTTTTAAGCTTGTGATCGATGTGTGTCGTGCGTCACATTTTCTTCGTAACCGGCTGTGGGATGGTGACCGTCAAGGCGTTGGTCCCGAAAGCAGGTTGGTCGAGGGATTGGAGCGCTACCGCAAAACCGGTCGCCACGTTTGCCGATAGCGCTGCCTTCCAGGGCATGGTCCCGAAAAGTGGACCCCCGGTTTTCGGACCAGGCCATGCCTCCACAGAGAAGGAGGTTGGCATGGTCTCGAAGGGTGGAGTGCAGCCTGGCGGGGTCGTCTCCGACGACTTTCGCAAGCAGGTTCTGGGATATGGCCTGACCACGGCGGAAATCCTGTACCGCCGTCCGGACCGCAAGTGGCTGCTGCAGAGCTACGTCTGGCAGAACTACGACCTGTTTCCCAAATTTCCGGCGCTGCGCGACTTCCTCGCGTTCTGGGAGAAGGAGATCGAGGGTCCGCTGTTCTCCGTCACGATCGCGCATTCGAAACTGATCAAACCCGCGGAGCTGCGCGCGGTGGACGGCGTGTTCCGCCTGCACTGAAGGCTGCATTGCGTGTTGTGAGCGTCATCGGACGCGACTAACCTTCTCCATGCTGCGTCGCTGCGGTTCGCGCGACGCCGCGAGCAAGGGAAGGGACACGGCCGATGGCAAAAGCAAAAGCGAAGACAGCAAAAGCACGCTCCGCGGCGAAGTCAGCCGCACGCAAGACCTCCACGCGCAAGACCTCCAGCCGTCGCAAGGTCGCGGCCCGCGCGACATCGGCGCGCCGCAAGTCTTCGGCCAAATCTTCGGTCAAGTCCGCTGCGAAGTCCGCGCGCAAGGTTGCCCGCAAGGTCGCGAAGCCGAAAGCCGCCCGCGCTGCCGCGAAGCCGAAGCGTCCGCCGCAGAAAGTCGCGATCAGCCATTACAACAACGCGGATTTCGAGTCGGGCCTGCGCACCTATGCGCAGTATCGCGATCTCGGCATCGTGGAAGCATCGAACGGCATGGCGCGCGCGCACGTGCTGCGCTTCGTCGAACCGTGCGATCCGGATGTGGTGTCGAAGCTGCACTTTCACGACACCGAATTCCAGATGGTCTACGTGCTCAAGGGCTGGGTGAAGACCGAGCTCGAAGGCGAGGGCGAGGTGACCATGCGCCAGGGTTCGGCGTGGACCCAGCCGCCGAAGATCAAGCACAAGATCAACGACTATTCCGAGGACGCCGAACTGCTCGAGATCGTCCTGCCGGCGGACTTCGAGACGGTGGAGCTCGCGGGGTAGGGCGGCACTCACTCTTCGTCATTCCGGGGCGCGAGTGAAACGAGCGAGCCCGGAATCCATACGCCTAGCGTCTGTGTGACACCGGGCGATCTTTACGGTGATTTATAATGAATACAGGGGTTATGGATTCCGGATCGCCGCTTGCGCGGCGTCCGGAATGACGACCTCACTCGACCAGATACTTTTTCACCGCGGCCTCGTCCCACGCGATGCCGCTGCCGGGCTGTTCGCCGGGCAGCACGTGGCCGTCCTTCACCTTGAGCGGCTCGCGCAGCACGGCATCGGCCCAGTCGACATATTCCAGCCAGTGCGCGGTCGGCGTCACCGTCATCAGGTGCGCGCTGACCTCCGAGAACAGGTGCGACGACATCTCGACGCCCGCGGCATGGGCCAGCGCGGCGGCACGCAGCCATCCGGTGACGCCGCCGATGCGCTGGGCATCCGGCATCACGAAGTCGCAGGCGTGATGATCGAGTGCCGTCTGCATGGAAAACGCGCTGTCGAAGTTCTCGCCGATCTGGATCGGCGTTTGCGTCGCGGCCGCGACCTCGGCGCAGCCGGCATAGTCGTCGTGGCGGATCGGCTCCTCGATCCAGAGCAGGCCTTCGCCATCGAGCATGGCGCCGCGGCGGACGGCGTCCGCGACCGTAAGCGCCTGATTGAAGTCGCACATCAAGGTCACACCATCGCCGACCGCCTTGCGCACCGCGCGCACCGTTTTCAGGTCGTCGTTCGCATCGGGACGGCCGAGGCGGATCTTTGCCGCGTCAAAACCTTCCGCGATCAGCTTTTGCGCTTCGTCGGCGGCGGCTTCGGGCGGCATGATACCGAGCCCCTTGGAATTGTAGGCGCGGATCGGCTTCGGCACGCCGCCGAGCAGCCGCGCCAGCGGCAGGTTGCGGCCGTGAGCGAGCGCGTCCCACACCGCCATGTCGATGCCCGATTGCGCCAGCCGCTGGATGCCGGCGAGATCGAGCAGCGCGAATGCCCGCGTCAGCTTGCGCTCGATGTCGTGCGGGATCAGTTCGTCGCCCGCGATCAACTCCGCCATGGCGCGAACCATCTCGGTCAGCGGCTTCAGCGCCACCGGAGTGATCGCGAAGATATAGCTGTGACCGCGTACGCCCTGATCGGTCTCGCAATCGATCAGCACCAGCGGCGCCTTGTCGACCGCGCCGGAACTCGTTCGCAGCGGCATCTTCATCGGTGCGAGGACGGGGCGCGCGTTGAAGCGCTTGATGCGGAGGGTGTCGGACATGAGCGGTCTCCTGAAGATCAGACATTAGAAGCGGCCGAGCAGGCCGCCGCACAGCGCGCACACTAGCACGACGAGCCACGGCGGCGTTCGCCAGGCTTGCAGAAGAGCGAAAGCGCCGACGGCGAGTGCGAAGTCGGCGCTGCCGTGGATCGCCGAGGTCCAGACCGGATTGTAAAATGCCGCCAGCAGCAAACCCACGACCGCGGCGTTGACGCCGCGCAGCGCCGCCTGCATCGCCGTCACGCGTCGCAAGCGTTGCCAGAACGGCAGAACGCCGCCGATCAGCAGGAATGACGGCAGGTAAATCGCCGCGAGGCAGATGGCCGCCGACGTCAGACCTCCGATGACGGTGCCCACATAGGCCGAGAAGGTGAAAAGCGGTCCGGGAACGGCCTGTGCCGCGCCATATCCGGCGAGAAAGGCATCGTTGCGGATCAACCCGGTTGGCACCAGTTCGGACTGCAACAGCGGAAGAACGACGTGTCCGCCGCCGAACACCAGCGAGCCGACGCGATAGAACGTGTCGAACAGGCGAAGGTCTGTACTCGTGCTCCCGGCCGCGAGCAGGGGAAGCCCAAGAAGCAGCACGAAGAACATGGCGATGAGTAAGGCGCCGGTGCGCCGCCGGACCGGAATTTTCAGGTCGTCGGAGACAGCCGGCGCGTCCGCCCTGAGCAGGGTCGCACCTGCGAGGGCGCCCGCGGCAATCGCAACGAGTTGGCCGACGGCGGACGGCAGCGCGATGACGAGGATCGCGGCAACGACCGCAAAGGTCGCCCGTATCCTGTCGGGCGTCAGCGTACGGATCATGCCGAGCAGGGCGACGGCCACCACCGAAACGGCGGCGATCTTGAGGCCGTGCAGCCAGCCGCTGTCGGCAAGCGAGCCGGCAGCCGAGACGCCGTAGGCAAACAGCACCATGACGATCGCGGATGGCAGCGTGAAACCGCACCAGGCCGCCAGCGCACCGCTCCATCCCGCTCGCACGAGCCCGATGGTCAGGCCAACCTGGCTGGAGGCCGGCCCCGGAAGAAACTGGCACAGGGCCAGGATGTCGGCGTAAGTCGGCTCGTCGAGCCATTTGCGGCGGATGACGAACTCGTTGTGGAAGTAGCCGAGATGAGCAACCGGCCCGCCGAACGATGTCAGGCCGAGCTTGAGGAAGGCCAGCAGCACTTCGTCCGCACGCCCGGGCGGCCTGCCGTCGCCATCGTTGTGACCGGCGGACGACGGATTGACTGCATTCGCTCCGACCATGGCAGTCCTTAACTCACCACGCCCACGATCGCGCCCATCAGGCATGTGGTCAACGTGCCCGAGACGATCGACTTCAGGCCGAGCGCGTTGATCTCGTTGCGGCGTTCCGGCGCCATGGTGCCGAGCCCGCCGATCATGATGCCGAGGCTGCCGAAGTTGGCGAAACCGCACATGGCATAGAGCATGATGAGCTTTGCGCGCGGATCGAGCGCGTCGGGCGCGAGTTTTGCGAATTCGACATAGGCGATCAACTCGTTCAGCACGGTCTTGAGGCCCATCAGCCGGCCGGCGGTGACGGCCTCGCTCCACGGCACGCCCATCAGCCAGCACACCGGCGCCATGGCGTAGCCGAGCAGGCGCTGCAACGACACCGGCTCGCCGCCGATCGCGGGCAGCAGTCCGATGATCGCGTTGGCGAGATGCACCAGCGCCACCAGCACCAGCAGCATGGCAATGACGTTGAGCAAGAGTTCGAGGCCGGACGTGGTGCCCTTGACGATGGCGTCCATGGTGCTCGACGCGACCGCGTCGGGATTGTCCAGTAGTCCATCGGTGTGACGGTCCGATGTTTCCGGCACCATGATGAGGCTGATGAGGATCGCGGCCGGTGCGCCAAGCACCGAGGCGATCACGAAATGCGCCGACGCATCGGGGATCAGCGGCGCAAGCAGGGTGGCGTAGAGCACCAGCACGGTGCCGGCGATCCCCGCCATGCCGCCGGTCATCACCAGAAACAGTTCGCTGCGCGTGAGCTGCGCGAGGTAGGGACGGATGAACAGCGGCGCTTCCACCATGCCGAGAAAGATGTTGGCCGCGGTGGAGAGACCGACCGCGCCACCGACGCCGAGCGTGCGTTCAAGGAACCACGCCATGCCGCGCACGATCGGCGGCAGCACGCGCCAGTAGAACAACAGCGATGTCAGAACGCTCATGACCAGGATGATCGGCAACGCCTGGAAGGCGAGGATGAAATCGGCGCCGGGCGCCTTGAGATCGAACGGCGGTTGGCTACCGCCGAGATAGCCGAACACGAAGGAGGTGCCGGCGCGGGTCGCCGCCGCGATGGCGCCGACGGCGTCGTTGATGGCAGCAAAGGCGTGGGTCACCACCGGCAGCTTGAGTAGAACGAGGGCGGTCGCGAAAGTGACGGCGAGGCCGATCGCGGCCTGCCGCAGCGATACCGCGCTGCGGTTCTCGCTGATCGCCCATGCGAAGGCGAGCAGTGCGAAGATGCCGAGTGCTGATTGAAGCTGTGGCATGAATCCCCCGTGCCAGTATGCCAGAGCCGGGTGATCGGGCAACGCGGCAGTTCCTGTATCGCGGGGCCTAGTGGAGCGGATTTGACATTCGCTACCCCCTTCGCCGCAAGTTCGCGCAGCGAATGTCAAATCCTAAGCTCCACTAGTAACTTATAGTTGCGAGTGGTTCTGTGATTCTAACATTCGCTAAAGATGCCCGCTGAAAAGCGATGCGAATGTTAGAATCGAACCACTCGCGGGGCTGCGGTGCGTTTCCCCGGATTGACGCCCGCAGGACGGCACGTCATGTCATGCGACCGGTGTGCCGGGCACGCCGCGAATCGGATTTCTTGCCGCCAATGACCACCGTTGCCACCGAATCCCGGTCTTTGCTGCGCGAAAGGCCGTTCCTGTTTTTCCTCGGCACGCGCACGTTCTCCCGCTTCGCCAGCCAGATCGCGGCGGTCGCCGTGGGCTGGCAGGTCTACGAGCTGACGTCGAGTGCCTTCGTGCTCGGCATGATCGGCCTCGTGCAGTTTCTGCCGACAGCCGTGCTGGTGTTCATCGCGGGTCATGCGGTGGACCGCTTCGACCGCAAGCGCGTGGTGCAACTCTGCCAGTTGGCGGAAGGTGTGACGGCGGTGTTCCTGGCGTGGGGCACCTATGCCGGCTGGATCACCGTTCCCGAGATTTTTCTCGCCATGCTGGTGGTCGGTACCGCCGGCGCATTCGAAAGCCCGGCGGTGGCGGCGCTGCTGCCGGCCGTGGTGCCCGACGGCACCCTGCAGCGAGCGACCGCGACCTCGAGCGGTTTCGGCCAGCTCGCGACCATCACCGGGCCTGCGCTCGGCGGTTTCGCCTATGCGGTCGCACCGGGATTGCCCTACGTCCTGATGGCCGGCTGCTGGCTGATCGGCATGCTCTCGATGGGCGCGGTGGTGCTGGTGCATCGTCCGGCCGAAACGCCGTCGCCGGACTCCGACGACATCTATGCCGGCTTCAGATTCATCTGGGCGAACCCGGCGATCCTCGGCACCATCTCGCTCGATCTGTTCGCGGTGCTGCTCGGCGGCGCAACCGCGCTGCTGCCGATCTATGCGCGTGACATCCTGCACACCGGGCCGTGGGGCCTCGGCATCCTGCGGGCCGCGCCCGCGGTTGGCGCGCTCCTGATGACCATCGTGCTGGCGCGCCACACCATCAGCCGCAAGGTCGGAATGCGCATGTTCCAGGCGGTCATCGTGTTCGGCGTGGCGACCGTGCTGTTCGCGGTTTCGACCTGGCTCTGGCTCTCGCTGCTGGCGCTCGCCGTCATGGGCGCGGCGGACACCATCAGCGTCGTGATCCGCTTCTCACTGGTGCAACTCGCGACGCCGGACGCGATGCGCGGTCGGGTCGGTTCGGTGAACTTCCTGTTCATCAACGCGTCGAACCAGCTCGGCCAGTTCGAGAGCGGCGTTACGGCGGCGCTGCTCGGCGCGATGCCGGCGGCCGTTCTCGGCGGCGTCGGCACCGTTGCGGTGGCGCTGATCTGGATGAAACTGTTCCCGACGCTGCGCGACATGCAGCGGCTGGAGTAGGGACGCGTGGTTGCGGTGATCTTCTAGTTGCAACACGTTCCGCTCTGGACCGGCGGACACGGCACCGATCCGTAGGAACAGAACACGCAGCAATCTCCGGCTTTCGGCTTCAGCCGTTTGCCGCAGCCCTTGCAGTCGTAGAAGAACTGGCAGGCGTCCGTCGGCATCCGCTCGCTGGCGCGATGCCCACAGGCGGGGCAGGTGATGGTGGATTCCAGAATGACCATTGCCTGCACTCCCGCCAGGATGGATCGACCGCCTAGCCCCGCCCGACGAACGGCATCTTGCTCGCCATCACAGTCATGAACAGCACGTTGGCGTCGAGCGGCAACTGCGCCATGTAGGCGATGGCGTCGCCGACAGCCTTGGAGTCCATGCGCGGCTCCGGCATCTTGCGGCCGTCCGGCTGCAGAACGCCGTCCACCATGCGGTCGGTCATCGGCGTCGCAGCGTTGCCGATATCGATCTGGCCGACGGCGATGTCATAGGCGCGGCCGTCGAGGTTGGTGGCCTTGGTGAGGCCGGTGATGGCGTGTTTGGTCGAGGTGTAGGCCGAGGAGAACGGCCGCGGCGCGTGCGCCGAGATCGAGCCGTTGTTGATGATGCGGCCGCCGCGCGGCGTCTGATCCTTCATGATGCGGAAGGCGTGCTGGGTGCACAGGAACGGCGCGGTGAGGTTGGTATCGACCACGGCCTGCCACTGGTCGAGCTTGAGATCCTCGAACGGCATCGCCGGCGTGCCCATGCCGGCGTTGTTGAACAGCAGATCGAGCCGGCCGTATTTGTCCATGGTCTTGGCGAACAGCGCCGCGATGGAGGCGGGGTCGGTCATGTCGGCGGAGACGGGCAGGCTCTTGCCGCCGGAATCTGCGCCGAGTTTCTGCGTCTCCTCCAGCATGTTGAGGCGGCGGCCGGCCAGCACCACGGTGTAGCCGATCTTCATCAGCGCGAGCGATGCCGCGCGTCCCACACCGGTGCCTGCGCCCGTCACGATTGCGATCTTGTCTGCAGCCATTTTGTTTCCTGCCTTTTGTCCTGCGTTACGTTCTTGCTTCGATCTGGTCTTTATAGGGCGGTCGCGGAATACTCTGATGCGCCGCGCGCAATGCCGCCGACCAGCGTGCCCGCAGGTCGTGGAAGTAGGGTTCGCCGGCCTCGATGCGATGATGGAGGTCGGCCTCGCAGACGTCGTTGCGTACAACCAGAATATCGATCGGCAGGCCGACGCCGAGGTTGGAGCGCATCGTCGAGTCCATCGAGATCAGGCCGGTCTTCAGCGCATCGTAGAGATCGACGTCATAATGCATCGCGCGGTCGAGCACCGGCTTGCCGTATTTGTGCTCTCCGATCTGCAGATAGGGCGTGTCGGTGGTGCATTCGATGAAGTTGCCGGCGGTATAGATCATGAAGAGCTGCATCCGGGCGCCCTTGATCTGGCCGCCGAACAGGAACGAGACGTCGAAGCTGACGTCCTCGGCCCGCAGCGCGGCGCCCTCGGTGGCATGGACGCCGCGGATGGCGCGGCCGATGCGCTGCGCGGCCTGGAACATGGTCGGCGCGTTCAGCAGGGTCTCGACCTCGCCGGTTTCATGGTTCTCGAAGCCCTCGCTCAGCGTCGAGAGAACCGACTGGGATATGGCGAGATTGCCGGCGCTGGCGATCGCCATCATGCGCTCGCCGGGCGTGCTGAAAACGTGCAGTTTGCGAAAAGTCGAGACATTGTCGAGGCCGGCATTGGTGCGGGTGTCGGCGATCATCACCAGACCGTCTTTCACCAGAATCCCGCAGCAATAGGTCATTCCTGGTCCTCGGCCTTCTCTTGAGCGTGAGCTTAGTAGCGAATTTTGCCGGATGCTCCAACCCCTCCGCGCAACCCTTTGCCCCGGTGGGGACGCTGGTCAGCGCGATGGAGGCGCGATATGCATTTGGGACGGACGTCTACCACTGTCCGGGCGAGGCCAAAAAAGCGCGGGACAGCGCCTAATTCGGCGACCGTTCCGGATGACTTCGACGGCTCGGGCGAGCAGGATTTTGGAATGACGCGGGCGGTGTTCCGCGGGCGAGGACAACGGTCCCGCTGACGGCAAGGAGAGGTCATGAGCGACATCATCACCGCGGGCATTCTGGTGATCGGCGACGAAATCCTGTCCGGACGGACCAAGGACAAGAATATCGGTTTCATCGCCGAGTACCTGACCAATATCGGTATCGACCTGAAGGAAGTGCGCGTCGTTTCCGACGACGAGGCCGATATCATTGCCGCGTTGAATGCGCTGCGGGCGCGCTACACCTATGTCTTCACCACCGGCGGCATCGGCCCGACCCATGACGACATCACCGCCGACAGCATTGCGAAAGCGTTCGGCGTCGGCATCGACCACCACCCGGAGGTGGTGGCGCGCTTCAAGGAGCGGTTCAAGAATCCGGGCGAACTCAACGAGGCGCGGCTGCGCATGGCGCGCATCCCCGACGGCGCCGAACTGATCCAGAGCGCGACCATCCTGGCGCCGGGCTTCAAGCTCGGCAACGTCATCACCATGGCGGGCGTGCCCTCGATCATGCAGGCGATGATGGACATCGTCGCGCCGCGGCTGCAGTCGGGCACGCGGATGCTGTCGGAATCGGTGCGCGCCGATTGCCGCGAGGGCGACGTCGGCACGCCGCTGCGCGCCATCGCGGAAGCGCATCCCGACACCATCATCGGCAGCTATCCGTTCCTCGACGAGAACGGCAAGCCGAACACCAGCCTCGTGGTGCGTTCGCGCGATCAGGCCAAGCTGACTGCTGCCATGGATGCGGTAAAGACCATGCTAGCAGGGATGAAGGCGGCGCAAGCGTGAGGAGAGCGTGACCCAGACTCCCGACAAGGCCTTTCCGGTTTCGTGGGACCAGTTCCACCGCGATTGCCGTGCGCTGACATGGCGGCTGAACGAGGCCGGTCCGTTTCATGCCGTCGTGGGGATCACCCGCGGCGGCCTGGTGCCGGCGGCGATCGTGGCGCGCGAGCTCGGCATCCGCGTCATCGATACCGTCTGCATCGCAAGCTACGACCACACCCGGCAGAGCGAATTGAAGGTGCTGAAGGGTATTTCGGAGGAAACCGCGAAACTCGGCGGCGGCACCGGCAAGGGACTTCTGATCGTCGACGATCTCGTCGACACCGGCGCGACCGCGCGGGTGGTCCGCGCCATGATTCCGGACGCGCATTTTGCGACCGTCTACGCCAAGCCGAAGGGACGGCCGCTGGTCGACACCTTCATCACCGAGGTGTCGCAGGACACCTGGATCTATTTTCCGTGGGATCTCGGCCTGTCGTTCCAACCGCCGGTGCGCGACGGTGCGGCGTGAGATTCGACGGAACACATCGATGCCGTCATTCCGGGACACGCGTTTTCGCGTGAGCCACAGATGTGCATTGCACATCGGGGAATCCATAATCCCCGCCGTGGTTATGGATTCCGGACAGCCGCTTCGCGGCTTCCGGAATGACGACAGAGATTGCGAGGCCGTTTAATCCATCGAAGCCGAACCACTGTGATGAACCATCCCCTGCAAAACCGCGTCACGCCATTGGGCGAAATCATTGCGACGCCTGAGCGCGGCACCTTCACAGGCAATCGCGGCATCATCCACGATCCGGCCACGCGAACGCTGCTGAAGCGGCGCTGGACGACGAAGGCATGGATCACCTGCGTCTGCGAATTCCGTGGCCGCCGCCGCGACGTGATGGGCACGCAGAGCTGGACCGAGCTGTTCTTTCTCGACGAGGCGACGGCCTTCGCGGCCGGACATCGCCCGTGCTTCTATTGCCGGCGCGACGATGCGAATGCGTTTCGCGCGGCGTGGGCGAGGGGCAATCGCACCGGCGCGCTTCGAGCACCCGAGATCGACGCTGCGCTCCATGCCGAGCGGCTCGACGGCCGGACAAAACGGTTGCACCCGTTGTCAAAGCCTTTGAGCGATCTGCCCGACGGCGCCATGGTGCAGGCGGGGCAGGAGAGTTTTGTGGTCGCGAGCGGCCGGCCGCTGCGCTGGACCTTCGGCGGCTATCGTGCGGTCGATGCGCCGCTGGTCGATGCAAAGCTGATTACGCCGCTGTCAACAGTGCGAGCGTTGGCCGCCGGATACAAACCGGTGCTGCATAAGAGCGCGCAAAAAGAATAACGTCATCCTGAGGAGGCCGCGTCAGCGGCCGTCTCGAAGGATGGACCGCGTGCAGCGCCATCCTTCGAAGCGCGCAAGACGGCGCGCACCTCAGGATGACGCTTACCTCCCGTGTTGGCTCGCAACTAACCCTAACGCACCGTCTTGCCGTTCTGATCCACCGGCATGCGAGAATCCCGCAAGGCGAATTCCCGCACCACGATCCGGCAACGTTCGACTTCGGCGGCATCGGCACGGCGTGTTTTGGTCGCATGCGCGGCTTTGGTGGCATGCTTCAACACGTCTTCGCAATGATGCAGCACGTGACGGTCGGGCGCGTGCACGGGCGCCGCGACGACGCGCGACGCCATCGCCGCCGTGGCGGCGAGCAGCAGCAGGGTCCGCAAGATCATCCAAGCCTCGTACGCGCGAGCTTCGCACCGGCGCCGAGCGCCTGCAGCTTGGCTTCCGCGATGTCGCGGTGCATCGGCGCCATGCCGCAATTGGTGGTGGCGACGATCTTGTCCTTCGGCACGTGCTTCATCACGGCTTCGATCGTTGTCACCACATCCTCCGGCGTTTCGACCTCGTCGGTGGCAACGTCGATGACGCCAGCCTGAATCACCTTGCCCTTGAGCAGGCCGAGCAATTCCAGCGGCACTCGCGAGTTGCGGCATTCCACCGCAACCTGCTGGATCGAACTGGCGGCGATGGCGGGAAAAGTCTCCTCGTATTGCCGCCACTCGTTGCCGAGCGTCTTTTTCCAGTCGGTGTTCGCCTTGATGCCATAGCCGTAGCAGATGTGCACGGCAGTCGCGCAGGTCAGCCCTTGCGCCGCGCGCTCCAGCGCCTTGATGCCCCAGTCGCGCACCTGATCCATGTAAACGTTGAAGGCGGGCTCATCGAACTGGATGACGTCGACGCCGTCGGCCTGAAGCGCCCGCGCTTCCTCGTTGAGCAGTTCCGCGAAGGCGAACGCCATCTTGACGCGATCGCCATAGTGTTTGTCGGCGATGGTATCGATCAAGGTCATCGGGCCGGGCAGGGTGAACTTGAGCTTGTTCTTCGTGTGTGCGCGAGCGGCGCGGGCCTCGTCGGCGTGGACGCGGCCCTTGAGGCGCACCGGCGCGACCACTTGCGGCACCATCGCCTTGTAGCGATCGTTACGGATTCCCATTTCGACCTTGTGCGCGAAGTCGATGCCATCGATGTTGGCGAGGAAGCCATGGACGAAATGCTGTCGGGCCATTTCACCATCGGTGACGATGTCGACACTGGCATCTTCCTGCAGCTTCACCGCGAGCAGCGTGGCGTCGCGCTTGGCGCGGGCGAGCTCGGCGCCTTCGGACTTCCAGGGCGCCCACAGCATGTTGGGCTCCGCCAGCCACTCGGGTTTCGGCAGCGAGCCGGCATTGGTGGTGGGAAACAACATATGATGGCCCTCCCGGCGTTTCGATTTGGCCGTCTATCTGCCACGCTTTGCCCGCGCGGTACATAACACAAAGCTCATCGGCGACGGCTTGCCAGCCATACCGCTGAAATTGCTGGCAAGGCTTGGTGCCTTGACTACAATCCGGCTCAACCAATCTGATCCGGAGCCGCCATGATCGATCTGCACTACGCGCCGACGCCGAATGGCTGGAAAATCTCGATCATGCTGGAGGAATTGGGGCTACCCTACAACGTCATCCCGGTGAACATTCGTGCCGGCGAACAGTTCCGCCCGGAATTTCTGGCGATCAGCCCGAACAACCGCATTCCCGCCATCGTCGATCACGAACCCGCCGACGGCGGCGCGCCGTTTTCGGTGTTCGAGACCGGTGCGATCCTGATCTATCTCGCCGAGAAGACCGGGCGCTTCCTGCCGACGGACATGCGCGGTCGATCCAAAGTGATCCAATGGGTGATGTGGCAGATGAGCGGGCTCGGGCCGATGCTCGGTCAGCACGGCCATTTCGCGCTCTACGCGGCGGAGAAGATTCCCTATGCCATCACGCGCTATCGCGACGAGGCCGCGCGGCTCTATGGCGTGCTGGACCGGCAACTGCAGAAGACTGGTGCCTACGTCGCGGGAGATGAGTATTCCATCGCCGACATCGCCTGCTTTCCTTGGACCATGACCCACAAGGCGCAGGGCTTTACGCTCGACGACTATCCGGGCGTCAAGCGCTGGTACGCGACGGTGCGGGCGCGGCCTCAAGTGCAGGCTGGCCTGGCCATTGGCAAGTTCGTCAAGGAGCCGTTCGACGAGGAGTCCCGCCGCAACATGTTCGGCGAGGCGGCGAAGGCGCTGGCTGGAAGGACCTGATGGACACGGTATTCATTGTAGTCGTCATTCCGGGATGCTCCGCTTGGCGCAGGCCCGGAATCTATGCTCCCTGCAGGGGGTATGGATTCCGGGCTCGCGCTTCGCACGCCCCGGAATGACGCTCCTGATAGGACGTCGCTCAACGTAACAAGCAAGGATAAATCATGATCGAATTCTTCTTCGACTGTTCCAGCCCCTGGACCTATCTCGCCTTCCACAACATCCAGCCGCTGGCGAAGGAGTTCGGCGAGACGATTTCATGGCGGCCGATCCTGGTCGGCGGCATCTTCAATTCGATCAATCCGAGCGTTTATGCGTCGCGCGAAAAGCCCGTGGTGCCGAAGGCCCGCTACATGAAGAAGGATCTCGCGGACTGGGCGCGCTCGGCCGGCCTTGCCATCAAGATGCCGCCGACGGTGTTCCCGGTGAACAGCGTCAAGGCCATGCGCGGCTGCATCTGGCTCGGCAACGATGCGATGGTGCCGTTCGCAACGGCGGTGTTCGAGGCCTATTGGGGCGACGACAAGGACATTTCGCGCGAGCCCGTGCTGGCCGAGATTTGCAAATCGGTCGACATCGATCCGGAAAAGCTGCTGACCGGCATCGGTGACGAGGGCATCAAGAACGAGCTGAAGGCCAACACTGATGAGGCCATCGCGCGCGGCGCGTTCGGTTCGCCGACCATCTTTATCAACAAAACCGACATGTATTTCGGCAACGACCGCCTGCCGCTGATCCGCGAGGCGTTGCAGCGGAAGGCCGCCTGATGCCGCGCGCCGTCGTCTGCCGCGAACTGGGGCCGCCGGAGAGCCTGCGCCTTGAAGAGTTTCCGTCGCAGCCGCTCGGCGCCGAGAAGATCCGCGTCGCGGTGCGCGCCGCCGGGCTGAATTTTCCGGACGTGCTGATGGCGGCCGGCGACTACCAGCTCAAGCCGGAACTGCCGTTCACGCCGGGCATGGAGGCGGCGGGCGATGTGGTCGAGGTCGGGTCGGACGCGAAAGGCTTCCACGTCGGCGACAAGGTGATCGTCAAGCTGCGCCATGGTGCTTTTGCGGAGGAAGTTGCGGTCTCGCCTTCGCAACTGACGCCGCTGCCGAAAGCGTTCGACTATGCCGAAGGCGCGACGTTTCTCGCTGCGCACGGCACGGCCTACCACGCGCTGGTGGATCGCGCGCAGATCGCACGCGGCGAGGTGCTGCTGGTGCACGGCGCGGGCGGCGGCGTCGGTCTCGCCGCGGTCGAAATCGGCAAGGTGCTCGGCGCGACCGTGATCGCGGTGGCCTCGAGCGAGGAGAAGCTGGCTGTTGCGAAGGGACGCGGCGCCGATCATCTGGTGCTGTCGTCGCGCGAACCGTTTCGCGATGCCGTCAAGCGCATCACCGAGGGGAAGGGCGCCGACGTGGTGTTCGATCCCGTCGGCGGCGAGACCTTCGAGCAGAGCCTGCGATGCATCGCCTGGGGCGCGCGGGTCTGCGTGATCGGCTTCACCGGCGGCATTGGGCTCGCGAAAACCAATCTGGTTTTGATCAAGGGCGCGAGCGTGCTCGGCGTGCGCGCGGGCGAGGCGGTGCGCAGGAATCCGGCGCTCGGCGAGGAACGGATCAGGACATTGTTCGGCTGGGCCGAAGGCGGTCACATCCGCCCCAACATCTCGCACCGGCTGCCGCTGGCGGACGTCGCCAAGGCGATGCGGCTCCTGATCGACCGCAAGGCGATCGGTCGCGTGGCGCTGATGATGAGGTAACGATTAATCCCTCCCCAAAAGGGGGAGGGATACCGCGAATCTCACTTATACCCGCGCTCGTCCCACCACGGGAAATAGTCGGGCATGTCCGACGACACCTTGTTCTTGAACTGCGCGGGCCGCTTTTCCAGGAACGACACCACGCCTTCCTTCACGTCCTCCGATCGCCCGCGCGCGTAGATGCCGCGGCTGTCGACCTTGTGCGCTTCCATCGGGTCGTCGGCTCCCAACATGCGCCACATCATTTGGCGAATGAGAGCGACCGACACCGGCGCGGTCTTGTCGATGAAGGAGCGTGCCAGTGCGCGGGCCGTAGTCATCAGTTCGTCGGCCGGCACCACCTTGCTGACGAGCCGGCCGGCGAGCGCTTCCTCCGCCGGAAACACACGGCCGGAGTAGCACCATTCCAAAGCCTGCGAGATGCCGACGATGCGCGGCAGGAACCAGCTCGATGCGGCTTCCGGCACGATGCCGCGCTGGGAGAACACGAAGCCGAAGCGGGCATTGACGCTGGCGATGCGGATGTCCATTGGCAGTTGCATGGTGACGCCGATGCCGACCGCGGGGCCGTTGATGGCACCGATCACGGGCTTCAGGCACTTGAAGATGCGCAAGGTGACCTGGCCGCCGCCGTCGCGCACGTTCGGATCGCTGTAGTCGACCTTGCCGTCGGCGTTTCGCTTGACCGGGCCGCGCTTGGCGTCGCGGTCGAAGGTGTCGGCACCGGAGGAGAGGTCGGCGCCGGCGCAGAAGCCGCGCCCCGCGCCGGTCACGATGATCACGCGCACGTTGTCGTCGGCATCCGCCTTGTCGAAGGCGTCGATCAGTTCGGTCATCATGGTCGCGTTGAACGCGTTGAGCTTGTCGGGCCGGTTCAGCGTGATGGTGAGGATCTGTTCGGCGACCTCGTAGGTGATGGTCTGGTAGGTCATGGGGTGGTTCCTTTTCGATTCTTTACAATCCTCCGTCATTCCGGGACACGCCTCTTGGCGTGGACCCGGAATCCATACTCCCTGTCGTGGTTATGGATTCCGGACTCGCTCGTTTCACTCGCGCCCCGGAATGACGGCGATGTTTTTTACGTCCTCGGCGCCGTCGGCCACGGCCGCTGCGGGCCGCGCAGACCTTCGAAGGCCTTCGCCATCGCCAGCACGCCACGGTCGTCAAAGCGGCGTCCGACGATCTGCACACCGATCGGGAAGCCGTCGGCATCGTAGCCGCCGTTGATGGACACGGCCGGGTTCTCGGACATGTTCCACGTCACCGTATAGATGATGTGCTCGAACGGTTTCAGCGGATCGTTGCGCGGGGCTGCGAACTCGGCGGGGAATTTCACCACCGGCGACACCGGCGAGATGACGTAGTCATACTCCGCGAACAGCTTTGCCGCGACGGCACGGATTGCCATGGTGGCGTTGAAGCCCCTGACCACATCGACGCCCGAGAGTTTCGATCCGGATTCCGCCCACGCGTAGATGTAGGGCAGGGCTTGTCCGCGCACGTTCGCGGGCATGCGAAGGAAATCGTCCCACGAGCGCGCCCGCCAGAAATGGTCGAGCCCGTCGAGCATCTCGCGCGTCAGCACCGTCGGCACCTCGGTGACGATGGCGCCGGCTGCCTCGAACGCGCTGGCGGCGTTGACCGCGGTCTCGCGTACCGGCGCTTCGAGCGGATCGCCGAAGCCGAGATCGAGCATCAGGCCGATCTTCTGGCCCTTCGGCGTGTCGTCGAGCCGGCTCCAGTCGATGTCCTGCACCGGCAGGCTCATGCCGTCGCGAGCATCGGGCAGCGACAGCACGCTCATCAGCAGCGCATTGTCGTCGACGGTGCGGGTCATCGGCCCGGTGACGCGACCGACATAGGGCGGATCGATCGGCACGCGGCCGAGGCTCGGCTTCAGCGCGACGAGGCCGCACCAGCACGCGGGCAGGCGGACCGAGCCGCCGATATCCGTGCCGAGATGCAGCGGACCGTAGCCGGCCGCGCCGGCCGCGCCCGCACCGGCGCTGGAGCCGCCAGGATTCATGGCGAGATCCCACGGATTGCGGGTCAGCGGATGAAACGACGACAGGCCTGACGACAGCATGCCGTAATCCGGCATGGTGGTCTTGGACAGGATCACCGCGCCGGCCTCGCGCACCCGCGCCGCGGGCGGTGCATCCGATGGTGAGGGCGTCAGCGTGGTGGTGGCCGCGCCGAGCGGCACCGGCACGCCCTTGGTCGCGATATTCTCCTTGATGGTGATGGGCACGCCATCGAGCGGACCGATCGGCGCGCCGTTCTGCCAGCGTGCGGTGGAGTCCTTCGCGGCCTTGCGCGCGCCATCAGGATCGAAGGCATAGAGCGCCTTGATATGCGGCTCCCACGCCGCGATGTGGGCCAGCACGTCCTCGATCACATCGCTCGGCGAGAACTGCTTGCCGTGGAAGCCGGCCAGCATCTGGCAGGCGGTGAGGTCGTGCAGCCCGGTAGCTGCCTTCGGGGCGCCGTCAGACATGACCGCCCACCGGCAGGCGGGTTTCGATGATGCGCGCGAACATGCTGGCGCCGATCGGCAGGATCTTGTCGTCGAGGATGTAGCCGGGATTGTGCACCGGCACCGAGCCCTCGTGGCCGACCCAGAAATAGGCACCGGGAACGGCCTGAAGCATGTCGGCGAAATCCTCGCTGCCCATCTTGGGCGTCGAGCGGGTCAGCACCTTGGCCGGATCGACCACGGTGCGGGCGACGTCTTCCACCACCTTGGAGTGCTCGTCGCTGTTGATCAGGACGCTGAAGATGTCGCGGATGTCGACATGGATCTCCACCTGGAACGCCGCAGCGATGCCGGCGCAGATCGCGCGCATGCGCTCGCGGATCAGGGCGCGCACGCCGTCATCGAAGGCGCGCACGGTGCCGGAGAGCTTGGCTTCGCCGGGAATGACGTTGTAGGCGGAGCCCGCATGGATCTGCGTGATCGAGAGCACCGCCGCGTGGATCGGTTCGACGTTGCGGCTGACGATGGTCTGCAAGGCCTGGCCGACCGCCATGGCGATCACCACGGGATCCTTGGAGCGCTCCGGCATCGCGCCATGCGCACCGTAGCCAGTGATGACGATGTCGAAGAAGTCGGCGCCGGCCATCGCGGGGCCGGGGAGAATGGCGATCTCGCCATGATCGAGATCGGGCGCGTTGTGCAGGCCGTACATCTCGTCGCAGGGGAATTTTTCCAGCAGGCCGTCCTTGATCATGGCGCGGGCGCCGCCGAGGCCTTCTTCCGCCGGCTGGAAGATGAAGTGCACGGTGCCGTCGAAGTTCTTCGTCTCCGCGAGATAGCGCGCGGTGCCGAGCAGCATGGTGGTGTGGCCGTCATGGCCGCAGCCGTGGAAGCGGCCGGGAATGGTCGAACGCCACTTCAGGTTGGTGTTTTCCTCCATGGGCAATGCATCCATGTCGGCGCGCAGGCCGATGCGCCTGGCTCCGGAGCCCTTGCCCTTGAGCACGCCGACCACGCCGGTGCCGCCGATGCCGCGATGAACCTCGATGCCCCACTGCTTCAGCTTGTCGGCGACGATGCCGGAGGTGCGCACCTCCTCGAAGCCGATCTCGGGATGGGCATGGAGATCGCGCCGGATAGCGGTGAGTTCGTCGGCAAAGCCGTCGATGCGGTCGATCGTGGGCATGGGCGTTATCCCTTGGCTGTTTGCTGTTGCTTGTTCGGGGGCGAAAAGGGTTGACCGTTCGGCTTCAGCTTCACGCCGGGGCGCAGCCGCGTCCACGGCAGCGTTGATGTATCGGCCGGCATGGCGCCGGGAGCGGCGCAGATCAGGAGCTTCTCGGCGATCGGCTCGAAGTCGGCGCGGAAATGCACCGAGCTCTTGTTGACGAGGATCGGCTGCGCCGTTGGCTCGATGCCGACATAGCGATACATCGCCTGATCGGCGAGTTGCGCCTTGTGCGACGCCACCACCACGCGCACGTCGCCGATGCGCAGGCACGCGGACGGACCCATCTCCATCTCGCGGCCGCCGTAGTAGGGGCCGGGCGCGATGAAGCGGCCGTCGGACAGTTTTTCGACGATAAACGTTTCGGTGTACGGGCTGTCGCCGGGAATGCCCGACTTGCCGCCGAGCGACAGCGTCACCGTCGCGCCTTCGCCGGCGGCGTGCGCGGCTTTCGCGGACGCGGGATCATAGATCGCACCGGTTGCGGCTGTCGCCTTGTTACGCACCAGCGCGCGCAACATCCCGGTGGTGTCGGAATCGCCGCCGGCGCCCGGATTGTCCTGGGTATCGGCGATGATGACTGGTTTTGTCGCGCTCTTGGCGAGCTGCATCGCGTATTGCACGCCATCATCTGGTGAATAGATGCGGCCGTCGAAATCGTCCTCATGGCTTTCGACGAGTTTCGCGACGGCATCGGCCGCGCGGTCGGCATCGGCCTGCGTCTTGCCGTAGGCGAACACGGTGGCGCCGCAGCCCGGAAAATCGGCGGCGGGGAAGCCCGGCGCGAACGACAGCGTCGGCACGTCGTTGCTTTCGAGGGCCGCCAGTTTTTGGTAGATGCCTTTGGTCGGCTGATCGTTGGTGCATTGCCAGCTGATCGGAATCAGGAACGGCAGTTGCCGGAATGCTTTTGCGAATTTCTGCTTGGTGTCGAGCAGCAGCGCGAGATGTTTTGCCGAGGCCCGGCCGGTATCGGCCATGTCGACATGCGGATAGGTGCGATAGGCGATCAGCGCGTCGGCGTGTTCGACCATCTCGGGCGTGACGTTGGCGTGGAGATCGAGACTGACCACCAGCGGCAAGTCCTTGCCGATGATCTTGCGCACGCGCGCGAGAATTTCGCCTTCGCCGTCGTCGAAATGTTCGGTCACCATCGCGCCGTGCAGGTCGAGATAGACTGCGTCCAGCTTGCCCGCGGCGGCAATGCCGTCGGTGATGACCTTTGTGATGCGTTCGAATGCGTCCTTGGTGACATGCGCAGAGGGCGACGCGCCGCAAGCCACGGTCGGAACAAGATCCCAACCGTTCGCTTCCGCCGCCTCGACGAAACCGGCGAGGCCGATATTGATACCGCGCATCACCTTCAGCACGTCAGCGCCAAAGGTCATGCCGGGCCAGCCGCCGCCATGGACGAATGCGTTGTAGGTCGCCTTGGTGGGCGCGAACGTATTGGTTTCGTGCAGGAAGCCGCCAACGGCGATGCGGGTCATGTCGCTTACTCAACTCAATTCGGCAACGGATGTCAAAGCGTCGCAGTCGCGACCGTTTCACCCAATGCCACGGGGCGGAAATTCGCAAAATCCCATCTCCGTCCGGGCGCGGCGTCAAGCAGCGCGCGGGTATAGGCAACTTGCGGATTGGTCAGGACTTCGGCAGCCGGTCCCTGTTCGACGACGCGGCCATGCTGCATCACGACGACATCGTCGCAAATCTGCGCGGCAACGCGCAGATCGTGGGTGATGAACAGGAGCGCGATGCCGAGCCGCTTCTGGATGTCGGCGAGCAGTTCCAGCACCTGTGCCTGCACCGAGACGTCGAGCGCGGAGACGGCTTCGTCGGCGACCAGCACGTCGGGATCGAGCGCCAGCGCGCGGGCGATGGCGATGCGTTGGCGCTGGCCGCCGGAAAATTGATGCGGGTAGCGCGAGATCGCGTCCGGTGGCAGGTCGACCAGTTCGAGCAGTTCGCCGGCCCGCTTCAGCGCTTCGGCGCGCGGCACGCCGTAGTTGATCGGACCTTCGGCGATGGTCTCGCCCACGGTGATGCGCGGATTGAGCGAGCGGTAGGGATCCTGAAACACGATCTGGATGCGCTTGCGGTGCGGCTGCAGCAGCCGGCGCGACAGCGTGGAGATTTCGTGACCGGCAAGCCGCACACCGCCAGAGGTCGGATCGATCAGGCGCACGATGCAGCGTGCCACGGTGGATTTTCCGGAGCCGCTTTCGCCGACGATGCCGAGGGTGCGGCCTCGGCGCAGCGTTAGCGTCACGTCCTGCGCGGCGGCGACCTCGCGCGCTTTGCCGAGGAACGAGTGCTCGCGATAGATCTTGCCGAGATCATTGGTTTCGAGCACCACGGGCTCCGACGTTTCGGGGCGCGGCGCGCGCGGCACGAGGCTCGGCACCGATGACAGGAGGTTGCGCGTGTATTCCATCTGCGGCGTGCGCAAAATGGTGTCGAGCGGACCTGTTTCCACCAGCCGTCCGTCGCGCATCACGGCGACGCGGTCGGCGATTTCGGCCACCACGCCCATGTCGTGGGTGATGAAGAGAACGGCGGTGCCATGATCGCGCTGCAGGTCGCGGATCAGGGTCAGGATCTGCTTTTGCGTGGTGACATCGAGCGCGGTGGTCGGTTCGTCCGCGATCAGGAGCTTGGGCTCTAGCACCAGCGCCATCGCGATCATGATGCGCTGGCGCTGCCCGCCGGACAGGCGATGCGGGTACGACTTGAAGATACGCTCGACGTCGGGCAGGCGAACCTGCTCCATCATGTTGAGGATTTTCCGTTGCCGCGCCCGCGCATCGAGATTGGTGTGGGCGCGCAACACCTCGTCGATCTGGCGGCCGACCGGCACCACCGGATTGAGCGCCGTCATCGGCTCCTGAAAGATCATCGCCATGCGGGTGGCGCGCAACTGGCGCAGGCGACGGTCGCTGGCGGTCAGGAGCTCCTCGCCGACCAGCTTGATGCTGCCGTGGGACGCGGCGAGAGAACCCTTCGGCAACAGGCCCATCACGGTCAGCGATGTCACCGATTTGCCCGATCCGCTCTCGCCGACGAGGCAGAGCGTTTCGCGTTCGCGCACCTGCAGCGATACGTTGTCGATGATCTTGCGGCCGCTTCCGGTCTTGCCGAGACCGACGACGAGATTGGAGATGTCGAGAACAGTGTCGCTCACTTGCCGGCCTCCCGCTGTTTCATGCGGGGATCGAGCGCGTCGCGCGCGGCATCGCCGATCAGGTTGACGCTCAGAATCGTGATCGAAAGGATCAGGCCGGGCCAGAAGATCAGCGACGGCTTGATCTGGAAGAAGGCGCGGCCCTCGGCCATGATATTGCCCCAGGTCGGGGTCTCCGGGCTGATGCCGGCGCCGAGGAACGACAGGATCGCCTCGGTGAGGATGGCGGAGGCGCAAACATACGTGCCCTGAACGATCAGTGGCGCGATCGTGTTCGGCATCAAATGCCGCCACATGATCTTGGGCAGGCTGGAGCCGACTGAAATCGCGGCTTCGACATAGGGTTCCTCGCGCGCGGACAATACGACGGAGCGCACCAGCCGTGCCGCGCGCGGGATTTCCGGAATGGTGATGGCGACCAGCACCGTCCACAGGCTGGCGCCCGACAGCGCGACCACGGCGATGGCGAGCAGGATGCTGGGGATCGCCATCAGGCCGTCCATGATCCGCATCAGCACGGCGTCGATCCATTTGAAGAAACCGGAGACGAGGCCGATCACAAGTCCGATGGCGACGCTGAAGATCGCAGCACCAAGCCCGATCAGGAGCGAGACACGTCCGCCGTAGAGAATGCGCGCCAGCACGTCGCGGCCATAGGCGTCCGTGCCGAGGATGAACTCCGCGCTGGCCGGCTTCAGCCGCACCGCCGGTGCCAGCAGTTGTGGATCGTGCGAGGTCAGCCACGGTGCGAAGATGGCGGATGCGATGACGAGCGCGAGGCAGATGCTGGCGCCGGCGATGATCGGCGTCGCCGTCAGGAAGCCGAGCCCCGGCCGCAGCGGCCGCGTCACGGGAAGCGAGGATTCGGGAAGGGTTTCGATCGCCATCGGTGCTGCCCTCAATACCGAATGCGGGGATCGAGCAGCGTGTAGGCGAGGTCGATCAGCAGGTTGACGCCGACATAGATGGCCGACGTCAACAGGATCATCGCCTGGATCACCGGGTAGTCGCGCGCGAGCACCGCGTCGACGGTGAGGCGGCCGATGCCGGGCAGGTTGAACACGCTTTCGGTGACGACGACGCCCGAGATCAGCAGCGCGAAGCCGGTGCCGATCACGGTGATGACGGGGACAGCGGCGTTGCGCAGCGCATGGCGCAGCAGCACGCTGCGCTCGGTGATGCCCTTGGCGCGGGCGGTGCGGACATAATCCTCGCCGAGCACGTCGAGCATCGCCGCGCGCGTCATGCGCGCGATCAGCGCGACATAGATGAACGACAGCGTCAGTGTCGGCAGCGTGATGCGCTCGATGAACGGCACGATGCCGCGGTGGATCGGACGAAAGCCCTGCACCGGCAACCATTGCAGGTCGATGGCGAAGATCTGCACCAGCACGTAGCCGATCACGAACACCGGAACTGAAAATCCGATGACCGACAGCCCCATCACGAAACGGTCGATCCAGGTGCCGTGTTTCCAGGCGGCGACGACGCCGAGCGGAACCGCGATCAGAATGGACAGGATGATCGTCGACAGCGCGATGCAGATGGTCGGCTCGACGCGTTGCCCGATCAGTTTCAGGACGGGGACGTTGGAGATCAGGGAGACGCCGAGATCGCCGTGCAGCAGGCGGCCGATCCAGGTGAAGAATTGCAGATACAACGGCTCGTTCAGGCCGAGCGAGATGCGGATGCGATCGATCTGCTCGGGCGTCGCCGTATCGCCCGCGATGATCGCAGCGGGATCGCCGGGCGTCAGCCGCAGCAACAGAAACACGAACAGCGCCACCACGCCCATCACGGGCACGGCGGCGAGGATGCGGCGGATCAGGTAGCCCAGCATCAGCCGCCTCCGCTGCGCCGTCCCCGCAAGATCGCGGGGGCAAACGATGGATTGGAAGTCCCGGTGCAACAAACGGTCATTGCTCTTACTTTCGCAGATCGACGCCCGAAGGCAAGTTCAGCAAGTCCCGTGCCATTGCACCGCGATTTTAGTCGAGTGTCGCCAGAAGTCCCGCCATCAAACGGCCGCGCTCGGCGAGGCTATCCACTTCGATGTGCTCGTTCAGGGTGTGGGCATCGGCGCCGCGCACGCCCAGTCCGTCGAGCGAGGGGATGCCCATGGCGCCGGTGAAGTTGGCGTCGGAACCGCCGCCGGCGCTGCCGTGAGGCAATTCGACGCCAAGCTGCTGCGCGACGCCGACTGCCTTTTCATAGAGCGCCATGGTTCCGCGATCCGGCTCCCACACCGGCCGCGTCACGCCGCGCGTGACCTTGAACGTGACATCGTTCGAGGTGCCCGACAATGCCAGCATCCGTTCCACGCCGCGATCGAGGTCGGCCTGCCGCTTCGCCATGCTGAGCGCTTCGCCGGTGCAGGTCGTGGCAACACAATTGACCCATTGGCCGCCATGCACGATGCCGACGCTGAAGGTGCAGTCGTCGGTGGTCATGCCGTCGATGGCGACAATTTGCTTTGCCATTTCGCGGATGGCGGAACGGCCGGAGGAGAGGGTGGCGCCGGCATGGCTCGGCTTGCCTGTCGCTTCGAGGTTGAAGCGGGCGATCGCATAACGGCCGGTGACGACGCCGTTGTTGGCGCGGCCGGGCTCCGGCACCAGCACATATTTGTTGCGCGCGGCTTCCGCCTCGATGATGTCGCGCACGCTGGGCGTGCCGACTTCCTCGTCCGGCGTGAACAGCACGGTGATCGGCAGCGGCGTCGTGAACGCGGCCTTGGCGAGTTGCCGGATCGCCTCGAGCGACAGGTAGTTGCCGCCCTTCATGTCGAAGATGCCGGGACCGTAGCACTTGTTGCCCTCGCGGCGGAACGGCAGTTTCTCCAGCGTGCCGACCGGATGCACGGTGTCGAAATGGCCCGCGATCAGAATGCCGGGCTCGCCCTGTTTCGGGTGCGGAAAGCGCGCGCGGACGCAGCCGGCAAAACCTTGCCGTCCGGCGATGCGTTCGATCGTCGCACCCATGATCGCCATGTCGCGCGCGGCGAGATCGAGCATCCGCTCCACCGCGCTCGCATCCCATGTCGGGCTCTCGCATTCGACCCAGGTGCGTAGCCCTTGCAGCATGGCCTCGGTGTCGAACGGAAGATTAGCCGGATTCATGGATCGCATCCTTCTTATGTCGTTGTGATTGGTGCGTTGCGAATTGGCCCAGCCGTGAGCGGCCGAGCGACGCCGATAATGCTAGCTACGAATTGACAGTGCAACTGGGGCCGTGGCGCGATTGTTGCTTGTACACTAACGAGAACGGCGTTGACGCGCTCGCGGCTTGGTGCAAGTCTCAAATCCGGTTGAGCGACAGTGCGTTATGCGTTTGCGTGCGGCCCGAATGACCAGCGTGCGCAAATTCTCATCGGCGATTGACCGCATTCAAGTCAGGAGGGGATTCGAATGGTTCAGATTACGCGCAGACAGTTTTCGACGATGGCCTCGGTGGCCGCGCTCTCGACAGCGTTACCGCTGCGGGCGAAGGCGGCGGGCGGCAAAACCATCACGGCGGTGATGCATTCCGACTTGCGCATCATCGATCCGGGGCTGACGACGGCGTACATCACGCGCGATCACGGCTACATGATCTACGACACGCTGCTGGCGATGGATTCCAATTTCAAGATCCAGCCGCAGATGGCCGAATACAAGATGTCCGACGACAAGCTCACCTACACATTCACGCTGCGCGATGGATTGAAGTGGCATGACGGCGCACCGGTCACGGCCGAGGATTGCGTCGCCTCGCTGCAGCGCTGGGGCAAGAAGGACGGCATGGGCCAGAAGCTCATGGATTTCACGGCGAGCCTCACCGCCGCCGATCCCAAGACCATCGTGTTGAAACTGAAGGAGCCCTACGGCCTGGTGCTCGACTCGATCGGCAAGCCGTCGTCGCTGGTGCCGTTCATGATGCCGAAGCGGATCGCCGAGACGCCGCCGGACAAGGCGATCCCCGAGCAGATCGGGTCGGGCCCGTTCAAGTTCGTGAAGGAGGAATTCCAGCCGGGCGTGAAGGCAGTCTATGCCAAGAACCCCGACTATGTGCCGCGCAAGGAGCCGGCGAGCTGGACCTCGGGCGGCAAGGTGGTGAAGGTCGATCGCGTCGAATGGGTCACCATGGCGGACGCCCAGACCGCGATCAACGCGCTGCAGTCGGGCGACATCGATTTTCTGGAAAACCCGTCGTTCGACATGATCCCGATCCTGAAGAAGGACAAGGAGCTGCACGTCCAGACGCTCAACAAGCTCGGCTTCCAGACGATCGGGCGGATGAATTTCCTTTATCCGCCGTTCGACAATGTGAAGGTGCGCCGTGCCGCGCTGATGGCGCTGAGCCAGAAGCCGATCCTCGACGCGCTGGTCGGCAATCCCGAATACTATAAAGTCTGCGGGGCGGTCTTCGTCTGTAACACCCCGCTGGGAAGCGAGGTCGACTCCGATCCCGTCGTCAAGGGCGACGATCTCGCTCAGGCCAAGAAGCTGCTCGCGGAGTCCGGCTACGACGGCACCCCGGTGGTGTTGATGGCACCGGGCGACGTGGTGACGCTCAAGGCGCAGCCGATCGTCGCGGCGCAGCAACTGCGCGAAGCCGGCTTCAAGGTCGATCTCCAGGCGACCGACTGGCAGACCGTGGTGTCGCGCCGCGCCAGCCAGAAGCCGCCGAAGGACGGCGGCTGGAACATGTTCTTCACCAACTGGGTGGCGCCCGACGTGATGAACCCTGTGTCCAACGTCATGCTCAACGGCAAGGGCAAGAACGGCGGCTGGTTCGGCTGGCCGACCGATGAAAAGATGGAAGAGCTGCGCGACAAGTTCGTCCGTGCGACCAATGCCGATGACCAGAGAAAGATCGCGGAGGATATCCAGAAGCGCGTCTTCGAAGAGGTGACCTATATTCCGGCGGGCCAGTATGAGGCCCCCTGCGTATGGCGCAACGAATTGAAAGGCGTTCTCGACGGACCGGCGACGCCGATCTTCTGGAATATCGAGAAGACGGAAGCGTAATCGTCACTGCAGCGCGCGATCCGGGCGTTTGTCCGCGATGCCCGGATCGCGTTGCGCGCCGTTCGCGGGCGGCATCAGGAAACGCGTAATCATCGTTTCCAGCATCACGAGTCCCTTTTCGGTATCGAATTTCGGTTCGCGCAGGGCGACGATCTTCAGGCCGTCAAGCACGCCCATCAGGATCGTTGCCGCCGTTTCCGGCTCGATCGCCGGATCGATCTGGCGCGATGCCTGGCCCTTGCGCAGAAGCTCCGCGAGCAGGTCGCGCATCCGTCGGCTGCTCTCGCGCATGATCTTCGCGATCGCCGGATTTCTGCCGGACTCGATCAACAGTTCAAGCACCATCGGAGTTGCTTGCCGGATCCGGCTTTTCTTGCGGCGCAGCTCCGCGAGCAGGGCAGGTATCGCCTCCTTGTCGGCGGCCACGTCGTGAAACCGCTGGGCCATCTCCGTTAGCCGGAGATCAGCCATGGCGCCGATGATCGCCTCCTTGCTGGCGAAGTAGTGATAGAGATGGCCCGGACTGATGCCCGCCTCGGTGCAGATGGCGGCGATCGATGCACCTTTGAAGCCGTGGCGGACAAAGCACCGCCCGGCCGCTTCCAGAATCTCGCGCCGCTTGCCTTCATGCCTGACCGGATCGAGCCTGCGCATCATGCTTCCTTAATTAGAGCAATCATTCTATCAAAACTTGACCGGTATGCAACGCTCGACTATATAAATAGAGCAAACGATCTATTTATAGGAAGCCGACTGACCCGATGGCGGATCGCCGAAAACTATTGCTCGAGGGTCCGATCGGAGCCGCGCTGTTCCGTCTCGCGCTCCCGATCATGCTCGGGAACCTGTTGCAGACCGGCTATCAGTTGACCGACGCGTTCTGGGTGGGACGGCTGGGCGCAACGGCGGTTGCTGCGGTCTCCATCAGCTTTCCGGTGTCGTTTCTGGTGATCGCGCTGGGCGCCGGTCTTGCGATCGCCGGCGCAACATTGTCGGCGCAGTACATGGGCGCCGGCCGTCAGGACATGGTCAACCATGTCGCCGCGCAGACCATGATGATGGTGGCACTGACATCGGCCATTCTCGGGGCGGCCGGCTATCTTCTCGCGCCGCATCTGTTGCGATGGATGGGGGTTGCGCCCGAGGTCTACGATGCCGCGCTCGGCTTCATGCGGGTGTCGTTCATCGGCATCATCTTCGTCTTCCTCTATGCGATGTTTCAGGCGCTGATGCGAGGTGTAGGACAGACTCGCGTGCCGCTGATGATCGTGCTGGGAACCGTCGTTCTCAATTTCGTGCTCGATCCCGTTTTCATTTTCGGCTGGGGGCCGCTGCCCGGATACGGAGTGATGGGGGCCGCGCTCGCCACCCTGGCCACGCAGGGCCTCGCAGCATTGCTCGGTCTTGTCATCTTCCTGCGCGGCAGGCACGGCATCCAGCTGACATGGCGCGGCTTCAAGCCCGATCTGCCTTACGTCAAGCGCGCGTTCATGCTGGGGCTGCCGGGGTCGATCGAACTGGCGAGCCGGGGCCTTGGGCCGATGGCGATGTCGTTCCTCGCGGCCGGCTTCGGCACGGTGACGCTGGCGGCTTACGGCGTGGGAACGAATATCCTGCAGTTCATCACCATTCCGGCGATGGGCCTGTCCCAGGCGGTTTCGGCTCTGGTCGGCCAGAACATGGGGGCGGGGAATGTCGAGCGCGCCGCGCGAACGGCGACGCTCGGAGGCGTCGTCGGTCTCGCTGTCCTGACCCTTGTCGGGGGAACGGCTTTCGTTTTCGCCGAACACCTGATCGCTTTCTTCGTCCCGGCTGACCCCAACGTGATCGCCGAAGGCGCGCGCTTCGTTCGCATCATGTGTCTGGCATGGGGCGGCATCGGCGTGCAGCTTTGCGCGGTGTCGGCGTTTCGCGCGTCGGGCAATATGGTGATCGCGATGGCGATCGCCGTCGTCTTCCAGTTGTTCGTGCAATTTCCGCTGGCCTACGGTCTTGCAAGGGGCACCGGATTGGCCGAGACGGGAATCTGGTGGTCGTTTCCGATCACGAGCGTGATGGCTGCGATCACGTCGGCCCTGTGGTTTGCGCAGGGCGGGTGGAAGAAAACCCGGCTCACCGAGGAGAAAAAGCAGGTCGTCGAGGTGACCGACGAGGCCATCATGGAAGAGGGAATTCGCTAGGCGCCCTCCCGTGAATCGAACGTCCCGCGTCGTGGCGGGTTTTCCGATTTCCGGTTTTGCTTGCTCGCTCGACTTCAGGTAACTAGGGCCAATTCGTCAATGCGGACGTGGCGGAACTGGTAGACGCAAGGGACTTAAAATCCCTCGATGGCAACGTCGTGTGGGTTCGAGTCCCACCGCCCGCACCAACTCTTCGGACCAACCTCGTGGAATCGAGAAACTGATGAACAAGCCCGAACGCCACATCGCCCCATCCATCGATCCCGTGAAATTGGATCGTCTCGCTGAAGTCGCGATCAAGGTCGGCCTGCAGCTTGCGCCGGGGCAGGATCTCCTGATCACAGCGCCGGTCGCGGCGCTGCCGCTGGTGCGGCGGATTGTCGAACATGCCTACAAGGCAGGGGCGGGGCTGGTGACGCCATTCTTCTCCGACGAGGAAATCACGCTGTCGCGTTATCGCGCGGCTCCGGATGCGAGCTTCGATCGCGCCGCCGGCTGGCTCTACGAGGGCATGGCGAAGGCGTTCTCGGCCAACACCGCGCGGCTCGCCATCGTCGGCGACAATCCCATGCTGCTCTCGGGAGAGGACGCCGCAAAGGTCGCGCGCGCCAACAAGGCCAACTCGATGGCTTATCAGCCGGCGCTGGAAAAGATCGTCAACTTCGACGTCAACTGGAACATCGTGGCGTGGCCCGGCACGGCGTGGGCGAAGCTGATGTTTCCTGACGACGGCGAGGAGCGCGCGGTTGCGAAGCTGGCGGATGCGATCTTTGCCGCCTCGCGCGTCGATGGCACCGATCCGATCGCGAACTGGACCGCGCATAACGCAGCACTTCGCCAGCGCACCGACTGGCTGAACGGCCAGCGCTTCCACGCCTTGCATTTCTCCGGTCCCGGCACCGACCTGACGGTCGGCCTTGCCGATGGCCACGAATGGGTCGGCGGGGCCTCGACGTCGAAGAATGGCATCGTCTGCAATCCGAACATTCCGACCGAAGAGGTGTTCACCACACCGCACGCCCAGCGGGTCGAAGGTCATGTCCGCAGCACCAAGCCGCTGTCGTATCAGGGGACGCTGATCGACAATATCGCCGTGCGTTTCGAGCAGGGCCGCATCGTGGAAGCAACCGCATCGCGCGGCGCCGACGTGCTCAACAAGGTGCTCGACACCGACGAAGGCGCGCGGCGGCTCGGCGAGGTGGCGCTGGTGCCGCATTCCTCGCCGATCTCCAAGAGCGGCCTTCTGTTCTACAACACGCTGTTTGATGAAAATGCCGCCTGCCACATCGCGCTCGGCCAGTGCTATTCGAAATGCTTCGTCGACGGCGGCAAGCTGACGCCGGAGCAGGTCGCGGCGCAGGGCGGCAACAAGAGCTTCATTCACATCGACTGGATGATCGGCTCGGGCGAGACCGACATCGATGGTCTCCGCAGCGACGGCAGCCGCGTTCCTGTTTTCCGCAAAGGCGAGTGGGCCTAACGCCGCACTCGTGCACGGGCAGTCCGGTTGTGGCCTCATTGCGGCCACGGCCGCATGCTTAACGCAACCTCAACGGGGGTCGCCTAAGACGGCATCATGACAGATCACGGTACCCATAACGGCCGCCTGCGACCGCTTGTCCTTGCGGTCGCGCTGCTCGCGGCCGGTGCCGGTCTGGGCGGCTGCGCCAGTGTCGGCGACGGCTTCGCATCGGGTGCGTTCGTCGATCCGGCCAAATACGAGCTCTACGACTGCAAGCAACTCGAAGCCGAGCGCAAGTCGCTCGCCACGCGCACCGCGGAGCTGCAGCGATTGATGAACAAGGCCGATACGGGCGTCGCCGGTCCGGTCGTCGCCGAGGTGGCGTATCGCAACGACTACGTTACGGTCCGCGCATCGGCCAAACTCGCCGACGAGGAATGGCGGAAGAACAAGTGCGTGGAGACGGCACCGCCTGCTGCGGCACCGCCGCCTCCCGCCGCAGCCAATCCCGCCGGCGCGCATGCGCGGGGCCGTTCCGGCGGCGCGGTTCACTAGTTCTGCCGATTTGAAATCCCTGCACCGCTCGCTGACGCCGTTCACGGCCGCCAGTTGTAGATCCAGTCCTGACGCGCCAGCATCCGCCGGGCCCCCAGCGCCGTGATGCCGAGGTCGCGCGCCAGCGCGGCAACACCTTTAAGATGATAAATCCGCCCGTTCTGTTGTGCGAGCCGCTGAACGCGCGCGACGCGTTCGCGACGCAGATGGGTGTAGCGTGCCAGTGCCGCTGTGGCTCCGCCGGCATTTTCGGTTGCTTCGGCCAGGCATTGTGCGAGCACCGCCGCGTCCTCGATCGCCATGCCCGCGCCTTGGGCGGCAAACGGCAGCATCGCGTGGGCGGCATCGCCGAGCAAAGCCGTTGCGCCGCTATGCCAGGCAGGGAGGGACGGGCTCGTGAATAGCGCCCATTTGCGCCAGCCGTCGATCGCGCCGATCATCGCGCGCGCCGGTTCGGGCCAGCCCGCCGTCGCAAACCGACGCATGATGTCCGCGGCATCGCCGGGCTCGCTCCAGCCCGGCTGATTCCAATTCCCGGGAACGATCGCGACGACGTTGATCCGTTGCCCGCCCGACATCGGATAGGCCACGAGATGGGCGTCCGGCCCCATCCAGAGTGTGACGCGCGGCGCGGTCGGTGTAGCGGGTAACCGCGCCGTCTCGATGGTGCCGCGCCATGCGATCAGGCCGGAAAATTGCGGGCGGATATTCGGGAAAAGCTGATCGCGTAGCGCCGACCACACGCCATCGGCGCCGACCAGCACCCATGGTGTTTCCTCGCGGCGTGCGTCGCTCGCGCGCAGGCCGACGGTCACGCCCGTGCCGCTCATCGTGGCGTCCTCGAACGCTGTGCCCAATCGCAGTTCGATGTTCGGATCGGCGCGAACCTGATCGACCAGCGCCGCCTGCAGGTCCGCGCGATGAATCACCCAGTAGGGCGCGCCGTATGCAGCGGCAGCTTCGCCGAGCGGCAGACGGCAGACCTCGCCGCCGCGCCGCACGCTCATGATGCTGACGGCATCAGGTACGAGGGCGTGCGCGGCCAGCCGTTCGCGCAGGCCAAGTCCGATCAGGATGCGGCTTGCGTTGGGCGACAGTTGCAGACCGGCGCCGGCCTCTTCGAGGCGTTCGGCCTTTTCGATGATGATGACGCGAAAGCCCTTCGCGGCGAGCGCGAGCGATGCCGTCAGGCCTCCAATTCCGGCACCCGCGATGAGAACGGTGCGCGACGGCGTCACGGGAAGGTCAGGCGACCTTGTCCTTCACCACGCATTCGGGAGGACGCGCCTGTCCGGCGCCGAGATCGGCCGCGAAACGGTACAACGTCGAGCAGTAAGGGCAGATGATCTCGTTGTCGTTGCCAAGGTCCAGGAAGACATGGGGGTGATCGAACGGCGGATTGGATCCGACACACATGAACTCCCGCGAGCCGATCTCGATGACGGCGACGCCGGCATCGTTATGGAAGTGGGGGACGACGTGGTCGGACATGTTCTTCACCTTAGGGATCGCCGCGAAACTATGACGCGCCAAATACGCAACGACTTCGCGCCGCACCATACTGATGGGCGCGCCCGATTCCTAGCTGGCTGGAAACGGATTTGGATATTTCATGGGTCAACTATCCATGCAAATTCGACACAATCCTGTCGTCTTGGAGAAGCCCTTCTTTCGTCGGGGCGGTTGTGTCTGAAAAACGGCATACCACCTTAAGGCCTACGACGAAGGCAGGCTTCTATCGGGGATTTCCGCAATGTGGTGGCGAATCGGAAGCGCGATGGCGGGGGTGGCGGTGTGCGCAACAGCGCTCGCCTTGCTGTGGCCGCATGCCAGCGATGCCGGTGCCGTATTGATGGCGCAGGACGATCCCGCGCATCTCTCCGATCTTCAGCTCAATTCCGCACTCCGGAATGATCCGGCGTTGCTCACGCGCAATATCGAAGCGGCGCTCGCCGCGCATGATGCCGGTCTGGCACAAAGCTTTGCGGAGGTTGCGGAGGCCCACGGAGTTTCCGTCCCGGACGATTTATCCCGACGGGTTGCCGAGGCTGTCGGGGAAGAAAATTCTACCGGACACGTCGCAAAGCGATTCCTGACCGGGCTAGTCACCGGCAATGCCGACGATGGTGCCAGCCTGTCGGGAACGGTCGCAGGCGACTTGTTCGTGTTTGGTGATGTCCGAGACGTCATCCGCGAAGGCAAGCATCTTGCGATGGGCGAGGACACTGACCGACTGGTGCTGGGCCTCGCCGCCGCGGGGCTCGCGGTGACGGCGGCCACCTATGTGTCGGTCGGCGGTGCGGCGCCGGTGCGCGCCGGTCTCACCCTGGTCAAGGATGCCCGCAAGGTTGGCCGGCTCGGCGAAGGCCTGACCCGGTGGGCGGGCCGCTCGGCGCGCGAAATGGTCGATGCGCCGATGCTGCAGCAGGCGGTAGCCACGGGATCGCTGGCACGGCCGGGCCAGACCGCCCGTGCCATCAAGGCGGCGTTCCATGCCGAGAAGGCCGGTGGGCTGGTGCGTCTCGCCAAGGATGTCGGCCGCGTCGGCGAGAAAGCGGGGACGCGCGGTGCGCTCGACACGCTGCGGATCGCCGAAGGACCGAAGGATGTCGCGCGAGCGGCACGGCTTGCCGAATCCAAAGGTGGCCAGACCCGCGCCATCATGAAGATTCTCGGCCGCGGTGCGCTGCTGCTTGCGGCGGGCGCGTTCAATCTGTCGCTGTGGGTATTCGGCGCGCTGATCGCGCTGTTCGGATTTCTGTCCTCGATCAAGGCCACCACCGAGCGCCTGACGCTCGCATGGCTGCATCGCTCAAAAGCCAGGCGGCTGCGGCGGCAGCTCGCCTTACAATCAAGTCTCGCTGGCGCGGCTTCCGCAGCCTAGCACCTCACGGTCCTCCGCCGACCAACTCCTTCAAATCTCGAAATCACGGAATCGCCCATGCCGAGCTTTCATCACGGCGACGTTGAAATTGCTTACCTCGACGAGGGAGAGGGCGATCCCGTCGTGCTCGTGCACGGGTTTGCATCGAGCAAGAACGTGAACTGGGTGTATCCGACCTGGGTGTCGGAGCTGCGCAAGAACGGCTTGCGTGTGCTCGCCTTCGACAATCGCGGTCATGGCGATTCCAGCAAGCTCTACGATCCCGAGGACTATCACATCGGTACCATGGCGAGCGACATCGCCGCGCTGATGGATCATCTCGATATCGAGCGCGCTGATGTCATGGGCTATTCGCTTGGTGCGCGCATGATGGGCATTCTGGCGCAGACACGGCCGGAGCGGGTGCGCTCGGCGATTTTCGGCGGCCTCGGCATCGGCCTGATCAAGGGCGGCGGTCCCGGCGAGAACGTTGCCAAGGCGCTGGAAGCGCCATCGCTGGACGACGTGACCGATCCGGTCGGGCGCACGTTCCGCGCGTTCGCCGATCAGACCCGTTCCGATCATCGCGCGCTCGCGGCGTGCCTGCGCGGCTCGCGGCGGTTGATGACGGAAGCGGAGGCCGCGAGCATCAGCGTGCCGACGTTGATCGCGGTCGGCACCACCGACGAGATCGCGGGATCGGCGGAGGCGCTGGCGGAGATCATTCCCGGTGCGGAAGTGCTGGATATTCCGAACCGCGATCACATGCGTGCGGTCGGCGACAAGGTCTACAAGGAAGGCGTGCTGGACTTCCTGTCACGCCGTGCGTGACGCGTCCTCATCCCGTTTGGCGAGATAGCGCGCGGCGGCGATCAGCGCGACGAATGTCGCGATCCACACCATGCGCGCGCCGTAACGATCGTGCGGTCCGGAGATCACGCCGCAGATGAATGCGTTGCCGAGCAGGGCCACGCAGACCGTTATGGCGAGCAGTTCGATGTCATCAAGACGGCGGCGCCAGAGCGCGCCCAATGCGATCGCGGCGACCAGCAGCATCGAGACCAGCGCCACGGGAATGTGGAGGTAGTTGATCGCCGCGAAGTTGATGTCCCAGTGCTGTTGGTGTGCGGCGCGCATCGCCGCCTTCTGCCCGGGCAGGTAACGCTCGATGATGCCGTAGGTGTGCGGAATCCAGCCGTTGGTGCCTTCGCCGGTGCCGACATGCAGCAACTGGCTGACGGTCGCAACCGCCGCCGCTTCGGCTTGCCAGAACGGGTAGGCCTTGAGCGCTTCGGTGGCGATGAATTCCATCTCCGCGTTCATGCCGTCGAAGCGGCCGAGCTTGTTGAAGATGCTGTCGTTGGCCCAGAGGAATTCATCCGCGGTCGCGGGCAACTGGTTGCGATAGGGACAAAGCTTCAGCTTGATCTTGTCGCAGTGATCGTTGAGGTAGCGCGCGACGATGCCGTCCTGCATCATGCGTCCGAACGAGACGCCGGCACCGCCGGGCGTCCAGGCGAGTTGGCCCGACAGCGCGAAGTTCGCGGCGAGCAGCATGGCCGCGCCGACGACGAGCGTCACGCTGCCCTGAACGAGGCCGATCAAGGACAGTCTTTGCCGCAGCAAAGGCTTCGTGATCCAGCCGAGGCAGCACAGGCCGAACAGAACACCGAACGTCGCGCTGTGGGTCGCGGCCGCGAACGACGTGTAGAGAAACAGCAGGATTTTCTCGACGGTCGAGAGCTTGTCGTTATGGACGACCAGCAGGAACAGCGACAGCACCGCGAGGCCTGCGAAGATGTCGGTGAGCAACATGCTGGCGAGCCATGGCAAGGCCGTCGTCAGGATCAGAACCAGGGCGATGGCGAGCAGCCGCGACGGCCGCGCCATACCGAGCACGCGCAGGGTCAGTTGCAGGATCCACAGCGTCAGCACCGCCTGGAATACGAGATTGACCCAGAAGTACGATCCCTGGCCGAGATGGAGGTAGATGCCGTACACCGTCGAACGGCTTGGCACGAGGTAGCCCTCGTACCATCGTGCCAGATAGCCGCCGGTATCATATTCAAGCAGCGGATAGCCGTTCCAGATCGCGGGTGCGAGCAGGAAGACGACGGATACCACGATGGCGGCGACCCAGGCCCACGAGACGTCAGCGGCGCGCGTACGTACGACTTGCGTATGAATGACGTGATCTCCGGTGGGGGCGGGGCACCATTGCGCTAAATGAAGGCCCGGCGCAAATGCATAATGAGTTTGACGTAAATTGGTTCGGCCATGGCTTGAATTGAGGAAATTCCGAGCCACTTTTCCGGAACGCATGATGATGCGGGTATGACCGGGCCGGCCGGTATCCTGCGGTCCTTTCAATCGCTTAGGCCGCTGGTTAACCCTATGCCGGCTGAATACCCGCTGAACGGCGAAGGACAACGCGCACCCGTCATGTTATGGTGCAGGACGGAATACTGGGGGAACGAGACCGTCATGGCGAAGCATCAGGTCAATCCGCAGAATCCCAAGCTCGCAGCACTCGATCCGATCTGGGATCGCATTCGCAGCGAGGCCGAGGATATCGTTCGCCGCGAGCCGGAACTTGCGTCCTTCATCTATTCGACGGTTTTGCATCACGATCGCCTCGAGGCGGCGGTGGTGCATCGCGTCGCCGAGCGGCTCGACCATTCGGCGCTGTCCGGCGACCTGATCCGCCAGACCTTCCATGAGGCGCTGCGCGATGATCCCGACATCGGCAATGCATTCCGCGCCGACCTGGTCGCAGTGTACGACCGCGATCCCGCGACCTCCCGCTTCATCGATCCGCTGCTCTACTTCAAGGGCTTCCACGCCATCCAGAACCATCGTCTCGCGCACTGGCTCCATCAGCGGGGCCGCAAGGATTTCGCCTATTACCTGCAGAGCCGCGCCTCGGCGGTGTTCCAGACCGACATCAACCCCGCGGCAAAAATCGGCCGCGGCATCTTCCTCGATCATGCCACCGGTTTCGTCGTCGGTGAAACTGCCGTCATCGAGGACGACGTCTCGATCCTGCACGACGTGACGCTCGGCGGCACCGGCAAGGAAAACGAGGACCGCCATCCGAAAATCCGCCGCGGTGTCATGATTGGCGCGGGCGCGAAGATTCTCGGCAACATCGAAGTCGGTCATTGCGCGCGCATCGCGGCGGGCTCCGTCGTGGTGAAGCCGGTGCCGAACAATGTCACCGTCGCTGGCGTTCCTGCGCGCGTGGTGGGTGCGGCCGGTTGCTCGGAGCCGTCACGGACGATGGATCAGATGCTGAATGCGATGGGACTTTAGTTCTGTCGAAGAATTTCCGTTCTGAAATTGCGAAATAAACCGGTAGCGGTGCAGGCCATCTCGCTCTAGAACCCTGCGACCTCAATTTTACTGGAGACCGCCGTGGACGTTCAGGAAGTCAGGAAGCTCGACGCCTATCTCAAGCGCGTGTTCGGCAACCCCAAGATTCGTGTGGTGCCACGGCCGAAGAAAGACGACTCGGCCGAGGTGTATATCGGCGAGGAGTTCATCGGAGTGCTGTTCGTCGATGACGAGGATGACGACCGCTCGTTCCAGTTCCAGATGGCGATTCTCGAGGACGATCTGGCCGACGTCGGCTGATCGCTTAAGTCTGCGGCCCGCGCAGTTGCCGCGTCAGCCGCTCCATGGCGGCGGCAACGGCGCGCCATTGCGTCAGCCATTGCCGCGGAAAGCGGAACGTCAGATCGGCGTCGCCGATCCGGCGTTCGCTGAGGCACATACCCGGCGTCACCGTATCGCGCGTACAGCGCGCGACCATCGCAGGCGTCTCCGCAGAAAACAGATCTTCGCCCGCATACGGCGTACTGTCACGGAACGCGCGCATCGACAGGCCGTCCTGCGGCACCGTAGCGGCCTCATCGAGATAGCGGGGATAGATGGTGCGGACCAGAATGTCCGGGGCCAGTGAATCGTGATGTGCCGCGATCGACAGGAAAATGCGATCGATCGGTTGCGGCGTGTCTTCGACCGTTTCGGCCGTGACATGCTTCGGGGCGTCCGGCGGCGCCAGCGACGGATAGACGAAATTCAGGTCGATGCGCTCCTGCGGCCCTGAATGCCTCTGCACCTTTCTGCGGAAGGCGTGCGGGGGCACGTTGAACAGGGTCTCGCCGATGCTGACGGGGAGCGGTTCATTGGTGTCAGGCACCTTGGGCGCCCAGGTCGGCCAGAGCAGATAGGCAACTGCCGTGACCGCAAGCACCGCGATCAGCGCGGACGTGAGCAGTGGGAGGACGTGACCGCGTCGCGACCGGCCGCGCCGGCGGGAGCGGTATGGAACCGACAGCAGGGTCATGCAGGCAGGATCATGGGCAGGGCGGCGCTTCTTCCGCGAGGGGGCGAATCACCAGCGACTATGCCACGCGAATGCGGAATTTCCGCATCGTGCCATGCAGTTGCGAAGGGAAGCGGCATGGTTGCCGCGCGCCGCGGCACCTCGGGTGTTAACCCTTTCTTAAGGATAAGCTGGCGGGCGAAGCGGCTTTTTGCGAAGCAGGGAGCGTCGTTGTCGAGTAACGGATGCCCCGCCGATGTCGCCGGATGCGTTGAATTCCTTCTTCTCCCTGTGCATCGGATTTTCCCTCGCGGGTGCGCTCGCCAGCGGATACCAAGCCTTTCTCGCACGTCCCGCCGGCTTTGGCCTGCTGCAGGAAACGGTGATGACGAAGGCTTTCGCCGCCGTACCCTTTCTGGTGTTCGCGGCGCCCTTCATCATCATGCGCAACACGCTGCGCGGACGCCGCATCGAGCGCCGCCGCTTTGAATTCGTCATGATGGCGACCGTGCTCGCGGGCTTCTGGAGCCTGATGTCGGGCACCTTCCTGATCATGACCCTGCGGGCGGTCGGGTTGCTCGCCTGAACGGCGGCATGGCATGGTCTTCACTCGTGTGATGGTTCTGACATTCGCTTCAATCTCGCTGCAAGTCTTTCAAGCGAAAGTCAGAACCAAAATCACACGAGCAACCCATATTTTCTAATGGTCCTTTGATTCTAACATTTGCATGAGCGTCCGCTGCAACGGGATGCAAATGTTAGAATCGGACCATTAGCAGGAGACGACCATGGCGATCTATGAACTCGACGGGCAGGCGCCCGATCTTCCCAAGAGCGGAAATTATTTCATTGCCGACACCGCATCGGTAATCGGCAAAGTGCGCCTGCTCGAGAATGCGAGCATCTGGTTCGGCGCAGTGTTGCGCGGCGACAACGAATGGATTGAGGTCGGCGTCGGCTCCAACGTGCAGGACGGCAGCACCTGCCATACCGACAAGGGCTTTCCGCTGACCATCGGAACCAATTGCACGGTCGGCCACAACGTCATCCTGCACGGTTGCACCATCGAGGACGGCGCGCTGATCGGCATGGGCTCGATCGTGATGAACGGCGCGCGGATCGGCCGCGGCAGCATTGTGGGCGCCGGCGCTGTGATCACTGAAGGCAAGCAATTCCCGGAATATTCGATGATCATCGGCGCGCCGGCGCGCGTCATCCGTACACTGGAGCCGGCCCAGGTCGAGGCGATGGGCGGCGCCGCCAAATTCTATGCCGCAAACGGACCTCGCTTCAAAAAGGGTTTGAAGCAGATCGGCTGACACGTCGGCGGGTCGCGCAGAAGTGAGCGGAATATCGAACGAATAAAAATCGCCCCCCGGAAACAATCGGGTACAGCCGGTGTATCTCATCGGTGGGGCAACAGGGAATTGGACGGAGTTTGACGATGTTGCGCAAAACGATGATCGCATTGCTGGCGGTCGCTGCGGTGGGACTTGTCTCGCCGACGGTCGCCTCGGCGCGCGGCGGCCATGGCGGCGGTGGTTTTCACGGCGGCGGTGGTTTCCATGGCGGCGGCGGCTTTCACGGTGGTTTCCATGGTGGTTTTCACGGCTTCCGTGGCGGCGGCTTTCATCATGGATTCTACGGCCGCGGTTTCGGCTGGGGCCTCGGGCTCGGCCTGGCGCCATACGCCTACGGCTGGGGCTATCCGTATGGCTATTACGGATATCCCTACGCCTATGGCGGCTATTACGACGATGGCGGCTGCTATCTGGTTCGGCGCCGGATCCATACGCGCTATGGCTGGCGCTGGCGTCGGGTCGAAGTCTGCGACTGATCGCTCCGACTTTTTAGAACGCTTGACCAGCGGCGCGCGATGCTTGTCGCGCGCCGTTGCACCGTGATCGTCGCGCTCCCGTGTGATGGTTCAAGTTCGCTCCGGGAGCGTGACCCCGTGAGGCGAACTTCAGAATTCGGGGCGCTAGCCGAGCACGTGATATTTCTTGAGCCAGGTCTGCATCTGTTGCCAGGCATCTTCCGCCGCGTCCTTGCGATAGCTCGGACGGTAATCGGCATGGAAGCCGTGGGGTGCGCCGGGATAGATCTTGAAGTCCGCAACTTTGTGGTTGGCGGCGAGCGTGGCCTTCATCGCATCGATCTGCGCGGCCGATATTCCCTGATCGGCACCGCCGTAGAGTCCGAGCACCGGCGCCTTCATCTCAGGCGCGAGCTGCGTCGGACTTTTCGGCCATAGCGGATTGGGCGGATCGACCAGCGGGCCGTAGAACGCGACGCCTGCCTTGAGGTCCTTGCTGTGAGCGGCATATTCCCAGACGGTGCGGCCGCCGCGGCAGAAGCCGATGATGCCGAGCCGGCCGGTATCGGCGCCTTGCGACTTCGCCCAGGCCACGGTGCTGTCGAGATCGGACAGCAGCTCCGCATCGGGCTTGCTGTTCACGAGCGGCAGAAGCTGGCTCATATCGGTGATCTTGCTGATGTCACCCTTGCGGAAATAGTAGTCCGGCGCGACGGCGAAGGCGCCGAGCTTGGCGAGACGCCGCGTCACATCCTTGATGTATTCGTGAAGGCCGAAGATCTCCATGGCGACGATCACCACGGGTGGATGCGCGACGCCTGCAGGCGCGGCGCGATATCCGGGCATCTTGCCATCGGCAACCGGAATCTTGACGTCACCTGCGGTGAGACCGTCGGTGTCTGTCTTGATGACCTCGGCGCGAACCGGGCCGGCCGCAAGCGTATAACCGGCGGCCGTAGCGGCTGAGGCCGTCATGAAGCCGCGACGCGACAGGGGCGCGGTGCGGGTCAATCCGATGACATCGGAAGCGAGCAGGGGATCAGTGCGCATTGTGGTCCTCCGTTGTCGGGGAGCGTCATTCAGCCGCCCGCAATGGAGGAACGCAAATCACGCCTGCGAGGGGCGGTTCTTGCCCGCAGATTCTTGCCCGCAGATTCTTGCCCGAATGTCTTCGCAAAAATGTCGCAAGGCCGCCCGGCGGAGTATGACGCCCGGCGACCTTGCCCTGCCCGGACATTGAAATTGGCTTGCGCCGTCCGGTACAGGGAGATTGCGCCGGCGCGACGCCACTGTGTGTGAGCTACTTCACATTCCTTTTTGCGGATATTGATAACCGGGCCGCGAGTTCCGCGGGCTGGCGGCAAGTGGCCGGGTCGGCTATACGCGGCCTTCAACAGAACGACGGGAGCAGAGCATGCGGATGTTTCGTGACGGTGCAAAATTCTTTCGCGGTTGGGCGTTGGCTGTTGTCATCGCCGCGGCCGGTATCGTCATTGTCGGCACTTCCGTCCCAGCAGCGGCGCAGACCACAAGGAAAACCATGACAACGCCATCAGGACTTCAGATCACGGACATCAAGGTCGGCACCGGTGCGACGCCAAAGCCCGGACAGATTTGCGTCATGCATTACACCGGCTGGCTCTACGAGAATGGGCAGAAGGGCAAGAAGTTCGACAGCTCGGTGGATCGCAACGAGCCGTTCGAATTTCCGATCGGCAAGCATCAGGTGATCGCGGGCTGGGATGAGGGCGTTGCCACCATGAAGGTCGGCGGCAAGCGCACGCTGATCATTCCGCCGGCGCTCGGCTATGGCGCGCGCGGTGCGGGCGGCGTCATTCCGCCGAATGCGACGCTGATCTTCGACGTCGAACTGCTCGGCGTGAAAGGCTGAAGACAACGTTTTGTGGTTGGGAAAGTCCGTCGCGCCCTCGCACGGCGGACTTTTTCATGTCGACGCGGCAGCTACGCCGAATCGGCGTGCGGAATGTTCGACAGCTTGAGCAGCGCGGGCCGGTAGGGCGGATACGGCTCGTCGTCATCCGGAATGCTGCAGCGCCCGAATTCCTGCCGGATGCGATGGATTTCGGCGATGCGATCGTTCAGCCGCTGCAAATGCTCCGGCGATCTCGCCTTCCAATAGCGGAATGTATCTGATGTGACAGGGATGAATGCCGTGCCGAACAGCGTTGGATCGGGAACAACCGTTCGGCCAAGGAGAAGAAATTTATCGTAACCGACGGCGATCAGCGTCGCATATCCGGGATTTCCCGTTCTCCTGATTCCGTTCAGCGACCATTCGCGCAGCTTGCTGAAATATGGCTCTTCCTGCCACCGGTCCGGACAGTTGGAATCCACCTGCACATTGACGGCGTCCTGGCTGAAATGCACCACGAGACCTGACGTCTCGGGGAACCACTCGTCTCCGAGATGCCCCTGCAGCCAGGCACAACTGAATGATCGGCACATCTGCGGGCGATCATCGTAGATCGTGCATCCTTTGCCCGCCTCGCAGTGCTTGCACCACTCGTTCACGGATGTCCCGACCGCTTCCACCTCGAGCAGCGTGCAACAGGATGTGCACGATCCACACTCCCGTCGAGGCGCCGCCGACAACGCGGCGGGCGTTTGGAATCCCGCGTCGTTGCGAACGAGCAGCTTCTGCTTTTCCAGCGCGCGAATGGCGCGTTCGACTTTTAGGCGCGACAGTCCAGTTGCATCGATCACGCCTTTGACGGTCGTCGCGCCTCTCTCGACGGCGCGGACGACGTCCGACATCACCTGATCCATGTTCTTGTTCTTCTGTTATTCTTCTTCTTGTTGGGCTTGGTCTTTGCCTTCGGGCGTAAGGCCCGGGACGTTCCAGAACCAATCAACTTTCCGTAGATCAAACCCCTCTGCCGGAAATGCATGTCTGGCGTCGGCAAGCGGACCCGTGATCGAGACGATCATGGTTCGCTGGTCTTTGATGACGGTTTTGCGATCTGTCCGGCGTGAACGCCTCAGCGTCACGAATTTGTTGTTCGGAACTTCAGCTCGCCGAGTTCCGGCGATTCACGCGCTCCAAATGCGCGGATCCGAAAAGCCGTCCAAACAAAAAAGTTGCGGCCAGCCTTGGGGGAGGCTGGCCGCGCGCGATCCGGTCGGGGACGGGGAGGGGTGGGGATGACCGGGTCGCGGGTCGTTAAGTCCTTATGTCTATCGGGAGCTGGCTGTCGCCACCGCCGGATGGTTGTCGCCGAGCGCAACCCAGACATTGGGGTCGCTTTGCGTTTGACGCTTCACGAAGCGGTAGCCGGTCTCGGTCCAGGCGAGGACGTCCTCGTTCTGGTTGTCGAGAATGAACTCGCCCTTGTTGGTCTTGACCGTCAGCACGGCATGACCGTCGCCCTGCTTGTCGCGCACCACCGTGATCAGCAGCGCTTCGCGCGGCCAGCCGGCATCGATCAGCATCTTGCGTTTCAGCAGGACGTAGTCCTCGCAGTCGCCATAGCCGTCCGTCGGCAGCGACCATTTTTCGACGACGCCCCAGTGTTCCATGTCCGTCATCGGCTTGACGGTTTCATTGACCCAGTGGTTGACCTTCACGAGGTCGCGCCAGGCGGTCGGCGTCATCACGATGTCGCGCGGCTGGGTCGCGCCGCCGCGGCATTCCTTTGGATTGCTTGCGCAGAATTCGACCCAACCGATCGGCGCACGCGTGGTGTCGCCGAGACTTGCGTAGAGCTGTCGTCCGTCACCGGCGTTCGCCGGTGTCATCAATCCCCACAGGATGGCGGCTGCGGCCGCCAATCCCATTCCCTGTCCCCTGCTGAGCATTGTGGCCCCCGTTTCTTGTTGGGACCACTCGTCGCACAAAGGATTTGCGCCGCCGCTAAGTGGCGCAAGTAGAATTGAGACGAATGCAAGTAAAGCTCGCGGCTAATTCGATCTATACTTGAATCGAATTTGCGTAAAATTCGAACTATTCGCGTTTGATTCAAATTTTACGCATTAGGAACCGAAGGCCGATGGAATCAGGCTTTTTGTGGCGGAATGCCCGGCGCGTTTACCGGGAAAATGGCCGTGCAAAAGCACCTCCCGCGTGGCGAAAACGCCGGTGCGGCTCGAAATACGGAGGGTTGGGAGGGGGGCCGCCGTTTACCGGGCGGTGACGTTATCTTCGAGACTGTCCGGATTCTGCTCGTGAACGAACTCGAGCGCGAAGCCTTCTTCCAGGTTGCGGACCACGCGGGCCTGGACCTTGCCCAGCGCGACCTGCGACTGCAGCGGTGGCCGGTGTTCGGCTGCGATGGCGGCACCGGACAGCGACATGTCGATGATCCGGCAGGTCATCTTGGCGCCGTCCTCGAGCGTGAGGACCGCGATCGGATTGCGCGGCACGATACGGTCGTGGCGGCGGTCTTCCGGCAAGTTGAGGATGTCGCGGTTGGCGAGCCAGGTGAGCTGGGCCGCGAGCTTGTCGCGCTTGCGGGGCGTCGCGCCGACCGTCATGGCGAAGCCATTGTCGATGATCCGGGTGATCTTGCCTTCGACCCGGCCGATATGGTCGAGATAGGCCACGACCCGGTCCCCGACATTGCCAATGCCGGGTGCCAGCATGGCGAGTCCGCCCGGGGACATATTGACGATCTGGCAGGGGAATTCGCGCCGATCCGGCAGCATATAGCGGCCCAGCAGGTGAATTTTCACACGCTGAAACCGTCGGCGCTCGTCCGCGACCGGATGATTTGAAATTTTCTGCGCCAACGCCATGATCGCTGCACCGGTCAACCGGTATTCGGTCTTGGTAAACCCTACGGCTGTCAGGGTTAACGCAGCGTTAGCGGGTGGCGGGCCCCATCCGGGCGCCGCAGATGGGAGGAAAGATGCGTTTCACGCTCAAGGCCGCGGTGACGTCCGTTTGGATCGGGGCACTCTCCATCGGTGCGTCGCATGCGGCCGACATGAAGGTGACCTTGCTTGGGACGGGAACGCCAACGCCGCGCATTGGCAGCTTCAGCGCATCGACCCTTGTCGAAGCCGGACCGGAGCGGTTGCTGTTCGATTTCGGCCGCGGCTCGACCATCCGGCTTTTCCAGAAGAAAATCCCGCTCGGCTCGATCACCGCAAGCTTCATCACGCATTTGCATTCCGATCATGTCGTCGGGTTGCCCGACATGTGGCTGAGCGGATGGATCGGCACGCCATGGGGAGCGCGAAAGACGCCCATGGTGATTTTTGGCCCGAAGGGGACGGTGGCCATGACCGAAAACCTGACCAAGGCGTTTTCGGAGGACATACGCATCCGCACCGATGATGAGCATTACCCGGCGGCGGGCGTGGCCTTTGCGGCAAAGGATATCGAACCTGGGCCGGTTTACGAAAAGAACGGCGTGAAGGTCAGCGCGATCGAGGTCAATCACGGCGAGAAGATCAAGCCGGCCTACGGTTACGTGATCGAATTCGACGGCAAGAAGGTCGTGTTGTCCGGCGACACCAAGCCGGATCAGCATGTCATCGACGCAGGGAAGGGCGCCGACCTGCTTGTGCATGAGGTGGCGATCATCGAGCCGGAGCTTCTGAAGTCATATCCGAACTATCGCGCCATCGAGGATCATCACACGTCGCCGGAAGATGCGGGGCGGATTTTCAGCGAAGCGAAACCGAAGCTCGCGGTTTATTCCCACATCGTCTTTGCCACCGTGAAGCCGGTGCAGGACGTGCCTGAGGATGCGCTGGCAGCTCGGACCGAGACGACCTATGCCGGGCCGTTCATCATCGGACGCGATCTGATGTCGTTCGTTATCGGCGACAAGATCGAGGCGTTCGACGCCGGCGGCCATCCATTGACGCCGTTGTCCGCTCAGCGGTGAGTATGAAAACGAATAACAACTGAACGCACGGGAGGAACTTGGAATGGAGCAAATTCGCGTCTGCACGTATGATGGTCCCGGTGCAAGACCGGTCATGCGCTCCGTGCCGTGGCCCAAGATCCCGAAGAAGGCGGCGCTGCTCAAGGTCGGCGCCTGCGGCGTCTGCGGCACCGACCTGCATATCCTGAAAGGTCATTGGCCGAAGCAACTGCCGTGGCCGTTCACGCTCGGGCACGAGATCGGCGGCGTCATCGTCGAGGCGGGCGGCGAGTTCACCGAGGATTTCATGAGCAAGCCGCTCGGCGTCGGATCGAAGGTGATGATCCCGCCGCTGATGCCGTGCGGGAAGTGCTACTACTGCGTCCACTATCCCGAGACCGCCAACAAGTGCCTGACGCCGGTCTACTATGGCCGCTATCTCGGCTTCGACAAGGCGCCGCATCTGTGGGGCGGTTGGGCCGAGTATGTCTATGTCGATCTCGACATGTTGCCTGGAACCAAGATCTACAAGCTGCCGGATGACATGTCGCTGCGGCTGGGCGCGCTGTCCGAGCCGCTGACCTCCTGCATCCGCGCCTTCAATCGCGCGACGCGCGCCGGCGGATTCAAATGGGGCGACACCGTCGTCATTCAGGGGTCGGGCCCGATCGGCATTCTTGCCGTTGCGGCGGCGCAGGAGATGGGCGCGGGCCGCGTGATCTGCGTCGGCGCGCCGGAGACGCCGCGGCTGGCATTGGCGCGCAAGTTTGGTGCTGAGACCACGGTGAATATCGATGAACTCAAGACACCGGAGCAGCGCATTGCGCGGGTGCGCGAGATCGTCGGCGGCTTTGGTGCAGACCTCGTGATGGATTGCTCGGGGCATCCGAGCGCGGGACCGGAAGGCATCGAAATGTTGCGCGACGGCGGCACGTATGTCGAGATGGGCCAGTTCACCGACGCCGGTTCGATCAATACATCGTGGCATCGCATCTGCACCAAGGACCTCAACGTGCTCGGCTCGTGGGGATTCACCGGCAACGATCTGCCGCTCGGCGTCGACATGCTCTATCGCACCCGCGACAAGTATCCGTGGCTCGACATGCAGACGATCTATCCGTTCACGGAAGAAGGTGTCGGTCAGGCGGTCGCGGATGCGATGGCGATGAAGACGGTGAAATCCACCATCGTGCCGTGGCCGGAACTCGTGGAGTAGATGCGTCCGGCGCGTCGCGAAGTGCCGATCAGCGCAGTCCTTCGTAGACCATGAAGCCGCGCGCGATCGCGAGTTTCTTCAGGACGCGCGGCACGAAGCGCTGCGGCGGGTGGTTCATGTAACGCCATGATGTGAGGCTGAAGTCGCCGAGCGGCTGGCCGCTGTGCTGCATCGGCGCCAGCAGCCCGGTCAGGCTGATCGGCGTGTGAGCGCGATTGGCGAACGGCAACAACAGCAGTTCGAGGTGGGCGAGTGATCCGTCTCGTGTCGTCGCAGTCACGCCGGCAACGGCAGCTACTAATTCGTCGGTGACGATACCAAGAATATCGGTGATCTCGTCGCGGCTCGCGGGCGCGAACAGATCGGCAAAGTTCTGGCTTTTGAGATCGCGATCGAGCAGGGCGCAGACACGGGTTCCCGCGACCCGAAACGGATAGCCGCGCTTCGGATCGTACGACAGCACGAAGATATCGCCGAGCAGTTCGCGGACTGCGCCGGGTTCGATCGCGCCTCGGTCGGGGGCGCGTTCACCGTCGCGCTTCTCGTCCCAATAAGCGAAGAACGCCCGGTTCGATGGATGCTTCATGACCTAAAACCGTCCTGACCGCGGTGCGAAGCAGACACTTCTGTCTCGCTTCGGGGCGTCGCGGTCCCCGTTTCTGTTGTGCAGGAGGGAGGTTGCAGCGTCCATGCCGCAGGCGGCCTTGACGTCTGGGGGACACAGCTTTGTGTCGTTAACGTTAAATTAACTATGGGGTTGGGATTGGTCGGCGAGGCGGTAAGGTAAGGCTGCTCCATTGCCCCGCCGTTTTTCTCCAGGTTCCGGCGAGGCGAATACAGGCAGGCGTCGAACAAGAGGTCATCGCGGGGAGGGGTGGGGATACCGGATTTTCGACCATGTCGAAGATCAACCCAGCGAAAGACCGGACACGGATCGAGGGAGGGTTTCTCAGACCCTCCCTTTTTCGTTGCGGCGGTATTTCCGCAAGAAGATCAAATCCTTTGCTTGCGCCGCCCGGCCAAGCCGCCTATGTGGGCCCATCGTTTGCTCGCGCAGCCCTCAAGGTCGCACCCCTTGGATTCTCCGTCAGATCCCCCGCCAGATTTGCCGCCCGATCAGCCGCCGGAAGCACCGCGCGAACCGATCCTGACCCTGCCGGGGGCGCTGACCGCCTACATCGTTCTGCTCGCGGTCATTCATGCGGTGCGCATGGCGCTGCCGCCCGATCTCGAATACTGGACCATCGAACTGTTCGGTTTCATTCCGAAACGGTACGACCCGACGCTGCTTGCGACGGCATTTCCCGGTGGGGCGGGCGCCAAGGTCTGGACGTTCGTGACCTATTCGCTGCTGCACGCCAATATCAGCCACATCGTTTTCAACGTGCTGTGGCTGTTGCCGTTCGGCAGCGCCGTGGCGCGGCGCTTCGGCAGTTTCCGGTTTTTCCTGTTCATGGCGGTCACGGCGGTGGCCGGCGCCATGGCACATCTTGTCACCCATGAGCACGGCATCGCACCGATGATCGGTGCGTCAGCCTCGGTGTCGGGCGCGATGGCGGCGGCGATCCGTTTCGCCTTCGTGCGCGGCAGCTTCCTGTCGTTCCGCTACGGCGATGCCGACGCGGCCGCGCAGGTGCCGGCATTGTCGCTGACGCGTGCGCTGCGCAATCCGCGCGTGCTCGCGTTTCTCGCGATCTGGTTCGGCGTCAACATCATCTTCGGGATGGGATCGATCGCGATCGGCGCGGAGCCGGGGAGCGTTGCGTGGCAGGCGCACATTGGCGGCTTTGTGGCGGGCCTCGTGCTGTTCTCGCTGTTCGATCCGGTGCCGCGCGGGCCGTGCGATGCTGCGGCTGCGTCATCCGAGCAGACGCCCCAACCGCCACACTAGCGGTTGCTTGCGGCGCAGGCCGATTTCATTCATCATTTCCGTTCATTCAGGCGAAGTGGGATCCGGTTCGCGTGAAGAAAGATGATGTTTCGCTCATGCGAACGTGAACAAATCGAAGGTTCGACTGTTGCCTGAAGGCTGAAGATCATCGGGTTGCACGGCGTTGCCGTGCAACCGTTCTTTGGGAGGCGACAATGACGGTTCGAGCCATTCTCAATGCCAAGGGCCATAATGTCCTGAGCGTCCCGCCGGATGCCAAGCTGTCGGCTGCGGTGAAGGTTTTGTCGGAGCGCCGGATCGGCGCCGTTCTGGTCATGAGCGGCACGCGTGTCGACGGCATCCTGTCCGAGCGCGACATCGTCCGTGTGCTCGGTGAGCGCGGCGCAGGCGTGCTCGACGAGCCCGTCAGCGCGGTCATGACGCGCAAGGTGATCAACTGCCGTCCGTCGGATACGGTCGCCGGCCTCATGGAGGTCATGACGTCAGGAAAATTCCGGCATCTGCCGGTCCTGGAAAACGACAGGCTGGTCGGGCTCGTCTCGATCGGCGACGTCGTCAAGCTGCGCGTTCAGGAATACGAGACCGAGCAGGAAGCGCTGCGCGACTACATCAAGACCGCCTGAACGAACAGATCAGGGATTGCTTTCGGTCGGAGCGCTTTCGATCGGCGTGTCCTCCGTATCCGCCGCGGACGAGGGCGCGAGAATCTCGATCGCCTCGACGATCGCTTCGATGGTGCGTTCGGCAGCACGGGTGCCGTGCGCGATCAGATCGTCGGCGCGGTGGAAATCGAACCATCCGATCTGACCGACCCGCGGCGAGATCAACAAGTCGGGCGGATCGCCGGCGAGCCGCGCGCGGGTGATGCGGTCCTGCATGATGTTGAAGGCGTCGACCATGACGGTCGAGATGCCGGGCCGTCCGCCGCCGCCGAAAAATTCGCGCTTCACCGTTCGTTCGATGGAAAAGAACTTGCCGAAGCCGCGCTTGGGCGGCGGAGGCTCGACCACTTCCTCCGGAGCATTGGCCTCCGTGCCATGCGAGAAGATCGTGGTGCTATGGCCGAACACGTCGTTGGACAGGTTGGCCGCGATCACGATCTCGGCGCCGAGCGCACGGGCCGTCGAGACCGGCACCGGATTGACCAGCGCGCCGTCGACCAGCCAGCGATCGCCGACGAGAATCGGCGCGAAGATGCCAGGCAGGGCGTAGGACGCGCGCATCGCATCGACCAGCCGGCCGTGTGTCAGCCAGATCTCATGGCCGGTGCGGACTTCGGTGGCGACGCTCGCGAACTTGATCGGCAGGTCTTCGATCTGGATCTGCCCGAGCGATTGCTCGAGCTGGGCGGCGAGCTTGGTGCCGCCAATCAATCCGGAGCCGTTCAGGCGGATGTCGAGATAGCCGAAAATGTTGCGCGGCTGCAGGCTGCGGGCCCATTCTTCTAGCGTGTCGAGATGGCCGGCCGCATAGGCGCCGCCGACCACGGCGCCGATCGAGGTGCCGACGACGACGTTCGGGACGATACCGTGTGCGATCAGCGCACGCAGAATTCCGATATGGGCGAAGCCGCGCGCCGCGCCACCGCCCAATGCCAGCCCGATCACCGGCCGCCGCACGCTGCCCAGCCCGACCTTCTGACCATTCGATCCGTTTGGACCGCGGCCCCTCAATCCCTCAAGCACAATGGAATTCCCTGACTGACGGCATCGAATCTAACGGCGGATACGATAAACGCACAAAAAGCTCGGTTTGGGCCTGATGACGCCGGCCCTAACCAGAAATTATGACTGGAGGGCGACGTTACAACCGGCAAAGCCGGTTTTTGCATGGGATGCAGCCATGAGAGAGGACGCAGGCTTGAATTTGCCGCGTTTTCGGTGAAAAACCGGCGTCATGATCCGCAGGGGCAATCATCATCGCCGAGCCACGTCCGGCCGGGGCCAATGGCTCTTGTCTGCGTTGGTGATGCTCCTTGTGGCCGCGACCCCCTACGTCGCTTCAGCCCAGTTGTTCGGCGAGCGTCCGCCACCGGTGCCGCCGGCCCCCGTGCCGGGCGCTCCGACAGGACCCGCAATCAGCCTTGCGCCGCCTTCGGGACCGGCGGCCATGCCAAATCTGCCGGCGCCATTGACCCAGGCCCCCGCCGCGGCCGTGCCGCTGGGGGCGCCTGCGCCGAGCGTCGCGGCAACCCCCGCGCAGGCGGTCCTCGCGTTGACTGCGCGCTATGGCAAGGATCTGCCTGTTATTAACAACGGGCTGATCTGGAGGGTCTATTCCGATCGCCCCGACGCAACCGGCGCATTCAAGCTGATGCGGGAGGATCACGGCGCGACGCCCAACATCGTGCTGCCGCCCGGAAGCTATGTGGTCCACGTGTCGCTGGGGCTGGCCAGTGCCGTCCGTCCGGTGACACTGAGATCCGACACCGACCGCGAATCCTTCGTGCTGCCGGCGGGCGGCCTGCGGATCGAGGGGCGGGTCGGCACGTCGAAAATTCCGCCGAACCAGATTTCCTTCAGTATCTACAAGGGCAGCCAGTTCGAGGGCACCGAACGCGCACCGCTGGTTCCGAGCGTGACAGCAGGCGATGTGCTGCTGCTGCCGGAGGGGACCTATTACATCGTCTCCAATTACGGCGACGCCAATTCGGTGGTTCGCTCCGACATTCGCGTGCAGGCCGCGAAGCTGACCGATGTGACGATTTCCCATCGTGCGGCCGTCATCACCTTGAAACTCGTCAGCGAAAAGGGCGGTGAGGCGTTGGCCAACACCGCATGGTCGGTGCTGACGCCAGGCGGTGACGTCATCAAGGAATCGATCGGCGCATTTCCCCGCGTCATTCTTGCCGAGGGCGAATATCGCGCCATCGCCAAGAACGAAGGCAAGGTGTTCGAGCGCGGCTTCAAGGTCGTCAACGGTGTCGATGGCGAGATCGAGGTGGTCGCGCATTGAAGCGCGATGCACGTGCATGACACCGCTGTCATGAAACTGTCGTGGTCTCTAATTCGCACTAACCATCAAAAGACTTTAGTGCGCCGGCCTGCGGTTTTCTCGCGGGTAGGGTTGCACCGTTTACTCTGATTTAAGCGTGTCCAACTTGGATGCCCTACGAAGAAAATTCGTTCCGTGGGGGCACGTTGTGACCGCTGTCAGAATGCCGGCGAAAAAGTTCAAGACCGATTTGTTCAGCGACATCGTCGTCCTGCAGCGCAAATGGGATGCGGCGCTGCGACCGGGCGAAATACTTCCATCCTATGACGAGGTGATGCTCGGCAGCCTCGGCCGTCTTGCGGACCACGTTGCGTTGTTGCGCGAGGCGGACAAGTCGCTCGAGGTGCTGCGCGCTGGACGTTACGTGCAGGAGTGGCTCGGAGACACGGCGTGGGACACGCCGATTGCCGCGCTGCCGCCGGATTGCGCCATGGCGCTTGAACAGGTGGTGAATTGCGCGCTCCACAATAACAGGCCCCATCTCGGCGTTGCGCATTGCGTGCGGGACGGCGTGGTGCAGACCTACGATCTGCTGGCATTGCCGACCGCATCGCGTTGGGGCGGCAAGCTGGTGGGCACTTATGTCAACGAGCGCAAGGAGCGCTATAACCTGCTCGATGCGATCTTCGCGTCGACCAGCGAGGGTATCCTGTCGCTCTCGACCATCCGCGATGCATCCGGCGAACCATGTGACTTCCAGATCGTTCATCTCAACGATGGCGCGGCGCGGCTGCTGCAATGTCCGCCCGACCAGTTGCGCTGGGACCGCTTGAGCCGCGGCAGACATCTCCTTTGCGATCCGGCGCTGCTGGATCGGTTGATTGACGTGGTCAGGAGCGGCCGCGGCGATTCCGTGGAGATCGGCAGCCATGATCGAACCCTGAAGCTCGGGATGACGGCGGTCGCCGACATGGTGTCGGTGACCGTCTCCGACGTGACCGCGCTGAAGAAGCGTGAAGACTCGTTTCGTTTGTTGTTTGACAGCAATCCGATGCCGATGTGGGTATTCGATTGCGAAACGACAAAGTTTCTCGGCGTCAACGATGCGGCGGTTCGTCACTATGGTTACGACCGGGTCCGGTTTGCCAGCATGAAGTTGCAGGACATCTGGCCGCAGGATGAGTGGGCCGTGCATAGCGAGGCGCTCAAGCGGCTGGATGATGTCTATCATTCGAGCCGCAACTGGCGCCACATCAAGGCGGACGGCAGCGAAATCGAGGTGCTGACATATGGCCGGCGCGTCGAGTTCGACGGCCGCCAGGGTTTTCTGGTGGCGATCGTCGACATCACGGAGCGCCGCAAGGCCGAAGCCCGCATCGCCTATATGGCGCATCACGACAGCCTCACGAATCTGGCCAACCGCGCGGCCTATCAGGAACGTCTTCAACTGGCGCTGGAGCAGAGCCGGCAGGCGGGCAACGGCGTGGCCGTTCTCTGCATCGACCTCGACCTGTTCAAGAACGTGAATGATTCATTCGGCCATCCGACCGGCGATCGGCTGCTCACGCTGGTCGCGGATCGGCTGGCGTCGCGGGTCGGCGGCAGCGGCCTTGCGGCCCGGCTCGGCGGTGACGAATTCGCGGTCATGCTCGCCGGCGTATTGTCGCCCAACGAAGCCAGCGATTACGCAGCGCGGCTGATCGAGGTTCTGAGCGTTCCATACGACATTGACGGCATCGACATCGTGATCGGCGCCAGTGTCGGTATCGCGCTGTCGCCGGGTGATGGCGAGAGCGGAGAGCAACTGCTGCGCAATGCCGACATGGCGCTGTATCGGGCAAAGTCGGAGGGCGGCGGCGTTCACCGTTTCTTCGAAAAGGAGATGGACCGGCAAGCACAGCGGCGCCGTGACATGGAGCTCGACCTGCGGCGCGCATTGATCAATGGCGAATTCGAACTGCACTATCAGCCGTTGGTCGATCTGACGGAAGACCGGATCACGGGATTTGAATCGCTGTTGCGATGGCGGCATCCGGTGAAGGGAATGATCTCGCCGGCCGAATTCATCCCCGTTGCCGAGGACATCGGATTGATCGTCGGCATCGGCGAATGGGTTTTGCGCGAGGCCTGCGCGGAAGCGGTGAAATGGCCGGACAATATCAAGGTCGCGGTCAACCTCTCGCCGGTGCAATTCCGAAGCCGCAATCTGGTGCAGGCCGTTGTCACCGCGCTGGCGCATTCCGGCTTGTCGCCGCTGCGGCTGGAGTTGGAGATCACCGAGTCGGTGTTCCTGGCGGAAACGGAAGCCAACTTGGCGATCCTGCATCAGTTGCGGGGGCTTGGCGTGCGGATTTCCATGGACGATTTCGGCACCGGATATTCGAGCTTGAGCTATCTCCGCAGCTTTCCGTTCGACAAGATCAAGATCGATCGATCGTTCGTGCGCGATCTCGCCGAGCGGCCGGATTGTCTGGCCATCGTGCGGGCGATTTCCGGTCTCGGCCGCAGCCTCGACATTACGACGACGGCCGAGGGCGTCGAAACCGTCGACCAGCTCGAGTCATTGCGCGCCGAAGGATGTGACGAGGTTCAGGGTTTTCTGTTCAGCCCGGCGAGGCCTTCGGTCGAACTCGCCCAACTGTTTGCAAGGTTCGGTGAAAAGGCGTCGCGCGCCGCCTGATACGCGGTCAGCGCCTGACGCAAAGGGCGCCAGGGCGTGTCAGGTGCCAAGCTCGTCTGTGCGCCTCGCAGCTTCTCTGGCGACTTCATCGGCTGCTGCCGATGCACGCTGTTCGCACTTCTCCTTGATCTCGTCGAGTTCTTCATCGGTCAGGTGCTCGATTCCGATGAAGGTGTTTTGCACGGTGCTGACGCGGATCAACTCGTCCAGCTTGACCTGAATGGCCGCGCCATCCCGGTTCTGCGAATTCTGGATCAGGAACACCATCAAAAATGTCACGATCGTCGTGCCGGTGTTGATCACGAGCTGCCAGGTGTCCGAATAGTTGAACAGCGGACCCGTGATCGCCCAGATCAGGACGACCATGACGGCAACCACAAAGGCCGACGCGCGGCCAGCCGCCCGCGAGGTCGTATTGGCGATCTCACCAAAAAGCTGCGCGCTTCTGCTGTGTGACTTCGCGCGGTGAGTCCGACCGTCCGCCGCTATTGCGTGCACTCTCTTTGCCATCCGCCATTTCCCTCCGCCAGAGCGGCAAGGCGTAAGGAAATTGTCTTGCCACCCGGACAGGATGACGCACGCGGGGAACTTTTGTTCCATGCCGAAGGGCGATGCAAGGCATTCAGATCTGCGCGCGGGATACGATCCGGATCGTCTAGAACCGCGTCACGATCTCCGACAGCGCGGGGCGCGGGCGATCCTCGTTCGGTTTTGTCGGCGTACCGATATGGATGAAGCCCGCGAATTTCTCGTCCGGCTTCAATCCGAACCCGTCGAGCACATCGCGGTCGAACGCGAACCAGCCGGTCAGCCAGTTGGCGCCGTAGCCGAGCGCGGTGGCCGCATTGACGATGTTCATGGCGCTGGCGCCGGCGGACAACTCCTGCTCCCACGCAGGCACCTTGGGGTGCGGCCTGGTGAAGCTCACCACCGCGATCACCAGTGGCGCATCCATCAGGCGACGCTTCTCGAGTTCGACGTCGGCCTGCGGGGCAGACGGATTCTTGCGTGCGAACACGCGTGCGATGATGTCGCCGGCCCGGGCGCGCGCATCGCCCTCGAACACGATGAAGCGCCACGGCGCGAGTTTGCCGTGATCGGGCACACGCGAACCGATGGTGAGAATCGTTTCGAGTTCAGCGGGCGAGGGGCCTGGGCCGCTCATCTCGCGCGGCTTCACCGAACGGCGGGTTTTGAGGAATTCGATGGTATCGGGCATGCACACTCTCGCGAACGTTTCCGCCCGGTTAGCATGACGGGGCGACTGCGGCGAGAGCGGCTGGACGCGTTTAGACCGATTGTGACTGGCTTATTTGTGGCCGGATGTGCGGCCATTGGCCGGAGCGGCGCTCGGCATGCAACTAATGCTTCCGATGGTGTTGGCTCCGTATTGAACGAATCCCGCCGCCATCGGAGGCGAATGCTGCACCGAGACCGGTATGTAGAGATAGCACGTGGTTCCATCCATCGGATCGCGCCAACGCTGGATAAGCGTATCCTGCAATGGGCCGGCGTATTGCCGCTCAAGCTGCATTCTGGGCAATTGCTGCCATTGGGTCGGTTGCTGCTGTGCCTGCTGGACGGCCGGCGGAGCAGTCGTCTGTTGCGGTTGATGCTGCGCCCAAGCTGCGCTCAACGACGTTGCGAATATCAGCGACACTACGGCGACGGAGGTCGGCCGGACTGCCCCGGGTCGTCTGTTGTCCAATGCCGGCGTGCGGCCTGAAACCGAAAAAGGCATCATGGGATTGCGTTACGCACCGGTGCTTCGTGGCCTCTAGTTGAGCGTCAGGCTTCCACCAACCACGCCACCGTAGTTGCTCTGGCTCGGTGAACCGGAGAATGACGCGTTGAACCGCAGGCGATCTGTCGCCGCATAGCCGAGACCGATCGCAAGGCCGGACTCGCCCTTGTAACCGGCAACCGCGCCCGCAATCGAGACCTTGCCGGGACGATCGTCGTAGCGCAGTCCGCTGGCCGCCAGCGCCAGTGCCACGCCGCCACGCATCTCGTAAAGATTGTTGGTGGTCTGCGCCTGCAGGCTGTTGATCTGCGATTGATATCCGGCACCGATGCTGGTGAGTTGCGACATGTTGACGGCATCGGTCGGGCTGGTGCCTGCTGCGACGTTGGTGATGCGCCGCTCGTTGCCTGCGGAGCCGACCGAAACGGTGTTCGGAGCCGACGTGACCGAGCCGGCGCCGAGAGCGACGAGGAAATCCGGAAGCAGGTCGGCGAGATTTTCGAGCGTGATGCCGCGGCTGGGTCGCCCGTTGTCGAAAACGAAGATGGTCGATCCAGCCGATTCCGAAATATCGGCCAGTCCCCGGAGTGCGGTGATCCACAGCTCCGGAACGAACACGCAGGGTACATTGTGCCACTGCACACGCAACGATTTGCGACGGGGAAGCCGATTTATCCAATCCCCGGGCTCGCCCGTGGCCGGAAATTCGAGGATTCTCTTGAGAAGTTAATGGGATGGGGTCGGTGACGGCGGGCGCCGTCACCGATGCAGAACCCTTAGTGCGACATTTTGCCCCGCCGGAGGTCCGGCGGCGTGGCTTCATCCACCAGCGCAGCGATCGCCTCGTCGGTCGGCAAGACCTTCTGCCCTTCGCTGCCGAGACGGCGGATCGACACCGAATGGCTTTCGGCTTCCTTCTTGCCGACCACGAGCAACGCCGGGATTTTCGCCAGCGAGTGCTCGCGCACCTTGTAGTTGATCTTCTCGTTGCGCAGATCGAGCTCGACGCGCAGGCCTGCGCGCCGCGCCGCGGCGGCAACCACCTTGGCATACTCGTCGCCGTCGGAGGTGATGGTCGTGACCACGACCTGCGTCGGTGCGAGCCAGAGCGGGAAGTTACCGGCGAAGTGCTCGATCAGGATGCCGATGAAGCGCTCCATCGAGCCGCAGATCGCGCGATGCACCATGACGGGTGCCTTCTTGGCGCCGTCGGCGTCGATGTAGAACGCGCCGAACCGTTCCGGCAGATTGAAGTCCACCTGCGTGGTGCCGCACTGCCAGTCGCGGCCGATCGCATCGCGCAGCACATATTCGAACTTCGGACCATAGAACGCGCCTTCGCCGGGATTGATCTCGGTCTTGATGCGCTGGTTGTGGCTTTGCGTTTTGATGCGCTCCAGCACGTCGCCCATGATCCGCTCGGCATGATCCCACGCGGCGTCCGACCCGACGCGCTTCTCGGGGCGCGTCGAGAGCTTCACCGTCAATTCGCCGTCGAAACCGAAGTCGGCGTAGGTCGACAGGATCAGATCGTTGATCTTCATGCACTCGTCGGCGAGTTGATCCTCGGTGCAGAAGATGTGCGCGTCGTCCTGGGTAAAGCCGCGCACGCGCATCAGGCCGTGCATGGCGCCCGACGGTTCGTAGCGATGCACCACGCCGAACTCTGCGAGCCGCAAGGGCAGGTCACGGTAGCTCTTCAGGCCGTGCTTGAAGATCTGCACGTGGCCGGGGCAGTTCATCGGCTTGATCGCGAACCAGCGTTTGTCCTCGGCCTCGTCGCCGGCGGACTGCGCCGCGAACATGTTCTCGCGATACCACTCCCAGTGGCCCGACGTTTCCCACAGCGACTTGTCGAGCATCTGCGGCGCGTTGACCTCGTCGTAGTCGCCGGTGAGGCGGCGGCGCATGTAGGCGATCACGGCCTGGAAAATGGTCCAGCCCTTGGCGTGCCAGAACACGACGCCCGGACCTTCCTCCTGGAAATGAAACAGGTCGAGCTCGCGGCCGAGCTTGCGGTGGTCGCGCTTCTCGGCTTCCTCGATCTGCTTCAGGTAGGCATCGAGGTCTTCCTGCTTGGCGAAGGCCGTGCCGTAGATGCGCGTCAGCATCGGATTGTTGCTGTCGCCGCGCCAGTAGGCACCGGCCACCTTCATCAGCTTGAAGGCGTTGCCGATCTTGCCCGTGCTCGTCATGTGCGGGCCGCGGCAGAGATCGAACCAGTCGCCCTGATAGTAGATCTTGATCGGCTCGTTGCCGGGAATGGCATCGACCAGTTCGACCTTGAAGGCCTCGCCCTTGTCGCGGAACACCTGCTTGGTCTTCTCGCGATCCCAGACGTCCTTGGTGAAGGGTTTGTCGCGCGCGATGATCTCGCGCATCTTCTTCTCGATCGCGGCGAAATCTTCCGGCGTGAACGGCTCGTTGCGGAAGAAGTCGTAGTAGAATCCGTTCTCGATCACGGGGCCGATGGTCACCTGCGTGCCCGGCCACAATGACTGCACGGCCTCGGCGAGCACATGCGCGGCGTCGTGCCGGATCAATTCCAGCGCGCGCGGATCGTCGCGGTTGACGAATTCGATCCTGGCGTCTTGCTCGATCGGATCGGCGAGATCGCTGACGACGCCATCAAGCGCCATCGCCACGGTACGCTTGGCGAGCGAGGGCGAGATGCCTTTTGCAATATCAAGGCCGGTGGTGTTTTTCGGGAACTCGCGCTGTGCGCCGTCGGGGAAGGTGAGCGTGACGTTATCGGCGGGCGAGACGGGCTTCAGGTTGGCGAGGCCATACTGGAATCCCGATGCGGGTTCGTTCTTGTCAGACATCGATGTCTCCTGTAGCTCACTCCTGCGAACGAGCGCAGGTAAGCGGAATGCAGCGGTATAGCAGCCGATTCGCGGCTTGCAACGGGTGAAAAATTGCGCCGCTGCGATTGGAAATAGATTTTTTGCGCCCTTGTCGGGGCGTTCATTCTATCTACATGCAACTGCATCAAAAATATGATAAGAGGTCGTCCGTGACCCCACGTTTTGCTCCCACAGCTCTCATGCTCGGTAATCTCGTCACCGGCTGCGCCATCATGGCGCCGGCGGGGATGCTGCCGGAGCTATCGACCGGTCTCGGCGTCTCGATCCGCGATGCCGGGCTGCTCATCACCTTCGGTGCGATCGTGCTGTGCATCGGTTCGCCACTGACGGCGTGGCTGACCAGCCGCGTCGAACGGCGGACGTTGCTGACGGCGACGCTGGCGACGCTCGCGGTGACCAATGCCGCATCGGCTTTCGCGCCCAACTATGCGACGCTGATGGCGATCCGTCTGGTCATGATGGCGATCGGCGTCATCTTCACCCCGCAGGCCGCCGGGACCGCGAGCCTGATCGTGCCGCCCGAGAAGCGCGGCAGCACCATCGCCTATATCTTCCTTGGCTGGTCGCTCGCAGCGGCGGTGGGCCTGCCACTCATCACCTTCATCGCCAGTCACTACGGCTGGCGCGCGGCCTACGGCGCCGTCGGTGTGCTCGGCGTGCTCAGCCTCGTGTTGCTGGTGGCGCGCCTGCCCGGCGGGCTGAAGGGGGCGCCGGTCGAGCTTTCGACATGGGTGGAGCTTGGACGCAACCGCATGGTGGTGTTGTTGCTGTTGGTCACGACGCTGCAGATGTCCGGACAATTCGTGGTGTTCACCTTCATGGGCCCGTTGCTCACGAGACTGGCGAACGCCGGTCCCGACGCGGTCGGGCTCGGCTTCGCGATCTACGGCGTGTTCGGGTTCATCGGGCTCATCATCGCGACCCGCATCGTCGACGGCTGGGGTGCCTACCGCACCTCGGTGCTCTTCACGCTCTGCCTGCTGGCGGGCGTCGCGGGCTGGGCCATTACGGCGGGATCGTTCGCATTGATGGCGGCGTCGGTTGCGGTGTGGGGACTCGGCTTTGCCTCGACCAATTCGATGCAGCAGGTGCGGCTGGTGGCGGCCGCGCCCGCCTTCGCCGGCGCATCAGTGTCGCTGAACACGTCGGTGCTGTATGTCGGGCAGGCGGTCGGTTCGGCGATTGGCGGCGCCTTGTTCGCCAACGGCCAGTTCATTACCGCAGGCTACGTCGCCGCCGGATTTGTGGCACTGGCGCTCGGCGTGGTGCTGATCACGGGCCGGATAGCGGCGCCGAAGGCGGCGTTGCAGGCGGAGATGCCTTGAGGTCAGTGCCGCGGTGAGCGTGGCGGGACTGATTGCGCGCTCAGCGTTTTTTCTTCGACGTGTTCAGGCTCACCGCGGCGCGAATGAGCGCCTTGAACGCCGTCTCGTTGATCTTGTCACCCTCGTGAACGTCGATGGCGCGCCGCGTGTTGCCGTCGAGGCTCGAATTGAAAAGGCGCGACGGATCGTCCAGCGATGCGCCCTTGGCGAAGGTCATCTTCACCGCCGCCTTGTAGGTTTCGCCGGTGCAGATGATGCCGTCGTGCGACCACACCGGAACGCCGCGCCACTTCACCTCTTCGACGACATCGGGATCGGCCGCCTTGATCAGCGCGCGAATCCGGCCGAGGACGTCGCCCCGCCAGTCGCCGAGCTCCTTGATCTTCGCGTCGATCAGCCGGGACGGGGAGGTGGTCGCTTTCTCCGCACTGACCTTTCGCGTCACCGTCTTTTTCATGATGCCTGCCGATGTCGTCATTCCGTCATCGCGCACTATAGCCGCTTCGCGGCATATGGCAGCACGAACATATAGAGGCCGGTCAACAGCATCAGGAACAGCGGCGGCAGCGGCGAGTAGGTGACCCAGGCAGAAGGTTCTCCCCATATTCGGGCTACGAAATTGGCCACGACCGTCGCCGTGAAGATGATCGACAGCCAGCGATGGGTTTGGCGGATGGCGTTGTTCCAGTTCAACGGAATCTCCTGTGATTAGCGAGACAAAGCGGATCGACGGTCTCAATCCGCGCGCGCAATAACCTCTTCGAGCTTTTCGAAGAATTTCTGCCAGCCGAATTTGGCCCCGCTATAGGCTTGGCCTTGACCCGGCCGGAAGCCCGACTGCTCCATGCGCAGATGCGTGCCCTTGTCGGTCGGCGTGAGCGTCCAGGTCACGACGCTCTCGAGACCCATGGCATCCCATGTGTAGGACAATGTCCTGTTCGGCTCGATGGCCAATACCTTGCAGTCGACGGCGCCCCAGTCGCCGCGCAGATTGAAGCGGTGATCCACGGCGGGTTTGAAGTCGTTCTTCATCAGCCACTCCTCGATCAGATGCGGCTGAGTGAGGGCGCGCCAGATCCGGTCCGGCGAAAACGCGATCTCGCGTTCGACGACGACGGAACGTGTTTCAGTCGCAGCGTTTGTCATTGATCCATCCTGTTTTCAAATTGCCTTGGCGGCGATCGCTTTCACAATCCCGCAGCGACGTCTTCGAGCTGTCGCAGAATGCGCGGCCAGCCGCTGCCCATTCCGCGGAAACCACCTTCGTCTTGCGGCCTGAAGCCGGATTGCTCCATGCGAACGTGAGTGCCACCGTCGTGCGGCGTCAGCGTCCACGTCACGATTGTCTTGAGCCCGTCGCGGGCCTGCTCGCCCGAGGCGTTCCAGGTGTAAACGAGCCGCTGATGCGGAACGAGTTCGAGAACTTCGCAGTCAGTGACACCGTTCCAGCCCATCACGGGTTCAGCGCGAAAGTTGAATTTGTGGCCGACGACGGGCTGGAAATCGTTTTTCATCAGCCATTCCTCGATCAGTGCACTCTGCGTAAGCGCGCGCCATATCCGTTCCGGCGGATGCGCCATGTCCCGCTCGACGATGATGGAACGCAAGGCGATGGTCTCGGTCACTGGTCCATCCTTTTGAGCAGGTCTTCGAGGTCGTCGAACTTCCGTTGCCAGAAGCCGGCCATCTGGCTGGTCCAGTCGACCAGCGGAGCCAGCGCGCCGAGCTGCGCGCTGTAGTGGGTCTGACGGCCTTCGTGCCGGTCGCGCACCAGTCCCGCCAGTTTCAGCACGCCCAGATGTTTGGAGACGGCCGGCTGCGATACCCCGGACCGCGCCGTCAGTGCGCCAACCGTTTGCTCGCCGTCGCGGCACAGCCGCTCGAAGATGGCGCGTCGCGTCGGGTCGGCCAGCGATCTGAAAAGCATGTCGCGCGTGTCAGGCATCACAATCGATAACCAGTTGGCTATTGATTGTCGTATAACCAGCTAGTTATGCTTGAGTCAAGCTGCTTCCGTTGGCCTTGGGCAGGCGGCGCAGAGCAATCCGCGAGAGCAGATCCGCCGAATACCGATTGGTTATGCTTTTCCTCGAGAAAACTAGTCGGCGATCCGCGTCAACACCGCCTTGAAGTGCACCCCGGGCACCTGCAGCGCGGTGCCTTCGAGATCGACCATGTCACCGCTCATGCTGCCCTTCAGGGTGAGCGTCACCATGTCGATGCCGAACAGCGGCTTGAAGCTGGGGTCAAAGTTGTGCCGCTGGGTCGAAACCTTGACCAGGATGCGGTCACTTTCGCCGCTGTAAGTTCCAATGAAGGCGAAGCCTGAATTTCCGCCGCGGACTTTGCCGCTGATGGCGTAGATGACGCCGCTGCCGGTGCCGTGCACCGTATGAAAATCGACCTTGTAAAGCCCGTCCCGCACGCTGTGCCTCGACAATCGCAACGACAACTTGCACCCTATGATCTGAAGGATTGCTGAACACAATTCGTGGATGCAGCGACGCGCCTGCTATCGACATGATTATTTGCGGTAGCCAATGCAGAGCGCGATCGGGGGAGGACTCTTTGCGAGCGGGATGGATTTGCGTCGCCGGACCGTTTGCCTTCGCGGCATTGTCGGGCTGTACGACGCTCCCACAAGCCTGTGCCGGTTCTGCGCAACCGATGGTGACGGCGGAGATGCTGTTCGGCCGCAACGTCGGTACCCGGGTCGGTGTGAGCGAAGCTGCGTTCGCGAACTTCGTAGCTACCGAAGTGACGCCGCGCTTTCCCGATGGATTGACGATCGTCGATGCGCGGGCAGTGGCGAGATCGGCGCGGCGCGATCATCCGCGAACCGAGCAAGGTCGTGCTTCTGACTTTTCGCGACGACGCCGGAAAACGCGCCGGCCTCGAGGCCGTCGCCGACGCCTACAAGCGCAGGTTCCATCAGCAGTCGGTGCTGACCACCGTCCGCAGCGTCTGCGCGTCGTTCTAAGTGTTACCAGCGCGTGGATTGGCTCGGCACGATCTGTGCCGTTGTCGTCGTCTCGGTCGCGAGCTTTCCGCTGTAGTAGCCATACGCACCGACTACAGCGATCAGCAATGCAATCACAACCGCAAGATCGGTATATCTGGAATCCTGGCCGCCCGATTTTCCACCCATGAATCGCGCCTCCTTTTACGGAAGTCTTTGATGTCCAATGCGCGAAGCGGGATACGGTTCCCTGTTTGCAACCTTTTTCAGGGCGCGTTGACGCCGCGCCAGCGGCCGTAGCGCCACGGCCGATACCAGGTCGCGCCCGGCGGTTTCGTCGCGGGAACGTTGTCGATGCCGGACGTGCCCCAGGGCTGGCAGCGCAACAGCCGCGCCAGTGTCATCCAGCCGCCGCCCCATAGTCCGAAGCGTTCGATCGCCTCATCGCCATAGACCGAGCAGCTCGGCAGATGACGGCAGTTGAATCCCACAAGCGGCGACAGGCTGTGGCGATAAAGCCAGATCAATCCACGCCCTGCATTGCGCGGCAGCCGCTGCACGGTTTTCGCGCATTCAGGACAGAGCGTCGTGTGGTGCCGAATGGATTTCATAACTCTCCGAAGCTGGCGCATGCACAATGTTGGTTCCGTGCCGGGAACTCAAACGATTTGGCATTTGCGCCACAGCCGCCAAAATATCGCACGTTTTTGAGCGCACCGCAGCAAAGGTCGTATGGACGCTGGCGAGTCCGGCGGTTACGATTCACACAACATTCAGATGACGGAATCGTCGCGTTGGATTCGCTCGTCGCGGTGGACCTTTTGGGGCTACGGAAAGCTTTGGGGCACACGGGGAAGGACCTGACTTGAGGCTCGTGAGATCGCTTCGATCCCGCGGCGGCATGCTTATTTGCACCGCGCTGTTTTGTATCGCCTTGCCCGCCGTGACGGCCGCGCTCGACAAACCCGTGGCGTCCGATGCGGTTCTCGAAGCGCGCAAGCAGCCGATGCATTTCAACTGGATCGCCTGCGCGCCGAACTGCCGAAGCTGGATCAGCGCGGTCGGCATCGTCACCGCGGACACGCCGAAAGCCTTCGACGATTTCGCCAAGGGCCGTGACCTGACCGGCGCAACGGTGGTGCTGGACTCCAGCGGCGGCTCCGTCAACGACGCCATCGCGCTTGGGCGCCGCTGGCGTGCACTCGGCCTGCGCACCACGGTTGGGACCAGTGTGGTGACAAAAACGACGGCGGGCGATCGCGCGGTCGTCCTGCCCGATGCCTATTGCGAGTCCATGTGCGTGTTCATGCTGTTGTCCGGCAAAGCCCGCTATGTGCCTGAGCGTGCGCATGTTCGGGTGCATCAGATCTGGATGGGCGACCGCGCCGACGACGCCAAGGCCGCGAGCTACACCGCGCAGGATCTGATGATCGTCGAGCGCGACATCGGCCGGCTCGCCAAATACACCTTCGACATGGGTGGCGCCGGCGAGTTGCTGTCGCTCGCGCTCAGCGTTCCGCCGTGGGAAGAGCTTCATGAAATGTCGCGGACGGAACTGCGCTCCACCCATCTGGTGACGACGGACCTCGTTGCGGATGTGTTGCCGGGTGAGGGAGCCACGCTCGACGTGCCGATGGCAGGGCTGGTGACGAAACCGGTGCAGGATCGCCTGCCGGCCGGTATCGCCGATACGGCCGCGGTCTCCACCATCAGCAAGCCGACCAAGACCGCCGAAGCGAGCCCGACCGGCGGCACGGCGGCCGCGGTCCCCGCTCAGCAGCAACAGTAGAATTCAGATCGAACAGACTGAGGCGTCTCAGCTTTGCGCGGGCGCGAGCTGGCCGGATTTGGCTTCGATCTGGCCGATCGCATCGACCACGGCATCGAATGTCAGCAGGGTCGAGGCGTGACGGGCCTTGTAGTCGCGCACCGGCTCGAGCGCAGCGATGTCGGCCCATTTGTCGCCCTGCGGCGGCGCGCCGTTTTCCTTCAGCATCTTGCGCACGGTTTCGCGCAACTCGCGCAACTCGGTGGCGGTCGAGCCGATCACGTGGCGCGCCATGATCGAGGAGGAGGCTTGGCCGAGCGCACAGGCCTTCACGTCGTGAGCGAAGTCGGTCACGACGGGGCCGTCCATCTTGAGATCGACCTTGACGGTGGAACCGCAGAGTTTGGAGTGGGCGGTGGCGCTCGCGTCGGGATCGGAAAGACGGCCAAGACGCGGGATGTTGCCTGCCAGCTCGATGATGCGCTTGTTGTAAACGTCGTTCAGCATAAGATTCCAACGCTTTGAATTCGCTGAAAGAGCCCGGGTTGACGCCCTTGGCGGCGGGAACCTGAAGCCTATATATGTATCCAATGCCGGGAAATACAATCCGGCTATTTCCCGCCGCTCCCGGGATTGAGAATTCAAATCCCGAATTGCGGTGTTAATATCAGGGGACTCAGGCGCCCGGTGGCTAAAAATGCTGCCCCGTCTGCCCGGTGACACTCCGGCCTTGGTTGGCCGGTCGAACGGAGTGAAGATGGACGCATTGATCAAGCCGCTGCGTGGCGGCAAGCCTTCGGAAGTCAGGTCTTCGGAAGTCAAAAAGCCTTCAGACGTCAAATCCAGCGACGCGCGAACCCCGGACTTCCGGCCCGCCGAACTCGATCCGTCGGAATTTCTCGCGGCCGCGGTTCAGCCCGACCAGTTGCGCCCGTCGCGGCACGAGGCCGAGGCCGCGGTCAAGACGCTGCTCTCCTATATCGGCGAGAACCCGGTCCGCGAGGGTCTGCTCGATACCCCGCGCCGGGTGGTCGAGGCCTATGACGAGATCTATCAGGGCTATCATCAGTGCCCGGCCGAGGTGCTGAACCGCACCTTTGGCGAGACTGCCGGCTACGACGATTTCGTGCTGATCCGCGACATTGAATTCACCTCGCAGTGCGAGCATCACATGATGCCGTTCTACGGCAAGGCGCACATCGCCTATACGCCGGTCGAGCGGGTGGTCGGCCTGTCGAAGCTCGCGCGGCTGACCGATATCTTCGCACGCCGCCTGCAGACCCAGGAGCATATGACCGCCCAGATCGCTGCGGCCGTCGATGAGGTGCTGAAGCCTCGCGGCGTGGCTGTGATGATCGAGGCCGAGCATACCTGCATGTCGGTGCGCGGCGTCGCCAAGCATGGCGCGATGACCTTCACCAGCCGCTTCACCGGCGTCTTCCGCGACAATCCGGCGGAGCAGGCGCGTTTTCTGTCCATGGTACGAGGGACGCAGCGCTGATCCCTCGTTCTGATCTTGCGAGGGATTTGTCGTGACGACATCCAAGACATCATCTGCCGACGAGCTCGAAGAGGGGTTGGTCCTCCGGCCCCGCTTCGATGCGTCGGGGCTTGTCACCTGTGTCGCGACCGACGCCGCAAACGGCGACGTGCTGATGGTCGCGCACATGAACGACGAAGCGCTGCGCCGGACCATCGAGACCGGCGACGCCTGGTACTACAGCCGCTCGCGCAAGGCGTTGTGGCGAAAAGGCGAGAGTTCAGGTCAGGTCCAGCGCGTGGTCGAGATCCGGATGGACTGCGATCAGGATGCGATCTGGATCAAGGTCGAGCAAACCGGCGCCGCGTGCCACACCGGGCGGCGCTCCTGCTTCTATCGCACTGTGACCAAAGGCGAGGACGGCGCAGCGAAGGTCGCGTTCGTCGATGCGGACAGGCTGTTCGATCCCGACAAGGTCTATCACAAGCACTCCTGATCCCGACGAGCCGGCTCCGGCCTCTTTGTTAACGTCCCGTTAACCATAATCCCCCACGTTGCGAGTTGGGCAAATCGAGTCTGGGCCGGTGGGAGTCGGCGTGGACGACGGGCTTGCTGGTAATGCGCATTGAAAATGCGCGCGGTCGCTTCGCGGGGAGCGGAAGACCATGACTGTCGATGCTGCCAATGCCGCATCCGGAGCCTATCCGCGCTCCGGCCTCAGCGGTCTGTTCAACGGAATCGCCAGCGCTATCCGTCAGGCGGCCGACGCCACCGGTGCGAGCTTCGAATATCTGCTCACCACCGCCAAGATGGAATCCAACTTCAATCCGACGGCATCGGCGGGCACCTCATCCGCGAAGGGCCTTTATCAATTCATCGAGCAGACCTGGCTCGGTACGGTGAAGGAGGCCGGTCCGGCGCTTGGCTATAACGGCTATGCCGACGCCATCACCAAATCGCCGTCGGGCACCTATTCCGTCGCTGATCCCGCGACCCGCGCCGCCATTCTCAAGCTGCGTGACGAGCCGGCCATCGCGTCGGCTATGGCTGGAGTCCTGACGCAGTCCAACAGCTTCAAGCTGACTGGCCTGATCGGCCGCCGCCCGACCGACAGCGAACTTTACATGGCGCATTTCATGGGCGTCGGCGGCGCGGCAAAGTTGATCGCGAATGCCACGGACAATCCGCAGGCCTCTGGCGCACGGCTGTTTCCGAACGCGGCCGCGGCCAATCGTCCGATCTTCTACGATCGCGACGGCCGTGCGCGCAGCGTGTCGGATGTCTACGCCGAACTGAACCGGCGCTACGAAAGCGCCGCGCAATCTCCCGCGACACGTAGTGCGATGGCATCATTCGGCATCAGCGCGCCGGTTGCCGTAGCCGCCACGACCGAACCGCAGTTTTCGTCGTCGGACAATGCTGCCTATCTGTCGCGTCTGCCTGATGTGCGCGGCGTGACGCCGGTTGCGGCATCGTCATCGGCTGCGCCGGGCCAGCCGATGTTTCGCTCGTTGTTTCAGGTCGGCGAGCGCGCCGAGCCGGTCTCGCCCGCGGTCCAGCAGTTGTGGGCGCATCCGGCTGCGGTCGCCAGCACGTCGGAGACCTCGCCCGCGACGCAAACCCCGACCGGCGGATTGCAGCCGTTCGATCTGTTCAGCGATCGCAGCGGCAAGTTCAGCGGCTAGCCTTTAAAGCCCGCAAATTTGCGCGGTAATGCCCGTGATGAAACGGGTACCGAATCCTGTTGCCTTGCGGGTCGCGCTTTTGCCTTAACGAAACGTCAATAAACCCAAACAGTTATGGTGAACCCTTTGTTAAGCGTCGTGGTTTATTTTCTATGACAGTGGCATCGCGTCTCGGTGTCGTTGCAAGTTGCGTAGGCCGGAAAGAGCATGATCGTTCGGCAGTTCATCAGTTGGGTACGCACCGCTCCCGCAGGCGAGCGCGCCGAAGCCACACGAGCCCTGGCCCGCGCCTGGCTCATCTCCGATCTCTCGGATGACGATCGCGCGGCCGCCGAGGGCGGCCTCCTGATGCAACTGGACGATCCGTCGCCGCTGGTCCGCCAGGCCATGGCCGAGGTTTTTGCGCACAGCGCGTCCGCGCCCGCCGCGATCGTTCAGGCGCTGTCGGTCGATCAGGCCTCGGTCGCAATGTCCATTCTCGAACATTCGCCGCTCCTGATCGATGCGGACCTCGTCGACATCGTCGCGACCGGCAACTCGGAGGTGCAGTGCGCTATCGCGCGGCGCGCCAGCGTGCCGGTGTCGATCTGCGCGGCCATCGCCGAGGTCGGCTCGGCGGCTGCGGCCCTTGAACTCATCGAAAATCCCGGCGCCGATCTCGCGCCGCTGTCATGGGACCGCATTGTCGCGCGGCACGGCCATCTCGGCGCGATCCGTGAATCGATGCTGGCGCTCGACGATCTGCCGGCTGCGACGCGGGCCGCGCTGGTCGGAAAGCTGTCCGATACGCTTGCGCAGTTCGTGGTCGCGCGGAACTGGCTCAGCGCCGATCGTGCCGGGCGTGCGGCCGGCGACGCCAGGGACCGCTCCATCGTCAACATCGCGGCGCGGTCGCGCGGCGACGACATGCGCGGCCTGATCGCGCATCTGCGCGCGACCGGGCAACTGACCGCGGGGCTGATCCTGCGGGCGTTGCTGTCGGGCAATCTCGACCTGTTCGATCACGCGCTGGTGGAATTGTCCGGTCTGCCGCTCAGCCGCGTGTCCGCACTGGTGCACGATCGGGGCGGCGCGAGCCTGCCGGCGCTGCTGACGCGCGCCGGCCTGCCGGAGTCCACATTCCCCGCATTCCGCGCGGCGCTGGAGGCTCGCGACGAGATCGGCTTTGTCGGCACCGTGGCCGGTGCGACGCGGCTGCGCCGCCGCATGGTCGAGCGCGTGCTGACGATGTGCGAGACGGCGCCGACCGAAGTTTCGGAGCCGCTGCTGATCCTGTTGCGGCGCTTCGCCACGGAATCGGCGCGCGAGGAAGCGCGCGTATTCTGCGACGACCTGGTGGCCGAAGCGGCCGCCGAGCCGGTGTATGACGATGTGCCTGCCTGGGAAGCTCCGGCGGACGAGCCTTCGACGCTTGAGCCTCAATTCGACGAGATTGAGCTTCTAGAGGAGGAGGCTTTTTTCGCGGAGCCTTGCGAGCCCGAGCGCCGCGAACCGACGTTCATCGAGCCCGCACGTCACGCACCGAGGCAGTGCGAGCCGCTGCTCAGCGAACTGCTCGCGGCGGCCTAGCAGCCGCGAAATCCTCCTGATCGTCGCCGTCATTGTGAGGACGCGCAGGCGACGAAGCAATCCAGGAATATCGAAGACAGAGAAAGCCTTTAGTCGACCGGCACGATGCTCGGCGCGAGGATGGCGTCGAGATGCTCGGGGCGGTCGCGGTTGACGACGGTGAGATATTCGTCCGCCACGCCGCGCAGCTTGCGGTGAAGCTCTTTCGCCACGGCCTCGAAGCCGAGGCCGGCGTGCTCACGCACGATCGCCTGGATCGCGTTGATGTGATGCGCGATCAGCGCCGCAGGAACGCGATCGATATCCGGCGCGTGTTCGATGATGCGGCACAGACTCTCGGCGGCGGCGCCGGCGAGGGGATAGCCGAAGGTCGCGGCGTCCCCCTTGATGTCGTGCGCGGCGCGAAACAGCTCATCGCGCGCGGCCGGCGTGAAGCCGTCCTTCAGGATGGTGGCATGAGCAGCCGCCAGCCGGTCGCACTCGATGGCCATCCATGTGGCGAATTCGTCAGACAAGCCGGCCAGCGCCTTTTCTGCGCGGGCCACCGGATCCTCGAAGTTCTTTTCGTCGACGAGCCGCATCACCTTGCGCAACGGATTGGGCTGCGTGATGACGTGATGATCGGCGAAGGTCTCGACCTTCAATTCCGGTGGTTTGTCCTTCGCCATTGGTTCTGTGCTCGCTATCCCGGAGACCGGGCCTTATCCAGCAGCGACGGCTGCGGAATGACGTCGGGCTCCTTGGTGCCGCGACGTTCCGGGCCGATGTAGGCGTTGTTGGTGTTGCGCCGGCGATCGGGACCAAAATAGTTCTTGGTCTTGATGAAGGGCCGCGGCGACACCACGACATTGAGAATGCGCTGATAGAGACCCTTGGCGGAAATAGGCTTCGCCAGAAACTCGGTGACGCCGGCGTCGCGCGCGACCGTGACGCGACGTTTCTCCGAGTGGCCGGTCAGCATGATGATCGGGGCGAACGGATTGCCCTTGGAGTCCGGCTGCCGGATCATCTGCGCGAGTTCGATGCCGTCGAAGATCGGCATCGCCCAGTCGGTGATGACGATGTCGGGCACATAGTGGCTGTACATTTCGAGCGCGGTGGCGCCGTCCTCGGCCTCATAAACCTCGCGCGCGCCGAACGAATGCAGCAGCGTGCGCAGAATGCGGCGCATGTGCGCGTTGTCGTCGCAGACGAGAAACCGCAGCTTGTTGAAGTCGATGCCGTACATGGTGCGGAGGCGGACCCAGTATACCCGCCGTTAACTATATGCCGGCGCCCTTAACGAATGGTTGCCGGCCATAGGCCATATCCGGAAGCCGCCGCGGAGGATCAGGCCGGATCGAGCGCACTGATGGTGACGTAATATCCGTCGGGGTCCCGGAGCGAAAATTCTTCGGTTCCGGTGTTCGGGTTCACATGTGGCTCTTCTTCCAGCCGGCTGACGAGGGCCCGCGCCCTTGGCAAAGCCGCGTCAAAGTTGTCGACCCGGAAGAACAGGAGGAGGCCGTTACCAGGCGTGGCGCGGTGAGGATCTGTCAACGAAGGATGCTCGTGAGCCCCCCACTTGTGGAGGCAGAGCAGGACCGTTCCATCCGAATCGACGACTTGCCCAAAATAGTCGTGCGCTGGGGCCGTCTCCGGCAGGCCGAGCAGCGACTGGTACCAAGCGAAGCTCTGGAGCACATCAGCTACGCCAATGATCGTCCATGTGCGCTTCATAGATTCCTCGACGGGTGATTGTGCAGCGACGCATGCCGCCGCGAAGCCTCTTTCGTCGCTAATATCCGAACTGCTCGCTGAGGATTCGCTCTTCCAGGCTGTGGCCGGGATCGAACAGCATCCGCATCGCAATCGTCTTGTCGGAGAGGACTTCGACGCGGCGCACGTTGCGCGCCTCGTCGTGGTCGGCCACCGCCGCTACCGGGCGCTTGTCGCCTTCGAGCACCTCGATCACCACAAAGGCGGTGTTCGGCAACAGGGCGCCGCGCCAGCGCCGCGGACGGAAGGCGCTGATCGGCGTCAGCGCCAACAGCGCCGCATTGATCGGCAGGATCGGCCCCTGGGCCGACAGGTTGTAGGCGGTGGAGCCGGCCGGCGTCGCGACCATGACGCCGTCGGCGATCAACTCGGCCATGCGCTCGCGCTCGTCGATCAGGATACGCAGCCGCGCCGCCTGATGGGTCTGGCGAAACAGCGAGACTTCGTTGATGGCGTGATGGATGTGGACCTTGCCGTGACTATCGGTCGCGCGCATCAGGAGCGGATGGATCACGGTGTCGGTCGCGGCCGAGAGGCGCGCGTGCAGGTCGTGCTTGCTGTATTCGTTCATCAGAAAGCCGACGGTGCCGCGATGCATGCCGTAGATCGGCTTTCCCGAACGCATGTTCTGATGCAGCGTTTGCAGCATCAAGCCGTCGCCGCCGAGCGCCACCAGCACGTCGGCGTCCGCGGGATCGTGATTGCCGTAGGTCTTGACCAACTCCGCCAGCGCCTGCTGGGCCTCGGGGCTCGTGCTCGCGACAAAGGCGATCCGGTCATAGCGGCGAGATGAAGTCATGATGATCGCAAGATAATCGCAAAGGCTTGGCGGCTCGTGCCGGGCGAGGGTGGTCCGTGGCGGTCGTCTATCCGGTCCCGCAGACGGTTGTCGAGCCGACAGTTAACCGCGCTTTGCGGTCGCGTGTCGAGACCCGGATCGATGCATGGTTAGCGGACAAAACGCTTTTTGCGGAGCGCCGGCTCCGGGATAAGCGGGAATTCCAGTCCCCAGCCCAATAGAAAACCTCGCCTTCAGGCGGATGGCCGGGCAGCGAAAATGGCAGAGATTGGTTGAAATTGGCATCGCTGTGCCATGCGGCGGGCTGATGTGGCCTCGCGAGTTGGACATTGCGAGGAGGTTCTTCCGCGCCGGACCGGAAATGCGTCGTCAGCCTTTTCTTGGGGCCATACGGAGTATGCGCCCTTCCTTGTTGTCCGTGAGAAGGTAGATCGCGCCGTCGGGGCCCTGCCGGACGTCTCGGATGCGCTCATTCAGACCTTCCAGCATTCTTTCGTCACTGACGACGCGATGTCCATCAAGAACGAGGCGCGAGAGGAGCTTTGATTTGAGGCCGCCGTTAAACAAACTGCCTTTCCATCCAGGGAATAGATTTCCGGTATAAAACATCATTCCCGATGCAGCGAGAGATGGCGCCCAATACCAAATCGGATCGACCAGACCGGGGCCTTTCTGCTTTCCGTCACCAACGGGCGACCCGTCATAGTTTCGACCATAGCTGACGAGGGGCCATCCATAGTTGTTGCCCCGGGAGATGATGTTGATCTCGTCTCCGCCCATCGGGCCATGTTCCTGCTCCCACAATTCTCCGGTTGCGGGATTGAACGCGAGGCCTTCCGGATTTCGCAAACCGAACGCCCAAATCTCAGGGAGCGCATCATGAGTCCCCAGAAATGGATTGTCGGGCGGTGACGTGCCGTCTGGACGAATGCGGATGATCTTGCCTAGGTGATTGTCCAGGGATTGCGCGGGCAACGCCTGCCGGCTGTTTGCGGCATGATCGCCCAAGGTCACGAAAAGGTTGCCGTCCTCGGCTTCAACAATGCGACACCCAATGTTGATGATGGCGAGGCCGCGCGTGACGGGGCCGATCTGATGAAAGATCGTTTCGACGTGGTCCAGCCGGGGCGATTCATCGGCAAGCAGCCTGGCCCGGGCGACAGCTAATCTCGCGCCGCCGTCCGCGCCCTCGCCATAGCAGAAATAAATGATCCGAGAATGAGTGAAGTCGCGGGCGACCACGACATCGAGAAGGCCGGATTGGCCTTTTGCGAAGATCGCGGGAAGTCCGCCAATTGGCGGAGACATACGTCCGTTGCGCACGAGTCGCAGCCGGCCAGGACGCTCCGACACCAACATTTCGCCGCTGGGCAGAAATGCGAGCGACCAAGGATACTCAAGGTTATTGGCGACAGATGACAAGGCAACGTCACCCGCAGACGTTGAGAAAATAATTTCGTCGGCGTGGCCGAGAGAACTGAACGCCAAATGCAGTGCACATGAAATGAGCAGCGTTCTGGGTGTCTTCATCAACGCTCTCGACCTGAGTTGCCAGTCTCGCGGAACGCACTATGAAGCGAGGACTGAACAACGTCCCATAGTTTTTAGCGGGCAACGCTTTGCAGGTGTGACATGGCTACTCACGCTACTGTGACTTGCGATGTCACGCTTGCTACCGGCTTCCCGTTTCTCCCCGACCGATCGGCGTGGCCTTGACCGGCTTCTCCGAGCCGCACGCTGTCGAAGCCTTTCAGCGGAAAGCCGGCTTGAGGTGAGGTGCTGCGCGGAATGACGGACGCAGGTAGATCTGTCGCAGGACGGTTCGTGCGACTGACACTTAGATAAACGCCACTCTAAGTTCGATGAACGTCCTAGTACACGAGGCCGGTGCCGGGCGGCTTTTCGAGCGCGGCGGCGAGCGATTTGTATTCCGCGCAACCCGTGCCGCAGATCGCCGCGATCCGGCTGAGGTGATACTGCGCCTGATCGCGGTTGCCCTGTTCGATCTGCCACAGGCCGTAATACTGCCAGGTGCGGACGTGGTTCGGATCGGCCTTCAGCGCGCGCTCGTACCAGATCTGCGACACCTTGTAGTTGCCGAGCTTGCGATAGGAATAGCCGATCAGGTTGGCGACGTCGGCGCGGTCGTCGTGGCCAAGCGCCTCGAGCTGCTTGATGGCGCCGGCATAGTCGTGGCGGTTGTAGATTGTCGCATAGGCCGCGCGATAGCCGTTGAGGAACGCGGGATCGTCGAGCTGCGACTGGTTGTTGTGCTTTTTCTTCTTGCCCTTGGGGCTGGATTTCGTGCTGGACGCTGGCGGCGGCGAAGGCTCGTCGCTGCCCGCGGCAAATACGGGGAAGGAGGGGACGGCCAATGCCAGGGAAACGGCCGTGACCATCGTCAACCTGATTGCAAGCTTGCTCATCCATCGCTCCTGTTCTGGATATGGCACGATCCTACACCAGCGCCCGAACGAGGAAACACCGGGCCGGGCGGCTCATTCCCATCGGAATTGCGGATTTTTGTCACGCCGTTCAAAGGGGATTCGGCCATGGCGCGCCGAACATGACCAACCATTCATCAAGATGAACGGCGGCTGCCGCCGCGTTCAGCACGCGTTCAGCGGCGCAACGTCATCGTGGGCCATGATCGCAGAGCCCGTCCATCCGGCCGGTCCCCTCGGCGATCGACGCTCCAAGGAGACGACCATGTTTAAGACGATTTCCGCCGCGCTGTTTGTGGCTTCCGTTTTTGTTGCGCCCGCGATGGCCGGCACTGCCCGCACGGGCCATGCTCCGGCAGTCAAGTCGGTGACCCTCAAGCACAGCGTGCTGAACGCGAATGCCAGGATGGGCCGCCACCATCATCATCACCGCCGGCCCATGCATCGCCATCATCGTTTCCACAAGCATCACTAATTGCTTGGCGGAAGCCGATCAGGGCCTGCTGCCATTTGCTCCCTGGCCGCAGGCCCGTTTCGTTTGCGGCAGCCTCCATTCCTTATCCACCGATAACCGAATTGCGAATTCCGTTCCGGCGACCGGCAGGCTAGACCCTCAAGTAAATTCACGAACCTGAAGACGGGCCGGCGTTGGGGGCAATTTCGAAATTTTGTGTGATCGTGCTGGCGGCATCGTTGCTTGCGGGCTGCATGACCGACGGCGGCGATCAGAGCGGTGTGGTCTATACCGACGACCGCGGTGTCGCCAATCAGCCGTTTCCTGCCGACTACCGCGCGCAATTGCTCGCGTTCCTCAAAACCTACATCAACAATCCTGTCGGCATTCGTAGTGCAGCGTTGGCCGAACCTGTTCAGCGCACCGTCGGCGGCCGCCTGCGCTATGTGAGCTGCCTGCGCTACAACGCACGCGAGCTTGATGGCAGCTATCGGGGCGTGGTCGAGCGCGCGGTGGTCTATGTCGATGCCAGGCTCGACCGCATCCTCGAGAAAGCCGACGATGTCTGCGCCGGCGTGACTTACGCGCCATTCCCCGAACTCGAGAAGCTGACGCGCTGAGTCAGGCGACGTTTGGCTTATAGAAAACGCTGCGCGATCGCATCGAACCCGCGACGCCAGGCGAGTGCGCTGTCGGGATCGAGCGGCGTATGCTCCGATGCCATCCGGATGACGACGAGCTCGGCCTCAGGATGGATGTAGATGTATTGGCCGTGAATGCCGATCGCCATCAGCACGTTCTTTGTCCGGTCGACCCGGTACCATTTGCTGCGGTAGCTGGCGTTTGGAAACAGTGCGGCGAATTCCGACGGCGCCCACGCTTCCGGATCGCCCTGCGTATTGATGTCGTCGATCCACCAGCCCGGCACCACCTGGCGATCGCCGGCGATGCCCCGCCGCCGGATCATCTCGCCGAAGCGCGCCAGATCGTGCGGCGTGACGCAGATTCCGCCGGCGGCGCGCATCGCGCCGTGCTTGTCGACGGTGATGTAGCCGTTCGCCGCCGCTCCCAGCGGCTGCCAGAGGCACTGACTGAGGATATCGGAGAGCGCCTGTCCGCAGGCGCGCTCGTACACCCAGCCCAGCACATCGGTGTTGGTGGAGACGTAGTGAAACACGTCGCCATGGGTTTTGCCGTCCGGCTTCATCGTCGCGAGGAAACCGCGCAGATCTGGCGTGTCGCGACCGGCGGGGAGAGGATCCCAGCCGACGGCGTAGCGATACCGGATCACGTCGCCATCGGGATCGTCGTAATCCTCGACGAACGAAATGCCGACAGTCATGTCGAGCAGGTGACGGACGCTGCACGTTCCGTAGACCGACTGCGCGAGTTCGGGGATGTAGGTGGTCACCGGCGCATCGGGATCGAGCACGCCGCGGTCTGCCAGAATGCCGCCGAGCGCTCCGCAGATCGATTTGCTGATCGAGAACACGATGTGCGGTGTGGTGGCGTTCATGCCGTTGCCGTACCACTCGGCGGCGAGGCGTCCGCGCCGCAGCACCACGAAAGCGTCGGTGCTCGAGGCGGGGAGGGCGGCTGCAAGGGTCGTTTGGTTGCGGTCGCGGCCGGCAAAGGTGGTTCGGCCGATGGCCTCGTCGAGATCGGTTTCGAGCGGCTGGACTGCGCCGGAGGCAGCGATCTCGGCGGTCGGCAACAGGCGCCGCACGTTGCGAAAGCCCCAGGCGTTGTGCGGCGATTTCCGCCAGTTGGCGAGCGTCACCAGGTTTTCCGGCGCGGGCGGGAACCCGTTCATCAGGCGGTTTGCAGTCATGTCGTGCCCCAATTTCAAGCGAGTTCCATCGGCTTACACAATCAATCACGTTCCGGCGAGCCCCGGAACCTTGCGCGTCATGGGGACGACGAATGCAATAACCGCAATGCGGCCATGGCGGGGGCGGAACCGGCGATGTGGCCGAAGCGACACAGTCGCGAAAACCCTCGCTGCAATCTTGCCGCCTTCAAGCAACCAAATTCGCGCCACGTTGTTTGAGGATGGTCGTAGCCACTGAAAAGGGGAACTACTATGAAGAAATTCTTGCTCACCGCTACGGCGGTTGCAGCGTTTGCCGCGCCGGCGCTTGCGGCTGATCTTCCCGCGCGGCCCTATACCAAGGCGCCGCCGCCGGTGACGCCGCCCCAGATCGTTTATAACTGGACCGGATTCTATATCGGTGGCCATCTCGGCGGGGCGTTCGGCAGCGGCAGCAGCCTGGGCGGCAGCGACGGCCGATTCATGGGCGGCGTGCAGGGCGGCGCCGACTATCAGTTCGCCAACAACTGGGTGATCGGTGTCGAAGCCCAGTATAGCTGGCTCACCAACAGCAACAGCAGCGTGGCCTTTCCGGGCGGCAGTGTCGTGACCGGCAACGATCGCGGTATCGGTTCGGTGACCGGCCGTCTCGGCTACGCCTGGGGTCCGACGCTGCTCTACGCCAAGGGCGGCTATGCATTCCGCGACAACAAGCTTGGCGTGACCGACGCAACAGGTGTGCCGCTGGCTTTCGCGACCACCGGAAATCGTGACGATGGCTACACCGTCGGCGCCGGTCTCGAATACATGTTCGCGCCGAACTGGTCTGCCAAGGTCGAGTATCAGTACTACAACTTCGGCAAGACCACGTTTGCCGCGGGTTCGCCGCCCGACATCGTCGGTGCGAGCTTTCACAATGACGAGCATACCGTCAAGGCGGGGCTGAACTACCGCTTCGGCTGGGGCGGTGCGACGGCGCCGTACTGAGATATCGGTTGCATCGGACGAAAAAAGGCCGGCTTCACGCCGGCCTTTTTATTTGCGGGATGTGGACGCGATACGATCCATGGCTCCCGGCTTTGAGTCAGATGCGGTCGACTCTCAGAAACAATGTCCAGATCGTCAGCAGCAGGGTCGGGATACCAAGCCAGTGCGGGTGAACGCAGAATGTCCCGCCATAGTGACACAACTGATCGGCGCCGATGCCGTAATTGCCGGCGCCGTAAAATGCTGCCGTTGCCAACGCCATGATGACGGTTACGAGGACCATCGGATGCTCTCGATGTTGCAACGCGCCGCCAAAATTCGAACCACGCAGGGCGCGGGGTTTGCTGCGGCCGGTGATGTGCCGCAGGCTAGGATTGCCCCGTGAAGCAAGCGTAAATCGATACCCCCGTTTTTCTGCGATCGGCCCTTCGGCGCGCCCGATGGTCAGGGCGAACGTTGGAACCCGATTGCCATGCTCTCGAAAAGCCACGATAAATCGAAGGTCCGGATGCGAAGCCGGGCCTTTCCGGGTCCGATTGTTTGATCGGTCTTGGGGTTGAAGGACTCGAGGGGGCGGCTGGCATGAAGCGGTATGTGATTTTCGTCCTGATCGGACCGGCGGTGGGCGGCCTGATCCTGCTTGCGACCACCACCTATCTGTCGGGTTACTGGACCGAGACGAATTTTGCAGAGGTTCGGAAATTCTTCGTCGTGCTGTTCTCGACCCTGCAGTTCAGCTACCTGTTCGGGCTGCTGCCGTGTCTCGCCGTTGCGTCGATCGACGACATCCTGGCTCACATCAATCGCATCAACTGGATTGTGCGGATGGTGATCATCGGCGTGATCGGGTTCGTGGCCGCCGAGCTTCTCTATGGCTCGCACGGCGCCGACACCGGCGCGCTGCAATTCGTGCTTTACGGTTCGGTTGGCCTGGTCCCGGCGATGCTGTCATCGTGGCTCGCGCGCGACGTCGCCTCGCATTGAGAGGCGCATGGGTGCGTCTCCTGGATTTTCGGCGAAGTGGGTCGGCCGCCGATGACCCAAAAAGGTACCTCTTAGTGTCATCGAGAGCTTAGCAGACGGCAAGATAGACGTTACGGTCGCAAAAATGTCCAAGCACGACATGTCGAGAGAAGGGCAGCCGGTGATTTTGTGGCGCGCGGTCCGAGCCATCCTTGTCGGTGTGAGCTTGCTTGCGTTGACCGTCGCGCTTTGGATTGTCGCCGGTCATTTCCCGTATCCTGCTTCGGAAGCATCGCAGCCCGAAAAGCCCGGTTCAAGTCCGGCCGGACCACCGCGCCCGGAAAGTAAGGGTGATGCTGAGGTGGTTCGGCTTTCTCCCGAGCAACAGAAGCAGATCGGGTTTGAGACGGCGGTACTAAAGGCAGAACCGCATCAGGAACTGCTCCGAGCCTATGGTGCTGTGCTGGACATCGGTCGAGTTACCGAACTGACCAACAGCTATGCCAATGCCAACGCGCAACTTCAGACCGCTCAAGCCAAGTTCGAGGTTTCAAGGAGCGCGTTCGAGCGGGCAAAGAATCTCAGCCAGTCTGACGCGATGGCGAAGGCGCAAGTCGAGGTCGCCGAAGGGACTTTTCGCGCGGATCAGGCTGCACTGGCCGCCGCGGAATCGCAGGTCAAAACATTAGCCGCGACGGCACAGCAGGAATGGGGCCCGCTGATCGGCAAAGCGATCATTGAACGCTCGCCGGTCGTCGTTCGACTGATCGAACGCGAACAGTTCCTCGTTCAGGTGACACTATCGCCCGGCGTCACTGTCGCGACACCTCCTCGGACGGCGCTGGCTCAGGCACCTACCCGGGACGCCAATATCGATTTGCAGTTTCTCTCGCCCGCAACGCGCACAGACACACGCATCCAGGGGGTGAGCTATTTCTTTTCAGCGCCGGGTGACAGTGGCCTTCTGCCCGGCATGAATACGACCGTATATGTGCCATCCGGCAAGACGTACGAGGGCGTGTTCGTCGAAGACACGGCCATTGTGCGGTGGCAAGGACGGTCGTGGGTGTATCTGCGTGTCGGCTCCGATAGCTTCAAGCGGCATCCGATCAATACCGACCAGCCTGTCTCCGACGACGATTACATCGTACGCGGTATCCCGCCGGGCGCCGAGATCGTGATCCAGGGGGCGCAGGTCCTGTTGTCCGAAGAGGCCAAGAGCGAACTTCGCGGCAGCGGCGATAGCGGCGACGATGACTAGCGGCGCACCTTCGAACACCGGGCCGCAAGCCGCTCTGATTTCGTTTGCCATCCGCTTTCGCGGAATCGTGCTCGCGCTTGCGTGTGCGCTCTTTGTCTACGGCTTGCTTTCACTCGGAAGCGCGAAATACGCCGTGTTTCCGGAATTTGCGCCGCCTCAGGTTTCGATCCAGACGGAAGCGCCTGGTCTCAGCCCGGAGCAGGTCGAGATTCTTGTCACCCAGACGATCGAGACATCGATCAATGGATTGCCCGGAGTCGAAAGCATGCGTTCAGCGTCGATCCAGGGCTTGTCCGTGATCACGATTGTCTTCCATCCGAGCAGCGACATTTACCACGCGCGCCAATTGGTCGCCGAGCGTCTCGCCGTGGTAACCAGCCGGCTCCCGCAGGGTGTCCAGCCTCCGGCGATGACCCCGCTGATCCCAACGGCCAGCACGGTGCTGGCCATCGGGCTGACGTCGGATCAGCGCTCGCTGATGGATTTGCGCACCATCGCGGACTGGACCGTCAGCAGACGGCTGTTGGCCGTGCCGGGTGTCGCCCAGGTCTCGACCTACGGCAGAGATGTGAGGTCTCTGCAGGTGCAGGTTCGTCCCGACGATCTGATCCGGTTTCGGGTGGGCATGAACGACGTTCTGGCTGCGGCGCGTAAGGCCACCGGGGTTCGGGGCGCGGGCTTCGTCGATACGGTCAATCAGCGCATCACGCTTCAGACCCAAGGCCAGTCTTTGACCCCGGAGCAGGTCGCTCGCACAGTTCTGCTCCATGAAGGCGGCGCAAGCGTTGTCCTTGGCGACGTTGCGAATGTTGTGATCGCTCCCGAGCCACCGATCGGCGCCGCTCTCATCAACGGCAAGCCGGGTGTCTTGCTGATGATAGGTCAGCAATACGGAGCGAACACGCGCGAGGTCACGACCAGGGCGGAAGCGGCCCTTCAGGAGTTGCGGCCGGCGCTCGACAGCGAAAAGGTTCAGCTCCATGCCGAACTGTTTCGCCCGGCCAATTTCATCGACACGGCGACCCAAAGCGTGTTGCACGCGCTGTTGATCGGCGGCGCGCTCGTCATCATTGTCTTGTTTCTATTCCTGTTCGACTGGCGTACCTCGATCATAAGCTGCGCCGCGATCCCGTTATCGTTGATTGCGGCAGTGCTTGCCCTGCAATGGATGGGTGAATCCCTCAACACCATGACGTTGGGTGGCCTTGCGATCGCGATCGGCGAGGTGGTCGATGATGCCGTGATCGGCGTTGAAAACGTGGTGCGCCGGTTGCGTGAGAACAGGCGCCTGGCAGAGCCGAGGACCGAAGCCGGTGTCGTGCTCGGAGCCATCCTCGAGGTTCGCAGCGCCGTTGCATACGCGACCTTCGCGGTGCTGCTGGTGTTCTTTCCGGTTCTCGCGCTCTCAGGGGTTGCCGGCCGTCTCTTTGGACCGTTGGGCGTCGCCTATATCCTTGCGGTGCTGGCTTCGCTCGCCGTCGCCCTGACTGTTACGCCGGCGCTTTCCATGTTGCTGCTCGTCGGGAGAGGCCGGCAGGAACCTCACGAGCCGCCGGTGGTGCGATGGTCCCGCCACCATTACCGGGCGCTGCTCCGGCGCATCGGGCGCTTTCCGAGGCTGGTCGTCGCAACGGCGATCGTGCTCACGATCGTCGGCGCTGCGATATTGCCGTTCTTCGGCGGGACCTTTCTGCCCGATCTGAGAGAAGGGCATCTGATCCTGCACGTCTCCGAAATACCAGGCACGTCGCTCGACGAGTCGCTTCGTATCGGAAAGCTGATCACGGAGGCGTTGCAGAAGGTTCCGGGCATACGAAGCGTCGCTCAGCATGCGGGACGCGCCGAAGCCGGCGTCGACACGGTGGGTCCGCATTACAGCGAGTTCGAGATCGACCTTGCGCAGGGGCTCTCCGGTCACGATCAAGCCGTCGCCGAAACGCGGATGCGGGCTGCTCTGGCCAACTTCCCCGGCATTAGTTTCTCGCTCAAGACCTATCTGACTGAGCGGTTGGAGGAAACGGTCTCGGGTTTTACAGCCGCGCTGGCGGTGAATATCTACGGCGCCGACCTCGATGCACTGGAGCGTGCGGCACATGACGTGGCGCGGGAACTCGGCGAAGTACCTGGCGCTGTCGATGTCCAGCAACAATCTCCGCCGGGGATGCCGCAAATCAACGTAACGCTCCGCCCGGCGGACCTGCAGCGATGGGGACTCGATGCGGTCGAAGTGCTCGATCTGATCCGCACGGCCTACCAGGGGGATGTGGTCGGTCAGGGATACGAGGGGAACGTCGTCTTCAATGTGATCGTGATTCTGGATGCGCATGACCGCGCAAGGCTTACCCAGATCGGCGACATGCCTCTTCGGACGCCGAGCGGCGCTTATATTCTGCTGAAGCAGGTGGCCGACGTTTACGACACGTCAGGCCGGTATCAGGTGCTCCACCGCAACGCGCAGCGGGTTCAGACCGTGACCGCAAACGTGAGAGGCCGCGATCTGGCGTCCTTCGTAGCCGATGCCAAGAGAAAGATTGTCCAAGACGTCACCCTGCCGCCCGGCGCACACGTGGAGTTCGCCGGCGCTGCCGAAGCGCAGGCGCAGTCGCAGCGCGATCTTATCGTGAATGCACTACTGGCCGGAGTTGGCATCGTCCTGCTGCTGTCGATCGTCACCGGTCACTGGCGCAACTTGCTGCTGGTGCTGATCAACCTGCCGTTCGCTTTCGTGGGTGGTGTCTTCGCGGTGGCCCTGACCGGTGGCCTGCTTTCGCTGGGCTCGATGGTGGGTTTCGTGACGTTGTTCGGGATCACGCTGCGCAACTCGATCCTGATGATCTCGCACTACGAGCATCTTGTCATCGTCGATGGTCGCGCCTGGGGACCGGAAACGGCCATTGAGGGCGCGGCAGACCGCCTCGTCCCAATCCTGATGACCTCTCTGGTGACGGGCCTCGGGTTGTTGCCTCTTGCGATCGGTGCGGGCGAACCGGGGCGGGAGATTGAAGGCCCGATGGCGATCGTCATCCTTGGCGGCCTCATCACATCGATGGCGCTCAACCTCCTGGTTTTGCCGACACTGGCACTACGCCATGCACGTTTTGCCAAACGGATTGGCGTGCCGCCTGAGAAAGCAATTGCGTCTTGACGGAGTTTTGCGGCGAGGGGGCTCGATCGGCTCACTTGTCCGCGAACGACCTGTTCCGGCGTGCATGCATTCGCATGCCCGACAGTCGGCGCTATCGAACGGCGGCGCCCGACACGTCATCGTCCTGACTCTGAACGACATAATCGACGCCGAGCAGGATGCCTTCGGTGATCAGGAAGGCAAGCGCGCCACCTGCGATGCCAAAAAACACGACAGAAAATGTCGCGACCAGAACCGCGCAGAAAATATCGGCCAGCACCTTGCCGGCGCGATCGATGCCATCCTGCTTCCTGGTGAAATAAGCCATGGGAAAAACCGCGAATGCGTTGCGTTATCGGCAACATATCCCAACGCCGACAGTTTTCAATGTCCATCGCTGCGAGCGGTGCAGGTGGCGGCGCGGCGCGATCGACGGGGCAAATTTGGATGGTGCCGGTTGAGAGGATTGAACTCCCGACCTTCGGTTTACAAAACCGCTGCTCTACCGCTGAGCTAAACCGGCCCGGGCCCCGACGCTAAACCAGAATCGAGGCAGACGACAGCGCCGGAGGCTCTCCCTGATCGAGTGGTCTCCGCGCTGCCGCGCCTGTTTATGGCGGCTTGTGCGCTTCCGTCAACATGATGGGTGCCATGTCCGGATATGTTTCGCTACAGGCACGCGCACCGTTGGCGGCATGGGCGCCGCCGCAGGCGAAAAACGGCTGCCGAAGCGGGTACGATGCCTGTGCCACTTGCGTTTGGAGTGGAACCATTTTCCGCGCCGGCAATTATTCACAGTGCCGCAATGCGCGAGGCTTCCCCGCGACAGGACGTCCCGGTGGAGGAGCTACCTGTGCACGGGCGGCAACGATGGCACCGCGATGAACGTCAGGATGTCATATCGGGGATGGAAGGCCCGCGAACCGGCGGCGGGGAGACGCCACGTTTATCTGGCACGCCGTTTGAGGGCCGGGTTCTGGTTGATTCCAGCGGTTGTTGCGGCGGGGCTTGCCGGCTGGATGTTTGCCCGGGCGGAAGCCGCGAATTCGCCGGCCGAGCCTTCATCGCAAAGCACGATTTCTCTTCCGGCCTCGCATGCGCCGGATGTCACGGACGCTTCGCCCGAGACATCGTTGGTTGAAAATCCCTCACATCGGCCCGCGCTCGCGCGCGGCGTTCAGGAAAGCAACGTCGCGCCGGCGGATACATCCGGCGACGAGGAGGGCATCTCACGTCCCCCGGCCCGTGCCGCGCATGCGGTCGCATCGGTGGATGGCTTGAAGGTGGTGCGGCAAACGCTTCGCCGCGGCGGCCTCGGATCGAAGGCGCTGATGACGCTGACGATCCGCAACAGCAACGACTACCCCGTCAAGCACATCCAGCTTCTCTGCGCCTTCAGCAGCCGGGACGGCGACTACGTGACCAGACGCCGCCACGTGATCGACGGCGTGGTGAAGCCCAACAGCCGCAAAACGTTCCGGCACGTAATGGTGGGCTTTGTCAGCATCAACGCCAACCGGGGGAAGTGTTCGCTGCTTTCGGCTGATTGGGCCTGATTCCGTGGACCATGATGTGCCGCATTCCGCCGCAGCATCCTGGCGCGGTGGACCGCCGACCTGGACCTGTCCCCGAGTCGTAAACGAGTCCTGAATCGCCGCCTTGCCATCCCAAAAATAAAGATCGGGACTCGTCGGGTGGAATCGCCGGATGCTGGACCCATGGAAACGATGCCCAAACCTGCTTTCGGCGGCGTCCAGTTGGCGCTGTCCATCGCGTTGTTCGCAGCCTGTTCTGTGAACCTGACGCTGCTCAGCTTCTGGCTGTAGGGGAGATCCCCGTTAACGCTTCCATAGCGGGATTGGTCGCAATTGAACGCGGTGTAACCTTGCACGTTAGGCTTACCGGCAGTTTGAGCGGCGCTTTTAACCCTTGCCGGAGCTCGTTCGATTAGGGTCCGCAGGAATGCGGGATTCTGTGATGCGTATCGGACTGGCGCTGGCTCTTCTGATCGGGACCACCGTGGCGGCTTCGGCCGACAGCGGCCCCGTTATCGTGATTCCCGGCCGTCCCGGCATCCCCATCATTATCAACGGCATCGATGCGTCCTATGCCGTGGTGGAAGGTGACTGGGGTCTGGCCCGCGGCACGCACGTCCAGCCCACGGTCTATGGCGGCCGGTATGTCGATCCCGAGCCGCACGTCGGTCATTATTATCCGAGCCTCGGCCACGCGCCCGGTTACGGCCGCCTCGAAATCGAGCCGCCGGCCAATCGCAAGCTGCCGCCCCGCGCCGAGAGTTTTCATCAGTCGTGGTCGGCCCATTCCGATCCGATACCCGCGCAATCCGACATCCCGCAAACGCCGCCCGCGGTGATCGTGGCACCCGAGATCGGCGCCCCCGGGCCCGGCTTCGGTGCCCCCAGGCCCGGCATCGGTGCCCCGGGTTTGCCGCAAGACTTCCAACGCCGGAATCGGCGGCCATATCCGAAACCTGGACCCTAGAGCCGGGTCCCAATAAAACAGACCAAGCAGGAGAGAGTAGATGCGTCAGATGATTTCAGGACTGGTTGCGGCCGTTGCCGTGGTGGCCGCGAGCGCCGCGCCGGCCATGGCATGCGGTGGGCTGTTCACCAGCGGATGTTCGCCGTGCCAGACCTATAGTCCGTGCGCCCAAGGCTATTATCAAGGCTATTATGGTGCGGGCTACGGCTTCGCCGGCTATGAGCGTCTGCCGTCGCCGACGCAGTATTACTACGTCAATCAGGGGCCGACTTTTTCGGGCCCCGGCAATTTCGCACCGGTACCGACCTATCAGGAAAGCGCCGTCTCCGGATGGAACGCCTACCGCCGTCCTTACTATTATCCCTACGACGGCGGCCGTTACGCCAATGCGATGCATCACTACTATGACGGCGCACGCGTGACTGGCCCGGTCGTCTACAGCTATCGCTGGAATCGGCACTATCGCCGTTGGCACCATCCGCGCCGCTACTACGGGATGCATCACCGCAGCGTTCGTTACGGTTATGCGCCACGCCGCTACAGCCAACGCTTCGCAGCTCCGCGCGTGGTCTACGGATCGCGACACTATCACTACGGCCACCATCATTCGATGCGGCACCGCTATCACTGATTGGCTGTTCGCCTGAGATCAAGCGCCCGTTCGCAATACAATGCGAGCGGGCGTTTTCGTGTGCCGTCAGCGCATCAGGCCGAGACGGCTTGCGCCGATGTAAAGTGCGAGCACCGCCGCGTTCGAAACGTTGAGACTCTTGATATCGCCGGGCATGTCGAGGCGCGCGACCGCGCTGCAGGTCTCCCGCGTCAACTGCCGTAGGCCCTTGCCCTCCGCGCCGAGCACCAGCGCCAGCGGTTGCCGCAGTTCGATGGCGGTGAGATCTTCGCCGCCTGCGCTGTCGAGGCCGACCGTCAGGAAGCCGCGCTCGTTCAGTTCGGTCAGCGCCCGCGCCAGATTCTGCACCAGCACGAGCGGCACGAGCTCCAGCGCGCCGGACGCCGATTTCGCAAGCACGCCGGTGGCCTCGGGGCTGTGGCGTGCTGTAGTGACGATCGCCTTCACCGCGAAGGCCGCCGCTGAGCGCATGATCGCACCGACATTGTGCGGATCGGTGATCTGGTCGAGTACCAGCACGATGCCTTGCTGCGGCAGCGTGTCGATGTCCGGTGAGGGCAGGGGATCGACCTCCGCGAGCAATCCCTGATGGACGGCATCGGGGCCGAGCCGTTGATCGATCGCGCTCGGACGTACCATCTCGGGCGTGATCCGGGTTGGAATGTTCTCGTCTGCGAGCCGCCGCGCGGCGTTTTCGGTGAGCAGCAGCTTTCGGATCTTGCGCGCGGGATTGGCGAGCGCGGCTGTCACCGTGTGCCAGCCGTAGAGGATGGCCGGACCGTCGTCTCCATCGCGGTCCCGCCGGGGCGGCCGCGGGCCACGCCCTGTGCTATGTCCCTTACCGCCGTATCCCTTGCCGCCTCGTGGCGGCCGGCGCTGGAATCCCGGTTTTCGATCGTGGTCGCTCATGGTCGGCTTGTCGCCTATCTGAAGTTCCTGCTCGAAAAGCTGCGAGTCCTGTCCAGGAACTTCAGGTAGAAAGCGGTACTAGAGTCATAAAGTTGCCGGTACCGATGACTTTCCGAAGTTCGTGGAAATGGCGCCGCGAGGTATCACGAACTTCGGAAAGTGGGTACTGGATAATGGCAATTTCCGGTTACCCGCACCGGAAATCGATATTCCCCCTGCTATTGGTTGACTTTGCCGGGGTGCTTCCCCCATAAACGCGCCGAACCGCAGGCCCGGTATCCGGGCCGGGGCTTTCAATGTCATCCACGGTCGGTCCGGCCACTATTCGGTGGGTGACATTCGATGGCATGCGGGGGAGTGTCCCGAGTGGCAAAGGGAGCTGACTGTAAATCAGCCGCCGTATGGCTTCGAAGGTTCGAGTCCTTCTTCCCCCACCATTTTGAAAACGCTCGCGAAACTTGAGGTTTCGCGAGCGTTTTTTGTAGCTCAACAGACCAGGTCGCAATTAGGTCACTTGCGGTTGTGCCCATTGGCCCCGAGGCGCCAACGCGTTCCAAATTGCTGCAGGCTGGCGGATTTTCTTGTTCAGGATGGCAGAGAGGGATTCTCTCCCAGGTCCCAGGCACGATCCTCAGCCCCGAAGACCATCTAGAGGCGATCGGGACGGGACCGGAAGCGACAGCGCTGGTGTCCCAGTTCGGATGGCATCATACCGGCGACGTCGGCTATCGCGACGAGAACGGCTTTCTTTATATCGTCGACCGCAAGCGCGACCTTATCATCAGCGGCGGATTCAACATCGCCCCGAGCGAGATCGAGCGCGTGCTATGGTCGCATCCGTCGGTCGGCGACTGTGCGGTGATCGGCGTCCCCGACGAGCGCTGGGGAGAAGCGGTCAAGGCTGTCGTCGAATTGCGGCCCGGGCAGAGCGCGTCGGAAGACGAACTGAGGGATTTCTGCCGCGACCGGCTTGGCGGCATGAAGACGCCGAAATCGATTGAATTCTGGCCGCAACTTCCGCGAAGCCAGATCGGCAAGGTCCTGAAAAGAGATGTGCGCGCGAAGTTCTGGAAAGGGCAGGTGCGGCAGGTGTGACGACCTACAAGAGCCGCCGTACGGAGTTGAAACCCTAGAGGAGCGTGACGGGCCCGCTCGCTGTATCGAGTTCGAAACCCAGATGGGTCGGGCCTTCCCTCACGTCTGCCAAGGCGTCGACGTTCAAGGCCTTCAACGTCGAAAGCAGGCGAGCTGGCTCAGGTGTCGTCAAGACGATACGGCGAAGCCTGACGCCGAGATCTTGCTGACTGACGCTCGGATGCGGACCAGGGGACCACTCGATGAACGCGGGCAGAAGGCCCTGCGCCGGTAGATGACCGTCGGCCGGTACCGTCAAGCGCCAGCTACGTTCGCCACGTTGGAATTTCACCACCTCGCCGAGATCGACCGGGCTGGTCCGCACGATGCCGTCCAGGTCATCGGTTCGAACCACCCAGCAGAGCGGGCGTGGCCGCTCCGCCAGCCGGCGCAGGGTCGTCGGCTCATCGAACGAAAACCATCGCGCGCGGGTAGGGCGATCGTCGGGATCGATCGCGATCAGTTCCAGAAAGCAGTCGTCGCCGGCCCGCATGACGCAGTTGTGCGTTGCCATCATCGGATGCTTGCTGCCCTTCGGCATCTCGACGCCTAGGGCGGTTTTGAGGAATGCCACGCCTTGCGCAAGCGTGTCTGCGCCAACGGAAAAGTGGTCGATCGCATTTTTCATGTGAGTGCTCGCACGTGTTAGAGGAGCGGCAGCGCCCGTTCCAGATCGTCGATCAGCGAGGCCGTATCCTCGAATCCGATATTGAAGCGCACCAACGGCCCTTTTTCCGACCAGCTCGTTGCCGTCCGCAATGGTTTGACCGGCAGGACGAGGCTCTCAAAGCCGCCCCAGCTTACGCCGATCCCGAACATCTGGAGGCTGTCGACAAAATGTCTCAGTTTGTCGTCGGTGGTCGGCTTGAAAACGACACCGAACAGACCTGCCGCCCCGCTGAAGTCGCGACGCCAGTAGTCATGTCCGGGACAATCGTCGAAGACCGGGTGGAGAACCTTGACGACCTCGGGCCGATTGCGAAGCCAGGTCGCGACCTCTATTCCTGCGTCGTGAACGCGCCGCATGCGAAGGTCCAGCGTACGCAGTCCGCGCAGCGCCAGATGCACCTCCTGGGCCCCGGGCTTGTCGCCCACTGCCATCACCGTCTTCCTGATCGGCATGTGGGTCTTCTCCGTGCAGGCGATGAAGCCGATCATGCCGTCGGAGTGGCCGCCTATGTACTTCGAGCCCGAGTGGACAACGACGTCGACTCCCAGGCTGAGCGGCCGGCAAAAGATCGGCGTCGCCCAGGTGCCATCGAGGATCGTTATCACGCCTTTGCGCCGCGCTGCTTTTGCGATGCCCTGAATGTCGGGAAACTCGAAGGTGCCTGAGCCCGGCGCTTCAAACATCACGACCGTCGTATTATCCCGAAACTTGCCCTCGATGGCCTCCCCAGCCAAAGGATCGTAGTATTCGATCTCGACGCCTGTGCGGCTCAATACCTGGTCGCAGAAGCTGCGGGTGTTGCCGTAGACATGATCCGCGACCAGCACATGATCGCCGGACTTGGTGGCCCCCAGAAGCGCGAGCGTGATCGCGGCGACTCCGGACGAGACAATGGTGCAGCCGTGCGCACCCTCCAGCTCGCACATGAGTTGTTCGAGGTGGAACGACGCGGGCGTGCCATACCGCCCGTAATACACGTTGCCGCTCTCGTAGCGCCGGTCTCGCGCGGTTTCGAACGCGGCCAGAGTGTCGAATAGAATCGTCGAGCCGATCTCGATGGGCGGATTGACAAGGCGCCCGTTTTTCCCGCTTTCGCGGCCAGAATGAACCAGGATATTCCTGATCGGAGAGTTCTCGAGCTTCGACATGCGAAATTAATGGCAGCGCTCCTCTAACGTGTCAATATTTGGTATATATGTATCATATGTCGGCACAACATTGTTGGCTCTCTGCGAAGTTGCGTGACGGCAGGTCGTCGGGCCGGTTGTCCACTCTGCTTTGCGGAAATTCGTCTTGACGAATAAGCGCCTCCGATCATGGTTCGTTCCGCACCGAAATTTGTAACGTCTAACTGACTCTGCTCTTTTGTCTTCGGCTATTTTCTGACATGGGCGGTTGATGCAAAAGACATCCAAAAGCCTTTCCAAGAAGTCGGCTCCCGAGTCGAGTGTCGCCCGGGAGCCGAAGGTTGATTCGACCCTGACCAAAGGGCTGCTTCTGCTCGATTCGCTATCCGCGGCGAGCGGCGGCAAGGGAGTGAGCGATCTCTCGCGCGAGCTCGGCCTCACGAAATCCAATACCTTTCGTCTTCTGCAAACGCTGACGACGCTGGGATACGTCCAGCGCGGTGAGGGCAAGCTTTATTCCGCGACCCTGAAGACGTGGCGGATTGGTCAGCGGGTCATCGACAATCTCGATCTGCCCGAGCTTGCGCGTGACGAGATGCGCAGGATCGCCGACGCGACCCACGAGACGATCTACCTTGCGGTCCCTGAAAATTTGTCGATCGTCTACATCGACATGATCGATAGCCTGAGGCCCATCCGGACCTGGAATCGCATCGGCGGGAGGGCTCCAATTCATTGCGTCGGAACCGGTAAGGCCATTATCGCCGCCAACTATCCGTCGTTGCGTGGCGCGCTCAAAGGGGAATTGGCCAAGTACACCAGTCGCACGATCACATCCCTTGCCGCGCTCGAGGTCGACATCGAAGCTACGAGAAAGAACGGATATGCGTTCGATTCTGGCGAATTTCGAGAGGGCGTCGTTGGGACCGGTGCCGCGATATGCCTGCCGAACGGCTTCGCGATCGCGGCGATAGGCGTGTCGCTGCTGGAGACCGATCTGCCAGAGCATGGTCGCGAGAAATTGGGTCGGCTGGTGAAAGACGCCGGTGAGCGCATTACGGCGCGGCTTGCGCGGAATTAACTAGTCCGCAGTGCTGTGCACTATCGGCGATAAGCGCATTTTCCGACCCGCTTCGGCGTAACGCATCGGGGATCATCCCGTCGCGGCCTATGTGCTGATATATAGAACAAATATTCTGTATATTGACACGAGAGGGCCGATCCTCCAACGTGCGGCCAACCTGTCAGGAGCATGAGCGGCTGGATGAAAGAGATGAAGGTGCGGGTAGGGGTCGACATCGGAGGCACGTTCACTGACGTCGCGTTGGAGCACGCGAATGGCCTTTCGACTTGCAAGGTGCTGACGAACTACCATCAGCCGGAGCAGGCTATCCTCGACGGGATCATCAAGGCGACCGAACAGGCCGGATTGAATCTTGGCGATATTGGTCAGGTTATCCATGGAACGACCTTGGTCACCAACTCTCTGATCGAGAGGCGAGGCGCAAAGCTGGCGTTCATCACGACGGAGGGATTTCGTGACGTCGTCGAAATGCGCTCCGAAAACCGCTTCGAACAGTATGACCTCAATCTGAGGCTTCCCACGCCGCTCGTCGCGCGACAGGATCGGTACACGCTGAAGGAGCGGATGGCCGCGGACGGATCGGTTCTGCTTCCGCTCGATGTGGAGGAAGTGAAGACGCTTGCCGCCCGGATCGTCGAGCGCGGCTATGAGGCCGTCGCCGTCGGATTGATGCATGCCTACGCGAACGGCGCGCACGAACGCGACGTCGAGCGCATCTTGAAGGCTGCTGCCCCGCAACTTTCGGTATCGCTATCGTCCGTCGTTTCGCCCCAGATGCGGGAATTCGAGCGATTCAACACCGTCATCGCCAACGCCTATGTCCAGCCTCAGGTCGCAAGCTACCTCACCAGGCTCGTACAGCGGCTGCGTGATATCGGTATCGGCGCTCAGGTTTTCATGATGCATTCCGGCGGCGGTCTGATAAGCATCGAGACGGCGGCCGCACAACCCGTTCGCTTGCTAGAATCCGGCCCCGCGGGAGGCGCGATCTTCGCCGCCCAATACGCGAATTCGCATGGCATCGCGAAGGTTCTCTCGTTCGATATGGGCGGCACGACCGCGAAGATCTGTCTCGTCGAGGATGGCGCTCCGAAGACGGCCAACAGCTTCGAGGTTGCGCGGACCTATCGCTTCAAGAAGGGCTCGGGGATGCAGGTGTCCACGCCGGTCGTCGAAATGGTCGAAATCGGCGCTGGCGGCGGATCGATTGCTTCTGTTGATACGATGGGACGTATCCAGGTCGGTCCACGCTCCGCCGGTTCGGAACCCGGCCCCGCTTGCTATCAACGAGGTGGCGAGGAGCCGACGGTGACAGATGCGAATCTGCTCCTCGGGCGACTCGATCCGGACAATTTCGCTGGCGGCGACATCCGGTTGTCGGTCTCGCTGGCCGAGAGCGCTGTTGACGCCCGCCTGACGCGCGGCGCCGGCGTCGCGCGGGCAGAGGCGGCTTTCGGCATCACGGAGATCGTCGATGAAAACATGGCCAATGCGGCACGGGCTCATACGATCGAGAACGGGCGGGACGTCGAAGCGTTTACAATGGTCGCTTTCGGGGGCGGCGCACCTCTCCACGCGTGCCGGCAATGCGAGAAGCTCGGCATCAAGGCGGTTCTCATTCCACCGGGAGCCGGCGTCGGTTCGGCGATCGGCTTCCTCAAGGCACCGTTCAGCTATGAGGCGACCCGCGGCTTCTTCCAGCGTCTGACGAACTTCAATTCCGATGACGTCAACGCGATGGTCCAGCAACTCGAACGCGAGGCACGCGCGTTCGTGAGTGCCGCAGCCGGTGGCGCACCGACGTCGATCAAGCTCGTGGCATTTATGCGCTACTCCGGACAGGGCTGGGAAATCCCGGTCGTGCTGTCGCACCGTGCCTTTACCCCGTCGGACGCTGCGATGATCGAGAACGCTTTCAACGACGCTTATCGCAGGCTGTTCGGGCGAACGATCGAGGGCCTTGGAATAGAAATCACGAACTGGTCTTTGACCGTCGCGACGGATCTGAAACCGGCTGCCAGGGTCAAACGTCTCGCGAGTGAGCGGAAGGCGCATGTGTCCCGGACACGTCATTTCTTCGATGCAGCCCTCCGACGTACGGTTGAAGCGGTCGAGGTCCGGCGCAGCGACATGGTGCCGGGAGCACGCGTCGCCGGACCTGCTGTGATCATAGAAGACGAGACGTCGACCATCGTAACCGACGCGTTCGAGGCGATCGGGCAGCAGGACGGCAGCATCCTGCTCATCAGGAAGGATCGCGGGAATGCCTAGCTCCGTCATTGATTTCCAGATCATGTGGAATCGCCTGATCGCCGTCGTCGAGGAGCAGGCGACGACGCTTATCCGTACGGCGTTTTCCACCTCGGTCAGAGAGGCCGGCGATTTGTCTGCCGGGCTTTTCGACCGGCGAGGGCGCATGATCGCGCAGGCCGTGACGGGTACCCCGGGTCACGTCAACGCGATGGCGGAAAGCACCGGGCATTTCATCCGGGAGATCGGCCCCGACAACATCTTTGAGAACGACGTCTACATCACCAATGATCCGTGGATGGGAACGGGACATCTGCACGATATTACGATGGTCTCCCCGTCTTTTCGCGCGGGCGCGCTCATCGGCTTCTTCGCGTGCACGGCGCATGTGGTCGATATCGGGGGCCGCGGCTTCGGGCCGGATGGCAACGAGGTCTACGAGGAAGGCCTGCAGATCCCGATCATGAAATTTGCCGAACGCGGCGAGGTGTCCCAATCGCTGGTCCGGCTCGTGCGCGCCAATGTCAGGGAGCCCGATCAGGTCGTCGGCGATCTGTACTCGCTGGCCGCCTGCAACGTGGCCGGTGACAGGCGCCTGCAGGAGATGCTCGACGAGTTTGACATTGCCGATATCGAAGGGCTGTCGGATTACATCCTCGAAACAAGTGGCAAGGCGACTCGGGAGGCGATCGCGCGCGTTCCGGCTGGAACGTATCGCAACACCATGGAAGTCGACGGCTACGACGCGCCGGTTCACATGGAGGTCAGGCTCACGATCGACGGCGAGACGCTGACGGCTGATTTTGCCGGGACCAGCGGCATGAGCAAATTCGGCGTGAACGTGCCCGAGGTCTATACGCGCGCCTATGCGTGCTATGGGCTCAAATGCGCCATCGCCCCTGACGTTCCGAACAACCATGGTTCCCTGATCCCGTTCGGGATTGTCGCTCCCGAAGGTTGCATTTTGGCGGCGCGGCGACCGGCGCCGGTTTCGATCCGGCACGTGTTGGGGCATCTGGTGCCGGACGTCGTCCTGGGCGCATTGGCGCAGGCCATGCCGGCCGTTGTTCCTGCCGAGGGTGCGAGCGCGCTGTGGAACGTCCAGATTGCGGCAAGGCCGGTTGAAGGCCGGGAAGGCCGCACCACACAACTGCTGATGTTCAATTCCGGCGGCACCGGCGCGCGTCCCTCGATCGACGGTCTGAGCGCAACGGCCTTTCCGTCAGGCGTCAAGACGATGAGCGTGGAGGCCACCGAGCAGATCGGTCCGATCGTCGTCTGGCGCAAGGATCTGCGCGAAGGGTCGGGCGGCGCCGGAGAATTCCGCGGTGGGCTCGGACAGACGATCGAGATCGAGGCCCGGGAGGGCTACGAATTTCACTTCAACGCGATGTTCGACCGCATTCGCAATCCGGCACGCGGCCGCAGGGGTGGACATGCGGGAGCCGCCGGCGCCGTTCGCCTGTCCGACGGCACGCAGCTCAGGGGCAAGGGAAGGCAGCAGGTCGGCGCCGGCCAGCGGCTGGTCCTCTCCTTGCCCGGTGGAGGCGGCTTTGGAGATCCACGCAAGCGGGAGCGCAAGAATATTGAGGCGGACTTGATTGCTGGATACATCTCGCGCGAGCAAGCGGTGTTGGACTATGGCTTTGAGGACTGAAGGAGAAATCACGATGAAACAGCCTATTGCGCTCGTTACCGGAGCGGCTCAGGGAATCGGCTTTGCCTGCGCAGAAGCGCTGCTCGAACAAGGTCATTTCGTCGTCCTCAGCGACATCAAGGCCGACAGCGTCAAAAGCGCCTCTCAGAAGCTCGGAAGCCAGACCGACTTCGTGGTCTGCGATATGAGTGATCCGAAGGCGATCGCGGCGATGTTCGATCAGATCGAAGCGAAGCATGGTGCGATTTCGGTGCTCGTCAACAACGCTGGCATCGCCATGCCGAAGCCGTTCTTCGACACCAGCGAGGACGATTTCCGCAAGGTCATCGACATCAATCTCGTCGGCGTCTTTCTCGCGACCCAGCGAGCCGCGAAATCCATGGTCGCGAACAAGATCGCGGGCGCGATCGTCAATATGTCTTCCATCAACGCCGTTGTCGCGATCCCGACCATCGCATCCTACTGCGCCTCGAAGGGCGGGGTCATGCAGCTCACGAAAGCCGCGTCGCTCGCCCTGGCGCCGTACAATATTCGCGTCAACGCCGTCGGACCGGGGTCGATCGACACGGAAATGATGGCAGGCGTCAACTCGAATCCCGAGGCGATGAAGACGGTGATGTCGCGCACGCCGCTTCAACGCATGGGGGCGCCGCGGGAAATCGCGGACGTTGTCGCGTTCCTTGCGGGGCCCAAGGCGAGCTACATCACCGGAGAGACGATCTATATCGACGGTGGCCGCTTGGGCATGAACTACACCTGCTGACCGGACGGCTCGTTACCTGAGACCGGTAGGTGCGTTCTGCCGCATCTATGGCGGTCACGGACCATATCGCCGATCTCTGCCGAAGTCATTGCGGCGCGATCCGCGCCGCTGCATCATTCGCCGGGCCGCGATTTTGCCAGCGATCGCTCGAGCTTTAATGCCGCGGCCAGTACGAGATCCTCTCTGTTCGGTGGCCCCACAAGCTGCACGCCGATCGGCAGTCGCGAGGCGCCCGGGACGGGCAGGCAAACGATCGGAAGGCCGGCTGACGATATCGGCTGGGTAAAACGCCCGATCGTGGGACGCACGGGATATGACGCACCCTCGATCTCGGTGCTCTCGTCGCCGAAGCGCGGCGCGACGAAGGGACTGGCCGGCAGCAGGAGAACGTCGACGTCCTTGAACAGATGTTCCATCTGCGTGCGGAACCACGCCTGAAAGCGCTTGCCTTTAATGTACCACGCGGCCGGCAGAAGAGCTCCGGCCAGGAAGCGGTATCGCGTTGAAGGGTCCAATTGCTCCGGGCGGTCGCGAAGATCGCCCAATCTCAGAGCAGATGCTTCGCTGCTCGTGATCGCGTAGGAGGCGGCGCGGGCGACATCCGGGCACGGTATTTCGACCGTCCGTCGCACGTCGAGATGCTCACGGGCCGTGGCCATGGCCTTGCGGACGTCTTCAGTCATTCGTTCGGCAAAGTATCCGCCGGCGACGGCGACGACCGGGGCAGCCTGCTTTTCGGCTCGTTCTGCTCCGCGCCCCAAAACGCGCCACGCAAGTGCGACATCTTCAACGCAATTGCCGATCCAGCCGACGTGATCCTGGCTCGGAGCCAGTGGTACCATGCCGGTGCGATCGACGCAGCCGAAGGTCGGCTTCATCCCGACGACCCCGCAGAAAGAGGCCGGCACCCGGATCGACCCGTTGGTATCCGTTCCGAGGGCGAGCGGCACCATGCCGCTGGCGACGGCCGCCGCCGTTCCGCCAGATGACCCGCCCGCCGTACGCTGCAGATCGAGCGGGTTGCGGGTCGGCCCGTAATGGGCGTTGTCAGTGAGGAAGCCGTAAGCGAACTCCTCCATGTTCAGCGCGCCCACCAGGACGGCGCCGGCCTGTTCGAGCGCAAGAATGGCCGCTGCATCTTGCTCGGCGGGAGGATTCGAGGCGAGGATCTTCGATCCTGCCTTGGTGACAACCGCTTCGATGTCGAACAGGTCCTTGGCCGCGAAAGGAACGCCCGCGAGAGCGCCCGGATCCTTGCCGGATGCGATCAGTTTGTCGATCTCTCTCGCCCGCTTGCGTGCGCGCTCAGCGGTGATCGTCGTGAAAGCGTTGATCTTGCCGTTCTTCGCGGCGATCGCATGCAGGGCTTCCTCGGTGACACTTATCGCAGTACGCGCGCGATTGCGTACCTGTTCGGCGATTTCGAATGCGTTCGGGCACATGGTCATCTCGACGGCTTCAATTGTCATAGCTTGCGGCCGGTAATTCAAAATCGAGCAGCGGCGCGATGAGCGACCGGTTCATCTCGAGTTGAAGGATAACGTCCTCTCGATAGGCGGCGGGAATCTTGAGGTCGACGGCTGCCGCGGTTCCCTCGAGCCACATGTTGAGATTCTTCGGATCGTCAATCACCGTCATACTCCATCATCGGATTATGGCTCCCGCGCTCGTTGTTTTTGCGTTGCACAACAATGCGTCCAGCATTCGCTGACGGCCGGCATAGCCAATCCACCAGCCAACCAAATCCCGCGAACACTCTTCGTCGTTTATTGCCTCAGTGGCAAGCGAGTTGTTCTATATAACAGAAATGAGATTTTATATATTGACATGGCCTTCCGCTCTGCAATGATCTAAGCCATTGAAGGTGAATGGGACGTTTCAGCGGATGATCGACGTCCTTCATGACCGATCGCCTTCTGCAAATCCGGCGGAAGGAAGCATCTAGGTAACTCGGGAGGGGTGGAAGGTGAGAATTTCGTGTCGTGACCGGTTGAAGTTGTTGGGCGGAGTCGGAGTCCTGGCTGGACTACAGGCTAGTGGCGTTCTGTCTTCGATTGACGTCATCGGCAAAGCCTTCGCGGAAGATGCGAAGAAGACGCTTCGGGTGACGATCGTGCCGGAGCCTCCGATCCTCAACGCGGCGTTCAACACCGCGATCATGGTGCAGCAGATCTCCACCAAGATGCTCGATGGCCTGCTTGCCTACGACAAGAACTTTGAGCCCCTGCCTGCGTTGGCGACGGAGTGGAAGGTTGCCGGAGACGGTCTGTCCATCCAGTTCAAACTTCGTCCCAACGTGAAGTGGCACGATGGTTCGCCGTTCACCTCTGCCGACGTGAAGTACAGCATCGAGGAAATCCTCAAGAAGCATCATCCGCGAGGACGAGCGACGTTCGCCAACGTCAGCACCGTTGAAACGCCGGATCCGCTGACGGCAATCATCAAGTTCAGCAAGCCCTCGCCGTACGTGATGGCGGCTCTTTCGGCCTCGGAGTCGCCGATTTTGCCGAAGCATCTTTATGAGGGCAACGATCCACCCGCGAACAAGTTCAACAACGCTCCGATCGGCACCGGCCCATACAAGTTCGTGGAATGGCAGCGCGGCAGCTACATTACGCTGGCCCGTAACCCGGACTACTGGGTTAAAGGCAAGCCTGCAGTCGAATCGCTGATCGTCCGGTTTATTCCGGACGCGGGTGCCCGCGCCGTTGCATTCGAGACCGGCGAGCTTGACGTCGGCGGCACGGATCCCATCAATCTGGCCGATCTCGAGCGCATCAAGACCTTGCCGAACCTGGCCGTCACGACCGAAGGTTACGCGATGTGCGGCGCCATGTACTATTTCGAGTTCAACATGCGCGACCCTCAGTTCAAGGACGTGAGGGTGCGTCAGGCCATAGCGCACGCAATCAACCGCGACTTCGTGGCAAAGAACGTCTGGTTCGGCTATGGCTCGGCCGCCACTGGGCCGATCTCGCAGAAGCTCGCGAAGTTTTACACGGCGGACGTTCCAAAATACCCGTACGACAAAAAGAAGGCTGAAGCCTTGCTCGATGCGGCTGGTTATCCGCGAAAGGCCGGCGGGGTCCGCTTCAAGATAACGCATGATCCGTCGACCTATTCGGAGCAGTACCGCCGCTTCGCCGAGTATTTCAAGCAGGCGATGCGTATGATCGGCATCGAAGTCGACCTTCAGAACTCGGACGCCGCCACGTTCCAGCGCCGGATCTGGACCGAGAACGTCTATCAAACCGCGTCCTACGGCATCTTCAACATGCCGGACCCGACGATCGGTGTGCAGCGCATGTACTGGTCCAAGAATATCCGCAAGGGCGTGCCCTATTCGAACGGATCCGGCTACAGCAGCCCGGAAATGGACGCGTTACTGGAAGCCGGCCAGAACGAGATCGATGTCGCGAAGCGCCGGGAGATCTTTAACAAGATGCAGGTTCTGGCGATGACGGACCTTTCCATCATTCCGATCATCAATGTGGACTACACGACGGTCTACAACAAGCGCGTCAAGGGCCTGACCGAGGATCTCGAAGGCGTGTTCGGCACTTTCGCCAACATCGCATTGGCCTAACCCGATACGTTCCGGAGCGGTGCCGATAGGACGGTTCCGCTCCGGGCTGGATAACGGATATGATGAAGCGCTATCTCGTTCGCCGTGCGGGTCAGGCCGTCGTTGTGCTGATCCTGATCGCGTGCGTCAACTTTCTGATCCTGAAACTTGCTCCCGGCGATCTCGTTGATGTGCTGGCCGGTGAAAGCGGAGGCAGCGATCCGCACTATCTTCATCTCTTGCGCGAGCAGTATGGCCTCGATCGGCCCCTTTACGTGCAGCTGTTTCAATATCTTTCAAATCTCGTGCAATTGGACCTCGGCTATTCGTTCCGTTTCAACATGCCGGTTCGCGACCTGATTCTGATGAGATTGCCAGCGACGTTGCTCCTGATGTTTTCAAGTCTCGCCATTGCGCTTCTTGGCGGAATTACATTTGGCGTTGCGGCTGCCCGAGCGCCTCGCTCGCTGCGGGACTCGTTGATTTCGACCACGGCGTTGCTTGCCTATTCGACCCCGTTGTTCTGGGCCGGGTTGATGCTGATTATCCTTTTTTCGGTCAAATTTGGCGTGCTGCCGAGCGGGGGAATGGCGACGGTCGATGGCCCGAAGGACATCGTCAGCATCATCGTCGATGTCTCTCGGCATCTTGTCCTGCCCTCGATCACCCTGGCGCTGTTCTACATGGCGACATATACGCGTCTGATGCGCGCTTCGATGCTCGATATCTACAATATGGATTTCGTGCGGACGGCCAAGGCGAAGGGTTTGACGCCTCACCAGGTCGCATACCGCCATGTCGTGCCCAATTCGATCCTGCCGCTGATCAGCCTGTTCGGCGTACAGCTCGGATCCGTCCTGGGCGGTTCGGTCGTTGTTGAAGTCGTCTTCGGATGGCCCGGGCTCGGCTCGCTGGCGTTCGATGCATTGTTTCAGCGCGACGTCAATCTGCTTATGGGCATTCTTTTTCTGTCGTCAGTCATGGTCATCCTCGTCAATCTGGCGATCGACCTGCTTTACAGCTGGCTCGATCCTCGTATCGAGGTTGGAGCATGATCGCGCGTTCTTCCTTCATTCAACGCTACTTCCAGAGTCGTACCGGCGTCATCGGGCTGATTATCCTTACGCTCATCATTGTGATGGCGATCTTCGGGCCGACGCTCTATCCGGTCGACCCTTGGGATATGGTGTCGCGGCCGCTCCAATGGCCGTCGTTTGGCGCCGAAGCTCCGCTCGGGTCGGACGTACTTGGGCGCGATGTGCTGAGCGGTCTCATCAATGGCGCGCGCGTTTCTCTGATCATCGGCATTTCGGCGACCGCCGCTGCCGTCGCAATCGGCGTGACGGTCGGCGCTGTCGCTGGATACTTTCGCGGCCTCACCGACGATGCGTTGATGCGGATCACGGAGGTGTTCCAGACCATCCCGAATTTTCTGTTCGTCATCGTGCTCGTTGCGGTATTCCGGCCGTCCGTTTTCACGATCAGCGCGGCCATTGCCGTTGTGTCATGGCCGGCGGTCGCGCGGCTTGTTCGCGGGGAGTTTCTATCGCTCAGGCAGCGCGCTTTCGTGGAATCTTGCGTGACTATCGGTATGAGCACGCCACGGATCATCTTCACCCAGATACTGCCGAACTGCATTGCGCCCGTCATCGTGACCTCGTCGATCATGATCGCAACGGCGATCCTCGTCGAAGCAGGCCTGTCGTTCCTCGGGCTCGGGGATCCGAACGTCATGAGCTGGGGCGCGATGATAGGTTTCGGTCGCCAGTCGCTCCGGACGTCATGGTATCTGACCCTCATTCCGGGCGTGGCCATCCAACTTACGGTGCTTTCGATCAGCTTTGTCGGCGAGGCGCTGAACGACTCCCTCAATCCGCGGCTGTGATCGGGCATGAGACCAATTCTTGAGGTTCGCGAACTTTCCATTCACGCCAGCAGCGGGGGGCAGCCGATTCCTCTGGTCGAGAAGGTGAGCTTCTCGGTCGAGAAGGGGGCTACGCTGGCGCTCGTCGGGGAGTCCGGCTGTGGCAAGTCGATGACCGCCCTGTCGCTGATGCGTATCCTTCCTGAGCCCGCGGTCAGGATCGTCGGCGGCGAGATACGCTTCGAGGATGAGGACCTCGTGTCCGCGTCCGAGCGACGTATGGAGCAACTTCGCGGCAATATCATCTCGATGATCTTCCAGGATCCGATTGCATCGTTGAATCCGATTCAGACGGTCGGAGATCAGATCGTTGAAGTGATCCGGACCCATAATCCCATATCGAGGAAGGAAGCGAGGGCGCGTGCGATCGAGCTGCTGCGGAGCGTTCGGCTGCCGGATGCCGAAAGGCGCATTAACTACTATCCGCATCGGCTGTCCGGGGGGATGTGTCAGCGCGTCATGATCGCAATGGCCATGGCCGGCGCCCCGAAAGTCATTATCGCCGACGAGCCGACTACCGCCTTGGATACGACCGTTCAGGCGCAGGTGATGGCCCTGCTGCGTAAGGCGCAGACGGAAACGGGAACGGCTATCATCCTGATCACGCACAATCTCGCTGCTGCCGCGGAGGCCGCCGAAAACGTCGCGGTGATGTACGCCGGGCGGATTATTGAGCAAGGGCCGGTCCGGGAGATCTTCCTGTCGCCTGCGCACCCTTATACGGAAGGACTTCTGGGAGCGATCCCGGATAATGCCGAAGGCGGCGTTGAGATCGCGCCGCTGGCGGAAATTCCGGGAAATGTGCCTCGCCCCGGAACATTGCCGAGCGGGTGCGCATTCGCGCCGCGGTGCAAAAATGTGCAACAGCGATGCCGGAATGAGCGTCCCGACCTGACGGCTCACGGCAATCGTCGCGTTGCTTGCTTCTTCCCCTACAGTCAAATGATCGCGCAATGACCACGATTCTTTCATGCCGTGATCTCGTCGTCGAGTATCCGACAGCCGACGGTCCGCTCCGTGCCGTCGACAGGGTGAGCCTTGACGTCGAGCGTGGCCAAACGCTTGCGCTGGTCGGCGAGTCCGGCTGTGGCAAGTCCACTCTGGCCCGTGCGATCATGGGGCTTGCATCGGTCAAGAGCGGCTCGATCAAGCTCGAAGGCGAGGAGCTCACCGGCCTCAGCCAGAGGGAGTTGAGGAAATACCGGCCCGCCATCCAGATGGTATTCCAGAACCCTTACGGCTCGCTCAATCCGAGGCTTTCGGTCGGCCGCATCATCGAGGAGCCGATGATGGTCCAGAACATCGGAACGCAAGCCGAGCGACGCAAGCGCGTCCTTGATCTGCTCGACCGTGTGGGTCTCACCTCCGAGGCGGCCGGCCAATATCCGCATCAATTCTCCGGCGGCCAGCGTCAGCGCATCGCGATCGCTCGCGCGCTTGCGCTTAATCCGAAGCTCATCGTCTGCGACGAGCCCGTTTCCGCGCTCGACGTCTCGGTGCAGGCGCAGGTCCTGAACCTCCTGGTCGAACTGCAACGGGACCTCGGCGTATCCTACCTGTTCATCTCTCACGATCTGGCGGTGGTCAGACACATCGCCCACGCGACTGCGGTCATGTATCTCGGCCGGATCGCGGCTAGATCGAACAGTCGTGATTTCTGGAAATCGCCGGCGCATCCCTATGTCCGCGCTTTGAAGGATGCTACGCCCTCAATGGCGGCGATCCGCGACGGCACTCCCGGCCAGCCGATCCTGGAGGGGGAGATTCCGAGCGCGTTGAATCCGCCGGCTGGTTGTCGGTTCTCGACGCGTTGCCGCTACGTGGTCGATGTTTGCCGGCAGACAGAGCCGCACCTTCGTCAAGTGACCGATCAGAGCTGGGTCGCGTGTCATCGGGTTTCCGTTGGCGCCAACGGTGCCGCTGTTCTTCCCGAGTCGGAGTTGATCGCGGACTGACGGAGTCCTTCAGGTCCGCGCCACGATGTCTGCTTTCCCGCATCCCTTTTCGCGGGGATGCAAAGCACAACTCATGCACAAATCATGGCGTGGCGCTTGCCGGCCACGCAACGTTCTTATTTATGTCATGTCAGGCGCATCCGGCGAGCCGCTTAGCGATCGTTCACCAGTGCCGCGTGCTGACCGAGCTTCGGTGGGTTCAAACGGATCCGCGGCGCAGCGCCATCGAAACGCAAGGGAAAGCCAATCGTTTTCGTCGTCACGCCGTTAGGCAACGTCAAATCCTCGACCCAACCCATAAACTCCACCTGCCGGTCCTTGACCGCGGAGGAATAAGTGTTGATCGGAACGCAAGGCACGCCGGCGTCTGCGAACATTTTGATCAGGTCGCGCGCATCTCGCCGGGAGAAGGCCTCCTCGAGGATCGCCTTGAGCTCAAGCTGATGCTTTGCGCGCAGCACTGTCGTGGCAAAGCGCGGGTCCTCCAAAAGATCTTCCCGACCCAGGAGCTCGCAGACCTTCTGCCACAGGGAATTCGTGCCGGCCGCCATGACGAAATAGTCGTCCCGCGCCTTGAAGGCCTGGTACGGTGCATTACGCGGGTGGGCCGATCCGAGCTTCACCGGATCGTTGCCGGATCCGAAGTACTCGCTGGTTTGCAGGGCAGCGAAAGCCAGCGAGGTCCCGACCATCGGCACATCGATGTGCACGCCGATGCCGGTCTCGGCGACGCGGCGGAGCTGGGCGCCGATCGCGTAGCTTGCATAAAGACCGGCAGAGAAGTCGGAGATCGGAATGCCTGCCTTGACTGGAGAGCCGCCTTCCTCGCCAGTCACGCTCATGATTCCGCTGATCGCCTGAACGGTGACGTCGAATCCGCCTTCCGCTGCTCTTGGTCCGCGCTGCCCGTAGGCCGAGATCGAGCAATAGATAATTCGCGGATTGATCGCGCGAATATCCTCATATCCGAGGCCGAGCCGACCCAACACGCCGGGTCGATTGTTCTCGATGAGGACATCGGCCCCGGAAGCGAGCGCAAGCACTGCCGCTTTGCCTTCGGATGATTTCAGGTCCAGCGAAACCGACTGCTTGTTTCGGTTCAGCGATGCGAAATTCTCGCTGAACCTATCGGCTTCCGGCCCGGTGTGCGGGGGCCAAGCGCGCATCGTATCGCCGCCGGCCGGATTCTCGATCTTGATCACCTCGGCGCCGAGATCGGCAAGAAGCATTCCACAGAAGGGACCGGCTGCAACGTTGCAGATCTCAACAACTTTCACGCCGGCGAGCGGCAGGGTCACGTCTTTCATGCTTTCCCCAGTTCAAGTTCTCGAGCGGTCGATGATGGCCGCGCGCGGCCCGCGGTTCTGTCGGATGCGGTTGCGCACTGTTGTCGCATCGCGATATTGGTGTCAATATACGAGATTATAATTCCATATAATAGAACATTCGAGGAGCGGACCGTTCAGGTCCGCGGTCTCCGGTCTCCGGCCAGTGGACGGGGGCATGCCGCGTCCTTGTCATTTCTTCGCGGCCACCAACGTGAGCGGCTGCGGCGGCTCGAATGCCTGAATCGGGGGAAGGTTTCCGGTGAAGAGTTCGACCTCCACCGTCGTAAGTTGACCGCAACTTCCCTGTGCCAATTTGGACGTGCCGACATCCCGCGTCAGGACATTGGGATTTCCGTGCACGCAAAGCGACTTGTCTTCGCTTGGATCTTCAGGATCGTACCAGGCCCCGGTCGGAAGCTGCACCACGCCGGCGCGCACGCTATCGGTTAGCCGGGCTGCAGCGAGGCAAGCGCCGCGCGTGTTGGACAACTTGACGATGTCGCCGTCCTTGATTCCGCGAGGCGCGGCATCTTGCGGGTTGATACACATGACCTCACGGCCGCGATGTTTCATTTCGGCGCTATACCCTCCGAAATCGAACTGGCTGTGAAGGCGGGATGCCGGCTGATTGGCGACAAGCTGCAGCGGGCTCTGCGCGCTGACCGCGTCAACCGGAGGAAGCCATGCCGGATGGCCGAGGCAATCGTCATAGTTGTAGCTCGCGATGCGCTCGGAGAAAATTTCCACCTTACCGCTCGGCGTCGTCAATGGTTTGCCTTGCGGATCGTTCCGGAAGGCTCGCAAAGAGCCGCCATCGTGCGGTTTCTGCGGCAAAACCAGTTCGCCGCGCTCCCAGAATGTGTCGAAATCGGGAGCCTCGTGACCATTCGCCGCTAGTGAATCTTGGGTTTTCTTGTAGAGATGCCGCAACCATTCATCCGAGGTGCGGCCTTCAGTGAAGGCTTCCTTGCGGCCGAGGCGATCGGCGAGACCGGTAAAGATATCGTAGTCGTCTCGCGCCTCTCCATACGGAACGGCCATCTTCTGCATCGCGATCATCAACGGATCGAAGGAAGTCCCGCCGATATCGTTACGCTCCAGGGTCATGGTTGCGGGCAAGACGATGTCGGCGTGACGTGCCGTTGCGGTCCAGCCGATCTCGTGCACCACGAATGTCTCGACGCTCGCGAACGCTTTTTGTAGCCGGTTGAGATCCTGGTGATGGTGAAATGGATTGCCGCCGGCCCAGTACACCAGTCGAATATCGGGATAACGCAGCGTCTGGCCGTTGTACTCGAACGGCTGGTGCGGATTGAGCAACATGTCGGCGATCCGGGCGACGGGGATGAATTCCTTCACCGGATTCTTGCCTTGCGGCAAAGATGCGATCGGGGCCGCGTTGGTCCGGCGACCGAAATTGGCCATTGCCCCGAGCGCATAGTTGAATCCGCCGCCGGGCAATCCGAATTGCCCCAGCATGGCGGCAAGCACGGCTCCCATCCACACCGGCTGCTCGCCATGCTCGGCGCGTTGCAGCGAATGCGAAACAACGATGAGCACCCGCTTGCCAGGCAGACGGCTGGCTTGTCGCACGATTTCGTCGGCGGCGAGCCCGCAGATTTTCGCCGCCCAGGACGGATCCTTGGGCACCCCGTCGCTTCGGCCCATCAGGTAGTCTTCGAACTGCTCCCATCCGGTGCAGTGGCTCGCGAGAAAAGCGCGGTCATGCCAGCCGTTTGTCACCAGCGTATGAGCGATACCGAGCATCAGCGCCGTATCGGTGCCGGGATGCGGCGCCAGCCATTCGGCGTTGATCTCCGGAGGCAGGTCGTCTCGAATAGGGCTGATCAGCACAAAATGACCGCCGCGTGCGTGACAGGCGCGCATGTGGTCGCGTTCACTATGGCGACTGACGCCGCCGGGAGCCACGAACGAATTCTTCAGCGCCATGCCGCCGAAGGCGAGGACGAAATCCGTGTACGCGACGATGTCTTCCCACAAGACGTTCTCGCGCGACACCTCGTCGTAGCCGCCGATGACGTAGGGCAGGATGACGGAAGCCGCGCCTGACGAATAGGTGTTTACCGAACGGACGTAGCCGTCGGTTGCACAGTTGAGGAATCGATGGACCTGGCTCTGCGCGTGGTGAAAGCGGCCAGCACTGCTCCAGCCGTACGAACCGCCAAAGATAGCACCCGGACCTTTCGTGCCGACGACGCGCTTGAGTTCGTCCGCGATCAGATCGAGCGCGTAATCCCACTCGACCTCGACATATTGATCGCGCCCGCGGCGGTCATCCTTCCCGGGACCATTGTCCAGCCAACCCCGCCGGACCATCGGGCGTGCGACACGCGCCTTGTGACGAAGGGCGCCGGAAAAATTCTGGATAACGCGATTGGGATGGGGATCGGTCGGATGCGGAGTGATGACGAGCCGGTCATCGGCCCAATGGCCTGAAAACGCGCCGTAGTGGGACAGATGCGAGTAGCTGGTAGGCATGTTCATAAACCCGTCTCGGCGTTCTCATATGTGGAACTATTGTTCGATATAGCATACTCGAAGGCGCCGTTGCTTGCGATAGCGTTATTCAATCAGCAAGCCTCGCACGCCGCCAGATTCTCGTGATCAACCTAGCGATGCGGCTGCGGACTCCTCGCGTTGAAGCAGCCCGGTCCCGCTACGTTCGGATCGCGATGCGGCCTGGGCCCATCCTGTGCGCCCGGCATTCATCGCCGCCCAAACGGTTGCCTGTGTCGCGGGCATATCGATGTGCCTTACGCCGTGCGGCCGCAGCGCGTCCAAAACGGCTGCGATCACTGCGGGTGGTGCGCCGATTGCCCCGGATTCGCCTGCGCCTTTGATGCCAAGCGGATTGTTTGTGGAGGGAGATCCCTCGTAGAGGATGCTGACGATCGAAGGCATGTCAGAGGCCCGTGGCAGGCCGTAGTCCTGAAGGGTCGCCGTCACAAGCTGTCCATCGGCTTGATAGACCACGCCTTCGTGCAGGGCCTGACCCACGCCCTGAGCGACGCCGCCGACGATCTGCCCTTCCACGATCATTGGATTGAGAGCGGTTCCGATATCATCGACGCAGGTATATCGCGCCAGTCGCGTCTCGCCGGTGTCTTGGTTGATCTCGACTTCGCAAACATGAGCGCCGTTAGGCCAAGTTTCGCCTTTCACCGTGTGCGTTGAACTGAAAATAACCTTCTTTTCCGGACGGCGCCCCACAAGATCGAACAAGCCAATGCGGTGATCGGTTCCATCGACGAGGAAGCAGCCTTTTTCATAGCGCATATCCGCGACGGAGACTTCCAGCGCCGCCGCAGCCTCGCGGTTGAGCACGTCAAGAGCGTCATGCGCTCCCGCCGATACGGCGCTCCCGCCCACAAACAGCGAGCGTGAGCCAAAGCTGCCGAAGCCGTTCGCCATCGCCGTGTCGCCCGTCATGATGTCGATATCGGCGATATCGATCTCGAAGATCGCCGCAACGATCTGCGCAAAGGACGTCGAGATTCCTTGCCCCATCGGGATGACCGCGGTTTCGATAGCAATACGGCCCTTCGAATCGATGATGATCCGGATCGTCTCGGTGAAGGCGTTGCCACCGGTCCATTCGACGAACATCGATAGCCCGCGACCTCGGAGGAATCCCTGTTTTCGACTCTGCTTACGCCTCGCTTCGAATGTATTCCATCCGGACTCGTCGAGAACGCGCTCGAGCACCGCCGGGAAATTGCCGGAATCGAAGGTTTCCCCGATCGCGTTCCGGTAAGGCATCTGTCTTGCCTTCACCAAATTCTGGCGGCGTAGCCTTGCAGGGCTGATGCCGAATTCGAAGGCCGCGTGGTCGAGCAGCCGCTCGATCGCATAGATGGCTTCCGGTCGACCCGCGCCTCTGTACGGCCCGGTCGCCTGCGTGTTGGTCAATACGCCACGCACCTCGAGATCGATGTGAGGAATGTCGTAGACGTTGGTCGCAACCTTGGGACCGAGGTTGAGTGCGAGAATGGGACCGGCCGGGCCAGGATAAGCCCCCAGATTGACGTAGGTCGACGACCGCAGCGCCCTGATGCGGTACTGTTCGTCGAACGCGGCTTCGATCGAGACAAGCTGGTCCCGGGCATGTGACGAGCCGAGGAAGTCGTCCATGCGGGAGCCTTGCCACTTCACCGGCCGTCCGGTGCGCTTGGCGAAATGCGTGACGAGGACATCCTCCGGGTACAGATACCCCTTCATGCCAAAGCCGCCGCCGATATCGGGGACCTTGATCCGCAGCTCCTCCGGTTCGCAGCCGAGGGCCGACGCGAGTTGCTGATGCACGGCTGTGGGATTTTGCGTTCCCACCAGCAGGATTGTTCGGCCGGGCTCCGTGTCGGGATAGGCGAGGGCAGATCGCGGTTCGAGCGGAGAGGGGAAAAGGCGCTGATTCCGTACGGTCAGCGCGCATCGGTGACTGGCTTTTGCGAATTCGGCAGCGACCGCCTGCTTGTCGCCGTACCGGGTCGACGTGACGATATTGCTGTCCGCCCGATCATCGATTTTAGGAGAGTTAGGCTCGATCGCCGCGATGATGTCGACGACCGCGTCGAGCTCGCTGGTCTCGACGACGATTTGCTCGAGCGCATCTTCGGCGGCTCGCGCCGTCTCCGCGACTACCACGGCGACGATTTCTCCGACGTAGCGGACGCGGTCGGTGGCTATGGCAAATCTCGAGGGTGACGGCATGCTGCCGGCGCCGTCCGGCCCGGGATACGACCGCATGATCGGGATCGCCTGCAGGCCGGCCGCGACCAGATCGCTCCCGCACGCTGCGGTGATGACACCAGGCCAGGATGCCGCCCCGGATACATTCACCGAGATGATCTCGGCATGCGCGGCGCTCGCGCGCAGGACAGCCAGATGAAGCGCGTCGTTCTCTCTGTGATCGTCCGTGTAGTGTCCGCGGCCCGTCACCAGGCGGTGATCTTCCGTTCGCAGTGTACGCTGGCCAGCGCCAAATTTCATCAAGCTGTCCTGTTCGTGCCGCATCGAAAATCGATCCCGGCGTCGTATCGACGCTCGGGATCGACTGTTTCAATTCGTGGCGTCAAAGCGCGGTCGTGACCTGGATTGCAACGCGCTTGCGCGGACCTGAGAGCTTCGCGACGAGGAACGTGCAAGCCGGGGGATCATGCCACGGTACCCACGCGTCCCAGCGCACATTGACTTCGTCAAACAGTCGCACGTCCGAGCAGATTACGGTGGCGGCGAGCATCCTTCGCTTGCTGGTGCCGGATTCCTGGAGAAGTTTGTCGATTGCCTTGAGGATCGCTGAGGTCTGGTCTCCGGCCGTCAACGAATCTTCGTCGGCTACGATCGCGGGTAGATACACGACGTTGCCGTAGACGACGGCGCGCGCCGAACTTGCCTCGGATCCGATATGCTTTGCTTGCATTCTATTCTCCGGTGGTTCTGTCGAAGTATGCGGCTAGACGGCAGCCGTGACCTGCATTGCGACGAGGTGGCGCGGCGTGAGCAGCTTGGCTTCGATCGGAGTGCGTGTTGGCAAATGACCGGGGACGATCCACGAGTCCCATACTTCGTTGACGGCTTCGAAGTCGCGCATATCGGCAAAAACGATCGTCGCAGTGAGAAGCTTCGACTTATCAGTGCCGCAAAGCGAAAGAGTATCTTCGATCTGCGATAGGATCATTTTCGCCTGCTCGGCGGCGGTCGGGCCGGGCTCCTTGGCGATATTGCCCGCCAGATAGGCGACCCCGTTGAAAATGACCGCCCGGCTGTATCGCGTTCCCGAACCGACGTATGTGATGTCCATTTGGATCTCCGTTGAAACAAACGTGCAATACGCTCCGCACGCGGCGCATCTAACGCCGAGATCGCGCGGACCAAAAGAGAAATCTTGGATATGTTCTGCATATTAGAACATATATCTTGTATATTGACATTACCTCCTCCTGTGGAATGATCGTGGTTTGCTAGGTCGCACGGTCCGCGTGGCGTCAGCCTGTGTGCCGCGGGCTTGAGGCGCCGGGAGATCCGCGATGATCGTTCGATGAGGTCTGCGAGTCTCTTCGCGTTGGCTTGGGCTTGCATAGGCCTGGGTTTGCATTGCTTAGACCGGCGATCGTCTTGACGATCGCGCCCGCGCGTTCGCGGGACGCTTCCGCTCTTGCCGCAAGCGAAGCCGCAAGGAATTGACGATCGGCGGGGCCGTCATCTGCCCTTGCATCTATTGTGAGCCGAGTATCGTGACCCGAAGACGAATACGCCCGTCGGCGCCGCCGACGGGTGCCGCTCAACGCTTGAGAGGGGAATCGCGCAGGCTTACTGCTGCAATGATCCGATCGCCGTCGATGCAGCCTTCGCCGAAGCGACGACGATCGGCGCATATTCCTTGATCCGCTGCCGCGTCAGGCGCGACAAGGGACCGGAAATGCCGATGGCGGCCAGAATCCTTTCATCGGCATCGAAGATCGGAGCGGCGACGCCTCCGACATCCGCACGATATTCGCCGACGTTCACCGAATAGCCGGAATTGCGGATGGAGGCGATTTCCGTGTCCAACGCTCTCACCGACGTGATCGTTTTGTCTGTGTGCTTGTCGAGCATCTTGGAGATCGGCTCTCGCAGAGCCTCGTACGAATAGGCCAAAAGCACCTTGCCTGTTGCTGTGCAATGGAGCGGTGAGCTGCCCCCGCGTTCCGAGTAGGCTCTGACGGATTGGGCGCTGTCGATTTTTTCGATGTAGAGCAGGCGTAGTCCGTCGAGAACCGAGAGATGGACGCTTTCGCCGGTCCGTTGCGCAAGCTTGTTCATTTCCCTGATGCAGAGTTGAACGAGATTGGCATGACTCATCACCGACGAACCAAGCTTCCAGAGCTTCATCGTGGCGCGATAGCTGCGGTCCTCGTCCTGGACGACATAGTTCATGGCGCGCAGTGTCTTGACCAGGCGATGGACGTTCGATTTGTTCAGTTCGAGAAGCGCCGACAGCTCGGTGATACCGAGCGAACGCGGTGATACCGCCAGTGTTTCGAGAATTTGAAGCCCTTTGTGGAGAGTGCTATCGAGCCGCGGAGCCATCGCCTGCTTTTCGACCGTCGCTGCCATCGACTTCCTATTTCCCAATATACTGAAGATTTGTTCTATATACGAGAATACCTCGAAGTTGAAAGCAACTCAACCACTCGCGCGACTACTTCTGCTGTCTCGCCGCCAGGGCTTTCTGCCGGTACGCTTCGATCCGCGCTTTCAATCCGGGACGACTTGCAGAGTTGACCAGCGCTGCGAGGTCGCCATCGTCATCTCGTGACATGGTCTTGGCGTGCAAGGCGGCGACCGTGGCCGGCTCCAGTCGGGAAGCGGCCGCCGCGACCTGTCCCAGCAGCTCTTGCAGACCGGTCTGATCGCAGAGATCAGTAACCAGGCCGACTTCAGCCGCCATTGAGACCGACACCTCCGCCCCCTCGAGAAGAAGGCGCCGCGCGACATCGTTTCCGATCCGTGCCGCCAGCCGGCGCGTGCCAAGGACCAGGCCGAACCCGGAACCCGGAAACGCGAAGCTGCTGCCAGGGAGGCCGATCCGCCGGTCGCAGGCCGCGAACAGATCGGCTCCGGCACCGTAAACCCGACCCGATCCGATGGCTGCGGTCATGATCGGGCTGGAATAGATTTTCTGGAGGAGATGTTCGATGCGGACAAAACGCAGAAGAAGATCGCCGTCCGAACAGCGATCCAGATCGCTAAGGTCAAAGCCGGTGCACATATGCTTGCCGGCGCCTTCAAAAACGATCAGGCGGACGCCTGCTGCGTGGGCATTGTCGATCGCGCGATCGAGATCGTCGACCATCGATGGACTGAGCGCGTTGCCGATTTGCGGCCTGTTGAGCGTGATGCGGGCGCATGCATTTTCCACCAGCAGGCTTATTTCCGGACATTCAAGACGCGCGCTCATCGCTACTCCAATCTTCCGATGAAATCCGTGCCGTATCCTGGAACGCCTTTGCCGATGCTTGACGCGATCCGAGGGGTAGGTATACGTTACAGATAATAGAAATTTCGTTCTATATGTCGGAACAATCGACGTCAAGCAGCCCGGTGCGATCGAAGCGCTGATTGACTGACACCGGCTCTGCTCTCGGCCCAACGCAGGATTTCGCCAAAGCAACAGGTCTCGACCGCAGGAGTTCGATGATGGCCAACACCGCGATGCTGAAAAATTTCATCTCTGAGATGACGGCGATCGCAGATCTCGGCCTGGATGAACCGACCTTGCTTGAGCGTGCTCAACCGTTGATGCTGCGGCTGTTGTCGAAGGATGAATGGTTGCCAGCCGCCTTCGCTGAGTCCGACGAACGAAGCTACCGGCAATATCTGCTGCACTGCGATCCGCGTGAGCGGTTTTCGCTTGTCAGCTTTGTCTGGGGACCGGGCCAAAAAGCCCCGATTCATGATCACACGGTCTGGGGCGTTCTCGGCGTTCTCCGGGGATCGGAAACTTCGCAACGGTACGTGGCCGAGGAGGGGGCGATTTCCGAACTTGGCTCGACGGAAGTCCTCGAGGCTGGCGCCATCGATCTGGTGTCACCGTCGATCGGCGACATTCACCAAGTTTGGAACGGAAGCAAATCGAAGACCGCGGTCAGCATCCATCTGTATGGCGGCAACATTGGTACGATAAAGCGCCATTCCTTTGATATGTCCGGCGCGACCAAGATATTCACGAGCGGCTACTCGTCGAACATCATTCCCAACATCTGGTCGACTTGACAGCCTCTTCATGGCCTCGCAGGTTCGAGTCGTGCCTCCCTCACCATTTTCGGAAGTCCGACAAGCCCGATCCCATCAGCGATACACGCGTTCGTTGTCCTCGAGTCACAGGTGAGGCGCGGCGAGGTATCCCGCCGCGCCCCGATGTTGTCTCGCTGGTCCAGGCGCTGAGACGCCCGTTGCCAGGCTCGAAAAAGCCTAGCGGGCGATCCCAGCGAGGTGACAGCGCTTGGAATAAGACACTGGATCACCTCCTTTCGTTGTTGATGGAAACATCAATATAGGCGAAGAATCACAGCACGTTAAGGGGTGGCTCGGAGGTTTCCGGAGCAATTCTGCGGTGTTGCTGCAGGGCTGTTGAGGGTCGTGGCGCGCCGTGATAGGTGATCCGATAACGCGGGTGTAGCTCAATGGTAGAGCAGCAGCCTTCCAAGCTGAATACGAGGGTTCGATTCCCTTCACCCGCTCCAATAATTTCAATGACTTACGCGGAATTTCAATGCGGTTGCATCGAAGTTTTACAGTAGTTTTACAGGACTTTCTGTGTGTAAGTTGATTTGCGCTATCAGCGCTTTGGTTGCTGCATCGCGTCCGACGTAACGCCTGATGATCTTTTCAACAGTGCCTTCATCCCAAGCCATGATCTCGGCAATGACGCGAATAGGAATTCTGGCATTGTAGAATTTGGTTGCGGCAGTGCCCCGTAGATCATGGAAGTGCAGATCGATATCTTTCATCTTCGCGGCGTTCTTCGCGCTATCGAATGACGAGCCAAAGCCACTATCCGACCACGGTTTACCCTGCGTATTGGTCAGCACAAACGGCGATCTATTCTCGATCGACGCAAGTATTTGCCGGAGATCATCGTAAAGAGGAATGATAGCAGGACGGCGGCCATTACTCTTGCTAGTCCGATGTTCGATAGAGTTTTCACCCACGCTTTCCCAGGTAAGGGAGAGTAAGTCACCGCGCCGCAAGCCAGTGAAGGCGGCAAGATCGACCGCCCAGCCAACTTCTTTTGAAGTGGTTGCCTTGATGCGAGCGATCTGTTCGTCGGTCCAGATGGTTTCTGCGCGATTGTTTGTGTAGAGATATTTAATGCCTTCGCATGGGTTCACGCTTATCGCACCGAGGGGATCGACAGCGTAAGACAACACCCTTGAAAGGACCTGCAAGCCATAGTCGGCAGTGCGCGCTGTGTTTGACCACTGGCCTCGCCACCGACGTATCACCGGTTTGATTTTCTCAGGCCTATCGAATTGAGCTATGCGAAGATCGCCGAATTCTTGGCGAATACGGTCGAGCCAAGGCCCCCAGTTGCGGCGTGTTGATTCGGATAGCTTCTTGAAATCATCGCTGCCTTTATATTCGACGATCAGAAAATGGAAACGTTTGTTGTCCACCGACCTAAGGTCGGAAATGGCGTTGTTGTATGATTTCAGGAATTCCTGTGACCCCGGATTGCCTGCAAGGCGAGGCCCGCCGCGCCATGCATAGTAATAAATATTACCCTTGGATTTGACTTTGTGGACGCCCTTAAGCTGAACGCGCATTCTTTCGCCGTGCTTCGTAAGCTTCTAACTCAGCATCTAGATCGCTCGCGAGCGTCTGCGGCGTCTCAGCCAACGTAATTATTACGATCTTTCCATCCTTGTCGATCTCTACGCGCGCAACAGCGATGCCAGCAGCCATGGTGGCGCGGATCGCACGCGTTACATCTGTTCCTTTGAAAGTGAGGGGGCCACGAGACATGCATCTGTTGTACGGATGCGCACTGTTCTAAGACAAGCGCCCTATAGCGTGTTACGCCCAGAGCTTTCTTTGTAGATTCAATTGTTTAGGAATTTGGCCGTGCGGCAATTTGCAGGTGGCCTGCAAACGACATGCAAAGTACGTCATTTCACCTGCAAACCCACCTGCAACTCGGCTTATGATACGGTATAAATAATCTGCGATGCTGCTTGCTCTTTCTAAGATTGAGAAGTGTAGGCAAGTGAGCAGCCTATAGGGTGAGGAAACAGGTGAGCTTACGTCGAGTTGCCGGTTCGGTAGTATTGGTTGGGTTCGTTTTCATTGTTGGAGCATTAGCAAGTTGGTTCATTCTGCGACCAACAACACAGTGGCTTCAGCACGGATACGTTTCATGTCTTTGGTCCTCGACCTATCAGGTTCCACCTGAATACGTACCCGACCGATCTGAAATTGGTTCTTCCGGCCAAAAGCTTCAGTTTATTAATCCGCAATGGGATCCAAACCGCGCGTCATGTGGCACAAAAGGTAATGATGTTCATTTTGATTATGGCGAACAAGCGAAGCGTCAGGTCGCAATAATTACAAAAGGGTATGATCCCGGAGCCCGCGTTCATGCGGTGCCACCCTTTTTTCTGATGGCACCATTCTTGAATGTTGTTGGAGTAGCGGCACTAGTGCTGGGTTGTGCCTTGATCTTCGCGGCACCGAGCCTGACAGCCCCTTCGTACGACGTGAAGCAATGGAATGCATTTCTTCAACACGACGATGATATTAAGCGGATAGTTGATGCGCTGATCCCATTTGGCGAAAAATATGTCGATGAGTTTGCGCAGGCGTTTATGACCCTCAGAAACAAAGACTATCTTCCGCAAATCATAGAAAAAATTCTAGCAAGCGCTAGAGCCGATATTTCGCGCGCCAAATAACTGCGAGCCACGCCGAAAATGGTTTTACAGTTGCTTGCTAACCCATTGAGTTTCTTAGGGTGCCCAGAGCCCTCAGACGATTGAATTCATTGGTAAAAATTGCAGACTTCCAAGCTGAATACGAGGGTTCGATTCCCTTCACCCGCTCCAAAAGCCCGCCGTTCCATCGGAATGAACGCTGACCGACGATGCGCGCGGGCTGCATGCCCGCAACGCAATGCTCGGCGGGCAAAAATGGTGTAAGCGCAACCGCAGGCGGCACCGGTGAATGCGAGCCGCATCTGATAACGCTGTTTCGGAGGAATAATCCATGCCGGGTTTGCCGCTCTCGGGCATCAAGATCATCGATTTGACACGCGTGCTCGCCGGGCCGATTGCATCGCAGATGCTGGCCGATCTCGGCGCCGAAGTGATCAAGATCGAGCGGCCGGGAGGTGGTGACGATGCGCGTGCTTTCGGGCCGCCCTATCTGGTCGACCCCGAGGGCAAGCAGAACAACAACAACTCGTTCTTCCTCTGCGCCAACCGCGGCAAGAAATCGGTCACCCTCGACTTGTCCAAGCCCGAAGGCCAGGAGATCGTGCGCGAACTGGCGAAGACAGCCGACGTCATGATGGAGAATTTCAAGGTCGGCGATCTCAAGCGCTACGGGCTTGATTACGAATCGATCAAGGCCATCAATCCCGGCATCATCTATTGCTCGGTGACCGGCTTTGGCCAAACCGGCCCCTATGCGCCGCGCGCCGGTTACGATGCCATCCTGCAGGCGATGGGCGGCCTGATGAGCGTCACGGGCCATCTCGACGGCGAACCCGGCGAAGGTCCGATGAAGGTTGGCCCAAGCATCGTCGACTACATGACAGGTATGAACGGGTCGATCGGGATTCTTGCCGCGCTTTACAATCGCAAGGTCAATCACGGGCAGGGGCAGCACGTCGACGTCTGCCTGCTCGACACCGTCATCGCTTCGCTGTCGCATTGGGCCCAAATCTTTTTGGTGAACGGGAAGGTGCCGCCGCGGCGTGGCACCTGGGGCAATGGCGGCATGCCGGCCGGCGTGTTTCGTTGCACGGACGGCGAGTTGATGCTGGTGGTCGGCAACGACGGGCAATACGCGCGCACTTGCGCGGTGCTCGGCCGGCCCGATCTCGCCACCAACCCGAAATATCTCAAGAACAATGACCGCGTTCAGCACGGCAAGGAGCTGATGGCGATCTTCGCTGGCGAGTTCCTGAAGCAGCCGGTGAAGCACTGGCTCGATGGACTCGAGAAGGCCGGCGTGCCTTCAGGGCCGATCAATGACTTCGCGCAAGTGTTTGCCGATCCGCACGTGCGCGAGCGCGGCATGGAAGTGAAGGTCGAGCATCCGTTCGAACCATCGCTATCGTTGATCCGCAATGCGATCACATTCTCCGGGACGCCCGTCACGGACTATCGGGCGCCGCCCACGCTCGGCCAGCATACCGGCGAGGTGCTGGCGTCGCAGCTCGGCTACGATGATGCGAAGATCGAGGCGTTGAAGGCGCAGAAGATCATCTAGCCGCCAGGACGTTCACACGCGGCCCTGTCTTGCTCCGGCCCGGATTCGTGGTCAGCGCCAGGGTCGCGACGGCGACGACGCGATCGATGATCGCGTTCACGTCGTTGAGATCGCATTTCCCGTCCGACAATTTTGTCAGGCGCTCCGTGTCACGGATCGTCTGATGCGCCATGGCGAGCGCGAAGTGCAGGCCCCAATACAGGTCGACTTCGTCGCGGCCGGGCAGGGCGCGCTTCATGGCGGCGGCGAACTTCCGCAGGTGATCGACTTCGCGGTTCTTGATCTTGCGGATTGGCGGCACGGATTCGATCGAGGCGCGGATCATGAAACGCGCCGCATCCGAACGCTGCTTGTCGGGGCCGAGGCAGCCGCGCAGCGTTGGACCGACTAGCGCACGCAACACCACATCGATCTCGGCGCGCCCGCCGCCGGCTTCTTCGGCAGCTTTCAGTTCGTTGAGACGTTCGCGGTTGGTCGCAAGGCTGCGGGTGACGAACAGCTCCGCGATCAGTTCATCCTTGGAGCCGAAATGATAGTTCACCGCCGCCAGGTTCACGTCTGCGGCGGCGACGATGTCGCGCAATGTCACGTCCGCGAAGCCGCGATCGGCGTAAAGACGCTCGGCGGCGGTCAGGATAGCGCTGCGTGTGTGGTCCGTGGCCATGGCATAGCCCCATGCGTGAGGGGAGTTGCATTTCAAACAGACGTATGAAACTATGGTTTGAAGGCTGGAATGTCAATGCGCCAGCACGCATTGCAGATCCGGCGCCCGCGTTGGCTCGCCTCGCAATCGGCAACAGAATTGCCTTGCGAGGGGTAGCTGGCGGGGAGAGAGTGGCCCGCAAAATTCAGCACGAGGAGCGTCCCAATGGATTTCACGATGTCCGACCGCCAGCGCGAATGGCTCGAGCGCGTCACCGATTTCATGAACAAGCACGTGCGGCCGGCGGTGCCGATCTACAAGCAACAGGACGCCGAAGGCGAGCGCTGGAAGGTCATTCCGATCGTCGAGGAGTTGAAGAAGAAGGCCAAGGCGGAAGGCCTCTGGAATATGTTCATGCCGCCGAATTCGCATGAGGACGACGAATTCCGTGGCGCGGGATTGACCAACCTCGAATACGCGCTGCTCGCCGAGCAGATGGGCCACATCGGTTGGGCGTCCGAGGTGTTCAACTGCTCCGCACCGGATACCGGAAACATGGAAGTGTTCATGCGCTACGGCTCCAAAGAGCAGAAGCGCAAGTGGCTGCGTCCGCTGATGGACGGCGAGATCCGCTCCGCGTTCCTGATGACCGAGCCGGCGGTTGCCTCGTCGGATGCCACCAACATCGAAACCAGCATCAAGCGCGACGGCGATCACTACGTCATCAACGGCCGCAAGTGGTGGTCGTCCGGCGTCGGCGACCCCCGCTGCAAGATCGCGATCCTGATGGGCAAGACCGATTTCAATGCGCCGCGCCATCAGCAGCAGTCGCAGATTCTGGTGCCGCTCGACACGCCCGGCATCAAGATCGAGAAGCTGCTGCCGGTGTTCGGTTTTGACGACGCGCCGCACGGCCACGCGCAGGTGCTGCTGGAGAACGTGCGCGTTCCCGCCAGCAACATCCTGCTCGGCGAGGGCCGCGGTTTCGAGATCGCACAGGGCCGCCTCGGCCCCGGCCGCATCCATCACTGCATGCGTACCATCGGCAAGGCCGAAGAGGCGCTGGAGAAGATGGTGAAGCGGCTGATGTCGCGTACCGCCTTCGGCAAGAAGATCATCGAGCAATCGATCTGGGAGCAGCGCATCGCCGAAGCCCGCACCGATATCGAACTGAATCGCCTGCTGTGTCTCAAGGCCGCCGACATGATGGACAAGGTCGGCAACAAGACCGCACAGCTCGAGATCGCCATGATCAAGGTGTCGGGTCCGAACATGGCGCTCAAGATCATCGATAACGCGATCCAGGCGTTCGGTGCGGCGGGCGTCTCCGACGATGCAGGCCTCGCACGCGACTATGCCTCCATGCGCACCATGCGTCTGGCGGATGGCCCCGATGAAGTGCACAATCGCGCCATTGCCAGACTTGAACTTCGGAAGTATGCAAACTCTTCCACGTCGCATTAACGGGAGTTCCGCTTGGCGCTCCCGCAAGAAAGCTAAGGGAGCGCCAGGTGGCCGACGGCGTCAGAAAAGACGAGGAATTCTCGGGCACCAAGCCCGTCGAGGAGCGGCATCGCGTCGACGAAATTCGTCTCGATGCTTGGCTGCGCGAGAATGTCGCGGGCTATGAAGGTCCACTGACCGTTCTGCAGTTCAAGGGCGGGCAATCAAATCCGACGTATCGATTAGATACGCCGGGTCGGTCCTATGTGATGCGGCGCAAGCCGTTCGGGAAACTGCTGCCGTCGGCGCATGCGGTCGATCGCGAATTCAAGGTCATCGCCGCGCTGAGCAAGCAGGGCTTTCCAGTCGCCAAGGCCTACGCGCTGTGCACGGACGACGGCGTGATCGGCGCAGCCTTCTACATCATGTCGATGGAAGAGGGCCGGGTGTTCTGGGATCCGACCTTGCCCAGTCAGCCGGCGGATGCACGCCGCAAGATTTTCACCAGCAAGATCGAGACGCTGGCCAAACTTCACAACTACGATCCGAATGCGATCGGACTCGGCGATTTCGGCAAGCCCGGCAACTATTTTGCGCGCCAGGTCGATCGCTGGACCAAGCAGTATCGCGCGTCCGAGACCCAGCACATTCCGGAAGTTGAAAAACTGATCGAGTGGCTGCCGCGCACGATTCCGGAGCAGAAGCGCATCTCGATCGTTCATGGCGACTACCGTCTCGACAACATGATTTTCCATGCGACGGAACCGCGCGTGCAGGCCGTGCTGGACTGGGAGTTGTCGACGCTCGGTGATCCGATGGCGGACTTCACTTATCTTCTGATGCAGTGGACCATGCCGGGACTCGCCAACGCCGATTTCAAAACGCTCAACATTCCGGACATGGATGAGGCGGCGCAAATCTATTGCAACGTCGCAGGTGAGAAGGTGCCGGATCTCAACTGGTACTTTGCCTACAACCTGTTCCGTCTTGCGGGTATCACGCAGGGCATTGCCGGCCGGATCAGGGACGGCACTGCGGCGAGTGCCAAGGCCATGGAATCCGCCAAGCGGACCGTGCCGCTGTCGAAGGCGTCGTGGGAATACGCGCAAAAGGCCGGCGCGACCTGATATCACAAGCAAGACGCGCTCCAATCCGGAGCGCGTCTTTGTTCTGTCCCGATCCCTCGAACCGGCGTTCATCTTGGCGCGGCGCTGAGGCTTGGCACCCAAAACTGCTGTGAACCTTTCTCCCAATCTCCGCGGCAACGTGTTCATGGTGATCGCAACGGCGTGCTTTGCGCTGAACGATGCGATTACCAAGTTCGTCTCGTCCGAAATCAATTTCGGGCAGGTCATGCTGGTGCGCAGCGTGTTTGCGATGATGTTGATCGGAGGGCTCGCGCTTCGCAACCGCGCGATGCGGCCGTTCAGAACGGTCCTGCAGGTGCCGATCGTCCTGCGCGTGATATGCGAGGTTGGCGGCGCGATCACTTTTTTGGCCGCGATCACGCATCTGCCGCTCGCCAACACCTATTCGATTTTCCAGGCGTTGCCGCTGGCGGTCACGCTGGGTGCGGTGGTGGCGTTCAATGAGCATGTCGGCTGGCGGCGCTGGCTTGCCATCGCGGCTGGATTCGTCGGCGTGCTCATCATCGTTCGGCCCGGCCTTGCGGGCTTCAACCAATATTCACTGCTGGTGTTGGCCTCAGTGGTCCTGTGCGCGATCCGCGACCTCGCCACCAAGGGCATTTCCAAGGACGTTCCGTCGCTGTTCGTGACGCTGCTCACGACAATATCGGTCGGAACGGCGGGGGCCTGTTTGCTGGAGCCGCTGGGCGGCTGGTCGCCGATGTCGGGACAGACGTTTGCGCTTCTGGTGGTCGCCGGGGTTCTGCTGCCGATCGGCTACAACTGCATCATCATGGCACTGCGCGTCGGAGACATCTCGGCGGTCGCACCGTTTCGCTACACTGCATTGGTCTGGGCCATCGTCATCGGCTATCTGGTGTTCGCCGAAGTACCGGATGCGATGATGCTGATCGGGGCTTTCGTGATCGTCGGGTCGGGGATGTATGCGCTTTACCGCGAGCGCATTCGCGACGAGAATCGTCCGGCGGCAACCGCGTCGAGCCTGCCGCCGGACGGAATGTAACAGCTATCAAATCGGCTTGCCGGTATAGGGCATCGAGGCGGTGAGGCCGCCGTCCACCGGGATCGCCTGACCGTTCACGTAAGACGCCTCGTCGCTTGCAAGGAACAGTCCCATAGCCGCGAGTTCGTGCGGCTGTCCCGGACGCTTCAGCGGATTGAGCTGGCCGATCTTGTCCTGCGTACCGCGCTGCTTGGCGCGGTCGAATACCGGCTTTGTCATACCTGTCTCGATCAGGCCGGGACACACCGCGTTGATGCGCACGCCGGTGCCTGACAGCGAGTAGGCCGTCGTCTGCACCAGGCTGATGACGCCGGCCTTGCTGGCGGCATAGGGATGCCCGGACGCGCCGGACTTCAAACCCGCGACCGACGCCGTGCACACGATCGAACCCGATCCCTGCTTGATCATGTGCGGCATCGCATATTTCACCGCGAGGAACGGCCCGATCAGGTTGACGCGCAAAACTTCCTGCCAGTGATCGACGGTTTGTTCAGCGATCGGTATCAGGCCGCCACCGATTCCCGCATTGGCCCAGATCGCATCGAGCTTGCCATGGGTGGATACGGCCTTGTCGATGAAGGCGATGACATCTTTTTCGGAACCCGCGTCCGCGATCACGGCTTCCGCCGTGCCGCCGGCCTTGCGAATCTGCTCGACGGTGTCCTTGACGCCCTCTGTGCGATCCACCGCGATCAGCTTCGCGCCTTCCCTGGTGAACAACAAAGAGGCGGCGCGGCCGATGCCGCTGCCGGCGCCGGTGATGATGACGGATTTGCCCTCGAGGCGGCCCATGAAACTCTCCCTATCTTCACAACGGCGCGTGCTTGCCGTCTCACGGAATTCATACAATGTTTGAAGCAGATTGCCGCGTCCGAACGGACACGAAGTTGACTTGCGATCGCGCTATAGCTCACTTACAGCCGCGTGAAACACTATTGAAGGGTGCCGCCGATGTCCAATTCCGAGAACCGGTTTGTTGCGCAGCATGCCGTTCCGACGGGCGTTGTCGCGACGCGATGGTGGTGGGTGCGGCACGCGCCGGTGCGCAACGATGGCGGCAACATTTATGGCCAGAAGGACATGGATTGCGATTGCAGCGACCGCGTGGTGTTCAATGCCGTCAGCAAGATTTTGCCGCGCAACGCCGTATGGGTCGCGAGCAAGCTGAAGCGGACGCATCAGACCGCGGCCGCGATCTGGGATGCGGGTTTCCCGAAGCCGGATACCATGCCGCATGAAAGCGACTTCAACGAGCAGCATCTCGGCGACTGGCAGGGTTTGAACCGCGCGGCGTTTTTCGCAAGCCGTCCCATTGCCATCGGCAGCTATTGGTTCGCGCCGATCGACGAGCCGTCGCCGAATGGCGAGAGCTTCATGGATCTCTACAACCGCACCAAGGCTGGTGTCGCGCGCCTCACGGCCGCGCATGCAGGCAGGGACATTGTTGCCGTGGCGCACGGCGGCACCATCAAGGCGGCAATCGGTGTCGCGCTTGGCGATCAGCCGGAGCGCGGCCTTGCATTCACCATCGACAATTGCTCGATCACGCGGCTCGATCATCTCGGCAGCGACGGCCATAGCGGCTGGCGCATTCCGATGGTCAACCAGCAGCCATGGATTGCGGACGCCGCGCACGACGCCATGCATCAGCCGGCAGGTCCGGAAATTGCCAGCGCGACGAAGCTTGCGTGATCATCTGGAATTCTAAAATTTATAGAAACGAACAATCTGGGAGAGACACATGACCTTGTTCGACATGAAGGGGAAAGTCGCCGTCATCACCGGTTCGACACGCGGCATCGGTCGCGCCATCGCCGAGCGGATGGCGGAGCATGGCGCCAAGGTCGTCGTCTCGTCGCGCAAGCAGGATGTCTGCGATCAGGTGGCGAAGGAGATCAACGACAAGTTCGGTAAAGGCACGGCCGTCGCCATCGCCGCCAATATCTCCAGCAAGGAAAACCTGCAAAACCTCGTCGACGAAAGCAACAAGGCTTTCGGCAAGATCGACGTGCTGGTCTGTAACGCCGCATCGAATCCGTACTATGGACCGCTGGCCGGCATTTCCGACGATCAGTTCAACAAGATTCTCGGCAACAACATCGTCGCCAACAACTGGATCATCAGCATGGTGGTGCCGCAGATGATCGAGCGCAAGGACGGCTCTGTCATTATCGTGTCATCGATCGGCGGATTGAAGGGATCGATCATCCTCGGCGCCTACGCCATTTCGAAGGCCGCCGACATGCAACTCGCACGCAATCTTGCTTGCGAATACGGCAAGCACAACATTCGTGTGAACTGCATCGCGCCCGGCCTGATCAAGACCGATTTCGCCAAGGCGCTGTGGGACAACCCGGAGAATCTGAAAGCCTCGACCGCGCGCTCGCCACTGCTGCGTATCGGTATGCCCGACGAGATCGCGGGCGCGGCGGTGTTTCTGGGCTCGGCGGCCGGTGACTTCATGACCGGCCAGACCATCGTCATCGATGGCGGCGCGACGATCAGTTAGTGGCGTCGAACCCGTCATTGCGAGCGAAGCGAAGCAATCCAGAAATAACAGATACAGGTGGATTGCTCCGTCGCTTGCTCCTCGCAACGATGGCGCGTCGCTCACTCCACCGCAGCGTAGACGAGGCCGCGCACCAACGTGCGCATGTATTCGCGCTGGCCGGGACCCTGCGACATCATCACCGCGAACAGGTCTTCCTTCGGATCGATCCAGAAGAATGTCCCGGCGATGCCGCTCCAGTAGAATTGACCGGACGAACCGGGATATGGCGCGAGGCCTTCGTCGGTGCGGACCGCGAAGCCGAGCCCGAAGCCATGGCCGGCCGCTAGCATGTTGCCGTTGATCTTGATGTCAGGCGTGAGGTGGTTCGATGCCATCAGGCTCAGCGTCTTGCGGCCGAGAATGCGGACGCCGTCGAGCGTGCCGCCGCTGAGTAGCATCTGGCAGAACCGTGCATAATCCATGGTGGTCGAGACCAGGCCGCCGCCGCCGGATTCCATGGCGGGCCTCTCGGTCATGTCGAACAGCTTGACTGGCTCGCCGGACCACGGGTCCTTGTCGAAGGCTTCCGCAAGGCGCCCGGTATTCGCGGCGCTGGTGTGGAAGCCGGTCTCGGTCATCTGCAGCGGCGCGAGAATGTGTTCAGTAAGGAAGGCGCCGAGCGTCTGGCCCGAGACCACCTCGACGATGCGGCCGAGGATGTCGGTCGAGCGGCTGTAGTTCCATTCCGATCCGGGCTGGCAGATCAGCGGCATGCCGGCGAGGATCGTCGCGTGTTCCGCGTTGGTGATCTTGCGGCTGCGCAGGCGCGAATCCTTGTACATCTGGTGCACGGAGCCGTCGCCGGTGTGGTCGTAGGTGAGGCCCGAGGTGTGCCGCAGCAGGTCCTGCACCGTCATCGGCCGCACGAGCGGAACGAGTTCGAGCTTGCCGCCGGTCTCGACGCCGACCTTCAATTCCGAAAATTCGGGGATGTATTTGGCGACGGGATCGGTCAGCAGCAGGCGGCCGTCTTCCAGCAGTTGCATCACCGCGACCGAGACGATCGGCTTGGTCATCGAGAAAATCCGGAAGATGCTGTCATGAGCCATCGGCGCAGCGGTCGCAGGATTTTGCCGGCCGATAGCGTCGAACCAGCCGATCTGACCGCGTCGGGCGACCATGATGGTGACGCCGGGGACAGTGCCCTTGTCGACCTCTCGTTTGAAAGCGTCGGACATCCGCTGCAGGCGGGTGGCGGAGAGTCCGATCTTGGCGGGCTGAGCCTCGGGAAGCGGCGGGGTGTGCGGTGACGCGGGCTGTCTGGCGGCTGTTTGCGCGGTCATGATGTCTCTCCCGATTGCTCTTTTCGTTTGCCGACCTAAATAAGAGGCTTCCCGGCATGGCGAGGCGAGATTGGCCCAGAATTTCTGGCTTGAACAGGGGCGTTTTCCGCAGTAACCAGCCGCGGATTTGGGAGCCGCGCAGATGCGCTGGCCAACAGAGGTGAATGAATGGCCAAAGAGAAATTCAACCGCACCAAGCCGCATTGCAACATTGGCACGATCGGTCACGTTGACCACGGCAAGACGTCGCTGACGGCGGCGATCACGAAGGTGCTGGCGGAGACGGGCGGGGCGACGTTCACGGCCTACGACCAGATCGACAA
>JAFKKH010000030.1 GCA_017305665.1 Hyphomicrobiales bacterium
TCGGTGACGTAATCGTCCTTGATCGTCATGTCGACGGCCGAGGTCAGATAGCGTTTGAAGGTCAGGTTGATATCGCCCGCCGCCATCACCAGCCGGCCGTTGACGCCGCCGCTCTTCGGAAAACTCACCACGATGCCGCCGGGCCAGTGCGCCAGCGTGCCCGGCCGATCGGTCCAGCCCCAGACGCCGACGGTCGGCGCGCCCTCCATGTTGACGTCGAGATCGGTACCCGCTTTCGACGTCACCTTCATGCGTTTCGTGCCGCGCAGCATTTTTGCCGCCGCGCGCACGCGCTTCTCCAACGCGCTGTCCGGCACCATGCGCTCCAGCGCTTCCGGGTGCTCGTTGGAGATCACCAGAATGCGCGCCCCGGCTTTCAGGATGTCCGGCGTCTCCGGCGCATGCATCAATCCTTCGATGGTGCAGTCCACCACGAAACCCGCCTGCTGCAGGGCGCTCACGACAGGCGCGAGCCGCTGGATCGCCTCGCTGGCGCCGGTCGAACGCACCGGCACGACCTGCCTGTTACGCGGCGTCGGCACCACGATGTGGAACGGCTTTGCACCCATGCGCAACAGCGCCAGTTCGGCGATGTGGACGTTCAGCGCGCGCGACTGGGTCTCGGAGAGGATCGCGGCGGTATCGCCCGGCTTGACCGCGCAGCGCTCGAAGATCTCGCAGAACGCGTCGATCCATTTCGCCTCGATGCGATCCGCCAGCATGCGTGTCTCCCGTCGTCGCCGATATCGGACGGATCATAGGAGTGGCCATGTTGCATGAAAAGGAATATTTTTAATGTTAAAGGACAGCGGGTGGCCCTCGATGGCGCAGCGGAAATCGGCGACGAACGGCAGGGCGGTTCTGACCGCGGGCGACGGGTTTGCCCGCAGCTATCTCGCCTATCTGCTGGCGCGCGCGAGCTTCAACGTCTCCAACGAATTTCACGCGATGCTGAAGACGTGGCGCATGACGGTGCCGGAATGGCGCGTGCTGGCGTGCCTCACCGACGTCGAGGGATTGTCGGTTGGCGAGCTCGCCGCGATGGCGCTGATGAAGCAGCCGCGACTGACCAAGGTGCTCGACCGCATGGAACGCGACGGCCTGCTCAAGCGACGCAGCACCGCCAGCGACCGGCGACGGGTCGCGCTGCATCTCACCGCCAAGGGACGCACGCGCGTCGCCCCGGTGCTGCTGGCCGCCCGCACTCACGAAGCCGATCTGCTCGCGCAATTCACCAGCACGGAGCGCGCCACCATCAAGCACGCGCTGGATCTGCTGATCGGACGGGCGGGACGCTCGGCGGCCGACTAACAGGCCATCATCGGAAAACTCCGCCGTCATTCCGGAACGTGCGTCGTCGCACGTGCCCGGAATGACGCGGATATTGCGACTCGCCGGGCGCCCTACTGCAGCGGCGCGACGATGGTCGGGTGCTTGAACTGCGCGACGTCCAGCTTCTTCGGCAGCATGCCGGTCGCAGCGTAGGTGTCGAGCATGCTCTGGATCGCCGGGAAGTTCGGCGCCGCGCCGGGATCGCGGCCGAAATCGTTGTCCTTGAGCAGATAGGTATCCAGAACCGGGATCGGCGCCTTCATCACCTCGTTCACAACCTTGAGCGTCTCGTCGCGGTTGGCGAGCGCCTTCTTCATGCCGAGCGTCAGATCGCGCACGTAGTGTTTTGCAAGCTCCGGATTCTTGTCGACGAAATCCTTGCGGCAGGCATCGACGATATGGACGATGTTCTTCTGCTGCTCGGAGAGCGAGAACAGCTTGCGCAAGCCGCCCTTGGCCTCGGAGCGCGCCGCGAACGGCTGGTTCATCGGCGCGGCATCGACGCGGCCCGAGCGCACGGCATCTTCCGACAACGCAAAGCCGACTTCGACAAGCTTGATGTCCTTCTCGGGATCGACACCGTGCTGCTTGAGCAGCAGCGCCATCGGCCCGTAGATGCCGGACCCCAGCACGTTGATGGCCATGGTCTTGCCCTTGAGATCGGCGATGGTCTTGATCGGCGAGTCATCCTTCACCGCCCAATACACCGAAAACCCGCCGGGCTTCTCGTAGACGTGCTGGGCCACGATGTAGGCCTGCAAGCCGCCGCTGGCGACGCCCTGGGCGAGCGATAACACCGATTGCGTCGCGCAGTCGAGCGCGCCGGCGGCCAGCGCCTGCGTCATCGGCGCGGTACCCTGGAATTGCTGCCACTGGATCTTGTAGTCCTTGCCGATATCGGGAAATTCCGACGGCCGCTTCATCATCCAGTACTTGGATTCCTCCGCCGGAATGGTCCAGCCGACGCGAATGGTCTGCTGCGCGAAAGCGGGCGACGCGACCGTTACGACACACGCGGCCAATCCCGCGGCAAGAACGGACTTCAGTGCGATCGGCTTCATGTCTCAAGATCCCCATATACGAATTTTTGAAGAGCTGATCCGCAGAAAGCTCTATTACTTCGATCCTTTCATGCCTCAAATTTGCACGCAATATGCTTTGTGATTGAGTATATAGTCGTAGGTACGCACCTCCGGTCCTGCCCCGGAGACATCGAGGTCCGCCGCATCATGGAAAAGGCCGTTGCACCATGAACAATGACTTCTTTTCCGGCCTGATCGCGTCGATTTCGGAGCGCGGCCGTACCCTGCTCCGCCGTGCGCCATGGTCCGGCAACGAGCCGCACTCGCCCGACGACATGGCCGCGCTCTGCGAAGGCCTCTTGTCCGGCCGCGGCGAAGCCTCCGCCACCGCACTCGCCCGCGAGGTGCTGGAAGCCTACCGCGGTCTCGACGATGCGGGACGCACCGCATTCTTCGAAACGTTGTCGCGCAAGTTTGGGCCGGATCGCGACAAGGTCGAGAAGGCCATCGAGGTCTGGCGCGCCGGCGTGGGCGGCGCCGGTGGCGATCTGCACTTCGCGTCCGAGCCGCTGCGGCAGGAATTGTTTCGCCGGTTGAACCGCGCTCCCGGCGCAACTCACGAACTCGTCACCATGCGCGAACATCTGCTGGACCTGCGCAAGGATCGCAAGGATCTCGGCACAGTCGATCGCGATCTCGAACATTTGCTGTCGTCATGGTTCAACCGGGGATTTCTCGTGCTGCGCAAGATCGACTGGTCGACGCCCGCCATGGTGCTGGAAAAGGTGATCCGTTACGAAGCGGTGCATCGCATCCACGACTGGGACGACCTGCGCCGCCGCATCGATCCGATCGACCGCCGCTGCTATGCCTTCTTCCACCCCGCGCTGAACGACGAACCGCTGATCTTCGTCGAGGTGGCACTGACCGAAACGATTCCCGGCGCCATCGCACCGCTGCTCGCGGAAGACCGCCAGCCGGTGCCGATCGAGCGCGCGCGCACCGCCGTGTTCTATTCGATCTCGAACTGCCAGCGCGGCCTCGCCGGCATTTCCTTCGGCAATTTCCTGATCAAGCAGGTGGTCGAGGAGTTGCGGCGCGACCTGCCGAAACTCGACACTTTCGTGACGCTGTCACCGGTGCCGGGCTTCATGAGCTGGATCAAGCGCGGCACCGATGTGCCGATCTCGGATGAAGACCGCGCGGTGCTTGCCGAACTCGACCGCCCCAACTGGTTCGAGGACGAGGAGATATCGTCAAAGCTGCGCGCCGTGCTCGAGCCGCTGGCCGCGCACTATTTCCTGAAGGCGAAGAACCCGCGCGGCAAGCCGGTGGATTCGGTGGCGCGTTTCCACCTCGGCAACGGCGCGCGGCTGGAGCGCATCAACTGGCTCGGCGACACCTCTGACAAGGGCTTGGGCGAGTCCGCCGGCATCATGGTCAACTACCTCTATCATCTCGACGACATCGAGAAGAACCACGAGGCCTACGCCAACGACGACGAGGTCGTCGCATCGGGCGCGGTGAAGAAGCTCTTGAAGAGCGAAGGGCGGCGCCTGCTGGATTTGCGGCTGTCGTAGTTTCGAGCCCAAGCCTTATCCTCGCGTCATTCCGGGGCGCGAGCTTTTGCGAGCGAGCCCGGAATCCATAGTCCCCGTGATTGCTTTTACACGAAGCATCAGCACAGGGGTTATGGATTCCGGATAGCCGCTTCGCGGCTTCCGGAATGACGGTGGAGGGTTTTTCACGAACCCTTACACCTCAGGAAAACCGCGCAGCAGATAGGTCCGCAGGCCGTGCAGCAGGCCGTTGAGGATCAGGCCGAGCAGCGAGATCGTGATCAGCGGCACGAACATATCCACGGTCTGGAACGTGCGCGCTGCCGCCACCAGTTCGTGGCCAAGGCCATCGGTCGAGGTAATCATCTCGGCCAGGAATACCACGATGCAGGAAATCACCAGCCCGATGCGGCAGCCGGTCAGGATCGACGGCAGCGCCGCCGGCAGCACGACCTTGAACAGGATCTGGCTGCGCGGCGTGCCCGCGGCCATCGCCGACCAGACCAGCTTCTGCTCGACCATCGAGGCGCCGTAGTAGGCCGAGAGCAGGATCGGAAACAGCGCGTCCGCCGTAACCAGCGTGATCTTCGAGGCGTGGTCGAAGCCAAGCAGCAACAGCATCGCGGGATACAGCGCAACCTTCGGCAACGGGGCCAGCACGCGCACCATCGGACGAACCACGGCATTGACGCCGGGCGAGACCGCGGCGGCAAGGCCCAGCGCGACACCCAGCACCACCGCGATGCCGAATCCCGCGAACAGCCGCAGCAGGGTTGCCCCGATATCGTGCAGGAACCCCGGATTGACGAGTTGCTGCGCGAGCCGCGCGAATACCGATCCCGGCGGGGGCAACAGCGCCACCGGCGCATAGCCGAAGCTCACCAGCCCCTGCCACAGCGCAATGACCAGCGCGATCGGAATGATTCCGAGGATGATATCGGTGGAGACGAGCCGCGCGTTCATAAGAAGCTCGCCCTCATGAGAAGCTCAATGGCATGTCGAAGCGCGGCTCCGACCAGCGGACCAGCGCGCGCCGCAGCTTTTCAAAGGCCGCATCGAAGATGATGCCGAGCGCACCGATGACGATGATCATCGCGAACACCGTATCGTACTGTGCCATGTCGAGCGCGTTGAACAGGATGTTGCCGGCGCCGTTCTGCCGCGCGATCATCTCGCTCGTCACCATGGTGATCAATGCGAGCACGAGGCCGGTGCGGCAGCCGGCGAGGATTTCCGGCAAAGCTGCCGGCAGTACGATGCGGAACATGCGCTGAAATCCGGACAACCCCATCGCCGCGCCGGACCACACCATCTTCTCCTCGACCGCCTTCGCGCCCTGGAAGCTGTGATAGATGATCGGAATGCTGACGCCGAGAAAGATCACCAGCGTTTTGGAGACGTCGCCAACGCCGAGCCACAGCATGATGACCGGCATCAGCGCCGCCTTCGGCACCGGATACACGATCATCAACAGCGGATTGCAGAGCGAGGCGACCGCGCGGATACGTCCCATCATCAGGCCGAGCGGAATCGAGACCAGCGCCGCGAGCCCGAACCCGATCGCCATCCGGCGCAGCGAGTCCAGAATGTTGAGCAGCGATTCATGATCGCCGAGGATCGACGGAATCGCGCGGATCGCTTCCAGCGCAGTCGGAAAGCTGTCGGTCTTCAGCGCCAGCGCGCCGGCTTGCCAGACGCACAGCAGGCCGATGCAGGCCAGCAGCGGCGAGATACGGCGGCCGAACTGGCTCGCGTTCATGGGTGCAACTCGTCTTCGAGTACGTCGTCGATCAGTTTCTCGATATCCACGACGTATTTCTGATAGTGCGGATCGAGCAGCAGGTCGGCGCGGCGGCGCGGGCGCGGCAGATCGATATCGACGATCTCTTTGATGCGGCCGGGCGAGCGCGTCATCACCACCACCTTATCCGACAGGAACACGGCTTCGTCCACAGAATGGGTAACGAACAGCACCGTCTTGCGGTCGCGCTCCCAGATGTTGAGCAGATCGTTCTGCAACCGGGTGCGCGTGTGCGCATCGAGCGCGCCGAACGGCTCGTCCATCAACAGCACTTCCGGGTGATAGGCGAGCGTGCGCGCGATCGCGACGCGCTGCTTCATGCCGCCCGACAGTTCTTTGGGATAAAATGATTCATAGCCCTTCAGCCCGACCATCTCGATCAGGCGGCGACTCTGCGCTTCCGCCTCGGCGCGCTTCACGCCTTGCTGGCGCAGGCCGTACATCACGTTGCCGAGCACGTTCTTCCAGGGAAACAGCGCGAACTCCTGGAACACCGGCCCGCGATCCGGCCCCGGTCCGGTGATCGCCCTACCCTTCACCTTCGCAACGCCGGCGGTCGGCATGACGAAGCCACCGACGATATAGAGCAAGGTGGACTTGCCGCAGCCGGAGGGGCCAAGGATGGAAACGAATGCACCGTCTTCAATGCTCAGCGAGATGTCCGACAGCGCGAGATGACTGCGGCGTCCCGAGGTTTCGAACATCTGGGAGACGCGGTCGATCTCGATCATGGCGACGGGTTTTGCGTGAGCGGACGGCTCAGCCTGAACTCCCGGTCGCAACGGCACCACGCTCATCCCATCCCTCTCCCCGCAACCGGCATGCCGATCGCACCGCGTTCGCCGGAGTGTATCCGGTCAGCGTTCCCAGCATAGCCGGAAACGCGATTGCTTTAAGCTTGAACTTTGTGCGGACGGCGCGATTTCAAGCGCATTCCCGCCTGCCGCAATTCCGCCGCATGACTTTTGGCCTGCCTTGAGTTCGCCTCAAGAGGCTAGCGCCTTCATTTCCCGGTAAAGATCCGACTTTCCCTCGAAGCCGATGCCCGGCAGCTCCGGCATGGTGATGTGCCCGTTCTCGACGCGGACGCCATCGGGGAATCCACCGTAAGGCTGGAACAGGTCGGGATAGCTCTCGTTGCCGCCGAGGCCGAGACCCGCCGCGATATTCAATGACATCTGATGCCCACCATGCGGAATGCAGCGGCTCGGCGACCAGCCGGCAGATTCGATCACCTTGAGCGTGCGCTGATATTCGCAAAGACCATACGACAGTGCGCAGTCGAACTGCAGCCAGTCGCGATCGGGCCGCATGCCGCCATAGCGGATCAGATTGCGCGCGTCCTGATGGCTGAAGAGATTCTCGCCCGTCGCCATCGGTCCTGGATAGAATTCGGCGAGCGCCGCCTGCAACTGATAGTCCAGCGGATCGCCAGCTTCCTCGTACCAGAACAGCGGATATTCCCTCAGCATTTTTGCGTAAGCAATCGCGGTCTCCAGATCGAAACGTCCGTTGGCATCGACGGCGAGCTGCGCCTGAGAACCGATTTCCTTCAGCACCGCCTCGATCCGTTCGCGATCTTCCGCCACGGAAGCCCCGCCGATCTTCATCTTGACGACGTTGTAGCCGCGATCGAGATAGCCGCGCATCTCCTTGCACAGCATCGCCAGATCCTTGCCGGGATAGTAGTAGCCGCCGGCGGCATAGACGAACACGCGCGGATCGGCGGTGCGGCCATGACGCTCCGCGAGCAGACGGAACAGCGGCTTGCCCGCGATCTTCGCGATCGCATCCCACACCGCCATGTCGATGGTGCCGACGGCAACAGAGCGCTCGCCGTGCCCGCCGGGCTTTTCGTTCGACATCAACGTCGCCCAGATCTTGTCCGGGTCGAGGTTGTCGCCGGTCGCATCCAGCAGCGTTTTCGGATCGGCTTCGAGCAGGCGATTGCGGAAGCGCTCGCGGATCAGACCGCCCTGCCCGTAACGGCCGTTGGAATTGAAGCCGTAGCCAACCACCGGCTTGCCGTCGCGCACGACGTCGGTGACGACGGCCACGAGGCTCGACGTCATCTTGGTGAAATCGATATAGGCGTTGCGGATCGGCGACGAGATCGGCTTGGTGATCTCGCGCACGTCGACGATACGGACGGACATTCAGTTCAATCCTTGGTGCGGAAATACGGTTCGACGGTGCCATTGACCTTGATGGTCAGCGGATTGCCATAGCGATCCTTGGCGTTGCCCGCGGTGACACGTACCCATCCTTCGCTGACGCAATACTCTTCGACATTGTTCTTCTCGACGCCCTTGAAGCGGATGCCGACATCGCGTGAAAGAACCTCTTCGTTGTAGTACGGGCTGCGTGGATCCGTGGACAGACGGTCGGGCAGTTGGTCGTTTTTCATTTCGTCGGTCAAAGCAGGGCCTCGATATCTCGCGTGAGCGTCTTGGGATTGGTGGTCGGCGCATGACGGGCAACGACGTTACCCTGCCGGTCCACCAGAAACTTGGTGAAGTTCCACTTGATGGACTCGCCGAGCAATCCGGATTTCTCGCGCTTCAGATACTGGAAGAGCGGATGCGCGTCACTGCCATTGACGTCGATTTTTTCGAACATCGGAAACGTCACATCATATTTGCTGGCGCAGAACTGCTCGATGTCCTTCGCCGATCCTGGTTCCTGGTGTCCGAACTGGTTGCACGGAAAACCAAGCACCGAAAAGCCGCGCGGCTTTAGCGTGCGATACAGGTTCTCAAGGTCCTTGTATTGGGGCGTGAAACCGCATGCGCTCGCCGTATTCACGATCAGAAGAGCTCGCCCTTCGAACTGCCGCAACGCGCACGGCTCGCCGGCCAGCGTGGTCGCGGAGAAATCAAAGACACCGGCCACAATGACCTCGCAATCAAGCAACGACAGGATCGACCGGCGATGCGGGGGTGCCGCCGGCTTCGATGGCCTCTCCGGCCAACAGGCACAAATCCTCGCGATAGCGGCCAGCGACGACCTGAACCCCAACCGGAACGCGGCCGACAAGTCCCGTCGAAACAGTCAATCCGGGTAGTCCCATCAAGGGAATGCCGACCATCGGCATTTGTGCCCGCCAGACCCGCGCGAACGACGCATCATCCTTGACGTCGAGTTGATCGGGGAACGGCAATTCGCCGGATACCGGCATCAGCAACACCGGATAGGTCTCGAAGAACGTCTGCCAGTCACGCGTCAGCGTCGCGCGCCGCGTCAACGCCTGCGACAGCGCCGCGCTGTCGAACGGATGCACCTTGCTGCGGTTGCCGTGCAAACAGGCGAGCGCGCCGGGATCACCTTCGCGTTCGGCCGCCGCCAGCATCGCTTCATAACCGTCGCCGAGCCAGAGTCTTGTCTGGATGTCGGCAGCCTCCTTCAGCGGCGGCGTCTTCTCGATCTCCTCCACCGTCCAGCCGGCGCGCTCCAACCGCTTGGCGGCGTCGCGCAAGGCGGCCTTCACCTCGTCAACAACCTCCAGTCCATCCGGGCTGATGCACAGTGCTGCGCGCTTCGGCGCCGGCGGCCCCTCAAGCGGCGCCGGAACCCACCACGGATCGCGCGCATCCGGTTGCGACATGGCGGCGAGCGCGATGCGAAGATCGCCGATGGTCCGCGCCAGCGGACCGGAAACAGCCGCGATCTGCGGGCAAATCGAACGCTCTGCTCCTGAGGCATTCCAGGCGGCGACGCGGCCGAGCGTCGTCCGCAAACCGTGGACGCCGCACGCGTAGGCCGGATAGCGGATCGATCCCGCGATATCCGTTCCATGCGCGATGTGACCGATCCCCGCTGCGAGCGACGAGGCCGCGCCACCCGACGAACCGCCGGGCGTGATCGCCGGATCGCGTGGATTCCTAGTGTGTCCATGCACCAGATTCTTGGTGAACCAGCGATAGGAGAAGGCCGGCGTGTTGGTGCGGCCGAGAATCACCGCCCCGGCCTTGCGCATATTATCGATCACGGGACTGTTGGTCTTTGCGATCAGGTCACGCTGCAGTGTGATGCCATTGGTGTTGGCAAAGCCTGTCTGATCGATGTTGACCTTGATGGTGATCGGAACGCCGGCAAGCGGACCAGGATCCTCCTTGCGGCCAAATGCATCATCGATCGTGCGTGCCTGAGCCAGCACATCGTCGGGGCGATGATCGACCACGGCGTTGATCTTCGGATTGACGGCATCGAGCCGGCCGAGCGCCGCAGTCGCAGCTTCCGTCGCGGAAACCTTGCGGGATTTGATGAGCGAGGCCAATTCCGCGGCCGGCAAACGCCAGATATCCATGAGCAACCCCCTTGAGTTGCTGCGTTGTAACCTTGTGCGCGCCGCATCGCCAACCCGTTTGAGGGCAGACGCTCCCGCGAACCGTGATAGCGCGGAAAGCGCAGAACGCCCTGACCCATTCTGAGCCAATCAGTGTCGCGTCGAGGACTGTTTGATGGGATCGAGGATGGCTTCGGTAAAGGGAAATTCGAGGACGATTTCACCGGCGTCGTCGGTGACTTCGAGCACGGCATTGAGAACGCCGAGTTGTTCGCCATCCGTCTTGAGGATCTCCCGGATCGTCGTTCGCGCAACCTGCCAGGCGTGGTCGGGATCGTGCAGCACCTCACCCTCGGGATCGAGGATCAGTTCGTTGCCAATGCGTGTGTTGAAAAAATAACGGGGCATATGCGAATCCTAGCAATTGAACATGAAACCTTTGAGCCGACCGCCCTCACAAGTTCTTTATCACGCCTCATCGCAAGCTCCTGGCGCACACGCGCTGGTACAAACCTGCTTCATCCTCGCTCCTAAGCACTTGATAAGCCTTGTCCTTAAGTTGGCTTTGCCGGAACCGAAACGCCATCCCGCAGCGCAGCATCAATTTTGGCGCGAAATATTTCACTGGCGAACTTTCCGATCCGCAGTAACTTAAGCCTAGGACGACAAACGTCCCCTTGCGAAGGAGAGCTGGAATGGCTTGGAAAGCACCGAAGATTGTTGAAGTGCCGGTCGGCATGGAAATCAACATGTATGCCTGCGCAGCGCGCAAGTAAGCGCCGCTGTCGCTCTGAGTTTTGACGGAGGCGAACCGCTCGCTGGTCCGATGATCTTGGGAACGGGATCGTCGCAACGAGGCGGGGTCGCCTCCGCAACGTTTGGAGGCCCCGGAGACGAGTCATGTTGCGCGTCGTCGTTCTGGGAGCCGCAGCCGGAGGCGGCGTTCCGCAATGGAATTGCGGGTGTCCGGTTTGCAACGCTGCTCGTCAGCATCCGCAATTACAAAGTACGCAGGCTTCGATCGCGATCAGTGCCGACAATGAGCACTGGTTCTTGATCAACGCATCGCCCGACCTGCGCCAACAACTCACCGTCACGCCGCAACTGCATCCAAAGTCAGGACACCTGCGCCACAGTCCGATTGCCGGCGTGGTCCTGACCAATAGCGAAGTCGATGCCGTCGCCGGACTATTGTCGATGCGCGAGGGCTCACCCTTTACTATTTACGCTCACCCGCGCGTGCTTGCGATTCTGAAGAGCAACAGCATCTTCAATGTGCTGGGCAAGAGCGTTCAGCGCGAGGCGATCGAGATCGACAAGCCTTTCGAACCAAAACTGCGGGACGGCACGGGCAGCGGCCTAGAAATTCTACCCTTCGCCGTGCCGGGCAAAGGTGCATGGTATCTTGAGGGAACGGCGGAAGGCGGCGATGCCGAAGGTGATACGCTGGGCTTGCGTATCACTGACAAGGCGACCGGCAAGCATTTCTTTTTCATTGCAGCCTGCGCGCGGGTGACGCCGGAGCTCGGCGCACGGATCAAAGGCGCTCCGCTGGTGTTCTTCGACGGTACGGTGTGGCGCGACAACGAACTGATCGCAGCCGGCCTCGGCACCAAGACCGGCCAGCGCATGGGACATATTTCAATGTCGGGAGACGACGGCGCGATCGCTTCGCTTGCCGGTCTTGGCATCACGCAGAAGGTTTTTCTGCATATCAACAATTCAAATCACGCTCTTCTACCTGGATCGGCGGAGCGAAAGACTATCGAAGAAGCCGGCTGGCAGATCCCGGCTGACGGCATGGAGGTGGTCCTGTGAGCGTAACGTCGATCTCGTCGGTCGAAAAACGGCCGCCGCTGCAGAGCGCCGAAGAACTGGAAGCGCGACTGCGCCACATCGGCGCGACGCGCTATCATAGCCTGCACCCCTTCCACCACCTGCTGCACGGCGGAAAGCTCAACAAGGGGCAGGTGCAGGCGTGGGCGCTGAACCGTTACTATTATCAGAGCACCATTCCCATCAAGGACGCGGTCGTGATCTCGCGCTTTCGCGATCGCGCCATACGGCTCGAATGGCGGCATCGCATCGAAGATCATGACGGTGATGTCGGCAGCGAAGGCGGTATCGAACGCTGGCTCAAGCTGACCGAAGGCCTCGGGTTAGATACTGCTTACGTGGAATCGACCGAAGGCATCCTTCCTGCGACGCGCTTTGCGGTCGAAGCCTACGTGCATTTCTGCCGCGACCGCACGCCGCTCGAAGCCATCGCCTCCTCACTGACCGAGCTGTTCGCGCCGAACCTGCACGAGGAGCGGATTTCCGGCATGCTGAAGCACTATAATTTCGTCAATCCGGAGATCATGCGCTATTTCAGTACGCGCCTGAAACAGGCCCCGCGCGACGCCAATTTCGCGCTCAACTACGTCAGGGAACATGCCACCACGCCGGAACAGCGCGAGGCCGTTTGCAACGCCCTGATTTTCAAGACCAATGTGCTTTGGGTCCAGCTCGATGCGCTGTATCATGCCTATGTTAGCGGACACATTCCGCCCGGCGCATTTGTTCCGGACACCGCTTGAGGCAAACCCAAGGCAAGTTCAAGGCAAAGCTCCATGGCAGCGCCGCGACCGCGCAACATCAGCGTCACCGAAGCCAGCCGTCCGATCCTGCCGCGGCATGCCAAGCTGCGCTTCGACGAGACGCGGCAACGCTGGGTGATCCTGGCGCCGGAACGGGTGCTGGCACCGGACGACATCGCAGTCGAAGTCCTGCAACTCTGTGACGGCGCGCGCCGCGTGAACGACATGGTCGATGTGCTGGCCGTCAAATATGCCGCCGACCGCATGGCCATCATGACCGACGTGATCGCGATGCTGCAGGATCTCGCCGACAAGGGCTTTCTGGTCGAAGCACGGGAGGCGAGTGCATGAGCCCGACGCTGACCGATGCTACACCCTTGCCCGCGGTTGCTACCGACGGATTGTCGATCCTTGAATCGCCGAAATCCGCAGCAGAGACCTTCGGCATTCCGCTCGCGGTGCTTGCCGAACTCACCCATCGATGTCCGCTGCAATGCCCATACTGCTCCAATCCGATCGAACTGGAGCGCGCGAGCAGCGAACTCACCACCGAGGAATGGAAGAAGGTGTTGAGCGAACTCGCCGAGATCGGCGTGCTGCAGATTCATTTTTCCGGCGGCGAGCCGACCGCGCGCAAGGATATCGTCGAACTGGTGCAACATGCGAATGACGTCGGGCTCTACACCAACCTCATCACTTCGGCCGTGCTGCTGTCGCGTGACAAGCTCAAGGCATTGGCGGATGCAGGTCTCTGCCATGTGCAGATCAGCTTCCAGGGCAACGAACCTGCCGCTGCCGATCGCGTCGCGGGTCTGAAAGATTCTCACCGCAAGAAGCTCGAGATCGCGCGCTGGACCCGCGAGCTCGACCTGCCGCTCACCGTGAACGCGGTGATGCACCGGCAGAACCTGCATCAGCTTCCCGACATCATCCAGATGGCGGTCGATCTCGACGCCGATCGGCTCGAAGTCGCCAACGTGCAATATTACGGCTGGGCGCTGAAGAACCGCGCCGCGCTGATGCCGACGCTCGAGCAAATCGAGGAAACCAGCCGCCTCGTCGAGACCGCGCAAGAACGCCTGAAAGGCATTCTGGCGATCGACTACGTCGTGCCCGACTATTATGCCCTGCGGCCGAAGAAATGCATGGGCGGCTGGGGCCGGCAGTTCTTCAACATCTCTCCGTCAGGCAAAATCCTGCCCTGCCACGCAGCAGAGACCATCACCGGCCTCGACTTCCTGTCGGTGCGCTCAAACCATTCCATTGCCTGGATTTGGCAGAACTCCGATGCCTTCAACCGCTATCGCGGTACCGGATGGATGCCTGAGCCCTGCCAGAGTTGCGAATTCAAGGAAGTCGATTTCGGCGGCTGCCGCTGCCAGGCCTTTGCGCTGACCGGCGATGCCGGCAACACCGATCCCGCCTGCACCCTCTCACCGCTGCATGAGCGAATCTTCAAGACCGCGGAAGCCGAGGCGAGCGGCGGCAGCGACCGCTTCATCTATCGCAATTTTGCCGGCGGCACGCCGGAAGCAGGGAGCGGTGATGCCTCGTGACGCCGAGGCGCGAACGTCTACGCGTGCCGATCCCTATGCCCCCCTGACCAGCCAGCACCTCAACGTCGGCGATGGTCACGAGATCTACGTCGAGACTGTCGGTCGCGCCGGCGGCATACCGGCGGTCTACCTGCATGGCGGCCCCGGCAGCGGCTGTCAGCCAGACCATCGTCGCCTGTTCGACCCCGAACGTTTTCATGCCGTGCTGTTCGACCAGCGCGGCGCGGGACGCAGCCGTCCGAAAGGCGGACGCGAGGCCAATACGCTGCCGCACCTTATCGCGGACATGGAAGCGATCCGCGAGACGCTCGGCTTTGCGCGCTGGATGATCGTCGGCGGCTCCTGGGGCGCGACGCTGGCGCTAGCCTATGCCGAAGCGCATCCGGACCGCGTCAGCGGCATCGTGTTGCGTGCCACGTTTCTTGGCACGCGTGCCGAGCTGGAGACGGCCTTCCTCAGCACCCTGCCCCGCATCTATCCGGGCCTCCATGAGGATTTCCTTAGTTTGCTATCGGAGAACGAGAAGGCGCAGCCGCTCGATGCCTATTGGCGCCGCCTTCTCAATCCCGATGCCGACGTCCATGGTCCGGCAGCGCGAGCGTGGTACGAGACCGAGCGAACCTTGTCGGAGCATGCGCCGGGACGGACCCGCATCAACCTCGAAGCGATCAAGGATTCGCGGCGGCCGTTGCCGTCAACGCCGTTCATGGAGGCGCACTATTTCCAGAACGACTGCTTCATGCGACCCGATCAGCTGATAGCGGACATCGGCAAGCTTCACGGCATTCCCGGCATCGTCATTCAGGGCCGCACCGATTTCCTGTGCCCGCCGTCGACCTCGCACGCGCTCGCCGCGGTATGGCCAGATGCCGACATCCGCATCGTCGAGGGTGCCGGTCATTCGCTGTACGATCCCGGCATCAAGGATGCGATCATGCTCGCGGTCGAAAACCTCGCGTCGAAGATTGTAGCCTAGAGCTATTCCGGCTTTGATAGAATCAAAGCTGGGCTCTATTTTTTACTCTGACGCGTTTTCTTTACGAGAACCGGTACTCACCTCGCTTGAAAACGCTATGGGAGACATTGTCGATGCCGATGCCCGGAAAGGGAATGCTGCTCACGTCGATGGACGTCGATCCGGCGGACGAAACCGACTTCAATCGCTGGTATGACCGGGAGCACCTTGCCGAGCGCGTCGCGATCGAGGGCTTCATCGAGGCGCGACGTTACGTCGCGCATGATGCAAAGCCGAAGTACCTCAGCCTCTACTCGACGGAAACCTTCGACGTACTCGACAGCCCGGCCTATCGCACTGCACTCGGTGCGCAGACCGAGTGGTCGAAGGCCAACATCGCGCGTTTCCATAACATGATCCGGTCCGTCGCCCGCATCACCATCAGCCGCGGCCAGGGCCGCGCCGCAGCGCTCGGAATGGTTCGGATCCGGCCGAGCGCGGGACAAGCCGACACATTGCGCGCACGGCTGCATGACTTGCTCGATCCGCAGACGCTCGACGGCGTCATCTCCATGCATCTGATCGAGGGCGATCCCGAACTGTCGCGCCCGCTTGGCGTCGCCAACGCCGATATGGCTGGCGCGGGCGACTGGTTTGCATTTATCGACGGGACCGGTATCGACGCGGTCGCGCATGCCATCGCTGGCCGTTTCGACAAGGCACTCGCGGATACGTCGTCGCGCATCATTGCGAGCGGCACCTACCGCCTGATGTGGGATCTCGGCAAACGCGATCTCTGAATCGATCTGCCCAACCGCTTCTTGCAGTGCACATGCTGCGATGCCGCATCGTTTGGATGCGAACGAACGCGCTGGGGCGACTAACGGCCAATGGGGATCAATTAAATTTGGCTTTGTACCCGAACTGGAATGGCTCTAATAGTTTAAGCCAATGATGCAATTTGAAAACAAGAAGAGCGTCATTCCAAGCGCTCATTCGACATCGAAAGGCCTCGCGGCTGTTTATCCCGCGCGGACGGGTGGGAATGAAACCGACTGATATTGCGGCACCAGATTACTTCCACAAAGTCGTCGATTGCCAATGGGCCTGTCCGGCACACACACCAGTTCCTGAATACATCCGACTGATCGCCGAAGGCCGCTACAGCGACGCCTACATGATCAACTGGAAATCGAATGTGTTCCCGGGAATCCTCGGACGCACATGCGATCGTCCATGCGAGCCCGCATGCCGCCGCGGACGCGTCGAGGAAAACCCGGTTGCGATCTGCCGGCTGAAGCGCGTCGCCGCCGACTTCAAGGACGATGTCAAACATCGCATGCCACGGCCCGTGCCGAAGAACGGCAAGCGCGTCGCGTTGATCGGCGGCGGTCCCGCTTCACTCGCAGTCGCCCGTGACCTCGCACCGCTCGGCTATCACTGCACGGTGTTCGATCAGGACCCCAAGGCCGGGGGCATGATGCGGACGCAAATTCCGAAATTCCGCCTGCCCGATTCCGTCGTCGATGAAGAGACCGATTACATCCTCGACCTCGGCGTCGAGTTCAAGGGCGGCCATCGCATTGACAGTCTGAAGAAGCTGCTGGCCGAGAATTACGATGCAGTGTTCGTCGGCTCCGGCGCGCCGCGCGGCCGCGAACTCAACATCCCCGGCCGCAAGGAGGCGGCCGCCAACGTCCACATCGGCATCGAATGGCTGTCGTCGGTGTCGTTCGGTCACATCGACAAGATCGGCAAGCGCGTGATCGTGCTGGGCGGCGGCAACACCGCCATGGACTGCTGCCGCACCGCCCGCCGGCTCGGCGGCGAGGACGTCAAGGTCATCGTGCGCTCCGGCTTCGAGGAGATGAAGGCTTCGCCCTGGGAGAAGGACGACGCCATGCATGAGGATATTCCGATCCTCAATTTCATGGTGCCGAAGGCGTTCGTGCACGAGAACGGCAAACTGACCGGCGTGACCTTCGAGAAAGTGCGCGCCGAATACGACGCCAAGGGCAAGCGTAGCCTGGTGCCGTCGGGTGAGCCCGACCAGACCATCGCCTGCGACGACGTGCTGGTTGCGGTTGGTCAGGAAAACGCCTTCCCGTGGATCGAACGTGACATCGGCATCGAATTCGACAAATGGAACATGCCGAAGGTGAATGAGACGACCTTCGCCTCGACCCACCCGAAGGTTTTCTTCGGTGGCGACGCCGCGTTCGGCCCCAAGAATATCATCTGGGCGGTGGCGCACGGCCATGACGCCGCGCTGTCGATCCACAAGCTGCTCTCAGGCGAAGACATCAGCGAACGCCCCCTTCCCGAGGTCCATATCTCCAGCCAGAAGATGGGCATCCACGAGTGGAGCTATGATAACGACATCTCGGGCGCATCTCGCTTCAAGGTGCCGCACCGCGACAAGGCGATCGCGTTGCGCGACATCAAGGCGGAGGTCGAACTCGGCTACGATCTCAAGCTGGCGCTGGGCGAAGCCGAACGCTGCCTGAACTGCGACGTGCAGACCGTGTTCAACACGCCGCTGTGCATCGAGTGCGACGCCTGCGTCGATATCTGCCCGATGGATTGCATCAGCTTTACGCAGAACGGCGACGAAGACGATTTGCGCGGGCGGCTGAAGGCACCCTCGCCGCATCATGATCAGGCGCTCTACGTTTCAACCGATCTCAAGACCGGGCGCGTGATGGTGAAGGACGAGGACGTCTGCCTCCATTGCGGCCTGTGCGCCGAGCGCTGCCCCACCGGCGCGTGGGACATGCAGAAATATCTCATCGAGATGACACACGCGGGTTCAACATGTCCGTCCAAAGTCCGATCAGCAGCGTAAACGACTTCGTTATCCGCTTCGCCAACGTCAACGGCTCCGGCTCGGCGAGCGCGAACGAGTTGTTCGCACGCTCGATCCTGCGGATGGGCGTGCCGGTGTCGCCGCGCAACATCTTCCCCTCGAACATCCAGGGCCTGCCGACCTGGTACGAGGTCCGCGTGACTGAGGACGGCCATCTCGGCGCCCGCGGCGGCGTCGACATGATGGTGGCGATGAACCCGCAGACATGGGACAGGGATGTCGCCTCCATCGAGCCTGGTGGCTACCTGTTCTACGATTCCACCAAACCGATACCCGCCTCGAAATTCCGCGAGGATATCACCGTGATCGGCGTGCCACTGACCGCCATCACCAACTCGACCTATACCGATCCGCGCCAGCGCCAGCTCTTCAAGAACATCATCTATCTTGGCGCGCTGTCGGCGCTGCTCGAGATCGATCCCAAGGTGATCGAGCAACTGATCGGCGAACAATACAAGACCAAGGAAAAACTGCTCGCGTCCAACGTGCATGCGCTGCATCTCGGCCGCGATTGGGCGCTGCAGAACCTGAAATGCCCGATCACGCTGACGGTGAAGAAATCCGAGAAGGTCGGCGACCGCATCTTCATGGAAGGCAACAGCGCCGCCGCACTCGGCGCGGTCTACGGCGGCGCCACGGTCTGCGCCTGGTATCCAATCACGCCGTCGTCGTCGGTAGCCGACGCCTTCACCGCGCACTGCAAGAAGCTGCGCCATGATCCCGAAACCGGCAAGGCGAAATACGCCATCGTCCAGGGTGAGGACGAACTCGCCTCCATCGGTATCGTGATCGGCGCCTCTTGGAATGGCGCGCGGGCCTTCACCGCAACCTCCGGCCCCGGCGTCTCGCTGATGCAGGAATTTATTGGCCTGTCCTATTTCGCCGAAATTCCGGCTGTGATCATGAACGTACAGCGCGCCGGCCCCTCGACAGGCATGCCGACGCGCACCCAGCAGTGCGACGTGATCGCCTGCGCTTACGCCTCCCATGGCGACACCAAGCACGTGTTGCTGTTCCCGGAGGATCCGGCGGAGGCGTTCGAGTTCGCGGCGCAATCGTTCGATCTCGCCGAACGGCTGCAAACCATGATCTTCCTGATGCTCGATCTCGACATCGGCATGAATCATCGGCTGTGTCGCCCGCTGAAGTGGGACGAAAGCCGCGAATACGACCGCGGCAAGGTGATGACCGCCGAAATGCTCGACGACGGCCGCGATTTCGGCCGCTATCTCGATGTCGACGGCGACGGCATCCCGTTCCGCACCTATCCGGGCACGCATCCGAGCAAGGGCTCGTTCTTTACCCGCGGCACCTCGCGCGACCGCTATGCGCGCTACTCGGAAGACGGCGCCGTCTATGCCGACAACATGCAGCGGCTGCTGCGCAAGTTCGAGACCGCACAGGATCTGGTGCCACGGCCGCTGCAGGCCAACGCGCAGAAGCCGACCAAGTATGGCGTGATCTATTACGGCTCGACCTCGCCGGCGATGGATGAAGCCATCGAAATCCTGGAGAAGCGCGGCCACCATCTGGACCGCTTACGGATTCGCGCCTTCCCGTTCCATTCCAGCGTCGCGAGCTTCGTCGCCGACCACGATTTTGTGTATGTGGTCGAGCAGAACCGCGATGCGCAGTTGCGCTCGCTGATCGTCAATGAAAACGGCATCGACCCGGTGCGGCTGGTGCCGATCCTGCACTACGACGGCACGCCGATCACCGCCCGCTTCATCGCCGGCGCGATCGGCGACCACCAGGACCAGCTCAAGGTCACGCCGCTGAAGAAGGTTAAGTCATGACCTACATTGCGAAGCCGAAATTCCAGCATCCGGGCCTGCCGAAGAACGATCTCGGCTATACCCGCCGCGACTACGAGGGCAAGATTTCCACCCTCTGCGCGGGCTGCGGTCATGACTCGATCACGGCCTCGATCATCGAGGCCTGTTTCCATTTGTCGATCGAACCGCACCGGGTGGCCAAAATCTCCGGCATCGGCTGCTCGTCCAAGACCCCCGACTATTTCCTCGGCAATTCGCACGGCTTCAATTCGGTGCACGGCCGCATGCCGTCGGTCCTGACCGGCGCCAACCTCGCCAACCGCGACCTGATCTATCTCGGCGTCTCCGGCGACGGTGACTCGGCCTCGATCGGCTTTGGCCAGTTCGCGCATTCGATCCGGCGCGGCGTCAACATGACCTACATCGTCGAGAACAACGGCGTGTACGGCCTGACCAAGGGCCAGTTCTCGGCCACCGCCGACCGCGGCTCCAAGTCGAAGAAAGGCGTTACCAACGCCGATAGCGCCATCGATCTGGTCGCCATCGCGCTGCAGCTCGGCGCCACCTTCGTCGCCCGCAGCTTCTCGGGCGACAAGACCCAGCTCGTCCCCATGATCGAAGCGGCCATCAAGCACAAGGGCGCGGCGTTCATCGACGTCATCAGCCCCTGCATCGCCTTCAACAACCATGCCGGCTCGACCAAGAGTTTTGACTACGTCCGCGAGCATAATGATGCGGTGAACCGCCTCGACGTCATCACCGGACGCGAGCCGATCACCGTGGATTATGCACCGGGCACGGTGCAGGTGGTCGAGCAGCATGACGGCACGCGCCTCGCGCTGCGCAAGCTCGATGCTGACTACGACGTGCATGATCGTCTCGCCGCGATGACCTTCCTGCAGAAACACGCCGCCAAGGGCCAGGTCGTCACGGGGCTGTTGTATGTCGACGCAGAGTCCGAGGATCTGCACGATCGCCTCAACACGGTGGACGCGCCACTCAATACCCTCGCCGCCAAGGACCTTTCCCCGGGCTCAGCGGCGCTGGACAAGATCAACGCCAGCCTGCGCTAGCATCGTTGGCATTATGAACCAGCCCCCGTCGCGGGGCCTGCTGAACGCATCTGCGGCTATGTCGATTTGCACCCCTGGTCTGACGCCCTGAGCGCCGCGCGCTTCCGGCGGGAGGGATCGATATAGCCTGCCGCGCGTTATCGTCACGGCGATCTCCCATTTTTGGGACTTTCATCTCCCTGCCGCCATGTTGACAAATCGTGGCGGCAGGCTGGAAAAGATTTCCAAGGACCGCGCAGCCCGAGAGCAAAGAAATATCATGAATCCTGTCAAAGACCTCCAAAATCACGGCCAGGCCGTCTGGCTCGACTTCCTCGCGCGCGGCTTCATCGCCAAGGGCGAGTTGAAGCAACTCGTCGAGCGTGACGGGGTGCGCGGGGTCACCTCGAATCCCTCTATCTTTGAGAAGGCCATCGGAAGCTCCGACGAATATGATGGCGCCATCGCCAAGGTCTTGAAGAACGGCGACCGCTCGGTCACCGATCTCTACGAACAGCTTGCGATCGAGGACATCCAGCACGCCGCCGATGTGCTGCGACCGGTCTATGACGAACTGAACGGCAGAGATGGCTTCGTCAGTCTCGAAGTCTCGCCATATCTCGCCAACGATACCAAAGCGACGATCGCCGAGGCCGAGCGGCTTTGGAAGTCGGTCAACCGCAAGAACCTGATGATCAAGGTACCGGCGACGCCGGAAGGCTTGCCGGCGATCCGTCATCTGATCGCGCAAGGTATCAGCGTCAACATCACGCTGCTGTTCTCGCAGACGGTCTATATCGAGGTCGCGGAAGCCTTTTTGTCCGGACTGCAGGAATATGTGCGCAAGGGCGGCGACCCATCGCATGTCGCCAGTGTCGCAAGCTTCTTCGTCAGCCGCATCGACACGGCTGTCGACAAGCAACTCGACGAGAAGATCGCGCAAGCCAACGACCCCGCGGAGAAACAGCGTCTCGCCGCGCTAAAGGGCAAGATCGCCATCGCCAATGCCAAGCTCGCCTATCAGGACTACAAACGCCTGTTCGCGGGCGATGCCTGGCAGAAACTAGAAGCCAGAGGAGCCAAGCCGCAACGGCTGCTATGGGCCTCGACCGGCACCAAGAACAAGGACTATAGCGACGTTCTCTATATCGAAGAGTTGATCGGCAAGGATACGGTCAACACCGTGCCTCCGGCAACCCTCGACGCGTTCCGCGATCACGGCAAACTGCGCGACACCCTCGAAGAGAACGTCGATCAAGCGCGTCAAACGCTCGCCGGACTCGCGGCGTCCGGAATCTCGCTGGACACCATTACCAAGCACCTGGTGAAGGAAGGCGTCCAGTTGTTCGCTGACGCCGCGGACAAGCTGCTCGGCGCCGTCGCACACAAGCGCGCGAAGATTCTCGGTGAGTCAGTCGGCCAGCAGACGCTGGCGCTCGGCGACGGCATGGCGAAGACGGTCGCGGCGACGGCTGAAGAATGGCGCGCCGCCGGCACGATCCGCAGACTGTGGCAGCGTGACAAATCGGTCTGGACTGGTGCGGACGAAAACAAATGGCTGGGCTGGCTGACCAGCCCCGCCGCCGAATATGACCGCGCCGCTGACTACGAAGACTACGCACAACGCGTCAAAGGACAGAAATTCACCGACGCGGTCGTGCTCGGCATGGGTGGCTCCAGCCTTGGTCCCGAAGTGCTGGCCAAGACCTTTGCGAAAGCGGCCGGTTTTCCGAAGCTGCATGTGCTCGACTCAACCGACCCGGCGCAGATCCGGACCATGGAGTCCGCGATCGATCTCGCCAGCACCGTGTTCATCGTGTCGAGCAAATCCGGCAGCACCACCGAACCCAATGCACTGAAAGACTATTTCCACGCGCGCGTGGCGAAAACGATCGGGGCTGGCAAGACCGGCCATCGCTTCCTCGCGGTCACCGATCCCGGCTCCTCACTCGACAAGGAGGCCGCAAAGCTCGGCTACGCCCGCACCTTCCACGGCGATCCCAAGATCGGCGGCCGCTACTCGGTGCTGTCGCCGTTCGGCCTCGTGCCGGCAGCGACTGCGGGTATCGATGTAACCGCACTCCTGCAGAGCGCGCTGGCAATGGTGCGATCGTGTGGCATGGACGTGCCCCCTGCAAACAATCCGGCCGCTCAACTTGGGCTTGCCATGGGTCTCGCCGGGCGCGAGGGTCGCGACAAGGTGACGATCTTTGCGTCGCGAAAAATCGCTGACTTCGGCGCATGGGCCGAACAGCTCATCGCCGAATCCACCGGCAAGGAAGGCAAGGGACTGATCCCGATCGATGGTGAGCCGCTCGCCGACGCGAACGTTTATGGCAAGGACCGCTTCTTCATCGACGTCCGGATTGCCGGCGATGACGATGCCGCTCACGACGAGAAACTGCACGCGCTGGAAAGCGCCGGCCATCCGGTGGTCCGCATCGTCCTGAATTCCATCGACCAGATCGGTCAGGAATTCTTCCGCTTCGAGATGGCAACCGCGGTTGCCGGTGCCATCCTCGACATCAATCCATTCGATCAGCCCGACGTTGAAGCCGCCAAGGTCAAAACGCGCGAACTGACGGCCGCCTTCGAGAAAACCGGTAAGCTTCCAGCCGAAAAGCCGGCTATCTCCACGGCGGAAGCCGACATCTATACCGACGCCGCCAACGCTGATGCGCTGCGCAAGGCGGGCGCCGATGGCGACCTCTCATCGTGGCTGAAGGCACACCTCTCGCGGACGGGCGCCGGCGACTACGTCGCTTTGCTGGCGTATATCGAGCGCGACGATGCGCATATCGACAGCCTGCAACAGGCGCGCCTCGCCATTCGTGACCGGAAAAGGGTTGCGACCTGCGCCGAATTCGGCCCGCGCTTCCTGCATTCGACCGGACAGGCCTACAAAGGCGGCCCGGATAGCGGCGTGTTTCTGCAAATCACCGCCGACGACACCAGCGATCTGAAGATTCCTGGCCAGAAAACCAGTTTCGGCGTCATCAAGGCTGCGCAGGCGCGTGGCGACTTCGACGTGCTGACCGAGCGTGGACGGCGGGCCTTGCGGGTCCATCTCAAGGGTGACCTCACGTCGGGCCTGGCCCGGCTTGGCGACACCATCGACCGCGCATTGGACTGACCGGCCCGCTGGTCTCGCCTGCTCACGGGAATGCGATGACGCGCCGCGGAACGAATGTTCCATCGACGCGTCAATCCGGCATCTCTCCCCTCGTCGGGTCGTTCAACGGCCCTTCCCAACGGCGTGCGAAACGTTCTGAGAATTGTCCGAAGCGGCGTTGCGCCACAGCCCAAAACGAAAGCATCATGAGCCCGCCGGCAGATCGGGCCACTCAAATCTCCATTGCCGGCGTTGGCAGGACAGAGGATTGGACGAATGCAGATAGGCATGATCGGATTGGGACGGATGGGCGCCAACATTGTCCGCCGCCTGATGAAAAAGGGTGGTCATCAGGCCGTCGTCTACGACAAGGACAACAAGGCGGTCGCCGCGATCGGAGCGGACGGAGCAACCGGAACGAAAGGGCTGGAAGAGCTCGTCCAGAAGCTGGAAAAGCCTCGCGCCATCTGGATCATGCTGCCCGCCGGCAAGATTACCGAATCCACCATCGATGCGCTCGCAAAGCTGCTCGACCGTGATGACGTCATCATCGATGGCGGCAACACCTTTTGGCAGGACGACATCCGCCGCGCCAAGACCCTGCGCGAGAAAGGCATTCACTACGTCGATGTTGGCACCAGCGGTGGCGTCTGGGGACTCGAGCGCGGCTATTGCATGATGATCGGCGGCGATAAGGCTGTCGTCGACCGGCTTAATCCGATTTTTGCAGCGATGGCGCCGGGGCGCGGCGACATTCCTCGCACCCCAAGCCGCGACGGCCGCGACCCCCGCGTCGAGCAGGGTTACCTTCATGCCGGGCCAGTCGGCGCCGGCCATTTCGTCAAGATGGTCCACAATGGCATCGAATACGGCCTGATGCAGGCCTACGGCGAAGGCTTCGACATTCTGAAGAATGCCAATATCGATGCGTTGCCGGAAGAACATCGTTTCAACCTCAATCTCGCCGATATCGCAGAGGTCTGGCGGCGCGGCAGCGTTATCCCGTCCTGGCTGCTCGACCTCACCGCATCTGCGCTGGCCCGCAGCGAGACGCTGGAAGCCTATTCGGGATTTGTCGCGGATTCCGGCGAAGGCCGCTGGACCATCAATGCCGCGATCGATGAGGCCGTGCCCGCCGAGGTTCTGACAGCAGCTTTGTTCGCGCGATTCCGCTCGCGGAAAGAGCACACGTTCGCGGAAAAAATTCTGTCCGCGATGCGCGAAGGTTTTGGTGGCCACAAAGAACCGGGTGAAGGTGGCTCGCCGACCCCCAAGGGAGCCAAAGGAAGGACCGCGAAGTGATGGCGGAAGCAAGCACGAAACCGCACAAGCCGGAGCCCTGCTGCTTCGTCATCTTCGGTGTCACCGGCGATCTCACCCACCGCCTCGTCATTCCGGCGCTCTATAACCTCGCGGACGCAGGCTTGCTGCCCGAGCAGTTCTGCATCGTCGGCATCGTGCGCAAGGAGATGTCGGAGGACGACCTCCGGCAGAGCCTGATGGAGGGATTGAACAAGTACGCCACCCGGCCGATCAAAAAGGAAATCGCCCAACAACTGCTACGTTGCCTGACCTGCCTCGAGGCCGATCCATCCGATCCCTCCTCATTCGACAAGCTGAGCAAGAGCTTCGCAAAGCTCGAGACCGACAAAGGCACATGCGGCAATCGCCTGTTTTATCTCGCCGTCCCGCCGACCGCGTTCGCGCCCATCGCCGAACAGCTCGGCCGCGTTGGACTTTTGCACGAAAACGACGGCGCGTGGCGCAGGCTGGTGGTGGAAAAGCCGTTCGGCACCGATCTCGCCTCCGCCAAGGTATTGAACGGCAAGCTGCTCAAGGTCGCCGACGAGCATCAGATCTACCGAATCGACCACTACCTCGGCAAGGAAACGGTGCAGAACATCCTCGTCCTGCGCTTCGCCAACGGCATGTTCGAGCCGATCTGGAATCGCAATCACATCGACCATATCCAGATTACCGTCGACGAAAAGCTCGCGGTCGGTCATCGCGGCAGCTTTTACGATGCGACCGGCGCGCTGCGAGACATGGTGCCCAATCACCTGTTTCAGTTGCTTTCTCTAGTAACGATGGAGCCGCCGGCCCGCTTCGACGCGCATGCCGTGCGATCGGAGAAAGCCGAGGTGCTCGCTGCAATCCAGACGCAGAGCCCCCAGGAGGCGCTGAAGAACTCGGTGCGCGGGCAGTATTGCACCGGCAAGGTCGGCGACGAGACGATCGACGATTACCGCAAGACACCGGACGTGAAGCCCGGCAGCACAACAGAGACCTACGCAGCGCTCAAGCTTACCATCGACAACTGGCGCTGGGCCGGTGTCCCCTTCTACTTGCGGACCGGCAAGGCGCTCACCACCAAGCGCACGGAGGTGGCGATCAAATTCAAGCAGGCGCCGTTCGCGATGTTTCGCGACACGCCGGTTGACAAGCTTTCGCAAAACTACCTCATCATCGGCATCGAGCCGACCGAAGGCATCGCGCTGCAGTTCAATACCAAGGTGCCCGGCCCGACCGTCTCGATCGACGGAGTCGAGATGAAATTTCGCTACAAGGACTACTTCAAGGCCGAACCAAGCACCGGCTACGAAACCCTGATCTACGATTGCATGGTCGGCGACAACATCCTGTTTCAGCGCGCCGACGGCGTCGAAGCAGGATGGCAGGCGGTGCAGCCCTTTCTCGACGCCTGGAAGACAGCCGGCGCCAAGGGGCTCGTCAACTACAAGGCCGGCAGCGAGGGTCCCACCGAGGCCGACGATCTGCTCACACGGGACGGCCGCCATTGGCGCAAGCTGGCATGACTGCTGACAGCAGATTTACGATCCTGTCCGACGCGCAGACGGTCGCCAGGGAAGCCGCCGCGCATCTGATCTCCCGGATAGAGGCGAACAAGGGCCGGCCGGCGATCTGCCTGACCGGCGGCTCTGGCCCGAAACCACTCTATACGCTGCTCGGCAGTTCCGATTATCATGCACGCATTCCATGGGACCGCGTTCACTGGTTTATCGGAGACGAGCGTTTCGTGAGCGAAGACGATCCGCGCAACAACATGGCGATGGCGAGGCGGATTTTCCTCGATCGCTGCGCGCCGCCAGCCAATGTCCATCCCGTTTCCACCGACGCCGCCAGCCCGGATGCAGCCGCCCGGCGCTATGAAAGCGAGCTTCAAGACTTTTATGGCGCGCGCGCTCTGGGTGCGGGAAAACCGCTGTTTGATTTCGTGCTGATGGGGCTCGGCCCGGACGGACACACGGCCTCGCTGTTTCCGAAAGCTGACGCATTGAACGAGACCGAGCGCTGGGTTGTCGGTGTCGAGCATGCCAACGTCGAACCATTCGTCCCGCGTGTGACCCTGACGCTTCCGGCGCTGGCGTCTTCGCATGAAATGTTGTTTCTCGCCTGCGGCGACGCCAAGCGCGAGATCCTGTCCAGGGTTATGGCAGGCGCCGACCTGCCCGCCACGCGCGCGCACTCCGACGGCGCCACGACCTGGCTTGTCGATACCGCGGCCGCGGGGCAAACGGCATGAGTGCGGATCAGAGCTCCGCCTTTTGCGCGCTGATCATCATGGGCGTATCCGGTTCGGGCAAGAGCACCATCGCGAATGCGCTGGGACAGAATCTTGGATGGATCGTTGAGGACGCCGACCAGTTTCATCCCGAAAGCAACGTCAAGAAGATGAGCGCCGGCATTCCACTGACCGACGACGACCGGTGGCCCTGGCTACGCGCCATCGCGGCGGAGATCGCGCGCAAGCGAGCAAGCAGCACCAGCGTCATCGTGGCTTGCTCTGCGCTCAAGCGCGCGTATCGGGATGTTCTCGTGCAAGGGCATCGTGATACCCGCATCGTCTATCTGCGCGGGCGCAAGGACCTGATCGCCGAACGGCTCGCCGCACGCAAAAACCACTTCATGCCGCCGGGATTGCTCGATAGCCAGTTCAGAACCTTGGAGGAGCCATCCGGGGACGAGCATCCTCTCGTCGTCGGTATCGACGCAAGCGTGGATCAAATCGCCGATCGCGTCGTGGCGCTGCTTGAGCAGGATCGAAAAACCTCATGAGCCGCATTTCCCTTGTCGTTTCCGACGTCGACGGCACCTTGGTGACCCATGACAAGCATCTGACCGATGCGGCGATCAGGGCTGTGAGGCATCTCGCGGAAAAGGATATTGCCTTTACCGTCACCAGCAGCCGCCCTGCCTTCGGAATGCGTATGCTGGTCGAACCGCTCGGCCTCAAGCTGCCACTCGGCGCGTTCAATGGCGGCCTGATCGTCGACCCCGCGTTCAATGTTCTGCAAAAGGATACCATCCCGGCATCTGCCGCACGAATAGCGCTCGACACGTTGAGCGCCTGCGGCGTCGATATCTGGCTGTTCACAGCGGATCGCTGGCTGATCACGCGCGACGACGGACGCTACGTGCCGCACGAACGAGCGACGATCCTGACCGATCCGATCGTCGTTTCAGGCTTCGACGAGGTGATGAACGACGCCTGCAAGATCGTCGGTGTCAGCGCCGAGCCCGAAAAGCTGATCCGCTGTGAAGCCGCAGCGCAAACAGCCCTCGGCGATCGGGCCTCCGCCGCCCGCTCACAAAGCTACTATCTCGACATCACGCCGGCGGCCCGCGACAAGGGCACGTTCGTGGAAACCATGGCGGCGCGCCTCGGCATTTCACCGCAGGCTATCGCCACCCTCGGCGACATGTCGAACGATCTCGCCATGTTCGGCAAGAGCGGCCTGTCGTTTGCCATGGGCAACGCCAGCGACGAGGTGAAGGCCCGGGCCACGCACGTGACCGACACCAACGACAACGACGGCTTTGCGAAAGCCATCGATCGGATCATCGGGCTCGAATAGCGTTAGCTTTTCGCGCGCTGCACGGCAGGCTTCCGCGCAGCGCTGAGATTGTGGATGGTATTGACCAGTGCAATGTGCGTCAGCGCCTGCGGAAAGTTTCCGGTCAGACGGCGAGCAACCGTGTCGTATTCCTCCGACAAGAGCCCGAGGTCGTTGGCGACCGCGGCGACCCGCTTCAACAGCGTTTCGGCCCGGTCGAGGTCGCCGCATAGCACATAGGCGTCGGCGAGCCAGAGTGTGCAGGCCAGAAAAGCCCCTTCGATCGGCGGCTTCTCATCAGAAACCGCGCGCGGATCGTGGCGAAGAACGAAACCGTCCGGCATCAGATGCTTCTCGACCGCCGCAAGCGTTCCCGCGACCCGCGGATCTGATGTCGGCAGGAAGCCGACCGACGGGATCAGCAGCGTGCTCGCATCGAGCACCTTCGCACCATAAGATTCGACGAAGGTATTCTGCTCGCTATCAAAACCCTTTTCACAGACATCGCGGTGGATTGCGTCGCGCAGTTCGCGCCAGTGCCCGACCGGTGCATCGAAACCGTAACGTTCCACGGTCTTGATACCGCGATCGAACGCGACCCAGACCATCACCTTCGATGAGACGTAGTGCTTGCCAGGCCCTCGTAGCTCCCAGATGCCGGCGTCCGGCTCATTCCATATCTTGGCGAGATGCTGGAGCAGATTGCATTCCAGCGCCCAGGTCGCTTCACCAAGCTTAAGCTTTGCCTCGCGTGATTGATGAAACACGTCCATCAATTCGCCGTAGACGTCGAGTTGCAACTGAGCGTGCGCCGCGTTTCCGATCCGGACCGGACGCGCGCCTTCATAGCCTGGCAACCAGTCGGCCTCCCATTCTGTCAGCCGCCGCTGTCCGAGAATGCCGTACATGATCTGCATGTCAGCGGGCGAACCAGCCACCGAGCGCAGCAGCCAGTCGTGCCAGTTCGCGGCTTCGCCGTAATAGCCGCTGTTCATCAGAGCGAGCAACGTGAACGTGGCATCGCGCAACCAGCAGAACCGATAATCCCAGTTTCGCGCTCCGCCAAGCTTCTCCGGAAGCGATGTCGTCGGCGCCGCGACGATGCCGCCCGAGGGCGCATAGATCATCGCCTTCAAAGCGATGAGCGAGCGCATGGCGATATGGCGATATGGACCGTTGTATTCAAACTTGCTGGACCACTCGTCCCAAAACGCTTCCGTCTCCTTGAGAGCAGTCATCGGATCGATGGGTTTGGGAACGGCGAAGTGAGACGCACCATAAGTCATGACGAACGGAATCGTCTCGCCTTTGCCAATCTCGAAGTCCGCGACCGTCGTCAGATCCTTGCCGCGCATCTCCACGGGAGTCCGCAACACCAGCATGTCCGGTCCGCAGATCGCGAGCAATGCCTTGTCCTTGGCGCGGCGAACCCACGGGGCATTTTTTCCGAAGCCGAACCGGATCACCAGATCCATGTGCATCTTCACCCGCCCGCGATCGCACCGGACAAGCCGGACCACGTCGGAGGCCTTGCCGCGCGGTGGCATGAAATCAACCAGGGTGACGGCGCCGTCAGCGGTTTCGAATCTGGTCTCGAGGATGAGGCTGTCCCCGCGATAGCTGCGAGTCGAACGCTCGACCTCGCCGGCGGGCGCAATCCTCCAGTGGCCGTGCCGTTCGTCGCCCAAAAGCGCCGCAAAACACGCATCCGAATCGAACGTCGGCCAGCAGAGCCAGTCGAGCGCCCCGGTGCGATCGACAAGCGCGACGGTCTCACCGTCGCCAATGATGGCATGATCTTCAATGGTGCTGGGCAAATAACAAATCCGGTCGGACAGTCTGGAGGGATGATCACTATGTAGGCGTCGTACGGCTGTTGGCCATCCCGATCAAACAAATTTATGACGGGAACGATTTTTGCATCTGAAGAACTGGCCAGCCGCCAGCGCCGAAACGTCGCGTCTCAGCGGCCAAACCCGCGCGCCCGGGAATAGGCCGGGCGGCTTTCCTGCACAGGACGACTGACGGACGCGGCCCGGCTGTCACTCATCGCCGCGCTGCCGGTAGTGAGTTCTTCGAGAAAGACAGGCTTCGAGAAATAGAAGCCCTGCGCGTATTTGATTCTGGTCGCGGCCTGCAGATAAGCCAGTTCCTCAAACGTCTCGACGCCTTCTGCGATCACGGTCATGCCCAAAGCCTCGCTGAGGGATTCGATCGCCTTCAGGATGCCCTGGCTGCGCGGACGCTTATGAATATCGACGATGAAGGACCGGTCGATCTTGATCTCATCCGCCGTGATGTCGGCAAGCGCCGACAGCGACGAATAGCCGATTCCGAAGTCGTCGATCGAGACACCGACACCGAGCCGCCGCAGGATCGGCAGGATTTCGGTCTGAAAATGAGTTTTTGCCACGAACGCGTCTTCGGTGACCTCGACGATGAACCGGGTCGGGCAGCCGGTCTCTTCCAATGCCTGCGCAAAGGAGGTCATGAACGCGAGATTGCCCGCCTGTTTGGCGGCGACATTGATGCTGATGCTGACGCCCGTGCCAAACGTATCATCGATCAGATCGATCGACTTCATGATTTCAGCCAGCACCAGATGGGTGAGTTCGTCGATCAGACCGAGCTCGACCGCAAGATCGATGAACGTTCCCGGCGCCTGAATGACGCCATCGTCGTCGCGCAGCCGGACCAGCGCTTCGATACCCCTGACTTGCTGCGTCCTGATGTCGACTTTCGGCTGGAATGCGCAGCAAAACCGCTTGTCGAGAATGGCGAGCCGGAGTGACTGCTCGATAGCCATTCGCGCCAGCGCTTCCTGCTGCATTCCGTCGTTGAAAAGGACCGCAGCACCCTTGGTCTCATTCTTGACTCGATACATGGCGATATCGGCGTTCTGACGCAGCATTTCATAGTCGCCGCCGTGATCAGGATAAATGCTCACGCCGATCGAAGCGGATGCGAACAGCTCCGACCCGTCGATGAAAAACGGCGCCTTGAGCCGCTGCAGCAGAAATTCGATGTAGTCGGCGACCTCTGCCTCATTCCGGATCGGATTGAGCAGGAGCAGGAATTCATCGCCGCTGATACGGGACAGCATGTCGGTGTCACGCAGACCGAGACTCAGGCGTCGCGCCACCTCGACCAGCAACGCGTCGCCGGAGGCATGGCCATAGTAGTCGTTGATGTGCTTGAAGTTATCGATATCGAGGAACGCCATCGCGAACCGGGCCGACGATCCCTGTTCGCGGATAAGGCTGCCGACGCACTGCTCGATGACGCGCCGGGTCGGCAAATCCGTCAGTTCGTCATAGTAGGCACAGCGAAACAGCTCCTCCTCGATGGCCTTTTGCTGACTGACGTCGATCGAACTCGACAGCAGAAGCTGCCGGTTGGAAACCTGAACAGGACGATGCGTGGTGAGATAAACCTTCGACGCGAGATCGGTCCGGATCCTCTCCTCGGACGTTCGGACGCGGCCGGACTGCAGCACACCAGCGACAATATCCCTGCGATCGTTCAATTCCTTGCAGCGAAACGCCGCGCCGGGCACCGCTCCGACGATGTCATGTGCCGACATATTGAACTGCGCGGCAGCGGCATCGTTGACGAAAACGAAATTCCCTCGCTCGTCCTGAACCGTCACGCTCGCCGGAAGCGACATGACAACCTCGCTCAGGAAATCCAGTCGGGCATGGACGTCATCACGGCCGGTTGGCACGCTACCTGGCTGCCCCTCCCCGCTTTCGCCGGCGACAGACCATTCGTTTCGCTCAGGCGCACCGGACATGACTTCCCAACCTTCGCCACGGGCCGAAGGGCCGGCTTCCCGGACTTTCAGGCTTTTGCGGGCTAAAGCGGTTGGTAGCGGTAATAAAATTGCGTCGCCTGCTGCCTTCCGCAGGCGAACGATAGTTCCATCACCTTGTAGTTTTGGTTAAGCCGGACCGGCAAACACTGCGACACCTTCCACACCCGGCATAACGACACCGGCCGATGCCGGTTATTGTTACCAATGCATGAACGCGACGCCGGATATGCACACCTTCCACAATGAAGGCCTCCAGCGCCGCGCCCGAAGCAATCAGGCCGCAGCGTGAGCAGCCTTGACTGGATGAATGGAGCGGAAGCTGATCGCAATCCGATTCCACGCATTGATCGCTGCGACCAGCATGGTCAGGTTGACCGTCTCGGCTTCGGAGAAATGACGGCGGACCTCATCATAGATGTCATCCGGCACGTGGGTTTCCGATACCAGCGTCACCGCTTCGGTCCAGGCCAGCGCGGCCCGTTCGCGATCCGTATAGAGCGGCGATTCACGCCACGCATTGAGCAGATAGAGCCGCTGTTCGGTCTCGCCCTGCTTGCGCGCATCCTGAGTGTGCATGTTGATGCAGAACGCGCAGCCGTTGATTTGCGAAGCCCGGGTCTTGACCAGTTCGATCAGTGATTTCTCAAGGCCGCTGGCCTGGATTTGCGCTTCGAGCGCCTCCAGCGCCTTCATGGTCTGGGGCGCGGCCTGATAAGGATTCATTCTGGCTTTCATGATCGTTCTCCTTAGGTTGAAAGATATCCGGTTGATCTAGTGCGCGCCGCCAGCATCGAGATGGGCGGGCTTCGTGAGCAGAAGCGAGGCTGCAAGCGCTACGATCAGGGCGACGCCAAGCAGATAGAACGTGTCGCTGAACGCCATGACATAGGCCTGCTTTTGCACGACATGTCCGATAGCAACGACGGCCCGATGCGATGCGGCTGCGGGATCGGCCACGCCATGCGACATGAAATAGTGGGTCAACTGGTCGATCCGGGTGCGGGTCGCCTGCTCCAGGATCGAGACCGACTGCGTCAGGACATTGGAGTGAAATTGTTCGCGCTTGGTCAGGAACGTCTGCAGCATCGCAATGCCGACGGCACCGCCAAGATTGCGCATCATGTTGAACAGGCCCGAGGCCGACCCCGCATTTTCCGCCTCGATACCTGCGGTCGCAACCACCGACAGCGGTGTCAGGATCAATGCTTGGCCGACCGCACGAACCACATTGGGCCAGAGCAATTGATCGGAGGCATAATCGGCCGTCATATGAACGTTCATGAAATTGCTAACCGCAAACAGAGCGAAGCCGACGACGATCACGAGACGAGCATCGATCCGCTTCATCAGCCGCGGCACAAGCGGGATCAGCAACAATTGCGGCAGACCGGTCCACGCTAGCACCATTCCGATCTGCTCGGCGTTGTAACCCTGAATCCGGGACAGATAAACCGGCAGGATGAACACTGATCCGTAAAGCGCAATTCCCAGAAGAAAATTCGCGAGAATACCGAAGCCGAAGTTGCGGCGAAACAGTAGACGGAGATTCAACAGCGGCTTCTTGCCGGTCAATTCGATCCACAGAAACAGCGATAGTGAAATCGCGGCGATTACCGACAGCCGGACAATGAAGGGCGATCCGAACCAGTCATCCTTGTTGCCTTCCTCGAGCACGGTCTGCAACGCGCCGAGACCAACGGCCATGGTCACGATGCCGGCCCAATCGCCGTCGCGCAGCAACGACAGCTTCATCGGCTTGCGCTCCAGCGAGAACCACAGCATGCCAAGCATCAGAAGACCGGGAACGAGGTTGACGTAGAAAATGAACTGCCAGCCCCAGTTCTCGGTGAGATAGCCGCCGATCGTCGGCCCGATCGCCGGCGCAAAGGTCGCCGACAGCGCGAACAGCGCGAGGCCGACCGGCTGCTTTGCCTTCGGCAACAGCGTAATGATCAGCGTGAACGCCATCGGGATCAGCACCCCGCCGGTGAACCCTTGTATCGCGCGCAGCACGATCATCTGCGGCAGGTTTTGCGCGAAGGCGCAGGCTAGCGAGAGCGCAAGGAACAGAATGGCGTTGGTCAGCAGATAGACGCGCACCGAAAACACCTGCGCGAGCCAACCGCTCAACGGAATGACGACGATCTCTGCGATCAGATAGGACGTCGATATCCAGCCGCCGTCGTCGATGCCGGCGCCGATCGCGCCCTGGATGTCGGCGAGCGACGCGTTGACGATCTGGATATTCAGCACCGCCATGAAGGCGCCCAGCGTCGCGCCGAACACCGCGATCCAGGTTCGGGATGAAAGGGCTGGCGTCGCCTCGGGACTACGCGCCTGCGGGGCGTTGCCGAACGCTACGGACCTGGAATTCAATGAGATCGCGGTCATGGCGTGTTCTCCTGCTACGGTGAGCAGAATGCATTAGAACGAACGGTGCGATAATCGATGGAATGGTGGAATGATTGTCCAGCGAGGCTTGATAAAGCCCCGCTGGACGGGAGCACCCCGGGGGCTCAGGACCCGGATTGCTCCGAAGTCGCAGCCAAGTGCCGGGCATCCTGAGTGCGCTCTGCGACGACCGCTGACCTGGTGTCCACCGTCGGCTCCGCCGACATGCCCGGACGCAGCAAGCCTGCGAGACGATGGTCGTCGAGCACGATCTTGACCGGAACGCGTTGCACGATCTTGGTGAAGTTGCCGGTCGCATTGTCAGGCGGCAGCAGCGCGAATTCGAGGCCGCTTGCCGGGGACAGGCTGTCGACGTGCCCCTTCAGGCGATCGCCATGGAAACTGTCGATACGCACCTCGACCGGCTGGCCCTGACGGACATGCGTCAGCTGCGTCTCCTTGAAATTGGCGACGATATAGACCGCATCGAGCGGCACCACCGCCATCAGCTGCGTGCCTGCGGTCACGTATTGTCCGACGCGCAGGGTTCGCGCGCCGACCGTGCCGTCCACCGGCGCGGTAATGGTCGTATAGGACAGATTGAGCGCCATCTGCCGATCGACCGCACGGGCGCGATCGGCCTGCGCGGCGGACTTGCTGCGCTCGGTCGTCAGCACGTCGACCTTCTTCTGCGCCGCCAGCAATGCGGATTGTCCGTGCTGCAGTTGGGCGGTCTTTTCGCGAAGCGCCGCATCGGTCTGCTGGGCGCGCTGCACGGTGCCGGACCCGGATTTCATCAAGTCGTCGTAGCGGGCCTGTTCTTCCCGCGCGAATTTCAGCCCGGCTTCTGCCGCCGTGACGTCGGCCGTCTCCTGCGCAATGATGGGCTGCTGGAGCGCGATCTGGGCATCAAGGTTGCGAACCGCTGCCTCCGCCGCCCTCACATCGGCATGGGCCTGATCGAGCGCGGTCCTGAAATCGCGATCGTCGATCCGGGCAAGAACCTGACCCGCCTTGACCGGCTGGTTGTCAGTCACCAGCACCTGGGCAATGTAGCCAGACACTCTCGGCGCGATGATCGTCGAGTCGGCCTTGACGTAGGCGTCGTCAGTGGATTCGAGATAGCGGCCAACCGTCCAATAGTGGTGTCCGAAATGGACCGCGCTCCCGATTCCGAGCGCGATGATAACGGCCAGTGCGGCCCGCTTGATCGCCTGTCGGGACGGGCGGAGATTTATTTTCTGAGGTAAGTCAATAACATAAGGTGCATCGGTCATGATAAATCCTCCTGAGCAGGAGCGATGGCCATTCGACCGAACCATCGCGACGCCGCGGAACATGCACCTTGGTTGCCTCTTGGATAATCCGCCAAGAAGGGAAATGATTGTCCACCAGAGCTGGATAATCGGAGGATGACGTGGACCGGCTAACCGGGTTGACCGCATTTGCGCGGGTCGTAGAAAACGGTGGTTTTTCGGCTGCTGGCCGGCGTCTGAATATGTCCACCACCATGGTGAGCAACCACATTCAGGCGCTGGAGGATCGGCTGGGAGTCCGACTCCTCAACCGCACCACCCGAAAGATCAGCCTGACCGAAGTCGGCAAGATCTATTACGACCGCTGCATCCAGATCCTTGCCGATATCGAACAGGCAGACGATATCGCGGGCGCCTTGCAGACGACGCCGCGCGGCACGCTCAAGATTCATTGCGCAACGCACATCGTGCAGTTCGTTGCGCCCGTCCTCGCGGACTATCTGAAATCGTACCCGGAGGTGAAGGCCGATCTCACGATCGCCGAGCGCGTCGTCGACGTCATTGCAGAGGGCTTCGATCTTTCGATCCGGCTGACCCCGCCGCCGGATTCCAGCCTGATCGTTCGCAGCCTTGCCACCTGGCGGCACGTGCTGTGCTGCTCGCCGGGCTACCTGGAGCAGCACGGCCCGTTGCAGCATCTCGCCGAGCTTGCCGGACGCAACTGCCTACGTCATGTGCTCTATCCTTACGAAAACGACTGGCACTTCGCGGACGCAGCCGGCAAAACCGTCTCCGTCCGGGTCTCGGGAAACCTGCTCACGAACAGCGGCGAAACGTTGCGCGCCGCAGCCCTCGGTGGCATCGGCGTATTCCTGGCGGCGGGGTTCCTGGTTACGGACGATCTCGCCTCCGGCCGGCTGGTCCGGCTATTGCCCGACTACAAGCCGGTCGAATTCGCCATGAACGTGGTTTATCCGCACCGCCATCATCTGTCGGCCAAGGTGCGGATGTTCATCGATCTCCTCGCACAGCACAGCGCCGATCATCAGCGACTGATGAATCCATACGGCTGAATCGCGAAGGCACGGACAGCGTGCTTAATCGGGCTGTCCGCACACCGAAGGTCAGCCACGCTTCGCGGCTTCCTCACTTTCCAGTTCCTTGAATGCTTCACGCGCGTTGCGGAAGCCGTCGATGCCCGCCGGCACGCCGCAGTAGACCGCGACCTGAAGCAGGATTTCCTTGATTTCGTCCTTGGTCAGCCCGTTCTTCAGCGCGCCTTTGACATGCAGCTTCAGTTCGTGCGGCCGATTCAGCGCACCGAGCATGGCGAGATTGACGATGCTGCGGGTGCGGCGGTCGACCCCCGGTCGGGTCCACAGTGCGCCCCAGCAGAATTCCGTCGACCACTCGGCCATGGTGCGCGTGAACTCATCGGCGCCAGCAATGGACTTGTTGACGTAATCCTCGCCGAGGACTTCCTTGCGGACCTTGAGACCTTTGTCAAACAGACTGCTCTCGCTCATGACATGCCTTTCAATCGTAGCTTGAGTGGGTGATACATCATGGCATATCACGCGCGACGGAGTTAGCCGCCACGCTCATGGAGCAGCCACGCAATCCGCACCCGCAACGGATTGACAGAGCTTGCGCGACATTCAAAGGAGGATCCCTGCACTCAGACTGCCTGCCCCACACCCTTGAGCACACAGCCCACGATCTTCAGGCTGCCGTCCGCCTGCGGCTCCAGCGTATACAGCGCTTCCCAGGGAACGCCATCGACATCGACGATGTGAACATCCTGCTGGATTTGTCCGCCGGACTCCCGCACAGCACCAAATTCAAAGCTTTTGTGACGATACACCGGCGCATATTTGTTCCGCACCATCGCCACGAAGATGTCGGCTCGCGGAAACAGGCTCTGGATCGCCGGCGCTGCATACGAGTAGGCGGTCGCGGCATCGTCGCGCGCCAGCGCATCGGTTTGCGCAGTGATTACCGCACGGGCCGTCGCGATATCATCCACTGCAGCGGCAGGCGACATCAGTCCGAGGAGCAGCATGGCCAGCAGGATCAAGGCACGCATATAAGCCTCCGAAACTTGTCTCCATGTACGGCGGGTGGATCAAAATGGTTTCGATTCACCAGCCGCAAATCAAGGATTTTGCGACCGACCGCACGCAGGCGATGTGGCAGCGCACGATGATTCACATGCTACTAAAGTCATATACTCACTGGAATGGCGGTATCTCTTCCGATAGGATTTTATCACGGGCCTAAACGATCCCAAGATCGATAACGACAAGAGATTCCGGGGAGGAACGTATGAAGCGAATTTCGACGCTATTGGCGACCGCCGTTGTCGCCGCCGCATTCACTGGTGCGGCGCAGGCCCAGATCACGATGAAGGCCTCGCACCAGTTTCCGGGCGGCAAAGGCGACGTTCGTGACGACATGGTGCAGATGATCGCCAAGGAAGTCGGCGCGGCGAATGTCGGCATCACCATCCAGGTCTATCCGGGCGCATCGCTGTTCAAGCCGAAGGACCAGTGGAATGCGATGGTCAACGGTCAACTCGACATCACGCTGTTTCCGCTCGATTACGCCAGCGGCAAGGCACCGGTGTTCAGCGCAACGCTGATGCCCGGCTTGATCCGCAGCCAGGACCGCGCCAAACGCATCAACGATTCGCAATTCATGAAGGACATGCATGCCGAGATCGAAAAGCGCGGCGTGATCGTTCTGTCCGACGCGTGGTTCGCCGGCGGAATGGCTGCCAAAGGCAAATGCGTCCAGCATCCGAAGGATCTGGCCGGTCTGAAATTCCGCGCTGCAGGCCCGACGTTCGCAGCGATGTGGGAAGCGGCCGGCGCCAGCATCGTCACACCACCCTCGAACGAGGTTTACAATGCTTTCCAGACGGGCGTCATCGATGCGACCGACACCAGTCTCGGTACCTTCGGCTCAACCCGTCTCTACGAGGTCACCACGTGTCTGACCGCGCCGGGCGACAATGCATTGTGGTTCATGTACGAGCCGGTGTTGATGTCGAAGAAGAACTTTGACCGGCTCAACAAGCAACAGAAAGACGCGATCATCGCTGCCGGCAAGAAGGCGCAGGCCTACTATGAAGGCAAGGCGAACGCCGTGAATGACGAGACCCTCAAGCAATTCACGGATCACAAGGACAAGGTCGTTACGCTTACCAACGACGAATTTGACGCGTGGATGGCCCTGGCCAAAAAGACCTCGTTCGCAAAATTCGCCAAGGAAGTCCCGAACGGCCAGAAGCTGATCGACGAAGCTCTGGCGGTGAAGTAACGAAGACAGCAAGGGGTCGGCATGCATCGCCGGCCCCTTTCCTTCAAACAGGCAAACCCTCCAATGGACGGCTTTATCCGAGCGGTGACATTCCTGTCGCGCGTCACCGGCGTGGTCGGCGCCCTTTTAATCGGCTTCGCCGTGTTCGCGATCTGCGACATGGTGGTCGAGCGCTACATTTTCAACATGACGACGGTCTGGCAGATCGATGTCGTGACTTATTGCATCGTCGGAGCGACCTTTGTCGCCAGCCCCTATGTCTTGATGACGCGCGGTCACGTCAACGTCGACATCCTGCCCCTGCATGTCGGTCCGACGACGCGGTTCTGGCTGGCCCTCGTCACGAGTCTGGTCGCCTGCGCGTTCTGCGTCATCGCCTTCGTGCTGTGCACAGCATACTGGTATCAGGCCTATAGTGAGCGCTGGCTATCCGATACCGTGTGGCGTTCACGACTCTGGATCCCACTGCTCGCCATGCCGGTCGGCCTGTGTCTGGTCTCGCTACAGTATATCGTGGACATTCTCGCGCTCCTGACAGGCCGCACGCCGCCCTTCGGCATCAAGGACAAAGAGAGCGCCGAGGATGTCGCGCGCGCCCACGCCGAGCAAGCACTGGGAGGCGCAGAATGAGTCCGACCACACAAGGCGCGATCGTTCTCGTTGTCACGCTGCTGATGCTGCTGTCGGGAATCCCGGTCGCCTTCGGCCTCGGCGCGATTGCCGTCGCCTTCCTCGCCGTCTTTCAAGGCTTCGATTCGCTGCATGTCGTGGCCGAAACGCTATGGTCCGGCCTCGACGACTTTGCGCTCGTCTCTATCCCCATGTTCGTGATGATGGGCGCTGCGATCGGCTCTTCTCCCGCCGGCAAGGATCTCTACGAGGCACTCGACCGCTGGCTGTATCGACTGCCCGGCGGACTCGTGGTGTCGAACCTCGGCGCCTGCGCCATCTTCGCCGCATTGACGGGCTCGTCGCCGGCCTGCTGCGCAGCGATCGGAAAGATGGGCATCCCGGAGATGCGCCGCCGCGGCTATCCGGATGAAGTCGCCACCGGCTCGATCTGCGCCGGCGGCACACTCGGAATTCTGATTCCGCCGTCCGTCACCTTCATCCTATATGGCATCGCCACCGAAACCTCGATCGGCCGTCTTTTTATCGCGGGCGTTCTGCCGGGACTGTTGCTGACCGGCCTGTTCATGATCTGGACGATCTTTGCGATCTGGCGCAAGGGCTTCAAGTCGCATGCGCAAGGCTTCCGCTACTCCTGGAAGGAAAAGTTCGAGGCGGTGCCGAAGATTACACCGTTCCTCTTCATCATCGCCGGCGTGATGTACGTGCTCTACGGTGGCATCGCCACCCCCTCGGAAGCTGCGGGTGTCGGCGCTGCGTTGTGCCTGATCCTCGCCATTATCATTTACCGTCTCTACAAGCCGGAACAGATTTGGCACATCCTGCGCGACACGCTGCGCGAATCCGTGATGATCCTGACCATCATCGCGGCCGCGGTGCTGTTCGGCTACATGCTGACGTCACTGTACCTGACACAGACGCTGGCGCAGGGCATCGCCGATATGCACGCCAATAAGTGGGTGCTGATGTTCCTCATCAACATCTTCCTGCTGGTATGCGGCTTCTTCATTCCGCCGGCGGCGATCATCCTGATGACCAGCCCGATCCTGCTGCCGATCATCACGGCTGCCGGCTTCGATCCGATCTGGTTCGGCGTGATCCTGACGATCAACATGGAGATCGGCCTGATCCATCCGCCGGTCGGATTGAACATCTACATCGTCAACGCCATCGCGCCCGACGTACCGCTTGCCAAGGTGATGTGGGGAACCCTGCCCTACGTGATCTGCATGATGCTGGCGATCGTGATCCTCTGCATTTTCCCGGAGATTGCGACCTGGCTCCCCAACACGCTGATGGGGCCCGCGATCGGTAAGTAAAGGCAGCGAAGGTGCGGTGGCGGTCGGAACCGCGGCTGATGGCGGCTCCGACGCGGGTACCGCACTCCTCATCTTCAAGGGGAGCTCAGCCCAGCGTTTAATTCGGCGCGTTGCCGCAATTAGTTGCGGCTAATCAACCGGCTGAACAGCGCAGAACTCACGATTGAAATGAACGAGCGGCCTCTTGTCCGGCTGAAGTCTGGCATTCTTGACCTCGCAGAAGAACACGGAGTGCTGCCCGATCACCGTCTCTTGGATAACGTCGCAATCGAGGACGGCGAGCGCATCAATGAGTGCAGGGACACCACTTGCCATTTCGATCCACTTTTTTTCGTCAAACCGCTGCGGGCCTTTCACCTTGGACGATGAAAACAACTCGGCGAGGCTCGTATGATTGTGCGACAGGACGTTGACGCTCACGCGCCTCGTCGCGCTCATGATGCCGTGAGCGCCGGCGGCGCGGTTGACGCACGCGACAAGTGAGGGTGGATCCATGGTCAACGAACAAACGGCGGTCATAGTCAGGCCATGCCACTCACCGCTGCTGTTCGTCGCCACAATGCAGACGCCTCCGGCAAGAAGCCGCATGCTTTGCTTGAACACGTCAGATGAAATCGGCGTCTCGCTGGTCACGCCACTTCCCTGTGAAATTGCTGGATAAGTCGTGAACTGCCACTAACGGAACAAACTGCAATGTAGCCGGTTCTTCCGGCAGACATTCCGTCAGTCGCGGTTTCGATGTCTTAAATCCGGAGATCAGGCGAACGGTGCCATTCGAGGATTTTCGCCGAGATCGCCCGTCAACTGAAATTGGCCCATCATGCCGGACACCGTATCGAAATCGACCACGGCGTGGTGACATGCCGTATTGATATCGCGGAAAGCACGGTAGACCGCGTTGCCCTCGTAGAGGCCATGCGCGCCGGCCGCAGCATAAAGACGCTCGATCGCCCGGCGGCTTAACTCAACCACATACGCTGCATCCCAGCGCATCTGGATGCGATCTTGCGCCGACATTGGAGCCTGATCGATTGCCATCAAGGTATCGAAGCGGCCACACATGTCACCGAGAAGTCGCCGCGCAGCGGTGACTTCTGCCATAGATTCCGCCACACGCTTCTGCATGCTGGCATTCGCGGCCTTGACCACACCGTATGGCGTCGTGCGCTTGGATGTCGCTTGCACAAAAGCCCTCACGCCGGCTTCAGCCATGCCGAGAACCGAGCCAGACAGCATGGCCGGAAGGCCGGAGTAGACGGAAAGCCGGTAAGTCGGCGCCTTTGCATGCGGGCTGAGGCCGAGGAAAGTCGGGTGCGTCGGCATAACGCGATGCTCCGGTATGAACGCGTTATTCACGACAAGATCCTTCGATCCCGTGCCCCGCATCCCCAGGGTGTGCCAGGTGTCATCGAGCGTGACATCGGCGCGCGGCACCATCACGTGATGGATGACGTAGCCGTCAGGCTCGGGATTGGAAGCTTTGGTCCCGAGGATGAACCAGGGAGAATGATCGGACCCGCTGCCGAACTGCCACCGTCCGGTGAGCCGCCAGCCTCCGTCCACCCGCTCGATCACACCTTGTGGCGCCAGGGAGCCGGCAATGAGATTGTCGGCGTCGCCTTCGTAGATTTCCTTCTGACATTTATCAGGAAACCTGCCGATGATGTAGTCGTGAGCCACACAGACCATCAACACCCAGCTCGCCGCCGAGCACACATTGCCGATCTCCGCGCAACACCAGATGTGAGCGCTTGGCGAGAGCTCGTATCCGCCGAACTGCCTCGGCGTGATCATGCGCGCCAGGCCCGATTCCCGGAGAGCGTTTGCTGCGTCATCGCTGAGGCGACGCAGCTTGTCGCTCTCATGCGTGGTGGCGGCAAGCCGGGGAAGAATTGAGCGTACCGCAGCCTTGTAATCGAAATCCGAGGCGATCGCGCCTTCCGGGTGAACCTTGCCTGGTGCGAGGGCGCTATTCATTCTGCATCTCCTTGTAACCATCCATGAACTGGCGGCTCATCGAACTGACCTGCGACGCTCGGCAACCTGCCAGCGCCGACTTTCATGCACGGGCCGGAAGCCGTGTTGAGGTGTGTAGCCATTGCGTCATGATGTTGGCCGACTTGAACTAAGTCAAATTCATAGTAATAATTCTTTGTATGAACTCAGCTAATGATCATCTCGACCTGAATTTGCTGCGTGTCTTCTTCGCGATTTGGGATCTTCGCAGCCTCACCGCCGCGGGCGACCGCCTCGGCCTGACCCAGCCGGCCATCAGCCATGCTCTGCGGCGACTGCGGGAACGCTTCGGCGATCCGTTGTTCGTCAGAGTGGCAAACCGCATGCTTCCGACCGATGCGGCGGTTCGCTTGCACGAGCCCCTCGATCAGGCTTTCGAGTTGCTCAATCGCACGTTGCAGAGCGGCATCGTATTCGATCCGCGAGTGACCGAGCGCACCTTCAGGGTGGCCATGTCGGATATTGCCGAGGTCTACATCCTGCCCCGGCTGATGAGCGAGTTGTCGCGCATCTCACCGTTTGTCCGCGTTCACGTCGTCCCCTTATTCCCGGACAGCGTGGCGAATTCGATGCGATCGGGCGAGATCGATCTCGCCATTGGTGCCGTCAGCGTACCCGACAAGGACCTTGTCAGTATCGACACGTTCAGCGATCGGTACATTTGCCTGGTGCGCGCAGGCCACCCGGTTGCTAAGTCAAGGCTTACGCGGTCGAGCTTTTCAAAACTGCGCTTCTTCTACGCACGAACCACGTCCTCGATCTATCAATTGGCCGAGCAGTGGCTCTCCGACGAAGACGCTCGGCCACGGATCGCGGTTCGCGGGCATTTCACCACCGCCCCCGAGATCGTTCGCCGTTCAGACCTGGCAGCGATTTTCCCGCGGCTGTTGGCTCTGGATCTGCATCGCGCCAAGGATTTCCGGCTGCTGGATCTTCCGTTCGATCTCCCCTCGATGGACATCAGGGTGCATAGCCACGCACGCTTTGCCAACGACACCGGCATCAGGTGGATGTGTCAGACGAGCGCAGCCATCCTGAGCAAGGCCACCGACGGCCTGCTCGCAAAAATGAACCGGCAATGACAGGGCACCGCCCCTCGACAACGCCTCACTTCCGGGGGTCGAAACGGGTCGAGAAGGCCGCGGCGGGGACCGTGTCGAGATAACCGCCGCCCATCACATCGTTTGCCATTCCGGCAAAACGCCTGAGGGACTCGATAGTGGCCTCATTCCACGTCGTCGTGTAATCCGCGAGCACGCGTTTGCGCAGCAGCGCGACGGCGGCGGGTTCGAGGCCGTACTTCTTGCCGTAAGCTTCAAAGACCTCGGGGTGAGTCTTCACGTAATCGAGTGCCTCGAGCCATGCCTTCGTGAAATTCGTCAGCGCTTCCGGCGAGGATTTCATGAAGTCGTCATTCGTCGAGTAGCCGATCCAGAGGAAATCGTCGCCCGTGCCGGCCTTGTAGGCGTCGGCGAGGTTACCGATGGATCTGTACTTGCCGGATCCCTCGAGCTTGGCGGCGAGCGGATCGAACATCACGGCAGCTTCAATCTCGCCCTTGTCGAGCAGCGCTGGAAGCAGGCCGGGTCCGGCAAACTGCAGGTCGCCTGTTTTACCCGGATCGAACCCGTGAAATTTTGATGTGATCACCCGAAACAGCACGGTGGCCGTGCCGGCTGCGCCCGCGAACGAGCCGACCTTTTTGCCCTTGAGGTCGGCGATGCTCTTGATCGGCGACGCGTTCGGCACGATGACGTCGACCGTCACCCCGCGCCCGACGGGAAATATCATCGTGACCGGAAAGCCCTTGCTCCGAAACTGAGCGATGGCGGTCCAGCCCCCGAAGCCGACATCGACGTCCTTGCCGCGGATGGCCGTGAAGAGCCCGTCGAGAGTCGGATAGGCACGATACTCAGCCGCAATGCCATATTTGCGGTCTATTCCCTGATCGATCATGGCGCGCGACCCAATCTCGTTAAGGGATTGCGCGAGATCTCCGATCCGCACTTTGACCTGGGCAGTGGCGGCACCGCATGTGGTGAGCATGACGGCGGCGAAAATACCGATACGGAAAAACATACTCCCCTCCTTGATGTTCAATTTCGATCAGATGTTCATCCGAGCGGCGGTGTGCCGGTCAAGATTGTTGACCGAACCGGACTCGGTTGCGGCAGACGGCACGGGATCACGTTCGATTTCATCACCGAACGCCTTGATGACATCACGGCTGAACGTGAAGATGGCTGGATCGTCGTAGCTTCGCGGCCGGGCGATCGGCACGCGCATCTCGTGCTGGAATGCGCCGCCCGACATCACCAGGATGCGGTCGGCCAGAAAGCAGGCCTCGTAGGCATTGTGCGTGACGAACACGATCGTCTTGCGCGTCTCCCTCCAGATCGCCAGAAGATCGGAGCGAATCCGGCGCGCCGTGATCTCGTCGAGCCCCGAGAAGGGCTCGTCCATCAGAAGAATGCCGGGCTCGACGCACAACGCTCGCACCAACGCGAGGCGCTGGGCCATGCCTCCCGATATCTGGTGCGGATAGTAGTCGCGAAATTCCGAGAGGCCAGCCATGGCGAGATAGCGGGATTTCAGTTCGCTCCAGCGCGAGGTCGGGACCTTACAACTGGCGAGCGCAAAATCGAGATTCCCGTTTGCGGTCAGCCATGGCAGCAGGCGCGGCTCCTGGAACAGGTAGCCGACGCGGCCTCCACTCACGCTGGCCCGCCCCTCGTAGACCTTGTCCAATCCGGCGAGGACATTGAGCAACGTCGATTTGCCGCAGCCTGACGGTCCAAGGATGCACAGGAATTCCCCCGCGCCGACCGTCAGATCGAGATTCTTCAGTACGGCACGTGACGTGCCGTCATGACCCTTGAAGGTCTTCCGGAGCGCGGCGACCTCAATGACTGAATTCATACCGCTACCTGTGGGCGCCATGCGAAGACACGCCGTTCGATCGGCTTCAGGATGAGAACCTCGATGAGGAGCATGATGATGGTGAAAAGCAGCGTCCAGGCGAGAACCTGGCGCATATCGGCGAGCTGATACCAATAGAACAGCTTGAACCCGACACCGTTCGGACGGCCGATCAGTTCCACCAGAACCGTGATCTTCCAGATGATGCCGAGCCCGAAGCGGGCCGAGGCCATGATGTAGGGCAGGATCTGCGGCAGCAGCACGCGGCGCACGATGGCCGGCCGCGAGGCCTCGAACACCCGGGCCATCGCGACGAGCTTGGTGTCGACGTTCTTCACGCCCTCCCAGATATTGATCGTGATCGATGGAGCGGCGGTGACGGCGATGGCGACGATGGCGGCGCCCTCATTCAGTCCGAACCAGATGAAGGCCATGATGGCATAGCAAAGACTCGGAACCGTCAATCCGATCATCACCCACACATCGAGAACGGCCTCGGCTCGCCGATTGAGCCCCATCACGACGCCGACCGGAACACCCAGTATCAGCGCGAGCACAAGGCCGCCCGCGACGCGCAACAGTGTCATGACGAGATCGGTCCACACCTCTCCGCCTGCAATATCACCCCACAGGGTGCGCGTGGTCTCGATCGGACCCGGGAAGATTTCGTGCGGCAGCGTGAGGGACAACAACCCCCAGACGATCACCGCCATCACCAGTGAGATCAACTTAAGCATGACCAGGAACCTGCATCGCCGGAGCGGCGGTAAGGGCAAGGCCCGCACGAGCCGCGCAGCGGCGCGCCACGCGCTCGGCCTCGATGAGAAGTGCATTCTCGTCGACCGTCAGAACCTTGCGATCCCGCATAATGACGCGCCCGTCGATCACGGCGTCCCGAACGTCACCGCCGCGCGCGCTGTAGACAAGCGCCTTCTCCGGATCGAGCAGCGGCGCAAGATGAGGTTGCCTCGCCTCTACCGTGATGAGGTCGGCGCGCTTTCCGATCTCGATGGATCCCGTCTCAGGCTGTCCGATCGCGCGTGCGCCTTCCGCCGTCGCCATTTTGAGTGCACGCGCGGCAGTGAGCGCGCGCGGATCGTTCGCAGCGGTTTTTGCGGTCGCGCAGGCGTATTTCATGCTCTCGAAAAGATCCTGCCCACAGTTGGCGGCAGCGCCATTGGTGGCAAGACCGCAGGTCACGCCCGCCGTCAGGAAATCTCCGATCGGCGGAAACCCCGTTCCCCAAAACAGGCGTGTCGGGGGGTCGAACAGGACAGCTGTGCCGCTCGCAGCCAGCAGTTCGATCTCGTGCGCCGACACGTCCGAGCAGGCAATGGCCTGCACGTCCGGCCCCAGGCAGCCGACCTCCCCAAGCAGTTCGACCTGCCTGATGTCGCGACCGAAATGGCGCGCGATCATCTGGTTGAACTCGGGTGACTCGGCCACGTGCATGTGGAGTGCAACCCCGTTATCGCGCGCAATCCGGCGCGTTTCGCGGAATCCGTGCTCGTCCACGACCCACGGCAGAAGCGGACCGATGGACAGGCGCAGACGACCGCCCTCAGATCCGTGCCAGCGTCCGGCGAGGCGTCCGACCCGCTCCGCCTGCTCGCCGGCCGTTTCGCAGAATCGCGGATCGAAAAACCGCGCCTCGGTGGCGCGCGCGACGGTGCCCCGAATTCCGCTGTCACGAAGCGCGCGAAACGCTGCATCCTCAACATCCACGGTCGCATGGGGCGGCATGAAGATGTTTTCGACCAGGCTGGTGTTACCGTTCTTGATGTTCTCGATGCAACCGAGCAGCTCCGCGACGTAAAGCGCCTCCTCGTCCATCGCGGTCATCAGCGGCATCAACAGATCGAGCCATTCCATGAGACGCCGCTCCGGACCGATGGTGCGGCCAAACACCATGCAGAGATGCGTATGGGAATTGATGAGTCCCGGGAGCACGATCCTGCCGGTGGCATCGATGACGAGATCGCAATTCGGCGCGGGATCAGAGGTACAACGCTCGACGGCGACGATGTCGCGCCCTTCGACCACCACCCGCCCGTCCTCGATGACCTGGCCCGTTTTATCCATCGTGAGCACGAGCCCGTGCTCGATCGCGAGGCGCGTCATCGGAAACAACAGAGCCGCACCGCGGCAGCGGTACCATTGATGAAGTCATCAAACGTCGCGCGCCGAGCAATGGGTCCAGCGAACGCCTCAACGCGCGATTGCGCACCAGCACTGATGCGCCCCCACAGATTGCCTCCCGTATCGAATGGTATGCTCATGCTTTGAAAGATGTCCGGCTTCTCGAACTACGTCAAATTCATGATAGTAATCCTTTACATGAATTTGGCTAATGATGTGTTTGATGCTGGATATTTGCCGCTTGGCTTATCGACGCGTTCGACCAATATCTACGGCGAGTGCGCAAGTCCCATCTGCAGCGTCGCAATATAGCGATCTCCTGCCTGCAACATCATTTTGGCGATATCGAAATTGACGGCTATGACGGCGGCATGCATCTCAATTTGCGACAGATGAAATCAGCCGTGCGAAACCAGAACAAATGAAAAATCAACAGATTCTAGATCGGTTTTTTCCGAGATGTCATTTCGCTCTGCGAGCAGAAGGCTCCCTCCAGCTACCAGCTCAGTATTCGCTTTCATTAAACTGATCGACCGTTCCCGCCGAACTATCTCCACGATAGCTGGCTGAACTATCTCTATTGGGACACCGAACTGATCCTTAGCCAGCCGCACCTCCTTCTTGTTGTCGCGCGCTCCATAAATGGGTCAAATACCCCATAAGCGCGTCACGTTTTGCGCCGAGGTCCGTCATCGAGCGCTAGGTGACCGAGTAAGATTGACGAACGGTCCTGTTCTGACGGTTTCGTTTGATTTCTGCAGGCGCGTTGTTTCGAAATTCGGCGACCAGCCAGCGTCGCACGGGGGCGGCATCGCCATGACCATGAAACCTCAGGATATCAACGATATCGATCGCGGATACGACGACGATCGGATGCTGGTCTTCCTTGATTTCCCGATACGCTCCCGATGTGAGCCTGCTTTTGGCGCGCTCGAGCCGCGATGAACAGCTCGGAGGGTGTCTCGGGGCTGGTGCACAGTGCGAGATGCCGGGGCGTGACGCCCTTGTGGTTGTCGGCGATGGTTAATCGAGCAGGGCATCGACATTGTCACCTGACGGGCCGGACCTATACTCAAAGCCTCGCTTCGGCGCGGGGATTTGTCGCTTTGTCGTTATCGCGGCTGCCGGACCGTCCGGTCGATCCGGAAGACGACGAACCTGTCGCCGCCGCCGTGCCAAGATCCCGATGCGGCCACCCGATCCGGCGGCTTGAGACTGGCTCTCGGTACGGGATCAGGACGAGATCCTCCAGACGCGCGGGACCATGCTCGGCGAGCGCGAGCATCTCCTCCTCCCTCTCGTCGCAGCTTCTTCAGTTTGCGTTTCTCTTCCCCTCCAGCGCCTTTAGCTCACGCACCACAGGGTGAGCAGCGAGTCGATTGACATGTTATAACATTTGAGCAAAAGTCCTAACTAATCGGCAGCCAAATGCCGGATTTGGGAGGACAGCATGACGTCATTCACGCCGACACGACGAACGCTTCTCAAGACAGGAACCGCAGTCGCCGCTCTGGCGACATTCGCTCCCGCAGTGCTTTGCCAGGCCAGGGCTGAGGATGCCGATCTCACGCCGTACAAGTCCGCGAAGATCGACTGGCAGCAGACGAAAGGCGAGACCATCACGGTAGCGGTTATTCCGGCCAGCTATTTCGAAAACCTCATCGCGCTGACGCCCCAGTTCAAGGAACTGACCGGGATCGACGTCCGGTTTGAAAAGATTCCGCCCGCACAGATCCGGCAAAAGAGCGTTATCGACCTCACCTCCAAGACCGGCACCTACGCGACCCATGCGGCCGATCCGATGTATTACGCGCTCTATGCCGCCAATAAATGGGTCGAGCCGCTCGACACGTATCTCAACGACAAATCGTTGACGGATACGGCGTGGTTCAATTTCGAGGACATCATTCCGGCGTGGAGAAGCGCCAACGGCATCAACGGCAAGCTCTACGGCATGCCGTATGACGGCGAGGTTACGATTCAGGTCTATCGCAAGGATCTCTACGACGCGAAAGGCCTGAAGCCCGCGGACACGCTCGAAGCCTACGTTGCGAATGCAGCTGCGCTGAATGCGCCGAATGACCGCGTCTGGGGCGCTGCCTTACGCGGGCTCGCCGGCGCCGGCCAGAACATGTACATCTACCCCTCGATCTTCCGCGAATTCGGCGGCGACTGGATGAAGGGCGGCAAGCTGACGGTCAACGGTCCGGAAGCCGAAGCTGCGCTCACCTGGTACGTCGACCTCATGAAAAAGTACGCACCGACCGCGGCGGCGAACTGGAACTGGCCCGACATCGCCGACGCGTTCTCGCAAGGGACGGTCGCAAGCTACATCGACGCACACTCGTCGGCGTCGGTGATCAACAACCCGCAGAAGTCCAAGATCATCGGCAAGGTCGCCTACGCGCGCTGGCCTAAGGGACCGTCCGGCAAGCGCACCACCTCGATCTGGAACTGGGGCTTCCCGATCAACGCGGCGCTGAGCGAAAAGAAAAAGAAGGCGACGTGGCTCTTCATCCAGTGGGCCGCGAGCGCCGAAACCCAGGCTCGCACCGCGCATCGTTTCGCCGGCCCCACCAAACGCTCCGGCGTCAACCGCACGTCGATCTGGAAGGACCCCGATTACATCAAGCTGATGAACGGCTTCGGTCCCAATTTCGTCGAAGCCACCATGGACGCGCTGCAACACGACACTGACGTCGATTGGCGTCCACGGGTGCCGCAGTGGCCGGCAATCGGCGACACCATGGCGACCACGATCCAGTCGGCGCTATCAGGTCAGGCGACCGTCAAGGCCGCCCTCGACGAAGCGCAGCGCCGCATCGAACCGATGATGCGCGGCTGATCGATGGGAGCGTCCGCAATCGCGTCGGCCGAAACGGGAAGCCATGGCGCTTCCGCCGATTTCGGCCACGCGCTGGCACAACGCGAACGCCGGTTTGCGGCAGCCCTGCTCGCGCCGGCGTTTCTCGCACTGCTCGCCACCACGACGTTCCCGCTGATCTTCCTGGTCTGGACCAGCACGTTCCGGATGAATCTCGCGATGCCGTTCATGAACGGGTTCGTCGGATTCGAGAACTATCGAGTGCTGCTCACTGACGAACGGTTCTGGTCGTCGCTTCTGATCAGCCTTGTCTACACCGGCGCGACCGTCGCTCTCCAGGTCGCGATCGGATTGGCGCTGGCCCTTCTGGTCATGGACATGAAGCGCGGCCAGGGCTGGTTCAGGCTGGTCGCGATTCTGCCGGTGGTGCTGTCTCCTGCCGTTGTCGGCATGATCTGGCGCACGTTCATGCTGGCCCCCGATTTCGGCATCGTCGACTTCCTTGCCATCAACGCCGGCCTTGGCAGCCAGAACTGGCTCGGCGATCCCACCCTCGCGATGGTTTCGGTGATCGCGATCCACACCTGGCAATGGACGCCTTTCGCATTCATGGTGTTGCTCGCCTCGCTGGCCTCGCTGCCCGAGGACATCTACGAAGCGGCCCGTCTCGACCGCGCAACCGCATGGCAACGCTTCCGGCGCATTACGCTGCCGCTGCTTCGCCCGGCCATCGTGATGGTCGTGATCATGCGCACCATGGTGGCGCTGACGGCATTCGCGGCGATCTTCACCGTCACGGCCGGCGGCCCGGGCACGGCGACTGAAATCCTCAACCTCTATGCCTACCGAAAATCCTTTACCGAGCTCTCGATCGGCTATGGCGCCGCTCTCGCCGTTGCTCTCCTGTTCGTCACGATCATCATTTCGGGCGTTCTCTTCGTGCTGCGGAGAGCGAAATGACCGCAAAACGCCTCCGCACCGCCATCGTGCTCGCTATTTCCGCGGTGTTTCTGCTCGCCTGGGCGTTCCCGATCATCTGGAGCGTCCTGAATTCGTTCAAGACCGATTCCGACGTCCTCGCCTACCCGCCGAAGCTCATCTTCTCGCCCACGCTCGACGCCTATCGCGACGTGCTGTTCGGCTCAGGATCGATCCTGCCGAATCTCATTTCCAGCATGATTATTTCGGTCGGCACCACGGTCGTGACCATGCTGATGGCTGTTCCTGCCGCCTATGCTCTTGCGCGGCTGCGCTTCCGCGGCAAGAAATTCGCAGGCTTCTACGTCCTGACGACACAGATGCTTCCGCCGGTCGGCATCATCATTCCCTATTTCCTTGTGCTGCGGAATATCGGCTGGATCGATACCTATCAGGGCATCATCCTGATCTATCTGTCCTTCTCCCTGCCCTTTGCGATCTGGCTGCTGGTCTCCTATTTCGAGGACATTCCATTCGAAATGGAGGAAGCGGCATTTCTCGACGGCGCCAGCCGGCTGCGCACGCTGTGGCGGATCATCATTCCGCAGGTGCGCGGCGGCATTGCCGTCACGGTCGTGTTCGTCTTTCTCAACGCATGGAACGAATTCCTGTTCGCCGTCGTGCTGAGCGGCAACACCGTACGCCCGGTGACGGTTGCCATGTTCAACTTCGTATCCGTCGAACAGACCCTGTGGGCGAAGCTCGCGGCCGTTTCAGTTCTCGCCATGCTGCCGGTGGTCGTGCTCGGCGTGGTGGCGCAAAAGCATATCGTAAAGGGGTTGACGGTCGGTGCCGTCAAAGGTGGAGGACGCCGATGATCGGCCGCGGCCAGGTCAAATTTCGCGACATCGTCAAGATGCACGGCGAATTCGCCGCGCTAAAGGGCGTGAATTTCGACATCGAACCCGGCGAATTCTTCGCGCTGCTCGGCCCCTCGGGTTCCGGCAAGAGCACCACGCTGCGCATCCTTGCCGGTCTCGATGCACCGACCGCAGGCCATGTGTTCATCGACGACAAGGACGTGACGTCGACGGATGCGCGCGATCGCGACATCGCCATGGTGTTCCAGAGCTACGCGCTCTATCCGCACATGACCGTTGCGGAGAACATCGCGTTTCCGCTCGAGATGGCCCGGCTGCCAAAGGCTTCGATCGGTCCGGCCGTGCAGGACGCCGCACGGAAGGTAAAGATCGAGCATCTGCTCGATCGCAAGCCCGGCCAGCTTTCGGGAGGGCAGCAGCAGCGCTGCGCGCTGGCGCGCGCGATCGTCCGAAAAGCGCGCCTGTTTCTGCTCGACGAACCGCTCTCCAACCTCGACGCCAAACTCCGGCTCGAAACCCGCGCCGAACTGAAGAAGCTGCAGCGATCGCTGGGCGTGACGGCAGTCTACGTCACGCACGATCAGGAGGAGGCGATGACGCTTGCCGATCGCATGGCCGTTTTCATGGCCGGCGAAATCCAGCAGGTCGGCACGCCTGCGGAAGTCTTTACCCAGCCGAACTCCATCGATATTGCGGGCTTTATCGGCAATCCTCCGATGAATCTCGTTCCGGCCCACTACACGAACGGCGACATCATTGTCGCCGGCCGTCGCCTCAAGACGGCGGCCGATCTTGCCGGCGAGCGCGAGGTCATCGCCGGCTTGCGGCCCAGCGCGCTGCGGATATCGCCTGATGGGCTGAACGCGCGGGTCGATCTTGTCGAAGATCTCGGTGACACGGCCGTGCTCGACCTCAACTGCAGCGGAACCACGATGCGGATGCGCGTCGGCGATCACGACGTCCCGCGCGAAGGCGACACGATCTGCGTCACGGCTCGCCCGCAAGATATTCATCTCTTCGATCCAACAACGAGAAAGCGCCTCTGACGTGAATGCGCGCAAAAAAAGACCGCCGATCGCCAATGGCAATGTGCCCCCGCAAGCATCGTTGCCCCTGCATACGCAGATTCGCGAGACGATTCGCCGGCAGGTCCGCGAAGGCGAACTCATCGACGAGACAGGGCGATTGATGACGGAAGCCGAGCTCGGCCGTCATTTCGGTGTCAGCCGCATCACCATTCGCAACGCAATCGCTCCTCTCGTCAACGAAGGGATGTTCGCCCGGTCCCGCGGGCGCGGCACCTTCCTGCGATCGAATCAGCCGGAAAACTGGGTCGGACGCCTGATGGGCTTTTCCGAAACAATTCGCGATGCTGGATACAAGGCTGGCGCCAAAATCCTGCAACAGGGAATGACCAATCGGCACGATCCTGAAATTCGTGCCCAATTGCAGGAGCGTGCAGTCTGGCAACTCAAGCGCGTCCGCCTCGCGGACGAAACGCCGATCGCCATTGAGCACGCCTTCTATCCGCCGGACATCGGGCTCGAACTGGAGAAGCGCGACCTCATTTCGATCATCATGTATCGCGTGTTCGAAGACGAGCTGGGCTTTAGCATCAAGGACGCGAAGCAGATGATCGGCGCGGAGCTCGCCGATACGAACAGTGCAAAGCTGCTCAGCGTCAAAATCGGATCGCCCCTGCTCTCCATCGAACGCGTAACATTTAGTGAAGATGGGCGCGCGCTGGAACTGCTGCGCGCAGTCTACCTGCCGAACTATTTCCGCCTCAGCATCAGCCTGACGCGTCACTCATGACACTACGCACGTTATAAACAAGGACACAAACATGCCTAACGGTGCAAAAGCTAACCCACCCAATGTCCTGCTGATCTTAAACGACGACATGGGATTCTCGGACATCGGTTGCTACGGCGGCGAGATTGAAACACCGAACCTGGATCGCCTTGCGGCCAATGGCCTGCGCTACTCGCAGTTCTACAACACCGCACGCTGCAGTCCGTCGCGCGCCTCGCTGCTGACCGGTCTGCACCCGCATCAGACCGGCATCGGCATCCTGACCTACAGCAACGGTCCGGAGGGCTACGCCGGCAATTTGAACAAGAGTTGCGTGACGATCGCCGAAGTTCTTAGACAGAAGAGCTATACGACATACCTGAGCGGCAAGTGGCATATCGCGAGCAGTCTGACCGAGCCCACCGACGCGTGGCCGCTACAGCGCGGATTCGATCACTTTTATGGCACGATCATCGGCGCCGGCAGCTTCTACAACCCGAATACGTTGACGCGCGGCAACGGCAACATCGAGAACGAGGCTGAAAGCGATCCGTCATTCTTCTACACCGATGCGATCAGCGATCAGGCGGTGGCCTATATCCGCCAACACAAGAAGACCCACCCGAATGCACCTTTCTTCCAGTACGTCGCCTACACGGCGCCGCACTGGCCGCTGCATGCCCATGACGAAGACATCGCAAAGTACAAGGGACGCTTCGATGCCGGCTGGGATCGCCTGCGCGAGCAACGCCTCGAGCGACTGGTAGACGACGGGATCATTCATCCCAACTGGCAACTGACCGATCGCGATCCAACCCAGCCGCCGTGGACCGAGGCGGAACACCGGGAATGGACGTTGCGGTGCATGGAGGTCTATGCCGCGCAGATCGACCGCATGGACCAAGGCATCGGACGCATCCTCAAGAGCCTCGAGGACACGGGCCAGATGGACAACACGCTGACCATCTTCCTGTCGGACAACGGTGCGTGCGCCGAAGACATTCCGGAAGGCGTCACCGCACGGGAACTGGTCGATCAACTCATGATCGCGAAGGCGAAGACACGAGCGGGCAAGCCCGTCCACTTCGGCAACGATCCGTCTCTGATGCCGGGCGGCGAGGATACGTATCAGAGCTACGGCACGGCTTGGGCGAATCTGTCGAACACGCCGTTCCGGCTCTACAAGCACTGGGTGCATGAAGGCGGCATCGCCACACCGTTCATCGTGCATTGGCCGGCGGGCATCTCCGAGCGAGGCGGCCTGCGGCACAATCCAAGCCAGCTTCCGGACGTCATGGCGACCATTCTCGATGTCACCGGCGCGCCCTACCCCAAAGAATATGATGGTCATCCGATCCTGCCGTGCGAAGGCGAAAGCCTCGTGCCGTCGTTCGCATCGGCCTACGGCGCACGCGGTCCTCTGTTCTGGGAGCACGAAGGCAATGCCGCCGTCCGAATCGGAAAGTGGAAGCTGGTGCGAAAGTATCCCGGGCCGTGGGAACTCTACGACATGGAAACCGACCGGACCGAGATGCACAACCTTGCCGCAGAGCACCCGAACCGCGTTCGGGACATGGCCGAACACTATCGGCGCTGGGCCAATCGCTGCGGGGTGATCCCGCGCGAGAAGATTCTGGAATTGATGAAGGCCGAAGGCGGCACAGCATTCTGGGAAGAAGAGAAGCAGAAATAGCCGGCAACGTCAGCGATCTCGACTAGAAGGTGCTACAACTCCGATGGTTGAAGGCCGCCCTCAGTGCTGCGCACAAGGCCATGCCGGCAAGGGGGCGGCACCGGGCGGCGGCGCGTTGCGCGCCATCTCGCCAAGTCCTGTTCCGATCCCGCGGAAATGGAGTGCTCTGATCGGCGGCACCTTCCGGATGGGCTCGGACGACGCGCGCTTCCCCGATGATGGCGAAGGCCCGATCCGTGCGGTTACGGTCTCGACGTTCGCCATCGCCTGCTATGCCGTAAGCAACCTTCAGTTCGGCGACTTCGTTCGCGCGACGGGATATACGACCGACGCCGAACGATACGGTTGGAGTTTCGTGTTCGACGGGCTGTTGTCACAGGCCAATCGCGCCGATCCGGCCAGCCGCGTGTGGGAAACACCGTGGTGGGTGGCCGTACCGCATGCCTACTGGGCGCAACCCGAAGGACCATCCAGCACCATTCTGGGCCGTCTTGATCATCCCGTCGTGCACATCTCTTGGAACGATGCCCAAGCCTATTGCAAATGGTCGGGCACGCGTCTTCCGACCGAGGCGGAATGGGAAATGGCCGCACGCGGCGGATTGGATCAGGCGATCTATGCCTGGGGCGATGAACTACAACCTGCGGGCACCCATCGTTGCAACATCTGGCAGGGCGTCTTTCCCGATCACAACACAATCGACGACGGCTATTTCGGCACGGCACCTGTTCATGCTTTCGACGCAAACGGATATGGCCTGTATAATGTCGCAGGGAACGTGTGGGAGTGGTGCGAAGACTATTTCTCGTCGCAGTATCATCACGTTACGGCGCCAGTCGATCCGGTGTTTACCGCCCCGACGCCATATCGATCGTTGCGCGGCGGCTCGTTCCTCTGCCACGACTCCTATTGCAACCGCTACCGGGTCGCGGCGCGCAGTTCCAACACACCCAACAGCACTGCAAGCAACATCGGCTTCCGCGTCGTTCGCGCCAAGTTGTGATAGCGTAATTTACGGACGTTAGTGGATCGTCCATCGAAGGTTATGGAACTTTCACTTTGTGACTGACAGAAGATCAAAGCAAGGGCAATTTGAGGCCACCACCTCATGCTACCGATCCCAAGCAATGATCACGAAGCAACACACGGGATGTGCGATGCGCAATCCGCGCGTTGCATGATATGCGCCAATCGCTGCGCCTCAGAGTACTGGTGATGATACGAAAGCCCGTGCCACGTTCGAGTATCAACAAGTGAGGAAAATGGGCTGGCCATCGAATCAACTTCAGTACGGCGCTAATACTTGATTTTGGATGCGGACAGGGCGTGGCAGGAGCTCGCAAGCCTGGCGTGACGGATTCAAGTCTTCGTGGGAATGCCGACGACAGCTTCGATCTCAACTTTCATTTCAGGAAGAGCCAACCGACTGACTTCAATCAGAGTGCTTGCCGGCCGGGCAGCACCAAAGAACTCTTGTCGCACCGGATTGATCGCGGCGCGGTCGTCAACGTTTGTGAGGAATACCGTGACCTTGAGAACATCATCAAACGTTGCGCCGACGGCATCCAGCACCAGTTTGAGATTGCTCAATACCTGGCGCGTCTGCGATGCCGCATCATCACCGCCCACCAACGAGCCAACGCTATCGTGCGCGGTCAGACCGGAAACAAACAAAATGTCACCAAACCGAACCGCATCGGTGTAGTGACTAAGCGCTGCGGCGAGTCCGGGGACCTTGAACTCCTGACGTTGACTCGATTGCGACATGGCATTGCCCTTCTCTGGTGACGGTGTCTCCGGACGGGAGCGGAACCGGCTGGATACTGCCAGCCTAAGCCTACCGGAATGCCTTGGATAGTGGCGACCATCTGCAAGCGAAGCCTACAGGTCCAATCTCGCCAACCGCGCTCACAACATTACGCGGGTTCATCTCGCCGCTTCTTTCGCCGCGCTCCTGCTGACCTGTCTCCTGGCCGGAGTTACGTGCGGCGCTCCCTGGCAATGCGTGGTCCGTCCTCGCCGAGATCGTAGAACAGCCCGGCCATGATCTGCAGCGCCTCGCGCGCCACCGGGGCGAGGAGATGCTCGTCCGGTGCGTGCTGCGAGCAGGACGGATAGGAGTGCGGCACCCACACTGTCGGCATGCCGAGGATGTCGGCGAAGACGTCGTTTGGCAGCGAGCCGCCGAGGTTCGGCAGCAGCGCGGGCTTCTTGCCCGTGGTTTTGGCGATCGAGGTGAGAGCCCAACCGACCCAGGGATCGGTCGGATCGAGCCGCGTCGCCGCGAAAGTTTCCATACGCGCGGGCGCTACGGCGACGCGCTGCAAGCCATACGTATCGAGATGCGCGCGCACCGCTGGCAGGATACCGTTCGGATCGGTGCCGACAACGAAGCGCAACTGCATCGTCGCCTTGGCGGTAGGCGGGATGGCATTGACCGGCGCTTCCGGCGTGCCGGTGACGAAAGCAAGAACTTCGAGCGTGTTCCAGCCGTAGACTTTCTCGGCCGGCGTGAGGCCAGGTTCGCCCCAATTCGGATCAATGACCGGATCGTTCGTGTCTTGCGTCAATGTGATATCGGCGAGAGCTGCACGCACTGGCTCTGGCAACTGTGGCTTGAGCTTATCGACCAGGATCTGGCCCCTGGCATCGACGAGACAGGCAATTGCATGCACCAGCAGCGTGCCGGCGTTGGCGAGCACGCCACCCCAGTTGCCTGAGTGATGGCCGCCAGCGCGCAGATCGACGCTGAGTTCGAAATTCATGGCGCCGCGGGAGCCGAGAAACACCGTTGGCCGCTCGGCCGACAGGCGGGGACCGTCCGAGCCTATCAAGACGTCCGCTGCCAAGTCCTTCCTATGCGCCGCAGCGAAGGCGCGCAGGCCGGGCGAACCCGCCTCCTCGCCCATCTCGATCAGGACCTTGCAGTTGAATCCTAGCTTGCCGTCGCGCGCGGCCATCACCTGCGCGAGAGCCGCGAGGTTGATCGTGTGCTGACCCTTGTTATCGGCGGTGCCCCGGCCGTACCAGCGGTCGCCTTCGACGATCACCTGCCACGGATCGAGCCCTTTCCGCCACGCATCGGCATGGCCAAATACGACGTCGCCGTGGCCGTAGGTGAGCACGGTCGGCAGCGTATCGCTCTCGTGCCACTCGGCGATCAGGAAGGGCCCGCGCCCCGCCGCCGGATTGTCGAAGATGCGCGCGGTAAAGCCGAGCCCCTCTAGTTCTGGCACGATCCCGTCCCTCAGATAGGCGTGCAGCACGTCGAGCTTGCCGCCGCCCTGACTTTCGGTGGGCATGGCGACGCGGCGCACGAGTTCGTCGCGGAAATCCCCGCTATCGAAATACCGGGTGGCGTTGGCGATGGCATCTTTACGGCTCATGGAACGATTGCAGCCTCTTCTTCGATGAGATGACATGTTGTCCAGCCGTCCGGCAAGGTTCGGACCATGGGCACGGTGGTGCGGCAAACTTCGGCAGCGCTCGGGCAACGCGGCTCGAACGGGCAGCCCAACTCGCTTGCCGGCATGCCAGCGGCTGTGCCGATGCGCGTATCAGGGACGCCGAGATCGGGGTCGGGTGTGAGTACCGACTCGAGCAAAACGCGCGTGTATGGATGACGCGGCGACGCGAACAATCCGGCGCGTGTGCGCTCCTCGACGAAGCGGCCGAGATACATCACGGCGACGCGATCGGCAAGATGTTCGACCACCGCGAGATTGTGACTGATGAAGAAATAGGTCAGGCCGAGCTCGCGCTTCAGTTCGAGCAACAGATTGAGAATCTGCGCCTGTACCGACACATCGAGCGCCGAGGTCGGTTCGTCACAGATCACCACCTCTGGCTTGAGAATCAGCGCGCGGGCAATGGCGACGCGCTGGCGTTGGCCACCGGAGAGTTGCCCTGGATAGGCATCGTAATGCCGTGGCGACAAGCCGACACGATCGAGCATCGCCAACACCTGGGCGCGCCGCGTCGTGCGGTCGCCGACGCCGTGTACGATCAGAGGCAACGCGATCAACTGAGCGACTGACTTCCGCGGATTCAGAGATGAGTAAGGGTCCTGAAAGATCGGCTGCACTCGGCGGCTGACAGCGACGCGGTCCTTGGGGCTGATCGGCATGCCGTCGACCAGGATTTCGCCCGACGTCGGTGGTAGAAGGCCGAGCAGCATCTTCGCTAACGTGGTCTTGCCAGAACCGCTCTCGCCGACCAGTGCAAACACCTCGCCGCGCCCGACCTTGAGCGAAACGTCGGCGACCGCGGTCAACTTGGCGGCGCGGCGAAACGCGCCTTGCGACAACTCGAACGCACGCGTGACGTTGCGCAGCTCAAGTACGGTTTCGCTCATGCCGCCATCCCCAGCGCGCCGAGGCGGACGCAACGCACGTCATGGCCAGGTTCGGCTGTGATGAAAGCGATGTCGCCGGCGCATTCCGGCGCAGCGAAGGCGCATCGTTCGCGGAAGGCGCAGCCGCGTTGCGGTCCAATCAGGCTCGGCAACTGGCCGGGAATGGCACCGAGCGGCGCACCCGGTGTGGTGCGGCCGGGCACCGGAATGCAGTTCAATAGCCCGCGCGTATAGGGATGCCGTGGTGTTCCAAACAACGACCGCGCAGCGCCACTTTCGACAACCTGGCCAGCATACATCACGGCGACCTTGTCGGCGACGCGTGCGACAACGCCAAGATCGTGACTGATCAAGATCATCGCCATGCCGAACTCCCTCTTGAGATCGGCGAGAAGATGCAGGATCTGCGCCTGGATAGTGACGTCGAGAGCCGTAGTCGGTTCGTCAGCAATGATGAGATCGGGTCCGCACATCAGCGCCATCGCGATCATCACCCGCTGGCGCAGACCGCCGGACAATTGATGCGGATATTGGCCTAGGCGCCGCGCTGCGCCGGGTATGCCGACCTTCTCAAGCAGTTGCACGGCTCGGTCGCGCGCGGAGGCGATCGGGACCGAGCGGTGACAGCGCAACGCCTCGGTGAGTTGATTGCCGATGGTATAGCTCGGATTGAGCGAGGTCATCGGTTCCTGGAAAATCATGGCCAGGCGACTGCCACGCAAGGTACGCATGCGCGCGTTTGGAGCATTCGCAAGATCGATCCCGTCGAACACGAGACGGTTCGCGCGGCGGTTAGCGCGTTTGGGCAGCAAGTTCATCACGGCAAGCGAAGTCATCGATTTTCCGGAACCGCTCTCGCCGACGATGGCCAACGTCTCGCCGCGCTCAAGGTTAAAAGAGATACCGTTCACTGCATGCAGCGTGCCGCTGCTGACCGGTAAATCGACGACGAGGTTCTCGACTTCCAGCAACGGCATTTCGATCAGCCTCTGTTCTCGGGCGCGGTGACGTCGCGCAGGCCGTCACCGACCAGATTGATCGCTAGCACGAGACACACGAGCGCTGCCGCCGGAACGCCGATGACCCACGGGCTGAAGAACATGTATTGCTTACCTTCGGAGATCATCAGCCCCCACGACGGCAGCGGCGGCTGCACGCCGAGGCCAAGGAAGGAGAGCGCGGCCTCAAGCAGAATGGCATGCGCCATTTCCAGCGTCGCAACCACGATCAGCGCGCTAAGAATGTTGGGCAGGATTTCCGAGACGAGGATGCGCGGCGTCGAGCAACCGATGGCACGCGCCGCGGCGACGTAGTCGGTGCGGGCGATCTGCTGGGTGGACGAGCGCGTGACGACGGCGAAGCGGTCCCACAACAGCAGGCCGAGCACCACGATCACGCCTTCGAGCGAAGAGCCGACCAGCGCCGCCGAGGCGAGCGCCACCAATACAACTGGGAGCGCCAGACGGGTTGTGACGATGTAGCTTAGCACCGAATCGACGCGGCCACCGAAATAGCCAGCGCAGATGCCGAGGGACGTACCGATGGTGCCGGAAATCAGCACTGTGAGCGCGCCGATCAGCAATGATATCCGCGCGCCGTACATCAAACGGGTGAGATAGTCGCGGCCGAGTTTGTCAGTGCCGAGCACATGGTCCCAAGTTCCGTTCGCCTGCCATATCGGTGGAATGAGGCGATGGGCAAGATCCTGAGCGTAAGGATCGTGCGGCGCGAGCAGCGGCGCAGCGAGCGCAACGGCGACGATGACGAGCAGCGTGACACTGCCGATGACAAGGCCACTGTGCCTCAGGCTCCGGCGTAGAAATGCGGTCCGGAGCGTTGGCCTCGCCGCTGCGGCTTCCCGCAATGCATCGGTTGCAGCATCCGTCCCTGCTGGCGCGGTGACATTCATGCCAGACGGATCCGCGGATCGAGAAAGGCATTGGCGACGTCGGCAAGGAAAGTCAGTGCGACGTAAATGACGGCCAAAATCAATACTACCGCCTGCACGACCGGAAAATCATTGCGCGCAATCGCTTCCCAAGCGAGGTAACCGAGGCCCTGCATGTTGAAGACCGCTTCAATGACGATCGAGCCACCGAGCATGAAGCCGAACTGCACGGCCGCCAGTGCCACGACAGGGATGATGGCATTGCGCAGGGCGTGCTTGAGGATGACGACGCTTGGTTGCAGGCCCTTGGCGCGAGCGGTTCGGATGTAATCCGACGACAAAACCTCAAGCATGCCGTTGCGCGACAGCCGCATCACCGCAGGTACAGCGTACCAACCGAGCGCGATGGAAGGCAGAATGTAGTTTTTCCAACTGGCGGTGCCGGAGACCGGCAGCCAGCGCAGTTGCACCGCGAAAACAATGATTAATACGAGGCCGAGACAGAAAGTGGGCACGGCCTGTCCGAGCACGCAGAAACCGAGAGCGAGGCGATCGATAATTGTGTCGCTATAGACCGCAGCCAAGACGCCGAGCGGTACGGCGACTACAAGTGAAAGCGCCAGCGAAATGGCGCCGAGCGTCAGGGTCACCGGTAAGCGCGAAACGACGAGCGAAACGACGGTGTCGCGGTAATAGAAGGAGTTACCGAAATCGAAATGCAGGGCGTGCCATAGCCAATCGAAATACTGCGCTGTGATGGGCCGGTCGAGGCCAAACTGATGACGTATTTCGGCGACCTGGGCCACCGTCGCCTCGGGACCGGCGATGGCGGTAGCGAGATCGCCGGACAGATGCAGCAGCACAAAGGCGACGATGGAAACCGTCAAAGCGACAGAGAATGCAACCAAAAGCCGCTGCGAGGTGAACGAGAGCATTGGGCTACCCTGGATGGAACTTGGCGCGCCACAATTGCGGCGCGCCAAGTATGAATTTATTTCCAGTGCGCCGCGTAAAAGCGCGGCAATTCGTCCGACTCGCCCGTGAACGCCAGATCGTTGGTGAAGGCGTAGTTCGCCGGATACGAGAACAATGGAAACAGGTAGGCCTTCTCGGCAATCATCTTGAGCGCTTGCTGGTAGGTCTTCAAGCGCTCCTCGGTGTCGACGGAAGTATCGGCGTTTTTCAAGAGCTTCTGGACTTCGGCATCATGCGAGGAGTCGTCTGCGTCGCCCTTGAACCACACGCCGGTGAAAGCGGAGGCATCGGCAACCGAGAACGAGCCCCACGTCTGAAACGTGATCGGCGTCTTGCCGGCCCGGTGAGCATCACGCATCGCCGCGTATTTCAGATAGTTCAGATGTGCATCAATGCCGACCGCGCGCAGATAGCCGATCACCGCCTCGGCATATTCGCGCTCGCGATACGCATAGAGTTCGGTCTTGAATCCGTTCGGATAGCCGGCCTCCTTGAGGAGTTCCTTCGCCTTCGCGGGATTGTAGTCGTAGCGCGGCACGCCGTCGTCGGTACAGCCGAACTGATCGATAAAGCACGCCGAATTCATGATGCGAGCGCCACCCCCGACCAGGTTGTCGCGCATGCTCTTGCGGTCGATCGCATAGGCAACGGCCTGGCGCACACGTACGTCCTTGAATGGCACAGCGGCGGGTGAGCTGCCGACCGCATTGAACTGCAGGAAGCCGACGCGCATGGTTTCGGCCGAAAGCACCGTAATATTCGGCGCTGATTTGAGCTGCGTCGCCTGATCCTTGGACACACGCCAGATCCAGTCGACGCCACCGGTCATCAATTCAGCGAGGCGTGTTTCGGCATCGGGAATGACGCGGAACACGAGTTTGCCGATCGACGGCTGCCCGAGCGGGCTGCCTTTCCAGTAGTTCGTGTTCTTCTCCATGGTCACGCCCTTACCCGGGGTAACTGCGGTGACCTTGTACGGACCGGAACCGATCGGTGCCTTGGCGAAACCGTCGAGCCCGACCTTCTTGAAATACTTTTCCGGATAGATCGGGATCGGACCCGCGAGATATTCGATCGCCGCCGGGAAGGGGCCGGCAAGATGGATGCGAACCCCATCATTGCCGATCTTTTCAGCGCTCTTGATCCAATTCACGTTCTGTTTGGTGATAACCTTCGAGTCCGGGTTTACCACGTAATTCAACGTGAACACCACGTCGTCGGCGGTCAGCGGATCGCCGTTATGGAAAGTGACGCCGCTGCGGATTGTCAGATCGAGCGTGGTCGTATCGACCCATTTCCAGTTCGTCGCGAGCTGCGGCGCGTATTTGCCGGTCTTCGGGTCGCGATAGATCAAATTGTCGAAGACGTGCCGCGCGATGATGACGCCCTCGCGTAAATTATTGTGATAAGGGCTGACATTCTCCGGTTCGGAGTCGGAAGCATAAACCAGCGTATCGTTGCTTTTGCCGGCCACCGCGGCGCCCGACGTGCCGGCGACCGCGATGGCCGCGAGGAAGCCTGCAAGGCCCGATCGAAATCTTTTCATGTGCGCCCTCTCTCCCCTTTTTGCCACTCGCCGTTTGGACTCTGATTATCCTTATCCAGCGTGCCGTCTCATACTCGCTTGGGCCATTCGACCTCGCGCGGCATTGCGGTCATGAACGCCGAGAACCTGCTCCGCTGCAAGGCAAGACCCGTGCCGAGCTAGTACCGACCCCACTTCCTCCCGCGGCCGAAGCATATCGCGCATTGCAGCTATGTCTACGCTCTCATCCGTTGCGATAGGTGTAGCTGTAGCCATTCAGGGCCGGCGCGCCGCCGAGGTGGGCGTACAGCACCTTCGAGCCGTCCGGGAAATATCCTGTTCTGACGAGATCCATAAGGCCCTGCATCGACTTCCCCTCGTAGACGGGATCGGTGATCATAGCTTCCGTCTGTGCCGCGAAACGGATGGCTTCGTTGGTTTCCTGACTAGGCACGCCATAGGCGGGATAGGCATAGTTCTCCAGGATGACGATCTCGTCGTCGCGCACCTTCCGGCCGAGTTCGACCAGTTCGGCGGTCCGGTCGACGATCTGCCGAACCTGCGTACGTGCCTGGGCCGGAGTTCCCGAAGCGTCGATGCCGATCACGCGGTGCGCGCGATCATCCGCGGCGAAACCGACAATCATGCCGGCTTGCGTCGAGCCGGTCACCACGCAGACGACGACATAGTCGAACTTGACGCCCATCTCCGCTTCCTGCTTGCGCACCTCTTCGGCGAAGCCGACATAGCCCAGGCCGCCATACTCGTGAACCGAGGCGCCGGCAGGTATGCCGTACGGCTTGCCGCCGGCGTCCTTCACCGACTGGATGGCGTCTTCCCAACTCTTGCGAATGCCGATGTCGAAGCCGTCGGGCACGATGCGACTGTCGGCCCCCATAAGACGCGTGAGCAGGATGTTGCCGACCCGGTCGTAAACGGCATCCTCGTGAGGCACCCAGCTCTCTTGCACGACCACGCACTTCATGCCGATTTTGGCTGCAGTCGCGGCGACCATGCGCGTGTGATTCGACTGCACACCCCCGATCGAGACCAGCGTGTCCGCGTTCGACTTGATGGCGTCGGGCACGATGTATTCGAGCTTGCGCAGTTTGTTGCCGCCCATGGCGAGACCGGAATTGCAGTCGTCACGTTTGGCATAAATCTGCACTCTGCCGCCGAGTGCCTTGGTCATCCGCGGAAGGTGCTCGATCGGCGTGGGCCCGAAGGTCAGCGGATAACGTTCGAATTTGTCCAGTCTCAGCATGCTCGCCTCCTGGGCGCCGGATGCGCCGCAACAGGCAAAAATATAGCCGAAACGCCCAGAAAGGTGCTTTCAATATAGGATTGAAATACGTAAGCTTACGTATGAATTTATCGAGATTTCAAGAAGAGAAAAGGATTTTTGAGCCAGAGAATGAAAGAAGCTTTCACGCCCACAGAGATCGATCGGATCGATCGTCGTATTCTGCAGCGGCTACAACGCGACGGCCGCATGACAAACGCGGAGCTGGCCAAGGTTGTTAATGTCAGTCCGGCGACGTGTCACCGCCGCACACAACGGCTCGTCGACGACGGATATATTCCGGCGGTGCGGGCCGAGGTTGCGCCACGCAAGGTCGGACGCGGGACCCTTGTGATCGTCGGCGTCGTCCTTGATCGCTCGACGCCAGAGAGTTTCGGCGCCTTCGAAACGGCGATCGTCAAGCTGCCATTCATTCTCGACTGTCATCTTGTGGCGGGAGATTTCGATTTCTTTCTCAAGATCCGCGCTCGTGATATTGACGACTTTAATCGGCTGCACGGGAAGCAGTTGATTGCATTGCCGGGGGTACGTCAGACGCGCACCTTTTTTGTGATGAAGGAAGTCGTCGACAATCGTCCACTCGATTTCTGAGTATTTTTCATCACGGATCCGAAGAGTGCGATCGCGGATGCGCGACGCCTCGCACGACTGCTCTCTGACTTTTCGGTCTTCCCGAATGAAATGTCACCGCTGCTGCGGTGAATCGTGCGCTTAGCCGCTTAAGCCACGGAACGGCGGGTATAGCAGTCGCTCATGAATGAGGGCCTGGCGCTATTGTTTAGAGGCGCGGCACGGTCGGTCGTCATAGGTTTTTCAGAAAAGTGGATTCGCGATCATGTCTCCTCAATCGCCAGACAAAGACACGATCACCCAGCGCGCGGAAGCGCGCCCGCGATATCTGCTGTATCTAAGCGTCGCGAAAACGCCCAGTCCATCCTACAAGCTGAACGCACTGCGCATTCCTCTCTCCTAAAACGCATGTCAAGAAAACCCAATAGCCTCGCTCTCCGCTTTCGCCACTCACGGCACAGGATGCAGTGGGCACGGCGGAAGCTTGCGAAAGTACCGCTAGTGGTCCGGATCGCGGGCGCTACCGCGATCCTGTTTGCGATCTTGACTCTGGCGAACCTCATCTATCACGTGATTCACAAGCCGACCGAACTGCTTTTCTTCATCGGCCATCGGCTCGACAAGGAGCCGCCGGAGACGTGGCGGCAATACCGTACGCTGTTCCGCACCTATTCCACTGGCACAATCACGCCCGAACTATTGGCTGCGCTGGCGCAAGTCGAGAGTTCGGGCAATCCGGTGGACCGCACCTATTGGCGGTGGCGGTTCAGCTTCAATCCGTTCGCGATCTACCAGCCCGCCTCCAGCGCTGTCGGACTTTTCCAGATGACCGATCCAGCCTATGCCGAGATTGCGCGGTTCTGTATCCGGGCGCACGTGGTCACAGATGTAGGCTGCGGCTTAGGGCCCTATATTCGCGCGCTTCCGAGCCACGCCGTCGAGCTGGCTTCCATATATCTGGACCGCAACGTCACCGCCGTCCTCGCCCGAGCAGGAGGCGTGGCAGCTAACCCGCAACAGAAGCAAAATCTCGCCGCCTTTATCCATCTTTGCGGCGGAGGTCCCGCCACCGCTTACGCCCGTCGCCATTTCCAGATGAAATCCGGCGAACGGTGCGGCGATCATCTCGTGTCTGCCTATATCTCCAGGGTCAACGCGATGAAACAGCAGTTCCTGCGCCTCGCAACCGACGACAGCAATTAACAATTGCCCGTAGCGGACTATTCAACGCGCGAGACTGCTAATGCAACAGCTTGAGCGGAAGGGTGAGGCCTGCACAGCGCACGAAGTTATCCGCACAGCAGAATAACGCGTTGGTGGGCCCGGCAGGACTCGAACCTGCAACCAGACCGTTATGAGCGGCCGGCTCTAACCATTGAGCTACAGGCCCCGCCGGAGGCCGCGAGGAGCGGCCGAGAACGGTGCCGCCACCCCATACAATGCCGAACCGCCCCCTGCAATCGTGCTGCGCTGGGCGATCATCTGCCTCATCATTTCGCTGGTTGCGGGAGCGCTCGGATTCACCGGCATTTCCGGCTTCGCAAAGCGGCTGTCGGTGATCTTCTTCGCGCTGTTCTTCATCGGTTTCCTGATCCTGCTCGGCTTCGCCTACCTCGTGACCAGTGCGGTCGCCGATCCGGCGATCCTGCCGGCCATGGTGGCGATCAGCACCTGACGCCGCGCGCCGGCACGTGCCTGCGCAAGATGCACTGGACATAGACACACTTCGGCGATCTCGCGGCGCATGTCGCGCCCGAGGTGTGGTTCACGTCATCGCCCTCTCATCGAAGAGGGCGCGCGGAACGCCGGACGCTCCGATAGCGTCCGCAGCCTCGTGTGCAAAATGAGTTTTGGACACACGAGTTTCAGTCACCACGAAAGCACCGGCATCATCCGGCGTTCCGCACGCGGTGGTTTTTGCGGCTTGCTTCGTGCTCTCCCCGGCGAAAAGTCGAAACCTGTCACCGTCGTCTCCGCGGTACTTTCATGCGCCGGATTTGGCGCGCGAAAGAGCAGTCCGGATTTCGCAGGACCACACGACTTGGGCCGACGCGCAAGGCGATGCCAATGGAGCACATCTCCGCTCCGGTTCGCACCGCGCAGCATGGTCCGTCCAGCCTCGGCGCGGGCCCCTCACGTGCCTCCGAAGTCTGAACACCCCTCCAGGGAGGAAAGCGTCCGCGCTCCGGGCTTGCGCCCTGGCACCCTTGCTCCGGCCTGACGCTGCCGCGTCCACCGCATCCCGCCCCGCGTATCGTGACGATCGCGAGCCGCCCCTCATCGGTGGGACGAGACAATAAGAATATAATCCTATATACGAAAATGTCAAGCGCGTGCATGCGATGTAGTGTTCGCAGGGCTCGCGCCGCTCATGGCGAGCCGACCCATTTTATCCGGAGGTCCTCATGCGCGATCGCGATTCCCTCATCAGCGCGGCACAACTCGCAACGTCGCTCGGCGATCCGGCTTTGCGCATCTACGACTGCACGACTTATCTCAAGCCGGCGCCATCAGGCAGTTCCGATCCCTACATTGCCCTGCCCGGCCGTGCGACCTTCGAGACTGCGCACATTCCCGGCGCCGACTTCCTCGATCTGCAGGGCGGGTTCTCCGACCCGGCGACGCGGCTGCGCTTCATGATGCCGCCGACTGAACAGCTCGCCGCGGCCTTCGGCCGCCACGGCCTCGGCGACGGCAATCGCGCGGTGCTCTACAGCGTGGGCACGCCGATGTGGGCGACGCGGTTCTGGTGGATGCTGCGCGCGCTCGGCTTCGACAACGCCGCCGTGCTCGACGGCGGGCTCGACGCGTGGAAGGCGGACAACCTGGCGCTCGAAAGCGGTCCGGCCAAAGGTTATCCGCCGGCGATGTTCACGGCGAAGCCGCGCGCGGGATTGTTCGCGGACCGTCATACGGTGCAAGCCGCGATCGGGGCGCGCGACAGCGTGACGATCAACGCACTCGGGCCGCAATATCACCGTGGGCTGGAGCCGAGCCGCTACGGACGGCCGGGCCGGATTCCCGGCAGCGTCAATGTGCCCGCGGCAACGCTGACCGACGCCACGAAGCGACTGGTCGCGCCGGCCGATGCCGATGCCAAATTCAAAGCGCAAGGCGTGACGAAGGACAAGCAGGTGATCGCCTATTGCGGCGGCGGCATCTCCGCCACCGTCGATCTCTTCCTGCTGCACCAGCTCGGCTACGACAATCTCACACTCTATGACGGCTCGATGGGTGAATGGGCGCGCGACGACACGCTGCCGATCGAGACGGATTGAGAGCGGAAGCTCCGCGGCGCTTCGCGCTACGCCATCGCCAGCCGGCGGCGCTGGCGGGCGCGGAACAGCAGCGACACCACGATCATGACGTTGAGCAGATTCCACGCCACGCCGTTGAGGAAAGCAGCGGCATAGGAGCCGGTGGCGTCGAAGATCACGCCGGAAATCCAGCCGCCGAACGACATCCCGAACACGGACGCGAAGATCACGATGCCGACGCGGGTCGCGGCTTGTGCCGCCGGCATGGCTTCACGCACGATGATGGCATAGCTCGGCACGATGCCGCCCTGAAACAGGCCGAACATCGCTGAAATCACGTACAGCGAGGTCAGGCTGTCGAAGAAGAGGTAGAACAGCAGCGCGGTGCCCTGCGCCAGCGAGCCGATCAGCAAGGTGCGAATGCCGCCGATGCGGTCGGCCAGGAATCCGGAGCCGATCCGGCTGACGATGCCGAAGCCAAGCATCAGCGACAACATCTCGGCCCCGCGCGTCACGCCGTAACCGAGATCGCCGCAGTAGGCGACAATGTGCACCTGCGGCATCGACATCGCCACGCAGCAGGCGATGCTCGCCAGCGACAGGATCGCGGTCAGCGCGTTGGTCGAGAGGCGCAGATCGACGCGCGGCGGCGCGGCGTTGGCGTGGCTGCGTTGCACGCCCGCACCCATCTGGGTGCGCAGCACGATCAGCGTCAGCGTCATCGCAATCGCGGTGAAGATGCCCACCGCGATATGGGTCGTACGCCAGCCGTACGTCTGCATGCCCCAGTTCACGAGCGGCGGCCAGATCGTGCCGCCGATGTAGTTGCCGCTCGCCGCGATGGTCACCGCAAGACCGCGATAGCGGTCGAACCAGTGCGAGGCCTCCGCCATCAACGGCCCGAAGGTCGCCGACGAACTGAGCCCGATCAGGAAATGAATGAAGATGAATTGCCAGATCGATCCCGATAGTCCCGCGCCGATGTAGCCGAGCCCGAGAAGGCCGATGCCGAGTCCGATCGCGGTGACGATGCCGTAGCGGTCGGTGATCTTGCCGGTCAGCACGCCGCCGGAGCCGAAGCCCAGCATCACCATGGTGAAGGCGAGCGAGGCGGTGCCGCGCGAGGCGCCGAATTCGTTTTGCACGACCGGCAACGCCACCACCACCGACCACATCCCGACTGCACCCAGCGATCCGATCACCAGGGCGACGGCAAGACGCAGCCACGCCCGGCGCGAGTCCGGCACGAAAGCTGTCGAATCAGGAAGAAGTTGAGAAGAATTTTCCACGGCATCGCAACTTCGGCGGCCTTGGCCTCGCGGTCAACCCATCCGCCGCAATGACGGGCATGCGGGGCCCGAGGTTATCCCTCCCCCGCTCTTGCGTAGGGAGGGTCGGCCGAGCCCGGCGATACGCAGCATCGTCCGGAAGCGGAGGCCGGGGTGGGGCACCGAGCCAAAGCCACATTCACCCTCCACCCGACGCGGTGCTCTCTTCGCTCGCAACGCGCCACCCTCCCCAGAGCGCAGCAATCTCTGCGCTCTGGGGAGAGATAGATAAGAGACGCCGGCGCCGGTCCCGTTAACCCTTTGCTAACCATACACCGGGCAAAAATTGCCCAGTGAAATCCGGGTGAAGTCGAGTGTCGTCAGCCGCGTAGAACGGGAGGAACCCCGTGGACGCCAGTGCGGTGCCTCACTTTCGGAACGGCGGCCCCTCGGCCGCCGCGCAGACGTTTGGGGCGCGCGAGCGGCACTCGCGGGGGGAAGCGGCGACGATGGTGGATGTCACGGCGGGCCAGGGCACGGATGCCTCGGCGGGTTTCCCGAGTTTCAGCGATATCAAGACCATGCTCAAGCGCGGCGACCTCGCCCTCGCCTTCGGCATCCTGACGATCCTCGTCGTTCTGATCCTGCCGCTGCCGTCGGTGGTGCTCGACCTGTTCCTGGCGATCTCGATCACGCTGTCGATCCTGATCCTGATGACGGCGCTGTTCATCCAGGCGCCGCTGGAATTCTCCGCCTTCCCCACCGTGCTTCTGATCTCGACCATGCTGCGGCTGTCGCTCAACCTGGCGTCGACACGGCTGATCCTGTCGCACGGCCACGAGGGTTCGGCCGCCGCCGGCCACGTCATCGAGGCGTTCGGCAACTTCGTGATGGGCGGCAACTTCGTGATCGGCATCATCGTGTTCGCGATCCTGATCATCGTGAACTTCGTGGTCATCACCAAGGGTTCGGGCCGCATCGCCGAGGTTGCTGCGCGCTTCCAGCTCGACTCCATGCCCGGCAAGCAGATGGCGATCGACGCCGATCTCTCCGCCGGCCTGATCGACGAAAAGACCGCCAAGGAACGCCGCAAGGCGCTGGATCGAAGTTCGTGCGCGGCGACGCGGTGGCCGGTCTCCTTGTCGTTTTCATCAACGTGATCGGCGGCATGATCATCGGCATCGCGCAGCAGGGTCTCAGTTTCAGCGACGCCGCGCGCAGCTACACGGTGCTGACCGTCGGCGACGGCCTCGTCACGCAGATCCCCGCGCTGATCGTCTCCACCGCCGCCGGCCTTCTGGTCTCCAAGGCCGCCGTCTCCGGCTCCGCCGACAAGGCGCTGATGAAGCAGCTCTCCGGCTATCCACAAGCGCTCGGCATGTCCGC
>JAFKKH010000031.1 GCA_017305665.1 Hyphomicrobiales bacterium
AAGACACGCGCAGACTAGCTCGCGGCCGGCCTGCTGCGATTGACCAACAGCACAGCGGCCGCGCATGCGGCCATGCCGAAGATCGACAGCGCGTCGAGCTTCTCGCCGAACAGGATGAAAGCCATAACCGCCGTCACGGCCGGCACCAGGTAGAACAGGCTTGCAACCTGCGTCGCGCCGTGGTGGCGGATCAACCAATAGAGCACGCTGATCGAGCCGATCGACAGCACCACCGCGAGCCAGGTCAACGCCAGGACGAACTCACTGCTCCAATGCACCGTGCCGGTCTCGAACAGGTATGAGCCGAGACCGAAGAACAGCGCCACCGTGACATACTGAACGAGATTGCCCGACCGCCAGTCGATGCTGCTGCAGAAGCGCTTCTGATAAAGCGCCCCGAGCGTGATGCTGACCAGCGATACGCCGGACGCGAACCAGCCCCAGCCAACCTCACCTGTCATCGGACGGCCGTGCAGGATCAATACGACACCGGCCAGTCCCAGAATCAGGCCGGCCCATTGCAGCCATGTGACGCGCTCGCCGAGCCAGCGATTGGCGATGGTCGACGTCAGGATCGGCTGCAGACCCGGGATCAGCGCCGACAATCCGACCGGCACCGAATGCGCTATCGCGACCGCCGTGCCGCCGAGATAGAATCCATGAACGAGGATGGCCGCGACAGCGCTGTGCGCCATTCCGGCCGGCGACGGCCATTTCGGCCGCCAGACCGCGACGATAACAGCCATCAGGATCACCACCAGCACCATGCGAATGGCAAGATAGGTCAGCGGCTCGGCGCCGCTGAGCACGTACTTGGTGCCGATGAAGCCGGTGCTCCAGAGCAGAACAAATACTACCGGCGCTGCACGCGCAGCCAATTCGTCGAAATCACGATTCATTTGCGGCTCTGAGTGCCCGATCGTATGTTGGGCGGCAAGAACCAATTGCGCAGGAACGCCTGTGCAAATCCACATACCGTCGCCGGAAGAATGACAGGACATCGCCATGGACGTTCGTCCTCACAATACTGGATTCCCGACAACCGCTGACGCGGCTTCGGGAATGACGGCGAGCGCTTCAAATCCACTCAGGTTCATGCTGCCATGAAGCTCGATTTCGTCACCGTGGACGTTTTCACGGACAGGCAGTTCGCGGGCAATCCGCTCGGCGTCGTGCTCAACGCCGAGGGGCTGACGACGCAGCAGATGCAGGCGATCGCCGCCGAATTCAATCTGGCGGAGACCACGTTCGTGCTGCCGCCGAAAGACCCGGCGAACACGGCGGAGGTGCGGATCTTCACGCCGCGTTACGAGATGCCGTTTGCCGGTCATCCCAATGTCGGCACCGCCTATGCCCTCGCCCGCGCCGGCACGAGCTATGGCCGGTCGGTCCCGCAAGACCAGGTGCTGTTCGAGGAAAAAGCCGGCCTTGTTCCGGTCACGCTGCTTCACGATGGCGGATCGATTTCGGGCGCACGCCTGGCCTCTCCGCAACCGCTGTCGGTTGGCGGGGATATTCCCGTCGAGCTTGTTGCATCGGCTTGTTCGCTGTCGCCCGACAACATCGCCACCGCTCATCATCGGCCCTGCATCGCCTCGTGTGGCGCGGCCTTCATTCTGGCGGAGCTGAAAAGCCGCGACGTCCTCGCACGGGCCGCGGCCCGCACCGATGTGTTCCAGCACGAGGTCTCGAAGCTACCGGCGACCAGCATCCTGATCTACACACAGGTGAACGAGACAGAGATCGATATTCGCGCGCGGATGTTCGCGCCGCATCACGGCATCCCCGAAGACCCCGCCACCGGCAGCGCCAATGTCGCCTTGATTGGACTATTGGTTCACCTGCGGTCCGAGCCCGATCTGCGATTGCGCAAGACCATCGCGCAGGGCGTCGAGATGGGCCGGCCGAGTCTCCTGAAGGCGGAAGCCGAAAAGACCAACGGTGTCGTGACCACCACATTCGTCGGCGGGCAATGCGTTCATGTCATGAGTGGATCGATCCAGACAACCTAACGCCGGCGTGCTGTAACGCCCTCAGGCCGCCTTGGCGCAACGATCAAGATCGCGCCGCGGCGAATGCGGTCAAAAATCCTCCGGACAGGGATCGACGATCTTCCAGAGTTCCGGACCGTTCTTGATCTTCTTCATCTCGGTGGTGAGCCCGCCGTGACGGCGAATCCAGTCCTTCACCGAGGCCGGATAATAGGACATCAGGTCCGAGGTCCCCGCGTAGCTCGTCACCTTGATCCCGAAGGTGAAGGCCTTGTCGTAATAGGCCTCATGGAAACCAAGGCTTGCGCGCGGCGTCACGCAAATCTTGTTCATCGGCACGATGCCAAACACCATGGTGCAGGCCGAATTGCAGATGCCGTCGATGATGACGCGCTCATGACGATCGCGGATCCGCTCGTACTTCGCCTTGTAGGTCGTGACGTAGCCACCGTAATCGCGCGTAATGTGCAGATCGGCATGGGCCGGCGCCATACACAAGAGCAGCAGGGTTGAAACAATGGCTAATCGCATGGGGCGACGGGAGACCTGAGGCAGCCTGTATTCCGGAGCGTGAAGCAGCGCGGGCCGCACCGCGGACTTTGCGCCGACACCCTTGGTATTTCGTTAAGCACCCCACTCTGGCTGAAAAGCGGCAGCCGGCCGCTAAATCGCGACCGCTCTCATTGATGGGCGAGCTTGCCGGCCGGAACGGGCTGTTGCGACGGGACCGTGTCGAGTGCGGCGACCTGGTCCGCGAAATGGTGGTAGAAATCCCGCATGTCCTCGCCTGCAAGGTCACGGCACGACGCCAGGACGGTTGAGGCCCTGCCCGCGTCGCCGGCCGCGATCGCGGCGAGCAGCGCACGGTGCAGGCCGCTCCATTCGCCGAATTCGGGTGACGCCGCCACCGTCTCGTCCCCCACGATGGCATAGACCTTCGTGGGCCGGGACTTGCCCTTCAAAGCGACTTCGCCGGCTTCGAGCAATGCAATGCCCTTCACCTGCTGCGCGACGTCCTCGGAGATCAGCAGGTCCGTGTTCAATCCCTTGCTGGCGGACTCGATCCTCGCCGCCACGTTCACGACATCGCCCATGGCCGAATAGTTGAACCGCCGCTGCGATCCCATATTGCCAACGCAAGCCAGGCCGCCATTGATACCGACCCCGATCCTGACGCGCGGATCCTTGAATCCGCGTGCGGCAAATCCGAATGCATCGGAGGCGTTGAGCGCATTCACTGCTGCACGCATCTTCAGTGCGGCGCGGCAGGCGCGCGTCGCATGATCCGGCACGCTCACCGGCGCATTCCAGAACGCCATGATGGAATCGCCGATGTATTTGTCGATCGTTCCCAACTCGTCCTGGATGGCATCCGACAGCGGCGACAACAGCATATTGATGAAATCGACCAGTTCCGTCGCCGTCAGCGCTTCGGAAATCGGCGTGAAGCCGCGCACATCCATGAACATCACGGAAATCTCGCGGGACTCGCCGCCGAGCCGCATCGCCTGCGGCGAGTTCTCGAGCTGGGCCAGCAGTTCCGGCGCGAGGTATTGGCCAAAGGCCTGACGCACGAATTTCTTTTCGTGATCGGAGGCAACATGAAGCACGCGCTCGACGGCGATATAGGTCGCGAGCGCCGCCAGCGAGGGGAAGATCGGATCGATCAGCAGGCGGAAATGCGAGAACGCGATCCACGATCCCGCGACCGCTGCCAGGAACACGACCCCGCCGGCATAGAACGAGAACCGCGCGCCGAAGGCCAGCACGAGACCCGCGACCAGCGCGCCGAGCAGCACGGTCAGCACGATCTCGAGTCCATTGGTCCAGTCCGGACGCTCGATGAAATCCTGCGCGATGATCTGCTCGATCAGTTGCGCCTGAATCGCGACGCCAGGAACCAATTCGCCGAGCGGCGTTGCGCGCGCATCCATCAGCCCCGCAGCCGAGGCACCGATGAGAACGATCTGGCCTTCGATGCGCGGCTTGATCGCGGCTTCCTTGGCTGGGTCAAGAACATCCTTGACCGATATGTAGCGTTCGGGCCGGTTGTGGCTGAAATAGATCCAGGATTCGCCATTGCTGGTCAGCGGCAGCTTGAACGCGCCGACCCGCATGTCGATCAAGGCGGCATGACCGGTATCGCTGTCACCGCTCGATCCCGTTCCGCGGACGATAATGCCTTTCTGGCCCTGCGCGACCCGCAGTGCTTCGATCGCAAGGCCGGGATAGATGCTGGTGCCGTCGGAAAACAGCATGGGCACGCGGCGGACGATGCCCGCGCGATCGCGCGAACTGAGATTGATGCCGCCGATCCCCGCCGCCGCCTCGTTGAGAACGGGGAGGCTCGACACCGTGCCCTGGAACGGCGCAAGCACCTTCGTCGGCTTGACCCCGACAAACGCCAGGCCGGCGCGGACCGGCGGACGCTTGTCGTTGGCGGCACTACTGGCCGCAAAGCCGAGCACCACCGATGCCTTGCCGATCGCGTCCGCAAATGCCCGGTCGTGATCCGGCAGGGTTGCGAGCAACTTCATGGTCTGATCGATATCGGGCGTGCCGGAATCCTTGAGATCGTTGGCGAGACGGCTCGGAGTCGTCCGGTCCGGCTCCGAAAAGATCACGTCGTAGGCGATGACCCCGGCACCGAGTTCGGCGAGCCGGCGGGTCAGCGCCGCGAGCCGCGTGCGTGGCCACGGCCATTGGCCGTATTCGGCGATAGAGGCCTCGTCGATGTCGACGATGCGCACCGGCAGATCCTGATCGGTCCGCGGCTTCAGCCGCTGATAGGCATCGAAGGTGCGCTCCTTGAGCTCGGTGATGACGCGGGGGTCATAGGCACGCAGCGACGTCAGCACGAACAAGGTCAGCATCGCGGCGCCGATAGCGCGGACGTTCTTGTTGTGCGTCAGCCGGCGCAGCCGCGCCCATGCCAACATGATCCGCACGCGCCTTACCGCGGCGTTCATCGCGTGGTCCTGCTTGGGCAACGAAGGAAAATCGGGATCTCAATCGGTTCCATGATTTTACGAATGGGCGATCAAAATATCTGCGGAACAGCCGGACCGCGCAAATGTTACCCGAACACTAACGGAATCCGGTGAGTTTGACGCAATCAAAATAGTCGATTTTTCAGCATCATCAGCGGTTTTCCGGCTCCATCGGGTGAGATTAACGGGAAATCCGGCGTCTGCCGTCATCCTCGACCCGACAAGCCGGCCTGGCAAGCAGAGAGGCGCGATGACAATGGCCCAGATAGTGTTGAGCAAACGGCACGTGGCGATGATCGCCGCCCTGACGACCTCCGTCGCGATCACGGCCTCTTATGCAGCGTCGGTCCACGCCAGGACGAGCACGCACTTGCAGGAAATCGCCGACAACGCCGCACTGGCTGGCGTCAATGCGCTGGCGGCGAGCACCGGCCAGCCCGCGGAAGCGCGGTCGGCCGCGGCCGTCGCAGCCGCGCAGACTGCCGCCGCGGGTCAATCCGGTACGATCCGGACGCTGCAGCCATCGGTCGATGGTTTGACCATGTCGGTTGTCGTGGAAGATGCGGACAAGGGCACGCAGGTCTCCGCGACCGCAAGATACATTCCCGCAAAGGACAGCCGGCCGGCACGGCAGGCCGTCAATATGCCTGGCTCCGTCGCGACGACACTCTGACGCACGAGTCCGTCAGGCAAACCGCCGCGAGTCAGAACCGCCCGGTCGGGCCGATCGAGATCGCAAAATTGTCGGTCGTGTAGTTCGGCAGCGTTGAATCGATCTTGGTGTACTGAAGCTGCGTGCGGACGCCGACGTTCTTGTAGACCTGCGCGTCGAAGATCGCGCCGTAGCGCTGCTCCCGGTCGGTGCGGATCCGAAGAGGATCGACGATCGGATTGGGCGCGTAGTAGTTGGCCAGGCTGAACCCGATCGTCGGCGCGATCACGAACTGATGCGGCGCGCCGAACACCGGCAAGCTGAACTCGTATGGGAAGGCCATGTCGACCGAGTATCGCTTGTAGGCGTTGTAGTCGAAAACCGCACGGTTCTGATCGTAGCCGGCGCGCGCCGTCCAGTGCAGTGCTCCGAACCGCAAATCCGACGTCACGGCTGCCGACAGCAATTCACCGGTCTGCTGGCTGGCGGTGGGAAAATTGATCGAGTCGTGGAAGTCGCGGTGGCGCTGCTCGACGAAGGCTTCCAGCAATCCGAGATCGCCGACCGTGGTGCGCGCGGAAACGCCGCCGCCGCCGGCCGAGAAATAAGTGGCATCGCCAAGCCAGACCTGATCGCCGATGCCGTATAGCTTGAAGGACGAATTCTGGCCGACCGCAAAGCGCGGACCAACGACGAGCTCGACGAGGCCGAGATTATACTGGTCGAGCTTGAACTGGCGCGCATTGTAGCCGAGGAAGCTCGCCTCGATGGCATCGCCCCGCGTATCGAGCTTGTAGGCATAGTTCGCCGTCAAGGTCTGGAAGAAACTCCAGTCGGGCTGCTTGCCGAAGGCACCGTTGAGAATCGCGTCCTGCCCCAGCGCGCGCACCAGCAAACTTGAGGGGCCGAGGTTGGCGTTGGTCTGGTAGCGGAAGCCGGCGGTCGTAAAGACGCTGAATTCGTAACGCGCCAGCCGCCGGTCGATCTCGGTCAGATAGGCACGGACTTGCGCCCGAATGTCATCGGGCGCATCAGGAGCCTTGATCGCTTCCTGAAAATAGCTGCGTGCAAGATCATACGAGCCGAGCTTGAAATACAGCACGCCGAGTTCGAGTTTCACGCGCGGCAAATTCGGATTGAAGAACAGCATACGCTCGAGCGCGCCGATGGCGGCCTCGAAGTCGCCGCGCTTCACGGCCTGCTCGGCGAACTTGAAGCTTACGTCCAGGTTGGACGGGTTTTTGTACATTTGCTGGAACAGCGCGTCGTAATCCTGCTGGACCACGGTTGCCGCCGTCACAGCGGTCGCCGCCGGCTGCGCCGCGGCTCCGGACCAGCCGGCAATTGTCGCCAGCAACCAAATGGGTACGGCTTTCGCCGTCTGAGCAAGTGTCACGCCGACATCCAAAAAATATCTTTGATGCGAAAGTCCCTTTCCATCTCCGTGGAATATCGAGGGAATTCGCTGAATGGACGCCAGATTAGCGGTCGATCGGCCAATTGGAACGCCTTCAGGCCGGCGAGCGACGTGATTTCAGCACGGCGTCACTTTTTTACCACACATTGAGTGAGTAAAATCAATGCCTTAGTTTTACGGTGGCGCAAAGTCCGCGGTCGGCTGCCGGCTAAATTGGAAGTGGCATCTACCACTGATATCGCACCGCTGCCTTGCCGGCGTAGCTCCGCGTCACATTCGAGAACGCCCCGTCGAAGGTGACCGCGGCTGACCAGCCATTCATCCACCTGACCTCGGCGGATGCGGTGGTGAGAGCGGAGTCGGACGCCTGCGCTGCACCGTTCACCGTGAAGCTCGTGCCGGGCAGAGCCTGGAAGGTTGCCGCGATCGAGCGATCCGGGTTGTAGTCGTGTGCCCAGGCAAAACGGCCACGGAGTGTGAGAACGCCATCCGAGAGAGCGAAGGATTTGTCGGAGCGGATGCCAAGCTCGCTTCGGACATCGGTGACGCTTCTCGAGCCATAGGCAAGCGCAAAGTCACGCGCGCCCGACAAGACCTGTTCGGTATAAGCCGGCAAATCAAAGGTGGTGAACTGACCGGCCGCATAGGGCGTGATGCCGAAGCCTCCCATGACAGGCGCGACAAGGCGATAGCCGCCTTCAACGCGTCCCGAATAGGCGTTGGCGTTGAACTCGGCTCGCAGATGGTCAACGCTCGCGATGGTGACATAGCGATCGGTGACGATGTCCTGCCAGCCGTACGCGAGCGCCGCGGAAAGATAGGCCGGGCCATCCGCGTGGCGCAGATAGGCGCCCGCCTGGAACAGGTCGGAGCGGCCGGTACCGAGACCATTCACACTGAACCCTGTGCCGCCGCCGGCGAGCGCAAATCCTGCGAGCGTCCGCGGGGAGAGCAGATAGTCGGCCCCGACCGCCATACCAAAGAGATGGCTCGTGGTGTCGTTCGATCCGACCGTCGTATTCCCATCCGTCGATTGCGAGCCGCCAAAGCCGGCGCTCCATACGCTCCAGCGCGGCTCGAAAGCGCGCAGCGGCGCCTTGGCAAACATCGTAAACGCATCGGTGCGCTTGCTCGACGTATGGGCGCGGGCGCCCTCGCCTTCGTCAGCATAAGCGCTTGCGCCATTCGCCGATCCGGCTCCCCCACTGCGTTGCGCGAAGGGATCGGTGAGCAGCCCCATGAACTGGCTCATCGCGTCGAATGTGCTCTGCTGCGACGCGGTGGCAAGTTCGCCTGACGCTTGCGTCAGTCCCGCTGCGTTCAGCATTCCGTAGGCCATCGGAATGCCGCCGTTGGTATTGAAGGCGTTCATCACGGCATTGCCGAGAGCCTGCTGGTTACCAGACATTCCACCGCCGGAATTGGACGATGACGAGCCCGGCATCAAATTCAGGGATACATTGAGGTAGGCGTGGGTCGCGTCGTAGCTGAGGCTGGTCTGGAAGCCTGCCGGCAGATTCGTATTGACGACGCTTGATGCGAAGGTGCCCGATACGCCGCCGTCGGCGGTGAGGATGCTGTAGAGCTTGTTGACGTAGTTGGTGTTGCTAAACACCGCATTGACCGTGGCGCCGCCAAGCGTCGCACTGCCCGTCACGTTGGCAAAGGACGCCGACGATGGATTGACGTTGATGCGATAGAAGGCCGCCGATTGGAAAGCGAGATTGCCGGTGATGGTCAGCATCCCGTCCGGGTTGCCCGGCGCCAGCGTACCGCCTGCCACAATCGTAGTTGCAGCCGGATCGACAACGCCGATGCCGCTCAACGTCCCACCGGAATTGACGGTGACATTCGACGAAGCGGCGATCGAGCCGTCCACTTCCAGCGTGCCGGCATTGACGTTGGTCGCACCCGTGTAGCTGTTCGTGCCGGTGAGCGCGAGTGTTCCGGTGCCGATCTTGGTCAACGCGGTCGTCCCGCTCCCGTTCGCGATAACGCCGCTGAAGATCGTCGAACTGTTGTTGCCGTTGGTCGTCAGTGTTGCTGCATTCGCGCCGCCGTTGGAAACCGTGCCAGCTCCGGCCAGTCCACCGATCGCCTGATCGAACCCGTTCAGGTCCAAAATGCTGTTCGCCATCACTGTCGTTGTCGAATTGGCGCTCAATGCATTGGCACTGCTGCCCTTCAGGGTCGCAGCAGCGCCAACTGTTCCATCGCCGACAAAGGTAGCCGCGGCATAGGCGTTCGGGCCGTTCAACGTGAGCACATCGGCGGCGGCATTGCCGGACGTACCGAGGATATTGACGTCGCCGGTGCCGGCGATGCTGTTCAGTGAGTTCGCGCCGGTGACAGCTATATTCGGATCACCCCAGATATTGACCGTGTTCGCGATCTGCACGCCCGCAAGATGCAACGTCGTGTTGGGATCGAGCATCACGGCGCCGGTGCCGAGCGCATCGTTATTCGTCAGACTCAATGTCCCCGCGGCAACGCGTGTGCCGCCCGTATAGGTGTTGGCGCCGGACAGCGTCAGGTCGCCGGTACCGGCCTTGATGAGCATGCCGCCGGTCGACCCGGAAATGGAACACAAGTTGCCGCCAGCACCGCAATCGCTGATCGTGCCGCTGACTGTCGTGCTTTGGTTGTTGCCGCCGACGGCCAATGCGTTGCTGCCGAGATAGAAGTTTCCGGCACCCGCGATCGAACCAGCGCTCAGCTTGTGGTCGCCGTTCGGCCCGCTGCTGGCGGAGAGGTCGATCACTCCACCCAGATTGTTGGTGATCGCCGCATTGCCGGCCGTACTGTTTCCGCTGAAGAAAAACAGACTGCTGTTGTTGGTGATCGTCGCGTTGCCGGCGCTGCTCGCATCCCCGAACGCCACGTAGTTACTGTTATTCAGGGTGATGTCACGGGCGTCGGTGCCATTTCTGAAAAACGAAAATCCCCCGTTGTCGATGGTGGTCACCGCACCCAAGTCGGTGTTGATCAGTTGAAGTATGCCGCCTGAACCGACCGTCACGCCGCCCACAACGCTGCCCTTGGCCGCGGCATTGCCGAGCGCCAATAAGCCGGCATTGACCGTGGTGCCGCCGGTGTAGGTGTTGGCGCCGGTAAACGTCAGCGTGCCGCCCGCCGATTTCACCAGCGCGCCGCCGGTCGCGCCTGGCGTATTGCAAGCCGCTCCACCCGCGCCGCAATCGCTGATAACACCGCTGACCGTCGCGTTGAAGCCACCATGAAGCGTGAGGGTATTGCTGCCGAGATAAAAATCACCAACTCCCGCGATCGCTCCGGCAGTGAGATGTCCATCGCCCGCGGGACCTGTACTGCCGGAAAAATCCACCACACCGCCCGCATAGTTGGTGATGAGGGCATTGATGGGATTCGTATTGTTGTGAAATTCCGTGACACCGGAATTATCGATACGCCCGACTGCGCTCAGGGTCCCGTTGACGGCGCTGAACCTCGCTCCGCTTCCGACAGTCACATCGCCGACGATACTTCCGGCCGTCGTCGCGTTACCGATTTGCAGCTTTCCCGCGCTGACCGTCGTGCCGCCGGTATAGGTGTTGGTGTTCGCGATCGTCAGCGTACCCGTGCCAACCTTGACCAGCGATCCACCGGTCGCACCGGCGTTCTGGCAATCGTTCCCGCTCGCGCCGCAATCGCTGAAGACACCGCTCAGCGTGCTATCCTGATTGGTGCCGCCGATAGAGAGTGCATTGCTTCCCAGATAGACGTTTCCGCCACCGGTGATCGCACCAATGCTGAGCTTGTGATCGTTGCTCAGACCGCTGCTCCCGGAAAAATCGACCACGGCTCCGGCATTGTTCGCGATGACGGCATTGCCCCCCGTGCTGAAGTCTTCAAAATTGACCACACCTCCGCTGACATTCTGAATCGTGGCGTTACCGCCAGTGCTGGTGCTGTAAAATTGGACGATATGATTGTTGATGATTTTGGCGTTTTCGGCGCTGCTGCCCCCAATACCGAGAGTGCCGCTGTTGTTGATAAGTGCGGTTCCAAGCCCGCTGTTGTTATCGAAGCTGACTATAGACGTGGATGTCAGGTTGTTGATCGTGGCCCGATCGGCCATCGCCCCCGACTCGAAAGAAACAGAACCGTTGCCGCTGTTGTTGATGATGGCATTCGCCGCCGACGCCCCCCTCGAAAAGGCCAGGAAATAATCGTTGCTGATGGTAACGATGTTGTTGCCGTTATTGACGATGCCGACACCGTCGAGGCGTAATTGTGCAGGAAGGGTCACGTTGTAAGAGTAGTTCGGCGCGCCCGCGGCGAACGTCCAGCCTCGCATGATGAGGCTGCCACCGGGCAAGGATGACGACAGAGCCGTATTGCCCGATGCGCCGAAATAAGCCATTCCGATCGGGACGACTCCGCCCACCCAGTTGGCAGGATCGCTGACATCGCCGGATACGCCGCCGGTCCACGTCGCGTCCTGCGCGTGCGCGGCGACGCACGGCAGCGCGAGAGTCCCTCCAAGTGCCAAGGCCGCAAGCCTTGCTACAAGCACGACACGTGAGCTCGTCGCCCGGAACGCTTTTTTTGACAGCCCGACACTCACCCGAAGAAGGATTTCTTCGTCCTGCATTTCATCCCTCTCGCGAGTCATGTTTGCGCGCATCGCGCTCGTCGACGCGCCCACGCCGTGGTGAAGGAGCACCCCCTCAAGGAATGGCCGCTGTCACCAATGCGCTGCTCGTCGAATCGAGGGCGATACGGTGTTGGGAAGATTGAGATTTTCTGTCAGGCTCGGACAGCTGCTGTTTGGCTAACGAGTCATTAGCCCTCGCGCAAAACCGTAGCTGAGGACACAAGGCTGGGCTGTCTAGCCAGCGGCTCCGCCCGGCCAACGATAGTGCTGCGCGGCCGCAACCGCCGCTGCCACAGCCGGACTGTGCGGCCGGCCGGCGACCGTCGTCAGGCTGATCTGCCGAAACACTTCCGGATCGACCAGCGGGCGCATTTCGAGCCCCGGCAGCAATGGCAGGTTTTCAGGCATCACGGCGCAACCGAGGCCCGCCCGAACCAGCGACTGGATCCAGTCCTCGCGCTCACCGACATAGCGGACATTGACCGCATCGTAGGGCTTGGGAATGCCGAGCCGTGCAAGGTTCGAAGGAAATTCGCAATGCAGGCGTTTAACGTAATTCTCGCCCTCGAGCTCGCACATAGGCACCGCATTCATCGCGCCGAAGCGGTGGCCCGGAGCAAAGGAAATGTAGAATGCCTCGCGAAACAAAGGCACCATACGGATTCGCTTGTCGACCTCAGGCGAGCTGGTCAGAGCAATGTCGATCTCGCCGCCAAGCAGCGCGTCTTCCAGCTCTTCGCAATTGGCCTCCCAGACGTGGAGTTCGAGCTCAGGCGCCTGATCGCGCAGGGCTACGAGGTAGCCGGTCAGCACGCTTGCTCCGATCGATGCGAATATACCTAGCTTGAGCCGAGAACCCGCGAGCCTCGTATAATCCCGAGCCTCGCGTTTGGCGGCTTCGGCCGCACGGCTCATGACGGAGAAATGTTCGAACATCAGCCGGCCGAGGTCCGTCAGATGTGTCAGATGCCGCTCGCGCCGGAAAAGCTGTCCGCCCAGTTCTTCTTCCAGATGCCGGATCGCGCGGCTGAGCGAGGGCACGCTCACGCCGCACTGCTCCGCCGCCCGCGTGAAATTCAGCGTTTCCCCCGCTTTGAGGAAATAGCGTATCTGGTGCATTTCCATGATTAGCGCCTGATCAGCCCCCAGGTCCGGCCGATTGTAACTGCATCGATGCGGGCATCGCCAGCACAACCGCAAGGCTGCCTGCGAGTTGATCGCGCTAGTGCGAACGGCGCATTGAACATCTTCGCGTGCAGTTTTAGTCTGAATTGGCGCGCTCGGAGAGATTCGAACTCCCGACCCTCGGAATCGAAATCCGATGCTCTATCCAGCTGAGCTACGAGCGCATGCCCTCGTCTTATAGAACCGCCGACCCCGATGTCACGCCTTTTGTTCCGAGTCTGTTCAAACACGCCGGGGCGTGAAAAGGCCTCGGCCGTCCAACCTCGGCCACTTGACGCGTTGACGCCCTTGCGCGCCGTTTGACATAATGGCCACGGGACAAGACAGACAATTGGGCTTCGCACGGATCGCCATGAAAAACGGGCTGTATTCGATTCATGTCGTTTTGCTCGACGGGCGCGCAGGCAAGGGCAGCGGCGTCGTGGTGTTTCGCGACGGCAAAATCCTCGGCGGCGATGCGTACCTGTTCTACACCGGCAGCTATGCCGCGAAGCCCGACGGCACATTCAAGGGCGAGGTTCTGGTCCAGCGCCATACGCCGAGTCCCGACGCGAGCCCGCTGTTTGGCGGCCCCGATCCGGTCGGCGTCGGCGTTACCGGCACCTATACCGACACCGGCGGCACCATGAACGGCACGGCACTGGTCGGAAAGGCCAGCCAGATCTTTCAGGCCACGCTGCGCAAGCTCGCTGACGCGGATTGATATCCGCTATTCCGCGGCCAATTCCATCGGCGCGACGCGCGGCAGGATGACTCGAATCCGCGTGCCCTCTCCCGGCCGTGTATCCAGGTCGAGATGTCCGCCGAGACGGCTGGTCACGATGTTGTAGACGATATGCAGGCCGAGCCCCGTGCCGCCCTGATCGCGCCGGGTCGTGAAGAACGGATCGAAAGCCTTGCGGCGAATGTCGGGACTCATGCCGCAGCCATTGTCCGAGAACAATATCTCGACATTGTCGGGGCCGGATTCCCGCACCTTGATGTCGACGGTGCCGCCCTTCCCGTCCGGAAAGGCATGCGCCAGCGCGTTGAGAAACAGATTGGTCAGCACCTGGCCGTAGGGTCCGGGGTAGCTGTCCATCATGAGGCTGGGCTCGCAATCGACCGTCAGCGTCACATTGTGTTTGCGCAGACCGGGGCGCAGACTCATGACGACCTGCTCGGTGAGATCGCCGAGATCGAAGGTCCGCTTGTCCGAATAATTGCGGTCGGCAGCGACCTGCTTGAACGACTGGATCAGTTCGGCGGCCCGGTTGAGATTGGCGACCAGTTGTGACGCCGCATCGCGGTTGGTCGCGATGAAGTCGTTGAGGCTCGAACGGCGCAACTCTCCGCGCGCGACCTCTTCCGCGAACAACGCGATCTTGCGCTCCAGCGACGAGGCGACCGTCAGGCTGATGCCGACGGGATTGTTGACCTCGTGCGCAACGCCCGCCACGAGGCGCCCAAGCGCGGCGAGCTTTTCGGCCTCGATCAGCGAATTCTGCGTGGCGCGCAAGTTGCGCAATGCCCCTTCGGCGGCGTCCTTGGCCTGCCGCATCTCCTGCTCGCTGCGCTTGCGATCGCCGATATCGAGCGCAACGGTCACGATGTTCTCGATCCTGCCGTCGGCATCGCGGATCGGCATCTTGTTGACCAGCCATTGCCGCATCCGGCCGGAGGAATCCTGATATTCCTCCTCGTAGAAACCAAGCTCCTTGCCGCCCGCCATGACCCGCTTGTCGTTCTCGTCGCTCTTGGCCGCGCCATAGCGCGACATCAGGCCGGTGGTGGTCTGCCCGATGGCCTCCGCCGGTTCGATCCCGAAAATGCCGGCCATGTAGCGATTCATCAGCACATAACGCAGGTTGGCATCCTTGACGTTGATGACGGCGGGCACCGTGTCGATCACCAGTTGCAGCAGGCGGCGTCCCTCGGCGATCGCCTCTTCCGCGCGCCGCTGATCGGTGATGTCGCGGACCACACCTTCGTAGCGGACGACGCGGCCATCGTCGTCACGCACCGCAGTCGCGCTGTCGGACAGCCAAAGAATACGGCCGTCACGGTTGCGCACCTGATATTCGAACTCGCGAACGGTGCTGTCGCGCTCCATCCGCCGCTGATATTCGGTGCGGTCGTCCGGATTGACATAGATGTTATGGGCAACGTCGCCGATTCCCGTAATCAGATCGCCCGGCGAGCCATAGCCCATCATCCGGGCCAGCGAGGGATTGGCATCGAGCAATTCGCCGGCCGGCGTCGTCACGTAAATTCCGTCGACCGACCCCTCGAACAGCTTTCGATAGCTTTCCTCTGCGAGCCGCTGCTCGGCCAGCGCACGAACCGCGGCCTCCCGCGCCGAGTCAGCCTCGGCCAACGTCCGGCGAAAGACTTCGGCGGCGCGCGCGATGTCGCCGATCTCGTTGTCGACGTCGGTTGCGGGAATCGATGTTTCCTTTTCGCCGCCGGCCACCGTGCGGATGGCCCTGGCGATCGCCTTCAACGGCCGGACCGTCCGGCGCACCACGAACACCGCCGCGAGCAGGCCGATCAGAATGCCGGCACCGCCGAGAATGATGCTCTGCCATCGGGCTTCGGCCAGCGTGCGCGCGAAATCGTGCGACAGCACCCGTCCCCGGCGCGCGCTTAGCTCCCGCAACAGCTCCGTCACCCGGCCGATCAGCCGGCCTTCGGTGCCCAGCACCTCGCGGTCGATGTCCGCGATCTGGCGTTCCCGCAACGATATCGCGATCACCGCATCGGCGTAGGCCTCGACGGCCGCGCGGACTGCGGGTTCATTGATCGGGATAGCGCGCATCTTCTCGGCCGACTGCTCCGCGGCGGAGGGATTGTGACCTAGCAATGCCGCGGCGACATCGCTCTGGGCGCGAAACAGCACCTTTGAAGCGGACTGGTCGTCGGCCTGCTCGATCGCCATCTCCAGCTTTTCGCGCAGCGGCGGCAGCGTTTCGATCAGCTTCGCTCGGCTCGCGATCAGATTGGTCGCGCGCTCGATGCCGCTGCGATAGGTTTCCAGCCGCGTCGTGACGCCGTCGATCATCTCCTGCTGTTCGGGCGCAAGTTCGATCCGCGTTTTTTTCAAAAGGATGTTCAAGGATGAGGCAGCACCCCACACCCGGCTGGATTGCGCCGTCGGATCGGTGACGTAGTCGCGCGCCGCCAGCCGCAATTCGTTCATGCGGCGGTCGATCTCCGCCGCGAGGTCACCGACGCTGTCCAACCGCTGCAGTTCGGCAAAGGTGTTGTCGAGGTGGCGCATCGCGACAACGTTGGCCACGCTGGTGATCACGATGATCGCCAGCACCAGCAGGAATCCGCCAAAGGTGATCTGGCCGATCGACAGCGAGGACGACCGCATCCGCTGCAAAAACGCTCCGAACCCAGATGACATGGCGATTGAGACCGGCTCCCGACGGCCCAATATACGCTGGATTGCAGTGTCGAGGGAACCTGCGCGCCGCCCCCATTCAGGGCAAACGTCCCCGGCTTTGGTCCGGCATAGCGGCCACGTCACGCAACCACCGGCCGTATCCGGCGGGATCTGCCCCGCCGGATCAGTCTGCGATCAAACGCCTATTTCTTGGGCCGGATCGCGTCCGCCGTCCCCTGAATGAAGGCCGCGATCTTGGTCACGTCATCGTCGGAGAGCTTGCCGGTGAAGTCCGGCATGCCCTTGTCCATGAACGGCCCCTTGAACACGATGTCCTTCAAGTGGCCGATGGTCTCCGGACTCGAATAGCCGAGGTTCGGAATGTTGCCGCCTTTGTCGACGCCAGGCACGGCGTGGCAGAAGGCGCAGTTGGTGACATAGAGCAGCGTGCCGGGGCCGACGTCCTCCGGCTTGTACGCCACGCCCTCCACCAGCTTCTGCGCCGGCATCTGGGCAAAGACCGGAGGCTTGGCAGTGCCGCCGATGGCAAAGGTGAACACGGTGCCCGGCAGTTGAACATCGGTCGCGCGCGCGGCCTCGCCGTAGACGCCACCCCAGCCAGCCGCGATCGAAACATATTGCTTGCCGTCTACCATGTAGGTCGAGGCGGCCGCCACGACGCCAGTTCCGGTCGGCGCCTCCCACAGCTTCTCGCCAGTTTTGGCATTGTAGGCCACGAAGCGGCCGTCGGCGGTGCCCTGGAACACGAGATTGCCAGCCGTCGTCAGCGTGCCGCCGTTCCATGGCGAGGCGAAATCATGCGCCCAGGCCACCTGCTGCTTCACGGGATCCCACGCAATGATGCGACCGAACGGCTTGCTCTTGGGTGGCACCGCGTTGACCGCGAAGCCGAGATTCCAGCCCGTACCGCTTTGCGCCTTGCCGGGCGCGACCTCGTTGAACTTGAACTCCTTTTCAGACGTGAGATTGATCGGCACGTGCTGCGCCGGCAAATAGACGAGGCCTGTCTGCGGATTGTAGGACATCGGGTGCCAATTGTGGGCACCGTAGGGTCCCGGAATCGCATCGTACGGCGCATCGCCGCGCGCGGCCGCGATTTCCATCGGCCGGCCGTCCTTGTCGTAACCGGTGGCCCAGTTCACTTCGACGAAGTTCTTCGCCGAGATGAACTTGCCGTTGGTACGATCGATCACGAAGAAGAAGCCGTTCTTCGGCGCGTGCAGGATCACCTTGCGCGGCTGGCCGTCGATGGTGATGTCAGCCAGGATCATCGGCTGGGTCGAGGTGTAGTCCCAGTTGTCGCCGGGCGTTTCCTGATAATGCCAGACGTACTTACCGGTATCGGCGTTCAACGCGACAATCGACGCAAGATAGAGATTGTCGCCGCCGGCGGGGCTGCGGAATTTACGATTCCACGGCGAACCGTTGCCGGTCCCGATGTAGATGAGATTGAGATCGGGATCGTAGGTGATGGTGTCCCACGGCGTACCGCCGCCGCCGCCGACCCAGTATTTGCCCGCCGGATCCCATGTCTTGGCGGCCTTCTCCATCGACTCGTCTTCGTACGGTTTGGACGGATCGCCGGGTACGGTGAACCAGCGCCATGCCAGATCGCCTGTCTCGGCGTCATATGCGCTGATATAGCCCCGAACGCCGTATTCGGCGCCGCCATTGCCGATCAGCACCCGCCCCTTCACGACGCGCGGCGCGCCGGTGATGGTGTAGGAATGCGAATGATCGATGACCGTGTCTTTTTCCCAGACCTTCTTGCCGGTGGCGGCATCGATCGCGACGAGACGTCCATCATAAGCGCCGACGAACACCTTGCCCTTGTAGACCGCGACGCCGCGATTGACGACGTCACAGCAGCCCTTGAAGCCGATCGCGCGCGACACGCCGGGATCGTAGGTCCAGATATGCTTGCCGGTCCGTACGTCAATTGCGTGAACGACGCTCCATGACGCCGTGACGAACATGATTCCGTCGACCACCACCGGCGTCGCCTCGATGCCGCGGATGGAATCGAGACTGGCGGACCAAACCAGGCCAAGCTGCTTCACGTTGTCGGCGTTGATCTCGTTGAGTTTGCTGAAGCGCGTCTCGGCGTAATCGAGACCAATCGTCGGCCAGTCCTTCGACGTCGCCGCATTGGCCTTGATCGATGCTTCATCGACGGCGGATGTCACCGCCTTGATGTGCTCGGGAGATGCCTTGGCGTCGTCGGCCCGCGTGGCACCGGCATGAACGACAACACCGAGCGCTGTCGCGGCAACGAAAGCAAGCAAAGTGCTAATTTTTGTGTGAGGAGAGAAATTTTTCGGGCGCGCTGAAACAACCTGGTCGGCAACTTCTGACATGCGTTCCTCCCAATGGTCTCTCGTGGACCAGCGCGGATGTTAGGCTTGCAAAAAGAAAAGCGTCAACACGCACGCGCGTTTCCGCTGCGCGGAATAGACATCGCTGCAATTTGCCGACGATTTTCAATTTTTCATCGGCACGCCGATACCAGTATCCGCATTATTGCGCCGCAACGGTCGTCGCATTTGGATACCTTCAAATGCTTGCAGCGACGTTTCGCCGCGATATGATTGCGAGCAACAAAGAGCGCGTTCGGCGCCCATCATTGACACGAGGGAGATCGCCGATGAACGTGACACAGGGCCTGCGCAGGGTACTGCAAGTCAATCCTCTTGGCCTTGGGACCGTCGATGGCGACCGCCGCCGCACCTGGCACGCAGTCGGCGACCGCGTCGCGCGTCTTGCCGGCGCACTCCAAAAGCTCGGCATTCGGCGCGGCGATCGGGTCGCGGTGCTGATGCTCAACTCCGACCGCTATCTCGAGCTCTACCTCGGCATCGCCTGGGCAGGCGCCGTAATCGTGCCGACCAACATCCGCTGGAGCCATGCCGAGATCGAGGATTCCTTGCGCGACTGCCGCGCGGCGATGCTCGTGGTCGACAAGGCCTTCGCGGTAATGGGTGAAGTTTTGGCGAAAGCCGTTGGCCTGCAACTGGTCTATGCCGACGATGATGCCGCGCCTTCCGGCGCCCTGCATTACGACACCTTGATCGAACAGACCGATCCCATTCCTGATGCGATGGCCGACCGCGAAGACCTCACCGGCATCTTCTATACCGGCGGCACCACCGGCCGCTCCAAGGGAGTGATGCTGAGTCACGCCAATCTCGTCAGCAATGCGCTGCACATGCTGGCCGAAGGCCTGCTGCCCGAGGGTTCGGTCTATCTCAACGCGGCGCCGATGTTCCACCTCGCCAACGGCGCCGGCATGTTCTGTTCGCTGATCGTCGGCGGCACCAACGTCGTGATCCGCTCCTTCACGCCCGAAGGTGTGATGAACGCGATCGCGCGCAACAAGGTGACGGTGACATTGCTGGTGCCGACCATGATCCAGATGTTCGTCGATCATCCCGGCATTGCCGACGCCGACATGTCCTCGCTCAAGCGCATCATGTACGGCGCTTCGCCGATCAGCGAGGCGCTGCTCAATCGGGCCATGACGGCGCTGCCCGACACCGAATTCAATCAGCTCTATGGCATGACCGAGCTGGCGCCGTGCGCGACGCATCTGACTTGGGACCAGCACGTCAGCGAGGATGCGAAAAGGAAGAACAGGCAGCGCGCCTGCGGCCGCGCAACGGTCGGGTGCGAGGTCCGCATCGTCGATGCCGATCACAAGCCGGTACCATCAGGCACCGTCGGTGAGGTCGCGGTGCGCGGTCAGAACGTCATGATGGGTTACTGGGAGCGGCCCGAGGAAACCGCGAAGGCCGTGATCGACGGCTGGATGCACACCGGTGACGGCGGCTACATGGACGAGGAAGGCTACGTCTATCTGGTCGACCGGGTGAAGGACATGATCATTTCCGGCGGCGAGAACGTCTATTCCATGGAAGTCGAAAACGTCATCAGCCAGCATCCGGCGGTGTCGCAGTGCGCGGTGATCGGCGTTCCCAGCGAGCAATGGGGCGAGACCGTCCACGCCTTCGTGATTCCGACACCGGGTGCAAAGGTCAACGGCGCCGAGATCATCGCCTTCTGCAAGGAGAAGATCGCGCACTACAAATGCCCACGCAGTGTCGAGATCCGCAGTGAGCCGTTTCCGCTATCGGGCGCCGGCAAGGTGCTGAAGCGCGAGTTGCGGCGACAATATGCCGAAGCGGCTGCGCCTGCAGCTGCCAAGGCGGGATAACCCTTTTTCGATTCAGATATTCATGCAGCAAGCCAGTCGGCGGTCGCGGCGAACAGCCCATCGCGGCCCCGTTCCAGATGCATCAGGTGGGTCGCGGCGGGGATGACGACGTTAGCCTTTTCCTGCGCGCCAAGCCGGCTCATCAGCCAGGCGGCGTCGGGATTCTGGCAAAGATTGTCCCACGCGCCGCGCACGACCAGCGTCGGTGCACTCACGCGGTTGGGGTCGTAGGCCAGTTGACCCGACAGCGCGGCGATGTTGTCGGCCAGTGGCCCATTCGGAACTTTGACGGCATGTGGTGAGCGCGTGCTCGCCTCGGCGTCGGTTGCGAGCCACGCCGGCCCCCACAGCGCGAGGTCAGGCTCGATCAGCACCGGCGGGTGATCCGGCGGCACGTCTTCGACAAAGCGCGCCAGCTGCTCTGCAACGGAAAGATGCCGCCATGCACCGATCGCGTCGGGCTTCGGCAGTCCAACCATCGAGCGCTGCACGATCGGACCGAACATCACGAGACGTGCAACGGATTCTGGAAAGGCCGCAGCATATGCGCCTGCGGCCATCGTGCCCCACGAATGCGCCACGAGATGAACGCGCTCGCCGCCGGTCTCGCGACGAATATGCTCTACCACGGCGGCGATCTGCGGGACCGCATCCGGCGTCCGCCCAAGCGGCTTGTTACCGGCGGCGGGTTCACTCATCTGGCGATAGGGTGGCGATCCGCCAAAGCCGACGAAGTCGAATCCCCAGACATCGAATCCCTGTGCATGGAGGTGGTCCGCCCACGAGCGTCCCTCGAAGCGGTAGCCGATCGACAGCGCCGACGGAAACGTCGCGCCGTGGATATACAGCACCGGATCCCCTGCTCCGACCCAGCGCCGAACCAACAGCACATCGGCGCCATCGATGCCGTTCAGCTTCAGATCGATCGTGCTCGAGTTCATCGTGTATCGTCCCGGCGGTTGCGCATTGCGCCGGAACGTAGTCCATCCTTCGCGCCGATGCTTCGTCACGCGTCGAACTATGCTTGGACTCGCTGTCTGCGGGAAATTCAGACTACGACGAAGATGATCAGGACGATCGTGCCGCGAACAATTCAGCCGACGGCTAGCTCGCCACCTCGAACTCTTCGCCGTCGTAATCCGCCTCGCGCGGAATCCGAAGGCGGCGCCTGTCTCCAAGCTTCGTCACTTCGGGCAGGACGGTGACGATGGTTCGGGCGCGAGCATCATCGAGCGCCGCGGCGACGCTCGATTGCTTGCCAAGGCGAATGAGGTTGCGCGTGGTCGGAAACGGCAACTTGAAGCGGCCGCTCACGCTCCCGTCAAGCGCCTCCTGCGGCGGCAGCCAGATCGAATCCGTCGACTCCTTGCCGTCATGCCGGCCAAGCTGCTCCGGCGGCGCCGCGGCCAGGAAGAACCAGGTGTCGAACCGCTTCGGCGCGACCACCGGTGTGATCCAGTGCGCGTAAGGCACGAGCTGGTCGAGCGCGAGCACCAGTTCGTTGCGGCCGAGGATCTCGGCGAACGACACCTTGCCTTCGCACAGCGCCACGCGATGTTCGGCTTCGACCTCGGCTGCGCGCGACGCGGAAATCAGATCATCCGATCCGCGCGGACGTGCCAGCAGAATGCCGCTCTCCTCGAAGGTCTCGCGCAGCGCGGCCACGCGAAAATCCAGCATGGTCGCGTCGTCGCCGGAGGCCGTATGCAGATCAGGCCGCTCGGCAATATCCCGGTCGCCGGGATCGACGCTGCCGCCCGGAAACACCAATGCGCCGGACTGGAATTCAATCTGGATGTGGCGAACCATCATGAAGGTTTCGACGGCGCTACGCGCGGGCGCATCCCGCAGCAATAGGACGGTCGAGGCCGGCCGCGCCGGAGCCGCTTCTTTCGTCATCCGCTCAGCCCGCCGCGCTGGACTGCGGCTGGAATCTCGCGCGCTTGTCGACACGTGCCACGCGGGACAGCAGATAATCCACTTCGGCCTTGGCGGTCGCGGTGATGCCGGCGCCGGGCTTGCGCTGCGCACTGGACGCAATAACGCCGCGCTTGTGCAGCACATATTTACGGACCGCGAGGCCGGCACCCGGCTGCTGCTCGTAGCGGATCAGCGGCAGGTGAGCGTCGAACAAGTCGTGAGCAGCATCGCGCTTTCCCGCCTTCGACAGTTTGACCACATCGATCAGCAATTCCGGGAAGGCGTAACCGGTCATCGCACCGTCGGCGCCGCGCTCCATCTCGAAATCGAGGAAGGTGCCGCCGTTGCCGCACAGGATCGACATCGGCCGCAGCGAGCCTTCTTTCTGGAAATTGCGCAGCGCTGAAATCTTCTCAAGCCCCGGCCAGTCCTCGTGCTTGAGCATGACGCAGGACTTGCTGTCCATGACGATCTTGCGGATCACGGCGGGGGTGAACACCACCGACAGGGTCAGCGGATAATCCTGTAGCACCCACGGAATATCGTCGCCGATCGCCTCTTCGGCCTGCTTGAAATAGTTGACGATCTGGTCGTCGGTGCGCAGCGACGGCGGCGGCGCGATCATGACACCGGCCGCGCCTGCGTCCATCGACGCCCGCGCCAATGCGCGCATGGTCGCAAAGCCGGGTGCCGAGACACCAACAACGGTCTGCATGGTTTTGGCGCGCTTGATGAAGTGGGTCGCGACCTGCAGCGCCTCGGCGGCGTCCATCTTCGGCGCTTCGCCCAAAATGCCGAGCACCGTCACGCCCTCGCAACCGACTTCGGCATAGAAATCGGTCAGGCGATCGATGGATTTCCCGTCGATCCGTCCGTCGTCATGGAACGGGGTCGGGGCGATCGCGAACGTGCCGGATGCCTGCGGGGTGAGTTTTGTCATCGTAGCCTCTCAAATTTGGGTGCGTCATTCCGGGGCAGCCCGCAGGGCTGAACCCGGAATCCAGAAATTGGTATGAGATTCCGGGTTCGCTTGTTTCACGCGCGCCCCGGAATGACCGTGTTATCAAAACCTCCGCGCGCCCTTCTTGATATCCTCTTCGGAGAAGAAGATGTCCTTGGCGTGCGAGACGATGTCCTGCGCCTTCCAGCCGGTGAACGGCGGTTTCCAGCCGTCCATTTCCATCATCCGCATTTCGCGGACGCCACGGGGGCCGGAGACACCGAGCACCTTGCCGGTCTGGTCGCCCGACAGGTCCGAGACCATGTATAGCACGGCCGGAGCGATCCCGTCCGGTCCGAGTGCCGCACCGGGATTTTCCTTGTAGCGCGGCAGATCGGCGGTCATGCGGGTCAGCGCGCCCGGCGCCAGCGTCCAGATGCGAATGTTGTATTTGCGGCCCTCGATCGCCAGCACATTGGAAAGGCCCCAGATGCCGCCCTTGGCCGCGCCGTAGTTGGTCTGGCCAAAATTGCCGATCAGGCCCGAGGTCGAGGACGTGTTGACGATGACGCCGCCGCCATTCTCGCGCATCCACTTGAAGACCGGCTGGGTGACGCAGAAGGTTCCCTTGAGATGCACCTTGATGACCTTGTCCCAGTTGGCCTCCTTGGCCTTGGCAAAGGTCTCGTCGAGCAGGATGCCCGCGTTGTTGACGAGAATGTCGGCGCGGCCGAAATTCTTGATGGCGTCGTCGAACACCGCCTGCCCGCCCGCTATGGTCGAGATATCGGCGCCATTGGCAACCGCCTTGCCGCCCTCGGCCTTGATGGCGTCCACCACCTTCTGCGCCATGGACTTGTCGGAACCGGAACCGTCACGCGGACCGCCGAGATCGTTGACGACGACAGATGCGCCCTCGCGCGCGAACAGCTTTGCGTAGGCTTCGCCGAGCCCGCCGCCCGCGCCGGTGATGATCGCAACCTTGCCGTCAAGCAGTCCCATGATGAATATCCTTCCTGTTCTTAGATCGTCATTCCGGGGCGCGAGCTCTTGCGAGCGAGCCCGGAATCCATAACCACCACCGGGAGTATGGATTCCGGGCCTGCGCCAAACGGCGCATCCCGGAATGACGGCCTCGTGGATTGCTGTTCTACCCCAGCACCGTCTTGCCGTTTTTGATCACCGTGACATCGCGCGATTTCACCTTCGCCTCGAACGAGATCACGTTGCCATCCTTCCAGAGGTCCATAGTCACGGTCTCACCGGGATAGACCGGCGAGGAGAACCGCGCGACATGCTGCCTGAACGCCTTGGCGTCATAGTCGGCATAGGTCTGCAGCACACCGCGGCAGGTGATGCCGTAGGTGCACATGCCGTGCAGGATCGGTCGCGGAAATTTTGCGCGCTGTGCGAATTCGGGATCGCTGTGCAGCGGATTGCGGTCGCCGCACAGGCGATAGATCAGCGCCTGATCCGACCGCGTCGAGATGTCCACCGAGCGATCCGGCGCGCGCTTCGGCACGGTGTGCGGCTCGGGCTGTCCCTCTGACGGGCCACCGATGCCGCCATCGCCACGCGCGAACCGCGAGGCCACCAGCGTCGCAAGCTTGTCGCCCTTCTGGTCCTTCAACACGGTCTGGTGCCGGACCACGAGGCCCTTGTCCTTGCCCTTGTCGAATACGCCGAGCACGCTGGAGTCCGCGGTGATATTGGCGGCCACCGGCAGCGGTTTGTGAAAGGTGATGTCGCGCTCACCATCGACGACCAGCAGGCGGTTGAGTTTCATGTCGCCCGGCCCCGAACCCCAGGCCGCGACCGATGCGAAGGTCGGCACCACCTTGAGATCGCGCAGCGTGTAGGTCGCCTCGTTGACGAAGGCCAGTTCCTTCTCGTCCATGGGATCGGCGCCGAGCCCGATGCCGTAGGCGTAGAGCATCACATCGCGGTCGGTGTAGGCGTATGTCTGGCCGAGGTTCTTCATGGCCATCAGTTCGTCATAGCGCGCGGACATCTGGGACTTCCTCCAGTCAATTTCCTCTTCCTCTCCCCGTCTGCGGGGAGAAGCAAAATCGCTACACCGGTGTGAAGAACGGCAGCGGCGCGCCGTCGGTCGGTTTCCACACCACCTTGACCTTCTGGCCGATCTTCAGCTTGTCCATGTCGCAGTCGACAAAGTTGGTCTGCAGCGCCGGACCCTCTTTCAGCTTCACATAACCGATGGCGTAAGGCCCTGTGGCAGACTTGCGCATCAGGCTGAAGGTGTAGATCTCACCCTCGCCTGAGCTTTCCTCCCACACCGTCTTGTCGGAGAAGCAGAACGGACAGATCGAGCGCGGGAAATAATGCGGCTCGCCGCAAGCGGTGCAGCGCTTGATCATGAACTTGCCCTGCTTAGCGGCGTCCCAGAACGGCTGCGTTTCCGGGTTGCCCTGCGGCGTCGGATACTTCTTGGCTTCGGTCATCACACGCGCTCCAGAATGGCGGTCGAGGCGGCATGACGGACGCCCAAAAGTCCGCCGGTGCCATGGGCAATCGCGAGATCGCAGTTCTTCACCTGCACCTTGGGATGCGCCTCGCCGCGCAACTGCCGCACAGCCTCGATGATCTTGGTCATGCCGCCGCGGTTGACGGGATGGTTGCTGCAGAGACCGCCGCCGTCGGTGTTGAATGGCAGCTTGCCGACGCCGGAAATCAGGTTGCCGTCGGCGACGAACTTGCCGCCCTTGCCCTTTTCGCAGAATCCGATGTCCTCAAGCTGCATCAGCACCGTGATGGTGAAGCTGTCGTAGATCGAGGCGTATTTGATGTCTGAAGGCCGCACGCCTGCTTCTTCAAACGCGCGTGGACCGGACCACACGCCCGCCGAGTATGTGAGATCGAGATCCTTTCCGCCACGCGGGCCCTTCATTGCCTCGCCGTGACCGATCAGTCGCACCAGCGGCTTCTTCAGGCTCTTGGCAATCTCGGGCGTGGTGACGATCAGCGCACCACCGCCATCGGTGACGACGCAGCAATCCATGCGATGCAGCGGATCGGAGATCATCGGCGAGTTGAGAACGTCCTCGACCGTGACGACATCCTTCAGCATCGCATGCGGATTGTATTGCGCGTGATGGGACGCCGCCACCTTGATCCAGGCGAGTTGCTCGGAGGTGGTGCCGTAATCGTGCATGTGGCGCATCGCGCACATGCCGTAGGCGTTATGGGTGGTAGCGCCGTAAGCTGCCTCGAAATCGGCTTCCGCGCCGGCCGCGCGTGGCGGCATCGGGCCGGTGCGCGGTTTGCCCGCAAGCGTCACCAGCGCGATCGAGCACTTGCCCGCGGCGATCGCTTCCGCCGCATGACCGAGATGAATGATGTAGGAGCAGCCGCCGGTTTCGGTGGAGTCGACATGGCGCGGCTTGAGGCCGAGATAGTCGACCATCGGCCACAGCCCGCCCGGCGCATCGCCGGCGCAGAAATAGCCATCCACGTCCTTGCTGGTGAGACCTGCGTCTTCCAGCGCGCCCTTGGCGACTTCGGCATGGAGCTGCGCGGTCGATTTGTCCGGCGCATGCCGGGTCGGATGTTCGTAGATGCCGGCGATGTACGCCTTGCCTTTGATGGTCAAACCAAGTCTCCGCTGGTGCTTCGTCCCAGCGGTTTTGTGACCCCTCGCGGCGGGCTTGGCAAGCGGGACTCGCTCAGCGAGCCCCACCCTGAGCGCAACGCCCTATTCCGCTGCGATCTGACGCGGCGCCGGCGGAGGATCGACCAGATCGCGCGCTAATTCCGCATAGCGGACTTTGGCGTCGGCGACGGCCTTCTCCTTGACCGGACCGTAGCCGCGGATGCGATCCGGCAGCGACAAGATCTCGGTCGCGATCTCGACATTGGCCGATGACAGCTTGTCGAGCACGAACGCCACGTCCTTCTCGTAACCCGCGATCAGATCGCGCTCCATCTTGCGATCGGCGCTGTAGCCGAACACGTCGAAGGCCGTGCCGCGCAGCCCCTTCATCGCCGCCAGCAACCGGAACGCCGTCATCATGCGTGGCCCATAGGTCTTCTTGGCCGGGCGACCGAGCGCATCCGTCTCGTTGGCGAGCAACGGCGGCGCCAGATGGAAGCTGATCTTGTAGTCGCCCTGGAACTGGTCGCGGAGCTGCTTCTCGAAGCGGCCGTCGGTGTAGAGCCGCGCCACCTCGTACTCATCCTTGTAGGCGAGCAGCTTCGCATAGTTGATGGCCACCGCACGCGGCAACGCCTCATCATAGCCGCCTTTGGTCGCCGCGTCCTTCACGCGAGTCACCATGGCGCGGTATTTGTCCGCGAGCGCCGCGTTCTGGTAATCGGTCAGCAGGGCCGAGCGATGCGTAATGATCTCGTCGAGCGTCATCTCGTCGAGCGTCTTGACCGGCTTGGCTTCGTCCTTGCCCTTCATCATGACCGCGAGACGCGCGGGATCGATTGCCGCAAGGCGCCCGAGCCGGAATGCCTCGGTATTCATCTTGACCGCGACACCGTTCACGCCGATCGCCTGCTCGATGGCTTCCGCCGTCAGCGGTAGCAGACCCTTCTGATAGGCATAGCCCATCATCATCATGTTGGTGGCGATGGCATCGCCGAGCAGCGTCTCGGCCGGCGTTGTGAAATCGAAGAAGGTCGAGTCCTTGCGCAACGCTGTCTCAAGGACGTGATTGACCTTGCCGCTCTGGAAATTGAAATCGCGGTTGAGGATGAAGTCCGCGATCGGAATCAGGTGGGTGTTGATGACGCCATGGGTGCGGCTCGACTCGCACAGCGTCATGGTCTCCTTGGCAGCCGCGACCACTTCATCGGCAGCGATGACAAGATCGGCTGTGCCGGTGACAATCCGTGACGACGTCACGTCGGCCGGGTTTTCCGACAGGCGCACGTGGCTCAGCACCGCGCCGCCCTTCTGCGCGAGGCCGGACATGTCCAAAATCATGCTGGCCTTGCCCTCGATATGAGCGGCCATGCCGAGCAGCGCACCGATCGTGAGAACGCCGGTGCCGCCGACGCCGCCTACCGCGATGTTGTAGGGCTTGTCGAGCGACGGCCGCGAGGCCGGCTCGGGCAAAACGCCGAGATCGCTGAGCTTGGAAGGCGCGCGCTTGCGCAAGGCACCGCCATCGACGGTGACGAACGACGGGCAGAACCCCTTCACGCAGGAATAGTCCTTGTTGCAGGACGACTGGTTGATGGTGCGCTTGCGCCCCATCTCGGTTTCCAGCGGCTCGACCGAAATGCAGTTCGACTGCACCGAGCAGTCGCCGCAGCCCTCGCAGACCGCCGGATTGATCAGCACACGGCGCTGCGGATCCTCCATGGTGCCGCGCTTGCGGCGGCGGCGCTTCTCGGCGGCACAGGTCTGCACGAATACGATCGCGGATGCGCCCTTGGTCTCGCGCAAGGTCTTCATCACCTCGTCGAGCTGGTCACGATGGGCGGTCTTGGTCCCCGGCGCGATCATCCCGGCGGGATAGGCGTCCGGATTTTCCGACACTAGATAGATGTCGCGAATGCCTTCAGCGTGGAGCTGGAAGGTGATCTGCTGCGGCGACAATTCGCCGTCGACATGCTGGCCGCCGGTCATGGCGGTCGCGTCGTTGTAGAGAATTTTGTAGGTGATGTTGGCACCGGATGCGACCGCCTGACGGATCGCAAGGCTGCCGGAATGGAAATAGGTGCCGTCGCCAAGGTTTGCGAAGACGTGCTTCTCCTTGGTGAACGGCGCAACGCCGACCCACGGCACGCCCTCGCCGCCCATGTGGGTGAAGGTTTCCGTGTTGCGGTCCATCCACAGCGACATGAAGTGACAGCCGATGCCGGCGAAAGCGCGACTTCCCTCCGGCACCTTGGTCGAGGTGTTGTGCGGACATCCCGAACAGAAATACGGCGTGCGGCTGATCGGCGCCACAGCCTGCATCTGGGTGGCCTCGCGACCGTTGAACCAGTCGGCCTTGGCGCGCAGCATCTCCGCGACTTCGGGATTGAGGTTGAGCCGCAACAGCCGCTCGGTCAGCGAGCTCGCCAGCGACGCGACGCTCAATTCCTGCGCGAACGGCAGGAACGGCTTGTCGTGGTCGTCCATCTTGCCGATGATGCGCGGACGCACATCGTCACGCCAATTGAACAGCTCCTGCTTGACCTGGTTCTCGACGATCTCGCGGCGCTCTTCGATAATGAAGATCTCTTCGAGCCCGACGGCGAATTCACGCACGCCCTGCGGCTCCAGCGGCCACGGCATACCGATCTTGTAGAGGCGCAAGCCGATTTTTGCGGCAACCTGCTCGGTGATCCCCAACTCGCGCAGCGCCTGCCGAATATCCTCATAGCTTTTGCCCGACGCCATGATGCCGAACCGCGCGTTCGGCGAATCCATTGTGATGCGGTTGACCTTGTTGGCGCGCGCGAAGGCGAGCGCCGCAAAGCCCTTATAGTCCTGCAAACGCCGGTCCTGATCGTAGCGGTCGTCGGGCCAGCGCAGATTGAGCCCGCCCTTCGGCATCTCAAAATCGGTCGGAATGACGAACGGCGTCAGTTCATCGGCCAAATCGATCTCGGCCGTGGTCTCGACCGTTTCGGTGATGACCTTCATGCCGACCCAGCAGCCGGAATAGCGCGACATCGCAATGCCGAGCAGACCCATCTGGATCATTTCGTGAATCGAGGATGGATAGAGATAAGGCATCAGCGCCGAGACGAAGGCATGGTCCGACTGGTGCGGCACGGTGGATGATTTCGCGCCGTGATCGTCGCCGGCGAGACAAAGGACGCCGCCATTTTTAGCCGAGCCTGCCGCGTTGCCGTGGCGGAAGACGTCGCCGCAGCGGTCGACGCCGGGGCCCTTGCCGTACCAGATGCCGACGACACCGTCGTAGTTGGCGCCGGGCGAGAGGTTGAGCTGCTGCGAGCCCCAGATCGCCGTGGCCGCAAGGTCCTCGTTCACGCCGGGCTGGAATTTGACGTTGTATTGTTCGAGATGCTTGCGGGCGGCGAAGAGCTGCTGGTCGTAACCGCCAAGCGGCGAACCGCGATAGCCCGATACGAAGCCTGCGGTGTTGAGGCCGGCGGCGCGGTCACGCCGGATTTGCGCCATCGGCAGCCGGACCAGCGCCTGGATGCCCGTCATGAAGACGTGGCCGGAGCCTTGCGTGTACTTCTGATCGAGACTGATCGGCCCTTGGTTGATTCCCATTCCGCCCTCTTGAATCGTGGCTGCACCAGCTTCCATTTAGCTAGTGATTGATTGCTCTTAGAACCAGTCTATGTCGCTTTTCGACGCCCGCGCACCATAAATTTGGACATCGGAGCCGCGCAAATCGAGAACGCAATATCGTTCCCGGACGGCCTGCGGCGATTTGCGCGTTATGTCGCAGCAAGCCACGGCCGCGAAAGGACGTGACCTGCGCCACTTTGCGCCGAATAGGGAATAGCGCCGGCTCTCGGGTTGTTTGGTTGCAGGTAACCCGAATCCGCGATGTGCTGTGCTTTTACGAAGCCTCGACATGACTCGACCAGCACTCGCGATCCTTTTGTGCGCTGCCGCATTGGTGGTGGGAGCCGCACGTGCCGAATCCCCCTCGCCCGAGATCATCGCGCGCGGCCATTCACTGACCGATGCCGCCGATTGCGCCAGTTGCCACACGTCGGATCCCGCGCAGCCGTTCGCGGGCGGCAAGCGAATCGATACGCCGTTCGGGGCGGTCTACACGCCGAACCTCACGCCGGATCGCGAGACGGGTATCGGCAGCTGGAGCGACGACGATTTCTATCGCGCGCTCCACGAAGGCATCTCTCCCTCCGGCGCGCGCTATTATCCGGCTTTCCCCTATCCCTACTTCACCAAGCTCACGCGCGACGATGTCCTGGCCATCCGGGCCTATCTCGCAACCTTGAAGCCTGTCAGACACGCGACTCCACCGCCCGATCTGACCTGGCCGCTCAATCATCGCGTCCTGATGCGCGGCTGGAACTGGCTCTATTTCACCTCCGGCACCTACCAACCGAATCCTGCGAAAAGCGATCAATGGAATCGCGGTGCCTATCTGGTCGAAGGCCCCGGCCATTGCGGTGCATGCCACACCCCGAAGACGTTTTTCGGTGCCGACAGAACCGATCAGATGTTCGGCGGCAGTGAGATCGGCGGCTGGTTCGCGCCGCGTCTCGACAGCGCCCCGCGCAGCGGCCTCGCATCATGGAGCGCCGCCGGCATCGCCGAATATCTGCAGAGCGGCCGTAACGGCAAAAGCCACGCCGGCGGTCCGATGGCCGAGGTCGTCGTCAATTCGACATCGAAATTGAGCGACGCGGACGCACAGGCGATCGCCGCCTATCTCAAGGATTTGCCCGCGGGCGCCGCGGAGCCGTCCGTCACTCCGCCTTCGCCGGAGCAGATGGCGAACGGCGCCAAAATCTACAAAGGCGCCTGCATCGCCTGCCACGAAACCGACGGTAGCGGATCGCCGCACGTTTATCCGCCGCTGCCCGGCAACGCGAACCTGCAATCCGCCGATCCCCTCAGCACCATCCGCATCATCCTCGACGGTGCACACACCGTGACGACGCCGCGCGCACCGAACACCGGCTCGATGCCGGCCTACAAGAACGAGTTGAGCGATCAGGCGATCGCGGATGTCGCAACATACATCCGCAATTCCTGGGGCAACGCCGCGCCGGCGGTCCTCGCGCGGAAGGTGACCAGGGCACGCACGCAGCATTGATGCTGCGTCATGCCAGCGTCACGTCCATGCGGTTTTGTTCCGTCACATTTTGGTGCTTGATCGGGAACCCGACGGCGGCCTGCGCCGTTAACCTTCCATCAAATAACAAGATCGCGGAGGGATGCCATGTTCCAGAACCTTGGAAGCGACTGGAGTACCCGTCTGGATAAAATGGAGGGGGCCCCGATGCCGCGCTACGGCGGCTTCGGCGAGCGCAACGCCAACAAATCGACCAAGGCCGTGATCGGTGTCGCGATCCTCATCATCCTCAGCCTCGTGCTGTATGAATTGCGGGCCAACAAGATCACGCACGTCTCGTCGGCATCGCCGGCGATCACGCAACTGGTGCCGTTAACGACATAGCGGGAGTTCGCGCCGACCCGAACAAGGCGAGACAGTGAATTCGGAACCACGAATTCGCATATCAGCCGGGAGCGATGGCAGCCGACGGAACTCCTCTTCCGCCAGATGATTGTCCTTCACGGGATAACGGAGGACCTATCCATGGCTTACGAACGCAATCCGAACGATCCGTATCAGCGCGATCTCGCCGATAACGAAGCGCGGCGGGCCGGTCGCCTGGACAATGAACTGCAGCCCGACGTGGAACTGGCCCAAGGCCCCGCAAGTGGCGGGCGCATCGCGCTGTTCGCCGTCGCGATCGCCATCGTCCTCGGCGCGGTGTTCTACGGTCTGAACACGTCATCGACCAATGTAGCCGAAAAGGGCGCGTCTACGCCGGCCACCCAGAGCACGGCGCAGAACAACGCCTCGAAGCCGCCGGTGGCGCCGGGCGTTCGTGACGTAACGCCGAACAACAATCAGCCGGGCGTGACGACGGGCGCGGCGCCGACCAAACCGGCGCAACCCGCTCCGGCTCCGGCCACACCGGCACCGGCCAACCCGGCTCCGGCGAAGTAACCGGCGCGGCATTGGCCGCGATGAAAATGCAAATAGCGGGTCTCGCAGCGAGGCCCGCCGTTTTCGTCTGTCCGCGTCGGGATGCGCTGCTTCAGGAAAACATCTTGTTCAATTCGCCGCCGGGATGGCCGGTGCCGAGTCCCGCGAACGATCCCTGCTCGGCGATCTCCTTCGCCGCGCACAAAAACCCTGCCCACGCGGTGCGCGCCAAGGCACCGCCGACGCTGATACGGCGTACGCCGAGATCAGCGGCCTCCGCGACCGACAGGCCGGGCGAGCCGATCAGCAGATTGAACGGCTTTGGCGCGACCGCCTTCACCACCGCCGCGATATCCTCCTTCGACTTCAGTCCGGGCGCATAGAGGCAATCCGAGCCCGCGTCGGAATAGGCTTGCAGCCGCTCGATGACGAAGCCGAGATCGGGTTTACCCCACAGGAACGCTTCACAGCGACCGACCAGCAGCACGTTGCTCTTGTCGGTGTCGATCGCCTTGCGCGCCGCCCGGATGCGCTCGACCGCCAACGTCTTGTCGTAGATCGGGTTGGCCTTGTCGCCGGTGGAATCCTCGATCGATAGGCCCGCGACGCCCGTCGTCGCCGCGCGCGACACGTTGGCCGCGACGCCTTCCGGCTCGACGGCAAAACCGCCTTCGAAGTCGGCATTGACCGGTAGATCGGTCGCCGCGCACAGCGTGGTCAGGTGCTCGCAGACATCATCGAGCGTGATGTGGTTGTCGGCCTTGCCGATCGACCAGGCGAAGCCGGCGCTGGTCGAGGCCAGCGCCTTGAAGCCCATGCCCTGCAATGCCCTCGCGCTGCCGACATCCCAGGGGTTGGGGATCACGAAGCAGCCGCTCTCGTGCAGCTTGCGGAAGGCTGCGCGTTTCTCCGCAGTTGATGCCGTCATGGCTTTGTCCTTTGAATTTTCGGAATTCGGATCATCCGCCAGCCGGCTGCCAGAATTTGGCAGCTAGCGTGGTTTAGGTTCAGAAGTCCGCTCCACTGACTCGCTGCGACAACGCAGCGGACTTCACACTAGGCGTGATGCCGCGCGCGGCTGTCCTTTGGCGCTTCCTCGCGCTCGGTCAGGCCGTAATCGCGGATCACGCTGGCGACGCGCAGCCGGTAGTTGGCGAAAATCTGCGCCCTGCCCTTGCCCTGCGCAATGCGGTGTTGCTGCGTGTTGCGCCACGCCTCCACCGCCGCCTCGTCGCGAAAGATCGACAACGACAGAAACTTGCCCTTCTCGGTCAAGCTCTCGAACCGTTCGACCGAAACGAAACCATCGATCTGTTCCAGCACCGGCTTCAACTCGGCAGCGATGTCAAAATAATCCTTGCGGTGCTCAGCCTTCGGCCAGACTTCGAAGATGACGGCGATCATGAGAAACTCCTGTGGTGACGCATCATCTATAGCGCAACCTGACGCAGAAATGTCCGCTCTTCGGCGAGGATCAGCCGGTTTTCTTCCGCGAAGCCGAAGTTCGCCATCCCCTCGGCGTCGCCGCGCAATTTTGCGCGATAGGCCTCGTAAGCCGCGAGACTCTCGAACGAGATCAGCCCGAACGCGATGTTGTTGGTGCCCTCGTGCGGCATCCAGTAGCCGAGGCAATCGCCGCCGCATTTGGGAATGATGGAGAGCCAGCGCCGCGCATATTCCTCGAACTGCGCGCGCTTGAATGGATCAATCTGGTATCGGATGAAAACGGTCACGGTCATGGGGGGCTCCAGGACAAGCGGATGTGTTCCTGCGATCAACTATAGGTGCTTGCCTGACACCAATGCTTCGGCTAACATCGAAGTATGAAAGCAGGCCCCGACATCGCCATGGTCGCCTCGCTGGTCGGCGATCCCGCACGCGCCAACATCCTCACCGCGCTGATGACCGGCCGCGCGCTGACCGCGAGCGAGCTCGCGCAGGAAGCCGGCATCACGCCGCAGACCGCGAGCTCCCATCTCGGCAAGCTCGAGGCCGGCGGCCTGATCGAGCCCGAGAAACAGGGCCGGCACCGCTATTACCGTCTCACCGGGCCTGACGTCGCCGCCGTTCTGGAAGGGCTCGAGGGCCTCGCCGCCCGTGCCGGCCATCTGCGGGTGCGGACCGGGCCGAAGGAGCCGGCGCTCCGGCGCGCACGCGTCTGCTACGATCACCTCGCGGGCGATCTCGGCGTGCAGATGCTGGACGCCATGACCAAGAAGAAGCTGGTCCGTCACCACAAGAGCGACATCGCCCTCACCCCGGAAGGCGAACGTTTCATCGCAAGCAAGCTGCAGATCGACGTCGCCGACATCACCCATGCGCGGCGGCCGCTGTGCAAGGCCTGTCTCGACTGGAGCGAGCGGCGGCATCATCTCGCCGGCACGCTGGGCGCGGCCATCATGACCCGCTTCACCGAATTGAAGTGGGCTGCGCGCGACACCACCGCCGGCAGCCGCGTCGTCAACTTCACCCGCAATGGCGAAAAGCAGTTTGCCAACCTGTTCGGTCCCGTCGTCGAATCGAGGTTCTGAATTTTCGGGAACCAATAATCCGAACAGACGTTGAATGCGCGGCTGACCGTCCGAGGATGACGGCGCCAAGACCGTTTGATGACTGCGTTGCAACGCGAACGCACATCAGGTTTTCGCCAGTATCGTTGCCGAATCTCTTGACCCGATGCACTAGAATCCCCGCCGCGCTGTCGCGGCCGAACGAGAGGACAATCCATGAAAGCACTTTTTGCAGCAGCACTTCTCGCTGGATCCGTTGCGACCTTCGGTTACGCCAACGCCATGCCGCTGACGGGCGCGCCTGCGCCGGGCGTGAATGCCGACATCATTCAAGTGGCCGGCGGCTGCGGCCGAGGCTTCCATCGCGGGCCGCGTGGCGGATGCCGCGTGAACCGGGGCGCTCCAGTCTTCGTGGGCCGGCCCCATCGCCGCTGCCGCTTCTGGGGTCCGGGCCGCCGCGTCTGCCGCACCTGGTGGTGAGAAACCTCGTAGTACGATATACGAAACCCCGCCTTACGGCGGGGTTTTTGTTTGCGCTTGCTCAGTGCAGATCGCGGTCGTAAACGAACTTCGGCATTTCCCATTTGAAGCGAATGGCCAGCAGACGGAACGTCAGGCCGACCGCGAAGGCCACCAGCGTAACGACGGCATGCGCGATGCCGAGTGCATGTCCGCCGACATAGAGCACACTGGTGACGACGGAAACGCTCGCATAGAGCTCGCTCCGAAACAGCAGCGGCACGTCGTTGCAGAGCACGTCGCGCAGCACGCCGCCGGCGCATCCGGTGATCATGCCGGCCACCACCACGATGACCACCGGCTCGCCAAGGGCGGTCGCGACATTGCAGCCGAGGATGGAGAACACCACGAGGCCGATGGCATCGAGCACGAGAAACATCAGCCGGAAGTGATGCACCACCCGCGCCAGCGCGATGGTGAGCAACGCCGCGCCACCGGTCAGCCCGAGCAGATAGGGCCGCTCAACCCAGGACAACGGATAGTGCCCGAGCAGCACATCGCGCAGCGAGCCGCCGCCAAGTGCGGTGACGCCTCCCAGCAGCGCGACACCGACCCAGTCCATGGTGCGGCGGCCGGCCGCCAGCGCCGCCGTCATCGCTTCGGCAACGTAAGCCACAAACGCGAGAATGTGCAGGACGGCGTCGGCGTTAATCATGGAGATACAGGTAACACAACGGTTCTGCGAGACAACTTGGGGGCGGCGGATGCACGTCGACCAGATACTTGCCGTCATTCCGGAAGCCGCGAAGCGGCTGTCCGGAATCCATAACCCCGGCAGCGTTTATGAATCACGAGCAATCCGATAGCGCCCCGGTGTCACAACGAGTACAGGGCTTATGGATTCCGGGCTCGATGCTTCGCATCGCCCCGGAATGACAAAGTCAGTGAAATCCTCCCGCCATCCCGACGATCTGCCCGTCGAGGCCGTTGAAGCCGTGATAGGCACGGGCTTCGCAAGCCGGGCCCGTGCTGGTCCCGCCGCTGACCCACCGCACGCGCGCGCGCCCGGCCGACCATTTGATGAAGGGATCGACGCCGGCCGGCAGCGTCACGTTGCATGAATCCTGACGGTGATGGATCACCAGCGTGCGCGGCAGCGCCGACGGCGAGCCGAGGATCGACATGACATTCTGCCCACTGCCTGACGCAGGGCTGAGCAATCCCGATGTCAGCACCAGCGCGTCCGGTCGTGCGCCACCAGCGATCCCTTGCGCCGCGCGGATCGTGCCGCGGCTGGTGGCAATCACCGTGACCGGACGCTTGATCGCCGCCATGTATTTCACCGCACTGCCGAGATCGGTCCCGGCATCGACGACCAGTACCGCGAGCCCGCGCGCCGCGTAGGCATGCCGCGTGCGGACGAGTTGGTTGCCATTGAGGCCATGGATATCGCCATGGTCACCGGCCTGGATCGCGCCGCTGCCGCCCGGCATCAGGATCACGCTGGCATGCGCCGCCTTCGGCTTGATCAAAACCACCTGCGAGCCGCCGACGCAGACGGTCTCGTCGGCGAAGGCCATGGTGCCGGCAAACAGGGACAGGGCGATAGTGAGGCCGAGACAAACCGCCCGGCTCCTAGAGATCGGCAAACGCGCAGCCATTGGACACACTCCTCATGAAGTCGCCCGGCCTGCTCGGCCGCGACGCATCATATCGCGGCGGCCAATGGTCCCGCCAGCGTGAGAATATTCGCAGAACCCGCTTGACGACGAACGGATAAGGCTCGAAGCGCCGGCGCCCCCTCACCTCCGGATCAGCAGCACGCCCGCGACCAGCAGCAGCACGCCGATGACGCGCGACAGATCGATCGACCGCTGCGCGAGCCCGAGCCAGCCGAAGTGATCGAACACCACCGAGCCGATCATCTGGCCCGCGATCAAGAGCGCGATGAAGGTCGCCGCACCGAGTTTTGGCACAAGCACAATGCCAAGCCCGATGAAGATCGCGCCGAACACGCCGCCGGTCCATGCCCACCACGGAATGCGCGCCATGGCGCCGAGCGGCGGCAGCGGATCGCGCAACGCGATCACGAGCAGCGCCATGCAGGCGAGCCCGGCCGCATAGCTGACGAAGCCGGACCAGGCGGCCGAGTTCAGCTCGGTGCGCAGATTGGAATTCAGGGCCTGCTGGATGACGATGCTGACGCCCGCGCCGAACGCCAGCAGGATGGAGAAGATCAGGTTGGACATGGCACAGCCCCATTGTTTTGTTCGTTATCGAGCGTGCCAATCCTCCGCCAGCACGAGGATTTCGCGCGTCCGCTTCACGTCCGGCCAGTCGCGGTCGAAATCCTTCACCAGCCGCTTGATCTCCTCGCCCTCGTTGGCGGCATCGAGCGATGCGCGATCGGGAAACTCGTACATCGCAAGATGCATCGCGGGATCGTTGGCGAGCCAGTAGCGCCACGCGTGCAGCGCGCCGAACGATTTTACGGCATCCGGCAGATGCTCGCGCGAATACCACGCGTCGAACGCAGCGCGCTTGGATTCATCGAGGACGGTGGAGCGAACGCAGAGGATATGGAGGGGCATGACGATATCCAAATGCTGGAACAAGAATCTGAGGGTGTCTTTGCGCTGGTTCGGTGCCTTCGTTCGAATAGGAGAACGCTCGATACGGCCCCCAATGCAGAACCACCGGCATGTCCCCTCACAACGGAATGTTGTCGTGCTTCTTCATGGGCGCGTCGACGTGCTTGTCTTTCAGCATCGCCAGCGCGCGGGCGATGCGCTTGCGGGTCGAGTGCGGCATGATCACGTCGTCGATATAACCGCGCTCGGCGGCGATGAACGGCGACAGGAAGCGGTCCTCGTATTCCTTGGTGCGCGCCGCGATCTTGTCGGCATCGCCGATGTCCGAGCGGAAGATGATCTCCACCGCCCCCTTGGCGCCCATGACAGCGATCTGCGCCGTCGGCCAGGCGTAGTTCATGTCGGCGCCGATTTCCTTCGACGCCATCACGTCGAACGCGCCGCCATAGGCCTTGCGCGTGATGACGGTGACGAGCGGCACCGTGCATTGCGAATAGGCGAACAACAGCTTCGCGCCGTGCTTGATCAGCCCGCCGTATTCCTGCGCGGTGCCCGGCAGGAAGCCCGGCACGTCCACGAACGTCACGATCGGGATGTTGAAGGCATCACAGAAGCGCACGAAGCGCGCCGCCTTGCGTGAGGCATCGCTGTCCAGCACGCCCGCCAGCACCATCGGCTGGTTGGCGACGAAGCCGACCGTGCGGCCGGCGATGCGGCCGAAGCCGGTAACGATGTTCTTCGCAAAAGTGTCCGCGAGCTCGAAGAAGTCACCCTCGTCGACGACCTTCAGGATCAGCTCCTTGATGTCGTAGGGCTTGTTCGGATTGTCGGGGATCAGCGTATCTAGCGACTCGTCGGTGCGCTCGATGTCGTCAAAACTCGGCCACTCCGGCACGCCCTCGGTATTGTTCGAAGGGAGGAAGTCGATCAGGCGGCGCATCTGCAGCAGGGTTTCGACGTCGTTGTCGAACGCGCCGTCGGCAATGGATGACTTGGTCGCATGCACGCTGGCGCCGCCGAGTTCTTCCGCCGTGACGACCTCGTTGGTGACGGTCTTCACCACGTCCGGGCCGGTGACGAACATGTAGCTCGTGTTCTTCACCATGAAGATGAAGTCGGTCATCGCCGGCGAATAAACGTCGCCGCCCGCGCACGGCCCCATGATGACCGAGATCTGCGGGATCACGCCGGAGGCCACGACGTTGCGGCGGAACACATAAGAGTAGCCCGCGAGCGCGGCGACGCCTTCCTGGATGCGCGCACCGCCGGCATCATAGAGGCCGATGATCGGCGCCCGCGCCTTCAGCGCCATGTCCTGGATTTTCGTGATCTTCAGCGCGTGGGTTTCCGACAGCGAGCCGCCGAACACGGTGAAGTCTTTCGCGAACACGAAGGTCTTGCGGCCGTTGACGGTGCCCCACCCGGTCACCACGCCGTCGCCCGGCACCTTCGACTTCTCCATGCCGAATTCGGTGGAGCGGTGCTCGACGAACATGTCGAACTCCTCGAACGAGCCCTTGTCGAGCAGCAACTCGATGCGCTCGCGCGCCGTCAGCTTGCCGCGCTTGTGCTGCGCCTCGATGCGCTTCTCGCCGCCACCGAGTTTTGCGCCCGCGCGCCGCTCTTCGAGGGTGTCCAGGATGTCTTTCATGAGATTGAAGCCTGCGTTTCCACGTGTCTGATTGCGGCGAAAAGGCGGTTTTGGCTGCCTTGGGTTTGCCGCATGGTTTCGGCCGGTTCTAGCACGGCCTTTTCCGGTCGGGAAACCGGCTTTGAACTGCGGGCGGCTCACCACATGGCAGGGTTTCGAAGGTAAAAGGAGTCCGTCCGAATCCAGGAGCAGCCCATGACCGACGCCATCACTGTTCCAACCCCCACCGGCGCCGTCAGCGGCGGCCCGCGCCTCCTGCTGCGGCTCGAGGGCCTGACGCTCTTTCTTGGAATGGCCGTGCTGTATGCGGTCTGGGGCGGCTCGTGGTGGATTTTCGCAGCGCTGTTTCTGGTGCCGGACCTGAGTTTTCTCGGCTATCTGGCCGGGCCGCGCACCGGCGCCGTCGTCTACAATACCGCGCACAGCTATATGGCGCCGATGGTGCTGAATGTCCTCGGCTTCGGGTTTGCCTCGCCGCTGCTGCTCTCGATCGCGATGATCTGGCTTGCCCATATCGGCGTCGACCGCGCGCTCGGCTATGGTCTGAAATACAGCGCAGGCTTCGGCTTCACCCATCTTGGCCGCATCGGCCGCAGCGCCGCGGCGGGATCGTGAAAAGCAGATGCGGGAAAAGCCGATAAAACGGGCTTATCTTTCATTGGCCTTGAACGGCTCCTCCTTTCCCAGCGGCAAGGTCTGCTCCGCCATCGCCAGCATCATCGCCACCATCACGTAGTTGCCCGCCACCGCCGTGAGGTCGACGATCTGCTGCTCGCTGAACACTTTTCGCGCGCGGACGAACGTCTCATCCGCGACCTTGCGGGTGGTCGTGAGTTCAGTGACGAAGTCGTACACCACCGCCTCCTCCTCCGGCATGTTGGCCGGGCGACGGTTGGCCTTGAGGTCGGCAATAATCGCAGGCGCGAGGCCCGCCTTCTCCGCGATCGGCGCATGCGCAAACCACTCGACCTGCGAGCGCCACTGCCGCGCGATGATGATGATCGCGAATTCGTTGAGCCGCATCGGCACCGAGGTTTCCCAGCGCAGATAGTGGAAGAGATCGTACAGCCGCTGACCCAGCACCGGGCTGCGCAGCATCGGGTTATACGGCCCGCCGAGCCCGATGCTCGAGACCTTGACGATCTGCTCGCCGAGCGGCTTCTGCGTGGCGTCGAGCTGATCCATGGTCAGTTGCGGAAAACGGGGCAGCTTGTCTACTGATGTCATCGCATGTCCTTCAGGTAAGGAAGAGACCTCAGCCGAACAGCCAAGAGCGATCGAGGCCCAAGCTAGCGCGCCCGCCCCGACAGTTGCAGCACGAACACCAGCACCTCGGCCACGGCCTTGTAGAGTTCCTCGGGGATTTCATCGCCGAGCTCGATATGCGACAGCGCGCCGGCCAACACTTCGTTTTCCTCGATCGGAATGTCGTGCTCTTTCGCGACCTCGATGATCTTGGCGCCGAGCGAGCCCCTGCCCTTGGCCACCACGCGCGGCGCGCCGCTGCCCTTGTCGTAATGAAGAGCGACCGCGATCTGGTCCTTGGTCTGCACACTCATAGGGCGCGATCCAGGAAATGGCCGGCCGGCGCAGGCTTCGTTTGCGGCGGTGTGCCCTCGCGGATCACGATGTCGCCTAGCTGCAGTTCGGCGCGGCTCAGCGCCTGACTCAACTGTGAAGCGTTGGCGCGCAACTGGCTCGCGGTCGCCGGACGCTCGGCCCAGATCCGTACCGAGGTCTTGTCACCGGTCAGCGACACCAGCGCGTGAACCGGCCCGGTAGGTTCGACATCGAGCGAAAACCGCGCGCGCCACACCCGCTTCACCGCCTCGACCTCGTGCCCAGCGGCATCGCGCGCGATTTCGAACTGTGCGATCGCGGTGCCAAAGGGCGTTGCAAACGGAATCTCGAAATTCCAGCGCGGCGCAATCTGGTCGGGTCGCGGCCCGGCCATATCGACGCGATCGGGCAGCGACGCGACCTGTAGCAGCGTCTGACGCGAGAGCGCCGCATCGGTGTCGTCGAGCAGATGCCGCGCGACGTCGCTTGCCGGCGCGGTCCCTGACAGCACTGGCAGGGTCACGGGCTGTGCCGCCGGCAATGCACCGCGGAACGGCGGTGCCGGCGTGCTAGTGCGTACGATGAAGACGTTGTTCTCGGTCGCTCCGTTGGCCGACGCGGCTCTCGGCGACGAGGATGCGCCGCCCATGATGTTGCCATCGAGGTCAGGCTCCGCGCCAAGGCCCGCGCCGCGCCCTCCGCTCTGAAGCACCTCCTGCAGCAGGTTCAGCGCGGCGCCGGTCGCGGCAGCGCGCACGCCGGCATCGGACACACGGGTAAACAACGTCTGGTTTCCACTCGCCGGATCGTCGAGATCGTCGGTCACCGGCAATCGCGCCTGCGGCAGGTAGACTTCCTGCGGTTCGAAATCCGGCGACAACGGCGGGGCGCCCGTTGTCGGTGCTGGCGCGGCGGCAGCCTGCGGCGACGTCGACGCGCGTTGCGTCTCCGCCGATCCGACCGTGACCGACAGCATCTGTCGAAGTACGAGCAGCGCAGCCTTGAGATCGGGAATTTGTGCAGGAGCAGATGACGACGCAGGTTGTGCCATCTTCAGTTCCGACGCCAGCGACGCCTCGAGAAAGAGACCGGAGGTCCGGAATGCAGTCTTGATGTCGTCGCCGGTCAGGTTCGGACCGAGATCAGGCCGCAGCGCCAGCAAGCGATCAACGACCTGTTGCGCTTGCGGAGGCAAGGTTCCGGAGCCCGCCGCGACCAGTAGATTCGCGTAGAGCGGTGACAGGCTGCCCTGGCGCGTTGCAGCAGCCTGAGCGGCCGCCGACACCACAAGAGCTTCCAGCGCCGACAGCACTGGTTTTGCCGCTGAGGTCGCGGCATCCGCCTTGGCGGCAGCAACGGTTGCCGCAACATCAGGCGTGAGCGTCACAGTGTCCACCGGACCTGAAGCAGTCCCTGTGCTGGAAGTCGTTTGACCGGGCGTTGCCCCCTGTCCGACCACCGCCAGCTTGAGTCCTTGCGCAGTCTGTGACACCGAAAGCTGTAAGGTCTGACCGACCTCGAGCGGGATCTCTGACAAAACTTCGATGGTCAGGTTCGCGATCGCAATGCGGACGAGATCATTGGCGAGGATCTTCTGGACCTGCGCATCGATCACGGTGCCAGGCTGAAGCGCAGCCTCGGGCGCAGCGCCCTGCGCCGCGATGACCGGAAAGATCGGATTGATCGAAATCGCCATGACCGCCTCGTTCAGCCTGCGAAGCTAAACGCGGGTCGTAAACCTCTCGTTAACCCAAGCGCGACCGCTTGGCCTCAAGAACCACCGCAGCAGCCTTGAAATCGACCAGACGAGCGGCCCGCCGGGCGGCCACTTCCTCATCCAGCCCCCACTGCGCGACGTTCCAGTCCTCGTCCACATGAGCCGCGGCCCAGACTTCGTCCGGCGTCAACCTGCCCAGCATCAGGGCCAGCGCCAGCAACGCCGATCCGGTCAACGTGGTGACGACATGCAACGCTGCAATCGCCCATGGATCGGACGGCAAAGCCGCGCGCGCCGCGGCAATCGCCTGATCCGGCTGGCGGACGTGCACGATGCCCTCGGCCAGGATGAAATGTGCACCAAGGGTTTCAGCGGTCCAGAGCAGCACGGGATCCCAATGTGCGGCTTCCCGCGCGACAAGTCCTTCAGGATGACCGGCGCGGTAGAACAGCAGATCCGACCCAAAGTATTTTGCGATGTCGTCGGCCACCGCGTCGACGCGTCCGACCACCCCGTCGATGACACTGTTGGCCAGCCGCGTCATCGGCATCGTCAGAGGATCGATCACATCCTGCTGCGCGTTCCATTCGGCGGCGATTGCCGCCGCAATCTCCTGGATCGGCGCCGCCAGCGTGTTGCGTGACGGCGTGCGCACCGGCTTGTCGTCGAGCACGATGGCAAAGCCATCCTCGACCGGTTTTGCCGCCGCGCGTTCATAGAAACGCTTGCGCTGGGGCGCGCGCGCCGATTGGCGCGCCGACTCGTTGGGATCGAGCGGCGACAAGCCAAGGCCTTCCTCGAACAATTCACGCATGGCTTACTTTCATCACGCCGGATATTCGCTAGAGGCAGTGGATCATTCTTCAGGCGCATGCTCGATCGGGTCGAAACGATCGGCTTCGAGACCCAACAGATTCCAGGATTGCAGCATGTGCGGCGGCAGCGGCGCGGTAACATCGATGACGCCGCCGCGCGGATGCGGGATCACGATGCGGCGGGCCAGCAGATGAAGCCGTTTTTGCAGGCCTCCCGGCAACTGCCAGTTCTCCTTATTGAAATACTTGGGATCGCCGATGATGGCGTGATTGATATGCGCCATATGCGCGCGGAGTTGGTGGGTGCGCCCAGTGACAGGCTTCAGCGAGACCCAGGCAAGTTTCTGCGCCGATGTTTCCACCACCGCGTAATACGTTACGGCATGGCTGGCGCCTTCGTCGCCATGCGCGGCGACCCGCATGATCGAATCTTCCTCGTTCTCTTCCTTGGCCAGATAGGTCGAGATACGCCCCTGTTTCGGCTTCGGCACGCCCGCAACCAGCGCCCAGTAAATCTTGCGCGCGGAACGATGCCGGAACGAGCCAGTCAAGGTCGATGCGGCAAAGCGCGTCTTGGCGATCAGCAGGCAACCCGCCGTTTCGCGATCGAGCCGATGCACGAGGCGGGGCCGCTGGCCCTTGGCGTCGCGCATCACTTCCAGCATGCCGTCCACGTGACGCGACAGGCCGGAGCCGCCTTGCACCGCAAGGCCTGCCGGCTTGTTGAGAACCATGACGTCGGCATCCTCGAACAGCACCATCTTCTGCAGTTCGTCGCGGATCTTCGTCTCGGCATCGGACAGATGCGTCGCCGTCTTGGGCGTGTCGAGCTTGAGCGGCGGAATGCGGACGTTGTCACCCTCGTTCAGACGATCCTTACTGTCGGCGCGCTTGCCGTTCACGCGCAACTCGCCTTTTCGCACGATGCGCTGGATGTGGGAGAACGACAGGCCGGGAAACCGTGCCTCGAGAAAGCGATCCACGCGCATGTTCGCTTCATCGGCGGTCACGACGACGGTCTGCACCTTCGTCGGTAACGGCACGTCCTTGGGCGCACTGGCGTCGTCCCGAGGTGCACGCGGCTTACGCTCCTCGAAAGACGGCGCCGCCGCTCTTCGAGGCTCGGGGTAACGGCTTCTCTCCTTGAAGCCGCCTGACTTATTGAGCGAACGTTCAGCGGGGCCGCGCTTGCTCAACGTCTTAACAGCAGATGGCTTGCCGCCTGACTTCGCACCACGCTTGGCCTCGCGCACGGATTTCTTCTCGAGGGGTTTCCGGAAACGGCGGCTCATGATGATTTGTCTCGTCGCAATTTGGCCCAGTAGTCGAGCCGTTTCCTGATTTCGCGCTCGAAGCCGCGATCGGGCGGATTGTAGAACGTCTGCCGGCCCAGCGCTTCCGGAAAGTAATCCTGCCCTGAAAAGCCCTCGGCCGTATCGTGATCGTACTGATAGCCCTCGCCGTAACCTTCCGCCTGCATCAGTTTGGTCGGCGAGTTCAGGATATGCTTCGGCGGCAGCAGCGAGCCGCCTTCCTTCGCAACCCGCTTTGCTGCACCGAATGCCTTGTAGGCGGCATTGGATTTCGGCGCAGTCGCGACATAGATCACGGCTTGCGCGATCGCAAGTTCACCCTCCGGCGAACCGAGGAAGTCATAGGCGTCCTTGGCAGCGTTGGCGACGACCAGCGCCTGCGGATCGGCAAGGCCGATATCCTCCACCGCCATGCGCACCACGCGCCGCGCGAGGAACAGCGGATCCTCGCCGGCATCCAGCATCCGCGCCAGATAATACAAGGAGGCATCGGGATCGGAGCCGCGCACCGCCTTGTGCAGGGCCGAGATCAGATTGTAGTGGCCATCGGCAGACTTGTCGTAGATCGGCGCGCGGCGCTGCAGTACGCCCTGCAACTGCTCGGCATTGAAGACCTCGCCTTCTCGCGCCGAGCGCCAGACTTCCTCGACGAGCGTCAGCGCCGCGCGACCGTCGCCATCGGCCATGCGCACCAGTGCGGCCCTCGCCTCGGCATCGAGCGGTAGCGGCTTGCCCTCGACCTGCTCGGCATGGGCAAACAGCTTTTCGATCGCCGCCGCATCGAGCGAATGAAACACCAGCACGCGCGCGCGTGAGAGCAGCGCCGCGTTGAGCTCGAACGATGGGTTTTCGGTTGTCGCGCCGACGAGCACGACGGTGCCGTCCTCCATGACCGGGAGAAACGAATCCTGCTGCGCCTTGTTGAAGCGATGCACCTCGTCGACGAACAGCAGCGTCCCCGTTCCCATTTCACGGCGGGCCCGCGCGGCATCGAACGCCTTCTTCAGATCGGCCACACCGGAGAACACCGCCGAGAGTTGCTCGAAGTGCAATTCGGTCGCATCGGCCAACAATCGCGCGACGGTGGTTTTGCCCGTGCCGGGCGGCCCCCAGAACACCAGCGACCCCAGCGTCCGCGTCTCCAGCATCCGCGTCAGTGCACCGTCCGGCCCGAGGATGTGGTCCTGCCCGACCACGTCGGACAGCGTCTGCGGTCTCAGACGGTCCGGCAGCGGACGCGGCGCATCGTTCTCCAGGCCCGCGGCGGCGAACAGGCTGGCTGCGTCACGCTGGCGCTTGGCGCTCATCCGCCGAGCGTGACCTGGATCTGCTGGCCGTTACGCACCAGCGTGATACGCCAGAGCCGCCGGGATTCGGTGACGGCTTGCTCGAGGTCGGCCGTCTTGCCGATCTTCTTGTTGTTGACCGACAGGATGATGTCACCCTTCTTGAATCCGACATTGGCGGCCATGCCGTCATCCGCAAGTGCTGTGACCACGACGCCCTCGACGCTGGAATCGAGATGCAGTTCGTCGGCGAGCGCCGGCGAAATGTTTGCGACCTTCGCGCCCTGGAACGGTGAGCGCGCGGTGATCACGATTTCGTCGCGACCGGTGTCCGGTGCGGTTTCCAGCGGCACCGTAAGCTTGATCAGCTTGCCGTTGCGCTGAACCTCCAGTTGCGACGTGCCGCCGAGCGGACGGGTGGCAAAACGATAGTCGAATGCGTTGGGATCCTCGACCGGTTGTCCGTCGATCGACACAATCAGGTCCGACAGCTTGAGGCCCGCCCGCGCCGCCGGACTTCCCGCGGTAACGCTTGCAACCAGCGCGCCGGTCGGCGCCTTGAGGCCGATGGTCTCGGCAATATCGGGCGTCACAGCCTGTAGCCGCGCGCCGAGCCAGGGCCGCTTCACGGCCTTGCCGCCGTTCCTGGCCGACGCCACCACAACGCGCACCATATTGGCCGGAATGGCAAAGCCAATGCCCTGCGAGCCGCCGGAACGCGAGAAGATCGCGGTGTTGATACCGGCGAGACGGCCGGTCATGTCGACCAGCGCGCCGCCGGAGTTGCCGGGATTGATCGCCGCATCGGTCTGGATGAAGAACTGATAGTCGGAGATGCCGACCTGGGTTCGTGCCAGCGCCGAGATGATGCCGTGCGTTACCGTCTGGCCGACGCCGAACGGGTTGCCAATGGCGATCACCACGTCACCGACCTGCAACTCGTCCGAGTTGCTGAAATCCAGCGTCGGAAATTTCTCGTGCACGCCCTTGAGCCGCAGTACGGCAAGATCGGTGCGGCTGTCCTTCAGCACGATCTCCGCCTCGAACTCGCGCTTGTCCGCGAGCGCGACCTTCACCTGATCGGCTCCCTCGATCACGTGATTGTTAGTTACCACCAGTCCGGATGGATCGACCATCACGCCAGAGCCAAGCGAGCGCTGCATCTGCTCCGGCTGCTGCCCGGGCATACCGAAGAAGCGACGAAAGATTGGATCATCGAGCAGTGGATTGCGGTTCTGCACCACCTTGGCCGCGTAGACGTTGACGACCGCCGGTGCGACCCGCTGCACGATCGGAGCATAGGACAGCCGGATATCGGCCTGCGACGCCGGAACACGCCGCTCCTGGGCGGTTGCCGGATTGAGGGTGGATACGGTAACGGCGCACAGAGTTGCCGCAAGGAAAGCGCTGATTCGGAACATCGAGCCCTCTTGAAAAACTGCCGGAATATAGGCGCTCCGGAATGCCAATAGAAGCTAGCTTTGGCCTATTTCGGGCAATGAAGCGATGTGGCTGCGGATCACCCGATAACACACTCCGGCTACCCGGCCGGGGCAGCCTTGGCTGTTCCGGCTTTCGATACGCCTCGTCTGAGGGGACGTTTCACACTTGCCTGGCGCGCACGATAATCCTCGCCCCAACGCTTCAGGACATCGATGACAGGCCGGAGACGCTCGCCGGTATCCGATAGCTTGTATTCCACACGCGGCGGCACCTCCGCATAGACCTTGCGAACGATCAGATCATCGCCTTCGAGCGCGCGAAGCTGCTTGGTCAGCATACGCTGGGTAATGCCCGGCATGCGCCGGCGCAACTCGCCGAAACGCTGCGTCCCCTCCTGCAGATGATAGAGGATCACGCCCTTCCACTTGCCGTCGATCAGATCGAGCGTGACCTCGACCGGACAGCCAGGACCACACCCAAAATCCTTGCGTTTCATGCGGGTAATTCCATTAGTATCATTTTAGTGTGTATATCCCTCATTGCACCGTACTTGCAAATATGCCGCTACGGGCGCAGGTAACCGCAGTCGTTGCACAAGAGGAGAACCGGCCAGATGAAAGCCGTCGGATACCGACAATCGCTGCCCATCGACGACGCCAACGCGCTGATCGATTTCGATGCGACGAAGCCCGAACCAAAGGGCCGCGATATCAGCGTCGCCGTGAAGGCGATCTCGGTCAACCCCGTGGACACCAAGGTGCGCAAGCGCGCCGCGCCACCGGCCGGCGAGATCAAGATCCTCGGCTATGACGCTGCCGGCGTGGTCGATGCCGTGGGGCCGGACGTGACGCTCTTCAAGCCCGGTGACGAGGTTTATTACGCAGGCTCGATCCAGCGCCAGGGCACCAATGCCGAGTATCATCTCGTCGATGAGCGCATCGTCGGCCGCAAACCGAAAATCCTGTCGTTTGCGCAAGCCGCCGCGTTGCCACTGACGACAATCACCGCGTGGGAACTGCTGTTCGACCGGCTCGGCGTACCTCCCGGCAAGAGCTTCTATCCGCGATCGCTGCTGATCGTCGGCGGCGCCGGTGGCGTCGGCTCGATCCTGATTCAGATCGCCCGTCGCCTGACGGCGCTCTCCGTGATAGCCACGGCATCGCGGCCGGAATCGCAAGCGTGGTGCCGGAATCTCGGCGCCCATGCCGTAATCGATCACAGCAAGCCGATGAAGGAGCAGATCGACGCACTGAAGCTGCCGCCGGTATCACTGATCGCGAGCCTGACCCAGACCGATCAGCACATGAAGGCGCTCGCTGATGTCATCGCGCCGCAGGGCCGCTTCGGATTGATCGATGACCCGCCGGGCTTCGATGTCAGCCTGTTCAAGGGCAAGGCCGTTTCGATCCATTGGGAGTCGATGTTCACGCGCTCCTCATTCAAGACGCCGGACATGATCATGCAGCACCATCTCCTCGACGACGTGGCTGACCTCGTCGACAACGGCGTGATCCGCACGACACTCGACCAGACCTTCGGCACGATCAACGCCGCCAACCTGAAGCGCGCGCATGCGCTGATCGAGTCCGGCAAGTCGCGCGGCAAGATCGTGCTGGAGGGCTGGTAATCTAGATCAATGGCCGTGGCGGCAGGCGATGGCTTCAGCCGCCTGCCGTACCCAGTTGCGTATCAGGCGATGATTGGAACCAGGCCACCTTCGGCCCGCAGGGTAGCGCCATTGGTCGCGGACGACTGCTTCGATGCTCGCCTTGAACCTGCCGTACGATTTCCCCGCCTTTTGAAATGCCATCGGCTGTCTTATCGCGACGCGCTATTGCTCGGATAGCAGCGCGGCGAGCAGTGCCGTCAATTCGGACTGTCTTCGGACGCCCGTTTTCGAAAAGATCGACCTCAAATGCTTCCGCATCGTTTCAGGCGAGACGCAGAGTCTCTTTGCCTCGGTCTTCAGGTCGCTTCCTGAACTTAACGCGATGGCGAGCCGCGCCTCTGCCTGCGTCAGGTCGAACCCTGTTTGAAGCGTTCTCGCTGTCGGAAGCATCCGCTGTTCGGGATCGACGATCACGACCAAGGCATGAAACGAGGACAGTGCCGATTCAGAGAGGCCAGGGCAGCGGATTGCGTGAACAAGAAGCGGCAGCCCCTCCCGTCTTGGAAAAATCATCGATGGCGACGAGGATATGCTCTGCAGCCAAAGCAGGTTTTTGATCGCTGCATTCAATTCGGCGGTCGCCGCCTGGCTTCGCGACGACAGCCGCCTGTGACTGATGAACACATCGTCTCCCAGCAGCGCCTCGGCGGCCTGATTGACCCGTACCACTTCGCCACGCCGATCGAGCAGGAACGCCGCCTTGTGCGCGATGTCGAAGGCAGCAAGAGCTCCCTCTCCGCGCGCGAATGCAAGCGCACTGGCCGTCTCGGCAATGCTGTCCAGGCTCCGCGCCAGTTGTGCGAGCGAGCGCAGTTCCGATCGACTAAAATCACCCTGCTCGGCGGTCCGCTGGATCGAGAGGCACCATACGTTCTCGCCATTTCCGACCCGAACGCCGGCAAAGTCATAAAGCCCGCAACGCGTGATGAAATCCTGGAAGTATGGATGATGGCGTTTATGCTCCCGCGACGTGAAATCGAGATCGGTCACCACACCTCGTTCGAGCATTGTGGGCAAGCCACGATGTCGCTCATCCCGCTCGATCCAGCCATCGCGAATGTAAACCTCGAAGGATTCCGCCATCGACTCACAGACGGGAATGTAAGGGAGCGCGCCCTTGTTCGGAAACATCAGCGCGCCGAGCGAACCCGTTTCGGCGCTGGCTAATTCCATCGCGGAATTCCAGCGGGTGGAATCGAGCACTGCGGCGGCAAAGGCTTCCGTTATTCTTGCGATATCAAAATCGAACTTCATCGGAATCTACGTCTGAATCTAAGTTGGCTGAAAAACCAGAAAATATGCGCAACGTGTATCGACGCATGTTACGCAATCGCCCCCTCCAGGGAATGTGACATTTTAGCCACATGGCATGGTGCGCGTGGCCATATACCCCGTTTGGGGCGGGCTCTTTTTTCCACTCCCCGATCAAGTACCGCCCCATGGGGTCACCTTCGGTGATCCCGATTCGATTGGGATGAGATGAAAAAGCTGATTGGAATAGCGGTTGCAGCCACCCTCGGTGTCGCATCCGCAAATGCTGCGGATCTCGCTTCGCGGCCTTATACGAAGGCTCCAGCAGACGTCGCCACGGTCCACGATTGGAGTGGGTTTTATGTCGGCGCGCACGTCGGCTATGGCTGGGCTCACGACGACGTCACAGCCTATATCCGTACGACCGGCGCGCTCTTTACGACCTTCGATTTTAATCAATCCGGAATTCTTGGCGGCGCACAACTCGGCTACAATTTGCAGGTCGCGCCGAACTGGTTGCTGGGAATCGAGGGCGATTTTTCAGGTGCTGATATCGCTGGAACGATAGACGTTTCCAGAGCACCAGGCGTTGCCCGTCTGGATGGAAAGCTCAATCAGTTCGCGACCATTCGCGCTCGCGTTGGCTACACGATTAACAACTGGCTCCTTTACGGGACCGGCGGCTTCGCCTGGGGGCACGTCAAAGCGCGCAACGAGCAGGTTCAATGTTTCGTCGTGACATGCACGCTGGGCGCGACAGACTTGATCTCGCAGGACCGCACAGGATGGACGGCTGGCGTCGGCGTCGAGTATGCGCTCACGCGAAACTGGAGCGTAAAGCTCGAATATATCCACGTCGATTTCGGCACCTATCGCACCACACTCAGTGCGGTAAATCGGTTTGATGACGACACGCTGTTGATGGACGCGGTTCGAATTGGAGCCAACTACCGCTTTTGATTCCTGAACGTCTACTTCAGGGGTTGCGCTGACAAGATCAACACGGCCTGACAATCCCGGCGACGCGAACCATCGCACAAACAAAAAAAGGCGGTGCCTCAGGCACCGCCTTCAATGTCAGTATCGAAACGGATCAAGCCGCTTCGGAAGCTTTTTCCTGCACCGGGCCGGAATCCTGACCCTTGGCATCGACGTCGCGATCGACGAACTCGATCACAGCCATCGGCGCGTTGTCGCCGTAACGGAAGCCGGCCTTGATGATGCGCGTGTAGCCGCCCTGACGATCCTTGTAGCGGGGCGCCAGCACATCGAACAGCTTCTTGACCTGATCGACGTCGCGCATCTCGCTGATCGCCTGACGGCGCTTGTCGAGGCCACCCTTCTTGCCGAGCGTAACCAGCTTCTCGACGATCGGGCGAAGCTCCTTCGCCTTCGGCAGCGTGGTGACGATCTGCTCGTGCTTGATAAGCGAGGCACACATGTTGGCGAACATCGCCTTGCGATGCTCCGCGGTGCGGTTGAGCTTGCGGTGAACTTTTCCGTGACGCATTTTCTATCCTCAATCTCTGTCGCGACCGCGGGTCGGACACATTGTGCAGGTGGGCTTCCTGCGTTCGCCCTGCTCTTGTCCCCTTCCCTCCGGGAAGAGGTAAAAGCTCAGTAATGATCCTCGAAGCGCTTGGCGAGCTCGTCGATATTCTCCGGCGGCCAGCCCGGCACTTCCATACCGAGATGCAGACCCATCTGGGCCAGCACTTCCTTGATCTCGTTCAGCGACTTGCGGCCGAAGTTCGGGGTGCGCAGCATTTCCGCTTCCGACTTCTGCACGAGGTCGCCGATATAGACGATGTTGTCGTTCTTCAGGCAGTTGGCCGAACGCACCGACAGCTCGAGCTCGTCGACCTTCTTGAGGAACGCCGGGTTGAAGGCGAGATCCGGAATGATCTCCTGAGCGACTTCCTTGCGCGGCTCTTCGAAGTTCACGAAGACGTTGAGCTGATCCTGCAGGATGCGCGCGGCATAGGCCACCGCGTCATCCGGCGTGATCGCGCCGTTGGTCTCGATGGTCATGGTCAGCTTGTCGTAGTCGAGGATCTGACCCTCGCGGGTGTTCTCGACCTTGTAGGAGACCTTGCGGACCGGCGAGAACAGACTGTCGACCGGGATCAGCCCGATCGGCGCATCCTCAGGACGGTTGCGCTCGGCAGCGACATAACCCTTCCCGGTGTTGACGGTGAATTCCATGCGGATTTCGGCGCCGTCGTCGAGCGTGCAGAGCTGCAGCTCGGGATTGAGCACGGTGACGTCGCCGACGGTCTGGATGTCGCCGGCGGTGACGGTGCCCGGACCCTGCTTCTTCACGACCATGCGCTTCGGGCCTTCGCCCTGCATCTTGATCGAGATGTCCTTGATGTTCAGCACGATGTCGGTGACATCCTCGCGAACGCCAGCGATCGAGGAGAACTCGTGCAGCACGCCGTCGATGTGCACCGACTGCACCGCCGCGCCTTGCAGCGAGGACAGCAGGATACGGCGCAGCGCGTTGCCGAGCGTCTGGCCGAAGCCGCGCTCGAGCGGCTCGGCGACCAGGGTCGCAAAGCGCGAAGGATCGCTGCCGGGAATGACCTGCAGCTTGTTCGGCCGAATGAGTTCTTGCCAGTTTTTCTGAATTGTCACTGTGTCACCCATGCCATCATAAACGTTGGCGTTGGAGTACGCGGCTCAGTCCGCGCGACAAACATCTCGAAGCAACGCGGGCACAAGCGGCCCGCGGTCAAAGTATCAAACGCGCCGGCGCTTGCGCGGGCGGCAGCCGTTGTGCGGGATCGTGGTCACGTCGCGAATCGAGGTGACGGTGAAGCCCGCGGCCTGCAACGCGCGCAGTGCCGATTCACGACCCGAACCCGGACCTGCGACCTCGACCTCGAGCGTGCGCATGCCGTGTTCCTGCGCCTTCTTGGAAACGTCCTCCGCGGCCACCTGCGCCGCATACGGGGTCGACTTGCGCGATCCCTTGAAACCCATCGTGCCGGCCGACGACCAGGCAATGGTGTTGCCCTGCGCGTCGGTGATGGTGATGGTCGTGTTGTTGAACGACGAATTCACATGCGCGATGCCGGACGCGATGTTCTTGCGCTCACGACGGCGGACACGTGCCGCAGCTTCCTTACCCATTAATCAGCCTTCCCTGTGATCTCAACGCCGCCGTAGTGCCAGCGGCTCCACCTAAAAAAATTACAATCGGCCGGGCGCGAATGATCGATTCGCCGCCCCGTCCGATCTTCGCTTGCTTACTTCTTCTTGCCGGCGATCGCCTTGGCCGGCCCCTTGCGGGTGCGCGCATTGGTATGCGTGCGCTGACCACGAACCGGAAGGCCGCGGCGATGGCGCAGGCCGCGATAGCAGCCGAGATCCATCAGGCGCTTGATGTTGACGCCGACCTCGCGGCGAAGGTCACCCTCGACGAGATAATCGCGATCGATGACTTCGCGGATCTGGAGCACTTCCTGATCCGTCAATTGATTGACGCGACGATCCAGCGGGATCTTCACCTTCTCCACGATGTCGGCCGCATTTTTCTGGCCGATGCCATGGATGTATTGAAGCGCAATGAGAACGCGCTTGTTGGTCGGGATATTCACGCCGGCAATACGGGCCACAGACTTCTCTCCTGTCACCGGACCCATCAGCGGGCCGGGAATTTCCTTCGTTATTTCAGGCGGGTATCCGCAAACGCGAACACGACGCCCGACCCTCTGTCCGCTTGGGGCCCGGCATCGTTTGAAAACTATCCGACTGGATACGGCACTTATTAAAGGATTCAGCGGCGTTTCGTCAACCGCTTGGCGGCCTTAGCTCGCTTTTTCGTGACCTTTTTCGCTGTCTTGCGGGGCGCCTTCGACGTCCGGGCAGCGGAGGTTCCACGACCCTTGGGGAGCCCTCTTTTGACCGTCTTTTTGGCCTTGCGGGCAGCCTTTTTGGCCGATTTTTTCGTGGTTTTTGCGACCTTTTTGGTCACGGCCGCCTTCTTGGCCAACTTTTTGGCCTTAGGAGGCTTTTTGGCCGCTCCAACCGCCTTTTTAGCGGATGCCTTTCTGGCTGCCGCCTTCTTCTCGGCCTTAGCGTCCGAGGCGCCAATGGCGGCCAGAACCCGGTAGATGTCCCGTGTGACGTGCTCGATCGCCATCATGCCATCGACCGTCAGCAGTTTCCGGCGCTCGGAATAGTAGTGAATCAACGGCTCGGTCATCGACCTGTAGCTGGCCAGCCGCTTCGACAATACCTCGGGTGTATCGTCAGCCCGCACTGCCTCGCCCCGTGCGGTCATTTCCGCGACCCGGCTCTCGACGCGCTGCAATAGTGCACTTTCGTTGACGCGGAGCTCGACCACGGCATCGAGTTTCAGGTGCTTGGAGCGGAGCAGATGGTCCAGCGCCTCGGCCTGCGGCACGGTGCGGGGAAACCCGTCCAGGATGAAGCCATTCTTTGCATCCGGCTGGTCGAGTCGGTCGGAGATGATCCCGATCACTACATCGTCCGGAACCAGCCCGCCGCTCGCCATGATGTCCTTGGCCTTGAGGCCGACGGGGGTGCCGGCGGCCACGGCCGCGCGAAGCATTTCACCGGTGGAGAGCTGAACGATTCCGTAGTGATGAACCAGCCGTTGCGCCTGCGTTCCCTTGCCCGCCCCCGGCGGTCCGAGAAGAATCAATCTCATGAAGAATTGCCCCCTCACCCGGTGAGCGAGCGGCCGCGCACCTGTGCTTCGATGTCGAGAACGGTGCAGACGATGATCAGTACCGAACCTCCAGCAAAGTAATACGGCACCTTGGCATAGGCGATCAATGCCTCCGGAATAAGAAGTACGGCGACAAGGTAGGCGGCGCCGGCGAATGTCATCCGCGAGATGATATGATCGAGCTGACTGGCAGTCGCCTCGCCCGGTTCGACTCCCGGCATCGTTGCTCCGCCTCGCTGCAGGGACGCAGCCGCATGCTCAGGATCGAGAACGAACGCCGTATACACCAGCGACAGGATAGCCACGGCGACGACCATATAGATCATGTGGCCGGGCTGTCCCGCTTGCATGAACTTGAGAGCAGCACCAGCCCAGCCGTCCTGCCCGCCTCCGACGAGGCCGGCGACAGTCAGCGGCAGATAGAAAAACCAGGGCGCGATGATCGCGGGGAAATAGCCGGCGTTGTTGAGCTTGAGCCCAAGCTGCGACTGTTGCGGCGGCAAGACACGACCGCCAACCTGTTTGCCTGCGAACTCAAGCGGGATACGTCGCCGCCCACGCTCGACGAAAACGATACACGCCACAAAGCAGACGGTCAGAACAGCCAGTCCGAAAAGGCTTCCATCCGACAACGCCCCCGACCGATGCAGTTCGACCGTCGCGACCGTCTCGGCCGCAAAATCCATCACGATGCCAACGCACAGGATCAAGGCGAGACCGTTGCCGATGCCGCGCTGCGTGATCTGCTCGCTAAGCCAGATCACGAACATGGTGCCACCGGTCATCGTGACGGTCACAGACGTAACGAAGAGCAAACCACCCTCGCCCGCGAGACTCGGTATCCCGGACAACGCGCGTGCGATTCCCACGGCCTGAAACACGGCCAGCGTCATCGCGAGGATGAATGTGTAGCGTGAGATCGCGCGCCGCCCGGCGTCGCCTCGCCGTGCGATCGCGTTGAAACGGGACGAGACCAGCGACAGCAGTTGGATCAGGATCGCGGCGAAGAGATAGGGCTTTAGCCCAAGAGACAACAGCGAGAGACGCCTGAGCGTCGCGCCACCGTGAGGTTCATGGAGGATTTGTGCTAACGCCTGAGGATCGATGCCGGGAACGGGAACGTAGCTGCCGAGCCGGTAGACGAGGAGCGCGCCGAGCGTGAAAGCGATACGCCTGGCGAGCTCCGGGGTCACCGACGGCGGCCCCTCAGCTTCGATTTCCTTATGAGGCCTTCATACTGGTGAGCCAGCAGATAGCCTTGCACCTGCGCCACCGTATCCATCGTCACGCTGACGACGATCAGCAGCGACGTGCCGCCGAAATAGAATGGCACCGCCGCGTAGGAAATCAGGATCTCCGGGATCAAACAGACCACCGCAAGATAGATCGCGCCGGGCACCGTGATGCGCGAGAGGACGTAATCGATGTATTCCGCGGTGCGCTCGCCCGGCCTAATGCCCGGGATGAAGCCGCCATGCTTCTTCAGGTTGTCCGCGGTCTCGGTCGGGTTGAACACGATCGCAGTATAGAAGAACGCGAAGAACACGATCAGCGCGAGGTAGAGAATCAGAAACAGCGGACGGCCGTGGCCGAGTTGGGTCGTCAGCCACTGGAACCATTCCGGCCCCTTGCCCGCGTTGAACTGTGCGATGGTGGTCGGCAGCAGCAGCAGCGACGAGGCGAAAATCGGCGGAATCACGCCCGAGGTGTTGAGCTTCAGCGGCAGATGCGAGGACTGACCCTCGAACATCTTGTTGCCGACCTGGCGCTTCGGATACTGGATCAGCAGCCGGCGCTGGGCACGCTCCATGAACACGATGAATGCGATCACCGCGACCACCATGATCAGAACGATCAGGATCAATCCGGTCGACAGCGCGCCCTGACGTCCGAGTTCGAGCATATTGGCGAGCGCGGACGGCAGTTCCGCGACGATGCCGGCCATGATGATCAGCGAAATGCCGTTGCCGATGCCGCGCGAGGTGATCTGCTCGCCAAGCCACATCAGGAACATAGTGCCGCCGGTCAGCGTGATCGCGGTCGACACCAGGAAGAACATGCCGGGATTGCTGACGACGTTGCCGGCGCCCTGCAGGCCGACGGCAATGCCGTAGGACTGAAAGAATGCCAGCACGACGGTGAGATAGCGGGTGTACTGATTGATCAGCTTGCGGCCGGCTTCACCCTCTTTCTTGAGAGCCTCGAGCTGCGGCGACACCGTTGTCAAAAGCTGCAGGATGATCGATGCCGAGATGTACGGCATGATGTTCAACGCAAAAATTGCCATACGGTGGATGCCACCGCCGGAGAACATGTTGAACATGCCGAGGATGCCGCCGGACTGGGAGTTGAAGACCTTTTCCCAGATGCCGGGATCGATGCCGGGCAGCGGAATGTAGGTGCCGAGGCGGTAGACCAGCAGCGCACCCAAGGTGAACCAGATGCGCTTCTTCAACTCGTCAGCTTTTGCGAAAGCCGAGAAGTTGAGGTTGGCCGCCAGTTGTTCCGCTGCTGAGACCATTGTCGGCTTTCTCCCGCGCCCCTCTTGCTGTCATGCCCCGCGATAGCGGAGCATGAGGCAGACGCCGGACCCCATGTGGTACTCGGCTTTCGATAAATCTACCATCTGCATGTCCACTGTCGCCCGCCAATGCGGACGATGACGCAGATGTTACGCCGCCTCGCCTTCGTCCTTCTTCGGAGCAAGGATTTTCACCGTGCCGCCCGCCTTTTCAACCGCCGCGATGGCGGATTTCGACGCGCCGTGGACTTCGACGGTCAGCTTCGCCTTGAGTTCGCCACGGCCGAGCAAACGCACGCCGTCCTTGGCACGCCGCACCAGGCCGGACTTCACCAGCGATTCGGCATTCACCGTGTCCTTCGCATCGAAGGTCTTGGCATCGATCGCAGCCTGGATCCGGTCGAGATTGATCTCGGCGAACTCCAGACGGAAGATGTTATTGAAGCCGCGCTTCGGCAGACGCCGATGCAGCGGCATCTGGCCGCCTTCAAAGCCCTTGATGCGCACGCCCGAGCGCGCGGTCTGGCCCTTGCCGCCACGGCCACCGGTCTTGCCCTTGCCGGAGCCGATGCCCCGGCCGATGCGCATCCGCTTCTTGCGAGAGCCTGCGTTGTCGGCGATATCGCTGAGCTTCATCGCACGTCTCCTTACTTCTCGTCGACAATGCGAACGATGTGTTGAACCTTCGCGATCATGCCGCGAACTTCAGGCGTATCCTGCAGTTCGGCGACCCGACCGATCTTGTTGAGCTTGAGCCCGATCAGCGTCGAACGCTGCGAGTGATGGCGGCGGATTGCGCTGCCGGTCTGCTCGACCTTGATCGTCTTTGCGGCCTTGGCCATCGTCATAAACTCCAGAGGTCGTAAAATTAGTCCGCAGCCGCCTCGGCGTCGCCGCCGATACGGCGCGACTGCAGCGTGGACACCTTGATGTTGCGGCGCGCGGCAACCGAGCGCGGCGAATCCTGATGCTTCAGCGCATTGAAGGTGGCGCGAACCATGTTGTACGGATTCGACGAGCCGATCGACTTCGCGACCACGTCCTGGATGCCGAGCGTCTCGAACACGGCGCGCATCGGGCCGCCGGCGATGATGCCGGTACCGGCCGGTGCGGCGCGCAGATAGACGCGGCCCGCTCCGTGACGGCCAGCGATGTCGTGATGCAGCGTGCGACCTTCGCGCAGCGCCACGCGCGTCAGATTGCGCTTGGCCGACTCGGTCGCCTTGCGGATCGCTTCCGGCACTTCGCGCGCCTTGCCATGGCCGAAACCGACCCGGCCCTTCTGATCGCCGATCACAACCAGCGCCGCAAAGCCGAACCGCTTGCCGCCCTTCACGACCTTCGCCACACGGTTGATGTGGACGAGCTTGTCGACGAACTCGCTGTCGCGCTCCTCGCGATCCCTGCTCCGTTCGCGTCCGCCGCGTTCGCGTTCACCTGCCATGGTGTTTTCCGATCCTAAAAAGTCTTGCCTGGTGAGGCTCTCGCCCCGGTCCGTATCCGTTCAAATCCGTTAGAAGCTCAACCCGCTCTCGCGGGCCGCATCGGCCAGCGCCTTGACGCGGCCGTGATAGAGATAGCTGCCGCGATCGAAGACGACTTCCTTGACGCCATTCTTCACTGCCCGCTCCGCAAGCAGCTTGCCGACGGCCTTGGCCGCATCGATGTTGGCACCCGTGTTGCCGCCGTCGCGCATCGTCTTCTCGAGCGACGAGGCAGATGCCAGCGTCTCGCCCTTCTGGTCGTCGATGACCTGGGCGTAGATGTGCTTCGACGAGCGGAACACCGACAGCCGCGGACGACCGTTGGCAGTGCGGCGCAGCGCGAGCCTCACGCGTTGCTTGCGCCGGGCATTCGTGACCTTGAGTTTCGACATGACCGGCTCCGTTACTTCTTCTTGCCTTCCTTGCGGAAGATGAATTCGTTGGCGTACTTCACGCCCTTGCCCTTGTAGGGCTCCGGCGGACGATAGCCGCGGATCTCCGCGGCGACCTGACCGACGCGCTGGCTATCGATACCGGCCACGTTGATTTCCGTCGGCTTCGGCACCGTAATCGTGATGCCCTCCGGGATCGGGTAGTTGACGTCGTGGCTGTAGCCGAGCGCGAGCTGAAGGGTCTTGCCCTGCAGCGCGGCGCGGTAACCGACGCCGGTGATCTCGAGCTTCTTCTCGAAGCCCTTGGTAACGCCTTCAACGAGGTTCGCGACGCGTGCGCGCGCGGTGCCGTACAGCGCCTGAGCGCGATTGGTCTCGAAGCGCGGCGCGACCTTCACGGCGCCGTTCTCGAACTTCACCTCGACGTCGTCATGAACGACAAACTGAAGCTGGCCCTTCGGCCCCTTCATCTTGACGGTCTGCCCTTCAACGGTCGCGGTCACGCCCGAAGGCACGGTGACCGGTCGTTTGCCAACACGTGACATGGCTCAATCCTTCCTCAGAACACCGTGAAGAGAACTTCGCCGCCCACGTTCGCGTCGCGCGCGTCGTGGTCAGCCATGATTCCCTTCGGCGTCGACAGCACCGAAATTCCGAGTCCGTTGTTGACGCGCGGCAGGTTCTTCACCGACGCGTAAACGCGACGCCCCGGCTTGGAGACGCGCTCGATCTCGCGGATCACGGGTTCACCGTCGAAATACTTCAGTTCGATCTCGAGCTCGCTGCGGCCGGACGAATGCTCGACGCTGGCGTAGCCGCGGATATATCCCTCGGTCTTCAGCACTTCGAGCACGTTGGCACGCATCTTCGAGCCCGGGGTCGAAACCTTGGGCTTGCTGCGCATCTGCGCGTTGCGGATGCGGGTGATGAGATCGCTGATCGGATCGTGCGTGGACATTTGCGACCCTCCTTACCAGCTTGACTTCACGAGGCCCGGAACCAGGCCCTTGGAGCCAAGCTCGCGCAGCGCGATGCGGCTCAGCTTGTTCTTGCGGTAGTTCGAGCGCGGGCGCCCGGTCAGTTCGCAACGGTTGCGAATGCGGGTTGCCGACGAATTACGCGGCATCTCGGCAAGCTTCAGGGTGGCGGCGAACCGCTCCTCCATCGGCTTGGTCTTGTCGGCGATGACGGCCTTGAGACGCGCGCGCTTCGCAGCCGCGTTCTTGGTCATCTTCCTGCGCCGGTTGTTCTTCTCGACTGAACTCTTCTTTGCCATGCGTGGCTCCTTGCCTTTCCGCGTCTGAGCGCTTCTCAGCGTCTCACTGCCGGAACGGGAAATTGAATGCGTTCAACAATGCCCGGGCTTCGTCATCGGTCCGCGCCGTCGTGCAGACCGTGATGTCCATGCCCCAGCTTTCCCCGGCCTTATCGAAATCGATTTCGGGGAAAATGATGTGTTCCTTGATGCCGAGCGAGTAGTTGCCGCGGCCATCGAAGCTCTTCGGGTTAAGGCCGCGGAAGTCGCGCACGCGCGGCAGCGCGACGTTCACCAGGCGGTCGATGAACTCGTACATCTTCGCCTTGCGCAGCGTCACCTTGCAGCCGATCGGCTGGTTCTCACGCAGCTTGTAGGTCGCGATAGCGATACGCGAATAGGTCACGATCGCCTTCTGGCCCGCGATCAGCGACAGGTCGCCGGCGGCGGTTTCGGCCTTCTTGCGGTCGTTGACGGCCTCGCCGATTCCCATGTTGAGAACCACCTTGTCGAGGCGCGGCACCTGCATGACGTTGTCATAGCCGAACTGCTCGGTGAGCTTGGTCCGGATGCTCTTGTCATACTCCGCGCGCAGACGCGGCGTGTAAGCAGTCTCAGCCATCGATCTCTGCTCCCGAACGCTTGGCGACACGCACCTTGGTGCCGTCAGCCTGAATCTTGAAACCGACGCGGGTCGGCTTGCCGTCCTTGCCGGCGATCGCGATGTTGGACAGGTGGATCGGCGACTCCTTGGAGATGATGCCGCCTTCCTGCGCCTGGGTCTGCTTCTGATGGCGCTTCACCATGTTGATGCCGCGCACCAGGGCCCGCCCCTCATCGGGACGCACCTCGAACACCTCGCCGGTGCGACCCTTATCGCGGCCCGACAACACGACGACCTTGTCGCCCTTCCGGATCTTGGCAGCCATCACAGCACCTCCGGCGCAAGCGAAATGATCTTCATGTGGTTCTTGGCGCGCAGCTCGCGCGGCACCGGCCCGAAGATACGGGTGCCGACAGGCTCGGACTGATTGTTGATCAGCACAGCGGCGTTGCGGTCGAAACGGATGACGGAGCCGTCGGCGCGGCGGATGTCCTTGCGGACCCGCACCACGACCGCCTTCATGACGTCGCCCTTCTTCACCTTACCGCGCGGAATGGCTTCCTTGATCGACACGACGATGATGTCGCCCACCGTGGCATAGCGGCGCTTGGAGCCTCCAAGCACCTTGATGCACATGACACGGCGTGCGCCTGAATTATCGGCCACGTCGAGGTTGGTCTGCATCTGAATCATTGATGCACCTCGTCCTCTTTCTGATGCGCTAAATCGCGCTTAAGCAGTTTTCTTCTGTTCGCCCCGGACCACGGTCCAGCGCTTCAACTTCGAGATCGGTTTGCTTTCCTCGATCCACACCGTATCGCCCGGCTTGAACTCGTTGTTCTCGTCGTGGGCGTGGTAGTTCTTGGAACGGCGGATCGTCTTCTTGTAGATCGGGTGGGTGAAGCGGCGATCGACGCGCACCACAATCGTCTTGGCTTGCTTGTCGCTAACGACCACGCCCTGCAGCGTACGTTTCGGCATCGTTCGGCCTCTTACTTCTTCTCAGCGCGCTTTTGCGCGGCGATGGTCTTGATGCGGGCGATATCGCGGCGGGCTTCACGCAGCCGCGAGGTGTTTTCGAGCTGCCCGGTGGCACGCTGGAAGCGCAGGTTGAAGCGCTCCTTCTTCAGATTGGCGACCGCGTCGTCCATCTGATCGGCGCTCATCGCGCGGATGTCAGTGGTTTTCATCTCGGCCATAACGGTTACTCCGCGATGCGCGCGACGAAGCGCGTCTTGATCGGCAGCTTGGCGGCCGCCAGCGTCAGCGCCTCACGCGCGGTCTGCTGGTTGACGCCGTCGATCTCGAACATGATGCGGCCCGGCTTGACGCGCGCGACCCACAATTCCGGCGAACCCTTACCGGAGCCCATGCGCACTTCGGCGGGCTTCTTCGACACCGGCACGTCCGGGAACACGCGGATCCAGACGCGGCCGGCGCGCTTCATGTGACGGGTCAGCGCGCGGCGCGCGGCTTCGATCTGGCGCGCGGTGACACGCTCGGGCGCCATCGCCTTGAGGCCGAACTGGCCGAACGCCAACGTCGCACCGGAGGACGCGACGCCGTGGATGCGGCCCTTATGCGCCTTTCGGAACTTCGTTTTCTTTGGTTGCATCATGGCTTACGCCCTCAAACCTTCTCTAGTCGCTCAAGCCGCGTCGCGGCGCGGACGGTTGTCGTCGCCGGCCATGCGCTTGTCCTGGGCCATCGGATCGTGCTCGAGGATTTCACCCTTGAAGATCCAGACCTTGACGCCGCAGGTGCCGAACGTCGTGAAAGCAGTCGCAACGCCGTAGTCGACATCGGCGCGCAGCGTGTGCAGCGGCACGCGACCTTCGCGATACCACTCCATGCGGGCGATTTCGGCGCCGCCGAGACGGCCCGAGCAGTTGATACGGATGCCTTCGGCACCGAGACGCATCGCCGACTGCACGGCGCGCTTCATGGCGCGACGGAATGCGACGCGGCGCTCGAGCTGCTGCGCGATCGATTCCGCGACCAGGGTCGCGTCGAGTTCGGGCTTGCGGATTTCGACGATGTTGATGACCACGTCAGAATCGGTGATGTCGGCGACCTTCTTGCGAAGCTTGTCGATATCGGCGCCCTTCTTGCCGATCACAACACCGGGGCGCGCCGAATGGATCGTCACGCGGCACTTCTTGTGCGGACGCTCGATCACGATGCGGGCGACGGCCGCCTGCTTGAGCTCCTTGTGCAGGATCTCGCGGATCTTGACGTCCTCATGCAACAGCTTGCCGTACTCGTTCTTGCCGGCATACCAACGGGAATCCCAGGTCCGGTTGATGCCCAGACGCAGCCCGATTGGATTGATCTTTTGACCCATCGTTTTCTCCTGCGCCTCTTTAAGCGCTCGCCTCGGCCTCGACCTGACGCACAACGATCGTCAGCTGCGAGAACGGTTTATAGATACGGCCCGAACGGCCACGGCCGCGCGGGGCGAAACGCTTCATCACGATGCCGTTGCCGACATGCGCTTCCGACACGACCAGATCGTCGACGTCGAGATCGTGGTTGTTCTCGGCATTGGCGATCGCCGATTCCAGGCACTTCTTCACGTCGACCGCGATCCGCTTGCGCGAGAACTGCAGGTCGGCGAGCGCCGCCGACGCCTTGCGGCCGCGGATCAGCTGCGCAACCAGATTGAGCTTCTGCGGGCTGACCCGGAGCATCCGGGCGACCGCCTTGGCCTCGTTATCGGGAAGAGCCCGTTCGCGCTTTGGTTTGCTCATGACCTAATCCTCAAGCCTTCTTGGCTTTCTTGTCGCCCGAGTGGCCATGGAAGGTCCGAGTCGGCGAGAACTCACCGAACTTGTGACCGACCATTTCCTCGCTCACCGACACCGGCACATGCTTCTGGCCGTTGTAGACGCCGAACGTCAGACCAACGAACTGCGGCAGGATCGTCGAGCGACGGCTCCAGATCTTGATGACATCGTGACGGCCGGACGCGCGGGCGGCATCTGCTTTCTTGAGCAGCGAACCTTCGACGAACGGGCCTTTCCAGACTGAACGAACCATGTCCGGGCTTCCTTACTTCTTCCGCTTGTGGCGGCTGATCAGAATGAACTTGTTGGTCGACTTGTTCGACCGGGTTTTCTTGCCCTTGGTCGGCTTGCCCCACGGCGTCACCGGGTGACGACCACCCGAGGTGCGGCCTTCACCACCGCCGTGCGGATGGTCGATCGGGTTCATGACGACACCGCGGTTGTGCGGACGACGGCCGAGCCAGCGGGTACGTCCCGCCTTGCCGATCGAGATGTTCATGTGGTCCGGGTTCGAGACCGCACCGATGGAGCCGCGGCAACGGCCGTGCACCAGGCGCTGCTCGCCCGAGTTCAGACGCAGGATCACATAGTCCTGGTCGCGGCCGACGATCTGGGCGTAGGTGCCGGCCGAGCGTGCGAGCTGACCGCCCTTGCCGATCTTCATCTCGACGTTGTGGACGATGGTGCCGACCGGCATGTTGCCGAGCGGCATGACGTTGCCCGGCTTCACGTCGACGTAGTTGCCGGCCACCACGGTGTCGCCGACAGCGAGACGCTGCGGCGCCAGGATGTAGGCCTGCTCACCGTCCTGATACTTGATCAGCGCAATGAACGCGGTGCGGTTCGGGTCGTATTCCATCCGCTCCACGACGGCGGGAACGTCGATCTTCGAACGCTTGAAATCGACGTTGCGGTAGGACTGCTTGTGACCACCGCCACGGAAACGCACGGTGATGCGGCCGGTGTTGTTGCGACCGCCCTTGCCGAGCTTGCCCTCGGTCAGGGCCTTGACCGGCTTGCCCTTGTAGAGCGCCGAACGATCCACCATGACCAGCTGGCGCTGGCCGGGCGTCGTGGGATTGTATGTTTTCAATGCCATCGTCGTAAAACCTTACAGACCGGTGGTGACGTCGATGCGGTGGCCCTCTTCGAGGGTCACAACGGCGCGCTTGATGTCCGACTGCGAACCGAAGTTGCCGCGGAAGACCTTGGTCTTGCCCTTGCGCACCAGTGTGTTCACGCTCTTCACCTTGACGTCGAACAGCTTCTCGACCGCTTCCTTGATCTGCGGCTTGGTGGCCTTTGCCGCGACCTTGAAGACGACCTTGTTATGCTCGGACGCAACCGTGGCCTTCTCCGTAATGACGGGAGACACGATGACGTCGTAGTGGCGCGGATCGATCGTGGTCATTTGAAGCGCGCCTCCAGCGCATCGATCGCCGCCTTGGTCAACACCAGCTTCTGGCGACGCAGAATGTCATAGACGTTGATGCCCTGGATCGGCAGCACGTCGATGTTCGGAATGTTGCGGGCCGCGGTGGCGAAACCGGCGTGAACCGCAGCACCATCGATGATGAGCGCACTGGTCAGGCCGAGACCCGAGAAGTGCCCCATCAGCGCCTTGGTCTTGGCATCCTTCAATTCGGCGTTCTCGATCACGATCAGACCGCCGTCCTTGGCCTTGGCCGACAGGGCATGACGCAATGCGAGCGCACGCACCTTCTTCGGCAGATCGTGGGCATGGCTGCGAACGACCGGACCAAATGCACGGCCACCGCCGCGGAACTGCGGCACGCGTGCCGAACCGTGACGAGCACCGCCGGTGCCCTTCTGCTTGTACATCTTCTTGCCGGTCCGCCAGACTTCCGCACGGCCCTTGGCCTTGTGAGTACCGGCCTGGCGCTTCGCGAGTTGCCAGTTGACGCAGCGCTGGATCAGATCCTTGCGCGGCTCGAGTCCGAAGATCTCGTCCGACAGCTGGACCGAACCGGCGGCCTTGCCCTCGAGGGTGGTGACGTTCAGTTCCATGTTATGCGCCCTCCTTCTCGGCCGGCGCTTCCGCGGCTTGTTCGCCGCCATTGGCAACCTTGAACTTGCCGGGCTTCGGAGCTTCCTTCGGCAACGGCTTCTTCACCGCATCGCGCACCGAAATCCAGCCGCCCTTGGAGCCGGGAACGGCGCCCTCGACGAGGATCAGGCCGCGCTCCACGTCGGTCTGAACGACGCGCAGGTTGAGCGTGGTGATGCGATCGACACCCATGTGGCCGGGCATCTTCTTGTTCTTGAAGGTCTTGCCGGGATCCTGACGTCCACCGGTCGAACCGATCGAACGATGCGACACCGACACACCGTGGGTGGCGCGCAGACCGCCGAAATTCCAGCGCTTCATGCCGCCGGCGAACCCCTTACCGACCGAAGTGCCGGTGACGTCGACGAACTGGCCGGCGACGAAGTGGTCGGCCGTGATCTCGGCGCCGACGGGGATCAGTGCATCCTCGCTGACACGGAATTCCGCGACCTTCCGCTTCGGTTCGACCTTGGAAACCGCGAACTGACCGCGCTCCGCCTTCGGCAGATAGACGGTCTTGCGCGAGCCCGAGCCGAGCTGCAGCGCGACGTAGCCGTTCTTGTCTTTGGTGCGATGGCCCAGCACCTGGCAATTGCCCAGCTTCAGCACGGTCACAGGGATATGCTCACCGGTCTCCGTAAAGACCCGTGTCATCCCGACCTTTTGTGCGATCACTCCGGAGCGCATCGGCGTATCCTGTTCTTTCTGGTCGCTGCTCGCGAACCTGATTCAAAAACTCAGAGCTTGATCTCGACGTCGACACCAGCGGCCAGGTCGAGCTTCATCAAAGCATCGACGGTCTGCGGGGTCGGATCGACGATGTCGAGAAGGCGCTTGTGCGTGCGCATCTCGAACTGCTCGCGGCTCTTCTTGTCGACGTGCGGCGAACGGTTGACCGTGAACTTCTCGATGCGCGTCGGCAGCGGGATGGGTCCGCGGACCTGAGCTCCGGTGCGCTTCGCAGTGTTCACGATCTCGCGGGTCGACGTATCGAGAATTCGATGGTCGAACGCCTTGAGACGAATGCGAATATTCTGGCCGTTCATTGCCGCTTCTTTCTTGTCCGTCACGACCGGTCAGTCCGGTCATCCACGTCGATATTCAAAGAGGTCGTGAATGCCCGGCCTTACAGCCGGGCATGACGACGGATCGTTTCTTACTCGATGATGCTGGCGACGACGCCGGCACCGACGGTGCGGCCACCTTCGCGGATCGCGAAACGCAGCTTCTCTTCCATCGCGATCGGCACGATCAGGTGCACTTCCATCGCGATGTTGTCGCCCGGCATCACCATCTCGGTGCCCGCAGGCAGATGCACAACACCCGTCACGTCCGTGGTGCGGAAGTAGAACTGCGGACGGTAGTTGGT
>JAFKKH010000032.1 GCA_017305665.1 Hyphomicrobiales bacterium
TCATCCGTCCCAGGCTTAAATCGCAAGATACTTCTGCATGATCTCATCCTGCGAGATTTCATCGGGCAGTCCGCTGGCGACGATCCTGCCCTTCTCCAGAATGATGCAACGCTGAGCCATGCTCATCACCATAGGCACGTTCTGCTCAACGATGACGATCGTCATCCCCTCGCGTCGGTTGATTTCCGCCAAGGTCACAGCAATCTGTTGAACCAACAGCGGCATGATGCCGTCTGACGGTTCGTCGAGCAGCATGATTTTCGGATCCGTCATCAGGCCACGACCGACAGCCAGCATCTGTTGCTCGCCACCACTCATCGAGCCGCTGGCTTGATCAAGCCGCTCGGCGAGGCGAGGAAAATAGGATAACACCTCGTCAAGACGATTACGTGTGCCGCGCCCCGATGCGATCCGACCCATCTCGAGACTTTCGCGCACCGTCATCTTGGGAAACATGCCGCGCCCCTGCACGATCGTGGTCAGGCCGGCGCGGGCACGGGCATGGACAGGCCACGCCGTGACATCATCGCTTCCGACCCAAACAGACCCCTTGGTCACGGGAATGGTGCCGGAGATCGCGCGGATCAGCGTGGTCTTGCCCATACCGTTGCGGCCAAGAACACCAAGAATTTCTCCGCTCTCAACGGAAAGAGACACGTCCCGCAGTACTTCGATGCCGTTGTAGCCGGCGTCCAATCCATCAACCCTGATCATGCGTCGGTCCCGAGATAGACCGACCGGACTGTGGGGTTCGATGCCACTTCGTCGAACGATCCCTCCATGAGGATTTTTCCCAAGTGCAGCACGGTGACCGGCGAGCGCAAATCGCGAATGAAGTGGATGTCGTGCTCGATGATGATGATAGTCAGGCCATGCTCTTCGGCAAGCCTGCGGACCAACCGCCCCGTAGCGGTGGTCTCCTCGTTCGTCATCCCCGCCGTCGGCTCGTCCAACAGCAGGAGACGCGATTCATTACCTAGCAGCAGCCCGATTTCGAGCCATTGCCTCTGTCCGTGCGACAACTCCCGCGCCAGCATGGATCGCTGATCGTTCAGGCGCACAGCGTCGAGCACCGCATCCAGCTTCCGCCCGCGCGCGGTGTTGTCCGGCACGATACGTAGGATCGACAGCTCAATGTTTTCATACACCGTGAGATTGTCGAACACCGTCGGCGTCTGAAATTTACGGCCGATCCCGATCCTCGCCCGCTCGACGACGGAAAGCCCCGTGATATCACGGCCGTCGTAACTGATGCGGCCAGTGGTGGGGGCTTGATGTCCCGACAGCATGCTGAGAAAAGTGGTTTTACCGGCGCCATTCGGCCCGATCACGCATCTCACCGCGCCCACATCGATCTGGAAGTCGATGTTCGAATTGGCGGTTAGCCCGCGAAACCGTTTGGTCAGCCCTTCGGTTCTCAACAGCTCAGCCATTGGACGCCTCCCCGCGCGCTTCCGGGGTCGAGCCATTAACGGCTCTCCGCCGCCAAAAGCGATTTGCGACAGACGCGAATGCGCCCGCAAGACCGTCCCGCGAGAACATGATCACAAAGATGAAAATGAACCCCAGCACCAGCTGCCAGTATTGCGGAGAGATCGAACTCAGATAGTTGGACAGCGCCGACACCACCACACCGCCCATTAGTGCACCGAGCAGCGACAGCCGACCTCCGATAGCAACCCAGACCACCACCTCGGTCGAGAAATTGACGCCGGCGAGCGATGGCGAGACGAACCCCGCGTGCGTTGCATAAAGGGAACCGGCAAAACCTGCCAAGGCACCCGAAAGTGAAAAAGCAATCGTCTTGTAGAAGGAGACATTGTAGCCAAGCGCCGTCATCCGGTCTTCGTTTTCACGGATTCCGACAAGCACCTTGCCGAACGACGATCGCGTCAGTGCCAGCAGCCCAAAGTAGAGGAGCGGAACCACCACGAGAACCGCGTAGTAGCTGGCGAGATCGCCGGTAAGCGGCACTTCGCCAAGCGGACCGAGCGCGAGCGCCATCCGATCGACGAACAAACCGTTGTAGCCGCCGGTGATCTCGGACTGGCTAACGGCTAGTTGCTCTACGATGATCGACAAGGCCAGTGTGATCAGCACGAAGTAAGTCGACTTCACACCGGCGCTGAACAGAAAATATCCGGCGATCGCGGCCAACAAGCCGCCGGCAACCGCGCCGCAAATGATGCCCGCATAACCGCCCCAGCCACCCAGTCCGGCCTGCATGGCGAGGCCCATGCCATAAGCGCCGATGGCAAAAAAGGCTGCCTGGCCGAAGCTGACAATGCTCGCCCAGCCCCACAGCAGGCCGAGCGACATCGCCAGCACGCCAAACAGCAGATACTGCGGCAGAATATAGATCGGGTATCCGTCGATGATTGCGGGGACAAGCGCGAGCAAGGCAAACAGCGCTAGCGCCACAGCTTTCTCGCCGCGCAATCCCATGGCGAACAGAGCTTTCACGACTGCCTCACTTCTCGCCCAAAAGGCCTTGTGGACGGAACCGCAAAATCAATATCGCGATAAAGAACACCGCCACCTGGGCCACGACCTGTGAGGAGACGAGAGCGAGGATCGTTTCACTTCCTCCGATAAAGAAGCTCCCGAGCAACGTCCCGCCAAGAATCTGCCCGATGCCGCCGACGATGACAACGAAGAAGGAGCGGATGAGGAATACGTTGCCGATATAGGGATCGATGCTCAGCATCGGCGCAAGAAGCGCCCCGGCAAGCCCCGCCATGGCGCAGCCAAAGCCGAACACCATCTTGTAGGTCGCGGCGATATTCAGGCCCAGCAGGCCTGCCATCTCACGGTTCTGGATCAGTGCGCGGATCTTGATGCCGATCGAGGTCTTCAACAGCACGAAGGCTGTCGCCAGCAGCAGCACGATCGTCACGCACGCGACAAACGTCTTGTAAGCCGGAAAATCATAGAAACTCGTATGGATTGCTGAGGGAAATGGGCTCGGCACGTTCCTGAACGACGTCCCGAACACGATCTTGATCACCTCCGTGGAAATCAAGAAAAAGCCCCATGTGAGCAGCAACGTGTCGAACGGTCGATGGTAGAAATGCCGGATGACCAGGTGTTCGAAGACGACGCCGATCAATCCGACGCCAACCGCAGCGAAAAGAACGGCGGCGAAAAACGGCGCACCGCTCTCAACTGCGTACCACGAAAGGTACGCGCCCAGCGTCAGCATGGCACCGTGGCCAAGGTTGATAACGCCAACAAGGCCGTAGATGATCGCTAACCCGAAGGCCGCAAGCGCAAGCGAAAAAGTAATAAGCGCGGCGTCAATACCCACGCTTATGGCTATCTGCATAAGGTTGCTCTCGCTCAGGGGGAAGGTGGTCCGCGCCTTGACGCGGACCGTATCACTTACAAAGGAAGATTACAGCGGGCGTCGAGGGGAATGGCGCGATCCAGCGACTGAACCTTCTCAAACATGTCGTTCACTCCGGTCCAGTTGTCGCGCACTTTCATCAAGTACGACGGGACGATCGCCTGATTGTCCAGTTCGCGCATCGTGATCGTACCCTGCGGTGCCTTGTCGAAGGTCAAGCCCTTCAGATTGGTACGCAATGATTTGGTGCTCACGTCGCCCGCCTTGGCGATTGCCATTGCCGCCATGTGGGCGGCATTGTACATCCCGACGCCAACAGTATTCATCAGCGCATCCTGGCCAAACTTCGCCTTGAACTTCTGGAGGAATGACTTGTTGTTGGGTGTGTCGATCGACATGAAATAGTCGAAGCTGACATAGGCGTTGGCCGAAACCTTCGGCCCAAGACCCGAAGTGACGACCTCCTCGTCGTCCACGGTCCAGATCACGAAGTCTTTTTGCATCCCCGCCGCCGCGAACTGCTGGCGGAAGTTGACGGTATCGCTGCCGGTCAGCGAATGGAAAATAATATTCGCGCCGGAGCCGCGGATGTCGCGCAGCACCGATTCATATTGCGGCGTGTTGAACGGGATATAGACCTCGCCGACCACCTCACCACCGAGCTCCTTGAGCTTCTGCTTGGTGACCTCGTTCGTGACACGCGGCCACGCATAGTCGGATCCGATCATGAATAGCTTCTTGCCGAATTTCTTGGTCATGTATTCCAAGTGCGGCCAGACCTGCTGGGTCGGCTCCGGGCCGAACATGAAAATGTTGGAGTTGCACACGCCCGGCGCGTACTTCTTCTCCTGTCCCTCATAAAAGGTCGGGTACAGCAGAATTTTATCCGCGGCCTTCACAACGGGACCCGCGGCGTTCCGTTCGGCGCTGGAGAAGGTTCCGGCAAGGAAGTCGACGCGCTCCTGGCGAATGAGCCTATTAGCCTGCTCGACAACGATACGCGGCTCGGTTTTGGAATCGCCGATGACGAGTTCCATCTTACGGCCAAGAACGCCTCCCGCGGCGTTGATCTCGTCAACGGCGAGTTGGAAGCCGGAAAGGTGTGCCTTGCCGTACACAGTCCAAGCACCTGTCAGCGGGGAAATAATGCCGACGCGGATCGGCGTCGCGGCGAACGCCGATCGAATGAACGCCGGCGACGCCAGCGCGGCAGCGCCCGCCCCTGCCACCTTCAGAAACGAACGTCGTGACGGATAATTGCCGCCGGTCTTGTTATTGATGTTGTTCATGACTTGGTTCCCTGACATGGAGGCGATGACGGGATATCCTGATCATCGCTGTTTATTATTTTGTACTTCAATCAAGCACAGGCGCCCGCCGATGGCGGGTCGCCTGCTCGTAGGCGTATGCGTATGCGAGGAGATCAGCCTCACACCATAACCGCCCGACCACGATCAGACAAAAGGGCGAACCGGATGCGTAGTACCCGGCAGGGACCGTCACGCCCGGCAGACCCGCGATGTTGATCTCGCAAACGGTCGTCTCACGGATTGGCTCCGATCCGAAGATGGGGGCCAGCTCGCTGCGCATCTGCGGAAAAATCAGCGCATCAAGCTTCTCGCGATCCATCACCTCGTTGAAGGTTTCGAGATAGGCTTCACGCGCGGCGACGAAATCGGGCAGACGCGGAGGCCGGGTCGGATCGGCGAGACACGCATTGAAGTCCGGCAGGTTCGGCATGTATTCCAGCACGCCGCCCTTGGCGAACGGGTTCTGCGCCTTGGTCGCTTCGGCGAGTTCGGGAAAGCTCTTGAGCGCGGCATCAGGTCCCAAACGACGCAGATACTGATCGAGGTCATAGGGAACCGATTCCATCCCACGCGCATCAAATTCCGCCAGCGGCGGAGTTGGCTGACGCAGAGCCGCGAAGCCGGAGTCCTTGAAGGGATCCTCCACAAGGACGGCGCCGAGTTGCTTCAGTTCGCCCTGCGCACGGCGATAGAGTTGCGTGGCTTCATCGGAGAGCGGCAGGCTGCGCCAGCCGAGTCCGTAAAGCCCGATCCGCTTGCCGCTGAGCGCAGCCTTGCTCAATCGGGACGTATAGCCACCCTTCGGGCGATGACCGACGCTAGCGATCGTCTTCGGATCTTCCGCCGTATAGCCTGCCAGCACATCAAGCGCGAGCGCGACATCCCGCACGCAGTGAGCGATCGGCCCGACAACGTCGCGGTTGCTCGACAGCGGCACGACGCCCACATTCGGCACCAGCGCGAAGGTTGGCTTGACGCTGGGGAGACCTTGAGCAGACGCCGGGTTTTGAATCGAACCGCCGGTCTCCTCGGCCAGACCCAGCACAGCCAGGCTCGCGCCGACAGCGGTGGCGGTGCCGGCGCTGCTGCCACCGGGAAGAAGTTCGCGATTCACAGAGTTAAAGGTCGGACCGGCCCAGCTGTCGTTGGCGTGGCTGCCGGTGTGGCTGAGGCTCGGCACGTTGGTCTTGCCCAGAATCACCGCGCCTGCTGCCTTCATCCGCGCGACCACCGGCGAGTCGGTGGCCGGCATCAGGTCGATGCCACCGGTCTTCGAGTGAAGAAGCGTCCATCCCGCTGTGGTAGGAAATCCCACCATGTCCAGCGTTTCCTTGACAACAACCGGGACACCATCGAGTGGTCCGATCGCCTTGCCTGCGGCGTGGCGCTGATCGCTGGCGCGCGCATCGGCCAAGGCATCCGGATTGAGAAAGACAATTGAATTGTAGCGCGGATCAATCTGCTTGATCCGATCGAGAAACGCCTGCGTCAGCGCCTCCGATGTCACGGCGCCCTTTGCAATGGCGCCCTGAACCTGCTCGACGGTCAACTCGATAAGATCATTGGACAATGATACTTCCCCTCGCCAAATAGCCAGGAGCGCTTGCCGCTCCCCGGGCCATGCCACGATGACGGCATCGAACTTACGCGCAGGCGTAAGTCAGGCCCGTCATCGCAAGCGCCAGCCACTCAATCTATTAGAAGCGGAAATATTTTCTTTTTCAAGTATATTTCTTGATCGCGTCAAAACGTCCTGACCACGCGAAAATCTATGCCGTCGGCCTGTGACAGATAGATCGGCATATCGGCATGTCCCCGACTGAGGGTAACGGGGCCTCGCCCACCGCGATAAACGATATGGTCTGCGACCGACAGCAGAGGCTTCGGCGCGAGCGAGCCCGCGCACCGCGCGGCCTCCTCCAGAAACATCAATCCTTCGTAGTTCGATTGACCCACCGAGCCGGCCGGCGCTGCGTTGCGGCCGAACGCAGCTTCATAGCGCGAAACGAAGGCCTCGGTTTCCGACGAACGCACGCAATTGAAATAACCCGACGCACAAAACAGATTCTCCGTGCTGTCCGGACCGATCCCCAGCAACACCGTCTCGTCGAAGGCGCTTGCCAACCGCAACATCTTCGGCGCCAGGCCCTGTTCGGCAAACGATCGATTGAACGTGATGCTGTCGGCGCCAATCAAGGAAACGAGAACCACATCGGGCGCCGCGGCACGAATGCGCGCCAGGTGCGATTCATAGTCGTCCTCCCCGACAGGGACGAACTCCTCACCTACCACCTGCCCTCCACTCTCGGCGATATATTGCTTCATCGCCTGATGTGAGAGCCAGGGCCACACATAGTCGGACCCTATCAGGTACCAACGCGACGCATTTTTTGCGTCAGCCAACCAATGGATGGCCGGCCGGGATTGATTGCGCGGCGTCTCGCCGATCGCGATCACACCTGGCGTACGCTCGCCGCCCTCGTAAACCGTGGTATAGATGTAAGGTATCCGCCCCGCGATGTGTTCGCGCAAGGTGACGCGAACCGCGCTGGTGTGGGACCCGACGATGACATCCACCTCGTCAAATGAAATGACGTCTTTCACCCGGCGCGCGATGTCCTTCGCTGTTCCGCTCGCGTCGAGAAAAAGCACTTCGACCTCGCGGCCGAGAACGCCGCCGCGCGCGTTGATCTCGCATGCCGCAAGCAACGTGCTGTTCATGGCCGACGGAGCCCATATGCCGGGCGAGCCGGAAAGTGCGACAAAGTTCACGACTCGCAACTTGTTACGGTTGCCGCTGCGTTTTGGCCGATTGCCCGCTTCGGTGCCAAACGTTGAGACCGACATTGGAGGAGCAAAGCCGTTCAAGGACTGCCACGGCATCGGCAGCAATGCGGCAGGCATGCATTCAACCATCGAGGACAATTCTCTTCCCCATCGTTTTCTGGTTCAGCGCCGCTCCGGCCGCCGCCGATCTGTCTCAAGTCAGATATTTTAGGACAAAATATTGAATTTTCAACTTTTCACATGCATCATACATACGAGAGCGATACTCCGACTCCGTCTGGAATCTTGAGACCCCGCCGTGGCCAAATCAGACCCAAGCGACCTGCCCATTACCGAGCAACTCGCCTATCTTCTTGCGCGAGCAAATCGCGAGATTTCGCGTCAATTGGATGAACGCCTGCAGCAGGAAGGCGTCCCTGTCGAGCAATGGCGGATCTTGACGATCCTCTCGAATGGCAAGGGTCGCTCAATGGGAGAGCTCGCCGAAACCGTTCTTCTAAACCATCCAACCCTGACAAAAATCATAGACCGGATGGTTTCCAACGCACTGGTCTATCGCGCGCATGATCCGAAAGACCGGCGCAAGGTTTTGCTGTTTTTGTCCGATCGGGGAAAAACCTTGGCCAAACGGCTGAAGCCGTTGGCGCAAAGCCACGAGGCGCGGATCATTCAAAGCTACGGTTACAAATCCACCAGCGAGCTGAAACGCCTCCTGGGCTCTCTTATAGAGAGAGCAACCTCGACATAAGCTCTCAAGGACCACGACAATCGAGGTTGCGACGGAGAGCGGAATAGCGACTCGATGCAACGCCCCTTCGCAACGAGGCGGTTGGCGAGTTTTGTGATCGCGCCCTTGGTCATGCCCAATTTTCGTCGCCCATTTTACGAGAACCGCTGCGGTTGCCGTCCAACGCAACCGATCGCCACCGCCGGTCGTAGAATCCGTCGGGCAAATACGGAGCGACCATTCTCAGCGCTCGGTACCCGTTCTGTTCCGTTGCTCAGAATTTTGGTCTGAAATCACATCGTATGCACGGCGATATGTGTGTGGCGCGCCATTCAGAATAAAAGTGCGAACTCGTATGTCATTGAAGTTATTCTATAAATCAGCACAGCGTTGGCTTGGCTCCGAGAGAATGACGAAGAGAGTGGGATTCCTATCCGAAGGCTGCATTCCATCCGAAATACCAGCAAAACATAGCATTCACGAAAAGACCGGCAAAGGATTGCGACCACCGATGTGTACCACCGAATCGCGCCGGCAGGCGGTCGATTTCGACTGATTTCGTGGAGTCTCACGACAGCTTAATCTGGCGGTTATTAAACACCTTCCAGCATCTAGATCGACGCAATAAGCCCTCCGTCTATACGCACAACCGATCCTGTAATGTAGGACGCTTGGGTGCTCGCCAAGAATGCAACGGAGGCTCCATATTCTCGAGGATCGCCATAGCGTCCGATAGCGATTGCGGCCGTACTTTCGGTGCTGACCTGCTCGACCGAACGCGCTTCGCGCACGGCCTTGGCTTGATCCAGCGCGACGATCCGCTTGGTCGCGATGCGCCCCGGCACGATCACATTCGCCGTCACCCCATCGCGGCCGATCTCGCGAGCCAGTGTCTTCGACCAGCCAACCAGCGACAGCCGAAGCGCATTGGACACGGCAAGATTGGGGATGGGCGCGACCACGCCTGACGACGCACTGGTGATGACGCGGCCCCACTTCCGGGCGCGCATGCCGGGAACGACACGGTCGGAGAGCGTGATGCAGGACAGCACCATCGCTTCGAAATGCTTGCGCCACAGGTCTGCGGATTGGCCAAGGGCCGGCGTCGGTGGCGGGCCACCGGTATTGTTGACCAGAACATCGGCCGGTCCGAGCTGTGTTTCGATCGCGCCGACGTTCTGATCGATCGCATCGAGGTCGGCGAGATCCCAGCGGATCGCCATCGCGTCACTGCCCAACGCAGCGACCTCGCGACGGGTCTCTTCGAGAGCACCGCCATCAATATCGCCGAGTGCAAGGCGTGCGCCTTCCTGCGCGAGCGCCAATGCGATCGCGCGCCCGAGTCCGCCGCCTGCGCCGAGCACCAGCGCCGTCTTGTCCTTTAGTCCGAGATCCATCTTATTGTCCGATCTTTCGTCGTGTTAATTCGTGTCGCCCTTGAAGGCTGCGTAGCGTGCCTGGGCGTCCGCATTCGGCGGATAGAGGCCCAGCAAGGGAACCCCACGGCGTACCTCGGAGACGACCCACGCCTCGAAGCGCTCCTGTTTGAGCGCCGCATCGATCACCTGCTCGACCAAGGTTTGGGGAATGACGACGGCGCCATCCTCATCGGCGACAATGACGTCACCCGGAAAGATCACGACGCCGCCGCAAGCGATCGGCTCGTTCCAACCGACAAAGGTCAGCCCACTCACCGACGGTGGCGCAGCCGTTCCCTGGCACCAGATCGGCAGGCCGACCGACTGGACACCCGTGATGTCGCGCACGACGCCGTCGCTCACGACGCCCGCAACGCCAAGAATTTTCATCCGTTCGCAGAGAATGTCGCCGAATATGCCGGCATCCGTCACACCGAGCGCATCGACCACCACGATGCTCCCCGATGGCATGGCTTCCACCGCAGCCCGCGTCGACTTGTTCGATGCCAATGAAGCCGGGGTGGCCAGATCTTCCCGCGCCGGGAGGAAGCGCATAGTAAACGCCCTGCCGACCACGCGCCCGGCGCCATGCAACGGCTTGGCGCCGCGCATCCATACATTCCGCAAGCCGTGTTTCAGCAACACCATCGTGATCGTGGCGGTGGTGACGTCCTTCAGCTTCTCGATCTCTATGCTGCTCATTCGTATCAATCCGACATGATCTGCTGCTGGTCGATGCTCCGGACTTGTCCGGCCGACCTTCGCCGTGAACGATTGAGCGATCCTGTTTTTTTGTCTAATTGAATTGGGAATGGTCGTGATAGATAAATGGAATATGGGAGGTCGCCATGGATCCGATGCCCAATCTGGAAGGACGCTTGCGCCTGCGCCAATTGAAGCTGGTCGCAGCCATCGGCGAACAGGGAACGCTGCGCAGGGCTGCCGGCAGCATCAACATCACGCAACCGACCGCGACCAAAATGCTTGCGGAGATCGAGGAAATTGTCGGTAGCAAGATGTATGAGCGTGGTCCGCGTGGGCTTACCGCCAATCCACTGGGGCGCGAATTGCTGTCCTTTGCCTTGCGCGTGCTGGTCGAATTCGAACGGCTCGGCGGCGCACTAAAAGCCCGTCAAAACGGATCGGTCGGCGAACTCGTCGTCGGCACCATTCTGGGAACGACCGCCGACGTCGTCGCGCGAGCCGTCGTTGCGATGAAGGAAGAGCGTCCACGCCTCACCATCAGGCTGCGAGGTGAAACCAGCGACAATGTGCTGTCGCTGATGGAGGCCCGGCGCGTGGACCTGGCGGTGGGCCGCTTCTTTGAAACGCAGCGACACGCGATTTTCGACTACGAGCACCTCGGCGAGGAGGAGCTTTGCCTTGTGGTGCGTCCGGAGCATCCGCTGTCACGGAAAAGGAAACTGTCGCTCACCGAACTGGCCGACGAACGCTGGATCATGCATGCAGCGTCGAACCCCGCGCGTCAGGTCCTCGAAGCCGAGTTCGGTCGCGCCGGACTCTCGCAACCTTCCGACGTTATCGAAACCAACTCCATCCTCACCGCTCTGCAAATCCTGGAGCTCTGCGATACGGTGGCCATGCTGTCGCAGTCGCTGGTACGTGACCATCTCGCGCGCGGCCTGCTGCGGCGCTTGCCGGTGGCGATGGAGGCACGGATCGGCGGCTTCGGCCTGCTGACACGCCGGGGCGAGCCCCTGAGCGAACCGGCAGAGAATTTCGCCGCGCGTATCCGCGTCCTGGCGCGGAAATTGTCCGCGCGATCGTGATCCGCGCGGGTCTTGAACCTATCCGTCTGGGGTGCTGGCGCCGGTGAGAACCTTGAAGTCACAGCCCTGATCGGCCTGCAAGATCTGCTCGCGATACAGCCGCGCATATCCGCGCGCTGGCATCGGCGGCGGCACGGCGCGATCTCGCCGATTGAGCTCCTCTTGAGCGACAACCAGGTCCAGGCGACGATCCTTGACCGACAGCCGGATGCGATCACCTGTTCGCACCAAACCTAATGGCCCGCCGGAGGCGGAGTCCGGCGTCACATGCAGCACGATCGTCCCGTAAGCCGTCCCGGACATGCGCGCATCCGAGATGCGGACGATATCTTTCACACCCGCTTTTGCGAGCTTCTGCGGGATCGGGAGATAGCCGGATTCCGGCATCGCCGAAGCGGAGGTCGGACCGGCATTCTGCAGCACCATGATATCGTCCGCCTGAATATCGAGATCCGGATCATCGACCCGGGCCGCGAGATCCTCAAGCGACGTGAACACCACGGCCCGCCCTTCCTTTTCGAACAGGGTCGGATCTGCCGCCGCTCGCTTCAGGATGGCGCCGCGCGGCGCCAGCGAGCCGAACAGCGCGACAAGACCGCCATGCGCCTGCAATGGATCTTGCAGCGGGCGGATGACGTCTCTGTTGACATAGCCCGGCTCACCTTCGAGCCGCTGGCCGAGCGTCTCGCCGGTGACGGTCATGCAATCGAGATGCAGCAACGGCTTCAGTTCGCGCAGCACGGCGCCGACGCCGCCGGCGGCGTGGAAGTCCTGCATGTAATATGGGCCGGTCGGCTTCAGATTGACGAGCACCGGCGTCGTGTCCGACAGTTCGTTCAGGCGATTGAGATCGATCTTGATGCCGGCGCGGCCCGCGATTGCCGCCAGATGGACAATGGCGTTTGTGGAGCCGCTGAACGCCAGCAGCATGCGCAGCCCATTCTCGACCGATTTTTCGGTGACGATGTCACGCGTAGTCAGCCCGGCCTTCGCGAGCGCGAGCGCCGCGACGCCTGACGCTTCGGCAGCACGAATGCGATCGGCATGTACGGCCGGGATCGCAGCCGTTCCCGGCAACATCATGCCCATCGCTTCGACCATCGAAGCCATGGTGCTCGCCGTCCCCATTACAGCACAGGTTCCAGACGTCGTCGCCAGGTTGCCCTCAACCTCGCCGATGGTCTGGCTGTCGATTTCGCCGGCCCGGTATTTGGCCCAGAACCGGCGGCAATCGGTGCAGGCGCCGAGCTGTTCGCCACGCCAGTTGCCCGTCATCATCGGTCCGGTTACCAGCTGGACACAAGGCATTTCGGCCGAAACGGCGCCCATCAACTGCGCGGGCACCGTCTTGTCGCATCCGCCGATGAGAACCGCAGCATCCATCGGTTGGCCGCGCAGCATCTCCTCGACATCCATGGACATCAGGTTGCGGAAATACAGGCTGGTCGGTGTCAGAAAGGGTTCGCCCAGCGAGATGGTCGGAAATTCCAGCGGCAAGCCGCCAGCCGCAAGCACGCCGCGCTTGACCGCCGCCACCAGTTCGGGGACGCCACGATGGCAGTTGTTGAATTCCGAAAAGGTGGTCGCAATGCCTACCACGGGGCGCTTCAACAGGTTCTCCGAAAATCCCATCGAACGCGCCATCGACAGGCGCAGATATCGGGCGAAATCCGCATCGCCATAATTCGTCAATTTTCCCGAGAGCCCCTTCAGCGGGCCGGCGTCGGTCTCAGTCATTTGTCCCTCGGGTTCGGCTGGGTTTGTAGATAGGCGGCAAGCGACATCAGCCGTCGGTCGCGCCAGGCTTGACGGTCGGGGATGTCGGAGATCGAAAGATCGGCCCGGCGCGCCTCGGCAACGGTGGCGACCAGTTCCGCATCCCATTCACGGGGCGGCATCTGTCTCTGCAGGTTCTCGTACAAACTACCATAGCGGGCGCAGAAGTCGCTGATTCCGCCGGGGGCATTCAAATCGACCGTTTCGAACGGCCCCATGAACGACCACCGTCGCCCCAGCGCGTGCTTCATGACGGTGTCGATGTCATCCGGGTCGGCGATCCCCGCAGCCACGATGCGGAACGCTTCGGCCAGCAACGCGCCCTGCAGACGGTTGAGCAAAAAGCCCTCGGCCTCGTGCTTGAGGGCCGCAACCTGTCGACCCGCGGACACCATCAGCGCCTGCGCACGCTGCATCGTCTCTACGGAGGTCCATGGCGACGGGCACAACTCCACCAGCGGAAGCAGATGCGGCGGGTTGGCGGGATGCGCGACAAGGCATCGGTCCTTGCGCGTCAGATGATCCGTGAACGAGCTCGGCGCCATCCCGCTGGTCGAGCTCGCGATGATGGCATTCGGGTGCGCAAGATTGTCCAGTTCGACGAAGAGCTGCCGCCGGATGTCAAGTTTTTCCGGGCCATTTTCCTGGATGTAGTCTGCCGTCTCCACGGCATGCGCCATCGTCTCGGCCACCGACATGCGCGACAAAATCTCGTCAGGCATGGTGTCGATCACGCCCGCCGACAACAGCTCTGCCAGTTGAGGACGAATGCTGGTGAGGGCTGCGCGGGCCACGCCCTCCCCGGGATCCCAGAGACGGACGCGGTGGCCCGCAGCAGCGAAAACGATGGCCCAGGATGCGCCGATAGAGCCGGAGCCGACAATTGCAATATTCGTCATGACGTGAACTTCAGCGCGTCCTGTCGTGGTAGGGTCTTTATTGCAGCGAGCCGTCGCGTGCCGTCTCGCGAAGCATCAGCACAGCGATACCCGACATGGCGGCGCCGAACATCACGAAGAAAGCAATCGAGATCGGCTGGCCCGTCGTCGCGATCAACCAGGCCGCGATGAACGGCGCAAATCCGCCGAAGATCATGGATTGTAGATTATACGCCGTGGTCAAACCGGTCATGCGTTTGGCGGTCGGAAACATCTCGACCAGCGATGCGGCAAGCGCGCCGAGGAACAGACCATTCATCGCGGCAAAACAGACATGGAGCAGGATGACGGAGGACGTCGAAGCGCCGAGCATCGCCTGGATCAGCGGATAGGCCAGCACAAAACTGAGCACACAGGATGCAAACAAACAGGTGCGCCGGCCGATGGCGTCGGAAAGAGCGCCCGATATCACGCAGGTCGCCCCCATCACAAATGTCGCTAGAACCGTCGACCACAAAGCAGCGCTGGGACTCAGTCCGACATATTTCTGTCCGAAGGTCGGGAAGTAGCTGAGGAAGAGATAGGTCAGGATCGACTGCAGGACGGGAAACGCAAAAGCCAGCATCATTGTCTTCAGCATCGGAAACTCACCGGCTAAAGCCGCATTGCTCGGCTCCTTTGCCTCCTGATAGGCCGGCGTCTCGTCGACGCGGCGGCGGATATAGAGGCCCACGGGAGCGATCAGTGCGCCGAGCAGAAACGGCACCCGCCAACCCCATTCTTCCATCGTGGCCGATCCGAGCGCGGTGGTGAGGCCGGCCGTGACACCGGCGCCAATCAACTGGCCGACGCAAATGGCAAACGGATGGAAACTGCCGAACAGGCCACGGCGATTTGCGGGTGCCCACTCCACCAGGAAGGACGCAGCGCCACCCCATTCGCCGCCCGCCGAGATGCCCTGCATCAGCCGTGCGACCACCAGCAGCACCGGCGCCGCGAGACCAATCGTGGCATAGCTGGGCAGCAGGCCGATCATGCCGGTCGAGATGATCATCAGGGAAAATGTCAGCAGGAGTGCCGGCTTGCGCCCGTATCTATCGCCGAAGATGCCGATCAGGATGCCGCCGATCGGACGGGCGACGAAGCCCACGCCGAACACGGCGAAGGTCGCAAGCAGCGCTGCCGTCTCGTTGCCGGACTGGAAAAAGTGCTTGCCCAGAATCGCGGCCAGATAGGCATAGACCGTGAAATCATACCATTCCAGAACATTGCCGACGCCGGCAGCGAAGATCGCGCGCCTGCGTCCCGATGCCCAAGCCGCCATCGACGCGTTCGCTGGAAAAGCCTCAGGTGTCGCCGTTGTCTGTTGTATCGTCATATGAGCCCTTCCCCCTTTGAAATGAGTGCCAGCCGGTCCAATGGCGCCGCCGTTCTGACGATTTTCCATCGTCTTACCGGAACGGCGCGACATTAGAACGGTCACAAGAGCTGTCTAATCGAAAATTGAATTGCTATGATCGCCATATGGAATACCTGACGATTGCCTGCGGCTGCGGCGGCGCGTAGGGAAGTGATCGACGCGAGGCTGCGTCCGGGTTCACGACGCAGCGCATGGAAGGACGCATGATGATCAACTCCACGCCGGCAATTCCGGACTGCCCTGGTCCGATTGCCGATACGAAGACACCGCGCCACGTGACGCCGCTAAACGCTTGCGACTGCCATTTCCATATCTTCGGGCCGTATGATCGGTTTCCTCTTGCTCAGAAGCGCGGCTACTCACCGCCGGCAGCGCCGGTCGCGCGTTATCAGCAACTCATGCACAAGCTCGGCCTCGGCCGCTGCGTCATCGTTCAGCCCAGCGTCTATGCGAGCGACAATCGCGCGACGCTGGAAGCCGCACGACAGTTGAATGCACCGCATGACTGCCGGATCGTTGTCGTCATCGACGACACCACGACCCGGCAAGAGCTTCAGGCATTCCAACAGGCGGGGGTGCGCGGCGTCAGGCTGAATCTCGTCGCCGGCGGTGGACCGAGTCTCGATCTGGTGCATAACGTGGCAGACCGGATTGCGGACTTCGGATGGCACCTGCAAATCTATGCCGGCAGCCATATCATTGCGGAGGCCGCAGATAAGCTGGCCCGACTGAGTGTCGATCTTGTTATCGATCATTTCGGGGCGCTTGCACCGAACGACGCGGTTTCAACTGATGCAGACGCAATCGTCCGATTACTGGAAGGCGGCCATTGCTGGATCAAATTAAGCGGCGGTTACATCTGCTCCGCATCGACCGCCCCATGGAGCGACATGACAGCCATCGCGCAACGCCTCATTCGCGCCTCCCCAGACAGGATTGTTTGGGGCACGAACTGGCCACACCCTGTTCGTTTCAGCGCAATGCCAAACGACGGCGATATTATCGATGCGCTGCATGAGTGGATCGACGATCCCAGAATCGTTGAACGCATTCTTAGCGAAAACCCAGCGCGACTTTATGGTTTCGAATGAACACAACGGCGGCAGCGCCACCTTCCTGATTTCGTTCGAACGCTGAACATAAAGCAAGTCGATCGGAGGTTCGCTCTGCATCATGAGCACTCGTTGGATGATCGCCGCCAAGCGACGCACCAGCAAACGCCGCGTCGACCTCGAAATGCACTACGTTCTGGCCGAAAACCGATTGAACGCGGTGAGAGTCTGCATCCGTGGCTCCACATCGCGAAGATAGATCTCGGTCTTGAGAAACGCGATCTCATCGTCGATGGCGCTTTCGCCGACGTCTATATACCACGACTTGGGCCGGCCATCAGTGCCATCGTTCCAGCGATAGCCGCGCCTTTTCAGCGAATCCTTGAGTTCGAACGGCGAATGCTCCGCCCAGACTCGCACTGTTTTCATTCTCGCGGTTTCGAGCAACAGCGCGAGCGCCGGCGCCCCCGTTGTAGGAAGGTTGAGCGCCAAGACTTCCAGCAAAGCGTGACAGTCATCGACGGCGCGATGCGCTTGGTGGAAGAAACCTGCACCGTGCAGCAGGTAACCGAGTTGCGCATCTACGAAGCCATTTTTGCGCCAATCTATCTCGGTTGCCGAACATCCCCAAGCCTTTTGCTCGAAGATGGGCCAATACCGCTCAACGAATTTCCGATCGAACCCACTATTGTGCGCAATGACTATCGCAGCGTCGCCGACGAATGCCGTCACGGCTGTTGCGTCGATCCGATGTCCCGCGACCATCTCATCGGTTATGCCGGTAAGATCCGTGATCTCAGCAGAGATCGGAACGGTCGGCTCGTTGAATGCTGAAAACGTATCTCTAAGGCCGGCAATCCGTCCGTCAGGTAGATAGTCGAACTTGATCATCCCGAACTCGATGATCTCGTCCTTGGCGTGGTCGAGACCGGTCGTCTCGGTATCGAGCAGCACCGCTGTTTTGGAGCCTTGACCGAGGGGCGAGATAGATGGAAGCCGCGGGACCAGACGACGAAGAACGCGATAGTTGCCTGATTGGATCAATGCATCGGCCATCGCGGCCAGGTTCTCTGCGTCGTGAAGCATCACTTCTTCGAAAGATAGGAGCCGTCAGGACCATCCTGCGACGCTGCACGATACCGGCCGAGGGGCCGAAAAGGTACCAAGAAATCGAGTAATTCAGGGACAATTCGGAAATATTGGATGTTTTCCATCGCAGCTGATGACAGCATGTAGCGTCGAAAGGCCTTCCACATTGACGACAGCACTACAGCTCCGATTCACGACTGCGGTCAACATTCTTGGTAATGGTGACACGACCCAGCGATGAAAGTCTTCTCGCAATTTCATCCTTGTCGCCCATTGCAACGGGCGGCTCTTTGGACCGGTCGGTTCGGCGGCCTGAAGCCCGTTTGGGAATCGCAACCGGTTTGGCGGTCGTGCTTGAGTCGTTGAACATGAGCGCCAGTAGGAAGCGGACGAGCCGGGGCGTCCATGTATCTCCCGCAGCCGTCCGATGCCCATCGGCGTTCAACCGCCTCGACACGTCTGGCGGCTTGCGCGTGTACTCGCGCGCATATGCTTTCACGATAGGTTCGAGTTTTGCAAACAGGTCGCCAAGGCTGACGGCTTCCGAATTAAAGTGGATCATCTCGGATTCCGTCATCGGACCCCAGGACTCCTGCTTTTTCCTCTCAACGGGACGGACCAGGCGCCCCTTCGGCGGCGACGGCTCTTTGGGCGGATCAGTGGACGGTGTAGGAACCGGATCCGGCGGTGCTTCACTTGGAATCTGAATGGCTCCGCCGGTCGTGAACGTGATGGGCCAGAGTAAATCGCGGTGGACGAAGGAGATCTGGTCGCCCTTCATATTGATGAAGTCGCCAGTGTCCAGAACAGGAAGCTCCGAGTGGCAGGAAAAGGTCGTCGTCTCTCCTTCGCGCGAATCCAAAAATTCTGCCGTCACGGTGTTGTCGTTGCCGGCCCGATCAACTGCTATGACGACAAGCATGGCCCATTCGTCAGGAGCCCGCCGCCCGAATACCTTGTTCGCGAACAGGCCCGCCACGTTCGCGGCGGATATCAATTCCTGCATTGAGCCGCGGGTTCTGCGTATGGGCGTTCGGCTCGCCGGGACGTACTCTCGCGGGATGTCGGTACATGGGTGCTTGGGCCACGGCGGACCGAGGTCGTCGAAGAAGACCCGGCTCCCGTGCTCGTTCGCGTAGAAGAACACGCCATCACCGCAGACCGGGCACTTCGCATTCGGATTCACGAAGCAACCCGAAATGGATCTCGCCGACGCCTGCTTCAACTCGCGCACGGCGTCCCGGCGGGGCATGTCGGATTCCAGCCGGCGCCGCTCCGAGCCGGACATCCGGCCGTAGTTCACGCACCAGCCGCAGGTGCAGTCCGTGTAATGGTTGAAGCCGGTCAAGGAGACGTTCCCAATGGCATTAAGCTGCTATCGAACCGACGGCTGGTGCGCCGGTGTTTCTGCAGTAGAGTGCATTATGGCAAAGAAGGCTGACGGCTTCGAACTGAAATTCACCCGCAGGGGAAGTTGGATGGGCGAGCGGATCGCAGCCGATCCTATTATCGGCGTGATTCCAGCCGCGAGGCGTGTCCCCCAGTATCGGCAGCAAGTGCCAGAAGATGAACTATCAGGATGCCGGCGACATGGAGGCGCGCTTAGTGGCGAGGGCAGAACACCTTCCAATATTCGGGCAACTCGTTGTCCGGACCCAATCCGCGCACAAACGCAGCCCTCTGTGGACGGCAGCGTCCATCTTCTGAAGAAAGCAGCCAGTCGACATGCGCTAGTTGCCGAGTTGGACGCATTGCGTACCCTAGTGGTTTCCACCACTAAACCGATAGTCGAAGTTGACCGGTCGATTCCTTCTGCAACACAATCGGGCGTTGCAGTGAGTTCTCGTCGGGGTTTTGCGCTCGTCTCTCTCATTTCCTCGCCCGACTGAACCGGCTGCTGTCCACCGCGGACGGTCGATCGGATTTCATGCCCATACCTGATTTTAACATTGATGGCTTATTGCCTCCCTTCGTGGGGGAGACGCCGGCGGGCCCGTCGAGCGACATGTCGCCTTATAGAGGTTCGGCGCTCGACGTCGTCCGTATCTTTGCTTTCAGCGAAGGCCGGAAGTCGATTCTTCGAGGATGGCTACTTCATAGGAAAGCGCTCAGGGCGATTGGTTTTGGCACCGGTTTTCAGTGGATCGATGGAAGTTTCGTGGAGAAGGGCAAGGAGCCGAAGGATATCGACACCATGACGTTTCTCCGGCGGCCAACGCATGCGAAGACTTTGCACGATCTCGGCCTGTTTTGGCAGGCCAACAGGCCAGTGCTGGGGAGGGCTCAGGTCAAGGCCTCCTTCCACGTCGACTTTCTTCCGCTCGATCTCGACGGAGACGACGAGATTCTGGTGGATCTGACGCGTTACTACCTCAGTCTTTTCTCCCACCGGCGGGAAGACCTGGTTTGGAAGGGGCTTGTCCAGGTGCCGCTGGACACCGTCGCCGAAGACGATCAGGCTTTGCACTTACTGGGCCCCGAGCCAACCTCGTCCGATCCGGAGGCGGGAGACGGCACATGACCAGCCTGCGCAAGTTGGAACGCGACTATATCGAAGCGAATATATCCGAGGTTACCGCGCTGCTCGACAGGGTCGGCGATCGGGACGTCATGTCTCGCTTCGGGCTGGAAGACCAGTTGAGCGAATTAAGGGAAGCCTTGGCGAGGTTGGAAGCGGTGCCGCCCGAGACGCTCGCATCGGCGGCGCTATTCTTCGGAGGCCGACCTGTTCTCGGCACCCAGGGAATAGAAAGCGGCTTCGCCGGCTCGGCCGTAGGCCAGTTTCAGGACTTAGTGTCCATGGTGCATGCCCACGACACGGTCGGTCTAGCCGAGCGCGGGACGGTGCCGCGTCGGTCTTCCTCGACGCTTCACATCACGAACATCGTCAGAGGTTCGTTCGGCTTTCTCCTCGAGGAGGTGCGGCCGCAGCTTCAGATGATGGACTCCTCGCTGAAGACGGCCGTCGACGAGGCGACCCAGCTTCTGATGGCGTTCGGAGAGGGCGACGAAGAGAAGTTTAGAAGCGCGGTCGAGGAGATTGACCAGCGTGTGCTGGCCGCATCCGGCGACTTCTTCGATCTTATGCGCAAGAGCGGGGCGACCGTGCGTTTGGTATCCGGCGAAACCGACCGCAGCTTCGGCTCGGACGTGGTCGCAAGAGCGGTCGAGCGCGCCAGAACGACGACGGTCGTCGACGGCAACGACATCATTCGCGGGCAACTCGCGGGCGTGCTACCGGAGTCACACCAGTTCGAGTTCAGGGCTGCCGACGAGCGAGGCACGATCCGCGGGAGGGTCGACCGAAGTCTTACCCCGCATCAGCTTGGCCTCTTCAACAAGGAGTACGTGAACACTAATTCGCGCGCCAAGTTCAAGGTGAAGCGCGTATTGCGCAATCAGAACGTGGTCCGCGAGAAGTACACGCTCACCGACATCGAGCCCGACGCCGAGTGAGTTTCGTGCTCAATCGCACCACTCCACGCGGCCGCGCCGGAGCCAGAAGTGGGATCGGCAGCCGGTCTGAAGCCACACCGACGGCTTCAGGGTTGGACGCCCCGAGGGGTCGGTCTGCAGGTCCCATCGGGGCCTCGCTTCTCTGACGAGAAGAAGCTCGACGGTCTGTCTGCACCCGCAAGGACACCTCATTCCCACGCACCAGTCCTCGTCGCCCTCGCGCGCGAGAATCAGATCACGCCGAGGCAGTCTCGCCGGGAGACTGTCGCCTTCGACGATCTGCAGGCCGCGCCTCGGCCCGTAGCGATCGAAGACGCGTCTAAGCCACCTCGGTATCATCACGCGGCCTTCTTCCGACGCCGTCCCAAGATCGGCAATCCGAGAAGCGGCTCCTGGTCGCCGCGCGCCAACACCGGATTGGGGGCCGAGGCGAATGTCGATTCCGCGAAGAAGTCCTCGTCGCAGGCCGCCAAACTGAACAAGGTGCGGGCGTAGTTTTCGTTCGGGCCGAGGCGGAAGGGATAAGCCCGCGCCACGAACTCGTTCATGCAAGCGGTCGCCGCCCGCATGTTCAAGGTAATCACCGACGGCGCCTCTTCCACCAGCCCCTTGATGTAGCCCGCCTCGACCTCGGCGCGATGCGCGTCCGGATCCGCCTTGGCGAGATATTCGGCACGCAGCATCTCGGGCGAATAGACGCCGCGATCCTGCAGCGTCGAGCGCCCGGGCTGCACGTAGTCGATGCGTCCGCAGACATCCGCGATCGCGACGCCGCCATCGCGCTTCTCTCTCGTCGGGATCGTGACACCGACGTCGAACAGCGGGATCAAGAACGCGCTGCTGATGAGGTCGGCGAATTGGCGGGCTTCGAGCGTGTCGACGCAGCAGAACAGCACGTCGCTCTGACTGGCCGCGATGACCGCATCGCGCGTGCCGATCTCGCGCGGAATCGGAATTGCCACGCCAGGCCCGCGATAGGTGGCGACGGCGGCTGCGAACATCTCCGCCTTCGGACGCCCGATCTTCGCGTCGTCCAGCGTGGCGTTCAGGATCCTGTTCAGGTTCTTGGCTTCGACCTTGTCGAACTCGACGTACTGGTTGCGACCGAAGCCAAGCCTCGCAGCCTGCTCGGCGGTGATCGATCCGGTCCCCGACACGCCGATCATGGTTGCCGTGAGTCTGTTGAGCTCGGCGGTCATGCCGGAGGTGAAGGCCATCGGGCGGCACGCGCGGCGCGGATTGCCGGCTTCGCTCTCCCAGAAATAAAGGAGGTCGTGTCCGACGACATTCACGAGCTGGATCGGCGTCACTTTCAGGGAGCGATCATAGAGCCGGGCGCGAATGGCGCCGTCGGGTGTCATCACGGCGCTGGCGTGGATGTCTCCGCAGGCCTCGAACAGACAGGGCATGACGATGGCGTCGCTGGCGTCGTCCGCCGGTGAGAAGGCGACCAGGCCGCCGGGATGCGAATGGATCAGAACGATCGCCGATCCGAGTGGCTCGGCGACGTCGATGGCTTTCTCCAGGTACGCGCCAGGCCAGTCGATTTCGTCGGGCCGCCGCGTCAGGCATTCGCCGTGCGGCACCAAAATCAAGTCCTTGACGAGCAGGCGGAGCCGCGGGCCCGGCGTGCGGGTGCAGACGAGGATCGCGGCGGCCTCCTTGCCGTCTCTTGGAAACAGATGCTTGCCGAGGCGGTCGTGATGCACCCCGGAGAGCGTCAATGTCGGCGACATCATTGGCCGACCTCCTTGGCGATCGCCGACTCGACCAACGCCAGATGGGTGATGACGTTGTCGGTCGCGGGATTCCAGGGCGCGGGAGGACCGCGGTGGCGCGACCACCCGTTGAAGGGTGTTCCGCAGATCGTCGCGGCGACCTGGGTGCGGTCGATCGGCCTTCCCGAGATCAGGTTCAGCTTCGGGCTGGTGTAGAACATGTCGATCTGCGCCGTCGGGTAGGTCGGCGGGATCAGCAACGCCAGCATCACCATCCGGGGCATGTAGCCGGGCGGCACCTGATAGTTGTGGATCAGCAACCAGCGCGACGCGCCGTCGATGACGGTCTCCCAGAATACCTCAAGCGAATCGAGGTGCCTCTCGTCGACCTCAAGAAGCTCGAAGTGGCGCCGCGGCGTTGCTGCGGCCTCCCCGTTGTGGACGCCGGTGGGCGTCAGGCGAAGCTTTTCGATTCCGGGCGTCCGCAGGTCCACCGTGAAGTCGAGATCGACCACGCGCTTCGGCTCGCCCTTGACGATCAGGAAGATCTGCCAGCCCTTCGTCGGATCGAAGCCGGCGTCGAGCAGCGCCTGCTTCACGACGATGGTCGGCCGGTGCAGTGTGAGGACGACGCCCTGCACGTTCAGCTTCCAGCTCGGCTTGCGGGTGACGAAGGCTTCGATGCCGCTCTTGCCGAGGTCCACCAGGTCGCGGGGCGCGATCATACGATCGGGCTCGTCGACGCGGGGCAGCAGCAATTCGTCCTCTGGCGGCACCTTACCGAGCTTGCGGACGACGGCCCCGGAGATCATCCGGCTCGGCCATTCGAAACGCTCGCCATTGATCGTCAGGAAGAAGAGGCGATCGGTCTCGACAACGATGAACTGATTGCCGGCGCTCAGGTCGGCGATCTGGCTCGGGGCGATGTCTTCGAGGCCGCCGTCGGGCAGGAACTGCAGAACCACGGCTTGCTGCGCCGGCGTGAAGCCGGCGGTACGGCCGATCTGGGCTCCCGTAGGGGTGGCGTCATGGATAACCACCTGACGGAAATGGAGATTTTCGCCCGCAACTTCGATCGTCTGCCCCGCTGCACGGAAATCCGGAGCATTTTCCAGGATGGTCATGGCGTACCTTTCTCCGGCTGCGCCGGTGTTGATGGCTACGCTAATATGATCGAGCTTGCTAAATTTGTCAAGCATTTGATTAGCACGCTTGAAATACTTAGCAGATATCATATTATGTGGCCAGGCCGGGATGGTCCCGGTCTCTGGGGAATGGAGGATCGATGACAGATGAGAAAACTGACGAGACGATTACGGGCGAGAGCCTCGGCCGCTATCTGAAGAGCGTCCGGTTAGGAAGCAAGATGACGCTGCGGGATGTCGAGGAAGCGACCGGTAAAGAGGTCTCGAACGCATACCTTTCGCAGCTCGAGTCCGGCAAGATTTCCAAACCGTCCGTCCATGTCCTGTACGCCCTCTCCACCTCGCTCGGCGTCCCCTACGAAACGCTGATGGAGCGTGCGGGATACATCGTTCCTTCCGGCCATCGTGCGGAAGGACAGAAGCATGGAAAGGCCGCGACCTATTCGATCGACAACCTGTCAGTCGACGAAGAAAAAGAACTGATGGAATATCTGAATTTCATTCGATCGAAACGGAAGTGACCATGAGACGGCCGGACGACTGCTCCCTCACGCCCGGCCAAATGGCCATCATCAGAAGAGAAGCCGAGCGCGCGCTGCGGGAAGCAGGCGCGCTCGGTGTTTTTCCGACGCCAGTCGACCAAATCATGTCGGTATCCAACGTCGAAGAGGTCAAGGAGGACCTCCTGTCGCCCGGACTGCTCGCGAAGATCCGCGCAAGTGCGGAGAAGGCCGGCGGCCTGCTCAAGCGGGCCCTCTCAAAGGTCATGGGTCTATTCCACGCGAGTGCAGGCCTAGTCTACCTCGATCAGAGTCTTATCGAGGTGAAGAAGCGATTTGTCCGACTTCACGAATCCGCCCACGGATTCCTGCCTTGGCAGCGCCCGCTGTACGCCGTCGTGGAGGACTGCGATAAATCGCTCGATCCCGACGCAGCAGACCTATTTGACCGCGAGGCAAACGTCTTCGCTTCCGAAGTCCTATTTCAGCTCGACGCCTTTCGGGATATGGCGGAGAGCAGGACCTTCGAAGTGTGGACGCCGGTGCGTTTAGCGAAGCAATTCAACGCATCAATCTATGCCTCAATCCGGCAATACGTTTCGAAGAACCACCGCGCCTGCGCCGTCGTGGTTCTCGACATGCCTGGGCTAATCGAGGGAGATGGTTTCCGCGCTAACCTTCGCAGGGTCGTGCAGTCGCCGTCTTTTACAGAGACGTTCGGCAACGATCTGTGGAACGCATCGTACTATACGCCGGCCGACGAGATCGGACGTTTGATTCCGCTCGGGAAGCGGAAATCTTCGGGAAAGCGCAACATGGCTTTGGTCGATCGAAACGGCGTCCGACACGAATGCATCGCCGAGTCATTCACGCAGGGACATCAGGTGTTCGTACTGGTGCACTCGGTGAAGACGTTGACCACAGCACTCTTTTTAGTTTCCGCCTAATCACACTGCCATGGATGACGGCGCATCATCCAGGACGACATGGATGATGGTGGTTGCGATGAGCAAATTTTTCGACATTACCCTCTAAATAAAATAGGTGAGGGAGTCCTGGAGGAATTGATGCAGGAATGTATGTTCAGCGGGGAAGCACAAGACAACGAGGAGCATGTGATCCCCGCATTGGATTGCAGTCCCAATACAATCTGTGGGCGGAAACGCTGTACATACCCAATGGCACCAACCTGCAGTACCGATACGTCAAGGTGCCGGTCCGCTCGTCAGACAACACGAAGTTCGGTGAAATCGAGAGCCGCATCTCGCAAGATTCAGTCGATCTTCAAGAGGTCTACCTGTGGGCTTTGAAGACACACATCGGCCTTCTCTTCCGTGATTCTCGACCAAAATTTCCGGATGTGGACGCTACATCGTCGCCGGTCCTCGACGGCTGTGAGTCAGGATGGGCCATCGGGCTGTCGTCAGGGCCAACAGACCACGTTCAAAAATCAGCGAAAGGTGACTGCGCCCTGGTCCGCCTGAGCGGCCGCGACCGGATTCGCTGATGCGTCTTGTGCCCACTCGCCAAGGGTGTTCGCGCGCAATTCCTCCCACGCCCTATAGACTTTCTGCAGTTCCTCCACGACCGGTCCGAATGACTTCTCGTCCGATATGCCCAACTCGCGGAAGCGCAGCGCCATCTGCACCGATTTTTCGATCCAAAGCATGGCAAGCAAGATTGTGCTGTGGCGCCTGCCGTCAGCATCGATCTGCTCCTTCGGATTAAGCGCTAACACGTGCCGCCAAAACAAGACGTAAAGCGTCCTTACAAAAGCCCAGTCGCTGTTATCTTTGGCCTGGCTGAAACGTAGTCGCTGCCTACCGTTTCGATGGTAGCGAAATTCTCCGGTAGCGTTTGAGATGAGTTGGGTCTGGACAAACTGGTTCAAATCGGCGGCTTTGCGCAGCTTTGGAATCCTCTTAAATCGAGGGATCGTTTTTTGATTGATCCACATGGCTAAGCTTTCGTCATCGCCGCAATTGCCCAACCAGAAGCTGGTCTGAGCGATCACGGTGGCGCCAGGGATCTGGAATTCCCCCCAGTCCTGTTTGATTTGGTAGTCGGTCCGCCCCATCATTGCTATCTGGCGATCCGGATCGTCGCTGAGGGCGAGCATCTCCTTTGGAAAGGGCATTCCGGCAAAGCGGAAAATTAAGCCGTCGAACGAGAGCGACAAGATCCGAATATTGTTGATTTTGAAAAACATGCCGGCCTGGCTTGTTCGGAATATTTGGTTGTCCAGGCTACTGAATCCGAAGCCCTTTGTGGCATCATTCGGATCCACGCTGATAATTGCGATCCGATCCTTTATCCCAATTCGCTGGTCGATCCGAAACTTCGGCGCGAACTCTTCCTTGTGCAGCATGTTGTACCCGAGCCAGAGCCCCACGCGCACTTTATCGAGCCAATCCAGTAGCCAGTAGCACTGCGAAACCGCGAGCGATTTTCCTGCCGACAAGGATTCGATCGCTTTCTTGGCGTGCTTCTCGAGCGTCTTCCCGTATTTCTGGTTGCATGGTTCGCAAGCCGTGAAGTGAAACGTGGACGCCGGTCTTACGACGTCGTTGCCGGTTATGGGGTCGCTCTCAATCTTGATCTTTCGATGGGGATCTCCAGTGGCGCGCAGCAGCCACATCGGGATGATGTGCTCGCGCGATCGGGCAGATTTGCCGACCGCCGTGCCGCAGAAGACGCAGTTCGACCAGCCCGGATCGCCGGCTGTGGTGCCACGCCGACCGGCACGCTTCATGGGCAAATTTCCTGAAACACCCCCCTCGGATTTTTGCGCTCGAAAAAATTGCGGAAAAAAGAGGGGAAATTTGCGAGTTGGATCAAAGGGAAGTTAAATCGAGTCGTTCTCAAAACGAAATCGATTCGTTCTTAAAGCGGAAATCGAGTCGTTTTCAAAGTGTCTGCACATAACTGCAGAAGCGTTGTTGGCCCCGGCGGGACTAGAGTCAGCAACCAAGCCGATATGAGCGGCCAATTCTAACCATTGAAGCTATAGCGGGAGGGACGGTACTCGCTTCCAGTCCAGACATATGCGGCATTGAGTCCAGTTTGGATGGCAGAAGTCCAAACTTATATGGCGCCCAACAGCAAATGGCGCGCCATTCAGAATAAAACTACGAGTATGTAATTGAAGTTCAGATGTAATTTTCAGACCCGAGGTCAGGGCTCCAAGCTAGTTTCCTAAGCTCTCTCCGTCGAGTTCGCATCGCGCATGTAGATATTCCGTGTCGTCGTCTTGGTGGCGTGCGCGCCGGAACTCAACAGATCGTCATGCGATGCTCCGGCGCCGGCGGCTTCAGTGGTGCCGCCGGCCTTGCTATCCATGTTCCAGACGGATTGCCTCGCGCTTGGCTTCGGTAACCTCGCGGATCAGGTTCTTTGGTCGTGGATCGCGCGCATGCCGCGATGCCGCCGCCCCAGGATGCCTTCACCATCACGGGATTACCGGTCTCCTCGGCGAGCCGCGCAATCTCGGCCGGGCGTCCGGCAGCGGATCGGTGGCGGGCACGACGGCACGCCGATCGAAATGGCGGGATTGCGCGCTGCCACCTTGTTGCCAAGCTGGCGCATCGTTTCCGGCTTCGGCCCGATGCCGGTGGTGCCGGCGGCCGCGCAGGCCTCGGCGAATTCCGAGCTTCAGACTACAATCCGTAGTGATCGACAGGTAGCTCTCGATCGGGCCGAGATCGCGGGCAAGATGCGATCCGCGACCGACCCGGTAGCTTTCGTCAGCTTTGAACCCGTGCAGCGCCAGTTTGTCTTCCTCTGCCCATATCGCGACTGCTTTCAGACCGAGTTCGTTGGCCGCGCGGAACACGCGAATAGCAATATCGGTAGGTTGGCGACAAGGATCTTGGAAATGGGCACTTCTGCGCGTTGATGACAAAGACGTCCTAGAGCCCTCCTGCACCCATTCGTAGACAACTGCCGGACAATGCGAGTCGAGGGCCGGCCAACGGCTGTCCTTTCCACAAACCGCACCGCTGATGGAGTCACCTGGGTTGCCGAACCATAGTGTTCGGCCTCAAAACCTACAGTGCGCTAAACACGATGAAAGCAAGCCAATCACGCGTCCCATAGATATCGCGTCGTCCTCTAGCCTCCCAGACCGCCGATATGAAAGCTTTTCATTTCGAGATATTCTTCAATTCCAAGCTGAGAGCCTTCGCGGCCCAGGCCGGATTGTTTTACGCCGCCAAACGGCGCGACTTCTGTGGAAATCGAACCGGTGTTGAGGCCCACCATTCCAAATTCGAGGGTCTCGGCAATGCGCCATGAGCGTTTCAGGTTCTGAGTATAGAAGTAGGCCGCAAGACCGTAAGGCGTGCCATTCGCGATGGAGAGAGCCTCTTCGTCGGTCTTGAACCTGAAAAGCGGCGCGATAGGTCCGAAGGTCTCTTCGCGCGCGAGTTCCATTTCGACCGTCACGTTTCCCAAAACGGTAGGGGCTGCATATTGTTTGCCTACGGCCACCGTTTTTGCTTGCGCCACCAATTGAGCGCCTTTTTGCAGGGCGTCCGAAACATGCCGGTTGATTTTGGCCAAGGCTGCCTCGTTGATCATGGGACCAATATCGATCCCTTGAACAAGTCCGGGACCGACCTTCATTGCAACCACTCGTTCACTGAGCTTTGCAGAAAACTCGTCATAGATACCGTCTTGCACCAGGATGCGATTGGCGCAAACACAGGTTTGTCCGCCATTTCTAAATTTCGAGGCGATCACTCCTTCGATTGCCAGATCGATATCGGCATCGTCGAATACGATGAACGGCGCGTTTCCACCCAGTTCGAGGCTGAGACGCTTAACACTGTCGGCCGCTCCTCGCATTAGCAACGAACCGATCCGCGTCGAGCCGGTGAACGAAATCTTCCTAACCGTCGGATTGCTTATCAGCTCTTCGCCGATCGCTTGCGGCATTCCCGTCACCACATTGATGACGCCCTTGGGTATCCCGGCTCTCTCGGCCAGTACTGCAATCGCCAGTGCCGAGTATGGCGTCAGGTCGGATGGCTTGATGACGACCGTGCAACCCGCCGCGAGGGCGGGTGCTACCTTGCGGGTTATCATCGCCGTGGGGAAGTTCCAGGGCGTGATGATCGCACAGACGCCGACGGGCTCCTTCAAAACGAGAATCCGTCGGTCCGGCGTCGGCGAGGGGATGGTCATTCCCCCAATGCGGCGGGCTTCCTCCGAAAACCACTTTATAAACGATGCGCCATACCGGATCTCGTCTCTTGCCTCGGCAAGCGGTTTTCCCTGCTCGGACGTGAGGATGAGCGCAAGGTCGTCTAGATTTTCGATGACGAGATTGTACCACGCCGCCAGCAACTCCGCGCGCCGCCCATGCGTCGTCTTCTTCCAGTCCACGAACGTTCTCTCCGCTGCCGCGATGGCGGCTTTGGTATCCGCGCCGTCCATATCGGGTACCGTTCCAAGCGCGGTCTGATCCGAAGGATCGATCACTTCGATCCTTTTGTTCGCATTTCCCGCTCGCCAGATGCCGTCGATGAGGCCGGACTGTCTAAGAAGGCCAGGATCCTTGAGTTTCATCTTCTACTCCGTCCCTATTCGAGCGCGGCAAGAACCGTTGTCTTAATTCGGTCGGTCTTGTCCTTGCCTGGCGCCGTGCCGACGCCCTGCGCCGTCGTCTTTTCAAGCGCGGCCATGATCCGCGAAGCCGCGGAATGCTCCCCCAGATGGTCCAGCATCATCGCTGCCGACCAGATCGTCGCTATCGGGTTGGCTATACCCAGGTGAGCGATATCCGGCGCCGAGCCGTGGACCGGTTCGAACATAGACGGGCCATTGCGGTGCGGATCGATGTTGGCGGACGCAGCAAATCCTAGTCCACCTTGTATCGCGGCACCGATATCCGTCAGAATGTCTCCGAATAGGTTGGAAGCGACGACGACATCCAGGCTTGCAGGCGCCATCACCATCCGTGCGGCCATCGCGTCGATATGGTATCTCTCCACTTCGACATCTGGATATTCGCGAGAGAGTTCATCCGTCATATCGTCCCAAAATACCATCGAGTGCTTCTGGGCATTGGACTTCGTCACGGAAGCCAGCTTTCCTCGACGCCTTCGAGCCTGCTCGAACGCGTATCTCAGTATCCGCTCGACGCCGGACCGTGTGAAAACGGCCGTTTCGATGGCGACCTCGTTCGGTTGTCCTTGATGAACCCTGCCTCCGGCACCGGAATACTCACCCTCAGAATTTTCCCGAACACAGAGAATATCGAAATTCGGCGATCGAAGAGGTCCTTCGACACCTGCAAGAAGGCGATGCGGCCGGACATTCGCGTACTGAACGAATGCCTTGCGAATTGGCAATAGCAATCCGTGCAGCGAAACCGAGTCGGGGACCTTGACGGGCCAACCTACCGCTCCCAGCAGAATTGCATCGAAAGGACGGAGCGTTTCGATGCCGTCCGCCGGCATCATCTCGCCCGTTTGCAGGTAGTAGTCACAGGACCAGGGAAATGTGACCTGAGACAGTGAAAAACCAGATTGCGCCGCAACCTTTGTAAGGACATCCCACGCGGCCATCGTCATCGGTTTTCCGATCCCATCGCCAGGGATAACCGCAAGGTTGTAATTCTTCATAATACTTCCCCATACATACCTATGAATGCCGGTTGCAATGTGATCAGACGATCAGAGGCATCTCGCCCCTCAAGAATTCGGCTCGTCAATTCTTATGATCGGACCGCAACGTTGATGGATTGCACCAATGCGCTCTCGATCACTTTCAGAAATTGAGCGACGTGCTCTTCTTTGCAAATCAACGGAGGCCGAATTTTCAGCGAGTCTTCGTTTTCGCCGGTAGTGCTGATCAACACTCTTTCGTTGCGCATAATATTGACAACGTTCAATGCCATAGATCGCCGGCGGACCGCTTTGTCGTCGGGCAGGCCGATGTCCACTCCGAAGAACAGGCCAGCATTTCTTATGGCGCGGATGCCAATAGATTTCGCGGCCAATGCTTCCAATCCGGATTTTATGAGACCACTCATAGCAACGGCATTGTGAAGTATGTTTTCCCGCTGCAAGATCGTCATAACGGCAGCGGCTGCCGCAATCCCCACCGTATTGCCTGCGAATGTGTTCGAGTAACGTGCAGCGGCGCCGAACCGGTCCATCGGCTGGCGACGTCCTACCACTGCCCCGATCGGAAACCCGTTGCCCATCGGTTTGCCCAATGTCACCAGATCGGGAATGACGCCATGGCGCTCAAATCCCCACATGTGCTCGCCGGTGCGACCAAACCCTGGCTGGACCTCGTCCGAAATGTACAAGCCACCAGCCTCCTGGACCGCAGATACACCGCCAGCGATGAATCCGCGCGGGTCTACCCAAACTCCATCGCTTGAAAAGATGCTGTCGATCAAAAGCGCGGCGACGCCTATTCCCCGCCGATTGAGATCGTGGATGGCTGCCCGTACCTCGGCCTCGAAAAACCCCGCCGCTTGAGACTCTGGAATGCCTGCCGGTCCGGGAAGCCTTACCATGCGAACCGATGGGCTCAGCTTCACCGCATCGCCCAGGTTGGGGGATACGGACGATGTCGCTGCACTCGTACCGTGATATGCGTAAGACGAAACGAGCACCCCTTCATGACCGCTGACCAGACGCGCGATGCGGAGTGCCAGATCGTTGGATTCGCTACCCGTGCATGTGAATACCACCCTGTCCAGCTGATGCGGGAAGGTTGCGGTCAGGCGTTCCGCATAGTCGACAAGCTTGGGTTCGAGGTAGCGCGTATTGGCGCTGATGAGATTGGCCTGCTCGGCCATGGCGGCGTTGACCTCGCTGTTGCAGTGTCCCACGCATGGCACATTATTATAGAAATCGAGATATGACTGGCCGTCCGGATCGTACAGCCACATCCCCTCTGCGCGGACGAAATGGACCGGCCTACGATATTGCAAGCGATAGGAAGAGCCCAAGACACTGTCGCGCCGGCCGATCAGCTCCGCTTCGCGTTGAGGAACCTCGGCTTCTCCAGGGGTGTATCTGTTCGGCATAAGATCTTTAGACATTGTTTCCACCTACTTGAGAGCGACGAGAATTTGTTGCGAGTTGCTGCTCCAGTTCGATCGAACGGTAGTCGACCGAAAGGGTCATGCTTTCATGCAGCCGCGCATTCCGGATACCGCAGCGGTCACTGTCGCTTCCGCCATCGCGGGACTTAATGACGATAGGAATGCGAGACCTTTTTCGGCTCTTGCGACGTTCTTCTTGATGTAGGCCGCATCTTCCGGGAAGAGTTCCGCCCGCCAGCAATTGATGAGGATAAGCGCGCTCTGGCGGGCCTTCATAAGGCCGACGAGTATGCTCGCCTCGAGTTCGGTGAGTGGACAAGCAGCTGCATAGCCCGCAATGAGGTGCTCCGCACCTCCCAACGCCAGGTCGGAATCCGTTACGAAATGACTGGATGCGATTGCGAGATCCTGTATCTGCGGCCCCCAGCCGCCGTCGCCAAAATCAATGAAAGCTATTCCGCGATCAGTCAGAAAACTGTTGTAAGGGCTTGGATCGTTGTGCGTGACCTGCCACACCAAGTCTTGCAGATGACGCTCGATGCGTTCGTTGAACTCCTGTAACGCAGCATTCACCAACTTCGCGACGGAGCCATGGGGTAGATATCTCGCAAACTCTCCCAGCCTCGACCAGCATTTCACATTCCAGAGAACCGGCCTATGCTTTCCGGGCGCATCGGAAAGTTTCAAGGCCTTTCCCATCTCGGCAAGCGCCCGGCCCATCCTGAAAAGCACATCTGGAGAAGAATTCACTTCTTGCAGCGAAACTCCGGAAAGACGCTCTTGCAGATAGCCACAGATACCGGGCTCTTCGAACATCAGCGATCCGCGCCGGGTTCGCAGGATTTGAGGAACGACAAATCCCGTCGCTGTTTCCAGGCCAGCTATCACCGAAGATTGGAAATGGAAGCTCTCCAGTGCGACAGGCTGTGAAGAAGTCTTCAGGATGAACTGGCGACCGTCCGCAAGCGTTGCAGCAGCCGTATGCTCGACCTCCGACGACAGGGCCGTTACAGATCCTGCAAAATCATAATGGCGCTCGAGCGCGTCGATCAAAAGCCGTGGCTCGACGTCTTCCGCCCTTGTAGCAAGGTTAATGGAAGCTTCCTGGAAATAGATTTCGTCCAGTTCGTGGCGCGCCGTCTGTCCAGTGTCACCCCGTATTTTTTGGCCGGGCATCTTGGGGGCTTCGTTTGGCGAATAACCGTCATCATAAGCGTTCAAGATCACACCCCTCTCGTCCTCTAGTTGATTCAAGACGCGATCGTCGTGGGCCGTCGGCTAAATTCGCATCCGACTACCTGCGGTCGTTCTTGCGATCTGTGATCACATATCTCACTTTTGGGGTTATTCCAAGCTGCAAAATAATCTTCTGAATTTCCGACAAAGGTCGGCGAAACCGGGTCAGAAGGGACAACAGCGGCATAAGCCCATCGCTCAGGCTCCCAATTGCAGGGCCGCGCAACGAATAGCCGTCAAAAGCACCTGGGCCGAGTGAATGGCAGCGTGGAGTGTCTTACTCAGGCAGACATCATGCTGCTCGAAGCAATAAGCTTCCGTTCGCTAGAAATCCGCCCCTACTTCGACTTTCCTCGGCGCTTGCGACGTTTCGCTCAGCCATCGCTCTAGCCAGTTGATATCGAAATGGAGATTTTCGACGCTGGCATCCTTCGCCAGACGACGGTGGAGGGGCATCGTCGTCTTGATTCCAGCTATCTCCATTTCGCCAAGTGCTTGGCGAAGCCGACCCAGAGCAGCGTTCCTATCTTCACCCCAAACGATTAACTTCCCTAGCAAAGAATCGTAGTGAAGCGGCATATCGTAGCCTTGGTAGATCGCCCCATCGAAGCGCACGCCGAATCCACCCGGAACATGAAGATCAGATATCTTACCTGGATTGGGAGCAAACTGATTATCGGGATCTTCGGCATTTATTCTGCATTCGATGGCGTGGCCCACCACCCGGACCTCGTCTTGATCGAACGAGAGCATCTTGTCGTCTGCGATTTGAATCATTTCGCGAACGATATCGATCCCGGTGATCATCTCCGTAACGGGATGCTCTACCTGAACACGCGTGTTCATTTCGAGAAAATAAAAAAGCCGCTCGCTTTCGTCGTAGAGGAACTCGATCGTGCCTGCCCCCCTGTAACTGACCGACTTGGCGAGCTCCACTGCGGCAGTGCATATTTGATCGCGAAGCGACGCGGTCAACGAAGCAGCTGGCGCTTCTTCCCAGACTTTTTGCCGACGCCTCTGGATTGAGCAATCGCGCTCGAACAAGTGGACGACATTCTTTCCATCACCGAGGATCTGCACCTCGATGTGTCTCGCGCTGTCGACAAAACGTTCGATATAGACCTTGCCATCACCGAAAGCCGCTTTTGCTTCGTTCGATGCCAGCGCGATCTGGGCTCCGAGATCTTCGGGTCGCTCCACGACGCGGATTCCGCGACCGCCGCCACCAGCCGCGGCCTTAATCATGATGGGAAAGCCTATCGCTCTCGCGATTTCGGTCGCCTTTTCTGCGTCGATGGCTCCTCCGCTGCCAGGTAGAAGAGGAAGACCAGCGGCTTCGGCACACAAACGTGCTGCAATCTTATCTCCCATAAGCCTGATAATGCGGGCATCCGGACCGATGAAAATTAGGCCGGCCGCCGCGACTGCATCCGCAAAGCTCGCATTTTCCGAAAGAAACCCATAGCCTGGATGAACCGCGTCGCAACCTGAAGCGACCGCCGCTTTGATGATTGCGTCCGTATTCAGGTAGGATTTCGTCGCGCGGGCCGGGCCGATATTGATTGTTTCGTCGGCAAGGCGTGCGGCAAGCATATTGCGGTCCGCGTCGCTTACCGCCTGAACCGTCTTTATACCTAGAGAGTGGGCCGCACGCACAATCCGCACGGCAATCTCACCCCGGTTGGCGATGAAGATCTTTTTCATTCACTCAAGCCTCGAGCTCGCAGATGGGATCGCCGGGCATGACCATCTCGTCATCCTCGACTAGGTAACGTACGAAGTGACATGTCTGGTCGGCGACGATCGCTTGAAAGGATTTCATGACCTCTACGACCGCAACGGTCGTACCGGCCTCCAACTTATCACCCTCTTTCGCGAACTCATCTGCTTCAGGTGATGGGCGTCGGTAGAATACGCCGGGAACCGAGGATGAAATTACGATTTTTGCCACGCTTTTGCTCCGCTTCCCCTATCGCTTCCGCGTCCCGAACTCCGTGCCTGTTCAGATTGATCGAGAGCGCCCAGATAGAGCGCTCCCGTTTCGATTACTTCGATGACTGGAGATCTTTCAGCGCCGCATCGGCCTTCAGCGAACCGTCCGCACCGTCCTTGGAAATCACGACCGGAGGAATGAAGTTGATTGGATCCGCCGGAACTTCGCCCTTGGACAGAAACGCCGCGCACTGCTTGACACCGGCATTGGTCTGAGCCGCATAGTTCTGGTCGATGGTAACGAGTGTGACCCCGTCGATTATCGAGGAGAGAATTCCGCGGCTGACGTTGAAACCGGACGTATAGACCTTGCCTTGAAGTTTCAGGTTACGAATGACTTCACCGACGCCTTCCACACTCTGGTCAGTATGGAATACGAGGTTTACATCGGGATGCGCCGTCAGGAACGGCGTCATGGTCGTCAGTGTTTCTTTGACGGAATAGCTCAACCCTGTCGGAACCGCCCTGGCCGGATCATTGAAGAACTTCGCTTGCGGGATGATCTCTTTGTAACCGGCCACGAAACCCTTCATGCGGGACCGCGCCCAGGCTTGGTCCGGCGCGCTGCTGGCGAGTGCGACGGTATCGATGCTGAGATTCTTTGCCTTCACCATCTTGGCCGTTTCGACGCCGTTGATCCGCCCCGCTTCTTCCTCGTTCAACGCCGTGAACGCGAAACGCTTCGACTTATCCACATCGATGTTGAAGGTGAATACTGGAATACCCTGGTCGATGTACTTGTCGATCACACGAACGAATTGCCCCGGCAATGGCGTCTGCAAAACGAGGCAGTCCACGCTTTCCGAGGCCAGCAGCGTTTCCAGCTGCGATAATTGCTGGTTCGGATCGGTGTTGATCGGCCCGACGAGATTGCAGTTCATAGCAAGTCCACCGGCCGAAGAAGCGCAGCCTCGCTCCATGCCTGCGCGCATTTCCGTACCCATGCGGGGAATTGCCGTCGCCATGACGTCCACTGTGACGTTGGCCGGCTTGCCGTCCTTAAGCGAGGCGACGATACGCGGCGCAAGCTTGAATTCTCCCCAGGGCATCTTCGCCTGCTGGGCAGACTGAGGCACGTTCACCCCGGCCGCATAGGCAGCAGTCAATTGCACCGTCATCATTGCCGCTCCAATCGCAGCCATTCTGCTGTACTTAACACTGTTTCCCATTTTTATTCTCCGATGTATCGTATTCGATGAGATGAAATGGCCTGCCAATTTTCGTCGAAGGCCGGCGAGCTTGCTCAAATCAGGATATCTGTGCGTGAGCCTCCTTCCTCTCGAAACGAGCGATGACTTCGACGAGGTGAGAGACGTTGGAAATCTCGGACATCGATATTCGTCCAGCGATCGACCCGCGCGACAGGACGACGACTTCATCGGCGACATCGTACATTTCAGGAACTTCGGTGCAGAAGAGCACGACGGCCTTCCCCGCCCTGCAATATGACTTCAACAGAGCGTAAATCTCTCGCTTCGAGGATATGTCCACACCGCGTGTAGGCTCTTCCACTACGATGATATCTGCATTGGTCTCGAGCGTTGCCCCAAGCACGACCTTCTGCTGATTACCACCACTGAGAGACGTGACCGGATTCGAGTGATGACCGACCTTGATCGTGTATCGTCTGACCGAGTTATCGGCGAGGCGGTTGATTGCGGCAAGGCTGAGAGTGCCTGCAGCGGTGGTCATCCTGTCGCGACCCAATCTGATCGCCAGATTCTCCGCGACCGACATATTGGAAAACACCGTATGCTTCCGACTGGCGGCGATATATTCAGTAGCGCAGCCGTTGGTGCGGCCGGGGTTCGCCGGGCGAAACTGCCCGATCACCTGGGTCAGTTCTCTGGCCCCAGATCCCTCCACGCCCGCCAGAACGAGAACCGTTCCGGCGCGAACGTCCAGATCGACGTTTTGAAAAGCTCCAGCAGCGTCGGCGCACGACTTCAAGGCGAGCAGCACCTTCTGGTCCTTCATCGGCGTTTTCGGTGTGCCGCCGACCGCCGATGTCGTCGTCGCAACATGTTCGGTGAGTGTAAGCTGAGCAGCGATTGCCGCTTCTGTCAGCGCAGAGTCTCCCCGGAGTTCGGCGACGATGCGGCCTTCTCTCAAGATCATGACGTCAGAGCACGCGCTGACGAGGTCGTTCAGGCGGTGGGTCACCAGAATGACGATTTTTCCTGCCTGAGCCAACCGCTCCATCAGTTCGAACAGCGCCTTGGACTCTTCATCCGTCAGAGCCGAATTAGGCTCGTCGAACAGGAAAACATCCGCCTTGTGCAACATGGCGCGCGCAATCTCGACACGCTGATGAACTGCAAGCGGCAGATCCACCAACTCGAAGTCGGCGAACATATCGATGCTGAGCAGCCGGAGGATCTTCTCGGTCTCTGCATCCCCGCGGTTTTGGCTGGCCCGCTCCTCTTCTTCCCGCCCGACCTCAAGGTTTTTCCAGACGGATAGATTAGGCCAGACCTGGGGTTCCTGATGAACGACCGCAACTTTGAAATCCCGCGTGGCCTGGCCGTCGCGGACGAGGACGAGGTCGCCGGAGTCGGGGCGTTCTTCTCCGGAAAGAACGCGCATCAGGGTGGATTTACCTGCCCCGTTCGGCCCTGCAATTCCGATCACGGTCCCCGAAATCAGCCGGATGTCCAGACCGGAAAGCGCACGAGTTGCACCGTAGCGCTTGGTAAGCCCCGTTGCGATGAGTTCGTTCATTTGAGAACCCGCCCCGCAGTCTCGGCAGCACGCTGACCTGCTTTGCGAATGAGCTTCTGTGAGAGGATGTCGATCCATACCGCTATGACGGTGACGAGGCCTATGAAAAGAAGCTGCGCGAAAGATCCGACACCGAGTAGTGCGAGACCGTTGTTCAGAAGACTGAGCAGAATGACGCCCAGAAGAGTGCCGAGAACGGTACCGCGTCCGCCACTAAGACTTGCGCCGCCAATGACCACCGCTGCGATGACGGAGAAGAGGAGCGAGCCGGCGTCAGAAGGGCCGACCGATCCGACATATGAAAAGTCGACGATGCCCGCGACCCCGGCCGCAAGCCCACTCAGCAGAAAGACGATGTACTTGTATTTAACGATCGGCAGTTTGGCGACCTTGGCAGCCTCTGCATTGCCGCCGATAGCAACCAGCCGAAATCCGAAAATAGTACGGTGGCGAACGATCCAAAACAAAATAGCTGCGGCGAACAGCCAGAAGATTTCTGTTGGGATGCTCCCGCCGACCTGGAGCCCGCCGAGCGCATTGAAGAAGGAGCGCTCCCAATCAGGAGGAAGCGGATCGTTGTATTCCGGTGTGAAGGTGGCTGCATTGCCGAGAAGGAGCTGAAGCCCTTGCGCGATATTCAATGCACCGAGCGTCGCAATGAAAGACGGCAGGCCTGCCCGCAGCACCAGAAACCCGCATAGAAGGCCAGCGAGACCAGCAGTAACCAAGGCCAGCAACATGGCCGGGATCAGCGACATCTCGAAGGGCGCCCCACCTCCCCCCAGCCAAAAGGCAGCAAGCACGACCGATGTCAGACCGTACACGGCACCAACGGACAGATCGATCTCACCGACGAGAATGACTTGCATCTGCGCCAACGCGATGATCCCCAGAGGCACCATTGAGCGAAGCAGAGTTAGCAGGTTTGCCGCACTGAAAAACTGGGGCTTTTGAATACCGAAGGCGAGAGCGATGAGCGCAATGCCGACAGCCAATCCCATCAACCTGAGGCTGTTCAAGCCACTCTGAGTTCCAAACCAGTTTGCTTTTGCGCGCTTCTCAGCAGTAACGCCAACCAACTCTAATTCCGACGACATTTCTACTCCCTCCGGTTCTTTTAGGCTGAACCGATTTTATCGTCCGATCTCGGTACTTGCGTCCAAGATTCTTGGTTATCGATTGCATTCATTCGCCAGCAACACGCTCGATAACGCGACGGGAAATGTTGCGCGTCAGCCATGATATCGATGCACCCCGATGACCGATTCGAGTTCGGCCGCCTGGGCGCCCATCAAATTGAAACGATGCCACTCCCACCGCAGCACCCTATCACTGTGATCACAGATCACCAAGCTGAATTTTGAGGCAAGATCATTTTTGCCTGCGACCTACTCGTCACTCCAAGATACTGTAATTGCGCGGTGTTTGTTGATATTGCGGCCAGCGCCTTCGATTTCATCCGCTGTGATGAATCTTTCCTATGCAACGACTGCGGTCCTTGACTTGCCTGTGATCACACAAATACGGTGATTGGAAAGAGAGCGGAGCTAAAAGATGGTGACGATAAATTGCGATATGGGCGAGGCGTTCGGCATCTACAACCTTTGCGATGACGCCAGCGTCATGCCGTTCGTCACGCATATCAACGTGGCATGCGGCTTCCACGCATCCGATCCGATAGTGATGTGGAACACCGTAAAACTAGCCCGGACTTTCGAGATCGGAATCGGTGCGCATCCGGGGCTACCGGATAAGGAAGGCTTCGGTCGACGGGAGATGAAGATGACGCGCGACGAAATTGCATCCGCGGTCATGTATCAGGTGGGAGCGCTCTCCTCGTTTCTACAGGCGGAAGGCTTGGCGATGACACACATCAAGCCCCATGGAGCGCTTATGGGAATGGCGCAGAAGCAGGAATCGACCGCCAACGCGATAGCCGATGCGGCTCAGTGCTTTGAGCTGCCTGTTATCGCCGTCGCGAACAGCGTCTTGGCGGACGTGCTTAACCACCGGAAAATCCCCTTCGTATGCGAATTCTATGTCGACTTAGAATATGACGACAATGGCGTCCAAGTAATCAGCCGACATCCGAAGACCATATCTCCGCAAGATGCAGCCGCGAAAGCGGTCAGAGCTCTTGATGTCGGAGTGACCAGATCGAAAAACGGCAACGATGTCGACGTGGTGGCCGATTCGATCTGCGTTCATGGAGACACGGTCGGCGCCGCCAAGGTCGCAGAAGCGGTTTACACGGCCCTTTCGTCGCGCTTGAAACGCAATCTGATTTAGCTTTGCGCGCACGTGCGGTACGAACCACGCCCCGGGCTTACTGCGCATCATCAGCGAAACGCATTCGGCGCAATTCAGTCGGACAAGAGGATGACGAAGGAGCGGCGATCCAGTTACGATCTGGCAGAGAGGAAACCATATGATTTTTGAGATGCTCAGGATTTCGCCGGCTGGAGATCGTCATGTTCTGGCGAGATTGGGAGACGATGCGACAGTCGACGCCAATTTCCTGTCCTTGAGTTTGGCTGCTGCGATCGAAGCTTCTGGTATTGACGGAATTTCCGATCTCGTGCCGTCGTATAATTCCGTTCTGGTCCAGTATGACTTCGAAATGCTGAGCTTCCGTGACCTCGGCAGAGAGCTTGTGCGCCTCTACGATGCGCTGCCGCCGATCTCAGATATGGTGATCGAAAGCCGCCTCGTCCGCATACCGGTGTTTTATGGCGATCCCTGGACTCGGGAGTGCATCGAGGACTATCGCGCGAAGGTCGCTCAACGGGAATACGACCCCGACTTCGTCGCCAGGGTCAACAATTTGGACAGCGCGGAAGCCGTCTACGCCCGTCATTCCGGTTGCGAACAATGGGTCGTAACAGTGTCTTCTTTCCCCGGGCTTCCGATTTTGCGCGCATTAGACCGAAAATGCGAAGTCATCTCTCCGAAGTACAATCCTCCAAGAACCTGGACGCCAGTCGGGTCGATCGGTGTAGGCGGAACCTCGACCTCGATCTATACGATACCCAGCCCCGGCGGCTACAACCTCATAGGGCGCACGCCGGCACCCGTATGGGACCCCCATCAAAGCTTACCGGCATTGAAGGACACGGCAATTCTGTTGAAAGCAGCGGATCGCGTCAGATTTATTCCCATCGGTCGAGACGAATTCGACGAAATCAGCGCCTCGGTCTCCGAAGGTCGATACGTCCACGAAATCGAACCGGGTACGTTCTCGGTCAGGGCGTATCACGAAAGCCGAAGCAGCCTGTAACGGAGTTACCCCTCCATGAATATTTCAGTTATCAAGCCTGGTTTAGAGACGACCATACAGGATTTTCCTGGTCGTCGGGGTATGCTGCGCCATGGAGTGCCGCCTTCGGGGCCGCAGGATGACTGGTCGTTCAGGCTGGCGAACTTGGTGGTTGGAAACCCTGCCGGAGCGGCCGCATTGGAATGCCAGTTGCTTGGCCCGGAACTTCGCTTCAACGCTGACGCGGTCATCGCCATATGCGGAGCCGATATGGGGGCAACTCTCGACAGTCAACCCGTTCAGATGTGGCAAAGTATTGCCGTCTCCCCTGGCCAGTTGCTGCAGCTCGGCGGCGCACGTTACTGCGCCCGGACCTATATCGCGGTGGCTGGAGGGATAGATGTGCCCGTGACCATGGGAGCCAGGGCAACATATGCGACTGCGGCTCTTGGGGGCGCCGATGGAAAGCCCCTGACCTCTCAGCAAGTGCTTGCGGTCGGCGCAAGCGCTTTAGAAACCCCACATCGAAGCCGGCAAGTATTGCCATCGGCGACCCCGGCCATGCCGACCGACAAAGTCAACACCATCTGCGTTGTTCGCGGTCCCAATGACGATTGGGTCTCCGAGAAGGGAGTAAAGGAATTTTTCGAAGCGGAGTGGAAACTAACGACGCGGAGCAATCGTGTGGGGTATCGAATTCAGGGACCCAAACTCGACTATTCCGAGACTGCGTTGACTAAGTCACCCGAACATGGCGACCATCCCTCCAACATCATCGATATCGGCTATCCGATAGGCGGCATAAATTGGGCTGGCGAAACACCCATCATCCTCATGCACGATTGCGTAACGCTCGGTGGTTTTTTCATCCCGTTTACGGTACCCAGCTGCGATCTCTGGAAGCTGGCGCAGATCCGCCCTGGAAGCAGTTTCATGTTCAGGGAAATCACATTGGAAGAGGCTCAATCGCAGAGACGTAAGATCGAGAAATGTTGTGTCTTGGCGAACATCGTGGATTCTATCGGTTGATCCTGCCGTCAGAGAGTCGCTCAGCCAAAATGAATTCGTTCTGCAGAAGCGGCTCGTTGGCCAAGTTCATATGCGAACATGCACTCGGCGCAATAGGCCAATCCCGCCTAAACCGAAGGGACTGTTTCCCCTTTCGAAGGAAACATTCTAAGCGAATAATGACATCAGGACAATCTGATCGTCCTGCAAGAAGGAAATCCAATGTCGGAGAAGCCAAAGAAGGAGGACTCCTCAGCCGCTTTCAAGATGGTTCCGGTAACGCGTGAGACCTATCAGGAGCAAAGCTACAGAAAGTTGCGGGACGCGCTGATGAAGGGACGCTTCAAGCCCGGCGATACCGTCAGCCTGCGCACGCTGGCGACCGAACTCGGCACCAGCCCCATGCCGATCCGCGAGGCGGTTAGGCATCTCATTGCAGAACATGCGCTCGAACTTCGTCAGAATAGAACATTCGTCGTGCCGCTGATGAGCCGCGTGCAGCTCGACGAGTTGAGAAAGGTCAGGATAATTTTGGAGGGAGCGGTCGCCTATGAGGCCGCGCTGGTCATAAAGGAAGCCGACATTGCCGAGATGACTGCCTTACAGGATGAAATGAACTCCGCTGTATCGCGGCGCGATTCCAAGCGTTATCTGACCAAGAATCGGGACTTTCACTTCGCATTGTACCGGAGCTCCAACATTTCTTCCGCCGTCGATATCATCGAAACGCTTTGGCTTAGAATCGGCCCGAGTTTCAACTTTCTGCTGTCAGGGCCAGACTCGACCTTGCAACATAAAAACACTTCACAGCACCTCCTGAAGCATCATAGTGAAATCCTTCGAGCTGTCAGGGCACGTGATGGAGACGCGGCCCGAAAAGCTATCACGGGCGACATCAATGACGGTATGCGCGTCCTGATCGAGAAAGCACGCGGCTAACATCGTGCACGATGAAGCATCGGCATAGGCTTAAAATCGAGTTTCGACAGGACGTATCCAAAATACCGAACGCACCATGGCATAAAGGTCGAATAGTTTGCAGTTGACGCCGTAAACACCGATGGAAGAAAGCGAGAATAGCGGGAACATGATTGTGTAGGGAAAAATCAGCAGCTTATCCACATCGACGCAATCAACCGTGCAAAGTATTTGTCCTGTCTGGATGGCGTGCGGTCCATTCCGCTTTCGCTGTCACATCATATCATCGTTACTCCGCCAACTGTTTTACCCGAAGAAGCTCTGTCATGGTCAAAGCCGACGCTCGCGACCTTAGCGCCGTCGGCGGCGGCTTCGCCCTGCTGGAATTCTTACTTTCCTCGCCATGATCACCCACGCGATGCGCGCGATCTTGTTGGCGAGCGCAACGCGACAAGGTTGAAAGGCTTCATCGATAGCAAGCCTCACGCCCATTCCGCCGAGAGCATATCACGGTCCCCTTCTTATCCGCCAAAGCACGGCGTGTGCCCCGACCACGCGCCCTGTTCGAACACATTCGAATCCTTCAATATGTCATTCGGCCTGCAATATTGACCCTGTAATGGGGATCGGCGTCCAAAGTTCAACACGGTGACGTAATTGCGGTCGGCGCTCGCGGCACAAAAACCTCACTATCGTTGAGCTCTCGCAATCAAACGATTCGGAGGAGCTGTCATGAAGCAATACGTCGGGCTGGACGTCTCGCAAAGAGAAACCGCAGTATGCGTGGTCAGCGAGACTGGGCAATTAATCTTCGAGGGAAAGGCCAAGTCTAATCCCGGCGATCTAACTAGGCTCCTTCGTAAACATGCGCCACTGGCGGAGCGCATTGGTTTTGAGACCGGTGCGATGGCGAGCTGGCTTTGGCACGAACTTCGTAGGGTCGAGCTTCCGGTCGTTTGTATTGATGCGCGGCATGCACACGCCGCCCTATCGGTGCGTATGAACAAGAGTGATCAGAACGATGCGCGAGGCCTCGCCGAGCTGGTGCGGATCGGTTGGTATCGAGAAGTCAAAATTAAAAGCGAGGAAAGCCAGAGGATCCGCTCGATACTCGTCGCGCGAGCCCGGCTTGTGTCCATGCGCCGGGATATCGAGAACCAGGTCCGCAGTCTGATCAAGGAATGCGGATTGCTATTCCCGCGCGCCATCGGCCGACAGTTCCGCAATCAGGTGAGCGACCTCTTGGGTGAAGATCATCAGCTCCTCAGTGTGATCGAGCCACTCCTGTCGATTCATGAGCATATCTGCCAGCAGCAAAGCCGGTTCGACGACGATGTCCGCCGCTTGGCGAAGTCGGACGAGACGACGCGCCGCTTGATGACGGTACCTGGCGTCGGCGTGGTGACGGCCTTAACGTTCCGCCACACGATCGATGACCCGTCCCGCTTTCGATCGGCCTCGACAGTCGGAGCCTATCTCGGCTTAACACCTCGGCGCAACCAATCGGGCGATATTGACACTAGTGGCAAGATATCGCGATGGGGCGACCGGCTACTCCGGACTTATCTGTTCGAAGCCGCGACCGTTTTGCTTTATCGAACCAAAAAATGGTCCGCCCTCAAAGCCTGGGGAATGAAGCTTGCAAAACGGATCGGAATGAAAAAGGCGAAGGTCGCCATCGCGCGGAAGATCGCGGTGGTCCTCCACTGCATCTGGGTCGATGGCACGTCGTTCGATTGGGGCGCGAAGCCGGCCTAACTCATTTTGCAGGTTCCTGACCCGGTCCGCCGGGTCGGCGATGTCCCGCTGGGACGGTCGTCGTGGTGACCTCGGTCAATCGGCTGGTGGCGTTAGTCCGTACTCCGCTCAACACGTTGAGGCACCCGACCCGGACATCATCATGAGGCGCCTAGCGACCTCGGAAAGGACCATGACCCCAGTGCCGACATCTCAAGGAAGCTTGACAATAGCACGCAATTAAAGGGCCGATTGACACTTCGGCAATCCCGGCGCCGAAAAGCCGGGACTCGTCGACGATCAGGGGCGCCTGCGCGACCTGTCGAATGTCATCGCCGATGTCATCGTGCCGTTCACGCACTTCGCATTGCTGACGAACGAATATGCCGGCCGGCACAACGTTTCGGTCGACGACATCGCGCCGGTCGCGGTGAAGAACCATCGCAATGGCGCAAAAAATCCCAACGCGCAGCGGCAGTAGGAAAGAACGCTCGACGAAGTGCTTGGCGGCAAGAAAGTCTCGGGCTCGCTGACGGCATTGCAATGCACGCCGGTCGGCGAAGGCGCAGCCGCCGTGATCATGGCATCCGAAGATGGCATCAAGCGTCTCGGCATCAATCCGGATCGCGCCATCCGCTGTCGGGTCTTATGACCCAGCCGATCCAGGAACGGCGTCAGCCAGCGTTCGAGTTCGTCTTCCCACTTCGCCATGGTCAGCCCTCCGAGAGCCGACCACCCATGAATCATTGAAAAATTGATTCGGGAATCCTAAAAAACGTGACAGAATCAACATTCTGCCAAAGTAGTGCTAGATCGCCTATCAGGGAATTCTTCTTGGTAATCAGGCAGCAGTAACGCTATCCAAGATGGAGCCCTTGTTCGTCCAGTAAGCCGCAACAACAATAAAGAGAGTGATCACCATCGATGAGAGCATACGGGCAAAGGTCATTTCAGCCTCCAACGTTTGGTTGTTCTTTATTGAGATAAGATACGGACACAGCCGAACGCGTAACCCACCCCATCCAACCAAATTCGTACTATCGTCGCTTCATCAGATCCGACGATGGGATACACAGCATTTGCCTCAAGAATCATCTGCCGGTTGTCATCGCTGGGCATCTTGAACGTCAACACAATCTGCGTCTGCAGCTTGACTACGTGAGCCGTATTAGTGCGCGCCTGGAACGCGATCGTCACAGCCAACCCAATGAAAAACGAAGCATCCACAAAAACGAACGCTCTCTGATATGGGCTCGAAAACATGATGTTCGATCTCATTCGTTCGACGTGTGCTGTAAGCGCACCCAGAACAGATCGAACGAGCCGTTCCCGGTCTTCTTCATTCAACGATGGATCGACGTCTGTGCCTTCGGCCGAACATCGCCGGTCGCCGCGTTTGTACTCGGCGGTCTCTCAGAAGGCGGGATGCTTGTCCAGAGGCACGAAACTTCATCATCATTGACCGAAAGTTGGGCAATCGGCTAGACTCAACAAGTCCTTCGGCACACCAAAAAGCTTCGGTTTTCTGCACTATGCCAGTTTCTCGCGCTTCAACAAAAAACTCAAAGGTCCGTACGGATCAAGAATTATCCGTAGATGATGTCGTCGAGAAGATTTACGGCGCCATATTCTCGCACCTTCTCCATCCCGGTACCAAGCTTGGTGAAGATCGCTTGGCAACGATCTTCGGGACCAGCCGAAGCAAGGTGCGCGAAGCATTGGCTCGGCTCGCGAACGATCAGGTTGTCGAGCTTATTCCACAGCGCGGAGCCTATGTAGCGCGTCCCTCGATCGAGAAAGCCAACGATGTTTTCGAGGCCCGTCGACTGATCGAGCCAGGTATTCTGCATCGTTTGGTGGCAAACCCGACGCCGAAGATCTCCTCGGCCTTGCGCGCCCATCAGCGAAAGGAAAAAGACGCGCGCCGCGCGAAGGATGATAGAACAATCCTTCGCCTTTCAGGTGAATTTCATCTGCTCTTGGCCGAATTGGCCGGAAACGACGTTCTCACGCGCAGCATGCGCGAGCTGACGACTATTACTTGCCTGATCATTTCGTTGTATGACGCTCCTACATCATCATGCTGCCGCGAGGACGAGCATGCCAACATCATCGGCGCTATCATCGAAGGAAACGAAAACCGCGCCGTAACGCTGATGCTGGAGCATCTCGAAGACATCCGAAGCAACCTCAATTTGCGCCGTGATGCTCCGGTCATCGAGCTTGAGGCCGTGTTCGGCGCGATCTAGACGTCCGGGTAGAGCGATGGCCGGCCACACGGCAGAAATCGGCCAGCAAGGTCGCCGGCGAATTCCTTACCGTTCCATACGACATTGCCGCGAAGAAGCGTCATCGCAGGCCAGGCCTGCAGGGACATTCCGTCGTAAGGCGTGTAGTCGACCGCGTGATGCAGCATCGCGTTGCAAATGGTCGTCTCTTTCGCTTCCCACACAACTAGATCGGCGTCGGCGCCCACTGCGATAGTGCCCTTTTTAGGGAAGAGCCCGTACGTCTTCGCCGGGTTCGTGGCGGTAAGTTCGACAAACTTCTGCGGCGTGATGCGACGCTTCAGAACACCCTCTGACCATAGCAGGGGCATCCGGGTCTCGAGGCCCGGAATTCCGTTGGGAATATGCCGAAAGGCAACTTCTTTGCCACCAGGGTGCTTGCCGTCCTCCCCGAGGAAACGATACGGCGCATGATCCGATGAGAAGACCGTGAAAGTGCCATCGGCGAGACCGTCCCAAATGGCTTTTTGACTCGTCTTGTCACGGGGCGGCGGACTGCAGACGCATCGTGCGCCCTCATAGGAATCGTCAAGTCCTAGATCCGCGGCTGTGAGAAATAGGTATTGCGGGCAGGTCTCGGCCAAAATTCGGAGTCCGCGGGAACGTGCCCATCGTATCTGCTCGACGACGTCCTTGCCTGATACATGGACAATCAAGAGAGGAACGTCGATCAACTCGGCGTAGGTAATGATGCGATGAGTCGCTTCGCGTTCTGCCAGCATCGGTCGTGACTCAGCGTGCCAGCGAGGCGCCGTTCTGCCCGCGGCTTCGAGTTTCTTCGTCAGCCATTCGATACATTCGGCATTTTCGGCGTGAACCATTGGCATGGCCGAATATCTGCGCGCCACGTCCAGAAGTTCGATGATCTGCCGATCGTCGATCTTCAGGTCATCGTACGTCATGTAGATCTTGAAGGAGGTGTACCCGTCTCCGATCAGCGTCGGGAGTTCCTTGCCTATCACTTCGTCGGTCGGATCCGTGACGATGAGATGGAAGGCGTAGTCGACATGCGCCTTGCCCTCCGCCTTGCCGTGATACTCGGCAACGGCCTCGAGCAGGGATTGCCCTTTCATTTGGGCCGCGAAGGGAATGATCGTCGTTGTTCCCCCGCATGCTGCCGAACGGGAGCCGGTGGTGAAGTCATCAGCCATCCGGATGGGTGCTGCATGCGGCTGGTCGAGATGGCAGTGGGCGTCGACGCCCCCCGGCGTGACGTATCGTCCCGCGGCATCGATCTCGCGGGCGGCTTTCAGAAGGGCCTCCCCGATTGAGACAATACGTCCCTCGCGAACGCCGATATCGCAGGAGATGATATCGCTTGCGGTTACCGCGCGAGCGTTTCGTACGACTAGATCTAATTCTGACATGTATCCGACTTCGTTTTCCGGGCGGAACTAGGCAGCTATCCAACCACCGTCGACCATGAGCTCCGCGCCCGTGATAAACGTGGCTTCTGCGCTCGCGAGGAAAAGGATGGCATGCGCGACATCACCTGGAGCGCCTAGTCGCGGCCAGGGAGTGCGCCGGTTGGCACGCTCCAGCACGTCCGGGTCCACGGCGCGCCCGCCTGCCCCCGTTTGGATTTTGCCAGGAGCGACGGCGTTACATACGATGCCCTGCGCCGCATAATCGGTCGCAACCTGTCGTGTGAGATACGCGATGCCCGCTTTACTCACGCCGTAAACGAGATCTTGAGGAGCGGCGATTATGCCGTGTTGTGAAGATAGATTCACAATTCGGCCGCGGACTTCCCCGACGAGTGGCTGTTTGACCATCTGACGTATGGCCGCTCGGCAGCAGCGATACACGCCGGTCAGATTGACGTTCAGCATGCGTTGCCAGTCAGCCTCCTCAAGATCCAGGAGCGGCCGTGCGTGCCGAATACATGCGTTGTTCACGATCACGTCCAGGCGACCGTGACGCTCAACGACAGAAGAAATCAGATTGTCAACGTCCTTGCCGCCACCCACGTCGGTTCGGATGAACTCGCCGGCTAAGCCTACCTTCCGCATGGCTTCGGCCGTGGACGCGCCTCCCTCTATGACATCCTCCGTGACATCGGCGATGACGACCTTCGCGCCATGCTGTGCCAAAAGCATGGCCGTCGCCCGCCCGATACCAGACGCTGCACCGGTAACGATGCAGACTTTATCCTGCATCCGCCCGGAGGACTTCTCGTTCCCGCTCATTTTAAGGCCCCGCTGCTTTCAGTCGACTCGATTGTAGTTCGCCAGGCTTGAAAGTCCGCGAAGGCTTTGGCTAGGTCGTAGTGGGGCGTAAAGCCTGTATCATTGACGAGCCGCGCGATGCGCATGGAAGCGCGATCATACGTGTTGTAGAGGTTCACGTTAGCTGGTTCGCCATCATGCGCGTTCCGCCAGCGGAAGCCCGGATGCTGTTTTCGGACCAGCGCGCACCAGTCGTCGGTCGAAAACTCGAAGGTGGCCGCGACGTTGTACATAGTGTGCGGCAGGCGCGGGCGATCAAGCAACGCCTTCAAACCTGCAGCACCGTCTCGGACGTAAAGCCAATCGCGCGTACTGTTCCAAGGGAGAACTGCCTCTTCGCCACGCTGTGCGAGGCGAAGGATTTGCAAAAGAGCGCTCAAGGTGTCGCGGAAGCCGGTCTCGCGCTCCCATGGCCCGTAACAAGTACCTAGCCGGCCGGCGACGACATCGATGTCGTACAGCCGACCAAGCCGCAATGCTGCGGCCTCAGCCGCCTGCTTCGAAATCCCATAAAGACCTTCCGGCCTCTGCGGCGTTTCATCTTCGATCAGACTTGCCGCCGTCTCGCCACTCGCGCCATACACCGAGCCAGAGCTTACGTAGACGACCCGCTCCACACCCTTCTTGGCCGCTTGGGAAATCGCAGCGATAGTTCCGCCCACGTTGACGTCGATGATCGTTCCAGGGTCCTGGCGTTCGCGGTTCGCATCGGCGGTCACAGCCGCGAGCGCGACAAGCCGTTTAACGCCGAACTTCTTCATCGTGTCGTCGAGGAAGTCGCGGTTCGTAACGCTACCTTGGGCGAAATCGAATCGGCCGCCGCGTCGGGCAAATGCAGCGACGGCGGCTTGTGGCGGCGGATTCACGTCGACGCCGACGACATGCTCTCCTTTCGACAATATCTCCTCGGTCAGAGCAATGCCGACGAAACCGCTGCTCCCCGTTATCATCGTACTCATTGCTCAATACCCGAAAAGATCCGGCCCCAGCCACGAACGAGAGTGGGATCTACTCCGATCGTCTGGAGCGCCATCCAGACCGTCGTCGATACAGTGTCGAGAAGGACTGTATCGCTCCCCTGCTCTACTTTCTCCGCGAGATGCGCCGCCCTGAGGTTCGTGCAATAGGTTGCGATTGCATCCGGCTTTTCCGTAGCGACCTGACCGATCATCTTCGCGAGAGTCTCGGGTTCGACTTCGGCGAATTCGTAGTTCACGTGCAGCCCTAGCGGACGGGCGCTGATACAAGAGATTCCGGCATCTTTGTAATTTCGCTCGATCTTCTCTTGGACATCTGCCGTGTAGGGCGTGACCAACCCTAGTGATTGCGACTGATGCAAGCGCAACCACTCGTTAAGCCCGAGAATGGCGGAGGTGGCTGGAATTCCCGTAGCGTCAGTGATCGTTTTTGCTAAGTGAACGTCACTCTCAAAGCCTAACCATCCAGCCGACGTTCCGCTCCAGCAGATGACATCCACCTTCGCATCCGCCAGAAGTCGGGCTGCAACGAGGATCTTCTCGGCATCAAACTGCCGCAACGCTCCGGACGAGAGCGCAATCTCGGTGACGGTGAACCTCGAGAAGTGCGCCGTGACGTCCGGGAGATCGCGAAGTATTGCGCTCGTTATCGGTTCGAGAGCTGTGTTCGACGATGGAGTCAGAATACCGATACGTTTTCTTTCGGACATAAGGCCTCAAACCGAGGTGATGCGTTGTCTGTAATCGATGATGAATACGGAGCAGAAGAACAGGCCGATCCCTGTTCCGGCGAAAAGCATAAGCGCGTAGAAGTAGGAGCCGGTCGCTTGCACAATCAACCCGACCACGATCGGAATGCCAATGCCAGCGATGTTGCCGCCGAAATTCATCAATCCACCGACTGTGCCGGCACGTTGGCGTGACCCCAAGAGTGACGGAAGAACCCAGTAGACACCGCACCACCTGAGGAAAAACAACGTTACAGACAGCATGATCACGCATTCGAGCGGATTATGGATCTGAGCGACCACGTAAATCGATATGGTCGCGAGCGCCGAAGCAAATCCGAAGATCGTTTTGAAGACCTTCGAATGCGACGCGCCCGATTCCAGCCACTTGTCCGCGACCCAGCCACCAACCAGTTCGCCGATGAAGCCAACGAAGAACATGGAGAACACGGCACCGCCCATCTGCTTGATGTCGAAGCCGTACACGGCGGAAAGGTAGACCGGCATCCAGGTGAGCAAGCCCGCGAATAGCGCCTGCATGCACATATAACCAAAGAATAGCCCCCAAACCGAGCGATACTTGAAGAAGTCGATAAACCGGACATTGCCACTATCGCTTACGCTGGCACCCTCGGCTTTGTGCGCGGCTTCTATGTAGTCAACCTCACCTTTATTGATCAGAGGGTGGTCGGCGACATGATCGCGGATGTACCAATACGCGAAAAGCCCAAGTGCGATCGTACCAACACCCGTGACGATGAAGGCGGCCCGCCAGGACTCAAACCAAACTATCAAGCCGGAAATGATCGCACCACCGAGAGCGACGCCGAGCGGTGCACCGCTGTCGAGCAATGTCGCGCCACGCCCACGTTCACTCCGCGTCATCCAAATGCCAACGAGCTTGCCGCCCGCTGGAGACATCGGGGCTTCAACTACACCGAGACCCAATCGCATCAACATCAATGTGATCCAATGGGTACAACCTGCAGCCATCGCCTGAAATACGCCCCAGGCCAACGTCGAGAACCCGATTACGCGGCGCGCACCGAACCGATCGGTCAACATCCCGCCAGGCACCTGCATAAGCGCATAGGTCCAATAGAACGAACTGAGTAGTATACCCTGGTACGCGGGCTCAATGCCGAACTCCTTCGAGATGAGCGGCATCGCCACCGCAACCGAAGTTCGGTCGACATAGTTCACAGCAAGCATCAGCAATAAAAGGACGAAGATCGTCCATCTTATCTTCGATGGTTTTGTAGCTGCCGCTTCTCCGACGATCGTGGACATGATTCCCCCTGCTCCCCGCAGACCATGCGAAAGAGCAATTGATTTCACGTCATCGTAATATTGTCAACAATATGATATAGTATTGTTGACAATACTTGCTAAGTAGCGACGCGGAGAGTTCCGCAGGTACTAAATTTGGTTGGCCTTGCGGCGCTTCTCAAGTTGCTCGCCGTACGCGCTGTCACCAAAAAATGGTGAAACACCCTTCTCGGTGTCCATCAAACCGGCAGCAGCTCAGAAGTGAACAATAAGTCGTCGCTCCCATCCATTGAATGAGCTGTTGACTCCGTGCCCGCTGCGGGTTGTTGACGAGCTTGTCGCACGATAAGCGGACAATGCTCTCACCACATGAACTTTGAGCAACTCCCGGTCAGCCCCTTTCGGATGCCGTCATATCGCCGATAGCCTGCCAGAAGGCTTCAGCCGTACGCGACTGGCGATGGACGGGTCGTATCAATCTTATGTCCACATCGATTGAAAGACTCCCGTGCGCGGGATCGACGAGACGGCCCGCGGCAATATCTTCAGCCGCGACCGTCTCCGGCAGCCACGCGACACCGTGACCTTGCCGCGCCATGCTCAGCAACGTGACCGCAAGCTGACCCGTAAACACGTTGTCGAGCGACAGAGCTTTCTTTTTCGCACACACCGCATTCAAGATGCGACCCAAACCCGACTGAGTGCTGTACGACAAAAAACGCGAGGGGGACGTTGAGAGCCCGGGCAACGGCCACTTCGCCTTGTGATTTTCGTCGGGCACGCAGAGAGGTACCAACACATCCCTGCCAACGACGATGCTTTTGAATTGCGACGAGTCGAAGCGAGTCACGACGTCTTGATGGTAGTGGCAGAGCAAGAATTCCGCCTCGCCTCGAAGCATGATCTGCTCGCAGGCTTCCATCGAGTCCGAGATCAGATTGAGCGGCCCCAAGGTTTCGAATAGCGGATGGCCCCTGATCCAGCCCGGAAAAAAAACAAACGACAGCGCATGTGTCGCCGCGATGGTCAGTATCGAAGCTTCCTTGCTTGCAACCTCAAGAGCCTCCTGACGCACCCGATGCAAGTTGCGCGTCAGCTCTTCTGCGTGAATTCGCACAAACTTGCCGGCCGGTGTGAGTTCGGTCCCGTGTGGGGAGCGAACAAAAAGATGCGTCCCAAACCAGGCCTCGAGCGACTGAATACGGCGGCTGAATGCCGGCTGAGTGACGTTACGCAACTCCGCTGCGCGAGAGAACGTCTTGTGTGCCGCGAGTGCCAGGAAGTCCTCGAGCCAGCTCAACTCCATAGCGATGCCTTTCCTGCATGACGAAAGCCGATCTTGGCATTGGGCAGCCGTGCTCGCGCGGTATATCACGCCTTTAATCAATCAACTGACCTTCAGCTAGAAAAAAATATCACGCGAGGAAACAGCTATGCTGCGAGCATGGATGGGAAAGTTGTATGTCCAGGTTCTCATTGGCATATTTGTCGGCCTTCTGGTCGGACTGTTCGTCCCGGACGTAGCGGTCAAGCTTCAGCCCCTTGCGAACGGCTTCATCAAGCTCATCAAAATGCTGCTTGCCCCGATCATTTTCGGGACGGTCGTCCTCGGCATGGCGAAAATGGGCAACATCAAGGAGGTCGGACGCATCGGCGTTCGCGCTCTCCTGTATTTTGAGATTCTGTCCACCCTGGCGCTCGTCATCGGTCTCGTCGTCGTCAATGTCGTTCGTCCAGGCGTCGGAATGAACATCGATGCGTCCCACATCGATGCCAGCGCGATCTCCAGCTATACAAAAACAGCAGCATCCCAGGGCGGGATCGTCCACTTCTTCATGGACATCATTCCCACCACGATCGTGGACGCCTTCTCAAGAGGGGCGATGCTGCAGGTCATTTTCATATCGATCATGATGGGGATAGCGCTCGTCCAGATTGGCGAAAGAGGCAAGCCGCTGGTCGACGTGATCGATGCAATGCTGCAGTCGCTGTTCCGCATCGTCGCAATGGTCATGCGCCTCGCTCCGATCGGAGCTGGCGCGGGCGTCGCCTATACGATCGGGCGTTATGGCGTGGGCTCGCTCTGGGCTCTCGGCTGGCTGATGCTGTGCGTCTACATCACATCGGTTGTGTTCGTCGTGCTAATCATAGGAAGCGTTGCAAGGTGGTCCGGCTTCCCGCTCATGCACTTCATGCGTTATTTCAAGGATGAACTCCTGATCACCCTGGCTACGTGTTCGACCGAGGCCGTCCTGCCACGAATGATGGCAAAGCTGGAGCGGCTCGGATGCAGTCGATCGGTGGTCGGCCTGGTATTGCCGACGGGCTACACGTTTAACGCCGACGGCACGTGCATCTACCTGACCATGGCAGCTATCTTTGTTGCTCAGGCGACCAACACGCCGCTGACCTTGATCGATCAAGTCGTGGTCCTGGGCGTGCTGCTTCTCACATCGAAGGGATCCGCCGGCGTCGCGGGCGCGGGCTTCGTGACGCTGGCCGCGACCTTGTCCAGCATCGGAACGGTGCCGGTGACAGGTCTGGTGCTCTTGCTCGGCGTCGATCGCTTCATGAACGAGGCACGGGCCGTGACCAACCTGATCGGCAACGGAGTGGCGACGATCGCGATTGCGAAGTGGGAAGGCGCCTTGGACCAGGCGATGGTCCAGGAAGTCATCGACGAACAAAGAGGCACGGCGCCGCCCCGCATTATCGACAGCGAGCCGGAACTGGCCGCGATCGCAGAAAAATGACAAACAATGCCGCCGACAGATGAATCCAACGCAAGGAACCTGCCATGAAGATCGTTGATATCCGCGAGGTTACGGCGCCGATTGCCTCGTCCATTTCGAACGCCTACATCGACTTCTCCAAGATGACGCTATCGCTTGTGGCGGTGGTGACCGACGTCATCCGCGACGGTCGGCGTGTCGTCGGTTATGGCTTCAACTCCAACGGCCGGTATGGTCAAGGCGGTCTCATCCGCGAGCGATTTGCCCCTCGCATCATGGAGGCGCCGGCCAATTCCCTCCTCAACGACGCCGGCGACAATCTGGATCCCGACCGGATCTGGAACACCATGATGAAAAATGAAAAGCCGGGCGGTCACGGCGAGCGGTCGGTTGCCGTCGGCACGATCGATATGGCGGTTTGGGATGCAACGGCCAAGATCACCCAAATGCCCCTCTTCCGCTTGCTGGCCAAACGGCACGGACGCGAGGCAAATCCGAAGGTGTTTGTTTATGCCGCTGGCGGTTACTACTATCCGGGCAAAGGCATCGACGCGCTTTGCGATGAAATGCAGAGCTACATCGACCGGGGCTACTCCGTCGTGAAGATGAAGATCGGCAACAGCATTGCCGAAGACCAGCCCCGCATCGAAGCCGTTCTCAAGAAGATCAGCGGAAAAGCGCAACTCTGCGTGGACGCCAACGGCCGGCTGACGCTCGAGGACGGGATTGCCTACGCCAAGATGCTGCGCGACTACCCGCTGTTCTGGTACGAAGAGGTCGGCGACCCGCTGGACTTCGCGCTTCAGGCGGCGCTTGCTGAGTTCTATCCGGGGCCGATGGCAACAGGTGAAAATCTGTTCAGTCATCAGGACGCGCGAAACCTGCTGCGATATGGCGGCATGCGGCCCGACCGGGATTGGTTGCAGTTCGATTGCGCCCTGTCGTACGGCCTGTGCGAATATCAACGCACGCTCGAGGTGCTCAAGGTGGCCGGATGGTCGCCGAGCCGCTGCGTCCCGCACGGCGGGCACCAGATGTCACTGAACATTGCAGCAGGACTTGGATTGGGAGGCAACGAAAGCTACCCGGACCTCTTCCAGCCCTACGGCGGATTCCCCGATGGCGTGAGGGTGGAGGACAGCCGTATCGTCATGCCCGATATTCCCGGCATCGGCTTTGAAGGCAAGTCAGATCTCATCAAGGTCATGCGAGAACTGGCCGAGTAAAAACAAAAAACGTTGCCCGCGAAGAGCTGAAAATCCTTCGCGGGCAATCCGACTCACATGCACCGGACGGCGGGTTGATCGCGACCAATCCGCCATTTGAAGAGTCGCCGCTTCCGGCCGCAGATTCGATACATCGAGAAGGACCTGACTCGACAGCCGTTCGCCGCAAGTGAGCTCTCGACCTTGATAGGAGACTGCATTGGACAGTGATCGCGACCCCGCAGAGACACGTGAATGGCTGGATGCCCTGGATTCCGTCGAAGCATTCGAAGGTGTCGGAAGAGTTGACGAGCTATTGAGCGACATCGTCGGAGCGGCGCGACGCAAGGGAGCGAAGCTTCCTTTTGCGGCGAATACCGCCTACGTCAACACGATTCCCCCGCATGCCGAACAGGCGCATCCCGGCGATCGCACGATCGAGCACAGGATTCGTTCGGTCATCAGATGGAACGCGGCCGCCATCGTTCTTCGCGCCAACAAGACATCGTCCGAACTGGGCGGACATATCGCCAGTTTCCAGTCTTCGGCGACATTATACGATACCGGCTTCACGCATTTCTGGCACGCGCCAACACAGCCACCTGATTGCGTCGACCATCCCGAACTGCATTTGCTACGACCCGACCTATTCGTATGAGGTCGCGGTCATCGTCCGGGACGGTCTGCGCCGGATGATCGGCGAGCAGGAAGACGTCTATTATTACCTGACGACGCTGAACGAAAACTATGAACATCCCGCGATGCCGAAAGGAGTCGAGGGCGACATCATCAAGGGCATGTACCGTCTCAGGGGGCCGCAGAAGAAAGGCGCCCTTCGCGTTCAACTTCTGGGTTCGGGAGCCATCCTGCGGGAAGTTCTCGCCGGCGCCGATTTGCTTGAGAAGGATTTTGGCGTTGTCGCCGACATCTGGAGCGTGACGAGCTTCAGCGAACTTCGCCGCGAAGCCCTCGAGGTCGAACGCTGGAACATGCTCAACCCGCTGGAAACACCGCGCAAGTCACACATCGAAACCTGCCTGGGCGAGGCTGGTCCGACGATTGCGTCCACCGACTATATGAAACTGTTCGCGGATCAGATCCGACCCTTCGTCAAGGGCAGCTACCGGGTGTTGGGCACCGACGGCTTCGGGCGCTCGGACTACCGTAGCGCCTTGCGGGCCCATTTCGAGATCGACCGTCATTTCGTGGCAGTCGCCGCACTCAAATCGCTGGCCGATGAGAACAAGATATCATCGACCAAAGTTGCCGAGGCCATCCGGAAATACGGCATCGATCCGGCCAAACCAAGTCCCGTGCGGGTTTAACGCATCGGATCCGACGAACGATATCAAGCCGATCATCTGCGATCGCCGGAGAGTCCGGTACCGGCCTTCCGAGGGGAGAGACGAGAGTGGCAACAGTCGAAGTTAAGGTTCCGGATATCGGCGACTTCAAGGACGTACCTGTCATTGAGATCGCCGTGAAGGTCGGTGACATCGTCAAGATCGACGATCCGCTGATCACGCTTGAGTCCGACAAGGCGACGATGGAGGTGCCGTCATCGATCGCGGGCAAGATCGCGGATATTCTGGTTAAGCAGGGCGACAGGGTCAGCCAGGGCATCGCGATCGTGACCGTCGAGGCCGACGGCGCATCGGCGGCAGCGCCCGCTCCGGCGGCGGCGCCTGTGTCCCCCGCACTGGCGGCGCCGGTCTCCCCCGCGCAGAAGGCCGCGCCGGCGGAAGCAACGGGACCCGCCATTGCCGACTTCTCCGGCGTCCATGCGAGTCCCGGCGTCCGGCGTCTGGCGCGCGAACTCGGTGTCGATCTCACAAAACTCGCCGGCACCGGCGAGAAAGGTCGCGTGACCAAGGACGATTTGAAAGCCTCGCTCGCGGGCACCGGCAAAGGCAACGCGGATGCCGTTATGTCCGGTGGGTCGGGCATCCCGGAAATACCGGCCGTGGATTTTTCCAGGTTCGGGCCGATCGAGACCAAGGCACTGGTGCGGATCAAGCGAATCTCCGGCCCGTTCCTTCACCGCGCGTGGCTTAACATTCCGCACGTCACACACAACGACGATGCCGATATCACCGAGCTCGACAAGTATCGCAAGGAACTCGACGAGATCGCCAAAGGCGACAAGACAGCGCCCTATCGCGTCTCGCTTTTACCGTTCCTGATGAAGGCGTCCGTCAATGCACTCAAGGCATTTCCGGAGTTCAACGCGTCACTTTCACCGGAGAAGGATGCGCTGATCTACAAGAAATACTACAACATCGGGATTGCCGTGGACACGCCCGAGGGGCTGGTCGTCCCGGTGGTGCAGGACGTCGATCGCAAAGGCGTCGTCGAAATCAGCCGCGAGCTCGGCCTGATCTCCGGCAAGGCGCGTGACGGAAAGCTTTCGCCGGCGGAAATGCAAGGCGCGACCTTCACCATCTCGTCGCTGGGCGGCATTGGCGGGACGGCGTTCACACCGATCGTCAACGCGCCCGAGGTGGCAATCCTTGGCGTGGTGCGCTCGAAAATGGCGCCGGTGTGGGACGGCAACGAGTTCAAGCCACGGCTGATGCTTCCGCTCTCGCTATCTTACGATCACCGTGTGATCGACGGCGCGCTGGCGGCGCGTTTCGCGCGCCATCTGGCGCATGCGCTGGAAGATGTGCGCCGTCTGGTGCTCTGACAACGACAAGGACGGCAAGATGAGCACCGAGATCAAGGTTCCCGATATAGGCGATTTCAAGAATGTGCCGATCATCGAGCTCCATGTGAAGCCGGGCCAGATCGTCAATGCCGAAGACACGTTGATCACCCTGGAATCCGACAAGGCGACCATGGACGTGCCAGCACCCGCAGCCGGCACTGTGGAAACCGTTTCAGTCAAGGTTGGCGACCGCGTCAGCCAAGGCACGACGATCCTGACGCTTGCCGGCGGCGCAAGCGCCGCAGCGCCGGCGTCCAGGGAAGCCGCATCCGACGTACCTGCGTCAAGCGGTGCGAACTACGACGTCGTCGTTCTCGGTGCCGGCCCCGGCGGCTACTCAGCAGCATTTCGCGCTGCAGACCTCGGCAAGACCGTGGCACTGATCGAACGCTGGCCTTCCCTGGGCGGCGTCTGTCTCAATGTCGGTTGCATCCCTTCGAAGGCATTGCTGCACGCCGCCAAGGTGATCGATGAAACCAGAGAGATGTCTCTACACGGCGTCAGCTTCGCCGAACCCACGATCAATCTCGATGCGTTGCGCGGCTGGAAGGACGGCATCGTCAAGAAACTGACCGGCGGTCTCGCCGGGCTGGCCAAGGCGCGCAAAGTCACTGTGCTGCAGGGCACCGGTACATTCGCCTCGCCGACCTCGATCAACATCGCGGCTGCGGATGGCTCACGCCAAACCGTCGGCTTTACCTCGGCCATCATCGCGGCCGGGTCGGAGCCGATCACGCCGCCGTTCATTCCGCACGACGATCCGCGCGTTCTGGACTCCACCGGCGCGCTCGAACTCGCCGATACGCCAAGGCGCCTGCTGGTGCTGGGCGGCGGCATCATCGGCCTCGAAATGGCGACTGTGTATCACGCGCTGGGCAGCCGCGTGACGGTAGCCGAGTTCATGGATCAACTGATGCCTGGCGCCGACCGCGATATCGTGTCGCCGCTGATGAAGCGCATCGAGAAGCGTTACGAGAGGATCCTGCTGAAGACGAAAGTGACTGCCGTCGCCGCGAAAGCCGACGGCCTCCACGTGACGCTGGAGGGACCCGATGGCGTCACGACCGAAATCTTCGACAAGATGCTGTGTGCCGTCGGCCGCAAGCCCAACGGCAAGCTGATTGCCGCCGAGGCGGCAGGTGTCGCCGTCGACGAACGCGGCTATATCGCCGTCGACAAGCAGATGCGCACCAACGTCCCGAACATCTTTGCGATCGGCGACATCGTGGGACAACCCATGCTGGCCCACAAGGCCGTGCACGAGGGACACGTCGCAGCAGAAGTCGCCTGCGGCATGAAGAGCGTGTTCGATGCTCGCGTCATTCCGTCGGTAGCCTATACCGATCCTGAAGTCGCCTGGGTCGGCCTGACCGAGAATGAAGCAAAAGCCAGGGGGATGACGTTCGGCAAGGGCGTGTTCCCGTGGGCGGCATCGGGCCGCTCGTTGGCGCTCGGCCGTGACGAGGGCATCACCAAGGTGCTGTTCGACGACGTCACCCATCGGATCATCGGCTGCGGCATCGTCGGTCCCAGCGCGGGTGACCTCATTGCCGAAGCAGCGCTGGCGATCGAAGTGGGCGCCGATGCCGCCGATATCGCACACACCATTCATCCGCATCCGACTCTTTCGGAGACGGTCGGCATGGCCGCCGAGATGTTCGAGGGAACGATTACCGATCTCTACATCCCGAAGAAGAAGACGGCCTAGACGCACAGACGACCGACGACCGACGACCGAATCAGGCCACACTCAAGACCGGGGCAGCAAGTGAGAATACCAGGCAACGGCTACGATCTTTTGAACACTCCCCTGTTCAACAAGGGCACGGCGTTCACGGATGAAGAGCGGGAGCAGTTCGGTCTGCACGGGCTTCTTCCACCTTCCGTGGCGACGCTGGATGAACAGGTCGAACGGCGTTTGCAGGCGTTCAGACAGCTTTCATCCGATTACGAAAAGCACACATTCCTGCGTGGCTTGCAGGACAGCAATGAAGTGCTCTTCTACGCCCTTCTGGTCCGGCATATCGAAGAGATGCTCCCGATCGTCTACACGCCGACTGTCGGCCGCGGATGCCAGGCCTTCAGTCAGAATTTCTGGAAGCCGAGGGGTATCTTTCTCAGTCTTCCTTACAAGGACCACATAACTCGTATTCTGGCCCATCCGCATTTCGACGATGTGGAGGTTATCGTGGTCACCGACGGCGAACGCATCCTGGGGCTCGGCGATCAAGGTGCCGGCGGCATGGGCATCTCGATCGGAAAGCTGTCGCTCTACACGGGTTGCGGAGGAATTCACCCCACGACCACATTGCCGATCTTCCTGGACGTCGGCACGGACAATCCGGAGCGATTGTCGGATCCTCTCTACATCGGTTGGCGCCACGAACGAGTCCGCGGACAGCAATACGACGATTTCATTGAGACGTTCATCGCCGCCGTCACCGAACGCTGGGAGCATGTCCTGCTGCAGTGGGAGGATTTTGCCCGGTCAAACGCCACCCGCCTCCTGGAACGATACCGAGATCGACTATGCACGTTCAATGACGACGTTCAGGGAACCGCGGTCGTAGCCGCAGGCACGCTGCTTGCGACGACGAACGTCACGGGCGTTCCGATCAAGGATCAACGTATCGCCGTCGTCGGCGCGGGAGGCGCCGGCAGCGGCATCAGCCTTCTCCTCCTTCAGGCAATGGTCGCCGAAGGTCTTTCCGAAGCCGAAGCCCGCTCGCGCTTCTTCCTGATCGACCGCGATGGTCTGCTGGTGGAAGGCATGCCGGATCTGATGCCGTTTCAACAACCCTTCGTACAGAAACGAAGTGCCGTCAGCGCGTGGACGCGCGAACGCGAGGATTTCATCGGTCTGGGTGACGTGGTTCGCAACGCGCGGCCGACGGTGCTTATCGGCGTGTCCGGCCAGCCGGGCGCATTTCCGGAAAATGTCATTCGCGACATGGCGGCCTACGTTGATCGACCGGTGATTTTCCCGCTGTCGAATCCCAATTCCCGCGCAGAGGCAACCCCGGTCGATCTGATGGCGTGGACGGACGGGCGGGCGGTCATTGGTGTCGGAAGCCCCTTCCCGTCTGTTCTCAGGGACGGCTCGTATGTTCGGGTCGATCAGACCAACAATTCATACGTCTTTCCCGGCATCGGGCTGGGCGCCGTCGCCGTGAAGGCACGCCGCATATCGGACGGGATGCTCATGGCTGCCGCACGCGCGTTGGCGGACATTTCACCGTCGAGACTCAATCCACGGGACAGCCTTCTGCCGCCGGTCACCGAGTTGCGCAACGTATCCTTCCGGGTCGCGCAGGGCGTTGCCGCTCAGGCTTGCGCGGAAGGACTGGCCGCTCCGCTCGATGCCAGCGAGATAGACCGGCGGATCAAAGTGAAGATGTGGTCGCCTGAATATGCCAACCTGTCGGGCAGTCAGACGCAATCGTAAATGACCTGCTCCCCGATTTGCCCTCGTTTATAAGTAGACTCTGTTCAGTACTTGAAGTGCTCCCCGAAACTAGGCCAGCGTGTGCTGGAATTTTCCGGGGTTTTGAAGTGCTCCCCGAAACTAGGCCAGCGTGTGCTGGAATTTTCCGGGGTTAAGGCTCATGTCGGCGGGGGCGCCGATGAGCCATTCAACAGCGATATCGGCGCCTTGTTGCCGATCGCGCTGTGTGGCCGAACCTCGTTGTAGTCTCTACGCCAATCCTCCAGCTTCATCCGCGCGTCGTCAAGGCTCATGAACCAATGCGTGTTCAAACATTCGGCGCGGAGCTTGCCGTTGAACGATTCGATGAAGCTGTTGTCGGTCGGCTTGCCTGGTCGCGAGAAGTCGAGAATGACGCCGCGTTGATACGCCCACAGATCGAGATCACGCGAGATGAACTCCGAGCCCTGATCAACGCGGATACTTTTGGGGTAACCAACGATCTTGCAAATCCGCTCCAAGGTTTGCACCACGTCTTCCCCTCGATAACTGAACCGTGCATCGACTGCGGGAGAGAAGCGGGAGTAAGTGTCGACGACGGTGAGCACGCGGATCTTGCGACCGGTGGCGAGCTGATCGTGGACAAAATCCATCGCCCATGTCTCGTTGACCTGCCGCGCATCGGTTCGACCTTCGCGCAGCTTGGCCTTCACACGTCGCTTTGGCGTTTTGTGACGCAATTGCAGGCCTAACTCGCGGTAGAGACGATAGACGCGTTTGATATTAGCCGCCCAACCGTCACGCTCCAGCAAGACGTGAACGCGCCGATAGCCGTAGCGCACGCGCGTCTCGCAGATGTCCTTGATCCGATGTTTAAGGGCGGCCTGATCGCCTCGCTTCGACCTGTAGACATAAAGCGAGCGGTCAATGCGGAGGGTTGAACAGGCACGCCTGATCGATACCTTCCATTCGCCTCGCAGCTTGTCGACAAGTTCGCGTTTGCGAGCAGGCCTTAGAGCTAATGGGATGGTCCGCCCCGTCTCCCCGCGGCATTCTGTCGAGGGGCAAGCAGAACAAAGGAGACCAGCATGACTCAACGCAACAAGCCCCGGAACGCAGCAGTCTTCGGGATCGATATCGGCAAGAACGTCTTTCACGTCGTCGGACTGGACGCCACCGGGGTGCCGATCCAACGAGCAACTTTCCGGCGGGAGACGCTACTGCAATTCTTCGAACGCGCAACGCGGAGCTTGGTCGGTATGGAGGCCTGTCCCGGTTCCCAGT
>JAFKKH010000004.1 GCA_017305665.1 Hyphomicrobiales bacterium
AGCCCACCGAGACGGATACTCGTTGCCGTGATCCAAAACCATTCGAACCGCACGGGCTCGAACCTCCGGTGAAAACTTGTTCGTCGTCTTGCTTGTCATGGCTCCATCCTCTCAGGAGTTGGAGCCTCCGGCAAACCCGGGGCGGTTCAGTGATCAAGTCGCAAGGCAGCCTCAGAGATGCGGTATGCGATGAGTTCCGATGGCGGCCTTCGCAACCAGTCCGATGAAGTAGCTGGCCTGCACAATTGTCTGCATGCAGACGATAGTCACAGTAGTGCCTGTAACGCCAAGTCCGGAATTCACCGCGGACAATATCGAAAACAGTAGCACGAGCGAGAGAACAAGCAGGAGGGTTGGCAATCGGACCGTCAAACCAGCCAAAAATCCTATAACGGCCAGCGCCACGTATATCAGTACCGCATTCTCAGCCATTGATTGCCCTCGCCACCCAAGGCGTCACTGCAGATCGAGACGGTTAAGATTTGGTTACGATTCGGCGACCTCATTGTCGGAATTCGCGTAAGACGAATCATCCACTTGCAGCTTGCAGGCTAAACCAAAATGCCTTGCGGAAGCATCCCTAACGGCGGACGAAAGCCTCTGAGGGGTTCGAAACGACGCCGATCGAGGCACGCAAATCACGTGCGGTCGAATGCGCTTCTATCCTGCCTGCCAGAGCAAACGCGCGGCCGGTGCGGATGCCAATGAATCGCGTAGATGTCGCAACCTCTACGTCGCTCCGTTGTATCTCAACCCGACGGGCGATCTCCGGCCAATAGCTTGCGGTCCGTCGTAGCCATGGATGCGATGAAATCCGATGGATCGCCGGCTTGATCGCACGAGCCAGAACGCGCGAACCGTGGCGTCGTAAAGGCGCCGGACATGAGATGGCTATTCGGCGAAGCTCTGACGAACGCGCTGCGGTCCGGAGCAGAAAGTCGCTGGTCGCTTCGCGGCACGAGAGGCATACTGCGGCCGGTGCCGACGGCCGCCTGCGGCACCTGACGCCGAGGCGCTAATCCTGCTGGAAACCGAACAACATTCGTCCCGATTCGCGCTGCCTCAGCAGGAGTATCTGCGAGAGACCATTCCGCGGCACCTCGACGGCAAACGGTGGGCCTCGTTTCCACGAACGCCGCGTCCGGAATCAGGCCACCTAAACCTGTGACCAGCGTCAAATTGCCGCCTTTGTGGATATTTTCTTGGTAGGCAAATCATTGATAAGAAACAGTTTTATGCACTCATTCGACGCGGGACTGTGGCCTGATTGCAACTCAGTTCCAAAATAGCGCTCCAGTCGCATTTGCCCCTTTGACGGAGGGAAACTGGCCTGTAGCTTCCGAGTCGATAGTTTGCGGGCATTTTGACGAGTTTACGTCGAATTAACTATGATATTCGACAACCAGATTGGGCGCAGGGGACAACTGCTTTGAGGAATTCGATCACCTCGCATTATGCGACTGGAAGTTTCCCTCGGGCTGATTATGCGGTGCCCCACGATTCTGCCGTCGGCCGGTCAACATTTGGTCTCTCGAAGCGGATTGTCGGATTTGTCATTGCTGCCGCCGCCATGGTCCTGTTGTCGGCCTGTTCGGAATTGCCGGGTACCGGCCCGAAGGGCCTCGCTGTCAATGATTTCGCCACGGCAAGTCGGCGGTCGGACAAGGCGTTGCCCTACGCATTGGTCGATGTAGGTGCCGACACGATCGGGTTCCTGTCGCAGCCTAATGTGGTCACTTTCCAGGGGGCATTTCCGGATAAGCGCCCGAAGCCGCAGCAGACTGCCGGCGTGGGCGATGTGCTGAACATTTCGATCTTCGAGGCCGCACCGGGTGGTCTGTTTACGCCCGCCACCGCAGCAGGCGCTAGGCCCGGAAATTTCGTGGATCTACCCCCTCAGGCGGTTGACCAGAAGGGCAATATCTACGTTCCCTACGCCGGAGAGATTGCCGCTGCAGCGCGGACCTTGCCTGAAATTCAGCAGGCGATTGTGGCGCGACTTCGCAATCGGGCGATCGAGCCGCAGGTCGTGGTCAGTCTAAACCAGCAGCACTCGAGCGTCGTGAGTGTCCTTGGTGACGTTAACACGCCTGGTGTGCTCGCGTTGAACAGTGTCGGCGAGCGGTTACTGGCCATGCTCGCCCGTGCCGGCGGGCCGAAGTTCGAAGCGATAGAGAGCTACGTGACGCTCCAGCGTGATGGCCGCCGTGTCAGGGTGCTGTTGAGCCGTATCGTGCACGATCCGCGCGAGAATATTTTCATGCGGCCGAACGACGTGATCTTTGTCACGCACGAGGCCCCGACGTTCACCGCACTCGGCGCGCTGAACCAGAACGTTTTCGGCTTCAACTCGGAAATTCCGTTCGATGTCGAGACGCTGACGCTCGCGCAAGCTATCGGAAAAGCCGGCGGGCTCAATGACCAACAGTCGGATCCGGCCGAGGTGTTCGTCTATCGCTACGAGGATCGTCGCCTGCTCGAGAAGCTGGGCGTTGATGTGTCCAAGTTCTCGTACGAGAGAATACCGACCATTTATCATATCAACCTGCGGGATCCGTCCGGCATGTTGCTGGCCGCCGGCTTCCAGATGCGGACCAAGGATGTGATGTACGTGGCGAACGCACGGGTTGTCGACTACTACAAGCTGCTGACGCTTATCAGCAACACGGCTAACACCGTGTCCAATTCAGCCAACGCGGTCACCAACGCGAACGTCGCAGCAAAGACTCGTTGGTAGGGTTGTTGATCTTATCGTTACATTTCGCGGCCTGAATTGAGGTCTCGATGCAGGCGATCAGATCGATCCAACTCTGGGGAACACTGGTGGCGTTATGTCTGGCGCCATTGTTCTTCGGATCGGTAGATCGCATCTGGATGTCGGGTTGGTTGATCGTCCTCTCGATTTCTACGATCTGTGGCGTCGTCGCCCAGCCAAACTGCGGTCAGCGCAACATTCTGCTGGTCTTCGTCGTTGTCTGTTGTGCCTACGCTGTTGTCGCGATCGCTCAGATCGTGCCCGGTCTTTCCAATCGCCTGAATGATCCGATCTGGCGTTCGGCTGCAGGTGCTCTTCGAAATGAGCTTTTGCCGCGTATATCGAGCCGGGCAGAGATACCGCCCGTTGCGATCGGACATTTCCTGCTCGTCGTGACGTCCTTCGCCAGCGGCTTTTCTGTCGGACTCTCGCGGAGGTGGGGCGCATTGCTGATAACGACTGCGCGCTACGCGATTCTTGTCTATGCCATCTATGGCATCGCAGCTTTGGTATTCACGCCCACTATGCTGTTGTGGGTGCCGAAGTTGGCGTATCAGGGCAGTCTGACCGCAAGCTTTATCAATCACAACACCGCCGCGACCTTCATTGGCGGCGGCACAATTCTCTGGTTCTGCAAAGCTCTCCAGACCGGCCAGTCGATCCGGTTTTCTTCTTTGCGGATATTGTTGCTGACACCATCCTACGAGCGAGTTGCGTTCAGACTTATTCTTCAGCTCGTAGCCGGGCTGGTTTGCTTTTTCGCACTACTCCTGACGCGTTCGCGCGGTGGATTGATTTGTTCGAGCCTGGGCATGCTGGTTGCGATCGGTCTGATCGTCATGAAAACCATGAAGCCGAAGTTTTGGCGTCTCTTGGCTGCGGGCGGCGTGGCCCTGATCGTCTTGTTTGTTTGGCTGAGCCAAATGGGACGGATAGGCAGCCAAGGCCTGCTCGATGACGGGCGCTGGTTCGTGTACCAATATTGTATTGAAGCCATTCGCCATCGTCCGCTGTTGGGTGCGGGGGCGGGTACTTTCGCTGAGCTATTTCCGTCGATGCGAGGCGCCGCACTCAATACCGGTGGAATCTGGGAGCAGGCCCATTCAACCGTTCTCGAGATTTTCGTTGAAATGGGCATTCCGATCGGAACGGCAGTTCTACTCGGGGCGATCGCGGCAGTCCTTTTCCTTGGTCGAGGCGCACTGAAAGGCGCGGATCACGATCAAAATTCACTGGCAGCGGTCGCAGGTATTGCAGCGCTTGGATTTGCGCATTCGACTATCGATTTTTCGTTACAGATTCCCGGTTATTTCATCGTGTTCTGGATTGTGCTCGGATGCGGATTGGCACGAGCATCAGCCGACGGGGTCACCGGCGCAAAAGCGCGGTCAAGAAGACCTGTTGTTGTGTAGACGATCAGACAGCATTTTGACGGTCGCGCGAAGGGCGCCGCCTACTGTCCGTTGTTCAGTGAGGTCGAATTGATCCAAACACAATATTAACGATTGGCGACGTGTATTTTACGGGCTGCCCGAGACGTGGAAATATTTCTGACTTTAATCTCATACCAGAAACGGGCATCCGAAGCCGACTGGATCTTGAGCCAGCGATAGTCCGTCTGCTGCCAGGGGAGAACGGATTCCCTTAGGTTGTCCAGCACGATATCGCCGCTTGTCGTTGCCACGACCAGAACAAGGTGACCGATTCCCGATGGCGTTTTCACGACCGACAACCTCAAAGCCTTGGCAGGCAGGCCTTTTCGAAGCAACTCGTGTCGCTTGGTCACTGCATAATCGTTGCAATCCCCAGCGGCGGGCGAGATCGTCCACCCGGCGTCGAGTTCAGGCCCACGAGTCTTAATCATCGGGCTGATCTCGGCATTGACCTGGTGATTGACGCGGTGAAGCAGCTCGGAGTTCTGAGGGGTCAAATCGATCCGATTGCTTTCCGCGGGATTGGATTTGCATTCGGAAGGATAGCGAAGGCAAAACTTGACATGCTGGAATGGAGCCAAGGTCGGCGATGCTTCTGCGATAGGAGTGAATGATTCACTGGAACCACCGCTGCGCGCGTAAGCAGTTCCCGCAAGCATGGCGCCCGAAAGAGCTGCCGATAACACCATCGCTATAAAATGCCGCGCCATAAAGACAGCCTCAGTCTAAAGGTAGCGACCGCCGAAGGCGCGCCGTTGACTGGCGGATTGTCCTGTTGTGACGTTAAATCTTTGCTATGGAACGACGTTAATCAAAGGTGATGATCAGTCATTGATTTGTGTCAGTCACCCTCATCAATTCAGTCGCGGACCGATTCCGCAACCCCGATTGCTGCTACGAGATGGATGATCGATTGCGGCTTGTATCGAGTGATAGGCTCATCAAGCCTGTTGCGATCTTGAATATCCCCAACTTCGAGCGGTCCCCATCTGCGAGTCTGCGGTCTGATTTGACCGTTAAGCTTAGAATGGACACTGACCATATTGCTATCACGGAGCCGGTGCGCCGGCTGGAAGTGTTCACCGGCGCCGGGCGGCGTCGGACATGGCGCCATGAAGACAAGGCCCGGATTGTCGCCGAGATCACGACGAGCGGAGATTCGGTTTGTGCCGTGGCTCGTCGCCATGGATTATCACCGCAGCAATTGTTTGGCTGGCGGCGTCAACTGCGACTTTCCGAAGCTGAACGCGCCGGGGCCATTGGGCTGCAGTTCGTGCCGGCAGTCGTTGATGGTGGATCGTCTCCTGTTCCACAACCGCGGGCGTCGCGGTGCAAAGCAGACGCCAGTGTGGGAACGATCGAACTCGAGATCGACGGCGTGACGGTCCGGATCGGCCGTGGTGCGGACGCAAAGACCTTGATGGTGGTGCTGCGCGCATTGAAGGGTGGCGCGTGATCGGCCCGACCGGCGCAGTCCGCGTGATGGTGGCGACCAGCGCCGTCGACTTCCGCAAAGGCGCCGAAGGGCTTGCTGCCCTGGTGCGCGAGACCATGATAGCGGATCCATTCTCGGGTGCCGTCTATGTATTCCGGGCCAAGCGGGCGGACCGGGTTAAGCTGATCTATTGGGACGGCACGGGCCTGTGCCTGTTTGCCAAACGACTGGAGGATGGCACCTTCCGCTGGCCGAACGTGCAGGATGGCGTCCTTCGCCTGACCGCGGCGCAGTTGTCAGCGCTGCTCGAAGGATTGGACTGGAAGCGCGTCCACACCGCACGAGAGACGCCGCCTCCGCTACAGGCGAGTTGAGCTGCGGCACAGTGAATCAGCGCGCACATCGCGCTCGCGAGACGTCGTCACACGTGATGTAATCACAGCATGACGACGACGGCCGACACGCTCCCCGACGATCCCGGCACGCTCAAGGCGATGCTGCTGGCAGAACGGGCGCGGGCCGCGCGGCTGGAGCAGGTCATCAAGGAGTTGCAGCGTCATCGCTTCGGCCCTCGGGCCGAGACGCTGCCCGAGGACCAGTTGCTGCTCAGCCTGGAGGATGTCGAACAGGTCGAGGCGAGCCGCGACGCGGCGACCGATGCAGCCAATATGACCGAGCGATCTAACCGGGCCGTCAGGCGCCGCAAGAATAGAGGATTGCTGCCGTCGCATCTGCCGCGGGTCGAGATGCTGGTGGACATCGACGATCATGCCAGCCCGTGCTGCCAGCACGCGCTGCACCGGATCGGCGAGGATGTGAGCGAACGGCTGGACATCGTCCCGGCCCAGTTCCGAGTCCTTGTCGTGCGCCGGCCGAAGTATGCCTGCCGGGCCTGCGAGACCATGGCGCAGGCGCCAGCGCCGGCGCGGCTGATCGAGGGTGGGCTGCCGACCGAAGGTAAGCGGAGCTCTGCGGCCCTTTTGAATGGCGCTTGACGCCTATTTTGTTCGTGTGGCGCGCCGCCGCGGTTTCCATGTGTCGGACAACGCGTTGACGGCGGCTTCGAGCGCCTTCCGGTCGACGACGTTGGGATCGAACCGCTGCGG
>JAFKKH010000033.1 GCA_017305665.1 Hyphomicrobiales bacterium
CAGCACGGAGTCGAGCGATCCTTCCGGCGCCTGGCCGCGCACCAGACTCTTGAATCGGTCCTGGCCGAGAACCTGATCGACGGCTCGGATACGATCGGGCCGCTCGGGGTGGCCCGGCGGTGTCAGATGGTCGAGGCTTGCGGGATGGGTGAGAAGAAGCGTGGTCATGCAAAGTCCTGACGCCGCGGTTGCGCGGCGGATGAAGGGACAATGTAACGGGTCGCGAGAGGTTCCGAAAGGGCGGCTCTGTCAGCAAAATTCCATCGTCATTGCGAGCGGAGCGAAGCAATCCAAGCACCCCGCGTTAGGACTGGATTGCTCCGTTGCCCTCAAGGCTCCTCGCAATGACGGGTGCTACTCGTCCACCCGCAAAATTCTGTTCGCCTGTTTCGGCGCGACCGGGCTGTTCGCCTTGAAATAGGCGAACAAGGCGTCGACGTCGTAGATTCCGTACAGCGCCGCCGTGCCGTTCTTGAACGCCGTAAATCCGTCGCCGCCGACCGACAGGTAGTTGTTGATCGTGACGCGATAGGTTTTTGCCGGATCGATCGGCTGTCCGTCGAGCGACATGCGGTTGGCGATCACGCGCTCGCCGAACGGCTTTGCGCCGTCCCACGCGTAGCTGAAGCCGTGCGAGACCTGCAGGATGCGCGGGCGCGACGGATCGAGCCATTGCTGTTCGAGCGCGGCTTTGATCTGGGCGCCGGTCAAGGTCAGCGTGACGAGCTGGTTGCGGAACGGTTGGCTCGCGAACAGGTCGGCATAGGTGACGATGCCGTCATCTTTTCGCAAAACGTCGGTGCGGATGCCGCCGGGATTGGTGAAGGCGATTACGGCTGCGCCCTTGTCGGCGGCGGCAGTTGCCGCGAGCTGGGCATCGGCGATGACGTCGCCGAGCGGGCTCTCGCCGGTCTCGCCTGGAACGCGCGACAAGGCGGCGGTGATGGTGCCCGCCGGGCGATTGGCGATGGGACCTGCGACCCGCTCGTAGTCCGCGAGCAGCTTGGTCTGCTCCGGATCGGCGGCGTAAGTATCGGTACGAACGATGACGTTATTCGCTTTCGCGCTCATCACGTCGTGCGTCTTCGGATCGAGTGTCAGATCGATCGCCGTGACGAGGGTGCCGAATTTGTCGCCTGACGTCACCAGTCGCCCGTCGATCTCGCAGGTATAGGCGCGATGGGTGTGGCCGCTGATGACGACATCGACGGCCTTGTCGAATTTCTTGACGATATCGACGATCGGCCCGGAAATTCCGGGACACTCGTTGTAGTCGCCGGTCGGAAAGCCGCCTTCATGGATCAGTACGACGATGGCTTCGACGCCTTTCGCCTTCAGTTCCGGAACGAGCGCATTCACGGTGTCGGCTTCGTCGCGGAATTCGAGGCCTGCGACGCTGACCGGTGAGACGATCTTGGCGGTGCCTTTCAAGGTGAGGCCGATGAAGGCGACGGGAATGCCGCCAAATTCGCGGATCTCGTAAGGTGGAAAGACAGTCTTGCCGGTGGCGGTCTCGATGGTCGAAGCGGCGAGATAGTGGAATTTGGCGCCGGTGAATGGGTGCGGCCCTTGGCAGCCGTCGGTCGGATGACAGCCGCCGTTCTGCATCCGCAGCAGTTCGTCCTTGCCTTCGTCGAACTCGTGGTTTCCGACCGAGGATATCGCAAGGCCCATCATCGACAGGGATTCGACGGTGGGCTCGTCGTGAAACATCGCCGACAGCAGCGGGCTCGCGCCGATCAGGTCGCCGGCGGCGACGAAAATGTTGTTCGGGTGACCTGCGCGCAACTGCTTGACCAGCGTGGCCATATGTTCGGACCCGCCGGCCGGGACGCTGATCCGCTTTGTTTTGTCCGCGGGATCGACGATGCTGATGCCGCCCGGCGGAGGCCGCAGGTTACCGTGAAAATCGTTGATCGCCAGAATCCGCAAATCGACCGGCGCGGCATCGGCGGCAGCGGCATGTGAGGTGCGACTGAACACCAGCGACGTCGCGACGACAGTCGCGACCGCGATGATGGTTACGCGCCCGCGATCCGGGCGAGGGCACGCTGCCGAACGATTGAAGGCGCGGGCGCGCATAACTCAGGCCAGCAAGACTGCGTCGGCGCCGTTCACCGCGTCGGCGCTGTCGATCACGGTGCGCTCCAGCGCAGGCGCCTGCACGCTGATGTTTTCCGCGAAGAACCGCGCCAGTGTGACGTAGCGCTGGGAATCGCCGATCTGCTCGCCGAGGCTGCGCGCGGCAAGCGCTTCCTCCGCGAGCTTGCATCCGCCGAGCGCCGATCCGAACAGCCGCAGATACGGCGTTGCGCCGGCCAGCGCGTCGTTCGGCGCCGAGGCCAGCCGCTCCAGCAGCCATTTGCTGGCACGCTCGAGCGAGCCGAGCGCCTCGCGCAGCTTCGCGCCGGTGGTGCCGAATGCGGGATCGTTCGATGTTTCCACGCGCTTGACGATCTCGGACAGTTCGTCGAGCAGCGCCCACACCGAGGCGCCGCCGTTGACGCCGAGCTTGCGCGTCACGAGGTCGATCGACTGGATGCCGTTGGTGCCCTCGTAGATCGCGGTGATGCGGGCGTCGCGATAATGCTGGGCCGCGCCGGTCTCCTCGATGAAGCCCATGCCGCCGTGGACCTGCACGCCGAGAGACGCGACCTCATTGCCGATGTCGGTCGAGAATGCTTTTGCGATCGGCGTCAATAGCGCGCCGCGCGCCGCGGCGGCGGCACGGACCGCCGGATCCTTGGCGCGCACCGAGACGTCGAGTGCGACGGCGGTGGCGTAGCAGATGGTGCGGGAGGCCGCCGTCAACGCACGCATCTGCATCAGCATCCGCTTGACGTCGGGATGCAGAATGATGGCATCCATGCCATTTCCGGTGGTGCCGATGGCGCGGCCCTGCTTGCGCTCCTGTGCGTAAGCCAGCGCCTGCTGATAGGCGCGGTCCGCGATGCCGACACCCTCGAGGCCGACGCCGAGCCGGGCCTGATTCATCATCGTGAACATGCATTGCATGCCGCGATTTTCCTCGCCGATCAGGTATCCGATGGCGCCACCCTTGTCGCCCATGGTCATGACGCAGGTCGGCGAGGCATGGATCCCGAGCTTGTGCTCGACGCCGCTCGGATAGATGTCGTTGCGCGCGCCGAGCGAGCCGTCGGCGTTGACGAGAAACTTTGGAATCAAGAACAGCGAGATTCCCTTGGTGCCAGGAGGCGCATCGGGCAGCCTCGCGAGCACGAAATGAACGATGTTGTCGGTCATGTCGTGGTCGCCGTAGGTGATGAAGATCTTGGTGCCGAAGATGCGGTAGCTGCCGTCGGTGGCGCGCTCGGCGCGGCTGCGCAGCGCGCCGACATCGGAGCCGGCTTGCGGTTCGGTGAGTTGCATCGTGCCGGTCCATTCGCCCGATATCAGCTTGCCGAGATAGACGGTTTTCAATGCCTCGCTGCCGTGCGCGTCCAGCGCTTCGATCGCGCTGAGCGTCAAGAGCGGGCACAGCCCGAACGCCATGTTCGACGCGCTCCAGATCTCGGTGCAGGCGGCATTGATCGCCATCGGCAATCCTTGTCCGCCAAAATCCTCCCGCCCCGAGACCGCGTTCCAGCCGGCCTCCGTCCAGCGCTTGTAGGCATCGGGCCAGCCCGGTGCGGTGATCACGCCGCCATCCTGCAGCTTGATGCCGCTCTGGTCGCCGGTGCGGTTCAGCGGCGCCAGCACGTCGGTCGCGAACCGGCCGGCTTCCTCCAGCACGGCCGCGGCGATGTCGGGGTCGTAATCGCCGTAATGGCCGGCCTCGACTGCGGCCTTGAGGCCTGCGCCATGATTGAGGGCGAGGAGCATGTCGTTGATCGGTGCGCGGTAGGTCATGACGATCTCGCTGCAGGGACTGGGGCCGGAACTGGCCGCTGGTTCGCCAGCCGTCTTCTCATGAAACGGCGCGGGTCTCAACTTGGCCTCGAGGGGGCGGTAACGGAGGATGTTCGGCCGACGAGAAGGGCTGGCGCGGCCGTCACGGGTTCGAATGGAGCGCGACCGATATATGGATGTGGATGCGACACATATATAAAGGGTCGGGAGACCCGTGCCCGATCACCCCAGGGCGGTTGAAAAACCCCGGTTCACTCTATAGACCGTCGTTGCCCGAGGAAGCTGCGACCCGGTTTCGCATGATCCGGGCCTTTTGGGGCGTAGCCAAGCGGTAAGGCAGGGGATTTTGATTCCCCCATTCGGAGGTTCGATCCCTCCCGCCCCAGCCACCCAGTGCGAAATTTGGAGAATTTCCTTCTTTCATGCTGAAAAAGCCCGCCAATGGCGGGCTTTTGTGAATGGTGAATTCTCCGGAGACCGATGTTCGAACCGCAACATTCCCAAATTCCGCCTAACGTCTCCATGTACTCATTGAAGAATTCCCGATTTCTGGAGACTCGGTTCGGAGACACTAGAATAAATGCACTGCGTGATAGACATGGCAGTGAGCTTTCAATTGATTAGGCAGCCCGCGGCTGCAGGGTGAATCTACGGACATCGCCTTGAATCTGATGGACGAGGACAATCCGACCGACGAGATTTCACGGATCGAAGCGCAGCTTGAGAAGCTTGCCGAGAGCTCCGATCGATGCCGAAAGATCATATTGGTCTCTAAAGCGGCAATCGCCAGCGGCGTCGCATTGCTGCTGTTTATGATGCTCGGATTTTTTGGATCCAATCAGGTTGCCGCGATTGGATCGATTGCCGCGGTACTAGGCGGAATCGCGTCACTCGGATCGAATGTCAGTACTTTGCAGCAGATGACGGCTGCAATGAGCTCCGCCGAGGCGCTACGTTCGGTGCTGATCAACAGGATCGACCTTAAGGTGGTTAGTGAAACGGATGACTTAGCGAAGACGCGCAACATTGCATATGACGCTGGCATACGGTGCAAGCCGAGTCTTCGTCTGAAGTAAGAGCGGACATGGACACGACATCCTCCGATGTCTGCGAATGACCCGAAGCGGACGTTCTCATCCTTCCGTTTCAGGTTTGGTGCCGCGAATTAAGGGAAGCTCACGGAGTTCATGGATCGCGGGAAATAGGTCGCGGCCGCCATCAATCAAGGGTTAAATCGTTTCGACATGCGTCGGCAAACGCGCATCAACCAGCGAACGCAAAGCAGGTCGCATCGATAGACCTTCCCGCATGTAGAAGCCGACACGCCGATAGAGGGGAGGCTCACCGAACGACATTGTTCGTACGCCGATCGGATCAACGGTTGGCACAATTGAAACGCCAAAGCCGCTCCCAACCAACCGCCTGATTGCGTCGACGGACTCTACTTCTGCAACTTCGCTAACGGCGATTTCGGGTTCGCGCAACCGTTCTTCAATCAGAGAGCCGACCCAGGCGGCACGATTGAAGCGCAGATAAGAATGTGCACTGAACAACCGCTTCAGGTCAGTCTCTGCGGAATTGGGCGGGGCAATGACGACAACTTGCTGACGAGCTACTTCCTGCCAGAGATAGCCGTCGCGCGGACGCAGAGGCTCATGGATCAGCGCCGTGTCGAGAACGCCACGATCGACGGACAATTCACCGGATAGCGCCGTCGTCACCGTGATTTTTGGAGTAGGCTTGTTTTGCTGAAGCCTTATCATGGCTGCAGGGAGTAGCGTGGTCACCACGGTGGGGATAACGCCGATTCGAAGCGCCGGGCCGGCTGTGCCCAATGAAAGGGCCCCGCGCATGGCGTCGTACTCGGTGATGATACGCCGAGCGTAATCGACCACGATCCGCCCCGCATCGGTCAGGCGAGGCGGCCGGGAGGTGCGATCGAACAGCACCGCGCCGAGGGCTGCCTCGAAGCTGGCGAAGAACGATTACGGGAATCCTTTTGAGGCCAAGTTGCCGGGCCGCGAGTAGGCGTCCGTGGCCTGCCAACAGAACAAGGTTCTCGTCAGTTATCACCGGATAGGTCCAGCCAAATCGCACAATGCTATTTGCGATTTGATTGACTTGTTTCTTTACGCGGATTTGGTCTGATAGACTCGATAGAAAGGCGTTGGAAAGTGTGGTCGTTGCGCACAGGTCATCTCCTTCCGGCGAAGTCCGCAATCAAATGCAGACAAGCGCCAGCGTTCGCTGGTTAGGAACATCGAGAAGATCGAGCTCTCGGTTGGAGCTCACCGTGCTATTTGACCGCAGCCGCCATTCTATAGAACCTTCTATAGAAGGAGCCGAGCGGCTTCTGATCCTCGATATTCCTTCGGCTAACGCCGTTGGCTCAAGCAATGCCGTTTTGTCGCGTCTAGTCGCCGGGCCAGCTCGCGAATGATTTGGGAGTAAACGATCCGACTCGAACTTCCTCGTCCGGACCTATGGGGTCGGTAAAGAAGCGGATGCGAATTGCATAGTCGTCGAGATACGTGACTGGAGGGCCAACCCGAATTGCTCGGTCGTGTCCTGGATGGATGATCGAAGCCAAGTCAAGCGCCTTTTTGAGACTTTGATTGGCGAGAGGACTTCTCGATGGCAGGTAACGGACTTCCTGTGCGGCCGCATCGCCAGCGCAACTCACAGCATCACCGGCGATAAGTTCATCGCCCGTTAGCAGACCGATTGAGCCCGGCGTGTGGCCGGGAAGTTCGATGATGCGAACATCCTCGCAGAGCGTCGTCTCGGCACTGATCGTCTTCAGCTTGAGCTGTCGCAAAGCGCGCCCGATATAAGCGGGTGTTTCACTATCATGATCGCCAACCGCGTCCGCATACGCGAGTTCCTTTTCATGCATCAAGACGGTGGCGCTGGGAAACAGATCGGCATTCGCAGCCGTATCCCAGTGTACGTGAGACAGGACGACGGTATCGATTTTGGCCGGATCGATGCCAAGCTTCCGAAGACGTCCCTGAAGGATCGGCCGATACGCATAGGGACCCGTATCGAAGATCATGCGCCGGTCGTTCGTTTGCACCAGGGCGACGGTTGAAATGCCCGGCAGGAAGCTGTCCGCGACGACAGGCAGGCCCGAAAACAGGACAGTGACAACGGGCGGGTTACTCATCGTTGGCTCTCCGCGCTCGTTTTTCGTTCTGTTGAAATGCCGAGACTGAAGCTTTGTCCCAGAGGCTGAAATGGAAAGCTCAGTTCGTAACGGTACTGCGTGAGATATTGCACGATGCCGTTCGTGAAGCGGAATGGGCGATCATGTCCGGGATAGAACACGTCACCGGCTGCCAGCGCCTTGTCCAGACTAGTCTGTGCTTTTGCCGGATCGAAAAACGCGACATCGGGAATCGCTCTGGTTGCGTCTCTCGCCGACCATAAAGCGTCGCTGGCGAGCACCGCGCGTTCGTTAGCTGTGTCGATAACGAGCCCTTGAAGGCCAATTGAGTGGCCCGGTAACAGTAAGGTTCTCACGCCCGGGAAAATCTCCTGCTCTTGTTCCGGCAACAACGTGACCTTCATGTCGCGCAAAATCTCGCGCACGTATGGAGGCGTACCCCAGTCGTTCGGCCGCGGCGCAGCCGCGTACTCGAATTCTGATCGTGGCGTGAGAACTTCCGCATCCGGGAAGAGATCGAGGTTTTCAACGTGATCCCAATGCAGGTGGGTCAAGAAGACCGTGTCGATGTCTTTTGGTGAAAGAGCCAGGTCTTCCAGGGCCTTAATCAGAAATGGGCGAATGCGGAAGGGGCCGGTGTCGAACAGGATCGTTCGCCCGGCGGTTCGGATGAGCAGCAGCGAGCAAATCCCGAAAAGAAAGTGATCGGTCTTTGCCGGTAAACCCGGAATGAGAAGGTCGATTTTCACGTTTGGTTCCATGGTTCCATGGTCTCAAGTCTATGGGATGGCCGGCGCTTGCCTCCGCTCCCTTTCTGCACTATTACGCATAGTAAAATCAATTATGGATAGTGGAGGAAATAATGAAATTTCGATTTTGGGCATTGATCACTGCCGGTCTCGGGATTGCACTCTCGGCCATAGTTGTGCCGGTGCGGGCGCAAGCGCCCAAATTGGTGACAGTTCGCGCGGCTTATATTCCCGTGGTGACGTGGCTCCCCGCCTGGGTAGCGAAGGAGAAGGGCTTCTTCACCAAGCACGGCCTCGACGTCAGCTTGACGGTTGCGCAAAATCTTTCCTTGTTGCCGGGCACGGTAGGGCGTCAATTCGAATTTGTGCCGAGCACGGCGACTGATCTCATCAAGGCCGTGGCGGGCGGTCTCGATGTCGTTGCAGTCTCCGGGGAGGTCTTCGAGACAGAAGATAACGCGTCGACCTATGTGATGGTGAGGAAAGATTCCGGGATTAAGTCCGCAAAGGATCTAGCAGGAAAACTGATTGCGACCCCGACGACCGGTGGGGTTATCCATGTGGCGACGCTGTACTGGCTGAAGAAGAACGGTGTCGATCCGGCGAGCATTCGCGCGGTTGAAGTCCCGTTTCCCAACATGGCGGACCAGCTCAAGGCCAAGCGCGTCGATGCGGTAGAGTCACTCGAACCGTTCGTTGGAGCGTTGAAGGCGGCGGGGAATGTTCAATTGACCGCACCGTTGTTGAGCGCGGGGAAGGAAGTCGTCTTTCCCTTCTGGATTTCGTCCGGCGAATGGGCGAAAGGAAACAAAAGCACGATCACGGCATGGAAGGCGTCGCTTGATGATGCGATGGCGTTCATCAAGCAGAATCCCGACGAGGCTCGCCAGATTTTAGCCCAGTACACCAAGCTTCCCGAAGCCGTGGTCAAGGCGACGCCGTTCCCGACCTATCGCACAGCGATCACGGCCAAGGATATTGAGGTGTGGGCCAATGTGTTGCGGGAGGTTGGTCAACTCACGACCACGGTCGATCCGCAAAAACTCGTGGCACACTGAGGTCAGCGCCTGATGTCGGATCCCGTCTTCGAATGCCGGTCGGCGAGCGTGACGTTGTCGTTGAGTGGCGGCGCTCGCCCAATCATTTCCGACATCAATCTTGACATTCAGCAGGCGGAATTTCTGTCGATCGTCGGGCCGTCGGGGACGGGTAAGACCACACTTTTGCGGATGTTGGGCGGCCTCCTGCATCCAACGTCCGGCGAAGTGCGGGTGAACGGCGCCATCCTCACCGGCCCGCCAGAGGGCGTCGTCATCGTATTTCAGGACTATGCCAATGCGCTACTGCAATGGCGTACGGTCGCGGCTAATGTCGCCTTCGGTATAGAGAGAAAGTTGCCGGCCAAGGAATGTACCGACCGCGTCAACGCGGCTCTTGATCTCGTCGGATTGTCCAGGCGCGCGGAAGACTATCCCTGGCAATTGTCTGGCGGCATGCAGCAGCGCGTCCAGATTGCGCGGGCGCTAGCGTTGAGACCCGCCGTGATGCTGATGGACGAGCCGTTTGCCGCGCTGGATGCCATGACAAAGGCTGGTCTGCAGGATGAGTTGTTGAGGCTGCGCGATCAAACCCGAACGAGCTTCGTGTTCATCACGCACGACATCGAGGAAGCGGTTTATCTTGGTGACCGCGTCGCCGTGCTCAAGGGCAGCCCCGGACGGATCGAAGATATCGTCAAGATCGAACTACCGTCGTTGCGCGATCAGATTTCGACGCGCCAGATGCCGGAATTTCTCGCCTACCGTTACGGTCTGCATAAGGCGATCGGCCATGGCTGACCAGGCTCGGCGCTCCGGCATCAACTGGGCGGGGCTCGCCGTTTTGCTGGCATTGCTGGTCGTCTGGGAGGCCTCAGTAAGGTTTGGCCTGATTGCGTTCGAGTTTGTTCCGGCGCCATCGTCGATTGCGGCTGGAGCGATACGTCTCTCGCGGGAAGGGATTCTTTTCACCGATCTCCTGCATACCCTGATGTCCATTGCGATGGGCTGGGGGATTGCGATGGTCATCGGAATCTCCATCGGATTGCTGCTTGGATTTTCATCGATAGCCCGAAAATTTGGCCTCGCGAGCGTCGAGATTTTGCGCCCAATGCCGGGAATTGCTTTCGCTCCGCTGGGCTTGCTGCTATTCGGGTTTTCGTTGCAGACGGAACTGGTCGTAACAGTTTTGCCAACAATTTGGCCTGTGATGATCAACACCATGGGCGGCGTCGCCAATATCCATCCACGACTAACGGATGTGGGGCAAACGTTGCGGCTCAGTCCAACCGAGATCGTGCGCCACCTGCTTTTGCCCGCAGCTCTGCCATCGATTATCGTGGGTGCGCGCATCAGCCTGAGTCTGGCGCTTGTGATGGCTATCGTCGCAGAGATCGTCGGCAATCCAGCGGGACTCGGTTATGGCATCGTCCGTGAACAGCAGGCCATGAATCCGGATTTGATGTTTGCGTATATCGCGGTGGTGGGAATACTCGGTATCGTTCTCAATGCGGGCGTTCTCGCGGTGACGACAGTGCTGTGGCCGGCCAGCACGAGGTCGATGGCATGAGTCAGCGCTTGCCCAAATTTCCATTTCTTGGGCGATTGCTGATGCAATTGCCGTCCCCACTGGGGGTTCTGCCGTTGATCGCTGTTCTGATCGTGTGGCAGATCTTGCAGAAGGGAAATTCTCCATACTTTCCCCCTCCGTCAGCGTGGTGGTCCGGCATTGTTCAAAGCGCGGCGACTGGGAAGTTGCTGCCTGCTTGTCTGGCCTCCCTCCAGACGATTCTCGTGGGAATGGTGCTGGCAACTGCTGCGGGTGTGATGCTCGGCGTGCTGATCGGACTCTCCCGTCGCACCGCAAGGGCACTCGGACCCCTGCTGGAGTTCTGTCGGGCCATGCCGCCACCAGCCATCGTGCCCCTCGCAATCCTGTTTTTGGGATACGACGAGCGTATGAAGCTTACGATCGTCGTAATATCAGCGATGTGGCCGATCCTGCTCAATACCGCTTCGGCGATCCAGCGCATTCATCCGATCCTGCTGGATGTTGCGACCTCATTTCATCTATCGTTCTATGAACGGATCAGGTTTGTCGCGATCCCATCCGTGATGCCTTCGATCCTGCTCGGCGTACGCATCGCGCTGCCTTTGACAATAGTGCTGACGCTGCTGGTCGAAATTCTGACTTCGATCGAAGGTGTCGGCGCCCTCATGATCACCGCGCAACGGAACTTCCAGTCGGGCCAGTTGTACGGTTTGCTGGTACTGGTCGGACTATTTGGTTTTTTCCTCAATACGGTATTTTCGATGATTCAAGCGATCATTCTGCGACGATGGCCGCCGAGGAGTATCCCGGCATGACATCTCGCGGCGCCTCAAAAGCTGATTACATGCAGGACAGCGATGGTGATGATACCATTGCTCCTCGCGTTGAACAGATTGGTGTGCAATCGGTCGAGATTGCGGGACATATTCTAAAGACCCTGGCGTCGTTCGATGGCCCGCAGACACTATCGACCCTGTCTCAGGCCGCGGGTTATTCATCAGCGAAGGTTCATCGGTATTTGGTCAGCTTGATCCGTGGAGGGTTTATCGAACAAAGCGCCGTCGACGGCCGTTACGACTTCGGCGGTGCGGCTCGCTTTGTCGGTCGGGCGGCAATGAATAGGCTGGATATCGTCCGTATCGGAACGCCGCTTCTCATCAAGCTAAAGGATGAGCTGCAGGATACAGTCTTCATGGGGGTGTGGACGCCGCAGGGGCCGATGGTGATCGAGTGGTTCGACATCGTTCGCCCAGTTTCGGTCATTCTGCGCCCTGGTTCTATTCTGCCATTGCATACTTCCGCGCTGGGCCTGATATGCGCTGCCTATATGCCGCCTGATATCATCGAGCGGGCGCTGGAAGCTGAATCACCGCAACCGTTGTTGCGTTCGCGCAAGCTAGCCAAGGCGAAACAGGCGGCGCTCATCGAAGAAATCCGACAGAACGGCTTCAGTATCGTGCAAGGCGATTTGATTAACGGCCTCGATGCCATCGCCGTGCCCGTGCTCAATCATCGTCAGGAGTTGGTCGCTTGTCTGGCCGCGGTGGGATCGAGCGGTAAGTTCGATATTTCTGCATCCGGTCGTGTCGTTCGCGCGTTGAAGGCGGCGGCTAGGCGCTTTACGGAATCGCTTGGTTGAACCAATGCAAATAGACACCGAAGGCCTGAGCTATGTTGTGGTGGCGCGGGTGGCATCCGTGACACTGACGCGCCCTGAGACGCTCAACCTATTGACGGCCGATATTTTGCGCCGTTTGCACGAGATCGCAGCCGAACTCGCGAGCAATGTCGACGTCGATGTGCTGACAATCACGTCGACCGGGACATCCTGTTTTTCGACAGGCATTTTAACACCGGCGCTGCGCGGCAGCTTGAGCAAGCCAGATGTGCTGAGCCTTATCAGGCTTGCCAATGAGGCTTTCGATGCGATCGAAGCCTTGCCGCAGATCGTGATCGCTGGACTGAACGGCATGGTGCGCGCGGGCGCTGGAGAGTTGGCGCTGGCTTGCGACATCAGGATCGCCGGAAATCACGTGACCTGGTCGTCTCCAGAGGCTAAGTGGGGCGGATTTCCAGGTGTCGGCGCACCGGTCCGGTTGCCCCGGATTGTCGGGATGGGACGCGCGCTCGACATTCTCTGCACCGGACGAGAAATCGATGCCAGAGAGATGGAACGCATCGGACTTGCCGATGTGGTCGTCGGGCTGGACGTCCTTCACGACACGCTTACCGGAATGGCGCGCACTATCGCCGACAATGGGCCGTTGGCGACCAAGGGCGCCAAACGAATTGCACGCGAGCGAGAGACTGCAGGCTTTGCAGCAGCGCGCCTGTTGTCGGATCGGCTCCGCGCCGAGCTGGAGTGGGCCAGCGATGTCGACGAGGGAATTGCGGCTGTACGAGAGGGCCGCAAGCCTAAGTTCTCGGGTCGGTAGAAAGGAAATCGACTATGCCATTTGCAAACGTCAATTCCGTCGACTTGAACTATCAGGTGCTCGGCGATCATGGGCCGTGGATCGCGCTGGTTTCCGGCGCGCGTCGAAGCATGGAAGAGGTGAGGGGATTGGCGACTCTTGTCGCAGGGGGCGGTTTTCGGGTTCTGTTGCACGACCGGCGTAACACCGGCAAATCGAGCCTTTCGCTCGACGGGCAAGGCTCGGAGTTTGAAATCTGGGCGGATGATCTGCGAGCGTTGGCGAAACACCTCGGCTTGCCCCGGTTGATTGTGGGCGGTTCGTCCTCGGGTTGCCGGCTCGCCACGATCATGGCGCTGCGCCATCGTGATGCGATCCGAGCACTGCTGATGATGCGGGTGACTGGTGGCGCGTTTGCCGTGAAACGGCTCTCCAATATCTATTACACGCAATACATCGAGGCGGTGGAGCGTGGAGGAATGGAAGAGGTGTGTCGCATCGACCACTTCAAGGATTTAATCGCAATTAACCCAGCGCGGCGGCAAACGATTACGGCTTGGAATCCGCAACGCTTCGTCGACGTTATGAACACGTGGCGAGCCAGTCTGGAAGCCGGCATAGATGATCCAATGCTCGGTGCGAGTGAACGCGACTTGCGTGGTATCGATTTCCCTGTCTGTGTGATCCCGGGCAACGACAAGACGCATTCAATTGCCGCAGGCCTCCACGTTCATTCACTTATTCCGCGCGCGAAACTGCATCAGATCCGCAAGGACCAACTCGATGCAGATCTGATTTCGATGGAGGAGTGGGTTCCGAATGATCGTCTTGCTCCCGTTGTCGTCGATTTCCTGAAGCGCGTGGGCGTTGAACAGCCCGCGTCGTGAGGCGTGCCGTACCTTACACTTCCCAACTTCAAGAGTAAGAAGATGTCCTACCCAATATCGCTTGCAGGAAAGGTTGCTTTAGTTATTGGAGGCAGTGGCGGCATCGGTATAGCGACGGCCCGTTGCTTTGCGAAAAGTGGTGCGCAAGTTGTCATTACGCACCGTGAAGGAAGTGAGAAGGCTCGTCAGGCGCATGATCTGCTATCGACCTTCAAAGGTGAAGGGCATTCGGCGGTTGCTGCAGATGTTGCGGACACGAAATCGCTGATCGTCTTGCGGGACAACGTTCTCGCAAAATACGGACGGCTCGATATCCTGGTCAACAGCGCGGGCTTTACAAAGCCCGTCCCGCATACGGACCTTGACGCGCTAAATGACGATTTAATCGACCGGATGTTTGCCGTGAACTGGCGTGGACAGTTCGCCGCCATACGGACTTTTGTTCCGTTGCTCAAGGCTTCCGGTAACGGATTGATCGTGTCGGTGTCGTCGATCGCGGGTTCGACGGGGGTGGGGTCTTCGATCGCCTATTGCGCGACCAAGGCCGGCATCGATGTGATGACGAAATCGCTGGCGCGAGTTCTTGCTCCTGAAATCAGAGTTCTCGGCGTCTCACCAGGCGTGGTGGATACCGGCTTTGTCCCTGGACGTGGCGCGGATTTCAATGCCAAGGCCGGCGCGACCACGCCGCTGAAGCGCGTTGCGACGGCCGATGATGTCGCACAGGCAATCCTAGCCTGCGCGACCCACCTCGGATTTTCGACGGGGGCGAATATCGTCGTCGATGGCGGCAGGTCTCTCTGAAAAGGCCCTTTTAAATAGGATCATGATATGCGTACTCCCCGCGATAGAATCTTCATCACGTGCGCAGTGACTGGCAACCTGACGACACGGGAGCAAACACCGCATCTGCCTGTTACGCCGGAAGAGATCGCCGACGCATGCCTCGGGGCAGCGGAAGCCGGGGCTGCGATTGTTCACATTCACGTCCGGGATCCGGTAACCGGAAAGCCGTCCATGGAACTCGCTTACTATCGCGAGGTGGTCGAACGCATCCGCGCCAGAAATACACAACTGATCCTCAACATCACGACCGGTCCTGGTGGTCGCTTTGTGCCATCGTCTAACGAGCCGCGCGTGGCCGGACCTGGGACGACGTTGATGGTTCCGGAAAAGCGTGTGGAGCATATCGCTGTTCTTCGGCCGGATATTTGTACGATTGACTTGAACACCATGAATTCCGGCAAGGAAGTCGTCATTAACACGCCGTCCAATGTCCGTCGCATGGCCAAAGTGATGCGAGAGGCGGGCGTTAAGCCGGAAGTCGAGCTATTCGATTCCGGCGACATCGCGCTTATGCATGACCTGCTCGCCGACGGCTCTCTGGCGGGGCCCGCGCTGTGCTCGTTCGTCATGGGTGTTCGTTATGGCTTCCAGCCGAGCGCGGAGACGGTGATCTATGCCCGTAACATGCTGCCGGTGGATGCCCAGTTCACTGCTATCGGCGTCGGTAAGTCTGCTTTTTTTGCGGTTGCGCAATCCTATCTCGCTGGTGGACACGTTCGTATCGGCTTGGAGGATGCCGTCTATCTGTCACGCGGATCGCTAGCGCCGTCCAACGCGGCAATGGTCGAAAAAGCGCGCCGTATGGTTGAGGATCTCGGCGCTCAAATCATGACCCCGCGTGAGGCCCGGGAATTGCTTGGACTACCAGTTTGACCTGCGGATCAATTGCTTTCGTCACGGGGGTCAGATCCGGAATCGGTCGCGGGCGCTTTGCCTTGCAGGGTTGCGCATGATGTCGGCCAATGGGACAAAGCTGGTAGCGTGCTGAGGCGCGGCGCGGAGCTTGCCGACGGGTCTCCGGGATTGCCTGCTACACTGCAGCTCGCCGCTGCCTTTCCGCTCATCGAAAGCTTCGGAGTGAGGCTGGAGTAAAAGCTCTTCGCCGGCGTCGGCCTGCCGGAGAGCGACAGGATCATCGCCATTCCGACCGCTGCGGGGCTCGGCGCCGATCCCAACCCTGGCGGACGATTGGCGAGTGGCCGCTCAGGGTTATGCCCGACGTCGCTCGCGCGGTCGTCAGATTCTGACGCCGCACATCCCTGCGATGATTGCTGCCGCGATCATTCCACTGGCGATAACGCCTGTAGCCCAGAGCCGGTTTACTGCTTTTGGTTCGGTGCCGTGGGCGATCAGAACTACTCTGAGTCCTGACGCGAGATGGCCGAGCACGAGAAAGGCACCGAGGGCGTAGTGCGGCAATAGACGAATGTTCCATGGGTCGTGAATGAGTCCGGTCGGCGCCCCGATCGCGAAGTTCCAGTCCGTCGGAATCCCGAGATAGGCACGTGCGTACACAAACACGGAGTTCATGTGCCCAAGCACAAATACCGACAGATAGAGTCCCGATGCGATCTGGAATGTGCAGTAGAAATCCTGCGCCCTACTACTGCACCTCCACGCAAGCCAGAGTCCGCTCGCGGTCTGTAATAAAAAGAGCAGGACGAGGACGGGTTCTACCACCGGCGCGCGATAAACCACCCGCCCCATTTCCATGACGGCGGCATGCGTTGATGGCCCAATAAGGCCGGTCAGATGGTTCGCAAGATGGAAAAGGATATAGGCGCAGAGAACAGTGGCGGTTATGCCATGGACCACGCGCCACCGCGCGATCCTCGGCGTGACTGCGCGCAGGGGCTCGGCCCGCGGTGTAGCGAATGCCAAGGCAGTCGCTCCTATCCATAGAATGCACCACACCAACGGGTCGGACAGTGGGCTACCGATCATCCCCTGGATCACGCCGAGAAATACGTAGAGTGTCGGTGACACGACGGCCGCGAATGCAAGGCGCCGAGTTGCGGGTTGAAGCGCCGGCCGGCGGGCGATGACGAACCCGATGATGGGCAGTGCAAGGACGATGGCGAGCACGATCGCTGCCATCACGATGTTTTCTAGCGACGGGTCTGAGCCGGGTGGACCAACCAGGGAGTGGAAAACCATCAACAAGAAGGGATGGCATGTCGCCGCCAGTGGCGGAAGAAATGCCAGCGGATCTATTCCCGATGCCTTGTCTCGCGCGGCGTCATCGAGAAGCAAGTCGGATTGCGCTGCGCTCAAGCTAGTTTCGTCGCTCATCGCAAATGAAGAATTCCGTGCGACGTCACAAAATTGGAGGACCAAGAAGCCCAATTCGGGCTGTACCAAGCCTTTTGCCGGCGCAGCGCTGCGGGCTTTGGTGAGTTATGCCGGAACAAACGGAGGCGAGCTTTGTCCGGCAATCTTCGACAGATCGCCTATCATCTCGAGTAACTGCCGACAATCGTGCTCAGCTCTCCGCTCCAGGACATTGGCGACCCCGAGCAACAAGCCGGAGCGGGTACGCTTCGCGTCTGCAAACCAGGGGGACAGAGGTGCGGGTTTGATGCCCTCCGCCCACGCTTTGTTCATCAACGCCAAGTCGTCGAATCCGTCTGGCAACGGCAGGACTACTGACAACGCCGCCGGGATCGCCGTATCGATTCCAAGCGTCGCGAGCGTCTCCAGCAAGCATCGTCTTCGTTCGCTGTAGAGCCGTCGCGTCCGCCGGAGATGGCGCAAATAGTGACCTTCGCGCAGGAATTCGGCGAGCGCGAGCTGGACGGCCGCGTTAGGCGGTGCACCGAGCCAGGTGGCGATATCGATCAATTGACGGGCCAGCGGCATCGGCGCGACCAGGAACCCGATGCCGACCATGGGGCTGATAGTTTTACTGAACGTCCCGAGGTGAATGACGCGATCGGCGCCGGCCCCCGATGCCAGTGCGTTTGCGGGCCGGCCCGAAAGATGCAGCTCTGCAAGGTAATCATCTTCGATGATCCAAGCATCGGATTCTGTAGCCCAGCGAAGAAGTGCGGTCCGGCGCTGTGGCGATAGCGTCACTGCGCTTGGCGCCTGCTGTCCAGGTGTGACGACGGCGAAAGCGGCCCGCGGGGCTAGTTTGCGGCCACGCGAGACAACGAGTCCCTGATCATCGACCGGAACGGCAACAGTCCGGACGCCGGAAAGATCGAGTGCGAGCCGAGTCGCAGGGTAGCTGGGGTCTTCTACCCAAGCCTCCTTGCCCTTCGCATCAATGGTTTGGAGCGCGATCGCCAATCCAGCTCGAAAGCCTCCGGTCACGATAACCTGGTCGGGCGAGCATTCGATGCCTCGGGCGATGGCGACATGCGATGCAAGTGCGGATCGCAACTCTATCGTGCCGCGCGAGTCCGAGTGGCCGGTCCGCAGCGCCGTGGCCTGCACCGCTTGCCGATTCAGGCGCGCCCAAAGAGTACCAGGGAATGCGTCGTGCGCGGGGACGCCCATCTGGAACACGAGTGGATCGCCGGAGCGATAAAAAGCATCCGGTGGCTGAAGCAGCTCGGCATCGGAGGTAGTGATCGGCGCGACCGAAGGCGGAAGCGGGTTGGCAACGCGGGTTCCTGCGGAGCCCGCCGTTACGAGAAGCTGTCGATCGATAAGCTTTTCGTAAGCCGCCTTCACGGTCCCGCGTGCGACTCCGAGTTGCGCTGCGAGGTCGCGCCATGAAGGCAACCGGCCTGCAGGATGAAGTGCGCCTTCGCTGATCGCGACTTCGATGTGGCGTGCGATCTGGTCGGCGAGTGTCGTGGGGCCGACGCGATCGAGCTCCAGATTGTCTATCGCCCAGCGCGGCGCATTGTCCATGAGATCAGCTACGCTCGGCGAGGCGGAAATCGGGACGCCAGCCGAGATCGGCGAGGGCCTTGTCGATCGTTACCGCGCCGCCGGGCTCGGCGATGTTGTACACGCCAGCGCGGCCGTGATCGATGGCGAGGAATGCGGCATACGCCGCGGCGTCGACATGAACCGGCGCTGATCCGGTCGGCTCCGCCGACCATGTGCCGGTACCGTAGAGCTGGCCGTAGCGCAACACGATGCCGATGAATGCATCCTGCTTCAGTACAGCGTTCTCGAGTGGGACGACGCCTTCGGATACCGAAATCGCGCGGGTGCCTTCGGCATGAATGTCCAGTGGGTCGTCTTCCAGAAACGGCAAATCCTTCGGCGCATAGGCCCAGGCGATGCTCTGCGCGATCAGGCGCTTGGTTCCGGCGGCGCGCGCCGCGGCGGCGAGGTTCGCTGTCCCCTCGCGGCGAAGGTGTGCATTGCGCTTTGTCGCCTTCTCGGGCGATTGCGGATCGATGCCTCCCGCAAGATCTGTGAGCTGGTGAATGACCACATCGGGCTCCGCGGTGACAACGGCACGTTCCAGCGCATCGCGGTCGAAGACGTCCACAACGACCGGGTTGACCCCTTGAGCCTTCAGCCTGGCTTCGCCCCCGCTCGTCCGCGTCGCACCGGTGACGGTGTGACCGGCTGCGCGAAGAAGGGGAATCAACGAATGGCCGATGACGCCGGTTGCCCCGGCCAGGAATACGCTCGTTGTCATTGCATGTTACTCCGCAACCACCCAGGGCACGCGGCGCAGCCCAGAGCTCCGCCGCAGCGCGATCCCTCTGCACCTACTCATTTTTAGCATTGGCGTTCGAGCCTGCGCGCGAGCGCATCGCAGTAATGCGGGCATCTTCGCGCGCGGTTTGGCGGTCAGCAAACCAGCCTCGCACCTGTTTGGGGAAGCCGGCAGGCATGCCCTTGGCGAAAACCCCGTCCTGCAGATCGGCAAGGCTGGTCCTTGCCAGTTCCTCCCGCATGACTTTTTCGGCCCGCAACATTACGGCGTGGATGCCGCAGACACCCTTGGTCGACCATTTCGGGGGCTCGTCCTTGAACAGCACACATCGCCCCCGAATTTCCTGACAATCGAAGAGACGCTTAGGGCCTTCGACGGCATCGACCACGTCGAGCACGGTGATGGCGTTGGCCGGCCGAGCGAGGCGATAGCCGCCGCGGATTCCGCCGGTAGATTCGACGATCCCCGCCTTCTCCAGCCTCGGAAGAATTTTCTTCACAAAGGCCGGGGAGATGCCTTGGATCTCCGCAAGGTCACGGCCGCTCGGCGGCCGCTCGGGCGGATCGGCAATCCAGAGAAGGCAGTGCAGCGCGTATTCGACACCTGTTCCGATGAATGACATAACGGATACAATAACAGTCTCTGTTATTGTCAGGCAAGTCCGAACACTAGCACCGGCCGGCTGTCGAGGTATGGACAGCCGACCGGACAAGCGGGTGCTTCACTTCTCATAGCTGGTCAGCTTATCGATATCAGCGGTGTCGACCACGAAGATGGCGAGCAGGCTCGCAGGTTCGGTGTCGCTGGCGTTCTCGCTGATGGCGTGATGGGCGCCGCCCGGCGGCTCCGTCCAATGTTCTCCAGCGCGGAACACCTGCGTCTTGCCGTCATTCACCTTGCTTCGGATCGCGCCTGAAAGGACGTAGCCGGTGATGAAGGCGGATTTTGCGTGGGTATGCGCCGGCGATTTGCCGCCGGGGGGATAGCTCACGACGATGCCGATGAGGCTCTTGCCTGGAATGTTCGGTATTGCTTCCTGGAAAGCCGCTTTCACGGATTGCGACTCTTGCGCGGCGGGCTTCGCCGCTGCGAGTCCCGGCCAGGCCGTTGCGGCAGCTAGTGTCGCTGCCAGGATGATCGATGGAATCTTCATCTTCCTTCTCCTCTGTTCTGGCTGAGGGTGACGGTGATCGTCAGCCCTCGGCCGTTTCCGTGCCACACCATCTCCAGGAGCGCCCTACCACTCAGCCAGTGTCACCGCCCCGCCGAGATCACTCGAGTTGCACCTCGCGCGAGGCCAGCCCGCCTCGAAATAGAACTTGATGGCCGGGCATTTCTCTTCCCGGCAGGTCGTCAGAGAACGAGCTTCAGCCAACCGTACAGAACGGGTGGCAGCACTAGGTCGGCACAAAGAATGCCGATGATCGCCGGCGATGGTGCGCCATGCAGAATCCATGAGACCGCACGCGCAATGCCTGCAGCGAAAAGGACCGCCAGCGTCGCGACGATCATCGGCTGATACCGGTGAAGGTTGCTCGTGGAAACGAGCAGCACAACGCCAAAAAGAGCGAAGGTCACTCCATAGAAGCGATTCTGGCTGTCGATTGACGGGCTCTTTGACATCTCCGGGGTGATTGGAGAGCCGAGCAATGCGTCCGCGCCTATTCCCAAAAAGAGATGCAGCGCGGATACGGCGATAAATGCGGCCGAGATGATCCATAAGACGACGATGAATGCTTGCATTGGTCGCTCTCCCGTTATTGAGGCATTACTTATCCGACGAAAGAGCGGCTTGAGGTGGCCGGCGAAAGCCGATCGCCATGCGATTGAAGGCATTCATCAGCCCGATAGCGATGGTCAGGTCGACGATCTCCTTGTCATTGAAGACGGCGGAGACGGCTTGAAACTCGTTGTCTGGAATGACTGTTTCCGCGACGCGGGTGACGGTCTCGGCCCAACGCAACGCGGCGTGCTCGCGCTCATCGAACACCGGACCTGCCTCGTGCCAGACTTGGACCAGCGCCAGCTTTTCTGGAGCGACGTCGTTCTTGACAAGATCGCGGGTGTGCAGATCGAGACAGTAGGCACAGCCGTTAATCTGCGAGACGCGCAGATATACGAGCTGCACCAGCGTGTCATCGAGGCCGGATTGCATGATGTAGCCATAAACGCCGCCCAGCGCCTTGTAGCCGGCTGGAGCGACCTTTTCGTAGTCAATTGAATGCTCACCAGTCACTTCCTTGCAGGTCAAAGTCGTCTGCGTCGCGCGAGGGTGCCTCCTACTCAGGCGAGACAACAGAACCAGAAACAGCTTATCGCAATGGACCATTGGCGCGCCCCGCGCGGCCGGCTTGGTCCACTCTGGTTGAAGATTCCTGGCCCTGATCGAGCCGGGACGCGGAGGATAATTCTTCACGAATGCTGGCCAATTCGTGAGGAGCCCAATGCAAGACCAACGCGCCACGACGCTGCCCGACGGGATCGTCCTACGACACGCGCACGGCCCGGACGACTTAAAGGCCTGCTTTCCCGTGATCTCGCTTCTGAGGCCCAGCCTCAAGAGCGCCGAACATTGGGAAGAGCGCGCATCAGAAATGGCGACGTTCGGCTACCGCGTCCTCGCCGCGTGGGAAGGAGGCCGGGTCGTCGCTGTGGCCGGATATCGGATCATGGAAAATCTGATCCATGGCCATTTCCTCTATGTCGATGATCTGGTTACGGCCGAGAATGAGAGAGGGAAAGGACTCGGAGCTGCCCTTCTCACAGAGCTGTCCGCGATCGGTGTCGACGAATATTGCAATCGCCTTGTGCTCGACACCGCGGCGACGAATGCGAACGCTCGTCGCTTCTACAAGCGCGAAGGGCTGTTCGACGTGGTGGTTGGATTTGTAAAGCCGTTGGGGAAGTCGGCATGAACATTCTCCACATTGATTGCAGCCCGCGTCCGGACTCTCACAGCCGCCAGCTTTCGGCGTCGATCGTGGAAAAACTCCTGGCCGTCGCGCCCGACGCAACCATCATCCGACGCGACCTGGTCGCCGATCCGTTACCCCACACCACGTCCGACTATGCGGCCGCGTTGTCGTCGGCAGCGGGGATGCTGGCCGCATCGAGTGACGCGTTGGAGTTGTCCGAACGGCTGATCCGCGAAGTCGAGGTGGCCGACGTCGTCGTCGTCGGCACACCCATGAACAACTTCACTGTTCCCTCGGTCCTGAAAGCGTGGATCGACCAACTCTTGCGGGTCGGTCGAACGATCAAGCCAACACCGGAAGGCAAGGTCGGGATGCTGCGCGACCGCCCCGTCTACTTCGGGATCGCCTCAGGGAGCGTCTTCACGGGCGAGAGGGCCAATCAACCGGATTTCCTCACGCCCTACCTGACACTCGCCTTCGGTTGCGTGGGCCTCAAGACCCTTCAATTCCTTCCCATCCAGGCCACGGCGTTCCTCGATCCGGAGCAAGCTGCGGCCGCGAGGAAAACGACGTTGGCGGCGCTCGATCTAACGGTGATTAGGGAATTCAGGCTACCGACCGGCGCGCGTCTCGGCGCTCGGTGATCGTCAATATGGGGCTGGCGGCATCCATGTCGGCCCTTCCGCACTCCCGCCGCTGCAACAGCCAATGGTGCCGAGCGTGGCGGTGGCCGAACTATTCCGGCGCGTAGGGCTGGCTGAACCTCCGATATCTCAAAAATCAGGGCAAAGGGAAGTGTCGAACCGGCGTGTTGAAATTATCGGGGGCGGCCTTGCTGGCCTGCTCGCAGCAATCGAATTGTCGAAGAACGGCATCGAGGTGGCCGTGCTGGAGGCCGCGGGCCAGTTTGGTGGTCGGGCTCGAACGCGGGATGTCGACGGCTTCCTATTTAACCGAGGTCCGCATGCGCTATATTGCAATGGCGCATTGAAGAGAGAGCTTGATAGGCTTGGCATCCCGTATTCCGGTGGACGATCTCTGTCAGGTGCAAGGCAGGCCATCGCGGTGGGGAAGCTGCATCACCTGCCAACGACATTGGGATCAATCGTAAGGACGTCCCTCTTCAGCGTCCGCGACAAGATTTCCTACACACGCATTTTCAAGACAGTCATGGATGGCGCAACCGGCTCCGGGTCATTCGCGGACTGGTTGGACGAGCAGCGTGTGTCGCCTATGGTTCGTTCTGCCGTCGAGGCGATGGGGCGGCTCTCCAGCTACGTCAATGGCGCCGCCGACGTTTCAGCCCGCGCGCTCCTGGATCAGATACGTCTGACGACGGCCGGAACAATCTACGTCGATGGAGGGTGGGTCAGCCTTGTGAATGGCCTCATCGAGGCCGCGCGAGCTTCGGGGGTCGAACTCAACGACAAGGCGCCGGTTGCCAAGGTGAACTGCGCCACAGGACGGCTCGAACTAGTTCTGGGCAACGGGGAGACCCGGAAAGCTGACGCGGTCATAATGGCGATCGACCCGAAGGCCGCAGCGGCATTGGTGCCAGAAGTGACCTCATTGGCGAGAGAGGCGAGGGAAGTCCGCACCGTGCGCGCGAACTCGGGTTGCGGCGCCTGCCGCCGAAAGAAAACGACTTCGCACTTGGAATCGACGCGGCTCGTCAGTCGGCCGTGAAGGCCCGATCATCCAGATCGGTTCAGCGCTCGGTTCGACACTGGGCCAGATCATCCGCATGCCGGTCGGCCAGCGCATCGCGCTGGTGGCTTCTGGCGCGGGCGCAGGTATCGCCGCGACTCACGCCGATCGGCGGAGTGATGTTCGCGAGCGAACTGATGATGCCGGAAGTGAGCGTCAGCACCTTTTTTCCAGTGGCAATCGCGATCGGTGCAGCGACGTTCGTGGGGCGCTGGTTCATCGGCCAGCAGCCGGCTTTTCTCGTGTGTGGATCAGCTCGCCAATTGTCTTCGTGAATTATCACACGCGAATGCGGCGGATATCGCGCTCGGCCAGTCCGGGCCTTTCGTGCATTCAATCTTCCAGCCATATAGCCGGAGCCTTAGCGTTGCGCTGCCGAACAAATTCCATTCATATGGTATCGGCTCGGGTTCGCAAGCCAGCGCGCTTGAACAGCGAGACAACCGACGAGAAGCTGTTCGCGCTAATACGCTTCTGGTACGACGGGAGGACAAGATGCTGACGATTACTGCGATCATCCGGGTCAAGAAGGGCGAAGAGACCGTCATGCGTGATGCGCTGTTCGACGTCGCTAGGAACGTTGCTGCGAATGAACCGGAAACGGTCGGCTACCACATCTCGCAAGATCCGTCCGATCCCTGCGTCTTTACGACGTACGAGCGCTACGCGGATCGGGCGGCGATGGACTATCACAACAATTCGGAGACGGTCGCTCGCTTCTTCGGGATCGCCAAACCGATTCTCGATGGTGCCGTGACGCTCGTAACTGGCACCGAAATTTTCGCTAAGCCCGACGCTCGCTCATCCTAGGCCAGGGTAGGGTGATCAATCCTCGCGGCAAGTTCTTCAAGCGAAGTTCGGCGGCGTGCCGTAGTTATCCCGTCGCGCGGGGCAGGTTGCCTTTCGCGGCGATCTCCGCGGACATCTGTTCGATCGTCTTTCGCTGCTCCATGGCGGCGCGCCGGATCAAGGCGAAGGCCGCCGGTTCAGCGACGGCATGCGAATGCATCACCTGAAGGACAGCGGCGAGCACGATACGGCGCGAGCGAAGGCGCTCCTCGAGCTTGACAATTTGTTGCTTTAGCTCGTTGGTTCGCTCGCTTCGTTCAAAGGCCATGACCAGCGCCGCGTAGATGCCGGCGGAACGCAGCGGCTTGACCAGGAACGATGCCGGGTCGAGTTCGAATACGAGCTTCAATCGGCTCGGTGTTTCTGTGCCCAATAGCGCAATGACGGATCCTGCTCCGGAAAGAGTGCGCCGCATTGTCGGATTGAGCGGCAGGAATTCGTCGTCGATTAGAATAACGTCCGCGTGGCGTCCCGATGCGTGGTCGAAGCCTCCGTTCCAGATATCGATGCCGAGACGTTCGAATTGCCGCCTGACGATCGACAGGTCGCGCTCGTCTTTGATGGCAACGAGAGCCTTGCGGCCGCGGAGGGAAAATGAAGACGGTTTGCTCATTTCACGATCCGCAAGTGAGTCGCATTCGGCGACGATCTGTCCCGCGAAGGATGGGCGGCGACGTCAAGTTGCGACAGGTAAGGGTCCGGCTTAACCGGCGCGTCGGCTTCCCAGAAGATGTCAAACTGTCCCTGCGCGGTCGAAACCGCCAGCCGCGGCGTAAGGACGCAATGATTGTTGTCGCCGTCGATCCACACCGGTCCTTGCGGCGAATCGTAGCGATAACCTGCTGCGGCGCGGCGCACTTCGCCGATGTCGGCCGTGCCCGCCCGCTGAATCGCACGCGCCAGGAGGTGGACCGCGACGTAGGCCGACTGCCCGTCAACAGACGGACAGCTGGTCTCACCATGAGATGCCTTCCAGCGATCGACGAAAGCGCGGTTCTCCGGAAGGTGGATGCTTTCGAAGTAAGCTGACGACGTGATGCATCCGGCGGAAGCCGGTCCGACGATCTTGAGTTCGGGTTCGCAGAGGCTGCAACTCAGCATCGGAATCGCGAGGCCGGCGGACGTGGTGGCGGCATGAAAGGCACGGATGAAATCGTAGCTGGAGCTGCCGACGAGCGTGTTGAAGACCACCGGCGGCTTGCGGCGGACGATTTCATCGACGATGTGTTCCACCGCGCTTTCGCCGAGTTCGAGCAGTCGCTCCGCCAGCACGCTGCCCTGCGCGGCAGTCACCAGTTCGCGCGTGACGCGATTGGTTTCCCAGGTCCAGACATAATTGGAGCCGACGCAAAAGATGTGGCGCGAGATGTTGTCGAGCACATAGCGCACCAGCGGCAGCACGTTGTGATTGGGCGAGGCGCCGACATAAATGACGTTGTCAGAGCATTCGAATCCCTCGTAGCGCGCGGGGTACCACAGCAGGCGATCGGTGCGCTCGACGATCGGAAGAACCTGCTTGCGCGACGCCGACGTATAGCAGCCGATGATATGCGCTGCGCCGGCGTTGCGGATGAGATCGTCGCAGACCGTGTGATATTCCGCGATGACGCCGTGCGGGTCGCGGACGTGGGCGGCGATCCTGAAATCGAAATCGGCGCTGTCGTTGATTTCGGAAACCGCCATCAGCGCAGCTTTAAGGATTTCTCGCCCCATCGCCTGATAGGGACCGGATTGTGAGCACACAATGCCAACAGGAATGGATGGCTTCGTCATCAAATGCTTTCTGCGGAGCTGCGAGCCGGGATCAGACCATCATGACCGGTGGATGCGCAAGCGTCTTGCTTATTTGTAGTGCAGCGCACTCGCTAAATTTGTGCAGCCTTCCTCGTTGACATTGCGCTGGCCGCGAACCTAGAATTTCATTGTTAGGGTTTGCTGTCGAACCTGGCTTGCTTCGATCTGGCCGATGACGTCCCGATCTTTGCATCACGTGCCGTTCGAACCTGGACCCGTAAGATAGATCATAGTTGCGGCATTGGAGCCATTCGTCACCTCACTCGAGAGGTGCGGGTGGCTTTTTTCGTTTGTCGCTGGAGAACCCTTGGCGAGGTGCGCGCTTCGTCAAAACGATGATGCATGCGCGCGCGGAGAAAAAGCGATGGCAGCTACCGATCTTCATTATCTCGGTCTGGTCGAAATCGGACAGCAGATTCATGCGAAGAAGCTGTCGTCGGTTGAAGTGACGAAAGCGATGATCGAGCGGATCGGGCGGCTCGACGGCAAGCTTAAGAGCTACGCCTACATCATGGCGGACTCGGCGCTTGCGGAAGCCGCGTCCGCCGAAAAGGAAATCGTTTCCGGCAAGATCAGGGGGCCGCTTCACGGCGTGCCCGTCGCCGTCAAGGATCTGTGCTGGGCCAAGGGTGCGCCGGCCGCACACGGCATGACCATTCACAGCGATTACCGGCCCAGCGAGGATGCTACCGTCGTTGCGCGCCTGAAGAATGCCGGTGCGGTTATCCTCGGCAAGCTGCAGCAGACCGAAGGCGCCTATGCCGATCATCATCCGAAAATTGATCCGCCGAAGAACCCGTGGGGCGCGGAGCTGTGGCCCGGCGCGTCGTCGAGCGGTTCGGGTGTCGCGACCGCAGCGGGTCTTTGTTTCGGATCGCTCGGCACCGATACCGGCGGGTCGATCCGGTTTCCGTCGGCGGCCAATGGCATCACCGGACTGAAGCCAACTTGGGGACGGGTCAGCCGCTACGGCGCTTACGAACTCGCAGCGACGCTCGATCACATCGGGCCGATGACGCGCAGCGCCGTCGATTGCGGTGCCATGCTCGGCGTGATCGCGGGGCAGGATGCAAAGGATACGACCGCGGTGACGTTGCCGGTGCCCGACTATCTCGCCGGTCTATCCGGCGATTTGCGGGGCATTACTATCGGTATCGACCGGCGATGGACTGGCGAAGGCACAGATGAAGCTGCCCGCAAGGTTCTCGGCGAAGGTCTGCGGGCCGCGACTGATCTCGGCGCGAAAATTCAGGAGATCAAATTTCCGGATCCAAAGGCTGTGATCGACGACTGGTTTCCATTGTGCGGCATCGAGGCGGCCGTCGCCCACGAGCAGACCTATCCGGCGCGGAAGGCCGAGTACGGGCCGGGTCTTGCCGGCTTGCTCGATCTTGGCCGACAGCAATCTGGCACCGACTACCAGAAGATCGTTTTGCGGCGCGAAGCGTTTCGCGGTGCGGTGCGAATGCTGTTCGAGTCAGTCGATCTGATCGCGGTGCCGGCGCAGCCCTACGCGGCGCCGACGCTGGCGAAGCTTGCCTCGCTCGGCGAGGACGCGTCGCTGATTACAGGCCTGCTCCGCTTCACCTGTCCGTTCGATATGAGCGGAAGTCCGACGATCACGCTGCCTGGTGGCTTTGCCGCGAACGGCGGTCCGCTCGCGTTCCAGTTTGTCGGACGTCACTTCGAGGAGGCGGGTCTGGTCCGGGCAGGCGATGCGTTCCAGCGCGTGACCGACTGGCACAAGCGTCATCCCGCTCTCTGATTTTAAGGAGTCGTTCGCATGGCTGCGGAAGATTGGTTGTCGAATTCCATCATGTCGAAGCGTGCGCTCGCCAAGGGAAAGGCGGGGACGACGCACAGCCTGACCATCGGCGAGCAGGGGGGCTTTTACTACGTGTATGGCCCCTATGCGAAACCAACGCTGTCGATCGATCCGGGTAGCATCGTGGTCGTCGAAACCGAAGACGCGTTCGGCGGCGTACTCACCAAGGAAAGCGACAGCCCGACGGCGAAGCTGAACTTTCCGTATCTCAATCCGCAAAGCGGACCGATCGCGGTCAAGGGCGCCAAGAAAGGTGATTGCCTTGCCGTCTATATTCGCGACGTAGAAACACGCGGCGAGCAGCCGGCCGGAACGACCTGCATCATTCCGGAATTTGGCGGACTGGTTGGGACCAGTTCCACGGCGCTGCTCAATCCACCGCTGCCCGAGCGCGTCAAGAAGCTGCACGTCGACCGCGACGGCGTGCGCTGGAGCGACAAGATCACGCTGCCTTATGAACCGTTCATTGGCACGATCGGCGTATCGCCCGAGATCGAGGCGATCTCCTCTCTGCAGCCGGACTATCACGGTGGCAACATGGACCTGCCGGATGTCGCGCCGGGCGCCATTATCTACTTCCCCGTCCACACCGACGGCGGATTGCTCTACGTCGGCGATTGCCACGCCACCCAAGGCGATGGCGAACTGTCGGGCGTCGCGCTCGAGCAGCGCGCGACGGTGACGCTCCAGATCGATCTCATCAAAGGCTGGAGCTTTGCGTGGCCACGGCTCGAGACTCGCGACTTTATTATGACGATCGGAAGCGCGCGCCCGCTCGAGGACGCGGCTCGCATCGCCTATCGCGAACTCACGCGATGGATGAGTGCAGACTACGGCTTTGACGAGATCGACGCATACATGCTGTTGAGCCAGGCAGGACGCATGCGGCTCGGCAACATGGTCGATCCGAAATACACGATGGGTGCGTCGATCCTGAAAAAATACCTCAAGGCGTGAACTTCACTGGCTTTCAAACAGGGGATATTGCGATGGAATCAAGACATCTGCTCAGAATTGCGTTTCTTGGCCTCATGCTCGGCGCGGCGGGGTTCAGCACGGCTCAGGCGGCCGATCCTTCGCTCAAAGTCGGTCTGCTCGAGGATGTTTCGGGCGACCTCGCGTTCATGGGCATGCCGAAGCTCCACGGTTCGCAACTTGCGGTCGAGGAGATCAACAAGAGCGGCGGCATCCTAGGACGCCAGGTCGAACTCATCCATCTCGATCCGCAGGGCGACAATGCGCGCTATCAGGAATTCGCTCGGCGTCTGCTCAACCGCGACAAGGTCGATGTGCTAATTGGCGGTATCACGTCCGCATCGCGCGAAGCCCTCCGTCCGATCGTGGATCGCACCAGCACGCCGTACTTCTACACCAACCAATACGAAGGAGGTGTCTGCGACGCAAATATGATCAGTACGGGTGCTGTCCCTGAACAACAGTTCTCGACGCTGATCCCCTGGATGGTCGAGAAGTTCGGTAAGAAGGTTTACGTGGTCGCCGCAGACTACAATTTTGGCCACATTTCAGCTGAGTGGAATCGGAAGATTCTGAAAGGACTGGGTGGCGAAGTTGTCGGCGAGGAATTCATCCCGCTCGGCGTCTCGCAGTTCGCACAAACTATCCAGAATATTCAAAAGGCCAAACCGGATTGGCTTTTGATGCTGAACGTTGGCGCGGCTCAGGATTCGTTTTTCGAACAGGCCGCCGCGGCAAAGCTCAATCTGCCGATGGGATCATCCATCAAGATCATGCTGGGATTCGAGCATAAGCGTTTCAAGCCGCCGGCACTGAACAATATGCACGCCACTGCGAACTGGTTCGAGGAAATCGACACGCCGGAAGCCAATGCCTTCAAGAAGCGCTGGCATGCCAAGTTCCCGAATGAAATGTACATCAATGACATGGGCTACAACGCATATCATGCGATCTACATGTACAAGATGCTGGTCGAGAAAGCGAAGTCGACCAAGCTTGCAGACCTTCGTAAGGTGATTGCGACGGGCGATGCGTGTATCGATGCAGCAGAGGGTCGAATCTGCATTGATCCGAAAAGCCAGCATACGTCGCATCGTATGCGCCTGATCTCCGTGGGGCCGCAGCATCAGGTGACGGTCGAAAAAGATTACGGAGTGATCCAGCCTTATTGGCTGGGCCAGATCGGCTGCGATCTCACCAAGAGCAATCCAAAGGATCAGTACACACCAAATCATCTCCCAAAGAAATCGTGATGTATTGCGGCATGAGTCTTGCTCGGGCAATCGGGCAAGACTCATGCACTGATGGTGGTCGCGGAGCTGCATAGTGCGCCGCGTGCGGAAAGGGACAAGGATGTCGGCGGCCGATCTATTCTCGTTCTTCTATCAGTTCGCCGACGTGTTCGCCTTTTTGATTTTGTCGGCGTCCGGATTGGCCATCGTGTTCGGCATGATGGGCATCATCAACATGGCGCACGGTGAATTTATCATGTGCGGCGCCTATGTCACCGTGGGATTGGTGAATCTTGGCGTGCCTCTTGCTCTCGCGCAGATATTGGCGGCGATTGCGGCCGGGCTGATCGGGGTCGTTGTTGAGTATTTCATCGTGCGTCGTTTCTATAAACGTCCGCTAGATTCGCTTCTTGCCACCTGGGGGCTGAGCTTGATTGTTACGCAGTCGATGCTGTTGATCGTCGGGTCATCGATACGGGGAATCGGAACTCCGGAAGGCAGCTTTGCGGTTGGCGACTATACATTCTCGACCTATCGCCTTGTCCTGTTCGCCTGCGCGGTCGCAGTTCTGGTCGGCCTCTACATCATTTTCATGAAAACGCGCTTCGGTGTGTTGGCCCGTGCAACGATGCAGAACGCAGCGATGGCGAAGGCTCTGGGCGCAAGAACGGGACGTATCTATGCCATCAGCTTCGGAATCGGTGCTGGCCTCGCAGGACTTTGCGGTGCGCTCTATGCACCGACGATGACGTTGATTCCGACGATGGGGGCGACCTTCATTGTTGAGAGTTTTGTCACTGTTGTGGTTGGCGGTGCCAACGTGCTGCTTGGAACGGCGCCCGCGGCGATCTTCCTGGCCATGATCAGAATGGCGCTAAATGCAAGCTATGGTCAGATCATTGGTCAAATCGGTATGTTGTTCGCGGTCATCATGATTATTCGTATTCTGCCTGAGGGGCTGTCCAGCGTGCTCGTCCGGCGCGGGCGTTGAGCGGGGAACGTGATGTTGAGATTGCTTGATGGCCCGCAGACCTTGGGAAAGGGACCAAAGTTCTGGGCCTGCTTCCTGGTCGTCCTCGTGGCTGCACTGATATATCCGCTGTTTGCCGATTCCTACGATGTCGGCAACTTTGCCTATTTCTTGCTTTGGATATTCATGGCGCTCGGGCTGAGTCTGATGTGGGGTTATGCCGGCATGTTGTCGTTCGGCCAAACCCTCTTTTTTGGCATTTCCGGCTACACTTACGGTGTGCTCGCAATCGTGATGGGCGGCGGCTCAACCACGATTGTGGCGCTTGTGCTGTCGGTGTGCATGGCGATGCTGGCGGCGGCGATCCTGGGTTACTTCATGATCTGGGGTGGAATCAGCGGAATTTTCTTTGGCATTGTAACGTTATCGGCGACCTTGGTGCTCGCTTTCTTTCTCGGGCAGACGGCCGGGTCGGAGTGGCACATCGGGGCTGCACGCTTGAACGGCTTCAATGGCATGCAGGGCATGGATCCGCTTACTGTCGGAAGCCTCGATATCGAAGGTTCAGTGCTCTACTATTTCATGCTCGTGCTGATCGTGGTGGTCTATGTCGCGTTGCGCATGTTCGTGAATTCGAGCATCGGCAACGTCATCGTTGCCACGCGTGAGAATCCGCAACGAGCCGAGATGCTCGGCTACGACGTCCGCAAGTACCAGCTTCTGGCCTTTGTGATCGGCAGCGGGCTCGCGGGGCTCAGCGGAGCCCTCTACACGTCGTGGGGGCAGTTTATTACGCCATCCAGTATTGGGCTGCCGGCGGCCGCGATGCCGATCGTGTGGGTCGCTTTCTCCGGCCGGAGTGATCTGACCGCGACGCTGGTTGGTTCGTTCCTGTTACTGTTCGGCTTCCAGACTATCACGATCTACAGCCAGCAGGCCGCGCTGGTGTTGATGGGAGCGCTGCTGCTGGCGACGGTGATGGTCGCTCCGCAGGGATTCGTACTCGGCGTCGGACGTCTTATAGCCGTGCGCTGGAAGAGGTGGCGTGGCGGCGGAGTTGCGAAGACGGAGCCAGCCCGCCTTCAACCTGACGAGGTCTGATCATGACGCTTGTCGAGGTTAAAGGTGTATCGAAGCGCTTCGGCGGATTGACTGCGGTCTCAGGCGTCGACTTGACGGTCGATGCCGGCGAGGTTCATTGCCTGATCGGGCCGAATGGAGCTGGCAAGAGCACGCTTTTCAAACTGATCGTAGGACTCTATCCGCCGACACAGGGGCAGATATTGTTCGACTCCGTCGATATCACGCAGCAGCGCCCGTTTGCGCGCGTGCAGCGTGGCATGAGTATCAAGATGCAGGCGCCGAGTGTTTTCAGGGAGTTGCCGGTTCGCCAGAACATTCAGATCGCGCTTCAGGGGCACGTTTCGGGTGCGGAACGCGATCGCGAGGAGGAGCGGCTGCTCACGCTCCTCAATCTGGCGACCGAGGGGGAGAAACTCGCGGGGGCACTCTCGCATGGCCAGCAGCAATGGCTCGAGATCGGCATGGCGCTGGCTCTGCGGCCGCAACTGCTATTGCTTGATGAGCCGACTGCGGGGATGTCGCCAGAAGAAACGTTCAGGACCGGCGAACTCATCAAGACGTTTAACACCGGCGGTATGACGCTGCTGGTCGTCGAGCATGACATGGCGTTTGTGCGCCAGATCGCCCAGCGCGTCACAGTTTTGCATCTTGGCAAGATTTTTGCGCACGGCAGCCTGGAAGCCATTCTGCAGGACGAGAAGGTTGCCGAAATCTATCTTGGTAAGACACATGTCCACCACTGATCGAATTCTGGACGTCTCTGAGCTTTGGGCAGGTTATGTCGCCACGCCTATCCTTCAGGGTGTAAGCATGTCGGTGTCCCGCGGCGAGATCGTCGGCGTGATCGGGCGCAACGGAGTCGGCAAGTCGACACTGATGCGATGTCTGATCGGGCTTCTCGATTCCTGGCAGGGGTCGATCACCTTTCTCGGCCGGGATGTGACCCGGCTGGAGGCCGATGCCCGGGCGCGCGCTGGATTCGGCTACATTCCGCAGGGACGAGATGTTTTCCCGCAGATGAGCGTCGAAGAGAATTTGCAAGTCGGCCAGCTGATAGGCGGGCCAAGCGGCAAGAAGTTTCCCGAACTCGTCTACGAGTATTTCCCGCGACTAAAAGAACGCCGCCGGCAGATGGCGGGAACCATGTCTGGCGGCGAGCAACAGCAACTTGCGATCGGGCGTGCACTCATCGGAAACCCCGCGTTGATGATCCTCGACGAGCCGTCCGAGGGGGTTCAGCCGTCGATCGTGCAGCAGATTTGCGAGGCGATGAAGTCGTTCCGGAACGAGCTTGGAACGACGATTATATTCGTCGAGCAGAATCTCGACACGATTCTGGCGATCGCCGAGCGCTGCTACATCATGGAGAAAGGCAAGATTACGCGGTCGCTGACCGGCGATGACGTCAACGCCGACAATGTTCGCGCCCAACTCCTGTTGTGAGACCGCTCGCGTTTCACGGCGGGCTTGTCCGTGAAGTCATCGTTGATCTCGAGGTATCAGGGAGGGAGACGACATGGATTTGGGACTCAAGGGAGCCAGAGTACTCGTCACCGGCAGCACCAGGGGAATCGGCAGGGCGATCGCTGAGACGTTCGCGACTGAAGGCGCCAACGTCGGAGTTTGCGCGCGCAACCAGGCGGACGTGGACAAGACGGTGGCTGCCCTCAAGACGAAGGGCGTATCGGCCTTCGGCGGTCCGGTCGATGTCTCCGATGGTCCGGTCCTCAAGGCGTGGGTGAACGAGATGGCCTCAAAGCTCGGCGGGGTCGATGTCGTCGTCGCCAACGTGAGCGCGCTTTCAATCGGGCAGGATGACGAGAGCTGGCAGAAGGAGTTTTCCACAGACATGATGGGAACGGTGCGCCTGGTCGGCGCGGCCATGTCGTATCTCGAAAAAAGTTCGGCGGCTGCCATTGTAACGATTTCCAGTGTCTCCGGCCGGGAGGTCGACTTCGCGAGCGGCCCTTACGGTACGTTCAAGGCGGCGATCATCCATTACACCCAGGGCCTTGCGTACCAGCTCGCTGGCAAGGGAATCCGCGCCAACTCCGTGTCGCCCGGCAATACCTATTTTGAAGGTGGAGTCTGGAATACGATTAAGGACAGCAACCCCGAGCTCTACAAGACCGCGCTGGCCCTCAATCCAACCGGCCGCATGGGGACGCCACAGGAGATGGCAAACGCTGCGGTATTCCTCGCGAGCCGGGCGGCCAGCTTCATCACGGGAACGAATCTCGTCGTGGATGGCGCCTTGACGCGCGGCGTTCAGTTCTAGTCGCGCAAGCCCGCGACGTAGTCAATCCGGACAAGAATGGGGGAGCAGACCTGACCATGGATCAGTTGCACTACACATCAATCATCGAACTTTCGGAGCTATTCCGTCGCAAGGCGTTGTTGCCCTCGGAAGTTGCCGAAGCATCGCTGAAGCGGATCGATCAGCTCGACACGAAATTTCACGGTTATGCCGTCGTGCTGGCAGAGCGTGCCATGGCGCAGGCAAAGAAGGCCGACGGCGAGATCGCGAAGGGAATCCGGCGCGGCCCGTTGCACGGCATTCCGATCGGGCTGAAAGATCTTTGCTATACGACGTTCGCGCCGTCTGCAGGTGGTACTAAAATCCACGCGACATTCGTGCCGCCATTCAATGCGACCGTCGTGGACCGGCTCGAACTGGCGGGTGCGGTGACGCTCGGCAAGCTCAAGATGACTGAGGGCGCCTATACCAGCCACCATCCCGACGATCAGGCACCGCTCAATCCGTGGAATGCGGACTATTGGGTCGGGTCGTCATCCAGCGGCTCGGGCGTCGCGACCTCAGCGGGGCTTTGCTACGGCTCGATCGGCACCGATACCGGCGGTTCAATCAGGTTTCCGTCCGCGACCTGCGGTCTAACCGGCATCAAGCCGACGTGGGGCCGGGTCAGCAGGTATGGCGTCTTCCCGTTGGCGGACTCGCTCGATCATGTCGGACCGATGTGTCGGAGCGCCGCGGATGCTGCGGCGATGCTCGGCGTGATCGCGGGCGCCGACCCGAACGATCTGACCGCCTTGCAAGCCCCCGTGCCGAACTATCTCACCGGGATTGGCAATGGTGTGCGGGGCCTGCGCATCGGCGTGGATCGCGCATATACCCAGGACGGCATCGATCCGCAGGTGGTGAAAGCCTTGCTGGAGGCTGAACGTGCGCTCGCGTCGCTTGGGGCGGACATCCGCGAAGTGCGCTTTCCCGCTTATGAGAAGCTGGTCAGTCAATGGATTCCGATGTGCTCGGTCGAGACGGCCGAAGCGCACCAGAAAACGTATCCGTCGCGGAAGAACGAGTATGGACTGGACCTTGCACAACTGATCGACCAGGGCCATGGCCTTAGCGGTGTCGAGATCGCGGCCATCCACCACGAGCGGCTCAAGTTCAGCGGTAGCCTTGTCGCATTGTTTCGGGATATCGATCTGCTGCTGATCCCGACGATGCCGGTGCCGATTCCGACGCTGACGAAGATGGGCGAATACGGCGCCGATCCAAATGTTTTGCTGAGTATCTTGCGCTTCACGGCGGTGTTCGATTTCAGCGGCAGCCCCACGATCACGCTGCCGATGGGAATGGCGTCCGATCAGATGCCGCTCAGCATGCAGCTGGTCGGGCCTCATCTATCGGAAGATGTTCTTGCGCGAGCTGGACACGCGTTCCAGTCGGTGACCGACTGGCACACGCGGAGGCCTCCGATTGGGTGAACCTGATGTCAAGTCGATCGCGGATGGTTGGATGTTTTGGTGGTTCGCGGCCCTCGCTGTTTCAGCTCGTGCGCTCGGTCCAGGTTTCGAGCAGCCCTGATTGACGAAGGCGCAAGTAAGCTGTTCGCCGATCGCGCCGGAGGCTAGGTGTGAGATTTCCTGTAGTTGGGATCTTGCTGCGCACACGTACCCCTTATTAGTTTTCCCTGAATTGGGTCGGCAAATTCGCTGTTTCTTGATTCCGGTTCCCTGTTAAGTTCTAGGGAATCCATCCAGAAACAACGCAATATCAATCGTTTATATCCTTAGTGACGCCTTGGTCTCATCAAATTTTGGCAAAGTCCTTGTTAAATTCCCTGTTAGCAGCGAATTTTGCAGGAGACTTGGCGACGTAGCGCTGCGTCCCCAGCCATCCAGTCTGATATTTTCGGGAATCTCCGAACCATTGCCAAAAAGGCTCGCGAATGCCGGGCTCTGGGTACGGATCCGCTTTATCCAGACGTCAGTCAAATTTGCGTTGAAAGTCTCCGGCCTTCGTTAAAAACATTCCCATTCTGGTTACCGCAGTTCTGAGAACAGTTCGATCGACTGGTTGGGTCGGTCGACAGTCTTAGGAGCGCTCAGATATGCATTGAGCAGGTCCACTTTGGGCCCAGAGCGGACATTTTTGAAAAGAGTTCCAGTTCGTCCGGAAGAGGAAAGGCGTCAATGGGCGCCTTGCGACAATCTCGTTGCTGGTCCCACGCCGGACCTTGGTTGCGCAAATTCACGATCAACTGAACGCGGGGTCGAATTCTCCCATCAATAATAGGGCATTTCGTCGGGAGAGAACTTGATGTCGATCAGCAAGGGGCCATCGGCTTCCACAATGGCTTGAGGGACTCTCGACAGGTCGGTGTGATTTCGCACCGTTAGACCAGTACCTCCGAGCGCTTGTGCAACAGGTGCGAAATCGGGCCAGTTAAAAAGGCTCACGGCCGGATCCATCTGCCTGTCGCGGAGCTGCACGTGCTCCGCGCCGTAGCTTCCATCGTTGAAAATGACGACGATCATCTTAAGGCCGTATCTGACTGCGGTATTGAACTCAATCAGTCCGCCCAGCATGAATCCGCCATCGCCCATCGCCACCACCACGGGTCTTTCGGGCTTCGCCATCGCGGCGCCGATGGCCTGTGACATCGAGAGGCCGATAGATCCAAAATTGCAGGTGAAGAGGAAATCGTCTGGGGCGGTGGCGTCCAGCAATTGCATGGCCTTGATCATATGCCGGCCACCATCGGTCACCAGAAGGCGGTTGGGTGGCAGAAGCTCGTTCAGACGATAGAGTGTGTCCACATAATCCAATGAACTGGATGCGCTTTCACCACCGGGCGGGAAGGTTGTCAGTTCATCGGCAGAAAGTTCATCTCGAAATCCAGACGGTTTTATCTCGGCTTCGTCGAGCCAGTGAATGATCGTGCCGACAACCTCGGGTGCCGTGCCGACCAACCCAATTTGTGGCGCATATGCCCTGCCGATGTCGCCCTGGCGTGAGACAACCTGGATGATGCGCTTGCCCTCCATGAACGTGCCCTTGGACGTCGTGTAGTGGTGAAGGCTTGCGCCGAAGGCGATGATGCAATCGCTCTTGAGAATGGCGTCGGTGGCGGCAGGCGAACTGAGCGTGCCAAAAATGCCCATATTGTATTTTTCGGAGCGGAACAAATCCTTGGCGCGTAATGTCGTCGCCAGCGGCGCATCTATCCGGGCCGCGAGGCGAAGAAGGGCGTCGCGAGATGCTTCGTCGCAAGCTCCACGACCGGCCAGAACAATTGGACGTTTTGCCGCCGCGATTGCACCGATTGCGTCCTCGATGGTGTCCTCACTTGGCCTGACCGACGGAGGGGAGAATGACAGGAGGATGTCTTGCGTTTCGTCTTTGACGTCGGACCGGAGAATGTCGGTTGGCATGTTGAATGCGATCGGACGCCGCTCCGCATAGGCACGGCGTACTGCACGCGCAAAGTCAGCAATTGCTGTTCGTGGGGAATGAAGTTGTTCAAAACCAGCGCCGGTAGCTACAATGAGATCCCGCTGCGAAATGTTCTGGTTGTTTTCTCGATCGGCAAAGGCTGTATCTCCACACAATAGAACGATCGGAGTTGAGGATTTGACGCCTTCGGCCATTCCGGTGAGCGTATTGGTCACGGCCGGGCCGTGGGTCACAGTCGCCAGCCCCACTCTTCCCGAAACGGTTGCGTAGCCGAGCGCCATCAGGACCGACCCGGCTTCGTTCGCGGCTGCGATGTACGAGCCACCGTATTCGCGAACAAAACTGTCGATGAGGAAAAGATTGGCGTCCCCTGCCAAACCAAATAGCGGGCCAAGTTTCGCTTCAAAGAGCGTGCGAGAGAGCAACTGGGAAACTTTCAAGCCAATTTCTCCAATTTATGGACTGTCGAGACAGTCGGTGCGCCGGCGATGCCTCCAATGCTAATCCACCGATTCAGAGTGTCGTTGGATTTGCGCCGTTTGGAGCGGATTAATGTTGGTCGAGGCGAACTCCGCGCCAGTCAGCGCGGCGCCACGGCATCGAGACTGCTACCCCACTCCTGTTCGGTTTTGCGTGTTTCCTGAACGATCTCGGCGCCCGGCTTGAAACTGATGAGCATGGCGTTCTTCGTCTGGATGAGATCGATGAAGTCCTTATCATCGGTCGCTTTCTTCAGGGCATCAGACAGCCTTTTCACCAGCGCGGGCTTCATTCCGGGGGGCCCCCATATCACGTAGTTGTTGATCGGGAGTTCGAATCCGAAATCGAGGTCTTTGTAGATCGGGATGTCGGCCTGGAGCGGGTAGCGCTTCTCCCATGAGATCGCGATGCCTCGGATCAGGCCGCCGCGGATCGGCTGGAAAGCCGCACCGGAATCCATCTGGATATCGATTTCTCCTCCAAGCAAGGCGTTGCGTCCCGGAGCAGCGCCGGGATATGGGACGTAGATTCCCTTGAGGTCGAACTTCTTCATGATTCGTTCGAACGCCAGCTGCATGAAGCCGCCGGCTGAAGGCGAACCTGCCTTGATAGGCTTTCCTGACTTATGCGAGGCCGAGACAACATCGCCCCAGGTCTTGTAGAGACTTTTCCCGCTCACGGTCATGACGTTGAAAGGACTCTCGGCCACCTGCGCCACGGCGGTTAGTTCTTCCCACGGTTTGTAGTCGAATATCTTGGAGTGATAGAATCCGACCCACCCCGGCGCAGACATGATTGTCAACGTCGTGCCGTCAGGTGCAGCGTTCCTGACGATATCGGTGCCGATCTTGGTTGATCCCCCTGGCCGGTTGTCGACGAGGACGCGGACCCCGAGCTCCTTCTGCAGTGGTCGCTGCAGCGCTCTTGCCGTCAGATCGATGGCTCCGCCACCGGGCGTGTAGGACACGATGAGGTGCACCGGCCCCTTGATCTGCACGTCGTCGTTGGCTTTGGCCATGGGGACAGTTGCGCAGCCTAGAAAAGCGGCAATCACACTCACCTGACGCCATCGGGCGGTCGAACCGCGATCAGTGGATGGATTCGGCGTGGACATCTCTGGTCTCCCCCTGATTATTTTTTGTCGCAAGCAAATTTTGACGTAACAAATACCATCCGTCAATTAAATCAACTATAGGTATGAATATATACTATAAAGTATAATTAGATATGATGTGAGAGTGTTCGGGCTCGAAATCTCAAGGCCGGACCAGAGATCTTTTAGGTCGGAGAAGCAGCTAACTATCTAAAATACCGAGATTTTATCGAGATGCGCGCGGCTAAATTTTGCGCGAAAAACCAGGAGCAGCGGCGGATCGGAAAAACGGTTGCAAGCCTCGTACATCCGATATATTCCAAATAATAATATATAATTCCAAATAAGGAGACCGGGGATGCTTGGTTGGAGAGCCTATCGAAAGGACGTGAAGGCGCGGGTTGGTGATCTCGCGGCCGCAGCGCCGGACGCCCTAAAAGGATATTTCGCGCTAAGCACCTCTGGTGAGAAGGCCAAGCATCTCGATGCCAAGACGCGGGAGTTGATTTCAATCGCAGTCGCTGTCACGACCCGGTGTGATGGCTGTATCGCGAGCCATATCGAGGCTGCGATTCAGTATGGTGCGACCGAGGAGGAGCTTTCAGAGGCCCTCGGCGTCGCGATTGCCATGAATGCTGGTGCGGCACTTGTGTATTCGGCCAGAGCGATGGATTGCTTCAAGGAGATGTCGGCTCCGCCATCGTCGTAATCGGCACTTTGCGCCTGCTCCCTCTAAGAGGGTAGCGCATGATTGCACCTCAACGATCAAAGAGACAACGACACGAAGCCATCAAAGGGAGATCAAAATGAATCGTCCGGTTGAGGATCTGGAATTTATCGGCTTTATCCGGCACCGCAACGAGTCGGAATCAATCCCAGCAGCTAAGGAAGTTCTGAACACGGATTTCATCCGCGATCTTGCCAAGGCTCATGAGGATGCCGGCTTTGATCGGACGCTGGTCGGGTATTATGCAGATGGACCGGATACGTTTCTGATCGCGTTGCATGCAGCCAGTGTGACGTCCCGCTTGGGAATGCTGATTGCGCATCGCCCCGGTTTTGTGTCGCCGCCGGTCGCCGCGCGCAAATTTGCAACTTTCGATCAGCTCACAAAAGGCAGAGTGGCTATCCATACCATTTCGGGCGGGTCGGACGTCGATCAGATGCGCGACGGAGACTATCTAAACAAAGCCGAGAGGTATGCCCGAACGGATGAATATCTGACCGCGCTAAGGGCGATCTGGACAGCCAATCAGCCGGTGTCTCATAGCGGAAAATACTACAAGTTTGAAGGCGCGCGCGAGAATATCGCGACATTCCAAAAGCCACGAATTCCGATCTACTTCGGTGGAGCGTCGAAGGAGGCCCTCGACGTGGCGAGTCGTCAAGCTGACGTCTACATGCTGATGGGCGAGACGAAAGCCGAGGTGCTGGATTTCACGGGGCGGATCCGTGCGATGGCCAAGTCCCACGGTCGCGATCTTCGCTTCAGCCTCTCGTTCCGGCCGATCATCGAGGATACCGAAGAGCTTGCCTGGAAAAAGGCTGAGCACATCCTCAACACGATTGTCGAACTTCAAAAGAAGCAGGGACTACCTTATCGCGCGCACCCTGGAGAGGGGTATGATCGCCTCCGGAAGCTCGCCGAGCAAGGCGCTCGACTGGATGATCGTCTCTGGACCGCGATTGCTGCGGCCACCGGAGCGAAAGGCAACTCGACATGTCTCGTCGGCACGCCAGAACAGGTCGCGGAGACGCTAGCAGAATATTGGGATATAGGTGTCTCCACCTTCCTTGTGCGTGGCTTTGATCCTCTTCAGGACGTCCGCGACTATGGGAAATCGCTCTTGCCGTATACGCGGCAAGCTATCGAACTGAAGACCCGGAAACGGGCGAGCTAGAAATCTAGTTCGGCTCGTTCAATCTGCCAGCAATTGCCGAAACCTGTCCGCGGCGCGATAGGGGTTTCGGCAACGCCGTTGTGCCGGTGGCACGGCAGGGCGTATAGCCCAGAGAAGAGGATATCCCCCTCGCAGCCTCAAGAACGAGCGGAACGTACTTGGATTCCGGTTTTTTCCTGGACTCCAACTCTGGCCACGCGATCGAGACCGCAACGTACGCGCGCCCACGGGCATCATAGATCGGCGCTGCCACACTCCAAATCGGTGCTGTCGATTCCCCGCGATTGACGGAATAGCCGCATTCGCAGATTTGCGTCAGCTCTTTCTTGAGGCCAGAACGACTCGTGATTGTCTGTTTAGAGAACCTTTTGAGCGGATAGCTTAGTCGATCGATCAGTCCGGTGGCATCGTGCGCCAGAAGGACCTTGCCAAGGGACGTCGAGTGGATGGGAATCCGGCCGCCGATCTTCGATATGGCGCCATATGGCTTCACAGCATCAATCTTGTCGATATAAACGGCCTCCATGCCGTCTAGAGTTGCGAGGAGAACGGTATGACCGGTTTGGCGTGACAGCAGTTCCATCGCGGGGCGAGCGGCCGTGCGGAAATCATTGCGTTCGATGACGTGATTTCCAAGCTGCCACAGCTTCAGAGACAGCTTGTAGGCTCCGCGTTGACTTCCCGGACTCACGTAACCCGCGTGAACGAAGGTTTGAAGAACACGATGCGCATTACTTTTCTGCAGCCCCGTGATGTCCGTGATTTCGGCTAGGGTCAGTTCGCCGCCGGCCTCTGCAAGAAATTCAAGGACCTGGAGTCCCTTGAGTAAGGTCTTGTCCATCTAAATTCCTTGCTCGTCGCAATGGGCATCCACCTCTACTCAACGTCGTTTTCAGGTGCAAGCCGCCTTGGGGCCACGGCGCTACTTTGTCGTCTTTCACTTGTCAATCAAGGTGACGACCATATAACCCAGCGTGCGGTCTTGTCGTTCGCCCGCATGGAACGGTCGAGAAGCCAGCTCTAAACCCAGATATTGGGAGTGGTGACGAGAAGCCGGAGACGAACTCTTTCCGCTGACCCGTTCGGGCGTCGAAGATGTCGCGTTTCATCTTGCCGGTAGTGGCACCACAAAGGTGAATGCTGATGGAAGATTTGAAGTCACGCATTCAATCGTATGCCGCTGCTTCGGTCAACGAAGCCAACCGGGCCTGAAGATTTTAGGATTGCAGCGTATAATTGTCTTTAAAAAAAAATGGCGCATTCCTGCGCCATTCGAAATTGCTCGTCCGGTGATTGTGGCCGTATATCGCTCAGTTCGGAGCAAGCGTTTTCAGCTTGTCTGCCCATTGGTCGTCGACCTTGATGGTATCGGCCAGTAGCTTGTCCCCCGGCGTGAAATGCACATACATCGCATTCTTGGTTTGCAGAAGATCGATGAGAGACGGATCCTTCGTCGCCTTTTGGATGGCATCTGCCAGCTTTTTTACAATCGCATCAGGAATACCTTTTGGACCCCACACCGTGTAGTTGTTCAGCGGCATGTCGATGCCGAAGCCCAATTCGCCGTAGGTAGGAACGTCTTTCTGCAACGGATAGCGTTCAGGCCAGGACACAGCAACTCCTCGCGTCAGGCCGCTTCGCATCGTTTGAAAGGCTGCTCCCGAATCCATCTGGATATCGAGTTCGTCGCCGAGAAGAGCGGTCCGGGCCGGGGCCGCGCCGGCATATGGAATGAACGTACCCTTGATGTCGAACTTCTTCAGGATTTCGTTAAAGGCAAGCTGAGTAAATCCTCCAGCTGCGGGCGCGCCCGCCTTGATCGGCTGTCCGCTTTTCTTCGCCTTCTCGACGACCGACGCCCAGTCCTTCAACGGTCCCTTGGCGCTGGTCGTAATCACGCTATAAGGACTTTCGGCAACCACGGCGATCGGTGTCATTGCCATCCAAGGTTTGTCATGAAAGACCTTGGAGTAGTAGTAGCCAACCCAGCCCGGCGCGGAACAAAGCAGTAGCGTTTGCCCATCGGACGCCGAGTTCATGACATAGTCAGTTCCGATCTTGGTGGAGCCACCCGGCTTGTTCTCGACAAGAACCCGAATACCCAGTTCATGCTCGAGGGGGCGCTGGAGAGCGCGGCCTAGGAGGTCCATGGCGCCGCCGCCGGCAGCATATGGAACGATCAATCGGACAGGGCCGCTCAAGGAAGGTTCGGCGTGGCTTGCGCCGATGCCCCAAGTAAAAATGGCAGCAAATCCGATCGAAGCGTAAGCAAATATACTGCGGAAACTTATCAACTTGTTCTCTCCCTTTTTATTTTATCCTGAACGCGTCGGCGAAGGTCGATCGTCGACGCGTATGTTGATAATTTGGGCGGCGATTACGGCGCGACAGTCTTGAGTCTATCGCCCCATGTTTTGTCGACGTCTTTAGTTTCCGCCGATATCGTCGGACCGTCCTCGAAATGAACCAGGATGGCGTTTTTGTCCTGCAGCAGTTCGATCAATGACTTGTCTTTCGACGCTGCATGCAATGCATCGACAAGCTTTTTGACCACATCTGGCTTCATGCCCTTCGGTCCCCAGACCGAAAACCCGTTTGTGGGGAGCGTGTCGCCGATTTTCAGCTCGGCATATGTCGGAATGTCGTTCTGCAGCGGGAAGCGGCCGGGGCTGGAGACGGCGATACCTTTGGTGAGTCCGTTCCGAATGCCGAGGAATGCCTGTCCGGATTCCATCTGAATATCGATTTCTCCGCCGAGGAGTGCGGCCTTCGCTTGCCCCGCTCCTGCATAAGGAACGAACGTGCCCTTGATGCCGGTATTTTTCAGAATCTGATTGAAGGCGAGCTGCGTGAATCCGCCGGCGGCCGGTGCGCCCGCCTTGATCGGCTGGTCAGGATGCGCCTTTGCCCATGCGACAACGTCGGCCCAGCTGCTGAAGCGTCCATTCGCCTTGACGGTAATGACGCTGTATGGACTCTCCGCGACCTGTGCCAGCGGAGTCATCTGCTCCCACGGCTTCTCATCGAAAATCTTTGAGTAGTAGTAACCAACCCATCCGGGGTGAGACACGATAATGAGTGTCTGCCCGTCCGGAGGGGCATTCATCACAGCCATCGTCCCGATCTTGGTCGATCCGCCCGGCTTGTTCTCGACGATAACTCTCGTTCCGAGCTCTTTTTGAAGCGGCTTCTGAAGCGCGCGGGCTGTAAGGTCGATTGCGCCGCCGCCCGGCGCATAAGGCACGATCAAGCGGATCGGTCCGCTGAACGACGAGTCGGCATGAGCCGCTGTGCTGCTCAGTGCAACGCCTATCGCCGCCGCAAGGCCGAGTCTCTTCAGGTGCTGTAAAGATGATTGAAACATACGCCTTCTCCCTCTCCTGGATGATGCACGGTTGCTCCGGCATTTTGGTCTTACGTTAAGACCGATATTCCCATCGGCCTGTGCCGGCCGTTACGGTGCTACGGTCTTGAGCTTGTCGCCCCAAGTTTTGTCGACGTTCTCGACTTCCGCTGAAATCGCTGGGCCATCCTTGAAGCGCACCAGGAAGGCGTTTTTGTCCTGCAACAATTCGATGAGCGACTGGTCTTTCGTCGCTTTATGCAATGCGGCGACAAGTTTTTTGACGACATCCGGCTTTATGCCTTTCGGCCCCCAAACCGAATAAGCGTTTGCAGGCAGCGTGTCGGCGATCTTCAATTCAGCAAACGTCGGTATGTCGTTCTGCAAAGGAAACCGGTCCGGTGTGGAAATGGCGACACCCTTGGTGAGGCCATTGCGGATGTTGAGAAAGGCCTGTCCCGATTCCATCTGGATATCGATTTCTCCGCCAAGAAGCGCTGCCCTCGCTTGTCCCGCACCGGCATAGGGAATGAACGTCCCCTTGATCCCTGTCCTTTCGAGGATCTGATTGAACATGAGCTGGGAAAACCCGCCGGCGGCGGGCGCGCCAGCTTTGATCGGCTGATCAGGGTGCGCTTTCGCCCAGGCAACGACATCAGCCCAGCTGTTGAAGCGTCCATTCGCCTTGACAGTAACGACGCTGTACGGACTTTCAGCGATCTGAGCCAGCGGAACCATCTGCTCCCAAGGCCTTACATCGAGCATCTTGGAGTAATAATAACCCACCCATCCGGGAGCGGACATGACCAGGAGCGTCTGTCCGTCTGGGGGAGCGTTCATCACGGCCATCGTGCCGATCTTGGTGGAGGCGCCCGGCTTGTTCTCCACGATAACCTTTGTCCCAAGTATCTTCTGAAGCGGCCTTTGAAGTGCGCGCGCCGTAACATCAATCGCGCCGCCACCGGGTGCATAAGGCACAATGAGACGGATCGGTCCGTTAAACGACGTCTCCGCGCGAGCAGTTGCGCCGCTTAGTGCAATGCAAATTGCGGCCGCAACGCCGAGCCTCTTCCATGACAATTGAGACATTCGTTTCCTCCCTATGGCCGAGCGCGCGGTTGTCCCGGCATTTTGAGTTCCACGTTAGGCCCGATGTACCCATCGTCAAGCTAAATTTACCGATAGACGACAAAAGTACTAGGTGGTATATTCTGAAAAAATGCGATGTTGGAGGAGCAAATGACGACAGGCGAGGGAGCGGGAATGACAGGCGGCGTTCCCTCACCTGACGAGTGCGTCTTTCGCAATATGTTGGAACGGCGCAGTGCGGAAAATCCGCAACGGACTTTCATTGTGCTGGAGAATGGCGAGACCGTCTCGTTTGCGCAATTTCGAGGAATGGCCGAACGGATGGCTGCGAGCCTGCACGGGTTGAGGGTCAAAAAGGGCGATCGAGTTCTAGTTTGGCTTCCCGGTGGAATAGACAGTCTTACGGTCTGGTTCGGAATCAACTGGCTCGGAGCGATCTATGTTCCAATCAATACGGCGTACCGTGGTGCCGTGCTCGCGCATGTCATCGAAAATGTGCAGGCCGAGTTGCTGATCGTAGACGCTTCTCTTCTGCCTCGCTTGCGGGGCATCGATATGGGAGCAATCGGCCGGATCGTGACGTTTGGCGACGTCGCCGATCCGCCGTCCGGTGTAGAACTCGTGAAGGGCGAGTCTCTTGGGAGAGAAGCGGGAAGCGTCCCGGATGTAGAGATATGTCCGTGGGATCCTCAGTCTATTATGTTCACGTCCGGAACCTCGGGGACGTCGAAGGGTGTCATATCCAGTTACGCGCATCTTTACGCGATGTCGGGGCCGGAGGCATTTCCAATGCTGGAATCATCGGACAGGTACATGGTTCATCTGCCGCTTTTTCATGTGGGCGGTACCATACCTGTGATGGCAATGTTGGCACGAGGTGGTTCGATCGCAGTGGTGCCTACGTTTTCCACGGATATGTTCTGGACGCGCGTCCGCGACATGAAGGCAACGGTCGGTGTTCTTTTGGGCGTTATGGCGACGTTCATTCTGAAGCAGCCGCCGTCATCGGCGGACAAATCGCATACCTTTCGTAAGGCGATCATCATTCCGCTTGGAGAGAACGCTGCGGAGTTCAAGGAACGGTTTGGCTCCGAGATATATACCCTCTACAATATGACCGAGATATCGACGCCTCTGGTCTCTGGTCCCAATGCTCAGAAGCTTGGATTTTGCGGAACGATGCGAGCCGGTGTCGAATTGCGGATCGTGGATGAGTATGACATCGAGGTGCCTCTCGGGACGACTGGAGAGCTGATCGTTCGAACGCGGTCGCCCTGGCAATTGACCAGTGGCTATTATCGCGCTCCGGAGGCTACTGCGCAGTCGATGCGCAATGGCTGGTTTCATACGGGTGACGCGTTTCGTGCAGAGTCGGACGGCTTTTATTTCGTTGACCGGATAAAAGACGTCATTCGGCGCAGGGGCGAGAATATCTCCTCGTTCGAAGTTGAAACCGAGGTGGCGGCTTTTCCTGACGTCAAGGAGGCGGCGATCGTGGCAGTTCCCAGCGCTTTCTCAGAAGATGAGGTTATGTGTGTCGTCGCGCCCGTTTCAGGACGCTCTGTCGAGCCACCGCAGTTGCTTTCGTTCTTGCAGGGGCGACTCCCGCACTACATGCTGCCGCGTTATATTCGCGTCGTAGATGCGTTGCCGAAAACAGAAACGGGAAAAATACAGAAGCAAATCGTCAAATCGGCGGGTGTCACGAGTGATACCTGGGACCGCGAAAAGGCGGGGATTTCGATCAAACGATCGATGAATTGAGAACAGGTTCTCAAAAATGAAAGACGTTGGAATGTCTGCTCGGCCAGGCGGCAGCCGTAAAGCGAAGAGTGTCGCTTCATCGAAGCGGACCGTATCTATGGAGGATGAGGTCAATCGGCTGAAGCGTAAATTGATCCTCGAGGTGGCGAGCCGCTTGTTCTATGAGCGGGGCTATAGCGGCACGTCCATGGAAGCGATCGCGGAGGAGTTGGGCGCGACCAAGCCGTTCCTTTACTATTACTTTCAGAGCAAGGCGGATATCCTTGCCGAGGTGTGCGGAACCACCGTCGAGTCGGTTGCTGACCTCGCCGAATCCACTCTGCAGAGCGCGGACGCATGTACCCAGAGATTATCAAGACTGGTCCGTTCGTTGACCCTCACGGTTATTGAAGGCCGCGTGGATCTGTCCGTTTATTTCCGGGAAGAAAAGGATCTTCCGAAGGAAGCATTCCGCAAGCTGAAGCAGAATCGCCGCCGGTTCGAAAAAGCCGTCGCCGCACTCTTGGCGGCGGGCGCTGCTTCTGGAGAATTCGCCGTGACAGACTTTGCGTTTACTGCAAGGGCGATCGCGGGCATGACGACGTGGCTATTCACTTGGTACCGCGCGCATGGGCCGAATTCCCCCGAGCAGATCGCGGACCAGATGGAAGGTCTTGTGATGAGCATGGTGTGTGCTGGCAAGCCTGGTGGCCGTCTCGTCAAACCGCTTGAATTATCAGCGCCATAATAAACTCGCGCCTGCTGAAGCAGCCAAAACGGATATGTAAATGAAACTTGGTACGACGTTCGTGAACGTGCGTCTCGATCGAGATATCGCGCACATCACGTTAAACCGGCCTCCGGTGAATGCCGTCAATCGCAGCATGTATCTCGCGCTAGCGGATGTCTTCGATGGAATTGCGGCGATGCCGGATGTCCGCGCTGCTGTTTTCTCTGGAGCGGGAAAGATATTTTGCGGAGGAAATGAGCTCAGCGAATTCGTGGACATGGCCGACTCTTCCATCGAGCCGTATCTAGCCGACATTCAGCGAGCCTACGATCGAATGTACGAATGCGAAGTTCCAGTGATCGGTGCGATCAACGGACCCGCCGTCGGCACAGGACTCATATTGGCAAGCCTGTGTGACTATCGAATTGGTTCGCCCAAGGCTGCTCTCGGAATCCCGGAGATCAATGTCGGGCTCGTCGGTGGTGCGCGTCATCTTGCCAGGCTGACGGGTGAGGGGGTCGCCCGCATGATGGCTTATACCGGTCGGATACTGAAGTCCGAAGAAGCGGAGCGTGTCGGACTGCTCGATCGGATTGTGGCGCCGGAGAACCTCATGGATAGCGCGCAGGGCCTTGCGGCAGAAATCGCAAGAAAGAGTCCGCCGGCCATTCGGATGTTCAAACGCGGTCTCAATAGTTACGAGCGAATGGGCCTGAGCGAAGGCTTTAGGCTGGAATGTGAGCTAATCGCGGCCTCTATCCGGACGCCGGAAGGCAAGGAAGGAACAAGCGCTTTTCTGGAAAAGCGCCAGCCAGCGTACGCGGTCAGGAGATAACCGCGTGTTCTCGCTGTCATCTCGCTTTCATCTCGTGGGTGGACTTCATCCTGTTCTGAGGTTGATAGCCCAGACGCGCGGATATGGTGCTGGCAGTATCGATCATGTCGCGGGAAAGATCTTTGATTCTTTTGGGGGTCAGGCGAAGCGCGGGAAGGCCGATACCAATGGCGGCGGTCACGCCGCTAGAAGAATAAAGGGGAGCGGCAAGACCGCAAATGCCTTCATTCCATTCGCCAGTGTTGATCGCGTAGCCGCGCTTCCGAATTTCCGACAGTTCCGTGCGAAGGGCCTCCAGGCCCTTGACCGTTTTCTGCGTGTACTGAGTCATGGTTCGGCTGACGCGTGCGATGAAATCATCCGGCTGATACGCAAGGATGACCTTGCCGGTCGCGGTCGCAAACATCGGGGGGCGACCGCCAATCGGCAGATGTGCGCGAAGCGGTTTGGAACTCTCGATCATATGGACGTGCACGATGTCGGCGCCAATCAACATCGAGAGATAGACCGTCTCGTCGATCTTGGCGGCCAGACGCTGCAACTCGCCCAGCGCTTCCTGCCGCAGGTCGAGACGGGAGACAACCAAGGAGCCCAGCTCCCACATCTTGAGCGTGAGCGAGTAGCGTTCGGTTTCAGCATCCTGCCTCACGTAGCCGTGCATCTCGAGAGTGTGCAGGATTCTGTAGATATTGCTCTTCGTCAGATCGAGTTCGTCGGCGAGTTCGGTCACGCCGCGAGTATGATTGCTGCGCGCAAGCGTTTCGAGAACGAGCAGCGCCTTGCTTGTTGTCTTGTCCAAGATCGTATCCCCCGTTTCCTTAAACTCGAGGCAGAGCGCTCCAACTACGACAAAGACGGTCTGCGGAAAAGCCTCGCTCGATAGCGACGCGCTTGACTTCGCAGCCAATCGGCTGTGTATTTAAAATGAAATAGAACGTTGTTTCAATATATGAAACAAGGAGGCGCCCGTGAATTTACTGCAGCCTGCCGAATTGCGGCGTTTCGCCGGTCTGTTCACCACAGGGGTGGGCGTCGTAACCACAACGGCAGGTGCTAGATCATTCGGGACGACGGTCAATTCAGTGACGTCGCTGTCGCTCGCCCCTCCATTGTATCTCGTCTGTCTGAACAACGATTCCGCGACGCTGACCGCGATTCGTGAGAGCAGGGCCTTCGCACTTCATTTTCTTGGCGCCACCCAACGGGAGATATCCCAGGTCTTTGCAAAGAAGGGCGATAACAAGTTCGATGTGATCCGCTTCCGGCCAGGTTTCAAGAAAGTGCCGGTGATCGAGGGTGTTCTGGCTTTCGCCGAATGCGAACTGCTTCAGGAATATCCAGGTGGAGACCACACGATCCTGATTGGGAGAATCGAAAGCACGCAAGTGCACGGAGGTGAACCGCTGATATTCCATGGCGGGCGCTATGTCTCACTTGGGCACGAGCCTCAGCATGCATAGCGTCAGTCCGGTTGCGCCCGATGATCTGACATCGTGCGCTCAGCGCGAGAGCGGGGTCTCGGCGCAAGCTCGCATGAGCTTCGGCTATTTCGACTGGATCGAGCACTACGGCCGACGTTGTGGCCAGAAGATCGCCATTGAGGATTTGGCAAGCAAGCGAGAGTTGAGCTTTGCCGAACTAGCGCGCCGCACCAATTCGCTCGGACGATTCCTGATCGAAGAGATTCGCGCTGCGCATGGTGATCGCGTCTGCCTGCTGGCAAAGAGTTGTCCTGAGGCTTTTGAGCTGCAATTTGCGTGCGCCAAGGCTGGAACGATTTTCGTTCCGCTCAACTGGCGTTTGGCTCTGCAGGAGCTGCAATACATCGTGAGCGATGCGGAGCCGTTGTGCCTGTTCTACGAACCGGAGTTCTCGGACGTCGCAACGGCCTTACTTGCTGGCGGCTCCATCAGGGGGATTCGATTGGGCTCCGAGAGCTCTGACGATTATGAGGCAAAGATCGTACGTCATAAAGGAGGCGTTCTCACGCGACCGACGATGGATATGGAGGAGACCTGGTCAATCCTCTATACATCCGGCACCACCGGAAATCCGAAAGGAGTGATGTTGTCGTACCGGATGGTGACGGCAAATACCTTCAACTTCAGTATTCCGACACGAATCAGTACCGACAGCAAATTCCTTTGTGCAATGCCGACGTTCCACACCGGCGGGCTGAATGTTTATGCAAATCCGGTGCTGCATAGTGGTGGCACCGTCGTCATCATGCGTGACTTCGATCCGGCGTTGGCGCTGGCTCAAATGAGCAGTACGGACGTCGGTATCACTCACTTTTTTGGAACGCCCTCGCACTACATCTTTATGAGCGAGTTGCCCGAATTCGACGAGGCGACATTTCCGACCCTCGTTAATGCCGGCATGGGTGGCGCGCCACCTTCAGCCAGCTTGATCGAGCGGTGGCTTTCGAAAAAGATTCCGCTTCAGCCCACTTACGGGATGACCGAAATCGGTCCGGGTATTCTCACGACAGAACTCGAGCGCGTATCTGAAAAAATCGGAACGGCCGGCACTCCGTCGCTCCATATGGAATTCAAGGTTGCTGATCCCGCTACCGGACGGGAGTGCGATCCGAGAGAAGTCGGAGAGATTTGGGTGCGTGGCCCCGCGGTGATGTCAGGCTACTGGCGTCAGGCGGATACGACGGCAAAGTCTTTTCATGACGGCTGGTTCAAGAGCGGGGATGCGGCCTATCGCGATGAAGAGGGGTTTGTCTTTATCGTCGACCGCCTGAAGGAGATGTTCATCTCGGGGGGAGAGAACGTCTATCCAGCAGAAATCGAGAAAGTTCTATCGACGTTACCGGAGGTGTCGATGGTCGCCGTGGTCGGCGTACCTGATGCCCGTTGGGGAGAAGTCGGGCGGGCGTTCATCGTTCTCAAGCAGGGGCGGGCACTGACCGCACAGCAGGCAGAGGCGACCTGCCGAGCTTCGCTGGCGAAGTACAAGGTGCCGAAGCTGTTCACATTCGTCGAGAGTCTTCCGCAGACCTCGTCAGGTAAAGTCCAGCGAAGTGCGCTGAAACAACGTGCGGCAGTCCCAGACTAGGGGCTACCACAATAGAAATACGACTTCACAGGGAGAATCGCGTGAAATTCGAAGATTACAAGACGATTACGTTCCGCCGCGATGGTCGCATTCTGACCGTGACGATGAATCGTCCCGAGTTGCTGAATGCGATCAATGGGCAACTACATGAGGAACTTGCCAGCGTCTTTATCGATGCCGATGAGGACGAAGGATCCGACGTGATCGTTCTGACCGGTGCCGGCGATGCATTTTCCGCTGGCGGCGATATGGAATGGCTGACACTAAATATCAAGCAGCCTGAGGAATTTTGGCGCACGGCCCGACACGCAAAGCGAATTGTCAGTTCTCTGCTGGACTGCACCAAGCCGATCATTTCGATGGTGAACGGTCCGGCCATCGGTCTCGGAGCGTCGATGGCACTGCTATCCGACCTGATCTACGTGGCCGACGACGCGATCATCGCCGACCCGCACGTCAAGATCGGTTTTGTTGCGGGCGATGGCGGCGCGCTGATCTGGCCGCAACTGATCGGTTACGCGCGCGCGAAAGAATACTTGCTGACGGGTGATCCTGTGAAGGCCGTCGACGCGGAGCGCATGGGACTGATTAACCGCGCCGTGCCGCGAAAGGATCTCAACGAAGTCACCTACAAGATGGCCAATCGCCTTGCGGGCGGAGCGCTGGTTGCTATCCGTGGAACGAAACGGGCTGTGAATATCGGTCTCAAGCAACTCGCTGAGGCGATCATGGATGTGTCGCTGAGCCTGGAAGCAGAATCCAACATAAGCCGAGATCATAAGGAAGGCATCGAGGCATTCCAGCAGAAGCGTAAACCCAAGTTCACAGGTCGATAGTGGTCATGAACCAGGTTTCAGCGCCGGCCGATCGGTCAGTATCCGAGATACGAAAAGAGGTGCGGGCTTTTGTCTCGCGAGAGATGAGTCGCGAGCAGGCGCGGGAATGGGATGCAACTGAAAGTTCGCCGAACCAGATTGTGCCTCGGTTGGCGCAGTTGGGTTTGACGGGCTTGACGGTGCCTCGCGAATACGGCGGTACCGGCCGTAACATTCCCGGCGCATTGGCGGTGATCGAGGAACTGTCGAAGCGCAGCCTCGCCGCGGCGGTGCCTTATCTGATGTGCGCGTGCTATGCCGGTGTGAATATTCTTGAATGTGGCAACGAGGAGCAGAAGGGCTATTTCTTACCAAAAGTGCCGAGGGGAGAGGTTCTGTTCTCCTTCGGTCTCACCGAGCCGGAAAGCGGAAGCGATCTGGCAGGCATCAGCACCGTCGCTCGACGTAATGGCGAGCGTATCGTCGTGAGTGGGCGCAAGCAGTTCATCAACGGCCCGAACATGGCGAACTACATTTATACGCTAGTTCGCTCGGGATCTCCGGATCAGAGGTACAAGAATCTCTCACTGTTGCTGATCCCGACCGACGAGAAGGGCGTTCGCATCGAACGGGTCCAGAGCATCGGCATGCGCGGAGGCGCAGCTCTTTGTAATGTCATCTTTGACGAGGTGCAGCTATCAGCACGTAACATCGTTGGCGGTGAGCAGATGTGGGACAAGGGTTGGCAGATGCTGGTTGGCCCCGGTCTCGACATCGAAAAGCTAGAAGTCGCAGCAATGGCACTGGGTATCGCTGAGGCGGCATTGGAGGATGCCTGGTCGTATTCCGAGCAACGTGTGCAATTTGGGCGCAGCATTAGCGCCTTTCAGTCAACCCGACATCTTCTCGTCGACGTTCGGACCCGGATATTCGCGTGTCGGCTGATGCTTGAGTGCGCGGCTGAGCTTGCACAAAATCGACAGCCATGTGGGGTCGAGAGCTCGATGGCGAAGCTCTTCATTTGCGAAGAAGCCAAATCGGCTGTTTTGCAGTGCCAATCGGTCCTTGGGGCTTATGGCTGCATCGCAGGTTCGGACATGGAGCGCTACGTCCGGGATATCCAGATATTGCCGCTTGTTGGCGGCTCCTCAGCAATTCAGCGAAACAATATCGCAAAGCAGCTCCGTCTGCGTCAGTAGTGAGATAGCCATGACCCAAACACGGCAAATGAAGCTTGGAGCATTTCTCTATCCTTATGGGCATCATATTGCCGCCTGGCGGGATCCCGCCGGGCCCATCGATGCATCGATCAATTTTCCAAGTTATATCGAGCTGGCCAAGACCGCGGAACGCGGACTGTTCGATCTGATCTTTATGGCAGACTCGGTCACCGTTGCCGGCGGTGATAATGAAAGTCTGCGCCGGCTTTCCTATGTTGCCTGGATCGATCCCTTTACGTTGCTCAGCGGCCTAGCGGCTGTGACGTCGCGAATTGGTCTGGTATGCACAGCCACAACGACTTTCGATCAACCGTATCTGATTGCGCGGCGGTTTGCTTCGCTGGATCTGACGAGCGGTGGTCGCGCTGGCTGGAATCTAGTGACGTCAAGCAATCCGAATGAAGCCAGTAACTTCGGCCTCGATAAGCACATGGCAACGAGCGAGCGTTACGAGCGAGCTTTCGAGTTCGCCCAGATCGTTCGCGGCCTCTGGAAGAGCTGGGATGACGACGCATTCGTTCGCGACAGAGAGGCGTGTGTTTTTTCCGATCCCGAAAAGCTTCACGTTCTCGATCATAGGGGAAGGTTCTACAAGGTTCGCGGACCGCTGAATGTCGCGCGGTCGCCCCAGGGGCAGCCGGTTATGGTGCAAGCCGGCGCATCCGAGGATGGGAAGAACCTAGCTGCGGAAACAGCCGAAGTGGTCTTCACGGCTCAGCCGACGCTGAATGGCGCGAAAGAGTTTTATGACGACCTCAAGTCTCGCGTGAGCGCACGGAACCGTGATCCCGACGATCTCAAGATCATGCCGGGGTTTTTCATCACGGTAGGTCGCAGCAAGGATGAGGCTATCGAGAAGTATGATCGCCTTCAGAAGCTGATACATCCCGAGGTTGGTGTGAAGCAGCTCTATAATCTGACTGGCTTTGACTTTTCGGGATATCCCATCGATGGGCCGGTACCCGACGTTCCGCCGACGAAAGAAGGATCCAGCCGAACGAATCTATTGGTGGATATGGCACGGCGGAATGGCCTCACCATCCGACAATTGTACGAACGGATCGCGGGCGGCCGCGGGCACTACCAGGTATGCGGAAGTCCTAAAGACGTTGCTGACGAGATGGAGCGGTGGTTCGTCGAGGGAGCCGCAGATGGGTTCAATGTCATGGCGCCAGTCCTTCCGGATGGACTGAATGATTTCGTTGATCTGGTCATACCGGAATTGCAGCGTCGCAAGCTTTTCCGAACAGAGTATTCCGGAAGAACTCTGAGGGATCATTTGGGACTCAGGATGCAATAGAATCCGCGCCAAGAGCGATTGGCGCGGCCGCGATTATGACGCCGCAACTAAAGACGGCGGGCACGCAAGAGGAGGAAGAGAATGCCAAGGCTGGAGAAATACGACTATCTGGCAGGCGCCGCCATTATGCTCTTCGGCGCGGTCGCCGTTGTCTGCGGGATTGATTACCATGTCGGCACGCTTTCACGCATGGGGCCTGGCTTCTTTCCTGTTGCTCTCGGCGTTGTATTGATCCTGGCGGGTATTGTCATTGCCTACTCCAAAAAGGAAGAAGACGGCGAAGATGTTCCTTTGGACTGGCGCGGCATGTCCTGCATTGTGCTGGGTGTAGTTCTATTCATTGTCCTGGGCGCCTATGCCGGATTGATACCCGCAACGGCGGCATGCGTTTTCGTCTCGGCTATGGGAGATCGGACGGCGACGATTCGGTCAAGCCTGCTTCTTTCGGTCGCCATCACGTGTGCGGGGGTGCTGCTGTTCTCCTATGCGCTCGGCGTTCCATTCCCTTTGTTCCGATGAGGTGAGTGATGGTATCGACCGCGCTTCAGGATCTGTGGTTCGGATTTGGTGTTGCATTTGAACCAAACCATCTGTTTTGGTGCTTCGTTGGTGTACTTCTTGGAAACATCGTTGGCGTATTGCCGGGCCTCGGCGTTTTGGCAACCATATCGGTCCTTCTTCCGCTGACCTTCACGATGGCCCCGGTGTCGGCGATACTGCTGCTGGCGGGAATCTTCTATGGTTCGCAGTATGGTGGTGCCATCTGCTCCATCCTGCTGAATCTGCCGTGTCATCCACCGCACGCGGTTACTTGTCTCGACGGCTTTCCCTTGACGAAGCAAGGGCGCGGCGGTGCCGCGCTCGGCGTAACGATGCTTGCGTCTTTTGTCGGTGCATCGTTCGGCATTACCGAGATGATCTTTCTGGCTCCGGTCCTTGTCAGTATTGCTCTCAAGTTCCAGTCCCCCGAAATTTTCTCGCTGATGCTGCTCGGGCTTCTCGCCGGATCCACGCTTAGCAAGGGCAGCCCAGTCAAGGGCTTCGCCATGATGGTTCTTGGACTGCTTCTCGGAATTGTCGGGACGGATATCAATACCAGTGTACCGAGATTTACTTTCGGTCTGGATCATCTTCAAGATGGAATCGAGATCGTCGCACTTGCACTTGGCCTTTTCGGAATCGCAGAATTCATTAAGAGCGTAAATAATATCCACGTCACCAATATCGAGGGAGCAAAAGTCCGCTTCGCAGATTTGCGTCCGACTCGAGCCGAGCTTCGCAGGGCCGTTCCTGCGATGTTGCGTGGTACAATGGTTGGCTCGCTTTGCTCGATGATCCCGGGAACGGGGCCGACCATTGCGTCGTTTATCGCGTACATGTTCGAGAAGAAAGTCACGAAGAATCCAGAAAAGTTCGGGACGGGAGCCATCGAGGGTGTTGCGGCGCCAGAAGCGGCAACGCATTCCTCCGTCCAGGGCGATTTCATTCCGACAATGAGTCTAGGTATCCCGGGTGATGCTGTTATGGCGCTCTTGTTGGGAGCGCTCATGATTGTTGGCGTTACTCCCGGACCTCAGTTGATCAGAGAGCATCCGGACGTTTTCTGGGGACTGGTCGCTAGCTTTTGGGTCGGGAATATTCTGCTTGTTCTTCTCAACGTCCCCTTGATCAGTGTTTGGGTGAAGCTTCTGGCGATCCCGTACAAGTATCTTTACCCGAGCGCACTGTTCTTCGTTTGCATTGGTGTTTACAGCGCAAGCAACGACCTGTTCCAAGTCGGTGAAACGCTGGTCATTGGCATCGTCGGATATGTGCTTCTGCGTTTGAGATTCCACCCAGCTCCGGTTTTGCTGGGATTCGTCTTGGGGCCACGCCTTGAGGAGAACTTTCGGCGCAGTATGTTGATCTCGGATGGTGATCTTTCGATATTCGTCCACCGGCCGATCAGCGCAGTGTTTCTGTTGCTATGCACGATCCTGATCGGCAGCCAGATCTATCAGTGGCTACGTCGCATGACAAGAAAGAGCGGGATCGAACAGGTGCCGAGCGATTCGATCCAAAGTCTCGAAGCGCTGAGAAACTGATCCATGTAAACAGTCTCTCACTCTCGACCTTAATTTCTCTTACCTTCCTAATCGGATTTCCATGCCACTTCGTTCTGGAGTTGATGTCACGTCGCCTGAGTTTTTACGCAATGCGGAGGCGATGCGGGCGCTTGTTGATGAGTTGCGCGACAGGCTTGCGGGGGTTGCGGGCGGGGGCGGGGAGGCGTCGCGGAAGCGGCACGTGGCGCGGGGCAAGATGCTGGCGCGCGAGCGGGTCGACCTGCTGCTGGATCCAGATGCTGGCGCGCGAGCGGGTCGACCTGCTGCTGGATCCCGGGACGGCGTTTCTGGAACTGTCGCCGCTGGCGGCGAACGGGATGTATGGCGGCGACGTGCATTCGGCGAGCGTGATCACCGGCGTCGGGCAGGTGTCGGGGCGAGCCTGCGTGATCGTCGCCAACGATGCCACCATCAAGGGCGGCACCTATTATCCGATGACGGTGAAGAAGCATCTGCGGGCGCAGGACATCGCGCGGCAGAACAATCTGCCCTGCATCTACCTGGTGGATTCCGGCGGCGCCTTCCTGCCGCAGCAGGACGAGATCTTTCCGGACGAGCGCCACTTCGGCCGCATCTTCTACAACCAGGCCAACATGTCGGCGCAGGGGATTCCGCAGATCGCGGTCGTGATGGGGTCGTGCACCGCGGGCGGCGCCTATGTGCCGGCGATGTCGGACGAGAGCATCATCGTGCGCAACCAGGGCACGATCTTCCTCGGTGGGCCGCCGCTGGTGAAGGCCGCGACCGGCGAGGTGGTGACGGCGGAGGAACTCGGCGGCGCCGACGTGCATTCGCGGCAGTCCGGCGTCACCGACCACTATGCGCAGAACGATGCCCATGCGATCGGGATCGCGCGGCGCATCGTGGCGACGCTGAAGCCGCCATCGCCCGCGCCGCTCAACATGCGCATCCCGCGCGAGCCGCTGTTCGCGCGAGAGGAGATCTACGGCGTGGTCTCGGCGGACGGCCGCAAACCGTTCGACGTGCACGACATCATCGCGCGGATCGTCGACGGTTCCGAGTTCGACGAGTTCAAGAAGCTGTACGGCCAGACGCTGGTGTGCGGCTTCGCCCATATCTGGGGCTATCCGGTCGGCATCGTCGCCAACAACGGCATCCTGTTCAGCGAAAGCTCGCTGAAGGGCGCGCACTTCATCGAGCTGTGCTGCCAGCGCGGCATCCCGCTGGTGTTCCTGCAGAACATCACCGGCTTCATGGTCGGCAAGAAGTACGAGGCCGGCGGCATCGCGCGCGACGGCGCCAAGCTGGTCACCGCGGTTGCGACCGCCGGGGTGCCGAAGTTCACGGTGGTGATCGGCGGCTCCTATGGCGCCGGCAACTACGGCATGTGCGGCCGGGCCTATAGTCCGCGCTTCCTGTGGATGTGGCCGAACGCGCGCATCTCGGTGATGGGGGGCGAGCAGGCCTCGATGGTGCTGAGCACGCTGCGGCGGGAGAACATCGAGGCCAAGGGTGGCAGCTGGTCGGCGGAGGAGGAGCGCGAGTTCCAGGCGCCGATCCGGGCGCAGTACGAGCATCAGGGCAATCCCTATTACGCCACCGCCCGGCTGTGGGACGACGGGGTGATCGATCCGGCCGATACGCGCCTCGTGCTGGGGTTGGGGCTGTCGGCGGCGGCGAACGCGGCCGTCGCGCCGACAACATTTGGCTTGTTCAGGATGTGATGATGGCCAAAGCTCCGCAGTACCGCCGCTTCGACACGCTCCTGATCGCCAATCGCGGCGAGATCGCCTGCCGGGTGATCCGCTCGGCCCGCGCCATGGGCCTGCGCACCGTTGCGGTCTACTCCGAGGCCGACCGCGATGCGCTGCACGTCGCGATGGCCGACGATGCCGTGCTGCTGGGGCCGGCCCGCGCCCGCGACAGTTATCTCGCCATCGAGAAGGTGATCGATGCGGCCCGTCGGACCGGTGCGGAAGGCATCCATCCCGGCTACGGCTTCCTGTCGGAGAACGCCGCCTTCGCGCAGGCCTGCGCCGATGCGGGCCTGGTGTTCGTCGGCCCGACCGCCGCCATGATGACGGCGATGGGATCGAAGTCCGGCTCCAAGGCGCTGATGGAGAAGGCCGGCGTGCCATTGGTGCCCGGCTATCACGGCGAGGCGCAGGACGATGCCACGCTGCAGGGCGCAGCCGACAGGATCGGCTATCCGGTGCTGGTCAAGGCGTCGGCCGGCGGCGGCGGCCGCGGCATGCGGATCGTGCGGTCGGCGGCAGAGCTCGCGCCGGCCATCGTCAGCGCCAAGCGCGAGGCCAAGGCGGCGTTCGGCGACGAGCGGATGCTGATCGAGAAGTACGTCGACACTCCCCGCCATATCGAGGTGCAGGTGATCGGCGACAGCCACGGCAACCTGCTGTCGCTGTTCGAGCGCGAATGCACCCTGCAGCGCCGCCACCAGAAGGTGATCGAGGAGGCGCCATCGCCGACCCTGAACGCCGCGCAGCGCGACAAGGTCTGCGAAGCCGCGCGCAAGGCGGCCGGGGCGGTGAACTATGTCGGCGCCGGCACCATCGAGTTCGTCTCCGACGGTAGAGAGGTGTTCTTCATCGAGATGAACACCCGCCTGCAGGTCGAGCATCCCGTCACCGAGCTGATCACCGGCGTCGACCTGGTCGAATGGCAGTTGCGGGTGGCGTTCGGCGAGAAGCTGCCGCGGACGCAGGACCAGATCAAACTGAACGGCCACGCCATCGAGGCGCGGGTCTATGCCGAGAACCCGGGCAGGAACTTCATGCCCTCGGTCGGCCGCATCACGACCTGGCGCACCCCGCTCGAGGTCGACGGCTTGCGGATCGATTCCGGCTATCGCGCGGGCGATACCGTCTCGCCGAACTACGACGCCATGCTGGCCAAGGTGATCGCCTGGGCGCCGACCCGGGACGCCGCGATCGGCCGGCTCAACCGCGGTCTGGAAGAGACCGACGTGCGCGGCATCGTTACCAACATTCCGTTCCTGTCGGCGCTGATCACCCATCCCGAGGTGCGCGCCAACGCGATCGACACCGGCTTCATCGAGCGCCACCTGGCGGAGCTGACCGGGACCTCGGCCGCGCCGGGCGAGGTCGAGCTCGCCGCCGCGGTCGCCGCGATCCTCGACGCCGAGCGCACGGATGCGGCATCGCCCTGGCAAACCCCGGGCTGGATGCCGGTCGGCCGTCGCCGGCGGCGCTTCGTGTTCCGGCAGGGCCAGAGCGAGCACGCCGTCACGTTGATCTATGGTAATGGCCCGGCGCAGGTCCGGATCGCGGACAAGGACTTTGCGTTCGAAGCCGCCCCGGACCATGCCGGCGGCCTGTCGCTGGCGCTCGACGGGATGCGCAGCCACGTCGCCTGCGTCGTCGAGGGCCACGAACTCTACCTGCGCACCCGCAACGGCCGCTTCGAGTTGCACTGGGTCGATCCGTTCGGCGGCGACGACGAGGAGCAGGTCGGCGAGGACCGCATCGTGGCGCCATTGCCCGGCACCGTGGTGGCGCTGCTGGCGCAGGAGGGCGCAACGCTCGAGAAGGGCGCGCCGATCCTCACCCTGGAAGTGATGAAGATGGAGCAGACCCTGCGCGCCCCCTACGCCGGCGTCCTGAAATCCATCACATGCAAAATCGGCGATATCGTCCAGGAAGGTCAAGAACTCGCCGAAATCGAGCAGGC
>JAFKKH010000034.1 GCA_017305665.1 Hyphomicrobiales bacterium
CGCCTACGCGACTGCCGTCGGCCAGCTCGAGCCGCTGCTGAAGGAAGCCGACGACTACTACAGCCAGGAGAACTACAAGGACGACAAGATGGCCAAGGGCAAGGCGCTGCATCCGCGCCTCGTCGCGGCCTGGGATGCCTTCGCCGATGCCGACAAGAAGCTGCGCGCCGGTGTCGAGACCATCAACGACAAGCGCGCGGCCGAACGGCTCGCGGCGATCGAGGCCAAGGAAGGCCGCAAGGTGCATTACCACGTCGAAGCGCTGATGATTCACGCCAAGCGCGTGCTGCACGCGGAGAACGCCGACAAGCCGGACATGGCTGCGATCACGCAGGCGCTGACCGACTACGAGGCCACGGTGAAGGCCGCCGAGGCGGCATCCGGTAAGGATGGCGACACGAAGCTTGGCTCGTTCTTCACGGGCAACGCAAAATCGTTCCTCACCACGGCGAAGCAACTGATGCGCCGCATCCGGGACAAGGTGCCCTACAGCCAAGGCGACCGCATGATGCTCGGCGGCGGTGGCGGCTGGATGGTCGAGGGCTCGCCGCCGCGGCTGTTCCGCGACTACAACCAGCTCGTCGACAGCTACAATCGCGGCGTCGGCATCTAACCGCCGCCGCTCGCGTAGCAACCGTGCGCGATTTCATCGAACAGCGACGGCGCGGACGGCATCCAGCCGAGATTGGCCCGCGCGCGTTTGGCGCGCACGCGGCTGTTGGAGCCCATGGTGTTTCGCGCCGCGCCCTCGCCCCATTCGGCAGCGGCTTCCGCGACGCTCATGGCTTCCGTTCGACCGCCCTGCCCGAGCATGCGGCTGATCGCCTCGCAGACCTCCCGCATCGAGGCTTCGCCGTTCTCGGCGAAATAGAAGCCGCCCGGCGGCGCCTTGCCGATCGCCAGCAGATAGAGCGGCACGAGGTCGTCGATATGCACGTTGGCCCAGCGATTCTCGCCGGGACCGATGTGCTTTGCGATACCGGCCTTTCTGGCGAGCGCGATCAGCCAGGGCACCTGCACGCTGTCGGGATGGAGCCCATGGCCGCGGCCATAGATCAGGCTCGGCGCAATGACGATGCCGCGCATGCCTTGCGCGCCGCGCACCATGGCATCGATCGCAACGCGCGCAGCCCGCGCGGGCGACGGCGTGAACGGTGTGTCTTCATCGAATATGGCAGGCACGAATTCGCCGTCCGCAGGCGTGCCGACGATGCTGGAGCCGGAGGTGTGAAGGTAGGTCTTGCCGCTGCCGGTGAGCGCCGTCACGATCGCCTCGGCGGAGGCGCGGTGATCGGCATTGGCGGCGCCGATCGTCACATCGGCGGCTTGCGCGGCGGACGCCAGCACCGGCGTATCGTCGAGCGTGCCGTGCACGGGTGTGATGCCACGCGCGCTCAAAGCCTCGGCGGTGGCGGCCGAGCGTGCAAGACCACTCACGCTGTGGCCGGCCGCCACGAGCGCGGCGGCGACCGATCCGCCGATATAACCACTCGCGCCGGTGATGAAGATTTGCATGAGACGCGCTCCGCCCCGATAGTGCGCGCGTCAACGGTTCGCACGCAACAGCAAAAGGAGACCACCATGCCAATCCGGCATATCCCCGCCCCGCCCGGCGTCAAGGCGCCGCCGCTCTCGTTCGGCACGCGAACCGGCGACCTGCTGTTCATCTCGGGCATTCCCGGCTTCGACGCCAACGGCGCACTGCCCGATGGCTTCGAGGCGCAGTTCAGGAATGTCGTGACGAATTTCACACGTGTCTTGACCGAAGGCGGCGCGACCCTGCGTCACCTCGTCAAGGTCAACGTGCTGCTTACGCACGCGGCCGACGTCGCACCGATGAACCGGCTCTACACCGACGCATTCGGGCCCGCGCCTTATCCGGCGCGCACCACCTGCGTGGTGCAGGCGCTCCCCGATCCCAAAATGCTGATCGAGATCGAGGGCGTTGCATCTTTCGCCGATGGCTGAAGCCGGAGCCGTTCGAGAACGGCACGGCGCTGGAGCACGGCCGGACACCATCGGGACGTGTTTGCGCGACACATCATCGCATCCGGGAACTCTGGCGCCGTATTCCGGGTTGTCGCGGGCTCCGTTTGTGTGTTGCATGGCAACGTCGGTCGCGACTCGCGATCACAGCAAGAAGGATATGACATGAAAGCAATTTTATTCGCCGCCGCCATCGCTCTCGCCGGCACGGGCACCGTCTCTGCGGCGCCGCTCGCCGCCAAATCCGGCGTGCCGACCGCCGAGCAGCAGAGCCTGGTCCATACGGTGAGAGACTATCGTGGCCATCGCGGCCCACGTCATTTCAATCGCGGCCATCGCGACCGCTATCATGGCTGGCATCGCTATCATTCCCGTCCGCATGACTGGCGTACCCGCCGCTGCGTGATGGTCGGACCGCTGTGGATGTGCCCGTAAGCGCCATCCTTTGGTCCGACAGCCGTTGATGCGGCTTCGGGACTGACGACGACAGGAATGCCGTGCCTTTCAGGCGCGGCATTCTTCATTTGAAGTATATGTCTCCGGCGAATCCGATGCTTCGCCTACTTCATGGTGATGGCGAGGCCCGAGAGGTCGGCGTTGGCCATCAACCCGTACTGTCGTCCGGCTAGTTCAAGCACCGCGCCCTTCTGATTGGTCAGCACGATGGCGCGCGCACCGCCACCGATCGCAAGTCCCGCGCCAGCCGCACCGTAGACGCCGGCGACATCCGATGGCCGATTGATGTGACTGACGCGACCGCGCAGCACGGTCTTCGATCCTCCGAACACCAGACCGTAGTCCAGGCCGCCGACCGACAGCGGATAGCGCCGGCCACGGAAGGTCAGCGTGCCACCACCGCCGGACGCCCCGATGATCCAGCCGCCCTTGTAGATCGTCAGTGTCACCGTGCCGCTATCGGCGATCGCCGCCGAGCTCAGGCCGACAAGAGCCACCAGCGTCAGCAGCGCAGTGCGAAAACCAGACAGTCGCGGCATGGAAATCTCCCCGGGTGCGGATGAACAGGATGGACCAGTCCACAGATCAGGCCAAACGGGCGATTCGCAAAGATGTTTTTAGCCTTCGCCCACACCGGCGCGCTACGCGCCACGTGCGGCAAACATCTCGACCCGCAGCGGCAGCACCTCACCGAACCAGACCGCGTGGCGTGCATGATCGGCATAATCGTCGCCGGTTTCGGGATGCAGCAACACGGTCAGGCCATCCCGGTTCAGCATGAGAAACGGCAAGAGGTCTGCCAGCAGCGCGGCGGGAAACGCCACCTGATACATCGCCTGCGGATGCGGCCCGACCGGCACATCATGCCAGCGTCCAAGCCGTGCATCCGGAAACCGCGCGGCGATTCGTTCGCGCAAGCGCTCGGCGCGATCACGGCTCGTCGCCGGATCGTAGTAGACATGCGCGTGATAGTGCGCGATCGCCGCCGCATCGGCCGGCGCCTGCGCGTGCGGGTCATTCTTCACCATCAACGTCTCCGGATATCTTCGCCGCCCCGAAGCATAGCCTGCGAAGCGCATCCAGCGACAGCGAAACCTGACATTGGCTCAAATTGTGCCGGGCATGCAGTCCGTCTTTGCCCGCCCTCGCCCGCTTGCTATGATCGCCCGATCCGGCGCGACGGCCGTTTGCGGCATCGGTGACCGGCCACAGGATATCGTGACATGCACAACCTCACACCGTTCTCCGGTTTGATCGGCGGCGCGCTGATCGGTCTCGCCACCGCGCTGCTCATGCTGCTGACCGGCCGCATCGCCGGTATCAGCGGCATTTTCGGCGGCCTCCTGACGCGCACCACCGGCGATGCAGGCTGGCGGATCGCGTTCATCGCAGGACTGATCGCCGCGCCCTTGCTTGCCACCCTCGCAGGGCGGCCGCTGCCGACACCGATCATGCCCGCGAGTTTCATCATGATCGCAATCGCAGGGCTGCTCGTCGGTATCGGCACGCGCATGGGAAGCGGCTGCACCTCGGGTCACGGAGTCTGCGGCATCGCACGGCTGTCGACACGGTCACTCACTGCCACCGCCATTTTCATGATCACGGCCATCGTCACGGTCGCCATTGTACGCCACGGTCTTGGAGGCTGATGCCATGCTGATCCTTACAAGCTTCGGCTGCGGATTGCTGTTCGGCGCGGGCCTTCTGATTTCCGGCATGACGCAACCGGACAAGGTGCTCGGCTTTCTCGACCTGTTCGGCGCATGGGACGCGACATTGGCATTCGTGATGGCAGGGGCGGTCGCCGTGACCGCTGCAGGCTTTGCATTGGCTCGGCAACGCGGCGGCCCAATGCTGGCCGAAAAATTGCAATGGCCCACGCGGCGCGACATCGACGCGCCGCTGGTTGCAGGTGCGATCCTGTTCGGCATCGGCTGGGGATTGATCGGGCTCTGTCCCGGTCCGGCGCTGGTCAATCTCGCCGGCCTGAGTCTCCCGGTGATCGTCTTTGTGATTGCCATGGCTGCAGGCATGATCGGCCACGATCTCTGGCGCACGCGACGCGCGCCCGCACCGGTGCAAGCTCCGCTCCGTGCCGACGGATAGATGCGCATGACGCACTGAACTACCGCGCGCTCTTCGGGCTTGCCAGTACATGGACGGCTGATACCCTCCGCGACAACCACAACAGAACAGAGGATATCCGCCATGCCCTTGCTCCAGAACAATATCGCCGTCGTCACCGGAGCAGGCTCGGGGATCGGACGCGCCATCGCGCTTGGCTATGCCCGCGAAGGCGCCGGCGTCGTGTTGCTCGACGCCAATGAAGCGGCCGCCGCTGAAGCCGCCAAGGAGATTCGCGCGGCCGGCGGCGAGGCGGTGAGTTTCCCACTGGATGTCCGCCGCCGCGAAGACTGCGACGCCGTCGCCAAACAGATTGCAGAAAGGGTCGGCCCGGTTTCGATCCTCGTCAACAACGCCGGCATTGTCCGCCGCAACGGCATGACCGGTGCCGAAGCCGACGTGATCAAGGACTGGCAGGACATCATCGACGTCAATCTCAACGGCGTCTTCAACGTGACGCGTGCCTTCCTCAAGCCGCTGCGCGAGACCAAGGGGCGCATCGTCAACATCGGATCGATTCAGTCCTTCGTGCATGTGCGCACGCCCAGCTCGCCCGCCTACACCGCATCGAAGCATGGCGTTCTCGGTTTCACCCGCGCGCTCGCCGCCGAACTCGGCAAGGACGGCGTTCGCGTCAACGCCATCGGCCCGGGCTTCATCGCGACGCCGCTGAATGCGCAAGCGCGCGCCACCAACCCGGCGCTCGTCAAAAGCTTCATGGACCACACCCCGCTCGGGCGGCCGGGCACCGCGGAAGACATGGTCGGCCCGGCGATCTTCCTCGCCTCCGACCTGTCGTCCTATGTCACCGGTGCGATCGTGATGGCGGATGGCGGCTACCGCGCGGTGTAGCCCTGCGCGTCACCGGCGCGGACATTCCCGATAACCGAACTTGTCGATGATGTCGGCGCCGGAAATGGCGTGGAACGCCAGCGTATCCATGTAGTGATGCTCCATCACATACTGGCGCAGCTTCGGATTGTAGGCGCTCAGCATCCGCTGCGTGGACCTGGCATTGATGCGACGCTGGCGGTCGTGGCCCGAGTGAAACAACAGCCGTGCGCTGCGCTCCACGCAGACGTTGCGGACGCCGAGAAACAGCGTGCAGTTCGACTGGCAATGCCCCTTGATGCGGAACAGCTCGCCGCTGGCATTGACGCGATCGATCTCCGGCTGGAAATCCTGGATCCAGCCGCCCTTGGCGAACCGTTCCGAGGTGGCGGCATGAGCGGCGGATGAGGCCGCCAGACAGAAACTCGCAAAACAAAGCACACTAAAAAGGCGGATAAAATATTTCATCTCGCACCTCCCGATGCGCCGATGCGGATCGTGTCAACCGAACCGCGCCCGATTGCGCGCGCGTGCCTTCTCCGCTTCCACCTCACGGTCGCGCGCGGGCGCTTGGGTCTGCAGCGAAGCCAGCAGATGCTGGGCGACGTGCGCAACATCGTGAACCGCGCGGTCGAACGCCGCCTGATTGGCGGCCGACGGCTTGTTGAAGCCAGATAGCTTGCGGACGAACTGCAGGGCGGATGCGTGGATTTCGTCATCCGTCGCCGGCGGCTCGAAATTGAACAGCGTCTTGATATTGCGGCACATGGCGCGTCTCCGGCTCGTTCCCCCGCAGACCCGATCATATATCGCCACAGTCTCCCCCGCCACCGGCGTGACTATCCATCCTGGTCGCTAAAACCACGGCCAGAAGTAGATGCCGCGCTTGCCGCAGAACAACGTGATCCACATCACGACAATGAAGAGGTCGCCGACAACGGTGTTCCAGTATCCTTCCGGGAAGAAGCGATCAAGGCGATCTTCAGCCGGTTCGACAGGGGCATGGCGCATCTCGGTTCGAGCAGATGAAATACTCGAGGCATCATGGACACGATCGCTGTTGCACACCGTGAAACAGATCACGCAGCGCGGTGAGCCGCCGTCGGCACGCTGAACCGCTTTGAGCCGCATCGCGACAGCCGCTGCTCCCGCAAGGCGGCGCGATGTGCTATACGCAGCGCAAGCAAGAACAAACGTCAGGGAGCAAACACCATGCGCGCGATCCGCATCATGTCGTCGGCTATCTTTGCCGCGGCCCTTGCATCCATTTCAGCAGCAGCGATGGCAACCGACTATCCGGCGCCGAAACAGGGCGACTGGATCGCGAAGGATTTCAAATTCCACACCGGCGATGTGATGCCGGAACTGCGGCTGCACTACACGACGATCGGCGAGCCGACCGGCCAGCCCATCCTGGTGCTGCACGGCTCCGGCGGTTCGGCAGCGAGCATGCTGACGCCGAATTTCGCCGGCGAACTGTATGGCCCGGGCCAGCCGTTCGATGCCGCGAAATACTACATCATCATTCCCGATGGTATCGGCCACGGCAAATCGTCAAAGCCATCCGACGGCATGAAGACTACGTTTCCCAAATACGACTATGACGACATGGTGGAGGCGCAACACCGCCTGCTGACGGAAGGCCTCGGCATCAAACATGTGCGGCTGATCATCGGCAATTCGATGGGCGGCATGCACGCCTGGATCTGGGGCGAGAAGTATCCGGCCTTCATGGACGTTCTGGTGCCGATGGCCTCACAGCCGAGCGCGATGGCTTCGCGCAACTGGATGCTGCGGCGGATGATGCTGGAAACCATTCGCAACGATCCCGACTACAACAACGGCAACTACACCACTCAGCCGCGCATGATGAAATACGCCGTCACTGCGTTCGGCATTGCGACCGGCGGCGGCACCCTCGCCTACCAGATGCTGGCTCCAACCGCGGCGCAGGCCGACAAGATGGTGGACGACCGGCTCGCCCATGCGTCGAAGGCGGATGCCAACGACTTCATCTATCAGTGGGATGCGTCGCACGACTACGATGCCGCGCCGGCCCTCGACAAGATCGAGGCAACGCTGCTCGCCATCAATTCCGCCGACGACGAGCCGAACCCGCCGGAAACCGGCATTCTGGAGCGCGACATCAAGCGGGTGAAGAACGGGCATATCTTCCTGATTCCGGCCAGCACCGACACGCGCGGGCACCTCACCACCGGCAGCGCGAAGTGGTACAAGCAGCAATTGCAGGATCTTTTGAAGACGGCGCCGCAGCGCGCGATGTGAAACCGGTACGGCGGCGGCCTCGTATCTCGGATCATGGCTGACGACTATCAGGATCGCGAGAGCGGCGGCACCGTACTGTTACGCCCTGAAAGCCACCCGCGGCGGCGGGTGATCATGCGCTGGATTCTCGCCGCGTTCTTCACGGCGGCGGCCATCGCGCATCTGATGGTGCCGGACGCCCTGCTGTCGATCACGCCGCACTGGGTGCCGTTCGCGCCGCAGGTCATTTTTATCACCGGCATCTGCGAGATTGTCGGCTCAATCGCACTGGTTACGGGATATTTCCGTCATTCGGCCGGCATTGCGCTGGCGCTTTACGCGCTCTGCGTATGGCCGGCGAATTTCAAGCATGCCATCGACGGAATCGCGATTCCGCACGTTACCAATAGCTGGCTCTATCACGGTCCGCGGCTCGCCTTTCAGCCGGTCATCATCTGGTGGGCGTTGTATTGTTCCGGCGTCATTGACTGGCCGTGGCGAAAGACAGACAGCCGGTAGCGGCCTGATCGACACGATGATAAACTGAACGCCATGCCATTTTCGCGGAGCATCCCATGACCGACCTCACCTCCGGCGATCTTGCCACTATCTATCCCGCACCGACGCCGCGCGTGATCGCAAAGGTCCGTCCCGCGATCGACCAGCATTCCAGGAAATTCATCGAGATGTCGCCGTTCTGCGTGCTGGCGACATCGGGACCCGACGGCAGCGTCGATGCCTCGCCGCGTGGCGGCAATCCCGGTTTTGTGCACGTGGTGTCGGACTCGCATCTGGTGCTGCCGGACCGGTCCGGCAACAACCGCATCGACAGTTTCAAGAACATCACCTCCGGTCCAGGACATCTGCAACTGATCTTCTTTGTGCCCGGCATCGACGAGACCCTGCGCGTCACCGGCGTCGGAAAACTGTCGGCCGATCCGTCGCTGCTCGCCGCCATGGAGGAATTCGACAAGCCGCCGCGCGCCGTGCTGAAGGTCACCGTCAGTGAAGCCTATTTCCACTGCGGCAAGGCGCTGATGCGCTCAAAACTGTGGGCGCGCGAGGTGCAAGTGGAGCGCGAAGTGATGCCGAGCGTCGCCACCATCATTCACGATCAGACCGGACTCGGCGAGCCGGAAGCGCAGGCCGATATCATCGCGCGCTACAAGACCCAGCTCTGAGCTGACGGACACTTTCTCATCCGATCGATGGCGGCGCACCCTCGCCCGCCACGTCGCACCATACAGGTTGCTTTCATGACCGCCGCCCCACCCCCGCCCGCCGCCGACCGCCGTCCGCACACATCCACGCACCACGGCATCGCCATTACCGACGACTATGCCTGGCTGAAGGATGCAAACTGGCAGCAGGTGCTGCGCGAGCCAAAGCTGCTGGCGCCGGATATCCGCGCGCATCTCGAGGCCGAGAACGTCTATTCCAAAGCGCTGCTCGCGGCGACCGAACCGCTGCAGAAGCAACTCGTCGCCGAAATGCGGGGCCGCATCAAGGAAGACGATTCCACCGTCCCCTCGCCCGATGGACCCTTCGCCTATTTCGCGAAGTATCGCGAGGGCGGCCAGCACCGCATAGTCGGCCGCCAGCCGCGCAACGGCGGCGAGGCGAAATTCCTCATCGATGGCGATGCGCTGGCCGCGGGCAAGAAATTCTTCCAGCTCGGCGGCGTCAGGCATTCGCCAAATCATCGCCTCGAGGCATGGAGCGCCGACGATCGCGGCTCGGAATATTTTACGATCCACGTACGCGACTGGGAGAGCGGCACCGATCTCGCCGACGTGATCGAGGAGACCGACGGCGGCGTGGTGTGGGCCATGGATTCGCGCGCGTTCTACTACGTCAAGCTGGACGACAATCATAGGCCGATGCAGGTCTATCGTCACCGGCTCGGCACGCCGCAATCCGACGATGCACTCGTCTACGAGGAGCAGGACACCGGCTGGTTCACCCATCTCCACGAAAGCGCCAGCGGCCGGTTCTGCGTGATCGCAGGCGGCGACCACGAGACGTCCGAGCATCGGCTGATCGATCTCGCCGAACCCGACGCGGTGCCGCGCCTGATCGCGGCGCGCGAGGACGGGGTGCAGTATTCGGTCGCCGACCGCGGCGATGAGCTGTTCATTCTCACCAACGCCGACGACGCCATCGACTTCAAGGTGATGACCGCGCCGCTGGCTGCGCCCGAGCGCGCCAACTGGCGCGATCTGATCCCCTACCGTCCGGGCACCTACGTGATCGATCTCGAGCTTTATTCCGGTCACATGGTGCGGCTCGAACGCGCCAACGCGCTGCCCTCGATCGTGATCCGCGATCTCGCGACCGGCGACGAGCACGCGATCGCCTTCGACGAAGCCGCCTACTCGCTTGACACCCACGGCGGCTATGAATTCGACACCACCACGCTGCGCTTCGGCTATTCGTCGATGACCACGCCGACCGAGGTGTTCGACTACGACATGACGACACGGCAGCGGACCTTGCGCAAGCGCCAGGAGATTCCGTCAGGCCACAATCCCGCCGACTACGTCACCACACGCATCATGGCCAAGGCCGACGACGGCGCCGAGGTGCCGGTGTCTATCCTGCATCGGAAAGGTCTCGCCCGCGATGGCAAAGCTCCGCTGCTGCTCTATGGCTACGGCTCCTACGGCCACGCCATGCCGGCGTCGTTCTCCACCAACCGGCTGTCGCTGGTCGATCGCGGCTTCGTCTACGCCATCGCCCACATCCGCGGCGGATCGGACAAGGGCTGGGGCTGGTATCTCGACGGCAAGCGCGAGAAGAAGACCAACAGTTTTGACGATTTCGCCGCTTGCGGCCGCGCGCTGATCGCAGCGAACTACACCTCCGCGAAAAACATCGTCGGCCACGGCGGCAGCGCCGGCGGCATGCTGATGGGCGCGGTCGCCAACCGCGCCGGCGAACTGTTCGCTGGCATCGTGGCCGAGGTGCCGTTCGTCGACGTGCTCAACACCATGCTCGACGACACGCTGCCGCTGACGCCGCCGGAATGGCCGGAATGGGGCAACCCGATCGCAAGCGAGAAGGATTTCCGCACCATTCTATCCTATTCGCCTTACGAGAACGTCGCGGCGAAGGACTATCCGGCGATCCTCGCCATGGGCGGACTGACCGATCCGCGCGTCACCTACTGGGAGCCGGCCAAATGGATCGCGCGTCTGCGCGCCACCATGACGTCAGGCGGCCCGGTGCTGTTGCGCACCAACATGGGCGCAGGACATGGTGGTGCATCCGGCCGCTTCGATCGGCTCGACGAGGTCGGACTCGCCTATGCGTTCGCGCTGTGGGCGGTGAAATATGACAGTTGAAAGCGCGACATCAGTTTGACGTCACGAATTGATACGCGTGGGCTGGCTGATACATTCACACCAAGATCAGGATCGTGAGAGGAACAATTACGTGGCAGGTGAAACGCGCGGCAAGCAGGGACCGCAGGGTATCCCCGGCGTTCAGGGATCGCCGGGCCGGACCGGTCCGCAAGGCAAACCGGGACCGCGTGGCGCACCTGGCAAATCCGGCAGTCAGGGTCCGACAGGAAAAGCGGGACCGCAGGGCAAGGCCGGTCTTGACGGCAAGCCAGGCCGCGACGGCAAGCCTGGAGCGAATGGCAAGCCCGGCACAGACGGTAAACCCGGTGTGGATGGCAAGGCAGGACCGCAAGGGCCGCGCGGCGAACAAGGCCCGCCCGGACGGCTGCCGTCGATCGAAGAGGTTCTCCCCTGGATCGAAAAGATCGTTGAAGCCTGGGGCGAGCATCAGCGGCGGCAAACCATCGAGGCCGAGCACCGGCTGCTCGCCGAGCAGCAGCGTATCGACGCCGAGCGCACACTCGCCGAGACCCTGAAGGACGACGACGTGGACGATGGCGACCGGAAAAAGAAGAAGAAAGACAAACGCCGCCGGCGAAAGGACGCCGACGGCGAATAGCAGGCTTGGTCGGAGGCTGTGACGGTTCAGCGAACCGTCACATTACCTTTCGAGTTCATGGCCCTCGGCCAACATCTCAGTCGTGGTCGAGCTCGCCGATGTGCTTCTGCGAGTAGAGTTCGACGCCGATCTTCTTGACCAGGTCGATCTGGGTTTCGAGGAAGTCGATGTGGCTTTCCTCGTCCTTCATCAGGCTCTCGAAAATATCGCGGGTAACGTAATCCTTCGCCGCGTGGCAGTGCGTCGCGGCCTTCTCGTACAGCGCGCGCGCCGAATATTCCGCCTTGAGGTCGCAATCCAGCACCTCCTTGACGTTCTGGCCGATGTGCAAGGGATCGAGCACCTGCATGTTCGGAAAGCCGTCGAGGAAGATGATGCGATCGATCAGCTTGTCGGCGTGCTGCATCTCCTCGATGGATTCCGCGCGCCATTTCTTGGCGAGATCCTTGAGGCCCCAGTTGTCGAGCAGGCGATAGTGCAGCCAATACTGATTGACCGCGGTCAGTTCATGACGGAGCGCCTTGTTCAGGAAATCGATGACTTTTGGATCGCCCTTCATGGAGCCACTCCTGTTTTGTGCCTTGATGCTTGCCGGGTCGGCCATCCGGTCTGCCGACCTAGTTTAGAACACTTCTAAATCAGATCGGGCACAACCACAATGCCTCGCGAGCAGCGGACGCTCGCTGATTTCGGCCAATGGTGAGTTGAAAACGGCGGAAAGCCTGTCAAGCGGCGATATCGGCCCCGATGCCTTCGACCGCGGCGTGCGCTGCGGTATGAGGACACCCTTCGCAGCATTCGCGGGCGCAGGCGCCAAGTGCCTCGGTGATGATCTTCTTGATGGTCCGGGCACATCGGCCACATTCGGCGCTACAGCCGAGGCAGCCATAGACCTGCTTGGCAGAGCGCGCCACTTCATCGGTGGCGGTCACGGCGGAGCGGACGTCGTGATCGGTCAATACGTTGCAGGAACAGACGATCATGAAAACTGGCAAAACCCGGACTTCAGATGTCGTTATCGATATTGAACCATCTCGCTCCGTGCAAAGGGAAAACCGGCTCTTTCAAGCTATTCCAAACTGACTGAAGACCTGGAACAGGAAAGGGCCGCCCGCCGCCATCTTGCTCCGGCAAGCCGCATCGGTAACACCCTGAAATCGGTGCCAAAATCGTCACGTCGCCCTCAGGATCATGGCAGGATTGGGCGTTTTCCGTTCATTGATCATTCAAATCCGATGTGGAATCCTTTGCCGTAAGATCGATGCTCCGCATCGGTCGGTGCAGGAGGAATGTGAAGCCATGAAGAGAACATTGATCGCATTGGCGACGGCTGCCACGCTGGTCACAGCGCTGGCTGCGCCTCAAGCCGCCGAAGCGCGCGGCGGCCGTATCGCGGCCGGCATCGCGGGTGGATTGATTGGCGGCGCCCTCCTCGGCGGCGCGCTGGCTGCCCCCAGATATTACGGCCCGGGTTACTACGGCTATGGTCCCGCGTATTACGGTCCGGGCTACGGTTACTACGGCGGTCCGGCCTATGTGGCCGCCCCCGATTGCTACTGGCAGCGCCAGCGCTTCTGGGACGGCTACGGCTGGCGGATCCGGCGCGTCCGGGTGTGCGGCTGATCGAGACCGATCCCGATTTAACGAATCAGCCTCCGGCTTGTACGATCAGTGCGATCCGGAGCGCTACGTGCGATGGCCTGAAAAAGCCGTTTTTTCAGGCAAGTGAGTTGCAAACGTTTCCGTCAGGTTGATGTTGGGCGCTTCAAGGCGAGACATTCTAAGTGAAGCAGTCGGCTTGAATGACGGCGTGTAAGTAGCCCTAAACCCTGCGCCCGACCGTGGCGCTATCCTTCAGGAGAGACCCCAAGATGAAGAAGACAGTTTTTGCCCTCCTCGCCGCTGCGACGGTTGCGGTCGGCTCGATCGCCACGGCTCCGCAGGCGCAGGCACGCGGCGGCGCTGTCGCGGCCGGCGTGCTCGGTGGTCTGGTCGGCGGTGCCCTTATCGGCGGTGCGATCGCCAACAGCCGTCCGGCCTATGCCGAGCCCGCTCCGGTCTATGTGGAAGAGCCGCCATGCCGTTTGGTTCGCGAGCGCTTCTGGGACGGTTACGGCTGGCGCTTCCGCCGCGTCCGGGTTTGCGATTGATCCGAACCTGCCGATCTGAATTGGGAAACCCGGCTTCGGCCGGGTTTTTCTTTGGCGCGAAATCATTCTGACGCGTTTTCTTCACGCGAACCGGAAAACCGCTTCGCTCAAAACGCTGCGGATCAGCGACCCGCCTGCATCGCGCGCAGCACCGCATCGCTCGGCCAGCAATCCACCTTGATCCGCGCCGATTTCTGGTAGGTGCCGAGCGCGGCCCGCGTCAGCATCCCCGCCTTGCCGTCGATCTTGTCCTTGTACAGGCCGAGCCGCGTCAAATGCCGCTGCATTGCCTCGACGTCGCGGCTACGCAACTGCGTCGATGCCGACCACGGTGTCGCAAACGGCAGCGGGCTCGTCATGCGATCGGCGAGATGCCCGACGAACAGCACGTAAAGATCGGAGAAATTGTATTCCTTGATGACGAAGTAGTTTTTCGTGGTCAGGAACGACGGGCCATAGATGCCTTCGGGTTGCAGCAACGATGCCGGCTGCGCACGCTCCGCCGCGGTCAGCTTTTGACCGCGCACCGGCGTAAACCCCTCGCGCAGCCATTCGCCGATCGGCTTCGTCACCTCGGGCACGCCCTGCGTGCAGTCGGCATTCGCGGGAGCACGCACTTCGTAGGCCCAGCGCACACCGGGTTGCCAGCCCTTGTTGACCAATTGGCGCGCGGCCGATGCCAGTGCGTCCGGCACCGAGGTCCAGATATCGACGCGACCATCGCCGTCGAAGTCGACGCCGTGCTTTGCAAGTTCCGACGGCAGGAATTGCGTGAGACCGGTGGCGCCGCCCCATGAGGCCGTGAAATTCTTGCGCGAGACGTCGCCATGCTGCAGCAGCAGCAATCCGTCGATGAACTCCGTGCGATACTGGTCCTTGCGGCGGCCGACATAGGCCTGCGTCGCTAGCACGCGCATCGCGTCATAAGGCAGCGCGTAGCGGCCGTAGTCGGTCTCGCGGCCCCAGATCGCCAGAATGATCGGCGCGGGCACACCAAAGCGCTTCTCGATCGCGTTCAGCGTCGGACGGTATTTCTGCAGCAGCCGCTGCCCTTCAGCCGCGAGCCGCGCGATGGTCTTTTCCTTGATGTAGTCCGCCGGCACCTGCACGAACTCGGCCTGCGACGGCGCGCCGGTGGCGGGCCGTCCCGGCAGGATCAGATCGGGCAGCTTGTAATCGGGCTTGAGGTTTGCGGTGACAGTATCGAACGTCGCGCGCGTGACGCCAGCCTTCTGCGCCTCAGGCCAGAGCGAGACGAGGAAGCGCGCGAAGCCGGCATCGGCCGCCTGCGCCTGCGACATCCCGGCTCCCAAAGCGATCACGACCACGATCGCGATGGCGAGCCACGGCCGGCACCAGACGTCGTCCCTGCCCGGCGCCGTCATGCTCAATGCTCCGCCTGCTGACCGTGCGCGGCGGCGAGCGACTCGCTCGAGATGCGATCGACAAAGGCGATGCCGATCGCGGAGATAATGAACACCACGTGGATGATGGTCTGCCACATCACGCCGCTCTCGGTGTAGTTGGTGGTGCGCGCCGCACTGCCGAGGTTTCCGGCCTCGATGAAGGTCCGCAGCAGGTGGATCGAGGAGATGCCGATGATCGCCATCGCGAGCTTGATCTTGAGAACGCTGGCGTTGACGTGGCTGAGCCACTCCGGCTCGTCCGGATGACCTTCGAGATTGAGCCGCGATACGAAGGTCTCGTAGCCGCCGACGATGACCATCACCAGAAGGTTCGAGATCATCACCACGTCGATCAGGCCGAGCACCACCAGCATGATCTGTTGCTCGGTAAAATCGAAGGAGTGCGCGATGAGGTGCCAGAGTTCTTTCAGGAACAGGACGACATAAACACCCTGGGCGACGATCAGGCCGATATAGAGCGGCAACTGCAGCCAGCGCGACGAGAAGATCAGCATCGGCAGCGGGCGTAAGGCAGTGGCAGCGGCGCTTCCCTTGGGAGGTAGCGGGGTTTCAGGCGTCAGGGACATGGTTTGGTCTCGTCATGGCGGGAGAAGCGTTCTATTCGACGCACTGTGACTGAATCGAGACGGCAGGCCGCGGCAAAACGCAGCGCGAGAACCTGCGCAGCATACCTTGATTCACCGCTTTCGCGACATCGGGCGGCCGGGCATGTGGCGAAACCGCCTCATGCCGATCGAATCACACGCGATTGAACTGGAAATGACTTACTTGACCGCCACCACGAAGAACCGTGGGAAACGCAGGATGACCTTGCCGTCGACCTGCGCCGGATAGGCAGCGGCGACCCGCGCGGTATATTCGCGGATGAATTCCTTGCGTTCGGCCGGCTCCAGCGGATCGACGAACGGCTTCAGGCCCGTTCCCTTGACCCACTCGACGATCGCCGCGGCATCGGCGAGGACGTGATTATAGATGGTGTGCCAGATCTCGATCCGCTGGCAGAGCGGCCGCAGCGCGTCGTAATAGGCGCCCGGCTTCGGCAGCACGTCGCGTGCGCGCGCGGCATCGGCGAGCGTCTCGCGCCACGGCCCGGCATGCGCCACTTCGCGCATCATCACGTGACTGGGCTCGTCAAGATTGTCAGGCATCTGGGCCGCCAGTGCGCCGCCGGCCGGCAGCGCGCCGAGCAGCCGCTGCAATTGCCGCAGGTGATCCGGTACCCATTGGAAGATCGCATTCGCAAACAGCACGTCGGTATTCGCCGGCGGCACCCAGTGCGCAACATTGGCTTCGACGAATGTCTGCTTGGGCAACCGCTCGCGCGCCTGGCGCAACATGTCGGCTGAGGTGTCGATGCCCATGATTTCGGCGTTCGACCAGCGCTGGACCAGAAGCTCCGTCGAGTTGCCGGGACCGCATCCGATATCGACGGCCTTGCGCGGCGCTGCCAGCGGAATCTGCGCCAGCAAATCGCGTGATGGCCGCGTCCGCTCGTCCTCGAATTTCAGATATTGTTGTGCGCTCCAGTCGGCCATGGTCGCGATCCTCTCAGGCGGCGGTGCCTGCCCTTAGGCCATCCGGAGAGGGGCTGCAAGACCGCAAGCATCGCCGCTGCCGGGGAGCAGATGCGCGCGTTTGGCAAGCGTCCATGGCCTGCCCCCGTGCGGCTCAGGGGTTACACAAGACGTCAGGCTGACAACTGTTCGGCAGGACCTTTTACGCAACGCGCAGGCGGCGTGCGCCCACCCTCACCGCGTCAGCTTCTTGTACTTCACCCGATGCGGGATGATGCTGTCCTGGCCGAGCCGGCGCATCTTGTCCTTCTCGTAATCCTGGAAGTTACCCTCGAACCACTCGACGTGGCTGTCGCCCTCGAAGGCCAGAATGTGCGTCGCGATGCGGTCGAGGAACCAGCGATCGTGGCTGATGATGACGGCGCAGCCCGCGAAATCCTCCAGTGCCTCTTCCAGCGCGCGCAGCGTATCGACGTCGAGGTCGTTGGTCGGTTCGTCGAGCAGCAGCACGTTGGCGCCGGACTTCAGCATTTTCGCCAGATGCACGCGGTTGCGTTCGCCGCCCGACAGCGCGCCGACCTTCTTCTGCTGGTCCGCGCCCTTGAAGTTGAACGCCGAGCAATAGCCGCGCGAATTGACTTCCTTCTTGCCGAGCAGGATCTGCTCGTTGCCGCCGGAGATTTCCTCCCAGACTGTCTTCTTGCCATCGAGCGCGTCACGCGACTGATCGACGTAACCGAGGTGCACGGTCTCGCCGACGGTGATGGTACCCTTGTCCGGCGTCTCCTGCTTGGTGATCATGCGGAACAGCGTGGTCTTGCCGGCGCCGTTGGCGCCGATCACGCCGACGATGCCGCCCGGCGGCAGCTTGAAGGTGAGATCGTCGATCAGCATGCGATCGCCGAACCCTTTGCTCAGGCCCTCGAAGTCGACCACGTTGGCGCCGAGCCGCTCGGCCACGGGAATGATGATCTGCGCGGTCTGGGTCTGCTTCTCGCTCGCCTGCTTAAGCAGGTCCTCGTAGCGCTGGTAGCGCGCCTTCGACTTGGCCTGCCGCGCCTTGGGCGAGGACGCGATCCACTCCTGCTCGCGCGCCAGCGTCTTCTGGTGCGCGGCGTCCTCGCGGCCTTCCTGCTCCAGCCGCTTCTGCTTCTGCACCAGCCATGAGGAATAGTTGCCCTCATAGGGGATGCCGCGGCCGCGGTCGAGTTCCAGAATCCAGCCCGTGACGTTGTCGAGGAAATAGCGGTCGTGGGTGACGATCAGGATGGCGCCGGGGTAGTTGCGCAGATGGCTTTCCAGCCACGAGACGGATTCCGCGTCGAGATGGTTGGTCGGTTCGTCCAGTAGCAATAGTTCCGGCTGGTCGAGCAGCAGGCGGCACAGCGCCACGCGGCGGCGCTCGCCGCCCGACAGCTTCGTGACGTCGGCGTCGTCGGGCGGGCAACGTAGCGCGTCCATCGCCTGATCGACCTTGCTGTCGAGATCCCACAGGCCCTGAGCCTCGATCTCGTCCTGCAGCTTGGTCATCTCGTCGGCGGTCTCGTCGGAATAGTTCATCGCCAGTTCGTTGTAGCGATCGAGGATCGCCTTCTGCTTGGCAACGCCGAGCATGACGTTTTCACGAACCGTCAGGCTGGGGTCGAGATGCGGCTCCTGCTCGAGATAGCCGACGCGGGCACCCTCGGCGACCCAGGCCTCGCCGGTGTATTCCTTGTCGAGGCCCGCCATGATCCGCAGCAGCGTCGACTTGCCGGCGCCGTTGACGCCAAGCACGCCGATCTTGGCGTCCGGGTAGAACGACAGATGAACGTTATCCAGCACCTTGCGGGTCGGATAGGCCTTGGTCAGCCCCTGCATGAAGTAGACGAACTGGCGCGCCATCGTGGTTCCTGAAAGCGTTACATTTGGACATTTGGGGAAAGCTGCCGCTGATGTAGCGGCGCGGGGCCCAAAGGGCAACCTCGCCTTAACCGGTCGGAAAGGTTGACACAAAGAATCCGCCGCACCCTCCCATTCGAACCGCTTTTTAATCGAGCTCCACTAAAACCGGAGAGACCAGCGCATTTCAGGGCGGGCTTCCAGGAAGAAGTCCGCAACCCAACACGGCAGAAACCATCATGGCGACCAGCGTATCGGCGTCAGCATCCACCCCGACCGAAGGACAACGGGCTCACCGCTCAAGCCCCCTTCACGAGATCCGCGCCTTCTGGCGCGACTTCATAGCCACCGCCTTCCGTCCCTATCGGCCGGAACTGCACTACATGCGCGGACCAGGGCCCGCCTGCGAGGCGAAGCGCAAGTCGCAACGCCACTGATCGCTCGATCGTCCGCAGGCAGAACGACCGGCATGGATGCCATCCAGGCCATGACGGCTCATTGACGCTGCCTAGACTGGCACTTACCACCATTTTGCGCGCCGGGCGCAACGACAGCATCCGACCATCGCCGAAATCCTGTTCGGCGGCGGCGTGTTGTCGTGAGTGATAATCACAGGTGAAGGATCAAATGCTTGACGAAAAGCTTCAGCCCATTTTTGCGGATGTTCTACGTCGGAATCCTGGCGAGGAAGAATTCCATCAGGCCGTCCGCGAAGTTCTCGACAGCCTCGGCTCCGTTATTGCCAAACATCCGCATTATGCTGACAACGCACTGATCGAGCGAATTTGCGAGCCCGAACGGCAGATCATTTTCCGGGTGCCGTGGATCGACGACAAAGGCAACGTCCAGATCAATCGCGGCTTCCGTGTGCAGTTCAATTCGGCACTCGGTCCTTACAAGGGCGGCCTTCGTTTCCATCCGACGGTCTATCTCGGCACCATCAAGTTCCTGGGCTTCGAGCAGACGTTCAAGAATGCACTGACGGGCCTGCCGATCGGCGGCGGCAAGGGCGGCTCGGATTTCGACCCGAAGGGACGATCGGACCACGAGATCATGCGCTTCTGCCAGTCCTTCGTCACGGAGCTCTATCGTCACCTCGGCGAATACACCGACGTGCCGGCGGGCGACATCGGCGTCGGCCAGCGCGAGATCGGCTACATGTTCGGCCAGTACAAGCGCATCGCCAATCGTTACGAATCCGGCGTCCTCACGGGCAAGGGTCTGACCTGGGGCGGTTCGCAGGTGCGCACCGAGGCGACCGGCTACGGCGCGACTTATTTCGTCGAACGCATGCTGCAGACGCGCAAGCAGGGCTTCGACGGCAAGAAGGTGATCGTCTCGGGCGCCGGCAACGTGGCGATCTACACGATCGAGAAGGTCACATCGCTGGGCGGCCGCGTGATCGCATGCTCGGACTCCGGCGGCTACGTCGTCGACGAGGCCGGCATCGATCTCGCACTTCTCAAGGAGATCAAGGAAAAGAAACGCGGCCGGGTCTCCGACTATGCCAAGGCGCGCGGCAAGGGCGCGACGTTCGTGGCAGAGGGCCGGGTCTGGGAGGTTCCTGCGGATGTCGCGATGCCCTCGGCGACGCAGAACGAACTCAACGGCCAGGACGCGCGCACGCTGCTCAAAAACAGCCTGATCGCGGTGGGCGAAGGCGCCAACATGCCGTGCACGCCGGAAGCGGTGCGGGCCTTCCTCGAAGCCGGCATCCTGTTCGCACCGGGTAAAGCGGCCAACGCCGGTGGCGTCGCAACCAGCGCGCTGGAAATGCAGCAGAACGCTTCGCGCGACTCCTGGACTTTCGAGGCCACCGAAGCCCGCCTCGCGACCATCATGCATAACATCCACGATGGTTGCGCCGAAATGGCCGATACTTATGGTGCGCCGGGCAACTATGTCCTGGGAGCCAATGTGGCAGGCTTCATTCGCGTCGCCGAAGCCATGCGCGCGCTTGGCGTCGTCTGATAAACTACGCCCCGGCGAGAGCCGGGGCGTTCCATACCGGCAAGGATACGAGCATCATGACGATACGTTGTGCAATTCTGGACGATTACCAAAACGTCGCGCTCAAGCTGGCCGATTGGGATTCGCTCAAGGACAAGATCGAAATCACTGTTTTCGACAAGCCGTTCGCATCGGGCGCGGACGCCATCGCGGCCTTGAAGGATTTCGAGATCGTCTGCGCCATGCGCGAACGCACGGCGTTCGGAGCCGACGTGCTGAATGCGCTGCCGAAACTCAAGCTGCTGCTGACCTCGGGCATGCGCAACGCCTCGTTCGACCTCGAAACCGCCAAGGCGCGCGGCATCACCGTCTGCGGCACCGGCGCGGTCGGCAATCCGACGGCGGGGCTTGCCATCGGGCTGATGCTGGAACTGACACGCAAGATTGGCTTCGAGAACGCGCGGATGAAAGCCGGCGAACGCTGGCAGGTCACGCTCGGCGAAGACGTCGAAGGCAAGACGCTCGGCGTCATCGGGCTCGGCAAGCTCGGCCGTCAGGTTGCGGCCATCGGCAAGGCGCTCGGCATGAAGGTCATCGCCTGGAGCACCAATCTGACCCGCGAGGCCTGCGAGCAGGCCGGCGTCGCCTACGCGACCAAGGACGAACTGTTCGCATCCTCCGACGTCATCAGCATTCATGTCGTGCTCAGCGCGCGGTCGCGCGGACTGGTGTCGCGCGCCGACATCGCGCGCATGAAACCGACCGCCTATCTGATCAACACCGCGCGGGGGCCGATCGTCGATGAAGCCGCACTGCTCGAAGCCCTGCAGGCACGGAAGATCGCCGGTGCCGGCCTCGACACCTATTCGCAGGAGCCGCTGCCGACCGATCATCCGCTGCGCAAGCTCGACAACGTCGTACTGACGCCGCATCTCGGTTATGTCACCGCCGAAAACTACCGGCGTTATTACACCGAGATGGTCGAGGACATCGCTGCATGGCTCAAGGGCACACCGATGCGGACGCTGGGGTAGAATCGCGCGCAATAGGCTCAAAAGCAAAAAGCCCGCCTTCGATGAAGGCGGGCTTTTGTGTCTCGTATTCCAGGTAACTAACGGACCGTCACCGGGGCCGGCAACGGCGCCACGGCGGTGGGCTGGGTGCCGGGCAGGCTTGCCGTCTGCGGCGGAGGCTGTGCGCCAGGCGTCGGCTGTGCCGAGGCCGTGGTTTCCTCCTGGTGGTGCGGTCCGCCACCCGGCAGCACCACAACACGGGTTCCAACCTTCACACGATCGAACAGATCCTCGACATCCTCGTTGAGCATGCCGATGCAGCCCGACGACACGAAGTGCCCGATCGTCGACGGCTGGTTGGTGCCGTGAATGCGGTAAACGGTCGAGCCGAGATACATGGCGCGCGCGCCGAGCGGATTGCCGGGACCGCCCGCCATGAAGCGCGGCAGATAGGGCTGACGCTCGATCATTTCGGTCGGCGGATGCCAGTCCGGCCACTCGGCCTTGCGGCTGATCTTCTGCACGCCGGTCCAGGTGAAACCGTCGCGGCCGACGCGCACGCCGTAGCGGATCGCGCGGTTGTTGCCGAGCACATAGTAGAGATACGTGTTCGGCGTATCGACCACGATGGTGCCCGCGGGCTCCTTGGTGACGAAAGTGACTTCCTGCCGGCGCAGGTTCGGCGCCAACTGGTTCTCACCGCCCTGATCGGCCTCCGGCTGCTCGTCCGGCGGCAGCGCCGACAAGGACGTCGGCCGACCGTCAGCACCGACAGGCGCGGAAGGCTGGATCGCTCCGGTGACCGGTCCACCGGGCTGAGCGCTCGCCACCGGGGCACGCGGCGGATAATAGGCCGGCCCGGGCTGGCCGTAGCGCGGATCGTCGGGCGACATCACCGGACCCTGCAGCGCCTGGCTCTGCGGAGCGCGACCCTCCTGACCCTGAGGGGCACGGCTCGAATAGGCCGGGTCGGGACGACCGTAACGCGGATCATCCGGGGACATGATCGGGCCGGGCGTTGGCAGCGCGGCCGAATTGTGCCGCCGGGGCGCCTGATCATCGTCAGTCCCGTCGAAATCCGGCATGCTGTTCATTGCGTCCGGGCGGCTGTACTCGGCCGGGTAGGCCGAGGGCGCGCTGGAATAGGCCGGGCCCGGCGGCTGCGGATACCCTTGTGCCTGCGCGAGCGAGGTTCCCGCCGCGCTCACTGCGACCGCCGCAAAAATCGTGAGAATGGGTTTGATCATCATCGCCCTTGTATAAGCCCAAGCGAACACCGGATCGTTAACCGGCACATCGCGCAGGATCACGGCGCATTCAAGACAATTCTGACACAATCGTCCGGGGATTCGGTCATATTTCCGAGATCGCGGCGCAGCGTGACCTCTATGCCTCACTAAAAGCCGCCCTCGAAGCCAGTTGCGGCTTCAGCCAGCGCTTGGGAACGATTTTTCGGGCGCGAGGCCCGGATCATTGCGGTATCCTCAAAACCACTTGATTCGCTGGGACTTGGTGGCGCGACCCATCGATCAGGCGTGTATCCACCGCGTTCCGAATGGCTCGATCACCTTCGCAAACAGCGCGGCGAAGGCGGAACCTTCCCATGCTGCCTGGCTTCCGTTTCCTGTTCATCGCGGTCGTCCTGTCCGTCTCGATGCTGGTCTTCGGCCTTGGCGCCGCGGCCCTGTTGCGGGCGACGCATGAGGAATTTGCCAGCCTGCCCCTGCAGCAAATTCCCGAGGTGGTGTTTGCAACCCGCGAGGACACCGCCCCTACCCTCGCCATGCTGCAAGTCGATACCCCGACGGCTGACACCCCGCCAACTGACTTGGACCGGCACGATGGCCCGCCTCAAGCCATGGACGCAGCTACCACTCAGGCAGCGCCCGCTGTGACCGCCCCGGCGACGCCCGAAGCCGCGTTGGCGCCCGATCCCGGCACGGCCTCGACCGACGCGATTGCCACGCCTTCGGCCCAGTCTCCGACCGATGACAAGCCCGCCACGGATGCGACGCGGTCGGCACAAGATGAAAAGACCACTGCGGCGCTCACGCCCGATGGTGGTGCAGCCGGTCCAACCACCACCGCGCCGTCCACCCCTGAGATACCCAAGACTGACGCCGCAACCGCGGGCGAAGCGACCCCCACACCCGCCGCCGATCCCGGCCGCGATTCACTGAGTGAGACAGAGGCCAATGCGACACAGACCGTTGCGGCCCTCGATCCCGCGGCGCCCGTCGCAGCCGCGCCGGAATCGACCGGCCAACCGTTAATGGACGCGGCCCCCGCTTCGACCCCAAGCGGCGATTCCACACCTGATGACGCCAAGGTTGATAACACCAAGTCTGGTGACACGAAGCCCGCTGACACCAAGGCTGAAAATGCGACAACTGATCATTCGCAGGCGGATAGCGCGACGACCGGCACCGCGCCCGGAATCGCAGGACCGAGTTCAGCCAACTCCACCGCCATGGCCGCCCTTGAAGATGGCAACAACGAAACGACAGGACATGCGACCAGCGAGCCGCCTGTCGCCGTCGAGCCGAAGGCGGCAATTCCCGACATCGTGCCTCAAAGCGCTGCGGCAGATGCTGCCAATCGACCCGCGCTCAACGATGCGCCAGTGATCACCGCCTTCAATATCCATATTCCCATGCCCGTCGCGCGGCCGAAAACCTTCAGCAAGGCCTCGCTGACGGTCAGGCCCATCACGCGGAAGCGCGTTGCCAGACAGCGGCCGGTGGTGCGGCGTGCGCACGTTGTCAGGCACGCCCCGCCGAAGCCGGTCGATCCGTTCGCAGGCTCGCCGTTCAGCAGCAACTAGTGGTCCTTTGATTCTAACATTTGCAATGAAGTGCGCTGAAATGGGATGCAAATGTTAGAATCGGACCGCTAGGCAGATTCAGGCCGGCCCGGTCGCGACCGGCGGACCATCCTGCAGTCCCCACTCCGACCACGAGCCGTCGTAGAGCGCCGAGCCGCGCACGCCGAGGCGATAGAGCGCGAGCGTCAGCACCGCGGCGGAGACGCCGGAGCCGCAGGTGGTGACGACGGGCTTTGCAAGGTCGAGACCCGCGCCGGCAAATGCTGCACGCAAATCATCGAGCGGCTTCATGGTCCCGGTCGCCGCGTCGAACAGGTTGTTGTACGGCAGGTTGCGGCTGCCGGGGATGTGGCCCGAACGGAGACCCACTCTCGGCTCCGCCACGCTGCCCTCGAAACGATTGGCGGCGCGTGCGTCAATGAGCTGTTCGCGATGCGAGGACAGGTTGTTCACGAGCTGCGCCTCGCTGCGCACGTAGGCCGGATCGAACGTCGCGGTGAAGCGGCCCGGCTTCGGCGATGCCTTGCCCGACTCCACTGGCCGCCCCTCCGCACGCCACTTCTTCAGGCCGCCGTTGAGCACCCGGACGTTGCTGTGGCCGAACGACAGGAACATCCACCACGCACGCGGCGCAGCGACCCAGCCGCCGGAATCATAGACCACGACCGTATCATCGGAGGAGACGCCGAGCGCGCCAACATCGCGCGCGAACTGCGCGGCATCGGGATACATGTGCGGCAACGATGACGCATGATCGGAAACCGCATCGACGTCGAAAAACACCGCGCCCGGAATATGGGCGGCGAGAAAATCATCGATCGGCAACGGCAGCACGCCCGGCATCTTGAACGAAGCGTCGATGACCCTGACGTTGGCCTCGCCAAGATGCGCGGCGAGCCATTCGGTGGACACAAGGGGATCATCGGTGGTGAAAGTGGACGGCATCACAAACCTGCTGTCATTCCGGGATGTGCCCTCTTGGGCGCAGGCCCGGAATCCATACGCCCGGTGGTGGTTATGGATTCCGGGCTCGCGCTATCGGCGCGAACGCTACGCGTTCGTCGCCTGCGCGCCCCGGAATGACGAACGATTTTACCCCTTCGCCTTCGGCTCGACCTTCTCGATCGCCTCGCCGGCGTCGCGCCAGGCCGTGAAGCCGCCGCCGAGATGCGCCACTGGCTTCAGGCCCATGTCCTGCGCCGTTTTCGCCGCCAGCGCCGAGCGCCAGCCCGACGCGCAGTGGAAGATGAACTTCTTGTCCTCCTGGAAGATCGGCTTGGCGTAGGGGCTTGCCGGATCGATCCAGAATTCGAGCATGCCGCGGGTGCAGGAGAACGCGCCGGGGATCTTGCCCTCGCGCTCCAACTCGCGCGGGTCGCGAATGTCAACGATGACGGCCTCGCCGCGCGCCACCGCCGCCTTGGCGTCGGCCACGCTCATGGTCTCGATTTGCGAATTGGCCTCATCGAGCAGTGCCTTGTAGCCGCGTGTGATCGTCTGTGCCATGACTCTACCTCACCAGTTCCTTCATCGCGCCTTCCAGCCCTTCGATCGTCAGCGGAAACATCCGTTCCGAGAACAACCGCCGGATGATGGTGGTCGACTCCGAATAGTCCCAGTGCTTCTGCGCCACCGGATTGAGCCAGACCGCATGCGGATAGGTGCGCGTGATGCGCTCCAGCCAGACCGAGCCCGGCTCCTCGTTGACATGCTCGACCGAGCCGCCGGGCACCATGATCTCGTAAGGCGACATCGAGGCGTCGCCGACGAACACCACCTTGTAGTCGTGCGGAAACTTGTGCAGCACATCCCAGGTCGGGGTGCGGTCGGTGAAGCGCCGCTTGTTCTGTTTCCACACGCCCTCATAGAGACAGTTGTGGAAGTAGAAATACTCCATGTGCTTGAACTCGGTCTTGGCTGCCGAGAACAGCTCCTCGACCTGCTTGATGTGGCTGTCCATCGAGCCGCCGATATCGAAGAACACCAGCACCTTGACCGCGTTGCGCCGCTCCGGGCGCATGTGTACGTCGAGGTAGCCGTGGTTGGCGGTCTCCTTGATGGTGGTGTCGAGATCGAGTTCGTCCGGCGCGCCGGTGCGCGCAAACTTGCGCAGGCGCCGCAGCGCGACCTTGATGTTGCGGATGCCGAGTTCGACATCGCCGTCGAGATCCTTGAACTCGCGCTTGTCCCAAACCTTCACCGCGCGGTTGTTGCGGTTCTTCTCCTGCCCGATGCGGATACCTTCGGGATTGTAGCCATAGGCGCCGAACGGCGAGGTGCCGCCGGTGCCGATCCACTTGTTGCCGCCCTGGTGCCGCTTTTTCTGCTCCTCGAGGCGCTTCTTCAGCGTCTCCATGAGCTTGTCCCAGCCCATGGCCTCGATCTGCTTCTTCTCCTCCTCGGTGAGGTATTTCTCCGCGAGCTTCTTCAGCCACTCCTCGGGGATCTCGGCCTTCTCCATGGCGTCGAGCAGGCTTTCCAGTCCCTTGAAGACCGTGCCGAACACGCGATCGAACTTGTCCAGGTTGCGCTCATCCTTCACCAGCGAGGCGCGGGACAAATAATAGAAGTGCTCGACGCTCTGATCGGCGAGGTCGGCGTCGAGCGCCTCCATCAGCGTGAGGTATTCGCGCAGCGTAACCGGCACCTGCGCGTCGCGCAGCGATGTGAAGAATTGCAGAAACATAAGCTACAGATTGCCCGGAGGACCGCAGGCGTCAAGGGGCGGCATTGCGGGGCTGGCAGGCAGCCACGATGGACGGCTCCCTAGACCTCTGGGGTTTTTCCTCTAGAATTGAGCCGTGGCCCGCTCTCAGGGAGCGGGCGATCATCAACGAAATGCCGGTGAAAGCGGCGTTTCAGGAGGTCTGATCCATGGGCATTATCGTGTGGCTGATTGTCGGCGCGATCGCGGGCTGGCTGGCCGGTCTGATCGTGAAAGGCGCCGGCTTTGGGTTGATCGGAAACATCATCGTCGGCATCGTCGGCGCAGTCGTCGCCGGCTGGCTTTTGCCGCGACTCGGAATTCTGATCGGCGGCGGCTTCATCGCCGAGGTCATCAACGCCGCCATCGGCGCCGTCATCGTTCTGGTCATCCTGTCATTGATCAGACGCGCCTGATATCCTTGATCCATTGGCGAAACGACCGCCATGAGGCGGTCGTTTCTTGTGTAGAGCACCCGAATGTCGGGTAGAAAGAAACAGCAAGGCAGACTTTCAATGAAATTCACGGGCACCAAAGATTACGTCGCGACCGATGACCTCAAGGTCGCCGTCAATGCCGCCATCGTGCTCGAGCGGCCGCTGCTCGTGAAGGGTGAGCCGGGAACCGGCAAGACCGTGCTGGCCGAAGAAGTCGCCAAGGCGATCGGCGCGCCGCTTTTGACCTGGCACATCAAGTCCACCACCAAGGCGCAACAGGGCCTCTATGAATACGACGCGGTGTCGCGGCTGCGCGACAGCCAGCTCGGCGACGCCCGCGTTTCCGACATCTCGAACTACATCAAGCGCGGCAAGCTGTGGGAAGCGTTCACGAACGCCAAGCGCCCTGTCCTCCTGATCGACGAGATCGACAAGGCCGACATCGAATTCCCGAACGACCTACTGCTCGAACTCGATCGCATGGAGTTCTTCGTCTACGAGACCGGCGAGACGATCAAGGCGAAGGAACGCCCGATCGTCATGATCACCTCGAACAACGAGAAGGAACTGCCGGACGCCTTCCTGCGCCGCTGCTTCTTCCACTACATCAAGTTTCCCGACCAGGACACGATGCATCAGATCATCGACGTCCACTTCCCTGGCATCAAGCAACGGCTGGTGCAGGAAGCGTTGCGCATCTTCTTCGAGGTGCGCGAGGTGCCCGGCCTGAAGAAGAAGCCGTCGACCTCGGAGCTGATCGACTGGCTCAAGCTGCTGCTCAACGAGGACATGTCGCCGGAACAGTTGCGCGAGCGCGATCCGCGCAAGCTGATACCGCCGCTGCACGGCGCGCTGCTCAAGAACGAGCAGGACGTGCACCTGTTCGAGCGCCTCGCCTTCCTGAACCGGCGCGAGGTGTAATATGCTCTCGAAAAATTATCCGTCATTCCGGAAGCCGCGTAGCGGCTGTCCGGAATCCATAGCCCCTGCATCGGTTTTATAGAAATACTGGGGTTATGCATTCCGGGCTCGCTCGCAAGGGCTCGCGCCCCGGAATGACAGCTCGTGCGGAAGGTAGCGCCCATGAACGTCCAGACCCAGATCGACGCCAAAGCCGCACAAAAGACCGAACATTTCGACGTGGTCATCGCCGGCGCGGGCATCTCGGGCGTCGGCGCGGCCTATCATCTGACGACGCAGATGCCCGGCACCACGTTCGTGGCGCTGGAAACGCAGGAAAGCTTCGGCGGCACCTGGCTGACGCATAAATATCCTGGCATCCGCTCCGACAGCGACCTGCACACCTTCGGCTATCGCTTCAAGCCCTGGACCTCGGCACCGATCGCGACCGCTGACGAAATCCGCAAATACATGGGCGACGTGATCGCCGAGAACGATCTCGCGCGGCACATCCGCTACCGCCACAGGATCGTCGCCGCGAACTGGTCGAACGCCGACAATCTCTGGACTATCGACGCCGAGCGTCTCGACACCGGAGAGATGCTGCGCTTCACCACGCATTTCTTCTGGATGTGCCAGGGTTATTACCGGCACGCCGAAGGCTACACACCGGAGTGGACAGACTTCGACAAGTTCAGGGGCACGGTGATCCATCCGCAGAAGTGGCCTGAAGACCTCGACTACAAGGGCAAGCGCGTCGTCGTGATCGGCTCCGGCGCAACGGCGGCAACGCTGGTGCCCAACATCGCCGACGACGTCGCACATGTGACGATGCTGCAGCGCTCGCCGACCTATTTCCGCACGGGGCGCAACGCCATCGAGATCACCGAGACGCTGCGCAAGCTGCAGATCGACGAAGCCTGGATCCACGAGATCACGCGCAAGCACATCCTCTACGAACAGGATGCCTTCACTCGCCGCACTTTCAAGGACCCGGAAGGCGCGAAGAAGGATTTGCTCGCGGCGGTCGAAGCCTATCTGGGTCCCGACTACGACATCGCCACCCATTTCACGCCAAGCTACCGGCCATGGCGGCAGCGCATCGCCTTCATTCCGGACGGCGACCTGTTCCAGGCCATCAAGGCCGGCAAGGCCTCCGTCGTCACCGACGAGATCGATCGCTTCACTGAAACGGGCATCCTGCTGAAATCCGGCAAGACGCTGGAGGCCGACATCATCGTCACCGCCACCGGCTTTCACCTGAGCGCCACCGGCGACATCGCGTTTTCCATCGACGGCAAGCCGCTCGACTTCGCCGACACCGTGACCTATCGCGGGATGATGTTCACCGGTGTACCGAACCTCGTCTGGGTGTTCGGCTATTTCCGCGCGAGCTGGACCTTGCGCGTCGACCTCGTCGCCGATTTCGTCTGCCGCCTGTTGAAACACATGAAGGCGATCGGCGTGCAGAAGGTGACGCCGGAATTACGGCCCGAGGATCACAACATGCCGCTGCTGCCGTGGATTGATCCGGAGAATTTCAATCCGGGCTACATGATGCGCGGCATGCACCTGTTGCCGAAGCGCGGCGACAAGCCGGAGTGGCAGCACAATCAGGACTACTGGGCCGAGAAGGACGAGTTCCCGGCCATCGACCTGACCGACAAGGCGTTCGTGTACGAATAGGCCGGCAGCGAGTGTAACTCTCTTGCCTGCCTAGCCCCTGCGCCTTGCCGCGATCAGCGCGCGCTGATCTTTCACATAGCCGAGCGGAACGCCGAGGCGCTTGACGGTGGCGACCACCTTGCCCTGGCTATCGCGGTCGCAGTTCATGTGGGTCGGCGCGATGAAGAAGTCCGCGGTTTCCCATACCATCGCCCAGTGCAGATGCGGCTTGGCCTTCTTCACGAACGCAGCGCGCTCGCCGCAGAACGCCACCGTATAGACGTGATGCGGATCGCGGCTCGCGAGAGGTTCGGTTTTCGCAAGATAGGATTCCAGCCCGTCGACGGCCTCCGGCATTATCGTCGCCCAGTAATCCATCGCATAGCGCCGCGACGCGCCGGACAATCCGCCGACCAGCGGGTTGTAGACGACGTATTCATAGGGATGCAGCCGGTAGAGCGTCAGCGCGTTCCAGGAAAAGCCGGCGACGATCACCGCCAGCAGTGCGGCCGCCAGCGGACGGCGCCAGATCACGGCTTGCGAGAGCGCGGCATCCAGCCCCACGCCGGTCAGCACCGCCAACGGCGGCAACACGAACAGGAAATGACGCAGGCCGCAGAACGCGGGACCGTGCGCGGCCGCCTCGCAAATCAATGGAAAGAAGGCCACGAACGCGATCAATGCGACATCGCGACGGCGGCGGTCCGACGATGACTCCGAGGCGAGCTTCGGAACGGCCGCGAAGGCCAGCGCGAGCGCCGTCCCCGCCAGCATCAGGAGCGGCACCTTGATGACGAGATAGGTCGGCACGTACCAGCGCGGCACGGTGGCCATGCGGTAGACATGCCCGTCCAGCAAGGTGCGGATGTTGTAGCCGAAGTCGCCGAAGCTGATGAGGCCGCGGATCGGATTGAGCGGCGCCAGCGCCGACCACGGCCACGCCACGATCATGATCACATAGGCGATCAGCAAGCCCGGCACGAACCACAGCAGCGACGCCACCATGAACGGCATGGCTTCGCGCGGCGCGCGGAAGCAGCGCGACGGCATGTTGAGCACGATCGCGACCGGCACATAACAGACGACCAGCAGCGCCAGCACCTTCACGCCGAGCGCAACCCCGGTCAGCACGCCGAAGCCAATGACATGACGAAGCCGCGGACGCGGCAGATCGCGCGCCGCGCGCGCAAGGAAGTAGACCGCGCCGGCCATCGCGGCGGCGAGCGGCACATCCTTGGTGTGATGGAACATGGTGCCGTACCACGATCCGCACACCGCGAGCGCTACCCCCGCCAGCAATCCGGCACGTGGTCCCGCGATCAGCCGCGCGGTCGCCAACGCCGCGCCGAGCCCGCCGATCCCGAACGCGGCGCTCAACAGATGTCGCAGATTGAACACGTCCATCGGGACGACGTGCGAGAGCAATACGGCGGTGGTGTCGAACAATCCGCCGTACAGATAAAGATTGTAGAGATCGAACAGCGAGCGATCGGTGAAACCGCTGCGATAATAGGCGACGATCAGTTCGCCGTAGCGATGCTGGATCCACTCGTCGTTGGTGATGGCGTAGCTGCGGAACGTCGCCAGAACGAGGATCGTGACGGAGGCAAGCAGCGCGATCGAGCCGAGATCGCAGAGATCGTACGCTCCGAGCATGCGGAACAGGCGCGACAGGCGGGTTTGCGGAACATGCGGCGCAAGCCGTTCGACATCTGCCGCGAGATCACGCGCCACATCGGTCATGACGGAGGTCGTCCCCAATATCGTCATGCTCCGCGGATGGTTTGGATCCGCGCACGACGCACCGGCCGCCGCCAGCCGCGGTGTTCTGCCCGCAGGTGGTCCGTTTGGCAAGCCGGCAGGGAACCCGAACCGCTCCCTTAGACAAATTTCCTAGCAGACTTGCTGCATCGCAAAAGCCGGTTCGCGCGATACGTCAGGGGTCAGCGCGGCTTCTCGTTGAGCTGGTAGGTCAGATGCGCCTTCACCGTCGGCCACTCGCCGGGAAGGATGCTGTAGACGACGGTGTCGCGCAGCGTTCCGTTCGGCGAGATCTGGTGATTGCGCAGGATGCCATCCTGCTTGGCGCCGAGCCGCTCGATGCCGCGCCGGCTCTGGTGGTTGAAAAAGTGGGTACGGAACTCCACCGCGATGCAATCCAGCTTCTCGAAAGCGTGCGTGAGCAGCAGCAGCTTGCACTGGGTGTTGACGGCGGAGCGCTGCACGCGCTTGGCGTACCAGGTCGAGCCGATCTCGACGCGGCGGTTGGCGGCATCGACGTTCATGTAGGTGGTCATGCCCGAAATCTTGCCGTCGGCATCGCGCACCGTGAACGGCAGCATCGCGCCGGACGCCTGCAGCCCCAACCGGCGATCGATCTCGGCTCCCATCTTCTCCGGCGCGGGCACGAAGGTGTACCAGAGCTTCCAGAGTTCGCCGTCCTTCACGGCCTCGACAAGCGCATCGCGATGATCATGCGACAGCGGCTCGAGCCGCGCATGAGGTCCTTCGAGTGTTACGGGTTGCAGCCAGGGCATGAACGTCACCTTTCAGCGATCTACTTGTTCAAAAAATTCAGCGGCAGGCCCGGACGCGACCAATCCATCGCGATCAGCTCGCCCTTGCCGGACAGCGTGATGTAGGCGGTCTTCAGGTCGGGACCGCCAAAGGCGATGTTGGTGGTAACGCGGTCGCCGGTCGGCACCTGCTCCACCACCTTGCCATCGGGCGCGATCACCGAAATGCAGCCGCTGATCAAGGTCGCGACGCAAACGTTTCCGGATGCCTCGACCGCGAGCGAGTCGAACATCTGGTAGCCGCCGAGGCCGCAGATCGGCTTGCCGCGCTCGCCGCGATAGATCACGTCGCCCGGCCTCACCTCGCCGCGCGCCGCGAGATCGTAGGCCCACAGCCGCGCCGTCGGCGTCTCCGCGACATAGACGGTCTTCTCGTCGGGCGACAGGCCGATGCCGTTGGTCGGCAGCACACCGAACACCGCCTCGACGATACCCTTGCCACCGGGCTGGATGTAATAGACCGCGCCGACATCCATGTCGCGCGCGCGCCGCTTGCCGAGGTCGGTGAACCACAGCCCGCCATCGCGATCGAACACCAGATCGTTCGGACCGTTCAGCGAATGCTCGCCGCACTTGTCGACCACGGTCTCGACCTTGCCGCTCGCGAGATCGACGCGCTGGATCGAGCCGCCGATGTATTCGTGCGCCGCAGGCGCACCCGGCATGATCCCATGCCCGGTCTTCACCCAGCCGAAGCCGCCATTGTTGCAGACATACATCTTGCCGTCAGGACCGAGCGCCGCACCGTTCGGACCGCCCGGCATTTTCGCGACAACCTCCTTGCGCCCGTCCGGCCACACCCGCGTAAGCTGCTGCGCACGGATCTCGACCAGGATGACCGAGCCGTCGGGCATCACCACCGGCCCCTCGGGAAAGGCGAGATCGGTGGCAAGAACGCGAATGTTGGACATCAGTATCTCCCGGTTTCAAATCGTTTCTGAGGTTGTTCTTGTGCGGAGAGTGTGCGGAAGGCGTGAGCGACAGCCGATTTTTCCCGCCCGCCGCATACGGCGTTACTCTAGGCAAAGCGGCCAGAACTGCCAAGCCGACCTCACAGCGCATTCCGCGGAGCGGAATAGCCAGCGACATCATGCCCTCATCCATTGCTAGCGAGACGCGACCGATCATGCATACTGATCGCGCATTTGGTCCGACGGCTCATTAAGCCGCCCCAAGAACAAGACGGCCTGAGCGTCGGTTACACGTCAGGGAGGACAATAAATGCACAACCGTGTCTTTACGAATGCAAGATTGACTGTGCTCGCGACCGTCGTTGCGGCGCTGATGACGACCGCCGCGCATGCCCAGAAGAAGTACGACACCGGCGCTTCCGATACCGAGATCAAGCTGGGCAACATCATGCCCTACAGCGGGCCGGCCTCATCATACGCCACCATCGGCAAAACCGAAGCGGCTTACTTCAACATGGTCAACGAGAAAGGCGGCATCAACGGCCGCAAGATCAAGTTCATATCCTATGACGACGGCTACAGTCCGCCCAAGGCGGTCGAGCAGGCACGAAAGCTCGTGGAGCAGGACGAGGTGCTCTTCATCGCCAATCCGCTGGGCACGCCGAGCAACAGCGCCATTCATAAGTACATGAACACGAAGAAGGTGCCGCAACTCTTCGTCTCCACCGGTGCCGCGAAGTGGAACGATCCAAAGCACTTCCCGTGGACCATGGGCTGGCAGCCGAGCTATCAGGTCGAGGCGCGCATCTACGCCAAATACATCCTGCAGCATTATCCGGGAAAAACCATCGGCCTGCTCTACCAGAACGATGACTTCGGCAAGGACTACGTGATCGGCCTGAAGGAAGGACTGGGCGACAAGGCCGAAAAGATGATCGTCGTCGAGGCGCCCTACGAGGTCTCCTCGCCCACGGTGGATTCGCAGATCGTGCAGATCAAGGCGGCCAATCCGGATATCTTCGTCGATATCGCGACGCCCAAGTTCGCCGCGCAGGCGATCAAGAAGCTCGGCGAGATCAAATGGAAGCCGGTGCATTTCCTGACCAACGTGTCGATCTCGGTCGGCTCGGTCATGAAGCCCGCCGGATACGAGAACGGCCAGGGCATCCTGAGCGCCGCCTACATGAAGGATCCGAAGGACAAGAAGTGGGACAATGATCCCGCCATGAACGAGTGGCGCGCCTTCATGAAGAAATACTATCCCGAGGGCAATCTCGACGACGGTGCCACCGTGTTCGGTTATGGCGTCGCGAAGGGCTTCGAGCAGGTTCTCAAGCAGTGCGGCGACAACCTGACCCGCGAGAACGTCATGAAGCAGGCGGCCAACCTGAACTTCGAGATCGGCATCTACCTGCCGGGCGTCCATATCAAGACGGGCCCCAACGACTTCGCACCGATCGAGCAGTTGCAGATGATCAAGTTCGAAGGCGAAAGCTGGGAGCTGTTCGGCCCGCTGATGAGCGGCGAGAAGAGTTCGTAACACGTCGCAACGCAAATCCTGCGGCGCATTCCGGTCGAGCGGAGTGCGCCGTTTGCGTTCTGCGCCCTACTTCACACCTTCCTTGGCCGGCGCCGATTTTGCGGCTGGCGCCGGGGCTTGCTTCTTCTGCGCAGCCTGAATCTCGGCCACGGTTTTCTGCAGCTCCGCGACCGTGTTTTTCAGCGCCTCGATCTGCCGGTTGGCCGCATCGATCTTGTGCTGGCTGTCGAGACCGAGTTTCGTGATGGCCTTTTGCAGGAAATTGATATTGCTCTGAAGACAGCTCGTCCGCCGCTCCATCGTTTTCTCGGCCGTGCAGATCTCGATGCCGGGAACATCCTGGGCGCGGGCCGCGCCGGAAGGCGGCATGCAGACAGCCATAGCCATCAACATCGTCAGCACCCATTGCGTTACCGCTTGAGAAAAGCTGCGGCCCATCATCGGAGTCCTCGTCTCGACAACAATTCGTGACCGGCACTTTTGCAGACTGGCGCGGGGGCCGCGAGGACTTTCATACTCCCACCGCATTTGCGGCAATGGAATTGACTGCTGGTCCTCACAACGAAGCGGAACCTGCGCATCACGTCGGGGAACGCGAATGAGAGCCGGCACGTTTCCACGAGGAGACATTTATTTATGGCAACACGCGAACGACGTCTGGCGGAATTCGATGGCCATGGCGAGCCGCCGTCGGACCAATCCGTCGAGGTACTCTGCGAAGATCACAGCGGCACCTACAAGCTGCCATTCCAGTGCCGGCGGGTCGACGGCGAATGGCTCAACAGCGAATCCGGCAGCACGGTCGAAGCGACTGTGGTCGGTTGGCGCCTGCCGCGTCGCTAGGACCCCTGAGCCCAAGCCTGTCGGTGTGTCAGATTGCGACGCAAATGATCGATCGCGTTAAGGTTTGGAACGCGGATGGAACGAAACGCGCCCGAATCGGCCGAATCGACTGATTTCATCGGCAAGCACCCCAGATATCGGCGTGGCGCCGGATGGCCGCACTAAATCTTGGCTCACGAAAAGCCGGCCAAAGGGTTGGCGCCCCTGCGCCGTTAACACTTCGGCTTCAAAACCATCCGTCCTCTCGGGCGGATGTCGTCCGTGGACGATGCCGCGTGATCTGCCTGCAATATTTTCCGGATATCTCGACCTCGTAACCCAAACAGGTGACGCGCAAAGCCGGCACACGGAATATTTGCAGAGGTGGGGCTGAGCTGCGACTCCCAACGTCGTCGGCACCTCGATTACCGCTTCGGCGGACCATGTATTGCCGACACAACGTTTTCAGAGGGGCATACTCGCGATCAAGGCCGGCGCAAGCTGGCCTTTTTCGTTGCCGCTACGTCGGAGATCCCGTCCAGCGGCGGCCCAGCAGGCTGACGAGTTCGGCCTGTCGCTGCGCGCCGGTTTTGGCGAACACCGATTTGAGCTGCGTTCGCACGGTATTCAGGCTGACGTTCAGATTCATCGCAACCTGGTCGAGCGGTCTGCCATCGACCACCATGCTCGCGACCCGCGCTTCGGCCGGTGTCAGATCGAACAGCGCCTGCAACAGGTCCGGGCCCGGGCTGCTTTGCTGCGTCAGCGGGGTCAGAAACAGAAGCGAAACCGCGCCTGTGAAGACATCGAGACTGCTGCGGCGCATCGGCAGCACGTGCGCGACGAAGGGTGGATGGGTATCGGCGCTGGCGACCGGGATCGACCGCCCGAGGTGCGTCGGCACCGACGGATGGGCCGCGATCGCATCGGCAAACATCGCCTGTGCCGCCGGATTGAGGAACTGCACCTGATCGAACGCGCCGATGCTGACGCCGGGCGCGCTGGCAAGAAAGCCCGAGTTGGCAGCGAGCGCGCGGCCGCCGGGCGCGATCGCGACGGCCGGCAGCCCGATCATATCCAACGCGCTGACCGTGCTACGGGCGCGCTCAAGCCCGAGACGCGCCGACAACAGCGACGCGCGCGCCAGATGCGGGCGGAACTGATCGAGCTGTTCAGCCACCTCGCGCGGCACAGGCCCCTTGTCAAAGGCCTTCTCGATCGAGAACACAAGCGTGTCGCCGGATGGGGCGCGGATCGCGGTCCCCACCACCCAACCCAATCCTCGAGGCCGGAGAAATCGGGTGTAGAACGGCTCGTTGTCCAGTTCCGCAAGGGTGAATTCGTCGAGGTCGGTCAGGAATCTCGGATCGGTGCGCGGCACAAGGCGTGCGCCGCGCGGATTGTCGAGATACCACGCTCCCTCCGCCCACGCCGTCATGCTGTCATGGATCGCGGCGGACGACAGCCAGCGCGATTCGCCGGGCGCGACCGCGAACAGCAGTGTGCCCTCGGCATCGGCAATCCTTGCGAGATGATCGAGCACCCGCGGCCAATGCTCCGCCACAACGCTGGCTTCATAGATGTCGTCGACGAACGCCTCGAAATCCACGGCGTCTCCAGTCATCGTTCTTTTTCCAAATCACGTCGCCCACGTCACATGCCCGACCTGACGCGGCAAAGCTCAAAAGTGCCCGTACCTGTGACCATGGTTTGAAATTCCCCCAAGCCTAACGGCGTGATCCACGCATGCACAGCAAAAATGCCCGTTCGGGGACCGGCATGGTCTTTTCCGGCCGCCGGTTTGGCAGATAAGCTGCCCGTCAGGAGCCCGCACAAGAATTGCAGGCTCGACCTTCAGGGCGCAGGGAGAACGACCCATGACATATGTCGACTGGATGGCGCGAGGCATGGTTGCCTTCGGCGCAAGCGTGTTGATCGCGCAATCCGCGCTGGCGGCCGACACCGGACAGTTACCCTGCAAAACGACGCAGGAGTGCGACGCCAACGCCGCCAAGGTTGGCGTTCGCGCATCTGGCGCGGGGCAGGCCCATACCAGCGCCCTCGACGCCGCCGAGGACCAGTTCTACTGGCTCAACAAGATCAACAAGGCCTCGACCGTCATGCTGATGGAAGAGCACATCTTTCCCAAGGATGTCGGCCAGTTGATCGCCAAGGGCGTCGACTACGCGATCGATCAGGCCAAGCAGCCGGGCGGCAAACGCCCGAGCGACGTGCTGCAGATCGAGCGGATCATGACCGACCATGTCGGACAGGAGGCCTCGGTCATCCATGCCGGCCGCAGCCGCCAGGACATGTATGCGACCTACCGCGCCGCGAAGCTGCGCAACCAGACGCTGGATTTCGCGGAAGACCTGCTCAGCTTGCGCGCCAAGCTGCTGGCGAAGGCCGCCGACAACCTCGATACCCTGATGCCGGCCTATACCAATGGCGTTCAGGCGGTGCCGATCACGTACGGCCACTACCTGCTGGCCTACGAGGAGTCGTTCGAACGCGACCAGCAGCGGGTCAGCGAGGCCTATCACCGCCTCAACCTCAGCCCGATGGGAACCGGCGTGCTCTCCAACTCGATCTGGCCGCTGAACCGCAAGCGTCTCGCCACCCTGCTCGGCTTCGACGGCATCGTCGAAAACTCGATGGCCTCGAGCCAGGTGATCCCCTTCGACAATCAGCTCGAGGCCAGCGCGATCGCCAGCTCCAGCGCCATTCGCATCGGCGCCATGATGCAGGATCTCCATACCCAGTACGCGCAGGTAAAACCCTGGCTCCTGCTGCAGGAAGGCTCCACCTACACCTCCAGCGCGATGCCTCAGAAGCGCAATCCCGGCCTGATCATGCAGGCCCGCATGGCGGCGTCCGATGTCGTCGGCCTCTCCGAAGCCGTCATCATTCGCACCCACAACGTTCCGTCCGGCATGGTCGACTACAAATCCGAGACCGCCGATCTCGGCCTGTTCCCCCGCGCCATCAAGATGGTCGATGCCACCAAGCGGGTGTTCGATGCGATCGTCGTCAACAAGCCCCGGGCGCAGGAGGAACTCGAAAGCGACTGGACCTCGACGATGAACCTCGCGGAACTGCTGCTTCAGCAGCACAAGATCCCGTTCCGCGTCGGGCATGGATTTGCGTCGCAACTGGTCAGCTACGCGCGGCCGCTCGGCCTGACGCCGAAAACCATCCCGTTCGATGTGGTGACCGGCACGTTCGCCAAAACGCTGGCGAAATTCCAACTGCCGGCCGAACCCTTCCCGATGAACGAAGCCGAATTTCGGGAGGTCATGTCGCCGAAATGGATCGTTGATCATACCAAGGGCGTCGGCGGACCGCAGCCGGCCGAGACCGAACGCATGCTGAAAGAGGCCCAGCAAAAGCTCGACGCCGACAAGGCGTGGCTGGCGGAGCAGCGCGGCAAGCTGAAGGCTGCCGATACCGCGCTCGACAAGGCCTTTGCCGAGTTCCTGCCGCATTCGTAAGACGTCCAAATCCATCTCGACGTCATGGCCGGACTTGTTCCGGCCATCCACGTCTCCAGACTTGTCACTCCTCGAAGACGTGGATGCCCGGCATAAAGCCGGGCATGACGAGCCGACGTAGCCGCCCTACTCCGCCGGCTGCGGCTTCAGCGCCGCCGGAGAGCTTGTCGGGATTTCCCGTGGCAGGATGATCGCCGCGACGATCGTCAGCAGACAGAGCGCGCCGAAGGCATGCAGCATGGTGGTGAACCCGCCCTGCTCGTACAGCCAAGCCACCAGACCGACCGACGCGCCGGCCGCGGTGAAGCCGATGAAGTAGCGCACCGAATAGGCACGCGATCGCCACTCCTCGCTGGTGTATTTGCCGACCATGGCATCGTTCACCGTGACCTGCCCGAACGCGCCCATCACGATGCCGATCGACACCAGGATCAGCGGCAGGTTCGACAGCGTTGCGGCCAGATACAGGAACGGCGCCAGCAGGAACGACAGCGGCAGCATCACCGTCTTCAGCGAATAGCGGTCGATCAGCTTGCCGATGGTGTATTGCGTCATCGCGCCGAACACATAGACGCCGGCCGCGATCACGCCGAGCAGCGCCGGGCTTTTGGTCAGGTCGGCGAGGCGTTCGGCGAACAGCTTTGGCAGCGCGACCGTCACCGCATTGAAGGTGGTCGAGATCGCGATCACCACGATCAGCAGCGCCAGGATCACCCGCCACATATCGCTCTTGGCGACCCGCGCCTGCGCCGCCGCCTGCTTGAAGCCGGAGCGATCCTCGTGAACCACCATTTGCATGAACACCGCGCCGATCAGGATCGTGACCATGCCGGGAATGATGAACGCCCAGCGCCAGCCGAGATACTGGCCGATCACCCCCGTCACCATCGCGGATGACGCCACGCCGAGATTGCCGCACACGCCGTTGAGGCCCATTTCGCGGCCCAGCTTGTTGGCATAGGACACAATCATCGCGGTCCCGACCGGATGATAGATCGAGGCGAAGATGCCGATCGAGAGCAGCGCCGCACCGAGCTGCAGCGGCGTCTGCACGAACCCGACCGCGATCATCGAGGCACCGATGCCGAAGAAGAAGATCACCATCATGTGGCGCCGACTCCAGCGGTCGCCGAGCCAGCCCGTGACCAGCGATCCGGCGCCGAAAGCCACGAAGCCCGGCGTCGCATAAGGCAGCAGTTCCGAATAGGCCATGCCGAGCGCCGGCCCCATGATGATGACCGCGGCGGCGAAAATCAGCATGGCGTAGTGGTCGATGAAATGGCCTGCGTTGACGAAGCCGATGACCCGGGACGGACTGTTCATGAATCAAATCCTGCAATTGTCCGGAAACAGGTTATAAGCTTTGCCTAACGAAGTACCGCCAATGAATATCGTCGAAAAGCCATTGTCCAATATCCACGGCCTGCATTTGAAGGCCTGCGATGGCGTCAACCTCGTGGCCGTCGGCTATGGGAAGGGCACCCGGCTCGACACCCACATGCACCGCGAGGCGCAGCTCGTTTACGCCGCCAAGGGCACCATGCAGGTCACGACGCCGAAGGGCCGCTGGCTGGTGCCGCCGGACCGCGCGGTGTGGGTGCCGGCGCGGCTCGAACATGCCATCGACGTGCTGGCCGATATCGAGATGCGGACGCTGTATTTCGATCTCGGATGGTTGACGCGCGAAACCCCTACGATGGCGCTCGACGCCGAATTCGTGGTTCGGGTCTCACGGCTGCTGCATCAGGCGATCCTCGCGCTGTTCGACGGCCGCGATGATCCGGTCCGCACAAACCTCCTGATCCGGCTCGCGATGCTCGAGCTGCATCAGGCCGAGGATCCGGCGACGTTCATTCCGCTGCCGCACGAACCGCGCTGCCGCCGCGCCGCCGACATCGTGCTCGCCGATCCAACGCAGGTCCACGACATCGACGATCTCGCGCGCACGGTCGGCACCTCGTCGCGCACGCTGTCACGGCTGTTCTCTAACGAGACGCAACTCAGCTTCAAGAGCTGGTGTCAGCGCGCGCGCATCGCGGCAGCGATCGAGCGGCTGTCGCTCAACCCGAACGCGCCGGTGAAGCAACTCGCGGCGGAACTGGGTTATGCCAGCTTCCCGGCGTTCTCCCACGCGTTCCGGCAGGTCACCGGCCGTACGCCGACGGAGTTCGCGGAGGAGAAGTAAATTCAGCGACGACATTTATCATCGTCATTCCGGAAGCCGCGTCAGCGGCTGTCCGGAATCCATACTCACTGCATCAACGTCTCGGACAAAAGCGGACACAGGGATTATGGATTCCGGGCTCGCGTTATCGGCGCGAACGCAAGGGCGTTCGTCGCCTAACGCGCCCTCAGCGACAAACGCAAGGCGTTTGCGCGGGGAAATGACGAGTTGAAAGGTTCTGTTTTACTTCGGCACTACCGCGGTCGCCTCGATCTCGACGCGGGCGGCCTTCTCGACCAGCCGGACCACCTGCACCAGCGCCATCGCCGGATAATGTGCGCCGAAAATCTCGCGATAGATTCCGCCAAGTTCCTTCTGATTGGCCAGATACTCGTCCATGTCGACGACATACCAGGTCAGCCGCACCAGATGCTCCGGCAACGCACCGCCCGTGGCGAGAATCGTCCTGATGTTGCTCAGCACCTGCCGCACCTGCGCGACAAAGCCATCGGCAAGCTGCTCGCTCGCGTCCCAGCCGATCACGCCGCCGGTGACGATGAGGCGACCTTCCGCCGCCATGCCGTTGGCATAGCCTTTCGGAACCGGCCATCCCGACGGCTGCAGGACTTCCCGGTTGGATGGTCCAACGGAGATCGGCATCACGTTCAGCGTTGGGGCATTCGGCGGATTCACGAACAATTCTCCTTCAGGGCTTTCATTCCGCAGCGGTCTGTGCGGACACCGCGCTGGCCTGCGCCATCTGCCGCAAGGCAAACCGTCGCAATTTTCCGGTCTCGGTCTTCGGCAATTCCGCGATGAATTCGATCGCGCGCGGATATTTGTAAGGCGCAATCTCGCGTTTGACGTGATCCTGCAGCGCGGTGATCAGCGCCGCATCGCCGCTGACGCCCGGCGCCAGTACGATATACGCCTTGACGATCATGCCGCGCGCCTCGTCGGGCGCGCCGACCACGCCGCATTCGGCGACCGCATCATGGGTCAGCAAGGCCGCCTCGATCTCGGGACCGGCGATATTGTAGCCGGACGACACGATCATGTCGTCGGAGCGCGCCACGAAAGACAGACGGCCCTGCTCGTTCTGGACAAAGGAATCGCCGGTGAGATTCCAGCCGTCACAGACATAGTTCGTCTGCCGCTGATCTGCGAGATAGCGACATCCCGTCGGTCCGCGCACCGCGAGCTTGCCGACCGTGCCGGCCGCCACCTCGTTCATGTCCTCATCGACGATCTTCGCTTCATAGCCGGCCACCGGGCGGCCCGTCGTTCCCGCAGCGGCATCGCCGATCCGGTTGGTGATGAAGATATGCAGCATTTCGGTGCTGCCGATGCCGTCGAGGATCGGCTTGCCGGTCTTGCGAACCCAGCTTTCGAACACCGGCGCCGGCAGGGTTTCGCCGGCGGACACCGCAAGTCGCAGCGACGACAGGTCGGCACCCTGGTCCATCGCCGCCATCATCGCGCGATAGGCGGTCGGCGAAGTGAAGCAGACCGTTGCCTTGTAGGTCTCGATGATCTTGATCATCTCGGGCGGCGCGGCGTTTTCCAGTAGCGTCGCGGTTGCACCGAACCGCAACGGGAAGATCGCGAGACCGCCGAGCCCGAAGGTGAAGGCCAGCGGCGGTGAACCGACGAACACGTCGTCCGGCGTCACCTTGAGCACTTCCTGCGCGTAGCCGTCCGCGATGATCATCAGATCGCGATGGAAGTGCATGGTCGCCTTCGGCTCGCCCGTGGTGCCGGAAGTGAATCCCAGCAGCGCCACATCGTCGCGGCCGGTCTTCACCGCCTCGAAGCGCACCGGCTTGCTCAGCGCCACGCGATCCAGTTCGGCGTCATGGTTCGAGGTGCCGTCGAAATTCACGACCTGCTTGAGAAACCGGCTGGTCTTGGCGCATGCCACCAGCTCGTCGGCGATGCGGCTGTCGGTCAGCGCCAGCGCGATCTCGGCCTTGTCGACGATCTTGGCCAGCTCGCCGGCGCGCAGCATCGGCATGGTGTTGACGACGACGGTGCCGGCTTTCGTCGCCGCGAGCCAGGCCGCGACCAGCGCCGGATTGTTGCCGGAGCGGATCAGCACGCGGTTACCCGGCTTCACGCCGTAGTTCTCGACCAGCGCATGCGCCAGGCGGTTGGACCAGTCGGTCAGCTCCTTGTAGGTCCGCTGACGGCCGTTGCCGATCAGCGCGACGCGGTCGCCAAACCCCTTCTCGACATTGCGGTCGGTCAGTTCGACTGCGGCGTTGAGATATTCGGGGTACTGGAATTCGGGGCGTTCGAGCACCAGCTCCGGCCACTTCGCGAATGGCGGAAGGTTTCGCCGCGCGAAGTCGTCGACATGGCCAGACGGGCCGAGCTTGATCGACTCGTCTATCGATTCCGAATGGTTGGCAGTCGCGGCCATGGCACGCTCCTTTCGCGCATCTCAAATCAACGCGATTTGCCGTTGCTTTAGACCTAAAGCAATTTCATTTTAGGCCTAAAGCAATTCCATGCAAGCCCGTTTTTATGCCGTCCGCGCCGAAATCATTGGCTTCGTAAAGCGCTTTGGCCCACGCTTCAGCCCACTCGGCCATCGGCCGCCTTGCGCACCGACAGCTTGGTCTTGCCCAGAAGGCGCATCAGTTCGCGGACGTCTTTCTCGCCAAGGTCGGAAAACATCTCGGCAATCCAGATCTCGTGCTCGGCGGCCATCTTGCGGAATTCCACCCGGCCGGATTTCGTCAGGCGGATCACCTGCACCCGGCGATCGACCTCCGAGGTGCGGCGATCGACATGGCCCGATTGCACCAGACGCTCGACCAGCCCCGTGATATTGCCGTTCGACACCATCATCCGTTTCGACACGTCGGACAACGTCATGCCGTCCGGCGCCTTGTCGAGCTGCGCCATCAGATCGAACCGCGGCAGCGTCACGTCGAAGCGTTCGCGCAAGCGGCTGCGCACCTCGCCCTCGATCAGCGTGGTGCAGGTCAGAAGCCGCAGCCACAGCCGAAGTTCGTCGCCATGGTCGTCGGAATGCTCGGTGGCCTTGGTCTCGGAATCGAGAATGGTCATTGCGCTTTGCCCCGTCACTATTCCGCCGCCAGCGACTTTTCCGCCTCGACCCGCATCTCGGCGCGGGTCTTCGGCTTGCCCTTGATCTTCAGCTCGTCGAGGTCCTGCCGGTCGCGCACGCTGTTGCGGAATATCTGCTCCTTGCCGGGCAGATATTGCGGCGGACAGGCGACATCGGCGCCATACCACGCGGCTGCCCGCATGGTGAAGGACGGATCGACCAGATGCGGCCGCCCCAGCGCCACGAGATCGGCGCGGCCGGCGGCGAGAATGGTGTTGACCTGATCGGCGGTGGTGATGTTGCCGACGCACATGGTCGCGACACGCGCCTCGTTGCGGACCTGATCGGAGAACGGCGTCTGGAACATGCGGCCGTAGATCGGCTGCGCGTCGCGCACGGTCTGTCCGGTGGAGACGTCGACCAGATCGACGCCGGCCTCGGCGAAAGCGCGCGCGATCTGCACCGCGTCGTCGCCGGCAATGCCGCCCTCGGCCCAGTCGGTGGCGGAGATGCGCACCGACATCGGCTTGTGCGCGGGCCATGCGGCGCGCATGGCGGCAAATATCTCCAGCGGATAACGCAGGCGATTATCGAGCGAACCGCCATAAGCATCGGTTCGTGTATTGGTCAGCGGCGAAATGAAGCTCGCCAGCAGATAGCCGTGGGCGCAGTGCAACTCCAGCATGTCGAAGCCGGCGCGCTCGCCGCGCTCCGCCGCCGCAACGAACTCGCCCTTGATGCGATCCATGGCGGCACGATCGATCTCGCGCGGCACCTGACTGTCCGGAAAATAGGGAATGGGCGACGCCGACAGCGTCTCCCACGCGCCCTGCTCCAGCGGACGGTCCATGCCCTCCCACATCAGCTTGGTTGCGCCCTTGCGGCCGGCATGCCCGAGCTGCAGCGCGATCTTCGCCGCCGAATTGGCATGGACGAAATCGACGATGCGCCGCCACGCGGCTTCCTGCTCGTCATTCCACAAGCCGGCACAGCCCGGCGTGATCCGCGCATCGCGGCCGACGCAGGTCATTTCCGTGAAGATCAGCCCGGCACCCCCGATGGCACGGGCGCCGTAATGCACGAAGTGGAAATCGCCGGGCACGCCCTCCTTCGCCGAATACATGCACATCGGCGACACCACCGCCCGGTTGGCGAGCGTCATCTCGCGCAGGCGCAGCGGCTGAAACATCGGCGCCTTCGACTTCTCGGTATCAACATCAAACCCGCGCGCGCGCACTTGCCGCGCGAAGGTCCTGTCGACCTCGGCGACAAACTCCGGCGCGCGCAAGGTGAGGTTGTCGTAGGTGATCGCCTTGGCGCGGGTCATGACGCCGAACGCGAACTGCACGGGATCGAAATCCCAGAATCGGTCGACATGCTCGAACCAGACCAGCGACACGTCGGCGGCGTGCTGGGTCTTCTCGACCTCCTCGCGGCGGCCGTGCTCGTACTGCTGCAAGGCCGCGTCCACGGTCGGCGCGCGCGCCATGGCATCGGCCAGCGCGATGGCATCCTCCATCGCGAGCTTGGTGCCGGAGCCGATCGAGAAGTGCGCGGTGGCCTTGGCGTCGCCGAGCAGCACCATGTTGTCCTTGACCCAGCGCTGGTTGCGGATCATCGGAAAATTGCGCCACATCGAGCGGTTGGTCAGCAGCGGATGCCCGTCGAGATAGCGGCTGAAGATCGCGGCCATGCGATCCGCCGATTCCTTTTCGCTCAGACCTTCGAGACCGGCACGTTTGAACGTCTCGGGATCGGTCTCGAAGATCCAGGTCGAGCGGCCCACTTCATATTGATAGGCGTGCGCGATGAACGGGCCCCACTCGGTCTCCTCGAACACGAACGTGAAGGCATCGAGCGGTTTGGTCGATCCCATCCAGGCGAACTTGTTGGTGCGCAGATCGGTCGCGGGCTGGAAGTGATCGGCATAGCGTTCGCGGAAGCGGCTGTTGCTGCCGTCGGCGAGCACGATCAGATCGGCATCGGCAAGGCCGCGGGTCTCATCGATCTCCGCCTCGAACATCAGGGTGACACCGAGTTCGCGCGCGCGCTCCTGCAGGATCAGCAGCAAGGTGCGGCGCGAGCAGCCGCAGAATCCATTGCCGCCGATGCGATGCACGGTACCGCGGAAATGGATCGCGATATCGTCCCAGTAGGCGAATTCATCGGTGATGCGGCGATAGCTCGGCGGATCGTGTTGCTCGAAATTGTCGAGCGTAGCGTCGGAAAACACTACGCCGAAACCGAAGGTATCGTCGGCGCGGTTGCGCTCGTAGACCGTGACTTCGGCTTGCGGCCGCTGCTTCCTGAGCAGGATCGCCGCGTACAGCCCCGCGGGGCCTCCCCCGATGATCGCGATCTTCATGGCAGTCTCCATGAGACGATGACAGCAAAATTACTTTAAGCATAAAATAATTGGACTGCAAGCCCAGGCGCCGTATTTGTCCGCGGCGTCCCCGTGGGCCACGGAGAGTTTTGAATCAATTGCCCTGGAACGCCGGCTTGACCTTGTTGGCAAAGGCATGGAACGCACGCGAGAAATCCTCGGTGGTCATGCAGAGCGCTTGCGCCACCGCTTCCGCCTCGATCGCCTCCTCCACCGACATCGCCCATTCCATCGCCAGCATGCGCTTGGTCATGGTGTTGGCGAAGGTCGGGCCTTCCGCGATCGATTTTGCAAGCTGCTGCGCCTGCAACAGCACACTGTCGGGCGCGACGAGGCGGCTGAAGAAGCCCCATTTTTCGCCCTCCTCCGCCGTCATGAAGCGGCCGGTGTAAAGCAGCTCCGACGCGCGCGACTGGCCGATGATGCGCGGCAGGATCGCGCATGCACCCATGTCGCAGCCGGCGAGTCCGACCTTGTTGAACAGGAAGGCCACCTTGGCGCCGACAGCGGCGAGACGAAGGTCGGACGCCATCGCGACGATGGCGCCGGCACCGGCGCAGATGCCCTCGACCGCTGCCACGATCGGCTGCGGACAGGCGCGCATCGCCTTGACCAGATCGCCGGTCATGCGCGTGAACGCCGTCAGCCCCTTGGTATCCATCTTCACCAGCGGACCGATGATCTCGAACACGTCGCCGCCCGACGAGAAGTTGCCGCCGGCTCCCGTGACCACGATCGCCTTGACTTCATCGTCGAACGCGCAGGCGCGGAAGACATCCGTCAGTTCGCGATAGCTCTCGAAGGTCAGTGGATTCTTGCGCTCGGGCCGGTTCAGCGTCACCGTCGCGACACCATCGACCACAGCCAGCAGAAAATGCTTCGGCGAATAGTCGGCCAGCGGCAGCGTGACGGGATTGGCAAGTCTGGTCATGATCGTTTCCTCGATTACCGTTTGTCGGAGGCGCGCTTCATCGCACGCCTAGATCTCCCCACCCGCCACCGCGATCGCCTGCCCGGTGATCGCGCTTGCGCCGTCGCCGCAGAGCCACAGCACGCAATCGGCGACCTCAGTAGGCGTCACCAGCTTCCCTTGCGGATTATGTTTTGCGAGTTCGGCCACCGCCTGCTCGCGCGAGCGGCCGGTCTTGCTCATGATGTTGTCGATGCTGGCGGCGACGAGGTCGGTGTCGGTAAATCCGGGGCAGACCGCGTTCACCGTGATCCCGCTGCTTGCGACTTCCAGCGCCAGCGAGCGCACCAGCCCGACGACCGCGTGCTTCGCGGCGCTGTAGGCGCTCACATAGGCATAACCTTTAAGTCCGGCCGTCGACGCGATCGCGACGATGCGGCCACTGCCTCGCGCTTTCATCCCCGGCAACACGGCCTGCGCGGCATGCACCACGCCCATCACGTTGACATCGAACATGCGCTGGAACATTGCCGCATCGGACTTGGCGAATGGCGCGGAGTCCGCCGCACCGGCATTGGCGATCAGGATGTCGATCGGCTGGCGCGCCGCGGCTTCCGCGATGGCCGCATTGACGGAAGCCTGGTCCGCCACATCGGCCACAACAGCCGCCTGCGCATCGCCGGAGGCAACGGCCTCATCGAGCGACGCACGATTGCGGCCGAGTACCGTGACCGTGGTGCCAGCGCGCGACAAACCGGCTGCGATCGCCCGGCCAATGCCGCGCCCGCCGCCTGTCACCAGCGCGTGATGCGACGCCAACGATCCCGCCATGCTGCGCCTCGTCGTGATGAACCTCAGGCCGGTATATTTTAAGCTTCAAGCTTTTGCAAGGAAGCCTTCGCGACGGCGATCCCAAACTCCTTTAATTCTAAAACTATCGCTTTTCATATAATTCCGGCCTGCTAGGATCGGCGCCACGGAATAGCACGGGAGGCACCGGCGTGACCGATCTCGCAGCACGCAAAACCAGCAATGGCCGTTTCGGCTTTGAGGCTGCCGGCGATCCCGATGCGACACCGCTGGTGTTCTTGCACGGCATCGGCGGCGCGGCGCGGGCCTTTCGCGGGCAGCTCGCCCATTTCAGCGATAGGTTTCATGCGATCGCCTGGGACATGCCGGGCTATGGCGGATCGCAGCCGCTCGCGAAGGTCAGCATCTCCTTTCTCGCCGACGCGCTGAAGGATTTTCTGCACGACGTTGGTGCCAGCAAACCGATCATCGTCGGGCATTCCATCGGCGGCATGATCGTGCAGCAACTGCTCGCCGACCATCCCACCATCGCCCGCGCGATCGTGCTGGCGCAGACCAGCCCCGCCTTCGGCAAGGCTGATGGCGACTGGCAGAAATCATTTATCGAGGCCCGGCTCGGGCCGCTCGACCGCGGCGCGACCATGCCGCAGCTCGCACCGTCGCTGGTCAAGGAACTGGTCGGCGACGCCCCTGATGCCGCCGGCATGGACGTTGCGCGGGAGTGCATGGCCGCGGTGCCGGAGGCGAGCTATCGCGCCATGATGCTGGCGCTGATGGGTTTTGACCTGCGCGCCGCGCTGAAAAACATCGCGGTGCCGACGCTGGTGCTCTCCGGCTCGAAAGACAACAATGCCCCCGCGCCGATGATGGCGAAGACGGCAAGCTTCATCCCCGGCGCGCGCTATGTCGAACTTGCAGGCGTTGGCCATCTCGCCAATCTGGAGCGCCCCGGCGAATTCGATGCGGCACTCGACGATTTCCTGAAAGCGATCTCCTCATGACCACACAATCCGCCAAGGCCGCCGATCTCAACGCCATCAAGCTCGATGCACCGATCTTCGATCCGCAAGCGTTCCGCCTTACCGACGCGCAGGCCGAGATCATGTCCACCGCACGGCGGCTCGGTCAGACCGTGTTCACGGGACGCGCGGCCACCTACGACCGGGAGGCCAGATTCCCGAGCGAGAACTACAAGGATTTGCATACCTCCGGCTTGCTCGGCATCGCGATCCCGAAGAAGCACGGCGGCCTCGGCGCCGACTACCAGACTTATGCCATCACGGCTGCCGAGATCGGTCGCTACTGCGGCGCGACCGCGCTGACCTGGAACATGCACGTCTGCTCGACGCTGTGGTCGGGCCCGCTGGCCGATGACCTCGAGATGGATGCCGCCACGCGCGCGGAGCACGAGCGCCGCCGTGCGATCCACTACAAACGCATCATCGACCAAGGCGCGATCTATTCGCAGCCGTTTTCGGAAGGTGGCGCCGCGGCCGCCGGTGGTGTCGCCTTCGGCACCGAGGCAAAGCCGGTCAAGGGCGGCTGGATCGTCAACGGCAAGAAGATCTTTGCCTCGCTGTCCGGCCATGCCGACTACTACGGCGTGCTTTGCACCGAATTGGCCGAAGGCGAAAAGGCCTCGCGGCGCAACACGCTCTATCTCGCGGTGCCGGCGAAAGCCGAGGGCGTTTCGGTGGTCGGCGACTGGGATCCGCTCGGCATGCGCGGCACGGTCTCGCGCACCCTGATCTTCAAGGACGTATTCGTCGCCGAGGACGAGGCCCTGATGCCGCGCGGCGTCTACTTCAAGGCCGCATCGAGCTGGCCGCACATGTTCCTGACGCTGTCGCCGACTTACGTGGGGCTCGCGCAGGCGGCCTACGACTTCACCGTACGTTACCTGCGCGGCGAAATGCCAGGCACCCCGCCGGTGAAACGGCGGATGTATCCGACCAAGCAGATCGCGGTGGCGCAGATGCAGATCAAGCTGGAGCAGATCAAGGCGATCTGGTTTCAAGCCGTCACCGAAGCCGGCCCCAATCCGAGTAAGGAGCAGGTGCTGCGTGCCTATGCCGCGCAATATTCCGCCATGGAAGGCGCCAACGAAATCGCGACACTGGCGATCCGCACCTGCGGCGGCCAGGCCATGCTGAAATCGCTGCCGCTGGAGCGCATCTATCGCGACAGCCGTTGCGGCTCGCTGATGCTGCCCTGGACCGCCGAGCTCTGCCTCGACCGTATCGGCCGCGAGGCGCTGTATGAGGCTGGCGAGAGCGATGCGTGAGGAAACAGCACAGCAACCCCGGTCATTCCGGGATGCGCCCGACTTTCGGGATGCAGGCCCGGAATCCATAATCTCGGCGGTGGTTATGGATTCCGGACTTGCTCGTTCTGCGAACTCGCAATCCGGAATGACGACAGCTAAGGTCGTTGCGCACATCCGCTCCAATTGAGACCGCGCCGAGTTTGGCTGCACATATGAACCTCTCCGACCTCATCGCGCGCAATGCCGCCTTCACGCCGGACCAGCCGGCGCTGCGCTTCGAGGGCGAGGCGCTGAACTATGCGGCGTTCGCGGCGCGTATCGCAGCAACAGCGCACGGGCTGGCGACCCAATGCGGTGTCGGCAAAGGCGACCGCGTCGCGATCCTCAGTCTCAACCGGCCCGATTATCTCGTGCTGCTCTACGCCTGCGCGCGGCTGGGCGCCATGCTGGTGCCGATGAACTGGCGGCTCGCCGTCGCCGAACAGCGCTTCATCCTCGCCGACGCCGCGCCAAAAGTGCTGGTGCTGGAGCAGGCCTTCGCCGACGTCGCACCGCTGGCCGCGAACGATCTGCCGGGCCTGCACATCCTTGGCCTCGACTTCGAAACGCCGACCATCCGCCCCTTCGGATCTCTGCTGGACACCACGCAGACGGCCCCGGCAACAGGCAGCCTCTCCGATCCCCTGCTGATCGTCTACACCTCCGGCACCACCGGGCGGCCCAAGGGCGCCGTGCTGCGGCAGGAGGCGCTGCTGTGGAACGGCGTGATGAGCCAGCACATGCACGGCCTCACCTCGGACGATCATGTGCTGACCGTGCTGCCGTTCTTCCACGTTGGCGGCCTCAACATCCAGACCACGCCGGCGCTGCATCACGGCGCGACGGTGACGATCCATGCGCGCTTCACACCCGACGCCACGCTCAAAACCATCAGCGAAGATCGCCCTACCCTCACCGTGCTGGTACCGGCGACGATCCAGGCCGTCAGCGATCATCCCGCATGGGCCGCGACCGACCTGTCGTCATTGAAAGCGGTGTCCACCGGCTCGCAGGTGGTGCCACCGCATCTGATCGAGCGCATCGTCGCGCGCGGCGTGCCGGTGCTGCAGGTCTACGGCTCGACCGAGACCTGCCCGATCGCGATCTACACCCGGCTTGGCGGCGAAACCAGCCGGCACGAAACGACGGGCCTCGCGGGATTGTTCTGCGAAGCGATGATCGTCGACGACGCCGGCCGCGAGTTGCCGCCGGATGTGGCCGGCGAGATCGTGGTTCGCGGGCCAAACGTGTTCTCCGAATACTGGCGCAACGCGGATGCGACGCGCGAGGCGCTGCGCGACGGCTGGTATCGCACCGGCGATGTCGCGAGCCGCGACGCCGACGGCTATTTCATCGTGCGCGATCGCAAGAAAAACATGATCATTTCCGGCGGTGAGAACATCTATCCCGCCGAGGTCGAGCGCGTGCTGCTCGAGCATCCCGCGATCGCGGACTGCGCGGTGATCGGCCGGCCCGATCCGAAGTGGGACGAGGTGCCTGTGGCCTATGTCATGTTGCGCGCCGACCACGTCGTCCACACCGACGATCTTTACATTCACGTGCTGGCCCAACTGGCGCGCTTCAAGGTGCCGCGCGAATTCATTGTGGTAAAGGATCTGCCGCGCACCGCGCTCGGCAAGGTGCAGCATTTTGTGCTGAGGCAAAACGCGTCATGAAAATTACGGTTCTCGGCGGCGGCAACGGGTCGTTCGCAGCCGCCGGCGATTTTGCCTTGCAAGGGCACGACGTCCGGCTCTGGCGGCGCGATGGCGAAGCGGTTGCCGCGCACCGCGCGGCCGGCTCGCGTATCACTGTCAAAGATTCGAAGGGCCGCCACGAGGCGCAACTCACGCTTGTCACAACGGACATGGCGAAGGCCGTTCGCGACGCCGAGTTGATCCTCTGCCCCGCGCCCGCCTTCGCGCAAGGCGACATCGCCCGCGCGCTCGCACCACATCTGGCCGATGGGCAGGTGGTCTTTTTGCCGCCGGCGACCTTCGGCTCGATGGTCTTCGCGCGGGCTGCGTGGGATGCCGGCAATCGCGCCGATGTCGCCTTCGCGGAAACCGGCACCCTGCCCTGGCTCACCCGCAAGCATGGTCCGTTCGAGGTCGCGATCACCATTCGCGCGAAACGTCTGCCGGTCGGTGTGTTCCCACTTGCGCGCGCCGATCATGCGCTGGCCGTCATCGGCAAGGCGTTTCCGGGCGCGATCGAACCCTGCGGCGATGCGCTGTCGGGCGCGCTGATGAATGCGGGGCCCATCATCCATCCGCCGCTGATCGTGATGAACGCCGGACCGATCGAGCACTTCGAGCGCTGGGATATTCACAAGGAAGGCACGCAGAAATCGATCCGCCGCGTCACCGACGCGCTGGATGCCGAGCGCGTCGCCATCCGCGAGGCGCTGGGCTACGGTGCGCCGCATTTTCCGCTGGCGCATCACTACGCCAAGGAAGGCGAGATATGGATGTACGGACGCGGCTCCCATGACCGCCTCACCGATAGCGGCGACTGGCGCGAGCGACTGATCCTCACCGAGCATCGCTACATGCGCGAGGATCTCCACGTCGGGTTGTCGTTCTTCACGTCGGTCGCGGCGCTGGCCGGTGTTGCCACGCCGCTGATGAAAGCGTTTCTCGCCATCGGCGGTGCGGTCTGCGGCGAGGATTTTTTGCACGGCGGACGTACGCTGGAGAGCCTTGGCCTCAGTGGGATGGACAAGGCGGCGTTGCAGACGCTGCTGAATGAAGGATTCGCGCCATGACCGCGCGCGACAAAATCGCGGCGTTAGGCGCGGGACGCATGGGCCGCGGCATCGCGATCGCGTTCGCCTATGCCGGTCACGAGGTCGCGCTGATCGACTTCAAGCCGCGCGAGACTGCGGCGTTCGACAAGCTCGCTACCGGCGCGCTCGGCGACATCGAGACGACACTCAAAATGCTGGCACGGGTCGGCTTGCTCACCGCCGATGACGTTGCGCCCGTGCTGGCGCGGGTGCGCGTGGTGGCGGAGGCCAATGCCGCCGAGGCCTTGCGCGAGTCCGCCATCATTTTCGAAGGCGTGCCTGAGGTCGTGGACCTGAAGCGCGATGCGTTGGCGCGTGCATCGCGTCTCGCAGGGCCAAAGCCGATCATCGCCTCGACCACGTCAACGATCCTGGTCGACGATCTCTCCGGCGCGGTCGAACGTCCCGAACGTTTCCTCAATGCACACTGGCTCAACCCGGCCTATCTGGTGCCGCTGGTCGAGCTGTCGCCCGGCCGAGCCACCGATCCCGCCGTCACCGCGCGCGTCAGGGCGGTGCTGGACGGCATCGGCAAGGTGCCCGTGGTGTGCGCCGCGACGCCCGGCTACATTGTGCCGCGCATCCAGGCCCTCGCCATGAACGAAGCCGCGCGCATGGTCGAGGAAGGCGTCGCATCTGCCGACGAGATCGACAAGGCGATCAAGTACGGCTTCGGCTTCCGCTTCGCGGTGCTCGGCCTGCTCGAATTCATCGACTGGGGCGGCGGCGACATCCTGCACTACGCGAGCAAATATCTGACCGGCGCGCTGAACAGCGAGCGCTATGCCGCGCCCGAGATCATCGGCCGCAACATGGCGGAGGGCAAGATCGGCCTCTCGACGCGGCAGGGCTTTCTCGATTACACGGGCATGGATGTCGACGCCTATCGCGAGGCGCGGCTGAAGGCCTTCGTCGATCTGCTGCGGCATTTCGAGCTAGCACGGAAGCCGGTGGTCGACCGCGACTAACCGAACACGTCCTGCAATTCGCCGTCGCGGATCACCACATTGCCATCCAGCGCGATCGTGGTGCCGAACATCGGCAGGTCGAAATGTCCGGCGGTGTAGCGGCCGGCGAACTCATTCGCACCCGTCGAGAACAGGAAATTGCCGGCCACCGCGCGGATCTCGGTGCCGTTGGTGTCACGCTGATCGTACATGGTCAGCGCCTCGTAGCGCGCGTTCGGGTTCATGCCCCAGCCGACATGGGACACCGCATAGGCCTCGCGGTCGCCCCACGCCGCGAGATAGCGCTTCATCATCTCGGCGTCGGCGCCCTCGCCTCTCAATTCGGTGACGTAATCGTCCTTGATCGTCATGTCGACGGCCGAGGTCAGATAGCGTTTGAAGGTCAGGTTGATATCGCCCGCCGCCATCACCAGCCGGCCGTTGACGCCGCCGCTCTTCGGAAAACTCACCACGATGCCGCCGGGCCAGTG
>JAFKKH010000035.1 GCA_017305665.1 Hyphomicrobiales bacterium
TATCGGCAAGAACGTCTTTCACGTCGTCGGACTGGACGCCACCGGGGTGCCGATCCAACGAGCAACTTTCCGGCGGGAGACGCTACTGCAATTCTTCGAACGCGCAACGCGGAGCTTGGTCGGTATGGAGGCCTGTCCCGGTTCCCAGTGGCTTGCGCGCAAGCTGACGGCGCTCGGACATACGGTGCGCATTGTGCCGGCCAAGTTCGTGAAGCCGTACGTGAAGTCTAACAAGAGCGATATCATCGACGCAGAGGCAATTGCCGAAGCCGTCTCGCGCCCGACGATGCGCTTCGTCGAGATCCGGTCGCCCGATCAGGTTGATCTACAGGCGCTCCATCGTGTCCGCGACCGTCTCGTTGCCCAGCGCACGCGCGTGATCTGCCAGATGCGCGCCTTCTGCCTCGAGTACGGCATCGCGATGCACCAGGGCGCCGGCAAGTTCAAAGCCGATTTGCCGCAAGTGTTGGCTGATGAACAGAATGACCTTAGCCCGGCGATGCGAAGGCTACTCGCCGTATTATTCGACGACGTGAAGTGTCTGGAGACCCGCATCCGAGAAGTCACTAAGGAGATCGAGGCTGTCGCCGCTGCCGATGACACGGCACGCCGTCTCATGACGATTCCAGGGATTGGGCCGCTCGCTGCGACAGCCCTCCTGGCGGCGGCCGGTCGCGGTCTTCAGTTCCGGAAGGCACGCGACATGGCAGCCTGGCTTGGACTTGTACCTCGCGAGTACTCGACCGGCGGCAAGACGACACTACTCGGCATTAGCAAGAGAGGGAGTTCGTACCTGCGACGCCTCCTTGTTCATGGCGCCCGGTCGTGCCTGCTCCACCTCGATCGGTCACGCGACCGGCTCGGAACGTGGATCGACGCTCTGCAGCGCCGGATGCATAACAACAAGGTCACCGTGGCGCTTGCCGCCAAGATGGCCCGTGTCGCCTGGGTGGTGATCACCAAGCCGGGCGCGACCTACGAGCGGCGTAGGCCGGCGGTAGCCTGATCCACGTCCTCGACCAGCTGCGAGGCTCGGGATAGTGATGACGAGACAGTCGATCGGCGCACCGTAAGCTCTGGGCAAAAAAGCGGGCCTCCAGCCCGAGCCAGTTATTCGAGAACGGCGCGCGCGGATCTCATCATGGCCTGGCTGCAACAGCAGCCCACTCGCGAGAGGCCGGATACATTTATGCGGACTGGAACGTCAGACCGAACCTGACCCTTGCAACGACGGGGCGGACCATACATTTTTTGACAGAACCCGGTCCAGCGACAGGTCGGCGACAATCCGCTTCAGCTTGGTGTTCTCGTTCTCGAGCTGTCGCAGCCGCTTCATCTCCGAAGGCATCAGCCCCGGATACTTCTTGCGCCAATTGTAGAAGGTCGCGTCGCTGATTCCGGCCTTCCGACACACTTCCGCAATCGGTGCGCCATCCTGAGCCTGCTTCAGCACGAACGCGATCTGCGCCTCTGAAAAATTCGATACCTTCATGGAACTCTCCTTGTCCCCGTCCGGGGATCATAAGCGGAAAATTCCAGTTCAAACTGGCCTAGTTTGCCGGGGGCACGTCACACGCCAACATGCACGCGATTGCCCGTCCGCGACGCAGGCCGCGGCTTGCGCACAGCGCCTATCCCCTGTTCTAGCTCGACGGTGCCAAGATGGTTCGCCTGCGAAGCAGGCAGACGCCTGATTCGGCTTCGGTCCAGCCCAGCGAACATTCGGAGTCGACGTCCGACTCCGCGCCGTTATGTTCATCGTCCTCAGCCTCACGGCCTTGGTCGGCGTTTGCACAATGGTAGGCTTGGGAAACGTCCTCAGGACGCAGGCCGAATCCGAGCCATCCGAAGGCCGGGTGTCGGGGTCTGGATCGAGCGTATCCAGCAGATCGATTAGCAAGTCGATCTGTGCCTCAATGGCTTGGCGAGTTATCGGCGTCGGTGTGGTATTGGTGGCCTTAGCCTTAGGCATGGTGCACTCCATGGCTGGGTTAGGGCCGGGCCGGAAGTTGGCGCTTCCGTTCGCCCGGCTTTTTTGGTAAACCTAATTTATGGAAAAGTCGATTACGGTAAACCAAAAAAGGCGCGGCCGGCCCGCCACTGGTCGCGATCCAGTAAGCGCGGTGCGCCTCCCCGAGGATGTTACAGCCCGGGTTGATGCGTGGGCTGAAGCGCATGAAGTTTCCCGCAGCGAGGCTATCCGCCGCCTTGTAGAACAGGCGCTTAAAGGAAAAAGATAAACCCGTGCCACCACGCGCAAGTCACCTCCCCCATTACCGCGAGCGGAGCGTTATGCAATTGCTGCGCGATCGTGGCGAACTGCAGGCGAAACAACTTTACCCGGCGGGCAGGATAACGCTGGAAACTTTGGAAGCGAAAGGATGGATCGAGGCAATAGGGACGGAGACCTATCGGCTTATTGCGGACGGCCTAGCAGCGATGAAGGCCAAGATTCCGCCATCCATGCGCTAGACGGATGCATCTGCATCGTTCGAAATTCTGAAGATGCGAAAGTCCTGCTGTCGAATCTTGGGATACGCGCTCACCGCCTGAGGGCTCTCTGCCATCGCCATCTTTTGGAGAGCAATTCGAAGGGCACCGTCCGCTTCTTTCATGTAATTGCGAAGCTCTCTCCGCTCAAAGGTGGTAGACGTGGGATCGGCAAGGTACCGCCAGGCCTTTCTGAGCCATTCCTTCAACGCCTGTACATCTTGATTCAGCGCATCGGTCACGGCCCAATCCAAGAAAGCGGTGCTCGACCACCTTACGCGATTCGAGCGTGATTGCGGAACGCCCACGAAACCAACGGCCAACGGTAGAAGGCCGCCTTGCCAGCGACGGGACTTTAAATTCCGAACGCCTGCCTTAACTGGCTCGCTAGGGAAAACCCAATCGCATCTCGCGCGACGGCGAATCTTAAAATGCCACTGAGCAGACTCAAGAAATATTTAACGAATTATTATCCAGAAAGAGCCATGCTGGAGGATATTTTATAGCAGGTTTTTTGCATGGTCGAAACGAGGCGCGCGCCCCGATTTCGGGTAACGAAAGCTGCAAAGATCGGCATCGCGAGGGACGCTCGCAGTTGCATAATTCGCGACTTGTCCGAAACCGGCGCCGCGATAGAGATCGAAAACCCGAAAGATGTCCCTGATGAATTCACTCTGGACATAACGGAAGATAACTTGAAATTGCCCTGCCGCGTTGTGTGGCGAGCGCAGTTCAGGATTGGTGTTGCGTTCGAATGATACACCGATTGATGCCACGGCCTTTCAACAGGCACGACCTCGCTTGGGGCCGGCTCGTCGCGATCACCGCCCCTTGATTGGACAACGTTTAGAGTTGCCAAACTATAGCGCCTAGAGCGGACTTACCCGCGTCCGTCCCGAACTTTCCCAAGTATTGAACCTTGCGCCCGCCGGATCGCTTTTTCGGCGGGTGTTTTGTATCCTATCGTAACCGCAACCCTTCACTTGCACCAAAATTGGCCAGACTTAACGCTTGGAACCCAACCCCGACTGTGGCAGGAGTGTGGCCGGTCCGGGTAACGACCTAGGGCTCCAGGAAACAGCATTTCTCAGGCCTCGCCATTCGTGGCGGGGCCCTTTTTTGAGGGTTTGACGAAGGAGTTACAACTTTGCGCGACAGTCGGGCGCTGGTTTCTCAGACCGGCAAAAAGGACCGTCGACCACAAAGCCCAGCCGCTTCCCAGCGGTCGGCGGTCCCCTCTCATTCTGAATCGTTCATGATCCGGCTCACCCCGCCCGCTTCAACTCCCGCCGAAGCGCCTTCCAGCCCACGTCCTGCTCTGGCGTGATCGGCTCGCCAACCATGTCGCTCTCCCATCGATAGACAACACGCTGATGAACACCGCGCACAGCCGTTGATGGAATCATAACCGAATGCGCTGCCGGTGAATCTCGATGGTGTCACCGTCGATTACTCTCACCTGCCCCGTCGGGTTCTGGAAAATGCAGGCCACGCCGATAACATAGCGATAACGATGAGCCAGTGTATTGCGCCACGATACCGCGTTGCGCCGGAACCGGTCGGGACATTTGCGAATTTGTTTTACGGATTCGCATGGGGTTAATACGTGCCGACAAATGGGGAATATTCCGTCTGGTTTCATACGCCGCGCGGTGAAAGTGCCGGAAGGCTTATTCTCGAAGATGGGAAAATCACAGGGGAAGGCCCCGCGCTTTCATTTAGCGGCTCATACGTCATAGCAGGCGACAACTTCCTCGCAACTGTCACAACGTGGCGACGCGTCGAAGGCATTCCCTCTGTCGCAGGCGTCGACAATTTAGAAATAATCGTGTCCGGAAAAGCGGTCCGCGACAAGATCGTTGCATCGTGCAAGGGCTACGCAACAAACGCCCCTGAAATAACACTAGACGCCACGCTTGTACGTATACGGGATTGACGCGTCACCCGCGCTAGGTCGTCGCCTATAATGGCTGCGCACCGTACAGGGAAGCTACAGCCTCAGGTTTCGATCTTCGGCTTGTTCGCCAAGCACTGAGCAATGCGGGTCATGTCCTTGGTCTTGCCGCTTTTCAGTAGTCTTGCAAATTCGTCGATGTCCATCGGCAACAAAGTCTTGCTGGTCCGGATGAAAGACCTTCCTAATCCGATATCGATGGAGCCAATTAATCAGCCAACCCAACATGATCGCTAACTACAGCGTCGCTCGCATCGTTGTGCAATCGAAAAAGCGGCATAGCTGGACGTCCTCTCTGGAGGTGCAAACGGCTCGAAATTCCTCTTGCTTCGGTCGCGCCCAAGCGGCTGGCTCGGCTATGCCGCCAGCATTCATCCAAGTGCAAGCAACCTTGGCCCGCCGCCCTCACGGCGGGTTTTTGTTACAAACCCTTTGGCGCAGGTTGTTGCCCCGCCGGGGCTCGGATGGCGCACGATGCCAGCGCGTTACGCAGCCAGGATCCCAGGCGCGTCACGGTCGACACCACCGTGCAGCCGAAGGCCATCACCTTTCCGACCGACGCCAAACTCCTGCATGCGGCCATCAAGGGGCTCAACCGCCTGGCGGCCAGGCACGGGGTCAAGTTGCGGCAGTTCTATTCCCGGATCGCCCGAACCGCGGCGATGATGGCGGGGCGCTACGCCCACGCCAAACAATTCAAGCGGCATCAACGGCAGTTGCGCCTGCTGTGCAGCAGGCCGGGCCGGATCATCCGCGACATCCGCCGCAAGATCGAGCGACAGCCGGCGCTGCAACAGGCGTTTGCCCTCCCGCTTGGCCGGGCCACGCAGATCCGCTCGCAACAGCAGCGCCAGCGCGGCTGGAAGCTTTATTCGTTTCACGCACCGGAGGTCGAACAAGGGCAAGGCGGCGGCGCCTTGTGAGTTCGGCGTGAAGGCTTCCATCGTCACCAACAATCGCCGAGCCCCAGGGCGGGTTAGCGAGGCGACTAACGTTGACCATTCAGGTTAAGACCAACGTCCGATTGCACACTCGCTGGCGTACAAATAAAATGAAATCGCCGTGAAATATTCCGCGCGGCGACTAGAGGCTGGCCGATCCGCGATATTGCGGACCATCGGCCTCGCCTTATGGAATGAGTTTTTCAAAATGATTTTGGCAACCATTATCGGTGTGCTGGCCGTTTTGGCTGCAGCGCTTTTGGCCATCAGATCATACTACCGTAGGCGCGATGTGCTCTATCACGTGCGGCGTTAGCGGGCACCCTCTTCAACATCTCCGCCTGAAACTCCAAGCACAACTTCCATCGGCTCTGGATGACATGTCGTCGGGCATCCATTGCCCTCCTGTTAACTATTAATCTATGCCGCACGATTGAGCGATGGGCATTCGATAAACTCCCGTTAGAATTTTGACTTTCAGTCGGTAATTTTTGTCATCGAGATCCGTTTCAATGGCTCCGATGTTTGATCCGTCGTCCGATTTACCCGACGGCACATTGATCGAAGTCGTTCGACTTCCTTTAACTATGCGAAACGCCTTGACGCATGCAGGCCTCAAAACTATTGGCGAAGTTCGCGCAGCCACCAATGATGAACTCCACTTCATTCCCGACATCGGCGCAAATTCCGTCACGTATTTGCGATTGACGTTGGGTCTTCGGACAACATGACAGCGCCTTGGAGATATCGCGCGCCGCGTGTGTTGCGCATCGCGCATCATGTGCTAAACCGCGTCTTCAACTCTGAAGGAGCGCCGTTTTGGCTAAGAAGAAACTTGTTCGCCGCGAATGGACTCGCGACGATATAAAAACACTCAAGACTCTCGCGAAGCAAAAGGCTGGCATCGCTAAGATTGCTAAAGCGTTGAATCGCACACCGGGTGCAACCGCTGCGAAGGCGCATATGCTGGGTTTGTCGCTGAGCACACGGCAGTGACACGGGCGCTCAAGGCGACGGCCTGGATATTATTGCTGGCCATCTTCGTCACCACGGATGGCCCCATCAGATTGCGCCCAACATTCGGTCATCCGAATGCGGAGCGGTTCGTTGCAGTCGCGATGCTCGGGTTTGCGTTCGCGCTCGCCTATCCACGCAGAATCCCGACTATTCTGATTTTTCTAGCTAGTGCTGTTTGCGGGTTCGAATATCTGCAGCATTTCATTAGTTATCGACACGGAACCGAGCGCGACGCCCTGATCAAACTCGCCGGAGTTTTCGTCGGGGTCGGTGGTGGCACTGTCGTTGCCAGGCTCGCCACCCTTATCCGCAGTTGACCTGTCTGCACTACCCGCCGTTAGGTATGCGGGCATCAGCGCCGATTCCCATAATCGGCCGTGCGAGGCGCGCGCGGTGCCTCTGGCCCTTCCACACCATCAAGCGCCAATTCACGCAATAGACGGGCGAAGCCAATCCTGGCGTCGCGTTCAATTGCGACTTCGGGGCGCGGCTTGGGACAGCCGAACCGATCAAGATAAGTCATCCCTTCGGCCTCGATAATCTCCCTCGCCTGTTGACTGCGATCCCGCGCTTCCGCAACAAGCGTCAGCAATCGGATGTGATGTGGGTCAAGATCGAGGTCGTCTGTCACCGATCGCCACCACTTTGCTGTTGGTTGCTTCAGGTGCGCGGGTGGTCTTGGTGTCGTCATTGGTTCCATTTCTTGGTTGAACCGGGGCAGTGCTCGCGCGCGTTCTTGGAGATGGCACCGGTGGGCAGCGCGAAGGTCTGACACTTTGAATCCGCCCCGTACCCTGGCCGGCAGAGAGTGGCGGCGGGTCATTGCACTCGCCGCCTTGCTCATGATCGCGTGCGCTACCGAGCCAGCGGCTGACGCTCGATCTATCGACTGAGCGAGCCGTGGGATCTGCCGCCGACTAAGGAAATCATCACCGACAGGTGGGCACTGGCCGCCGATATCGGACAGTCAAACGATCCGACCGCGATCGCCGTCATACAGCATCGCACAGTCAATTGGATGCACTGGCGCGGCAATATCGAAAGGAAGTCCGAACACTTTGACGTCCGTCATTTGCAGCGTCTTCCGTTAGGGCTCAACTATGTGAACCAGGTTTCGGAGGTTCACCGCCTGCTTGCGCGTCCACCGCTCAACGAGATCTGCGAATTCGTCATCGATAATACTGGTGTTGGCCGCGCGGTTGGGGATTTGTTCGACGAGTCCGGCACGCTGCCGACAAAGGTCACGATTACGGCCGGTTCCGATCAGAGCGCGGTCGGCAATCGCCGATGGAACGTCGCCAAGTCTTCTCCTGATCAGTGCGCTCGATGCGCGTCTACATACCGGCGCATTGCGGTTCGCGGCAGAACTTGCCGATGCTGGCGCGTTGGCGGAAGAATTGAAGGACTTCAGACGAAAGGTTAGTGCAGCCGGCAGAGCAACGTGGGAGGCCAGAGTTGGAAAGCATGACGACCTCGTGCTGGCGGTTGCCTTGGGATTGTGGGCGCTCGACGGAAGGCCGAAGCCCCCGACCGCCGCGGTCGGAACATACCAAGGGCATCCGGTGACTGCGTAGCAAACCTTTACTTCATTGAGGCGTAGCGGACGTGAACGCTACTACGCTTTGCCAGCGGATCTTCATCATTCCGGTTTCGGTCTCAGCAGATATCCGCTTGCTCCCATCGTGAACATAAGTGCGCGCACCCGTGATCTCGAGGACATTGTCGACTGCGTGTGATTTGTCTTTGCCGTGAATATTCAGCAATTACTGCCGCTCGTGGCGGGAAAGCGTGCGATAATCGATTTGCCTCTGAACTGCTGCCATTGCACTCCACATACCGGGATTTGGCTGATCCCAATCGACGATGTTTTCAAACGGAAAGACGCGACCACTCCGACTCAAAGAAAGTTGCTTGTCATTGGCCACTCGCAGGAGCCGCACGCCTTCCTTGCGGGCAGATGATGATAGCCACGCCTTCGAGCAATCCAAGCGCCGCGCCAGCTCCGACTGCCCATCCTGGACTTCCCAAAAATCCGATACCGGTCGAGACTCCACCCATTTTCGCGGATGCTACTTCGAAGTTGCGCGATCTCGGTTATCGAGTCCTAGAACCTTGAAGACCTCGTCACACCGTTTGCGTTCCTGAGGTACACTCAGCAATTTCGTCGCAACCGCCCCCTTTCAGATTTCATCGCACTCGTCGTTAGGACAAGCCCATCTCTGCACACGAAACGCCCAAACAGTCTCAGATGATATTTTGGTGGCTTGAAGCGCAACTCCACGAACGGCGGCGGGTCAGTTTTCAACTCACGAATATCCGCAAGGTTGAGTATGCCGGACGTTTCGCATTTTTTGGAAACGACATTGAAAAGCCTACCACTACAAAACGCCGAAGAGCCGCATGAACACGGGCAAGCCGATCATCTCCTATGCTTTGTGGCGACAAGCCCGAGGCAACGTTGGAACGCAATCACACCACAACCGTGGAGCGCAAGCGGAGCGGGAATCGCGCCCTCGACCCATATTTTTGCAGGAACAAGCCGGCCGGGCGCGGGTGAAAGTTACCCCGATCGCTACCCAACCTAAAGAACGGCACCTTGAATTCTGGCTAAGTATTGGTCGGAGCGAGAGGATTTGAACCTCCGACCCCTAGTCTCCCAGACTAGTGCGCTAACCGGGCTGCGCTACGCTCCGTGCCGTTTGGGCCCCGTTCCATTAGCCGCGTTCACGTCGCGACGCAAGAAGCTACGACCTTGCAACGAACGCCCGGAAAAGCGGTTCCAGGCGTCCTCACCCACCCTTGAGAACGCTGTCGAGAAGCTGCCGGCATGCGACGAGATCAGAGAGGACGCGCTTCAGCGGCGCGAGGTCAACTGTGGGCTCGCTCATGACACCCAGAATTGCCTCGCTGTCCGGGCCAGACCACAACACGTCATCGAGGTCCTGCCGCGGCGGCTTGCGCACGCGCGGCTCCCGCGCGCGCGGGGCCTCCTCGGCCGGCTCGGCCTCATCGTCGTCGTAGTCCAAAGCCCCGTCGTCGTCGATCGCGCCGAGCGTGGTGCGGATATCATCTTCCATCACGCCGAACGCTGCGGCGGAAGAGCCCTCCGTCAAACCCTGAACGGCCTTGACGCCGTGCTCCTTCAATATCCGCTGAACGCCGCGGATCGTATATCCCTCGCTGTAAAGCAAATGGCGGATGCCGCGCAGCAGATCAACATCGTCCGGACGATAGTAGCGCCGGCCACCGCTGCGCTTCATCGGTTTGATCTGTGTAAACCGGGTTTCCCAGAAACGCAGGACATGTTGGGGAATATCGAGGTCGCCCGCAACCTCGCTAATCGTTCGGAACGCATCCGGCGCCTTGTCCAAAGGCTCGCTCCTCTGCCAATCGGTTGCCTAATGCCGGCAAATGTCCCGATTCCGAAGTTCGCATATCATTGCAGCAATCCCAGATGCGAATCTTGGAATCGAGGAGATACTAGCAAACTTAGCAATTCTGGTGTGGCTTACGTGCAGAGGTTCGCTGAAAGGATTCACAAAGAAACGAAGCGAACGTCTGGCCCCTGCACTAGTCGGGCTTGGCGGCGGCCCCGTTGCCGTTAATCCGCTGCTTCAGGATAGCCGACGGCTTGAATACCATCACGCGGCGCGGGGAAATCGGCACCTCGGTGCCGGTTTTAGGATTCCGACCGATACGCTGGCCCTTCTTGCGCACCATGAACGAGCCGAACGACGACAACTTCACCGTCTCACCCTTTTCCAGGCAATCGGTGATCTCCTTGAGAACGAGTTCAACGAACGCGGACGACTCCGTCCGCGACAATCCCACCTTCTGGTAGACTGCTTCGCAGAGATCGACGCGAGTGACTGTTTTTCCGGTAGTGGTCATCGCCTGCCCCAAGCTCTCGGCGAACAATTCGCAACTGAAATTAAGAGTTTAACGCCCCACGGTCAACACCGCAGATCATCCTCTCGCTCGATAAGTGGCGGCGACGGCGAACGGAAATTTTGATTCAACTCTTACCAGCGCAGCAGCGCGGAGCCCCAGGTGAAGCCGCCGCCCATCGCCTCCAGCAGCACCAGATCGCCTCGCTTGATGCGTCCGTCCGCCACGGCCGCCGAGAGCGCCAGCGGAATCGATGCCGCGGATGTATTTCCATGCCGATCGACGGTCAGCACAACTTTCTGCGGCGCAATATGCAGTTTGTGTGCGGATGCATCGATGATTCGCTTGTTGGCCTGATGCGGCACGAACCAGTCGATATCATCGGCGCTGGTGCCCGTCGCATTGAAGGCATCGACGATGACGTCGGTGATCATGCCGACGGCATGCTTGAACACCTCACGGCCCTCCATCCGGAGATGTCCCACCGTTTGCGTCGAGGACGGCCCGCCATCGACGTACAGTTTGGATTTGTGACGGCCATCCGAGCGCAGATGCGTCGTCAGGATGCCGCGGTCCGAGGGCTTGCCGGGCTGCTCCTGAGCCTCCAGCACGACGGCGCCGGCGCCGTCGCCGAACAGCACGCAGGTGCCGCGATCGGTCCAATCGAGAATCCGCGAAAATGTTTCGGCACCAATCACCAGCGCCCGCTTGAAAGCGCGGGTACGCAAAAAATTATCGGCCGTCGCCAGCGCGAAGACGAAGCCGGAGCAAACAGCCTGCAGATCGAACGCCGCGCCGTGATTGATGCCGAGTCCGTTCTGAACCGCAACCGCGGTCGCCGGAAACGTGTTGTCCGGCGTCGACGTCGCCAGCACGATCAGGTCGATCGATTGAGCATCGATGCCAGCATCGGCAAGCGCGGCCTTTGCGGCGTGGATCGCGAGATCCGACGTATATTCTCCCTCCGCGGCAATATGGCGCTGGCGGATACCGGTCCGCTGGACGATCCATTCGTCCGAGGTATCGACCTTCGTAGCCAATTCGGCATTGGTCATGACCCTTTGCGGCAGGTAGGAGCCGCAGCCGAGCACGACCGAGCGTATCGCAGTCAAGAGACAGCCTCCTGCGCGGCCGACACAGAACCAAAGGCGTGGCCGTCGCTGTTGAGCGTTTGATTGATCTTGGTCAGGAGATCGTAACGGACCATTTCATAACCAACATCAACCGCATAGGCAAAGCCTTCGGCATCGGTTCCACCGTGGCTTTTGACCACAATCCCGTTAAGTCCCAGGAACACGCCGCCATTGGACCTGTTGGGATCCAGTTTTTCTTTCAGGGCCCGGAAAGCACCGCGGGCAAAGAGATAACCGAGTTTCGAGCCCAGCGTTCGCGACATCGCCGCGCGCAAAAATCCAGACATCTGCCGCGCCGTTCCCTCGGCCACCTTGATGGCCACGTTGCCGCTATATCCCTCAGTGACGACGACGTCGGCATCACCCATGCCAATTCCGCCGCCCTCGACGAAACCAATGAACTTGAGCTGCGGAAAATCCGCGTTGCGAAGCATTTCCGCCGCTTCGCGGATTTCCTCGCGGCCCTTCATTTCCTCGACGCCGATATTGAGCAGACCGACGGTCGGTCGCTCGATGCCGAGCAGCACGCTGGCCATGGCGCTGCCCATCACGGCCAGTGTCACCAGATGATGCGCATCACCGCCGATGGTGGCGCCGACGTCGAGAATTACGGAATCGCCGCGCTGGGTCGGCCACATTGCCGCTATGGCCGGACGGTCGATGCCGGGCAGCATCCGCAGGTTGAAACGCGACATCGCCATCAGCGCGCCGGTATTGCCGGCGGACACGGCGACATCGGCCTCGCTCTTTTTTACGGCGTCGATCGCCAGCCACATCGACGAGTTCTTGCGGCCACGGCGCAACGCCTGGCTCGGCTTGTCGTGCATGCTGACGGCGACGTCGGTGTGGACGACGCGGGAGACCGCCCTCATGGCCGGGTGGGCACTGAGTTGCGCCTCGATCTGGGCGCTATCGCCGTAGAGCAGAAACTCGGTGTCAGGATGACGGGTCAGGGAAATCGCGGCGCCCGGAATGACCACTGAAGCGCCGATGTCGCCGCCCATGGCGTCAAGCGCGATTCGAACCTTTTGCGGCATGAAAGTCCCGGTAGCCTTAAACTTTTGCGATATCGAAGCGCTCGACCGCAAGCGATGGAATCGTCACCTTGGTAACGAACGGCGGGGCGTAGCGCCTCATCTCCGACCCGGGCCGCGACAATAGCGCGTCCCGGTGTCGATACAACATCTTGACCCCGCGGAAATCCGCTGCCTTACGCCTTCGGGCGAGAATCAGAGATCACAGAAAACGCTTTTATTTCAAGCAAGTTACGGGGGAATTCTCACTAAAGTCTTACACAGTATTTCGCGCTCAATCCGGCTTCCGCCTCTTGCCCTTCGGGGAATCCGGGCCGTTCTTCAGTGCCTTCAGAGCAGCGAAAGGATGATCTTCCGGATCGTCCACGATCGAGGGCGGCTCGAAAACCACATCGGGTTTCCGTGGATAGGGGTCGAGCCCCAGAAGCAGTGCGTCGGTTGCAAGGCGCCCAAGATCGATCGTGCCGTTGACGATGGGCTCGGGCGGATCAGGCATTTCGTGGCCCGCCTCCTCGTCATTGTCGTCAATGGAATCCGCCAGCGCCGGGACTTGGCTCTCCGGGACGAAAAGAGCGTCGATTTCCTCGATGACCTCGTTCTCGATCGGATCGAGCGATACGACACAGACCTGCCCAACGCGTGCGGTGACTGTGCCCCGTACATGCACACTATCGTTGCGCCCAGGCGTCAGATCAAAGGACGCGTGGGCGGCTTCGACCCCGCGCAAGCCCGCGACGCTGGCCAGCGCGCTGCGCACGGCGCTATCGGCCTCGATGTCGCGATGCAGGCCCGCTTCCGGAATCTGCGCCACGATGATGGGCGCGCTCCACGGATTCGGACTGGTGTTCGGCCTGTCTTTGGCGGTCATCCGTCTTCTTTCAAGTCAGGGCGAGCGGCGATGGGAAGCCTAACGCCGCTGCAGTCAGTGCCGCATTGTCGCGACCCGCAAGAGTTGCAATGGCGTCCGCCACATAGGCGGCGAGCCGACGCGCACTGTCGATATTCTGACCGCTATAGATATTCTTGTTGAGCGCCTCTGCCATGGACTCGGGGCCCATATCGATCGCCCGATCATAGGCTGCGGAGCGGCCGTAAAAGGCCTCTCCGAATGCCTGCATCCGCTTGGGCACCGTCAGATCCCCAACTCCCATTTCGCGCAGGTTCGCATCCATGTCGCTGCAGAAGTGATCGAACAGAGCCTGCGACAGCCCCTCTCCCTCGATAGCCTTCAACCGTCGAAGCACCATCCACAGATGCAGCAGAACCATGTCGAAACGGCCATTAACCGTGTCTGGCACGCCTAAAGCCTGATAAAATAAGGGTTCTCGCGCTTGCGCCACGATCATGCCATAGATGGCTTCAATGGTGCCGCGCGACGGAGCATGGGGCTTTCTGAAGTAGCTGAACGGCCAGACCATGTGGGTTCCGCAAGGTAGCCCGCAGGGCTTGTGATTGTTGCAATCGAGGACCGTTGCCGGGTACGTCAACGGCTCGCGCGATGCAAGAGGATGAGGTCAGCCTCAAGATGACAATTTCGACCCGGAAAGCAGTTCGCGGACCCACGACACCGCGTTGGCACCATCTCCGCTCGACGCTGGCGGCCGCCTTGGTGTGTGCCACCATGGCCGGCTGCACCGGCGAGCAATTCCAGAAGGGCTACATCCTGCCCCCGGGCGCCCTCGAGCAGATCCCGATCGGCGCCAGCCAGGATCAGGTGTTGATCGTGATGGGAACCCCCTCCACGGTCGCGACACTGAACGGCGAGGTGTTCTATTACATTTCGCAGCGGGCGAACCGCCCGGTCGCGTTCATGCCGCAGCACGTCACCGATCAGCGCGTGATCGCGATCTACTTCGACAAGAACCGGCAAGTCGTGCGTCTGGCCAACTACGGCCTCAAGGACGGCAAGATTTTCGACTTCATCAGCCGCACCACGCCGACCTCCGGTCAGGAGATCAGCTACCTCGCACCGCTGTTCAAGCTGCTGAGCCCCAACTAGCGCTCGCTCGCGCGGCGCATACCATCCCCGAACGTGAAAAACCCCGCGGCTCGCACCGCGGGGTTTTCTCTTTGAGCGTTATCGCAACTTAGTGTGCCAGGATCGCCAGCAACAGCAGCGCAACGATGTTGGTGATCTTGATCATCGGGTTCACCGCCGGACCAGCCGTATCCTTGTAGGGATCGCCGACGGTATCGCCGGTCACGGCCGCCTTGTGCGCGTCCGAACCCTTGCCGCCGTGGTGGCCGTCCTCGATGTACTTCTTGGCGTTGTCCCATGCGCCGCCGCCCGAGGTCATCGAGATCGCGACGAACAGGCCGGTGACGATGACGCCGAGCAGCATCGCGCCGACGGCCGAGAACGCCGCCGACTTGCCGGCCGCGCCGCCGCCCGCGATCGCGTAGATCAAGAAGTAGACAACGATCGGCGACAGCACCGGCAGCAGCGACGGAATGATCATTTCCTTGATCGCCGCCCTGGTCAGCAGGTCCACGGCCTTGCCGTAGTCAGGCTTGTCCGTGCCCTGCATGATGCCGGGCTTCTCGCGGAACTGACGGCGCACCTCTTCGACGATCGCGCCGGCCGCACGGCCCACCGCCGTCATGCCCATCGCGCCGAACAGGTACGGCAGCAGACCGCCGAACAGCAAGCCGACCACGACGTAGGGGTTGTTCAGCGAGAAGTCCGGATTCACACCCTGGAAGTAGGCGTGATGCGCGGCATCTCCGATGAAGAACTTGAGGTCCTGGTTGTAGGCCGCGAACAGCACCAGCGCGCCGAGGCCGGCCGAGCCGATCGCGTAGCCCTTGGTGACCGCCTTGGTGGTGTTGCCGACCGCGTCGAGCGCGTCGGTCGACTTGCGCACTTCCTTCGGCAGGCCCGCCATTTCAGCGATGCCGCCGGCGTTGTCCGTCACCGGGCCGAAGGCGTCGAGCGCGACGACCATACCGGCCAGCGCCAGCATGGTGGTGGTGGCAATCGCGATGCCGAACAGGCCGGCAAGGCTGTAGGTCACCAGAATGCCGGCGATGATGACGATGGCCGGACCGGCGGTCGCCTCCATCGAGATCGCCAGACCCTGGATCACGTTGGTGCCATGACCGGTTACCGACGACTGGGCGATCGACTTCACCGGGCGATAGTCGGTGCCGGTGTAGTATTCGGTGATCACGATGATCAAGCCGGTGACCACGAGGCCAGCGATGCCGCATTCGAACAGCGCCATGCCGGTGTAGTTCACGCCCGCGAGCGGGCCGAAGCCGACCAGCCAGTGGATGGCGAGACCGACACCGATCAGCGACAGGATGCCGGTGGCGATCAGACCCTTGTACAGCGCGCCCATGATCGACTGGCTGGCGCCGAGCTTGACGAAGAAGGTACCGATGATCGAGGTGATGATGCAGATGCCGCCGATGGCGAGCGGCAGCGTCATCATGTTCGCCAGCAGCGGCGACGTCGCGAAGAAGATCGCCGCGAGAACCATGGTGGCGACCGCGGTCACCGCGTAGGTCTCGAACAGGTCGGCGGCCATGCCGGCGCAGTCGCCGACGTTATCACCGACGTTATCGGCGATCGTTGCCGGGTTGCGCGGATCATCCTCCGGAATGCCGGCCTCGACCTTGCCGACGAGATCGCCGCCGACGTCCGCACCCTTGGTGAAGATGCCGCCGCCGAGACGCGCGAAGATCGAGATCAACGATGCACCAAAACCGAGCGCGACCATCGCGTCAACGACGGTGCGGCTGTTCGCAGCAAACCCCATGAAGTGGGTTAGATAAGCGAAATAAATGGTGACGCCGAGCAGCGCCAAACCCGCCACCAGCATGCCCGTGATCGCGCCGGCCTTGAAGGCCAGTTCAAGGCCGCCGGCCAGCGAGGTCGTCGCAGCCTGGGCGGTACGGACGTTGGCGCGGACCGAAACGTTCATGCCGATGAAGCCGGCCGCACCGGAGAGGATCGCGCCGATGGCGAAGCCCACAGCGACCAGCAGACCGAGGAAATAGGCCAGCAGGGCGAAGATCACGATGCCGACGATTCCGATCGTCGTATATTGGCGGCGCAGATAAGCCTGTGCGCCTTCGCGCACGGCGGCTGCGATTTCCTGCATCCGTGCATTGCCAGCGTCGGCCCCCAACACGGACGACGTCGCCCAGATGGCGTAAACGATCGAAAGCGCTCCGCAGAGCACGATCACCCATAATGCTGTCATTGAATTTGCCTCAGATCCCTGACGTTGCCCCAACAACGCCGCGTGCCGCGAACGCGGACGGGCGCACAAAAACGAAGTCCGCCTTTGCGCAAGGCGACCCCAAATCGGCGGGACCATGCCAAAATCACACCCCCGGCGCAATGTCGCCGCAGACCTAAACCGTCGGTTTCATGAGGAAAATGCGGAAAACGCGGGGCTTTCGACAGGAATTCCAGCCCTGGTCCAGCCTTGGCGAGACGATCAAGTCTCAGCAGCCACCGCTCAAGAGCAAAACACGTTAACCGCAACCAACCCACCCGCCCTTTCCTCGCGTGGGAGGGAATCAGAGGACGCGGCGAGAAATGTCAGCCGGTGGTGAAAGACGTCAGCCGCCTGCCGACAGCCATCGTGTGATGCGCGCGACCGCGTCATGCATTTCCGCAGCGGAACGAGCGTAGGAGAAGCGCACGAACGAGCGGCCGTGCACCGGATCGAAGTCGACGCCCGGGGTCGCGGCGACATGCGCCTGCTCCAGCATTTTCCGGGCGAACTCGTAACTGTCGGAGGTAAACTTCGAGACGTCGGCATAGAGATAAAACGCGCCGTCCGCCGGCAGGAACTCGCTCAATCCGGCTTGAGGCAAACCCGTGATCAGAATCTGGCGGTTCGCCTCATAACCTCGCTTCACGAGCTCCATCTCCTCCCGCCCCGCGAACGCTGCTTCAGCCGCGATCTGGGACAGGGTCGGCACCGAGATCGACAGGTTCTGCTGCAACCGTTCGATCGGCCGCACCAGTTGCTCGGGCACCACCATCCAGCCGACCCGCCAGCCGGTCATGCAGAAGTATTTCGAGAACGAGTTGATCACCAGCGCGTGCGGCGACAGCTCCGCGGCGGTGACCGCAGGAAACGCATAATCGAGGCCGTGATAGATTTCGTCGGAGATGAAGCGGATGCCTTCGCTTTCCGCCGCCGCCATCAGATGCGTCAGCGCCTCGCGCGACATCATCGTGCCGGTGGGATTGGCGGGGCTTCCGACCAGCACGCCCTTCAGCGGCTTTTTGCGATGAGCCGCCAGCAGCGCCTCACCGGTCAGGGCATGACGGTTTTCGCGCGAGGTCTCGATCAGCACCGGCTCGCAGCCGAGCGCCGTCAGGATATGCCGGTACGGCGGATAGCCGGGCACGGTCACCGCGACCCGGTCGCCCGGCTCGAACATGGCGAGGAACGCCAGAATGAAGGCGCCCGACGATCCCGTGGTCACGACGATCCGTTCGGGGTCGACCGCGCAGAAGCCATAAGCCTCGCGGTAGTGTTGCGCGATTCGCGCCCGCAGCGATGGAATGCCAAGCGCCGACGTGTAGTCGATCTGGCCGCGCTCGAGCGCAGCATGGGCGGCATCCAGCGCGGTGCGTGGTGCCGGCGCCGACGGCTGCCCAACCTCCATGTGAATCACGTGGCCGCCGGTGGCCTCGATCCGTGCCGCCGCCGCCATCACGTCCATCACCATGAAGGGCGGAACTTCGCTGCGGCCAGATGCCGCCAACAGGCCTTTGGCCCGGTCTCTCAGTGTCGCGTCGAGCATGGAAATCTGCTAACTCGCTTTTGCCCGCGGCACCGGCAGCAAGCCGCGTTCCCGCCGTATTCAAAGGGTTGTTAGCGCATTTAACGTATTCGAACCACGGCCAATGACCAAAGAAATGACCCGGCGGCCCGCTGCCACCGTACGCCGCTCTCTCTCGAAGCTGACCGCGATGATTACCGCGTGCGCCCTCACGGGCACCGCGCTGCCGGTCCATGCCCAGCAGGCCAAGGGACCGCCGGTGCTGCGCGATACCGAAACGGAGCAACTGCTGCGCGACTACACACGCCCGATCCTGCGCGTCGCGGGACTGGCGAAGCAGAACATCCAGATGGTCATCATCAACGACAAGTCGTTCAACGCCTTTGTCGCCGACGGCCGCCGCATCTTCGTGAACTACGGCGCGATCATGCAATCGACCACGCCAAACCAGTTGATCGGCGTGCTGGCGCACGAAACCGGGCATCTCGCCGGCGGTCACCTTTCCAAGTTTCGCGAGCAGCTTGCCCGGACCCAGACCCAAATGATCATCGCCATGCTGCTCGGCGCCGGCGCTATTGCGGCGGGAGCCGCACGCGGCGGCGGAAGTACCGGCGCCGCCAGCAACATCGGCGCGGCCGCCATGAGCGCACCGCAGGCGATCGCGCGCCGCAGCCTGTTGTCCTACCAGCGCCAGCAGGAAGAGAACGCCGACCGAGCCGGCGTGAAGTTCCTGACCGAGACCGGACAGTCGGCGAAGGGCATGTACGAAACCTTCAAGCGCTTCACCGACGAAAGCCTGTTCGCCGCGCACGGCGCCGATCCCTATGTGCAGTCCCATCCGATGCCGGCCGATCGCGTCGCCGCGCTCGCGGAACTCGCCAAGACCAGCCCGTACTGGGACAAGAAAGACGATCCGGCGCTTCAGATGCGACACGACATGGTGCGCGCCAAGATATCCGCATTCATGGAGCGCCAGGACACGGTGTACCGGCGCTATCCGATGTCCGATACCAGCCTGCCCGCCCGCTACGCGCACGCGATCTCCACCTATCTGCACGGCGACCTTCGCTCGGCGCTGGCGCAAATCGAAAGTTTGATCAAGCTTCAGCCCCAAAACCCCTACTTCTACGAGGTCCAGGGACAGGCCCTGCTCGAAGGAGGACACCCGGCGGAGGCGATTGCGCCCCTGCGGCGCGCGGTGCAACTGTCCCATAACGCTCCGCTCATCGAGATGTTACTTGGGCAGGCGCTCGTCGCATCGAATAATAAGGCCTATACGGAGGAGGCCATCTCGATTCTGCGCGCAGCACTGGCGCGGGAACCCGAAGCCCCGCTCGGTTACATGCAGCTCGCGATGGCCTACGGCCGCAAGGGCGACTATGCGCAGGCCGACCTCGCCTCGGCGCAAGCCGCGTATCTGCGGGGAGACAACAAGACGGCGCGAGAACTCGCGGCACGGGCAAAAACCCGCTTTGCCATCGGCACGCCCGGATGGGTCAAGGCCGACGACATCGTTTCAGCCAAAGTCCCTGATAAGAAGTAGACAAGCATCACCCACGCGCCACCGAACCCGAGATTCCCTACCCAAAAGGATTTCAACAATGTTCCCGCTTCGTAGTCTCGCCCCTGCCCTGTTTGCGCTCGCGCTCGGCGCCGCACCGGTCGCCGTCTCGGCACAGACTTTCTCAGACAGTCAGCGCGGCGAGATCGAACAGATCGTCAAAAACTATCTGCTGTCCCATCCCGAAATCCTCGAGGATGTCTCAGCCGAACTCGGCAAACGTCAGGCGGCCGCCGCAGCGTTGCAGCACGAAGCCGCAGTTACCAAGAACGCGGATACCATCTTCAGCTCGCCGCGCGGCGTGACGCTGGGCAACAAGAACGGCGACGTCACCTTCGTCGAGTTCTTCGATTACAACTGCGGCTACTGCAAACACGCCATGGGCGATATGCTGACCCTGTTGAAAACGGATCCTAAGCTCAAGGTCGTGCTGAAGGAATTTCCGGTGCTCGGGCCTGGCTCGGTCGAAGCAGCGCAGGTCGCGGTCGCGGCGCGCATGCAGGATCCCAGCGGCAAAAAGTATCTCGACTTCCATCAGAAGCTGCTCGGCGGCCGCGGCCAGGCCGACAAGGCGCGCGCGCTGGCTGTCGCCAAGGAGGTCGGCTTCGATATGCCCCAGATCGAGAAGGACATGAAGAGCCCCGAGGTGCGCGCGACACTCGAGGAAAATTTCAAGCTCGCCGAGGCGATGGGTATGAACGGTACGCCGAGCTACGTCATCGGCAAGCAGGTCGTGGTCGGCGCGGTCGGTCTTGAAGGACTGAAGGAAAAGATCAGCACGGCTCGCTGCGGCAAAGCGTCCTGCTAACAAGGCGTCCTGCTGATCCGCCTCTCCCGGTTGTATCGACGACAAGGCCCTCGCGCATAGCGGGGGCCTTTTTCGTTTGTTCGGTGAACTTCCGCCGCTGCGGCATTCGTTCGCTGATCCGTTTATTCCACGTTCAGAAAACAAATCCTCCGGAACCTAGGTTGCATCGGAACGTCGCCCCTCACCGCATCGTTGTTCAATGGGCAGTGCAGACACGTGAGGAGATATTAATGACGAAACGCTTTCTCGTATCGGCCGCAGCGGCGGCTCTGATCGCCGGAACAGGCTTTGCCTATGCGCAGGGAACAGGCATGAACCACGGCGGCGCTGCAGGCGGTGCGGCCGCTCAGCAAAGCGCGCCTTCAACACCCGGCACCGGAACGTCGGGCGCTAACGATGCGTCCCAGCCGCCGAGTGCCGACATGCATATGAAATCGACAGAGTCGTACGAAAAGACCCCGCACGAGGGGCAGCGCGCGCAAGACAGCACGCACAATGGCAAGTCGAAGAGCATGCACTCGGAAAGCAACGAGTCGGGCAAGTCCAAGACGAACATGCGGGCCGAGGATCGCAACGAAAAGTCCATGGACCACAACCGAAGCGCGGAGGAGCGCAACGGAAAGACCATGGAGCGGAACCGGAGCGCTGAAGAGCACAAGGGAATGAAATCCGATTCCTCGAAGAGCGCGACTGACACCAACAGGTCGTCGACCATGACCACCGGCCAGGCTGGCGCGGGCGCAAAGCTGTCGACGGAACAGCGCACCAAGATCACCACCGTGATCAGGGGCCAGCATGTGCAGCCGACGACGGACGTCAACTTCTCGATCTCGGTCGGCACACGGGTTCCGCGCAGCGTCCACTTCCATCCGCTGCCGACGGAAATCGTCCAGATCTATCCGAGTTGGCGTGGCTATGAATTCATTCTGGTTCGCGACCAGATCGTCGTCGTCGACCCTCGCACCTTTGAGATCGTGGCGGTTCTGGAAGCCTGATCGGCTTTGAAGCAACGAGTGAAGAAGGGGCGGACTCGGATGGGTCCGCCCCTTGCCACGCCAGCGTGGGCGGCCAGCGCCCCGCTCCAACCTTGGTTAACGTGGAATTTCCGCAGGTTCTGCGCGGCTTTTCACGAATGAAGTGAGGCATTTGAAGCGGGATAGTAAAGTCTTCGGGCTTCCCCTTGGGGCCCTTGTTACCTATAACGGCCCCGACCCGCGGCGCCCCGCGCCGGGTAAGGATTTCTTCGGGACCTCGGATGGCGAAGACGATTTACGTGCTCAACGGCCCGAACCTCAACATGCTCGGGACCCGCGAGCCCGACACCTATGGCAGCGCCACCCTCGCGGACGTCGAGAAGCTCTGCGCCGATACGGCTGCGGGCTTCGGGCTCAAGGCGGACTGCCGCCAGTCCAATCGAGAGGGCGAACTGGTCGATTTCATTCACGAGGCCTACGCCAGGAAGGCCTCGGGCATCGTGATCAATGCGGGCGCCTATTCGCACACTTCGATCGCGCTGCACGACGCGCTGAAGGCGGTGCAAATTCCCGCTGTCGAGGTTCACATCAGCAACGTGTACGCGCGGGAGGAATTCCGCCATCACTCCTTCACCGCCAAGGCCGCGTTCGCGAGCCTGTGCGGCTTCGGCATCGAAGGCTATCGGCTCGCCATCAAGGGGCTTGCCGCCAAGATCGGCGCGGCGAAATCCAGCGCGACTTCCCCATCCTGACGTATCGGCGTCATCCCTCACAGAAAGTTTCGGATCGAGATCATGGCCCGCCAGCCTGAAAACCCATCAAAGACCAAAGCCGGTGACGAGAGCGCGCTGATCCGCGAACTCGCTTCGCTGCTCGATGAGACCAACCTGACCGAAATCGAGATCGAGCGCACCGGCCTGCGCGTGCGGATCGCCCGCAACGTCAGTGTCACCACGGCGATACCCGCGAGCTACGCCCCCGCTGCGCCGACACCTGCCGCTGCGCCGGCTGCCGCCGCCGATATCAGCAAGCATCCCGGCATGGTGCCCTCGCCCATGGTCGGCACGGTCTACTGGGCACCGGAGCCCGGCGCCAAGCCGTTCGTCGAAGTCGGTACCAAGGTCTCCGTGGGCCAGACGCTGCTGATCGTCGAGGCGATGAAGACCATGAACCAGATTCCGTCGCCGCGAGCCGGTACGGTCACGCAGATTCTCGTCGAGGACGGCCAGCCCGTCGAGTTCGGCGAACCGCTGGTCATCATCGAATGATGCTGTTCGAACCACAGGCGCAGTGATGTTCGACAAGATCCTCATCGCCAATCGCGGCGAAATCGCCCTGCGTATCCTGCGCGCCTGCAAGGAGCTCGGCATCTCGACCGTGGCGGTACATTCCACCGCCGACGCCGATGCCATGCATGTGCGGCTTGCGGACGAGAGCGTCTGCATCGGGCCGCCGCCGTCGAAGGACAGCTATCTCAACATTCCCTCGCTGCTGGCAGCTTGCGAGATCACCGGCGCCGATGCGGTGCATCCCGGCTACGGCTTTCTGTCGGAAAATGCGCGGTTCGCCGAAATCCTCGCCGATCACGGCCTGCACTTCATCGGGCCGAAAGCCGAACACATCCGCCTGATGGGCGACAAGATCGAGGCCAAGAAAACCGCCAAGCGGCTCGGCATCCCGGTGGTCCCCGGCTCAGAGGGTGGCATCGGCCCGTCCGACGACGCGATGGCGATCGCCCAATCGATCGGCTTTCCGGTACTGGTGAAGGCCGCGGCTGGCGGCGGCGGGCGCGGCATGAAGGTCGCGCAGACGGCAGACGACCTGATGATGGCGATCTCGACGGCCGGCAGCGAGGCCAAGGCCGCATTCGGTGATGCCTCGGTCTACCTGGAAAAATACCTGCAGCGGCCGCGGCACATCGAAATCCAGGTGCTCGGGGACGGTCGTGGCGGCGCCATCCATCTCGGCGAGCGCGATTGTTCGTTGCAGCGCCGGCACCAGAAGATCTGGGAGGAAGGCCCCTCTCCGGTGCTGACCGCCGCAGCACGCGCCAAAATCGGCGAAACCGTCGCCAAGGCGATGCGCGAGATGCAGTATCTCGGCGTCGGCACCGTCGAATTCCTCTACGAGGACGGCGAGTTCTATTTCATTGAAATGAACACCCGCATCCAGGTCGAGCATCCCGTCACCGAGATGATCACCGACATCGACCTCGTGCTGGAGCAGATTCGCGTCGCGGCCGGCAGCGATCTGCCGGCGACGCAGAAAGACATCACCATCACCGGCCATGCGATCGAGTGCCGGATCAACGCGGAAAACCCGGTCACCTTCCGGCCCTCGCCGGGCACGATCCGGCAATATCACCCGCCCGGCGGGCTCGGGGTGCGGATCGATTCCGCCGTGTATCAGGGCTACGTCATCCCGCCCTATTACGATTCGCTGGTGGGCAAGCTGATCGTCCACGGCAAGACCCGCGCCGAGTGCCTGATGCGGTTGCGCCGGGCGCTCGACGAGATGGTGGTGGACGGCATCGAGACCACCCTGCCGCTGTTCCGGGCGCTGGTCCGGGAGCCCGGCATCATCGACGGCGACTACCACATCCACTGGCTGGAAGAGTATCTGGCGAGCGGCGGCCCGACCTGACCACCCTCCAATTTTTGCCTCCGCTTTTTGGACAAATTTCGAAAAAGCGCGGGAACCGGCTGCCCGCTGGAACGTTTGGCAAAATAGCCAGGCACGGCATCGTGCGGGGGAGCGTTTGTATTGTCTGAAGCTGAGCACGATCCGATAGAGGCAGCGCCCGCCGCTCGATCGTCGCGTCACGCGCTCGGCCAGATCATCCTGCTGGCCTCGGGTCTCGTGGTCCTGACGCTGATCAGCGCGACATCCGTCTATCTGGTCAACAAGGCCCGCGAAGACTCGCAGTGGGTGCTTCACAGCACGGAAGTCGAGAATGAAATCTCGCTGGCCCAGTTGCAGATGCGGCGCGCCGAAAGCGCACAGCGCGGTTTCCTGCTGACGCAGCGTCCGGAATTCCGCAGCGCGTTCGAGGAAGCCGTAAGTCAGCTTCAGCCGAGCTTCGAGCGGTTGAAGGCGCTAACGATCGACAATCCCTATCAGCAGGAGCGGCTCAAGCAGATCGTTCCGCAGACAGAAGAGCGGATGAAACAACTGCGACACGGCATCGACCTGGCCCAGGCGAACCGCCTCAGCGAAGCCGCCGAAATCGCCCGGCAGGAAGCCGGCCGCGATGCAATGGGCGATATCCGCAAGCTCGCCGGCGAGATGCGCGCCGAGGAAAACCGCCTGTTCGTGGCGCGGACGACATCCGCCGATGCGAGCCAGTCGCTTTCGGCCTCGATCACCAGCATCGGCTCGGGATTGGTGGTAGTGTTCGCGGGACTATCGATCTTCCTGGTGCGGCGCTCGAGCCGCGCACGCGATGAAGCCGAGACGCGGTTACGCGACACCAACCTCAACCTCGAATCCACAATCGAGGAGCGCACAGCCGATCTCCGCGAAGCCAATGACGAGATCCAACGCTTCGCTTACATCGTCAGCCACGACCTGCGCTCACCGCTGGTCAACATCATGGGCTTCACCAGCGAACTCGAGGAATTGCGCGGCGACATCTTCAAGCGCATCGCGACGCTGAGCCGGTCGGAGGACGCGTCGCCTCTGGCTGCGGACGACACAGCCGCCGTCGTCGAGCCCGTTCTCGACGAGGCGGACAAGCAACTCTCGCAGGACTTCACCGAGGCGCTAGGGTTCATCAAATCGTCGATCGGAAAGATGGACCGTTTGATCAGCGCGATCCTCAACCTGACGCGCGAGGGCCGCCGCGAATTCCAGCCGGTTCCGGTCGCCATGCGCGACCTGATTGAAAACATCGCCTCCACCATGGCGCATCAGGCCGCCGAGGCCGACGCCCAGATCAGGGTCGAGCCGCTGCCGGACATCGTCAGCGACCGTCTTGCGCTCGAGCAGATTTTCTCCAATCTGATCGATAATGCGCTGAAATATCTGAAGTCGGGAGTTCCAGGCGACATCGCCATCCGCGGCCGACGCAAGCTCGGTTTCGCGATCTTCGAAATCACCGACAACGGCCGCGGCATCGATCCGAAGGACCACCAGCGGATCTTCGACCTGTTCCGCCGGGCGGGCACCCAGGATCGGCCAGGCCAGGGCATCGGCCTGGCACACGTCCGCGCGCTGGTCCGCAGGCTCGGAGGAACCATGTCGGTCTCATCAGAACTTGGCCAAGGAAGCACGTTTACTGTTACCCTCCCCGCCGCGTGGACGGGCATCAATCGGGACAAACAAGCATGAGCAAGCCAGTCACCATCATCATGATCGAGGACGACGAGGGTCATGCCCGGCTGATTGAGCGCAATATCCGGCGCTCGGGTGTCAACAATGAGATCAAGCCGTTCACGAACGGTACAGACGCCGTCAACTACCTGTTCGGTCCGGACAGCAGCGGCCTCGGGCACAAGGACGAGGCGCTGCTTATCCTGCTCGACCTCAACCTGCCGGACATGAGCGGCATCGATATCCTGCGGCGGGTGAAGGAAAACAGATATCTGAAATATGCGCCGGTTGTCGTGCTGACGACCACCGACGATTCCCAGGAGATCAAGCGGTGCTACGAACTGGGATGCAACGTCTACATCACGAAGCCCGTGAACTACGAGAGCTTCGCCAACGCGATCCGGCAACTCGGCCTGTTCTTCTCCGTCATTCAGGTTCCGCAAGCGTCCCCATGAGCGCCAAACCCACCCTCCTCTATATCGACGACGACGACGCGCTCGCCCGTCTGGTGCAGCGCGGCCTGACGCGCCAAGGTTTCAGCGTGGAGCATGCGGCTGACGGCGAGGCCGGTCTCGCGCGTATCGCACAAGGCGGCATCGACGTGGTCGGGCTCGATCAGTACATGCCTGGCCTCGACGGATTGGAGACGCTGGAACGGATCCGGGCGATTCCCAACGCGCCGCCGGTGGTGTTCGTTACCGCCTCGCAGGATTCCAAGATCGCCGTGACCGCGCTGAAGGCCGGCGCCGCCGACTATCTCGTCAAGGATACGCTCGGCGAATACGTACCGCTGCTGCAGGTCGCCGCCGAAGGCGCGATCCGGCAAGCGATGGTCCAGAAGGCCCGCGAGGAGGCCGAGGCCGAGGTCCATGCCTCACGCGACCGCTATGCGGCGCTCGCCGCCGAGCGCGAAGTGCTGCTGCGCGAGGTCAACCATCGCGTCGGCAACAGCCTTCAGATCATTGCATCGCTGCTGCATCTGCAGGCCAACTCCACGTCTGAAGATGCCGTCAAGGCCGCGCTGACCAATGCGATGGGCCGCGTCGCCGCCGTGGCGCAGGTGCATCGACGCCTCTACACATCGCACGACCTGAAGAGCGTGCTGCTGAACCAGTATCTCGAAGCCTTGCTCGAAGATCTGCGGCGTTCCGCCGAGGGCAACCGGATGTCGCGCCTCGATCTGAAGGCCGAGCCCATCGAGATCGATCCGGATCGCGCCGTCGCGATCGGAATCATCGTCAACGAACTCGTCATGAACGCGGTCAAATACGCCTATCCCGATGGGCCCGGCCCGATCCATGTCGAACTCGGAACCGAGGGCGACGACATCAGGGTATCGATCACCGACGACGGCGTCGGCCTCAATGCGAAGGCCGATCCGCGCTCGACCGGCATGGGTCAGCGGATCGTCTCCGCCATGGCACAGAAGCTCGACGCCCGCGCCGAGCGCGACCCAACGCATGACGGCACGCGCATCGTCCTGCGGTTCCGCCGCGAAATTCCGCCGGGCGCGACCAGCAAGCCCGCAACCGCAGCCTGACGAAGCCGGATCGCAGCGCTCCGAGTTGCGACGTTTCATCTCCCCGTGAAACGTCGCACATTTCGCTGGTGCTATCTCCTGCGCAGAACGAGCAAGGAGATCGACATGAGCGATACTACTGAAACGATCCGCGATGCCGAGCGCATCTATCACGCATGGGACGATGCACTTGGGCGCAAGGACCTCGATGCCGCGCTCCGCCTCTACGCGCCCGACGTTGTTCTTGAAAGTCCCCTCGTCCGGCATCTGCTTGGCCGTGAGGATGGCGTCGTGCGCGGCCGGGATGATCTGCGCCAGTTCGTGGACAAGGTATTCAAGACGCAACCAGCGCTGCGGCAGCGGTATCGGACAGGATTCTTTACTGACGGCAAACGGCTGATGTGGGAAGACCCTCGCGCAACCCAGGCCGGACAACAGATGGATCTGGTCGAGGTGATGGATATCGGCGACGGCCTCATTCAGCAGCATCGCGTCTACTGGGGATGGTTTGGCCTGAAGGTTCTCGAGGACGGTGGCCACCGTTCACCCTGAGCGCCACCACCGGAGAGCGCCCAATGCCCGTTCAAGCCGGTTTCGCCAAAGTTGCCGCCCTGCTGGCGGATCCCGCACGCGAAGCCATGCTTGTTGCACTTGCCGATGGGCGGACACTTCCGGCCGGAGAACTCGCCGCGATTGCCGGCATCACGCCGCAAAGCGCCAATGGCCATCTGCGAAAGCTCGTGGATGGCGGAGTGATCTCGGTCTGGACCCAGGGGCGCTTCCGGTATTTCCGCCTAGCCAATGAACAGGTCGGCACGGCGCTGGAAACACTGGCGGGAGTCACCGGGGCGCGTTCTGCGGATTCTGCCCGCGTTCGCCCTTCGCATCTTGTGGCCGCCCGGTGCTGCTACAAGCATCTCGCCGGTCGTCTCGGCGTCGCCCTCGCTGACGCGCTCGTGCATCGCGGTTACGTGTGCGTCAACGGCAATGACGTGACGCTGACCGACGCAGGCGAGCAATGGATGACGACAATCGCCGCCGTCAGATCGCGATCGCCGCACAAACAGTTGCGGCTGTGTCTCGACTGGACCGAACGGCGCTTTCATTTCAGCGGCCCCGCGGCGAACGATATCCTGCGCTACCTCCTGGACAACCGTCTGATGCTCCGCGGCGCCGAACGATCACTGACGGTAACACCCGCGGGTCTGGCATGGTTCAGGAAGCTCGGTTTGAACACCGCGGATACCGTGACGTCCATTGCCAAAGCCGACCGGGTTCGCCGTTGACCAATACTATCCGGGAACAAGCGCCGAATCCTTCGTTCACGATCCGGATCGAGTGGTCGCCCGCGCATCACGGGTTTGCTAGAGTGCGGCATGACGTCCCGCGACTCCGCCTCGTCCGAGATCACGCCTGAGCTCCTGCTACGCGCCTATTCCTGCGGCATTTTCCCGATGGCAGAGAGCGTCGATGATCCGACCTTGTTCTGGGTCGAGCCGGAGATGCGCGGCGTGATTCCGCTCGACGGGTTCGAGGTCTCGTCACGCCTCGCGCGCACCGTGCGGTCGGACAGTTTTTCAGTCACCGTGGATACTGCCTTCAAGGCGACAATCGACGGCTGCGCAGAGCCGCAGCCCGGACGCGACAATACCTGGATCAACCGCCGCATCCGCGAGCTCTACATCGCGCTGCATGAGTTCGGCCACGGTCACAGCGTCGAGGTCTGGCAGAACGGCGACCTCGTCGGCGGTCTCTATGGGGTCAGACTCGGACGCGCATTCTTCGGCGAGAGCATGTTTCACCGCGTGCGGGATGCATCGAAGGTTGCGCTGGTGCACCTCGTCGCGCGACTGATCGCCGGCGGATTCACGCTGCTCGATACCCAGTTCGTGACGGATCATCTGCGCACGTTCGGTGCGATCGAAGTGCCGCGACGGCGGTATCGAACGATGCTCGACGACGCCCTGACCGGGGTCGCCGATTTTGCGGCGTTGCCGCTCGACCGTCCAGTCGCCGGCGCGGAGGCGCTGCAGATCATTGCGCACCGCGTGTAAGGCGACCGAAGGCTATTACCGGAACGGCGCGAAGAAAGGATTGCTCTGCGGCCGCTGTTGTGGCGGCGGCGGTGCCGGTTGTGGCGGAGGCGGCGGGGGTTGCCGCGGCTGACGCGCTGACTGCCGTGGCGGACGCTTGGCCGCGGGCGGCGGCGCCGGCTTTGGCGGGTCCGGTTGTGCGTTGACGACGGTCGTTTCCGGATCCTTGCAGTCGGTCAGCCAGACATCGTAGACCGGGTGATCGACGCCGTGCAGACCGGGACTCGCCGCGAACATCCAGCCGGAGAAAATCCGCTTCACTTCGCCCTGAAGGGTGATTTCGTCGACCTCGACGAAGGCATCGGTGTTGGCGGCTTCGGTGGCCGGGCGCGTGTAGCAGGCGTCGGTCTTCACCCGCAGCGCACCGAACTGCACGGTCTCGCCGACATCCTCATCGAAATGAATGATGCGGCCGGTGATCTTGTCGAGGCCCGAGAAGACAGCCTTCTTGTTGACGATCTTCTGAGCCGGCGGCTCGGTGACGACCTCGTCGCCCGGTTGCAGCGTGGCCGGCGTAGGTGGCGCTGTGCGGGGGGGCGGATGTTGTCCCGGCGCCGCATTGGGCGGCGGCGCGGCGGCAGTTCCACCGGGCGCATTCTGCGGCACGACCGTAGTCCCCGGCGGCGGCGGCAGCGGCTGGGTCTGAACCGGACCGGGAGGTGGCGCGCCCTGACCGGACGGCAGGTGCATCGGCGCCGGCAGCACGCGCCCCTGCTGCGGCAAATCCGGCACGTCTTCTTCATCGTCGTCGGGAGCGCCCTGTCCGCGCGGAATTGCGCCCGGCGGACGTGGCGCGGGGTCCGAAAAGATATTGCCGATTTGCGCGCGCGCAGGCGGTGCGACCGCGACGAACGCGGCAACTATGAACGCCGCACAACCGGCTATGACAATGGTTCGGGACATCTCGTGCGGCTTCGTGGCTCGAATCAGGATCGGGACATTCTACAGATATAAAAGGCTCTAAGCCGCTCGCAGGTCCCCCGGTTAACACGCCGATTACGGCGGGGAAAGGGCGGGCGGCCCCCACGTCGGACGCCTCGCCGCGACGATCTTGCCTCCTCACGGTGACTGGTCAGGCCCAACGCCAGATGGAATAGTCTCCGGGTGGTGACAATCCGGATATCAACCGGAGCAGAACAGGAAACGACAGGAATGACTGATCGAATTCGTCTGGACGGAAAAATCGCCCTCGTGACCGGCGCGGCCGGGGTGATCGGAACCGCGACCATGCGGCTTCTGGCGGAACGCGGCGCGCGAATCGTCGCGGTCGACCGGCAGGAAGGACCGCTCAAGGATGCGGTTGCAAGCCTGCCCGCCTCGGCGGACGCTCTCGCAATCGCCGCCGACGTGACGCAAGAAGATGAGGTCGCCGACTACGTCCGCGCCGCGCTCGCAAAGTTCGGCACCATCGATGTGTTCTACAACAACGCCGGCATCGAGGGCGAGATCAAGCCGATCACGGACTACCCGCTCGAGAGCTTTCGCCGCGTGCTCGATGTCAACGTGATCGGCGTCTTTCTCGGCATGAAGCATGTCCTGCCGGTGATGCTGAAGACAAACAGCGGCAGCGTCATCAATACCGCCTCGATCGCCGGACTGATCGGCTCGCCCGCGATTGCGGTCTACAGTGCCAGCAAGCACGCCGTGATCGGCCTGACCAAAAGCGTCGCGCAGGAATGTTCAGGCACCGGCGTGCGCGTCAACTGCGTCTGCCCCGGCCTGATCGACAGCCGGATGCTGAGCGCGATCATCGATGGGCGCAAACCAGGCAACGCACCGACGCCCATGGAGCGCATCGTCGATCGCGTCCCCGCCCGGCGCCTCGGTCAGGCAACTGAGGTTGCTTCGATCGTGGCGTTTCTCGCCTCTGACGAGGCAAGTTACGTCAGCGGCTCCGCCTATACCGTGGACGGCGGGCGTACCTCCGCATAGCGGACGCCCTTGTCCGTTTCGTTTCGGTTAGTCTCGCCCTCACCTTCAGCATCACAGGTTGCCCATGCCCGTCGTTCTCGATCCCGATGCCGCCGCCGTCTACAAGGCCTTTCAGGAAGCCGGCCGTCCCCGCTACGAAGACGGCACCGCGGATGTCGCGCGCGGCTACTATCTCGCCGCGCGTCTCGTCAGCAATCCGGAGCCGCCCGAACTGGCCTCGATCAAGCCTCTCGATATTCCCGGGCCTGCCGGCAACATCCCTGCCCGCGTCTACGTGCCGAAGGTGCTGCGCAAGTCAGCCAGCGGCGCGCCGGGACTCGTGTTCTTTCACGGCGGCGGCTGGGTGATCGGCGATCTCGATACCCATGACGTGGTCTGCCGCAAGCTCGCGGCCGAAGGCGAGCTGATCGTCGTGTCCGTCGATTATCGTCTCGCGCCCGAGCACAAGTTTCCCGCCGCAGTCGACGATGCCATCGCCGCGACGGCGTGGATCGCGAAGAACGCCGCCACGCTCGGGATCGATCCCGCAAATATCTCCGTCGGCGGCGACAGTGCCGGCGGCAATCTCGCGGCTGTGGTGGCGATCGATGCGCGCGATAACAAGGGTCCTGCCCTCAAGGGTCAGGTGCTGATTTATCCCGCCACCGATTTTCGTGGCAACCATCCCTCGCACAGCGAGCCGGAAACCAGCATCCTGCTCACCCATTCCGTCATCAAGTGGTTCAGCAACCACTATCTGCGCGACGAGGCCGACAAGGAAAACTGGCGCGCCTCGCCCGCGCGGGTAAGCGACTTGTCCCGCCTGCCGCCGGCGTATGTGATGACGGCCGGCGCCGATCCGCTGCGCGACGAAGGCGACGAATACGCCAAGCGGCTGAAGGACGCCGGGGTGCCCGTCACCTACAAGACCTATCCCGGTCAATTCCATGGCTTCTTCACCATGGGCAAGCTGCTCAATCAGGCAAACGTCGCTGTGAGCGACATCAGCCAATGGCTGAAGACTCTGACTTAGGCCGCAGACTCATAAAACCGCTTGCCAGTTGCCTCTCGTCATTGTCGTTGTATGAGGCTCAACCGAGTTCCTCGGCGAGTCCGATGAGAAGCCCTTCGGGTCCGCGAATGTAACAGAGCCGATACGTGTCTTTATACTGAACGACTTCGCCGACGAGCTGCGCGCCACGATTGCGGAGCCTTTCAAGCGTCTCGTCGATGTCGTCCACGGCGAACATGACGCGGAGATAGCCAAGGGCGTTAACCGGGGCGTTGCGGTAATCCGCAACGGCGGGCGGCCTGAGGAAGCGGGATAGCTCGAGACGGCCATGACCGTCCGGCGTGCGCATCATGGCAATCTCGACGCGCTGATCGCCCAGTCCAGTGACACGTCCGGCCCATTCTCCTTCGATCGTGGCCCGCCCTTCGAGCTCGAGACCGAGCTCGCGAAAGAAATCAATCGTCGCTCCGAGATCATCGACGACGATTCCGACGTTGTCCATCCGTTTGAGCGCCATGTGTTCAATCTCCAGGATGTCGTCCAGGCCGTAAACTTACCTGGCTATCCGATACGACAAACGCGCCGACAATGTCCTTCGCCGTCAAGCTCTTCGCTCAGAGCATCACGTAGTCCGCGCCGTCGATGACGTAGCGGGCGTAACGGAAATCGCGGATGCCGATCAGCCCGTCGGCATCCCATGTCAACAGCACGAAATAGGTCGGCCGCGCGTCAGGGTCGCCGGGATCGCAGACCAGCGCGGCGGCGCGGCCTTCGACCAGGCCCGGCATCAGCCGCCAGTCCTGAATCTTGTCGTAGTTGCCGAAATATTTCGACACCTCCGAGCGCCCGGCCACGCGATGGCGCGCCACCAGATCGAGCCGCACCTCCTCTCCCAGCATCGCACGCATGGCATCGACGTCGCGGGCGTTGAACCGATCGACATACGTTGCCAGCAATGCGCGCTCGCGCTCGGCAAGCTTCGGCATCGGCGCGTCGTCGGGCTCCTGCGCAAGCTCATGGAGCCTGGTCCGACCGCGATGCAGGGCCGCCTTGATCGCGGGAATTCTGGTGCTCGTGACGTCACCGATCTCTTCCAGCGAATAGCCAAGCACATCCATCAGAATAACGCTGGAGCGTTGCGCCGGCGCAAGCCGCATGAACGTGCGCAGGCTCGCGGCAGCGACTTCGCGATCCCTGATCTGCGTTGCAGGATCGGCCATGATCTCCAGATCCTCGTCAGAATGTAGCAAAGCCTGGCGATGGCGGCGGCGCAGGAAATCCAGCGCCGCATTGTGCGCGATCCGGAACAGCCATCCTTCCGGATTGGCGATAGGCGTGGCTGCGGGAAAGGCTTCGATCGCCTTGACCAGCGCCTCCTGCACCACGTCCTCGCCGTCGATCACCGATCCGGTCATCCGCGCGCAGTACCGATGCAGTTTGGGTCTGAGCTGACCGAGCAAACCGTCGAACGCGGCGCGGCTGTCCGCTGCATTGCTGGCAGGTTCGTCCGTCATTCATCCAGCATCCGATAGTTTCCGATCACCGTCACCCCGTTCACCACGGGACGCTCCGCGCAACGATCGCCGATGCCGGCCTGAAAGGCGCGAAACGCATCCACCTGCCGCAACGGACTTTCGCTGCCCGCATATTCGACAACATGGACAAAACTGCCATCGGCCAGCATCAGCGCCGCATAGCGCAGGTCCTGCGGCGCGCGCGTCTTTAACTCCCTGAATACATCCTCGATCAGCGACCGGTTCTGGGCCGTTGCCTCGGGCTTGGTCTTGTAGCGTATCAGCGTCTGCGTCATCTGCCTGCTCCGTCTCAGTGCAACCGGCCCGTCGAGCCGGCTTCTATCCCCAAGACGTCGCGCGCCCCGCAAAGGATGCGGCCGAAAAGCATTTTTTCGACGAATCCTCGAACCCTCCCGGTTCGTCCTGTTGAAGACTGCCCGCATGGCGCGGGCACATGCATTCGACAGGACACACACATGACCGAACCGGCTGAACGAACCCGCAAGGGCTGGGTACTGGCGCTGACATCGGCGGCCTCCTTCATGGCGGCGCTGGATTCCCTCGTGGTAACCACCGCGCTCGGTACCATCCGCAACGATCTCGGCCTCTCCATGGAGACGCTGCAATGGACCGTCAACGCCTACAACCTCAGTTTCGCGGTGCTGCTTCTGACCGGTGCCGCGCTCGGCGATCGCTTTGGCCGCCGCCCGCTGTTCCTGGCCGGGATCTTGCTGTTCGTGGCGGCGTCCGCGATCTGCGCGCTATCGTCCGGCGCGACCATGCTGATTATAGGGCGCGCCCTGCAAGGCCTCGGCGCGGCGCTTCTGATGCCGCTCGGGATGGCGATCCTCGGTGCCACGTTCCCGCGCGACGAGCGCGCCAAGGCGCTCGGCATCCTCGGTGGCATCACCGGCCTCGCACTGATCGCAGGCCCCGTCATCGGCGGGGCCATCACCACCGGCTTTGCGTGGCAGTGGATTTTCTGGATCAACGTACCGATCGGAATCGCGATCGCGCTGCTGACCCTGATCCGCATTCCCGACAGCCGCGGGCCGAAGGCCGGTCTCGATATCGTCGGCCTCGTGCTGGCGAGTTGTGCGGCCTTCGGCCTCGTCTGGGGCCTGATGCTCGGCAATCATGCGGGCTGGTCCGATCCCGAAGTCGTGACGTCGCTGTTCTCAGGGGCGGCGCTGGGCGCGGCTTTCATCGGCTGGGAAGCTCAGACCGCCGAACCGATGCTGCCGATGCGGCTGTTCCGCGCGCGCGCTTTCGCGGCGGGGATTTCATCGAGCTTCCTGTTTTATGCCGCGATGTACGGCGTGCTGTTCTTCGTCGCGCAATTCTTCCAGACGGCGCAGGGTTTCAGCCCGCTCGGCTCCGGCCTGCGCATGGTGCCGTGGACCGCGACGCTGTTCGTCTTCGCGCCGCTCGGCGGGCGTCTGGTAACTAAAATCGGCGAGCGTCCCCTGGTCGTCGCGGGGCTGCTGCTGCAAACACTGGGCATGGCGTGGATCGCAATGATCGCAGCACCCGACACAGCTTATGCCCTGCTGGTCCCGCCCATGATCATCGGCGGAGCCGGCGTGTCGCTGGCGATGCCGGCAGCCCAGGCCGCGGTCATCAATGCGGTCGCGGTTACCGAGATCGGCAAGGCCTCGGGCGCGTTCAACACCTTCCGCTTTCTCGGCGGCGCCTTCGGAATCGCCATCCTTGTTGCGGTGTTCGATCAAACCGGGAGTTCGGCTTCACCCGATGGATTCGCGACAGGTTTCGCGCACGCGATCGGCGCCGCGGCCCTGCTGTCGGCCGTCGCGGCCACAGCGGCCCTCGCGATGCCGGGGCGAAACCGGATGTCCGTCGCTCTGGCGGACTCCCGGTGAGCCGCCAGAAATGAGGCGGGAACGTCACGCCAGTTCCGCGTCGCGATTGCCCAGCCGGTCGCGACGGCTGGGCAAAAGTCATCGTGGACTCGGGGCAACAGATACCATCATTCGCTGCCATAACGGTATTATGGTACGATAACAGATTGGCGTATCCGGAACAATCGCGGTTATACTGTCCCTTTCAGTGCTACGTTTTTGATTTTTAAGCAGGGAATTGTCATGAGCCGCATGGGAGCGCTTCAGATTGCGATGACGGCCACTGCGCTCGCGCTTGGCGGTTCGGTGGCGCAAGCCCAGCAGGTCGGCACGGCCTCGGCGGTCAATCCGGCTGCCACCGCGAATCTGAAAACGATCAGCATCGGCCAGTCGATCACGCACAAGGAGCGGATCCAGACCAGGGCCAGCGGCTCGGTGCAACTGCTGTTTCTCGACAAGACCTCGATGACGATCGGCCCGAACAGCGATCTGACCATCGACGAGTATGTCTATGATCCGAACGCCAACACCGGCAAGCTGGCGGCAACGCTCGGTAAGGGCGCGCTGCGCTTCGTCGGCGGCCAGATCAGCCACAACGGCGATGCCCAGATCAAAACCGCGTCGGCTCTGATCGGCATTCGCGGCGGCGTGATGATCACCGACGGCAAGGGCGGCATCTATAGCGGCTACGGCACATCGACCGTCACGTCAGGCGGCCAGTCCGTCACGCTCGGCGCCGGCGAATTCACCCAGACCCATGCCGGCGGACCGCCGAGCCCACCCAACTTTCCGCCGCCCGGCTTCGTGCAACAGCAGATCGCGCTGTTCCAGAGCGCCGTCGGCCAGACCGGCGGCGCACGTGCCGGAACAGCTTCCGCGAAGAATGTTGCCGACGCCGAGCAGAAGGCAACGGGAACGCCCGGCGGAACGGTGACAGGCTCGGGCGCTCCGCCCTCGCCTCCTACGATTGTCAGCCAGATCAACGCGATCGCCGCAGCCTTCACGCAATCGATCCAGACCTCGAGCCAGGCGACGGCCGTGCAGCAGACAGCGCATGATCAGCCGAAAGGCGGAGACAACAATCCTCCGAGTAACAACCCGCCTGTGGATAACAGTTCTCGGCCATCTGCGGCACTGACGGGCTATACAGGCGGGGTGGATCTCAACGTATTCCCAACTTCGGTGCAAGTTGGTCTTTTAAAAGGAACTTCGCAAATCAATCTCGATGCCACAACTAACAATGCACAGGCCACCCTCACTGTTTCCGACCCTCAAAATCCGAATTTTCCAACTCGGACATTCCAGTTTGGTCCGACAAACGGCGGCTATATTGACTACAAGAATTTTGCGGCCATCTCCAACAATGGCGTGCTTGTGTCGACCGACAGCGGCTCTGTGGGCCAAGTGGTATCCGCTGCGATCCCCAACCTGACACCCTGTCAGTGCGAATACACGCGCTGGGGATTCTGGCTTTACCAATCGAGCAACAATACACCAACGTCCAACAATCCGACTGAAACCGTGATCGGCACTTGGGTCGCTGGCCGACCCGTTCAAATCAGCGATATTCCGTCCACGGGTCAGGCGACCTACACCGGTCATGTCATCGCTAATGTGAACAACGCAACGTTTGCCGCCGGCGGCTTCTCGAATACTGTCGATTTCGGCGCACGCACGGGCACTGTAAGCGTGACCAATCTCGATAGCACCAATTATTCTGGCCCTGTCTCGCTCAATACGGCCGACCCGCGCAATTTTGGTGGCACGATCGCAGGCTCAAACAGTCGAAGCATGACGCTGCAGGGCAGCTTCTTCCAAGGCAAGACCAGTCCGATCGGCGAAATGGGCGGAAGCGTAGTCCTCTCCAGCACCAACCCCAATGTCATTTATTTCGGCAGCGGCATTTTCGCCGCAACCAAACACTGACACCGTTCAGCCGACACCAACGCGTGCCGCACGGCGCAACGCCTGCGGCGGCTGACCGAAGGCGCGGATGAAGGCACGGCGCATCCGTTCGGGATCGCCAAAGCCGGTTGCGAACGCCACCTGCTCAATTCCCTCGCCCGACGATTGCACGCGCTCGCGCGCCACTTCGATGCGCAATCGCTCCACCGCCTTGGATGGCGTGGTGCCGGTCTCCCCGATGAAGGCGCGGGCGAAATGCCGCGTGCTCATGCCGACGTGCTCCGCCATATCCTCCACCCTCAGCGGCTGATCGAGATGCTCGCGCGCCCAACTCAGGAGCGGACCGAACCGGCCGCTCGGCGCTTTCAATTCGAGCAGCGACGAGAACTGCGACTGTCCGCCGGAACGGCGGTGATACAGCACGAGCTGACGCGCGGTCTCACGGGCGATGTCCTCGCCGAAATCCTCCGCTATCATGGCGAGCGCAAGGTCGATCCCGGCGGTGATGCCGGCCGAGCTCCAGATGTTGCCGTCGCGCACGAAAATCCTGTCGTGATCGAGCTTCACCTTCGGATAAGTCGCAACGAAATGGCGGGTGCGGCGCCAGTGCGTGGTGGCGCGACGGCCGTCGAGCAGACCCGCTTCGGCCAGAAGGTACGCACCCGAGCAGACGCTGGCGACACGGATACCGCGCCTGGCCATCGTGCGCACGAAGCCGAGCGTCTTGCGGCATTGCGACGCCGCGTGAACGCCCTCGCCGCCCGCCACGATCAGCGTCGAGAGCGCGCCAGCCGACCTGATACTGCGCGCCACCAGTTCGACGCCCGATGAACTTTTGACCGCGCCTGGCTCAACCGCGAGCACTTTGATTGACACAGGCTTCGCTGCGAGCCGGCCTGCGATCTCGAAAGCGGAAATCGGACCGGTGGCGTCGAGCAACTGGAAATCCGGGAAGACGAGCACGCCGATCATCATGAGCGTCTATGTCTTAAAACGAGGGATATATGCCATTTCAGACACAACAGCATCATGGCAGGATCGGTCCGTCAAGCGAAACCTCAGATTCCGGAGATCACCGTCATGTCCGCACCCCTTCACATCGGCCTTTTGATCTTTCCGAAGGTGACGCAACTCGATTTCACCGGACCGCTTCAGGTGTTCGCGCGAATCCCCGGCGCGACGGTGCATCTGATCTGGAAGCGCATCGAGCCGGTGCCGAGCGATTCCGTTCTGACGCTGACGCCGACCATCACGTTCGCTGATTGTCCGCAACTCGACGTGATCTGCGTACCCGGCGGCGGCGGCACCGACGACCTCGTCAACGACGAAGAGACGCTCGACTTTCTTCGCAAGCAGGCGAGCGGCGCGCGCTATGTGACGTCGGTCTGCACGGGATCGCTGGTGCTGGGCGCAGCCGGGTTGCTGCGTGGCTATCGCGCCACCACGCATTGGTCCGCGATGGACTATCTGTCGCTGTTCGGCGCGACGCCCGAAAAGACTCGCGTCTGCGTCGATCGCAACCGCGTCAGCGGAGGCGGCGTCACGGCCGGGATCGATTTTGCGCTGACGCTGGCTGAAATCCTGGCAGATCGCCGGACCGCGGAAGCGATCCAGTTGACGCTGGAATACAATCCGGCACCGCCCTTCAATGCCGGATCGCCCGATACCGCGCCAGTCGAGGTGATTGCGTTTCTGAAAGACAAGCTCGGCCCAAGCGCGCAGCGTCGAAGCGATGCCGTGAAGCGTGCCGCAGCGCGGCTGTCGTAGCGAGAGAGACCGTGGAATGAGTCCCGCGCTGAAAATCTCGGCGCGGAAAGCGTCGTGACTTACGCAGGCGTCCAGGGCTGATAATCGCCGGTCGCTTTTGGACGGCGACCGCTCGCCATCGTCGAACCAGCCGGCCGATAGGCTTGGGGCGTGCCGGTCATGTTCGGGACATGCGGCTTCTGCCATTCGCGCGGCTGATAGTTCTCGTCGGTTGGCGGCACGTCGACGGTGTGATGAATCCAGCCGTGCCAGTCCGGCGGAATGCGGGTGGCTTCGGCATAGCCGTTGTAAACCACCCAGCGGCGTTCGAAACCAAGTGTCGGATCGATCTTGCCGCCGCGCGTCCGGTAGTAGCGGTTGCCCTGCCCGTCCGTACCGACCAGTTCGCCGAAACGCCACGTCCAGAGTTGCGTGCCAAAGGTCTGGCCGTTCCACCAGGTGAACAACTTGAGGAAAAACTGCTTCATTGCCGGAATCCGTCGCGAGCGCGTTTCATGGGTTGATGGCATTCCGCTGCCATCTTGTCCAGCACAAGCCGCGGCAAAACAGCGCGATTTGCCTGCATTTTCCCGGTCCATTCCCCGGCCTGCCATGACAATTCCGTAATCCGCATTGCGGAACTTTGAACCTGTCGCCACGTTGAGCTGGCGGAGCAAAGTATCGAATTCAAAAAGTCACGACGAAATGGAGTTGCGGATATGAAGAATTACAAACCGGTATTGGCAGCGGCAGTGATCGCGCTTGCGGCGCCGTTGGCGATAACATCCCCGAGCTTCGCGCAGACGCCGCACTTCGTTGGCGGAGGCGGAGGCGGCGCACACGTGGGCGGAGGCGGCCATGTCGGCGGCGGCCACATTGGTGGGGGTGGCGGTGGCGGTGGACCTCGCTTCGTTGGTGGTGGTGGCGGTCGACACTTCGGTGGCGGTGGCAGCACGCCGCGCTTCGTCGGTGGCGGCGGCCGGCACATGGCCGGCGGTGGCTGGCACGGTGGTCACGGCGGATGGCATGGAGGCCGCCACCATCGTCACGGTGGATTCTTCCCGGGCTTCGTTGCGGGTGCAGCGATCGGCAGTGCGTTCGCCAGCCCCTACTATTACGATGACGACTACTACGGGTATTACGACGATGGCCCGACAGTAGAGGTCGTGCCGGGTGGCGGCGACTCCGTGGCTTACTGCCAGCAGCGGTTCAAGTCCTACAATGTCAGGACTGGGACCTATCTCGGCTACGATGGCCTGAGGCATCCCTGCCCGTAACGATTTCGCAAGCCAGCGAAATCCGACTATCAATCAGGAGCGGTGCGTCGTGCACCGCTCCTTTTGTTTGTGCTTTCAAACCTACGCCGCGCGCCTCACAAACGCTGCCAACGCGCGGCCGTTACGAGCGTGTCGCCAGCACGATGCCGCCCAATGTCAGAAGCAACGCCGCGATCTGAACGAGACCCAGCGGCTCATGCAGCGCGAGCGCCGATGCGACGACGCCGATGACCGGCACGGCCGTAGTGCCGATCGCCGCGACCGAAGCCGGCAGGCGTCCAAGTGCCGCGAACCAGGAGACGTAGGCCACGCAAAACTGGATCACGGTGCTGTAACCGAGAAGCCACCAGCCGAGCGGCGTCACGTTCTCGAAATGTGATGTCTCCAGCAGCACCCCAGCGATGCCCACCGGCAGACAGCCGAGACCGATCTGCCAAGCCGCTGCGGTCATCGGCGGCAGCGGCAGCGGCCATTTCTTCGACAGCACCGCTCCCAATGCGAACGCAAACGCGCCGGTTAGCACCATAACGAAGCCGGTCAGCTTCTCCGGGGTGATCGAGATGCCCTCGCCGCCGAGAATGACGGTCAGGCCACCGAACGCGAGCAGCAGGGCGATCACGCGCAGCGCGTTCGGCCGCTCGCCGAGAATCGGCCACGCCAACAGCGACGCCCACACCGGCATCGTATAGGCAATCATCGAGGCCTCGCCGGCGGGAAGCCACAGGAGCGCGATTCCCATCAGTGCCATCCAGCAGGTGACGTTGAGGACCGCGTAGAGGCAAAGCCGTGGCCACAAAGCGCGCTCAACCCGCAGGCTCTGGCCACGGAGAAGCACGACGATCGCCAGCAGCGCCGCACCGGCGACGCCGGTCGCGCCGCGCAGGGTGAGCGGCGGCAGTTCGCTCAGCAATGCCTTGGTGACGGGCCAGTTGAGACCCCAGCCGATCGAGGTCGTGGCGAGGAACAGGAGGCCGATGGGCGCGATTCGAGCCCGCGCACCTGGCAGGGATTGGTCTGTCATGAAATGAAAAATCCGGCGGAATCGGATGCCACAATGCCGATTATGGCGTCGTCGCGCTATCGCCAAACCGGACATGCGTCATGTCCCCGACGCAGGCAGGCCGAGTCGGCTTAAAGCAACCCCTTCCCGAGAATAAAAACTTGTCCTGTGAACAGCGTGTGAAGCTCGCCAAAGGAGTCAATTTGAAGATTTTTTTCACTTGGGAATCTCTGAGGACTCACTGATACTTGGGCCCATCCAAGGCGCGGCTAGCCCCCTTGGTTTTCCCCTCTTTCCACCATATTTAGTATTTGATTCAGGAACCCGTACTAATCCTTGACGGGCGCAACGGAGTCGTCCTAGCTTCGATCCTGTTCGGCGCGAGTGTGTTTTGGGTACCCGCCGGTCGCTCCCTGAAGGGTTCCAGAATGGCCACTCCGCCCGCCGGTCGAGGCAGCGGGGGCGAGGACTTGTCTGCTCTGAAACCGGGGCTTCCAGGGCGCCAAAAATCGGCCCGCAAGCGGGTCCGAAATCGACGTGTGAGGCGTTGAGTCCGGAAGTCGGCACCCGATTAAGGGCGGACGATCATCCGGGCGACAGGGACAACAGGGCCGGAACCACCGGCTGAGCTGCGGGCCAACCGGCCCGTGAATGGAAATCGCCAAGGCCGCGCCAAAGCGGTTACGGACAGTTACGGGGCACGAAAAACAATGCGATTCGAACGGCGCTACACCAAAGACGGTCAGTCACCCTATGCCGAGATCAATTTTCGGCTGACGACAAGCGAGATCCGCAATCCGGACGGCTCGGTGGTGTTTCGCTTGGAGAATGCCGAGGTGCCGGAATTCTGGTCGCAGGTCGCCTCCGACGTGCTGGCCCAGAAGTACTTCCGCAAGGCGGGCGTCGCCGCACGGCTGAAGAAGGTCGAGGAAGAGACCGTGCCGTCGTGGCTGTGGCGCTCGGTGCCCGACACCGAGGCGCTGAGCCTGCTGCCTGAGAACCAGCGCATCGTCGGCGAGACCTCCGCCAAGCAGGTGTTCGACCGCCTCGCCGGCTGCTGGACCTACTGGGGCTGGAAGGGCGGCTACTTCTCGAGCGAGGACGACGCCCGCGCCTTCAACGACGAGTTGCGCTACATGCTGGCGCGCCAGATGGTGGCGCCGAACTCGCCGCAGTGGTTCAACACCGGCCTGCACTGGGCCTACGGCATCGATGGCCCCGGCCAGGGCCACTACTACGTCGACTTCAAGACCGGCAAGCTGACCAAGTCGAAGTCGTCCTACGAGCATCCGCAGCCGCACGCCTGCTTCATCCAGGGCATCGAGGACGACCTCGTCAACGAGGGCGGCATCATGGACCTGTGGGTGCGCGAGGCGCGCCTGTTCAAGTACGGCTCCGGCACCGGCTCCAACTTCTCCCGCCTGCGCGGTGAAGGCGAGCGCCTGTCCGGCGGCGGCCGTTCGTCCGGCCTGATGAGCTTCCTCAAGATCGGCGACCGCGCGGCGGGCGCCATCAAGAGCGGCGGCACCACGCGCCGCGCGGCAAAGATGGTCGTGGTCGACATCGACCATCCCGACATCGAGACCTACATCGACTGGAAGGTGAAGGAGGAGCAGAAGGTCGCAGCCCTCGTCACCGGCTCGAAGCTGAACCAGAAGCACCTCAAGGCCATCATGAAGGCCTGCGTGAACTGCGAAGGAAGTGGCGACGACTGCTTCGATCCCGAGAAGAACCCGGCGCTGCGCCGCGAGATCAAGCTGGCGCGCCGCGCGCTGGTCACCGACAACATGATCAAGCGGGTGATCCAGTTCGCCCGGCAAGGCTACAAGGACATCAACTTCGACATCTACGACACCGACTGGGATTCCGAGGCCTACCTCACCGTCTCCGGCCAGAACTCCAACAACTCGGTGTCACTGAAGGACGACTTCCTGCGCGCAGTTGAGACCGACGGCGACTGGAATCTGACCGCCCGCACCAGCAAGAAGGTGATGAAGACGCTGAAGGCGCGCGACCTCTGGGAGAAGATCGGCTACGCTGCCTGGGCCTCGGCCGATCCGGGCCTGCACTTCAACACCACCATGAACGACTGGCACACCTGCAAGGCCAGCGGCGACATCCGCGCATCGAACCCGTGCTCGGAATACATGTTCCTCGACGACACCGCCTGCAACCTCGCGTCCGCCAACCTGCTGACGTTCTATGATGTGGCCACCAAGCGCTTCGATATCGAAGCCTACGAGCACCTGTGCCGGTTGTGGGCGGTCGTGCTCGAAATCTCGGTCATGATGGCGCAATTCCCGTCGAAGGCGATCGCGGAACTGTCCTACGAATTCCGCACGCTGGGTCTCGGCTTCGCCAACATCGGCGGCCTCTTGATGACCATGGGCCTGCCCTATGACAGCAAGGAAGGCCGCGCGCTGTGCGGCGCGCTGACCGCCGTGATGACCGGTATCGCCTACAAGACCTCGGCCGAAATGGCCGGCGAGCTCGGCACCTTCCCCGGCTACAAGAAGAACGCCGGCCACATGCTGCGCGTGATCCGCAACCACCGCCGCGCCGCGCACGGCCACGCCTCGGGTTACGAGACGCTGTCCGTCAACCCGGTGCCGCTGGATCACGTCTCCTGCCCGCAGGCCGACATCGTCGCGCACGCCACCAAGGCCTGGGACGACGCGCTGGCGCTCGGCGAGCAAAACGGCTATCGCAACGCGCAGGTCACCGTGGTGGCGCCGACCGGCACCATCGGCCTCGTAATGGACTGCGACACGACAGGCATCGAGCCCGATTTCGCGCTGGTGAAGTTCAAGAAGCTCGCCGGCGGCGGCTACTTCAAGATCATCAACCGGGCCGTCCCCGAAGCGCTGCGCGCGCTCGGCTATCGCGAAGCCGACATTGCCGAGATCGAAGCCTACGCCGTCGGCCACGGCTCACTCTCCAACGCGCCGGCGATCAATGCCTCGACCCTCAAGGCAAAAGGCTTCACGGATGAAGCCATCGCCAAGATCGAGAAGGCGCTGCCGACCGCGTTCGACATCAAGTTCGCCTTCAACAAGTGGACGCTGGGCGAGGATTTCATCCGCGGCGCGCTCGGCGTCGGCCCCGAGGCGATCGCCTCCCCGACCTTCGACCTGCTGCAGGCGATCGGCTTCACCAAGCGCGAGATCGAGGCCGCGAACGTGCACATTTGCGGCGCGATGACGGTGGAAGACGCGCCGCACCTCAAGCCCGAGCACTACGCGGTGTTCGATTGCGCCAATCCCTGCGGCAAGATCGGCAAGCGTTATCTCTCGGTGGAAAGCCACATCCGCATGATGGCGGCGTCGCAGCCCTTCATCTCGGGTGCGATCTCCAAAACCATCAACATGCCGAACGACGCTACGGTGGAGGACTGCAAGTCCGCCTACCTGCTCTCCTGGAAGCTCGCCCTCAAGGCGAATGCCTTGTATCGCGATGGCTCGAAGCTGAGCCAGCCGCTCAACGCGCAGCTCATCAGCGACGAGGACGATGAGGACGATGCGCTGGAGACCCTGATGGAGAAGCCGATGGCCGCCCGCGCCACCGCGATCTCCGAGAAGGTGGTAGAGCGTCTGGTCGAGCGCATCGTGGTGATGCGCGAGCGCGAGAAGATGCCGGATCGCCGCAAGGGCTACACCCAGAAGGCGGTCGTCGGCGGCCACAAGGTCTATCTCCGCACCGGCGAATACGACGACGGTCGCCTCGGCGAGATCTTCATCGACATGCACAAGGAAGGCGCGGCGCTGCGCTCCTTCATCAACAATTTTGCCATCGCGGTCTCGCTCGGCCTGCAATACGGCGTGCCGCTGGAGGAATATGTCGACGCCTTCACCTTCACCCGCTTCGAGCCCGCGGGTCCGGTGCAGGGCAACGACTCGATCAAGTACGCGACCTCGATCCTCGACTATGTGTTCCGCGAACTCGCGGTCAGCTACATGTCGCGCTTCGATCTCGCCCACGTCGATCCCTCCGAGTCGAACTTCGACGCCATGGGCAAGGGCGTCGCGGAAGGCAAGGGACCGGATGCGCCCGCGCAGCAGGCCACCAAGTATGTGTCGAAGGGCCTGACCCGCTCGCGCACCGACAACCTCGTCGTCATGCGCGGCAGTGCTTCTCCCTCCCCCCTCGGTGGGGAGGGCGGCGCACGAAGTGCGAATGTCGTCACCTCCGTCTCCTCCTCCCGCGTCGGTGACACCCTGGAAGGCGCGACCGCGCTGAAGCAGGAGACCGATCAGGACCTGTCGCCGACCGAGCGGCTTGAGCAGCAACAGCAATGGAGCAAGGCGGGATCGGCACAGGCGACGACGTCAGCCGCCGCACCGAGCAAGGCCGAGCGCCGCGCCGAAGCCAAGGCCAAAGGCTACGAAGGCGACATGTGCTCTGAGTGCTCGAACTTCACGCTGGTCCGCAACGGCACCTGCATGAAGTGCGACACGTGCGGAAGCACGACGGGGTGTTCGTGATTAGCTCAGTTAGTTATTATTAGTAGTAGTAGTAGTGGTGGTGGTGGGAGACCCAAAGTTATATTCATAGGAGCCAAAGTTCTAAACTGAACAATGGGAATTCAAAGACTTAGCGGATCTGCGAAACCCAGTCACAATGGTCAATCCCTCGGCGTTTTGAGGGGCCCAAAATCAAACTCCTTCGCGGCGATCTTCGGATCGTCGCGAAATTGCCAGTCGAACGAAAGGTGAATCAACTTCGAGATGCAAAGTCATGAGTGAAGTTGCAGAAATTGAAGCCGCCAACCGTTCTTCTCCCCAAACGCAGGCTTCGAAACATTCGAAACGCGCGCCGGGGGAAAAGAAGCAGAAGCGGAAATCGATTCCGACAAGGATCCAGAACATCGTCTGGGCGCGCGCTGCCGGACGCTGCCATTTCTGCAACAAGAACCTCATCGGAGATGAAATCTCCGACACGCGAAACTCCAACAGCGCCTACATCGCCCATATCGTTGCGGATTCGAAAGATGGTCCCCGTGGTGATGAAGTCCGTTCTCCGCTCCTTGCGCACAATCCCGACAACTTAATGCTTGTCTGCGACACGCATCACCGCATCTTCGATTCCAGGGAACCCGATCTGGTCGCGCAATATACTGAAGCGCGATTGCTGGAAATCAAAGAACGGCATGAGGCCCGTATCAGGATCGTCTCAGGAATCGATGAGAGCCGAGCAACCCACGTGATCCGTTACGCGGCCCGCATCGGCGTCAACGAGTCTCCTGTTGCGAAGAATGCCGTTGAGTTCGCAATGCTCCCGAACTCCTACCCGCTTGACGGCGGATGGATTGACCTCGATCTGGCGACGCTCGATCTCGCCGACCATGATCCTGAATATTTCAGCGTCCAGAGGAGAAAACGAAGAAGACTTCCGTTCCGAATTCCTCACCTATTGGCACCATGTAGAGCAGGGTCCAGGCAACCCCATCCTCTCGCTGATCGCCCCTCTGGCACCGTCGCGCCGAATATCAGTCTGGTCAAACAGTAAACGCACCATCATCGCCGAAAACGACGATCAGTTGCGTGACTGGCTCCGGAACTTCAATCCGACGACTTCAGCATCATCTGTAAAGCCGATCCCTGGCGTTCTGGCATGGCTCGACACCGTGATGCTTCCGAAGGAATATCCGACATCTGCCAAAGCCGTGTATGCGCTGACAGAACGGGCTGGTGCCGCACCCTTGTTGGATGAGATCGCTCGGGGCGCGCCGCCGCGGACGCTTGTCATCTTCGGTGCCGACACTGCCAACGGACCGGCCTTGGCCGCCACAGTTGTCAGCCGCCCAAAGGTTACACGCGATCGAGATTCGCTTACAGCAGGTTTTCGTCCCTCATCGGTTCCTGAAAGCGTCGTCCATATGCGTCTCTTCGGAGGTTCGTCTCCTGACCAGACATCGGTTGACCGCATCGACCCGGCCTGGATTCACAGCCGCGGACAGGATCGTCGTCTCCGGACGCTCCAAGATGCGACGGTGGCCATCCTCGGGTGCGGTTCTGTCGGAGCGCCTGTCGTAGAAATGCTCGCGAAGGCTGGCGTTGGCAAGCTAGTCTTGGTCGACGAGCAGACGCTCAAGGCTGCCAATGTCGGCCGACATCCGCTTGGTGTAGGCGAGATCGATCAGCCGAAAGCCTCATCTCTCGCCCGACGGATACGCACGAACCTTCCGCACCTTGATGTCACCCCCCATATCGCCAGGGTTGAAGACCTGGTGCTTCACCAAGACTCCCCCTGGAAAAGGCGGACCTCATTGTGTCCACATTGGGCGACTGGGCAGCGGAATCCCTTCTCGATGAATGGCAGGCCGCGCATGGCCATGCGGTGCCGATCGTCTATGGATGGACGGAGCCATACGCGGCAGCGGGACATGCCATCGTCATTTCGTCTCCCAATGATCGACTACGTCATGGATTGAACGAATACGGTCAATCCGACATCGTCGCCGTCAAATGGAGCGGTGAGACAAGGCGTTACGAACCCGCGTGTGGCGCTGCATTCGATCCGTACGGTTCTGTCGAGCTTGGTTTCGTCACATCGACAATCGCAGAAATGGCCTTGGACGTAATCGGTGACAAGGTAGCTTCCGGAACGCATCGTCTTTGGTTAGCCAGTCGACGCCACATTGAGGATGCTGGCGGCGCATGGAGCGACACGCTGCGCTTGATCGCTCCTGGATCCTTGGGAGGCCATACGGTCATCGAACGAAAATGGGCGCGCGGCACAGGGGTTCTCGCCGCGTGATTTCTTTCGATGTCGGGGTGTCGGGGCAAACCATAACCTTCAGTGACGACGTATTGGCGCGTTTCGACGGGCATCGCCAGATTCACTTTTGGCAGCGTGAAGCCGGAGGTCTTCTGTTCGCGAGGCTGTCACTTCCCATCATTGAAGTCTGCCAAGTCACAGGCCCCCGCCAAACTGACCGTCGGACTCGATTCTCCTACGGGCCGGATGAACGCGCCGAGCGGAGAGAGATCGAAGAGATGTTCAGACACGACGTGCATTTCGTCGGTTGTTGGCATACCCATCCGGAAGATGTGACCTCGCCTTCCCATATCGATCTACGCAACATCTCCGACTGTGTTCGGCGCTCGAAGCATGCGCTGAACGGGTTCATCATGGTAATCGTTGGGCGCGGAACGCTACCTCAAAGTCTATTTGTATCGGTTTGCGACGGCCAGGCCTCGTACCCTCTTTCGAAAATGATGGGAAGCGTTGCGCCGGTTGATGGCTGGCTACAACCTGAAGGCAGAGTGCCTCGAGATCTAGATTGTCAGTGAAAAACACACCAATCTGGTCAGCATTCTCGTAGATAAATTTACGTCCTTCCTTTCCATGTCCTGTATCAGCATGAGACCGGAACCCTGGCTTCCTGCTCCTTCAATATCCCGATGATCTGCTCTTCGGTGAACCTGTTGCGCTTCATCTCTCTGGTCCTTGTCGTCGGGCCAGAGCCTACTTCAAACTGGATTATGCCAAAGGGGCAACGTCAGACGCATCCTCGATCTTAGTGAAAAGCCTTCAGGCTACTAGGCCGCTCGGCCACGAGCTGCAAGCCTCGCCCTTTTGCAATTGTCACGCTTATAACGGTTTCGCGCGAAGTCGATATGGGTTCGGATCTAGAAAGCTTGCCCAATCGAAACATTAAAAAAACCTATTCGTTCAGCGATGGCTCCCCCCCAGGTCAGACCGATGATGAGCAGTACCACGCCGACCGCAGCTGAACCCATATCCTTGACGTGCCCAATCTGTGGATCGTGATTGGTGGTCAATCGGTCCGCCAGCTTTTCGATCGCGGTATTCAAAAGCTCCGTCACCAAGAGCAGAAGAACTACCACCACGAGTTCGATACGACGGACCCCCGTTACTCCGACAAGCCACGCCAGCGGTAGCGTCAGTAAAAGCGCAAACAGTTCCTGCCGGATGGCCTGCTCGGAGCGAGCGGCAAAGATCAATCCGTTCCAGCTATTGATGGTGGCGCGCCAGAAGTGCAACACTTCAGATGCCTACCACCGCTGGAATCGGTTTGACCTTGCCGGCTCGATCGTGCCTGAGCACTTTCGGAACAAGGAAAGCTGGTGTTGCGGCGGACGACAGGACCATCAGCCAGCGAAGAAAAAGCGGAATAGCATCAAACAGTCGATGATCGTGCAGCACTATCAGCCAGGCTATTACAAGCACAGAACAGCCGATGATCACTAAAGAGCGTCTCGGATCGTTCCATGGCAGGTCGCTGATGCAGATTGTTTGAATGGCGCATGCAAACGGCAAGGCGACCACGAGATCGATAAACCAATGCCCCCCGAGCCCTCCGATTGCCGCTACCAACGTAAGTAGGCCGAAGGTGCGAAATAGCCAGCGAATTGGAATGTTGAAATTGCCGGAATTCCAGAGAAAGAAGTAAGCCCATGTAGCGTGTAGGGACGGCATGCAGTTTCTTGGGACGCTGGCATTTGCTGTATCCAGGTAAGTTGGCTTTGTCGCGACTATGGCGTTGTAGTAATTCTCGATTGTGTAGCCTGGACCAACTGCAGGAAAACAAAGGTAAAGCAAATATCCTACAGTTGCCGAGACAACAAACAAGATTGGGAAGGGCAAGCGTTTCGATTTATCAAAGCCGTAGTGCAGAGCAACCATGACGGGCAAAAGCTCATACACGTAAAACAGCAGCAGTTTGCCCAAATTGGGACCGTGCTCGACGACAGCATGGACTATGGAGGCGATCTGAACCGCCCCGGGTTTGCCGGAGGCCGTTTGGTTTAAGTTATGCGGCCATGGCCGATTGTTCCAGCATGGCGTAGTAGCGTTGCTCGGCTTCGGCAGGCGGAATGTTGCCGATCGGCTCGAGGAGTCGCCGGTTGTTGAACCAGTCGAACGGCCTCGAAACTGCGCCACGGCCCGCGTCGATGGATGACCTCAGCCTTGTAGAGGCCGTTGATGGTTTCGGCGAGAGCATTGTCGTAGGAATCGCCGACACTGCCGACGGACGGCTCGATGCCGGCTTCGGCCAGACGCTCGGTGTACTTGATGGATATGTACTGACTGCCTCTGTCGCTGTGGTGTACGAGCCCGCCGCGATGGACTGGCCGCCGAGCGTGCAGGGCTTGCTCCAGCGCATCGAGCACGAAGCCCGTGTGTGCCGTGCGCGACGCTCGCCAGCCGACGATCCTGCGAGCATAGGCGTCGATGACGAAGGCGACGTAGATGAAGCCGTTCCAGGTGGCAACATAAGTGAAGTCGGAGAGTCAAAGAGCGTTCGGCCTCAACGCCTTGAACTGGCGGTTGACGTGATCCAGCGGGCATGGCGCGGCTTTGTCGCTGATCGTGGTCTTGACGGACTTGCCGCGGATCACCCCTTGCAATCCCATGTCCCGCATCAGTCGCGACACCGTGCAACGGGCGATATCGAAGCCTTCGCGCTTGAGCTGCCGCCAGACCTTGCGCACACCGTAGACGTGGATGTTCTCATCGAAAACACGCCGGATCTCGATCTTCAGGGCGGCATCCTGCCTGGCACGCACCGACAGCCTGGCGGGATCACGCCGTTTGGCGACATGGGCATGATAGGTCGAGGGGGCGATCGGCAGAACCTTGCAGATCGGCTCGACCCCGTACGCCGCACGATGATCGTCGATGAAGGCGATCATGGCTTGGACCGGCGGTCGAGCTCCGCCGTCGCAAAATAAGCACTCGCCTTGCGCAGGATCTCATTGGCCTGCCGAAGCTCGCGGTTCTCACGCTCAAGCGCCTTCAGCTTCTCCGCCACGTCCGTTGGGACGCCAGCTCGCTTGCCGCTGTCGACCTCCGCCTTCTTCACCCATTCCAGCAGAGTATGACCGGAACAGCCAATCTTGGGGGCTATCGCCTCAATCGCAGCCCACCGAGACGGATACTCGTTGCCGTGATCCAAAACCATTCGAACCGCACGGGCTCGAACCTCCGGTGAAAACTTGTTCGTCGTCTTGCTTGTCATGGCTCCATCCTCTCAGGAGTTGGAGCCTCCGGCAAACCCGGGGCGGTTCACAAATCCTTGTCGTAAGTTGCCAACGAGCTTGTTGCAGCAATGGCGGTATCAGATGCCAAAATGCTGATCACGCACAGCCAAACCGGTGCTGCCATCTTGATAGTCTGAGTAAGTGTACGCTTCTTTTGCCCGATCATGAGCACGAAGATCGCGCAGCTCGCTATAGCCGCGCTATAGCTGACCAATGAAAGTCGACTTGGGAATGGCAGTTGAAGTCCGATGTTTTTTAGAACAACGAACACGGCAACAATAACGCCACTAAGTATGAGAATGGCTATTCGTTCTTCGTTTTCGTCTGCTTTCAATAAATGGGCGAGCGCGGCCCCGAGTAGTGCTGAGAAAAGCCAAGGTGACGAAAACAAAAGCTTATGGGGATGGAGCACGCCGAGCTGATCGGAAGCGACTTCAATCGTCAGGACGACGACAATCGCCATTCCGAGAAGGACGGTTGCGCTTATCTCTGCGAATGACCATCGATCATATTGAGGCTCAACAGCGCTTTCGAGCACGAGCATTAACCTGAAAAAAACAAACAATAAATTCAAAAAACTTGTGCCGACATGTCATAAAACTGTCAATATTTATTTCGAAGGGCCTGTTGCTGCAATGCAACTAGGGTCATCTGTGGACGCCCCGAAGAAGCAAGAGGGATTTTGGCTTTCTGACGCTAGTCGGATGCTGCCATCTGTCCGGCCTCAAGATGCGGCGATGATACGCCGCGGGCCCGTATGGGAGTTCGCGGACCGGCTCCATATCAGGACTGCGTGCTTCGAAGCACAGTGACCCTATCCGGTTTTGCCTGTCCCGTCTCGTCGACCGTTGCGCCGTACTGGCCTTCGCCCTCTACTCCTTCAACAACCTCACGCTCTAATCGCTTACGTAGCCGTCCACTCGACAGGCATTGAACGCGGGCCCGCCGGCTTTGGGACATTGGTTGAAAGAAGATCGACGGGCCCGCGCCGGAGGGCTGACCGACAATACTCAGCCTCATCCGAAACTTTATAAAACCTTGTTTGAACCTTTCGCCTGCTCGGCGGACACAAAGGCGTCCGCTGTGAGCGGACGCACCCCTCTAGAACTTTCGACTTGCGCCGCGAAGCGGCGCGGCCATTGCGTCCTAGAGCCCAAACGCGCGCGCAAGCTCGTTGGCCAGAGAGAACCCGACCCTGGTAAGGGCGCCGTTGTTATAATTCTGATCCCACTGGTTGATGATGACTAGCACGATGGCTATGGCAAAAGTGAGCTTCATCGTAACTCACCCCCAAGCGCCCCGGTAGGGCGGGCTGGATCATACTGTCGATTTGCTTCCATGGATCGGGTTGGCTCGGGTAGCCGATCCGGACAGGTTACCCGTGCAGGTTCGGCCCGACGGTTTAAGCGACACGCCCATGCCGAAAAGGTCGCATATGCTTCTCGGAGCGCTGGCGGGACTGTTTCAGGCTCGTCCATGGCGAAAATCCGGAAAAGGATATCCGGATAGCATACATGCAGGTCGTTAAATCTGAGTAATCGGAACCCCCAGCGTGGCTTTCTATAGTAGGCTCACGATCCAATAAATACCGATTAGCATCTGAACCGCGAGTGCGGTGAAGCGAGCGCTCACCGCGGCCACACTGGTTGACAGCAGATGGATCGTCGATTGCGCGAACCGCGCACCCAAGAGCCAAAGCGCCAAACCGTCCATGACTGCCGTCGCGCCGACGATAATGGCGAAGATCAGCAAGCCACCGAAAATGGGCAGTCCCTCGAGACAGTTCGCGTGAGCGCGAGCCAAGCGCTGCATGAAAGGAGATAAATTGCGGTTATCCGGAGTAAAGCCATTCGCCGGCACCTTGCCGGTCACAACGAGGCAGGTCCTGATCGTCTCCATCAGGACGAGAAGTGCGAGCGTCCATGCGATAAAACCAATCAGAGCGACCGCTGTTTTAGTCATTTGATCTTCCTCGCCGGCGGGGACTAAAAAAGAGATTAAAATCAAGGGAGGCCATAATGAGGATACTCGCGGGATTAATCCTCGTAGCCGTGGGGCTGATGTCAAGCAATTCGTTCGCGAGAACGGAATTGAAAAGCTGCAGCGCTAATCGCGCCTATTGCACCGCCGAAGCCAAGAAGCGCGGCTGGACGAAGCCGCTGTGCGCCGAGGCATTCAATCGCTGCATGATCCGGGGAGAGTGGGCAACCACCGGACCGCATGGCCGAACAGTTAGAAACGTCGAGCGTCGATAGGTCAAAGTCCTGCCGAATCCTGTGCAAGCTAGTCAAGAGTCAATCCAATGTGTGGTGGTTAGACTTGGCGTAGGTCGTCCGGCAACATCGTCCGCCAAGGCTCTCTTACGCGGCACTAATGCGTATGCATTGCATCGTAAGCGTGGGCGATGAACACAGCAGCACTTAACGTCAGCAGAGCGGCAATTGCGGCTTCCATCATGACACTTCCCCTTGTCATTTTGGGAAATGCGTAGCTGGCCAACGTTTCAGCTAGATTTCGCGAGCCCAGCAAAATGGTTTCATTGCTATTATTTTGCTAGTGCGCATTCGGTGCGTTGTGTCCGCGATGCTTTGATAATGAAATAGCTAATCTCGCCTTGACCCTTTGTCTTGGCGGGTTCAGCAGGGCCTTGCGCCGAGCATTTCGTTCCGCGCTGGGTTTGCTTCAATCCGCTGCCTCGAAGTGGCGAATATCACTCAGCGTCGGACTCTGTAGAGCACGTCTCGCCGTCGACAGTATGACCTTACAGCAAGAACGGATATTGCCACGAAGGCTAGCAAAAACACCACGATTAGCGACATTTAAATGGCCCCTGAAAAGGGGAATGTTGCCAGCCTTTCTTTCTTCAAACAAGGAACGGCCGCCCCTTACCCACACCTCGGTCACTGGACCAAAATGTGGAACCCCTAGCCCGATGCTTGGGTTTACTCGGCAAAAGGAGCACGCCATGACCGACCGAGAAAGATCGCTCTGGTTTTGCTGCTAGCAACTTTACTACCTGCCCGCTTGCGCTTGCTGGCGGAGTGGGGTGGCACCACAGCCGGACAGGTACCGGCGTCGGCGCTGCCGGTATGGGCAGTGCAGCCGTTGGAGGAGGCCCTCCGACTGGCCGAGTTGGCGACGACCTACCTGCCGCGAGGCCGGTGGGTGCCCGCCAAGTACAGGCAATCCCCAAAGCAACGGTGCAGTTGGAACGGGAAGTCCGAGTTCAAACGCGAAGAAACTCCATCTCATAATAGAGCCCCTACCGTTTGAACGAAGAACCCCCGCCAGTATGCGGAGGGTTCGCTGGCCGCATGGTGGGTGTCACAGCCGCTTCGAGCTCTTCCGGAGTGACGCTGAGATCGGGCATGTAGCCCAGGATGCTAACGACATCTTCGTTGGAGAATCCATTGTTCCGCATCGCAAGCGCGATGCCGACATCGGTAGGGTCGACCTCGACGTGATCGTTAATGGTGCTCATCTGGTCATCTCCGCCGGAGCCATTTCTGAAATGCGAGCCTAGAGAAACGCTTGTCGAAGTCGATTTCGCCCTTCCATTCTACCCCGATGAGAAGCTCTTTCCTTAGAGCGATCTTTGCGGGGTCGCTGAGGCTTCTAGCGTGTCTGAAAGTCACTTCTTGACGAAGTTTGGCGATCGCCCAGATCATCCTGGGGTCTCGCTCCCCCGCTTCGAGCAATCTGGTTACCCTGCCGAAGTCTCAGGCGAGATCTCTCGCCTGGCCAGAAGCCGGCCTAATCTCGTCACGATGCTACTCTTGATCCCGATCCAAGAACCGACCGGAAGACATCCGGCCGTGGCCCAAAGTTAACCGCCGATATCCTGTGCGACGAGTTCGATCCTGCGGCAATCCATCATGAGGGCGAAATCAGCAATGCCCGACATGAGTTTCTGTGCGGTCTGCTGCCCACGAAACTCGGCTTCGACGTCCATGCGGTCAGCGTATACGAAGTGGTCTTTCAACCTGACCTCGTTTGCCTGGAACCAAATCTGTCGGTTTCCTTCTTTTCCTTCCATTGAGAGCATGAAGCTCTGGTCAAGCGGCTCGATGAGATCGTAGCGAAACGCTTGGTCTCCCGGAGCGGCACCCGCTAGTTTTTCGGCGACATCTTCGGGATAAAGTCCATGTGTCTCGACGAAAGTGGAGTGCCACCATCTTGCATCGCCTTCGGACATTTCGCGGGCGAACGTCAGCCTGGAATTGCTCCGATACCGCTCCGGCCAGCCGGGGATCTCAGGCAATAGCGACTTGTTCAGGTCATCCCAAGACATCCGAAAACCTCCGCCAACGTATATGGGAACCGCCTCGACCATGGGCAACGTTGGTCATTTACCTGACGGTTAATCTCCACATGATCTGGGCGATGCCAGCGATGCCAGCGGGCTTCTCCAGTCGGGGACATACTTTGCCCGGTATGACGGCTTTGCGTGCGAGAACTTGAAACTCCATGGATATCCTTTCAAGGAGTTACGAGCTGCGCAGGGGACGAATTATGCTCGGTGCCGCAGCTGGGCCCTGTTCTCACGGGCAGCCAAGGCATCTTGGACCCGCCGCTTCGGAAGCGCTGACGACCACACTGCGCGATGCGGCCGGGGCGGAGATTCGTCTCGTTGCATGGCCTTTGCGCGCCGGCCCAAGTCGTGCGGTCCCGACGCCCCATGCTGGCGTCAAGGGCTCAGGGTACACGCGCGTCTCCGACCGGAGCGAGCGACGCCTTAAAAACCCGACGGTGAAACGACAGCGATCACCGAGGAGAGCACGAAGCAAGCCGGACAACCCACTGCGCGCGGAACGCCGGCGTGACCCGGCATCCGTGGTGACCAAAATTCGTGTGCTTTTTTCAATTTGCACGCGAGGCTGCGGGTGTTGTTGCAGCACCCGGCGTTCCGCGCCCTCTCGCTTGGGCGTAAGGCACCCAAGGCACTCAAGGCGCGCCCGCGCCTCAAACAACAGGGATGATGATTCATGCCTGCAAGGCGGCGTGGGATTTTCTTTTACGCGAAGGAGGCAAGCCTCGCGCGCTGCCTCAAACAACAGGGACGATGCCGCATGTCTGACGCGCGGCGGCTCTTGCGCCCTGCCCCTCGAATCCCGATGATCCGCTCCCATTTCAACCGATCCCGGAAAATCCCCCATAAAATTCGATGACGTGATCCTCGGCCGCCGCAGCATTCACGACTACAAGCCCGATCCGGTACCGCGCAAGCTGATCGAGGAAATCATCGGGCTTGCGATGCGCGCGCCGTCGTCGATGAACACCCAGCCGTGGAATTTCTATGTCGTCACCGGCGAGCCGCTCAATCGCATCCGCGCCGGCAACACCGAGCGGATGGTGGCCGGCATTCCGCAGTCGCGCGAATTCCGCACCGGGCAGCCGTTCGCAGGTCACCATCGCGAGCGACAAATCGGCGTCGCCAAGCAACTGTTCTCGGCCATGGGCATCGCGCGCGACGACAAGGCGATGCGCCGGTCTGCGTGATCGTGACCTACGACCGCGTGCTCGATGGCAGCGACGATACGCCGTTCGACTGCGGGGCGGTCGCGACGGCACTCGTCAATGCGGCCTGGTCGCGCGGCCTGGGGGCCGTGATCAACAGCCAGGGCATCATGCAGTCGCCGGTGGTGCGCGAGCATGCCAGGATTGCCGACGATCAGGTCATCATGAAGAGCATCGCGCTCGGATGGCCGGACGACAGCTTTCCCGCCGGTGGTATCCGAACGCAAGTCGGTCGAGGACGCGACCGTGTTCGTTGGCTTCGATAACTAGCAAGCACGTGCGGATCGGCGCTCGCAGCACCCGTAGGGTTCGTGGATCAGTGCGTCCTCACCCGCACGTCCACACCGGCCCGATCGGCGTTTGCGTCCAGCACGGGCCGACGCTACCGCCGTTATAACGGCCGCGGTAGAAGCCCGGACGGCCGGGATAACGCCACTGGCCCTCGTAAAAATTGAAATACTGCACGTTCGGATCGATGTACCAATGACGCCGTTGGCGGCGCGCGTTGCGCAACACCGAGGCCTCCTGTTTGAACAGTGGCGCAGCGTTGTTCAGCGGCTGACGATAGCCCGGCAGGAAGCCATAGTGATGCGGGCGATAGCCGTGCTTCTTCTTGTGGCGCGGCGCCGCCACCGCCGTGGCGGTCGCCAGCGACAGGACGATGACAAGAGATAATTTCATGAATCGTGACATTTGCCGATCCTAGACGCGCGGCCGCGGGGAGACCACTCAAATCGCGGCGAACGCGCGCTGGTGCGCAGCGTCATATCCGCGCGCATTTTGATCGCCATACTTGGTTCGCGCACTCCAGGTTCCCGATCGTCTCAATGCGGCCTCGCCGCAACCGGCGCGTGCCCGACCCGCCCCGTCAGCCGGAAGAACAAGTTCGACATCACCTGCACATCGGGCCGCGCGAGATGCGCCTCCAGCGCGGCCATGTCGCGCGCCAAGTCATCGCGCGTGATGAAGCCCCCCTCCAGCATCCGCTCGCGCACGTTGTCGATCAGCCGCTTCTGAAACCAGCGCCGCTCGTGATCTTCGGGAAAGACGTGCACGATGGCATCGACCGATATGTCGGTGACGCCCGCCTCGCGAAACATCCGGTGGATGCGCCGGCCGACGGAGAGATCGATCTTCTGCGCATGCGCATAGGCCGCGTAGGCCTCCATCAAGCGGTCCAGCGCCGGCAGCGGCGGATCGCAGCAGCACGGCAGATAGTCGGCCTCGAAGCTCGCGACCCAGCCGCCGGGACGCACCAGCGCAACCAGTTCGCGCACTGCCCGCTCGGGCTCGGGCACGTTGACGAGGAGGAGCCGCATGTGCCCGCCGTCGAACGACGCGCGCGGCAGGCCGGTGTCGTAGGCGTCGCCCTCACACACCTCGACCTGCGTCAGGCCGCGGCTCTTCACAAAGCCTTGCGCGAGCTCGACGAAATGGCGGCCGCGATCGATGCCGAGTACGTGCCCGCGCTTGCCGACACGCTCGGCCAAAAGATGCAGCACGCCGCCGGGACCGCAACCGAGATCGATGACCTTTTCGCCGTGTTTGATTCCAATGCGGTCGAGCTGCGCCTCGGAGTCCGAACCGAGCGTGACGATCTGGCGCGTCAACCGTTCGACCTCGGCATCGGCGCGTCCAAGCAAGTAGCTGTCGGTCCCGGCCATGGCCCCTCCCCCAAACGTGCGTTGATTGTCGTTGTGGCGCCGGTCTATCGGTGAACTGCGGCGAGAATGTTTCATCTCCGATTGATGACAAATCGGAGATTCCAGTTCTGGTTCCGTCGACGGCGGAAACGCGCTAGCTTTTTGCGGAACGTGATCGAGACAACGGACGAGCAAACCGGAGGCGATCCTGCGCAACATCGATTTCAGTTCCTGGCACAGCGTGCTGGCGACATTGGTCGGCCTCGCGCTGATCACCTTCATCGGCGTCGGCATCCGCCTGCTGGTGATGGCCACCATCCAGCAGCGCCGCGAACGCATGAACCGCCAGATCAACGAACGCCTGCG
>JAFKKH010000005.1 GCA_017305665.1 Hyphomicrobiales bacterium
TCGACTGGTTCAACAACCGGCGACTCCTCGAGCCGATCGGCAACATTCCGCCTGCCGAAGCCGAGCAACGCTACTACGCCATGCTGGAACAATCGGCCATGGCCGCATAACTTAAACCAAACGGCCTCCGGCAAACCCGGGGCGGTTCACACCAGGTGCTGCTCCGATGGAACGTCGGAAATGCAGCCTTAACGTTCAGAACTTCAAGCACTGCGAGTAGAAGATGCCGTTGGCCGCATCCGTTCGCTCCAGACATTGGGCCATGTCTGTCACGGCGCCAGCGATCGTGAAGTCATACCCTTGATCCTTCAGAACGAGGACGTACCTCCCCGAGGCAAGCGCAAATTCCGGCTTGTCGGATTGCACGAGCAACATTTCGGGATTGCCCGGAATGGGTCGCACGCGCAATTCGTGCGTAATATTGCGAATGTTCCAGGCGTTGGAAACCCGATCAAATTTCGGCTTGCCCACCGCGTCGAATGAGATCGCTCGTACTACCTGCGCCACGACGCGGACATCAATCCGATCAGGCGCATCGCCAGCGAGGTCTCGCCGGAAAATGATGAACCTCGTCTTGCCGTTGGACAGAACGGTGCGGCTCGGCCTGTCGATCGGCGTCGAAATGGCGATGCGCTTGTCCGGTACGCGTGTCGGCAGTGGGTGCAGTTCAACGAGCTTGCCGTCGCTCAGGGCATACACGCCATAGTCACTCGGCAGCGGAAACGGCGGCGGCGATGAAGCGGCAGCGACGGCATGTTTGGGATCTGCGGATATCGCGGCCTGCTGAGACGCATGCGGCTGCACCGGAGGGCTGGGAGGGCTCGGCGACGACAGCTGCGACGCGCTCCAGTAACCGCGAAAGGAAGACAAGCCCTGCCGCTGATAAGCCAACTCGATCGTGACCCCGAAAAAGACCACAACGCCGGCCGCCATCGCCGCCAGCAAGACTGATCGCACCCTTACAATCCGCGAGACACTCGGGGACGGATAAATTGGCGCCGGCTCGATAATCGCGTCGCCGCTGATGGCCATCGCGCGAAGCGGTGTGACCGGCGTCATAACTGGGTGCGCCGAAGGGCCCGAAGTGACGGGCGCGACGTGTGTTCGCCGCTCGGGGGGCGGCAACAGCTCTATTTCCACGCGCCGTATCGAAAAATCCTCGACCCCCCGAATGGCCGTCTCAAGCGCAGTGCGCAATCGTTCGCGTTCAGCCTTGTCAGCCCACGCCGAATCGATCTTCAGCCTGGCACGCGCGAATTCGTAGATCGCGGCGCGCATTTGCCCCGGATCGTTTTCCACGGACCTGATCATCTCCTGGAGGATGAGTGCGCACTCGATCTCCTGCATGGGATGCGAAGCTGCCGGATCCTGCTCGAGGTTTGGAAATTTAGGGTCCATAGCGCTCCGGAATCACTGACGAACTAAAGGCACGCAGTTCATTTCATTGAGGGAAATATCACCGGAATAAAGAGACTATATTCCCTTTGCGCAATGCCGATACCCTCGGGCACCGCCACTCTCGGTCGCACGCTTTGGCTGCCTCTCCCTGGTCGAACGGAATTTCCAGGCACTCAATTGACTGACTTGAAACAACGACTTGGACTTGGCGTAGCCTCGGAAGACAGGCTATCATGTTTCAATAATCACGGACAGTTGGTTAGGGGGTTCGATATATGTCGCACATCGTCAAGGCCGTTGCCGCCACCATCGTCGTCGCTCTCGCCAGCCTTCCGCAGACTGCGTCGGCGCGCGGCCACCGGCTCTTTCCGCTCACTCGGTGCGGACCGGGTCTGCAATATCTTTGCGCGCTTCACGGCTCGTTCGATTCAGCGCCATTTCACTACGATCTTGCTATTCACCCCCGTTGTATCAAGACCGTTGCCACCGAGACGCCCCGCGGGATCGTGTACCGCCGCGCAGTGGTGTGCGGCGCACCGGTACGACAGATGATCTGGTGGTAACGATCCGCGCGGATTGACTATCTGGCCGTTCGAGTCGTTTTAGCAGCATTGATAGCCGGCTGCACGGGCGTATTGCGGATCGCCCCGCCGGGCGTTGGCGTGGACTGATTGACGCCCCCCCGGGAGGCATTATCGCCGTCACGCACGAGATTGCCATACACGTCGCGTTTGTTTGAGACGCCTTGCGCTAAAGCCGATTGGCTGAATGCGAGAAGGCAGACGGCCGCGATCATGAATTTCATCAGAGCCCTCACCAGTTGGAACAAATTACAAACGAGTATGCATACAACTTGTATATGGCAGCCTTTCGGTTTGCCTAGCAACAGCGAAGTCATTCCGGCTAAGGCCGGTTGGAAAAATTGGAGTCCGTGATGGAATGGGTATTATTCGTATCTTTACAATGGATCGTCTTTGGAAGCCCCACCCAACCCACCACGCAAGTCATTCAGCCGTTCGCCTCGGAGGAGCTTTGCAATAAGGCTGCGGACGCAATCAGGAAGGAAATCGGCGCTCCCAGCGGAGCGGGCGGCCGTGTGCAAACCCTTGGTAGAGTAGTCTGCCTGCTTCGAAAAGACAGGTAAACGATCCGTCCGTCGTGGAAGAAATCTCGTCCGCGACTGGGAAGCGACGGGTGGGACAACGCGACCCCACACTCCGCAGGCTCCAATTTACCGATATGTCTCGAAACTCTCCGACAGGAATTGGCGGCGAGCATGTCGCACCATGGCACCATTCCTACTGGAGCGGTTCCCCTGTTAAATAACCATTCCCTCCAGCGGCCCTGCCACGGCTCCTCGGCTTCAACGAAGGACGCAATCCCATTCCGTCGCCGGCGGACTGGCACATTCCTTGCGTGATCGCCTCTGGTCAGGAAAAGCGGAGGCTTGAAGTGGCACAACACCGTATCATATTGGGAACTAATCAGCGCGATGTCGAAGAACGGCGTGACGTTTGGCTATCCGAAAATCCTGAAATCAAGGTTGTTCAGATTCATCCACCTAGACCAGAACCCTGGACGTTGCTGATGCGCATCGGCGGAGCAAACATTCCCCGCATATCAATCGAAATCGAATACGAATAACGCGGTCATCTTGACTTGCGTCCCCCCCATCGTCGAAACAAAATTGCCAGACCCCCGATGACCATCGCCCCGGTCAGCGCTTCAACACGAATACCCTCCCTCGTCCAGCCACCGTACACATGCAATGTATGGCGCAATATCGCTGCGGCGATCGTCGCCATCAGGACGATCGCAATAAAGTATCGCAACCGAAACTCCCTAGGATCCCTCATTGTGCGCCCATCAGAACTAAATCTGTGCATCAGCAGGTAAGTATCGGGATCACTCAGCTTCGAGTTCCGCGTGGTGGCGATCTACCAACATACCGTTAGCTTGCCAGCAATTGACGCAGCCGGCGAACCATTTTGCGTCCGCTTTGAGGACCGTTCTAGGTCCATACGGCGAACCGGCGAAATATTGGCTTTGGCCGCCAGTTTCACTCTCAGAGTGAGAGAGAGTAAAAAATTACATAAATCAACTACTTACTGATCTTTTAGCAACCCTCAGACCGGCCGTAGATCATCCCTGAGATTCGTCATGCGAATTGGAAATCCACGAAAGATTTATCGTGGTTCTCTGGTTCCACTAAAAATAAACGCCATTTGCACCCAGAAAGATGTTGACATATAAGTCTACAATTACATCATCGTGATTGTTAGCCAATTTCCAGATTGATTGATGACGGAAACGGTCGCATGCAAACCACCCTTGTCCTACTAGCCCTAGCGGGGTTTGCTGTCGGCGCGTTTTTTCGGTTGGCAAGCTTGTTATTTGTGCTCGTTATTCTGTTACTGCTTTCGATCCTTTTCTCGGTGATCGAAGGGTTTAGCTTTATAGATACTCTCGTAGCGATCATAGTCACGCAGTCTGTTGTTCAAGCGAGCTACGTACTTGGTTTGGCGGCGCAACCATTCTTGGCACCTAATCCACGCCGCATTCTGTAAGCGGTGTCTCAGCAATCCCCCTTAGCTTAGGTCGCTCGGTTGGATTTGTCCTACCCGTGAATGCCAACGCTTCAAATAGAAGAAGCGTTTCTGCTCAAACATGTTTAATGACGTCAACTCCTTCGCTTGCCGGCGCGATTTTTTCCTGCACAGCCAACATCAAGTTTACTCGTCACAAGTGGGTCACCGATTGAAGCAAGGGCTCCAAGACTGAGCCATTCAACCGGCCGACCGTGCGCTCGAATTCTAAGACTTGAACGGGTGACCAATCTGGATCGCATGACCGATCAAATTTCGCATCACAATTTCTATCGCCCCGTTGATCGTTTCGCTTCAGCTGAACAACAAAATTCAACGACGCGCACGAGAACGATGAATAATCACACACCTCGGCGCACGACCCAACATGTCGCTGATGCCGCGCAGACAACTCGCGGGCGCCAGCATTGCGGTGAGCCAATGTCAGCTCAACCGACGGGTAATGACGATCGCAAAACAAAAGGCGATCCTCAGAAGCGCCCCGAACGGAATTTCCGTAAGCATCCGGTGAAGACCGCGTGGGTCAGGCTGTACATCACGGCGGCGCGATCGGACCCACAGAACAACCAGGATTTCCGACCCAGTGCGATGCCGCGCAGGGCGCGTTCGGCTGCGTTGCTGGCGCGATGGCCGTTTCCGTGTGAACGACGCCACGGTCATCGGTGTCTTCGCGGTTTTGGCCGCGGCCAACTCGGCGGCCAGTTCATCTGCGGCCGCCGGGGCTTCCAGCTCCTCCAGCGTCAACTCGAGCTGATCCAGCAGTCTCGCTGTCCGCTCAGAACGAGGGCCGTAACGATCGCGGTTGAGCTTCTCAATCTGCAGCTTCAGATGGGCGATCAACGCGTGGTCGTCGGATTGCCGGGCGCGAGCGGCCGCGGCTTCCGCGCTCGCAACGATCAACGCCGCCTTTAGCGCTTCGATGTCATCTGGCAGCGATTCAAAGCCGTCACCCATTTCCAGATGGAATCACAAAAGCCGCGATTTGGCGTGGCCTCTTTGCACTCTCACAGGAGTATTGCGCAGTTTATCGAGCGCTCTGCGGCCGCCAGACAATGCGGTCATATCAACGTCGACGTCCACAATCACACGACAGGTCGCGCCGACGACAATCTCAATACGCCCGCTCACCGCCGGCACAAAGCCAGGCCGAGGCTCTTCACTCCCGCTCCCCCGGGCTCAAAACGATCGTCGCCAGGTCAGCAGCAGCGAGCGTGAGATTCCATATCGCCGCGCCGTCGATGAGACGGCACGCGGTGTCTGCAAACTCTCCAGAACAATCTTGAGCTTCTCATCTTCGTCGACCAGTCTCAACGACCTCTAGCCGTTCAACCTGAGCACTGAGCTTATTGCTGTCCATAAGCACTGTTACACAGCACTCGTCTCAACCAGACAAAGCGGCCCTCACCGGAGGGAGACGAATTTCCTTCGATTCACCTGAGGAAAATTCGCGGGTACCCAGCTGAGCAAGCGCTGGCGGATGCAGCGTCAAGGCCCGCCGCAGTTTCTCAGCGTTTCACGGGAAAAATTGGAAGCTCCATCTGTTGTGAGCGCAAAATCAGACTGAGCCGCTGCTGATAGCGCCGAGACAAAGAGAGCCAGAGACTTCTTTGCCCGACATCTGTCGTTCGTTCAAAATTCTGTTGAACGTAAGCGGAGCTCTGCGGCCCTTTTGAATGGCGCTTGACGCCTATTTTGTTCGTGTGGCGCGCCGCCGCGGTTTCCATGTGTCGGACAACGCGTTGACGGCGGCTTCGAGCGCCTTCCGGTCGACGACGTTGGGATCGAACCGCTGCG
>JAFKKH010000036.1 GCA_017305665.1 Hyphomicrobiales bacterium
CAGAATCATGCTTCGCGAAGAAGCGAAATATCAAAAACGAAATCGCAGGCTTCCAGGCTCTCAAACCCAGAAATCCTGCGATTCCAAATCCGACCAAACGCTGAAAACCGAATCCCTCTCAATGCCTTGGCCGTTGTTCACGCCCGACTGTCTACTTCAAGACGTTCGGCGTCCGCGACATCATCGAGCGGCATCCGATGACGCCGGACACGATCTTTCGCATCTACTCGATGTCGAAGCCGATCACCAGTGCCGCAATCATGATGCTGATCGACGACGGCAAGCTGAAGCTCAACGATCCCGTCGCGAAATACATTCCGGCATTCGCCAAGACCCGCGTCGGCATCGACGGCACCGAGGGAAATGGTCAGCCGACGCTGCGGCTCGAGCCGCAGGATCGCCCCATCACGATCCGCGACCTGCTGCTGCATACGTCGGGGATCACCTACGGTTTTTATGGAGCCGATCCCGCGCGGCAACGCTACAGCGAACTCGATCTCGTTGTCGAAGACTGGAACAACGCCGAGTTTGCCGATCGCGTTGCCAAACTACCGTTGGCCGAACAACCCGGAACGCTCTGGGACTATGGCCATTCCACCGACGTGCTTGGCCGCGTCGTCGAGGTAGTCTCCGGGCAGTCGCTTTATCAGTTCGAGAAGCAGCGTCTGCTCGACCCGCTTGGGATGGGCGATACCTCGTTTTACGTCACCGACAAGGCCAAGTGGCCGCGGATCGCACAGCCGATGCCGGACGACCGCCTGATCGCACCGTTCGTGCCGATCACCGATCCGACCAAGGTCCGCCGCTGGGAGTCCGGTGGAGGTGGCATGGTCAGCACCATCGGCGATTATGCGAAGTTCTGTCAGATGATGCTCAACGGCGGCGCCCTCGCGGGTCGGCGCTATCTGCGAGCCAAAACCGTCGCGACCATGGTCACCGATCACATCGGGCCGGGCAGCGGCATCAAGCGGGACTTCTATTACTTTCCCGGCGACGGCTTCGGCTTCGGTTACGGCTTCGCGGTGCGGACGAAGCTTCTGGCCAACAAGGCCGGACCGCTTGGCGAGTACCGATGGGATGGCGTCGGCGGGACCTTCTTTTGGGTGGATCCGAAGGACGACATGTTCGTGATCTTCATGGCACAGACGCCGAGTGAGCGCGGACGCATCCAGAGCGATCTGCGACAACTGATTTACGACGCGCTACGAAAGTAACCGCGCTGTTCACGCCTGGCGCACGATGTCGCGCACGAGGCTAACGGTCTCTTCGATCATCGCGGCTGAGACGTCGAGATGGGTGCAGGCTCGGATCCGGCCGTCCATCATGGCGAGCAGTACGCCGCGTTCGCGGAGTTTCGCCACCATCTGCTGTCCCGGCACGCCGGCGCCGGCCGGATTGAAGAACACCAGATTGGTCTCGGGCTGTTGCACCTCCATGCCGGAGATCTGCGACAGCCCGCGCGCCAGTGCGCGCGCGTTGGCGTGATCGTCGGCGAGCCGGTCGACGTGGTGATCGAGCGCGTAGACGCAGGCCGCCGCGCAAACGCCGGCCTGACGCATCGAGCCGCCGAGCCGCTGTTTCCAGCGCCAGACCTCGTCGATGAAGTCGCGCGAGCCCGCGATGGCCGCGCCGACCGGCGCGCCAAGACCCTTGGAAAAATCGATCCAGACCGAATCCCAGCCCGCGCTCATGTCGCGGGCGCCGATGCCGGTTGCGACGCAGGCGTTCAGGAGCCGTGCGCCATCCATGTGGGTCGCCATGCCGTTCGACTTGCCGAGCGCGGCGACGGCATCGAGCGTGTCTTTCTTCCAGACGGTGCCGCCGCCGATGTTGGCGGTCTGCTCGACGCTGACCACGGTTTGCGGCGGCTCGTAGCGTGTGCGCGGATGCAGCGCGGCGCGGAACGTCTCGACGCTGAACTGGCCATCGGGGCCGGGCAGGCGGGTGACCTGGAAACCGCCGAGCGCGGCGTGAGCACCGCCCTCGCGCGCGATGATGTGCGCGGTCTCATGCGCGACGATCTCGTCGCCGGGACGGCAGTGCGCGAGCGTCGCCGAGACGTTGCACATGGTGCCTGATGGCATGAACACCGCGGCTTCCTTGCCGAGCAGATCGGCGACACGTTCGCACAACAGGTTGACGGTCGGATCGTCGCCGATCTGTTCGTCGCCGACGTCCGCGCGCGCGATCGCCTCGCGCATCGCCGGCGTCGGGCGGGTTTGCGTGTCGGACAGCAGGTTGATGCGGATCGGTGTCTGCTTCGGATCGGTGGGCGTGGGGGTATAGGGCATGGCAAACCTTCGGCGTCATTGCGAGCGGAGCGAAGCAATCCGAGGACCAACAAAAACTGGATTGCCTCGTCGCAAGGGCTCCTCGCAATGACAGCCCGTGCGTGGCCGATGTAGCAAGAAAAAAGCCCCGGCAGAACCGGGGCTTTTGAAATCGTGTGCCGATGAAGAACGATCAGCGCGAATAGAATTCGACGATCAGGTGCGGTTCCATCTGCACCGGGAACGGCACGTCGGACAGCGCGGGGATGCGGCCGAACTTGGCGGTCTGCTTGTTGTGATCGGCTTCGATGAAGTCGGGCACGTCGCGCTCGGCGAGCTGGTTGGCTTCCAGCACCAGCGCGAGCTGCTTCGATGCATCCTTGATCTCGATGGTGTCACCGACCTTGAGCTTGTAGCTCGCGATGTTGACCTTGCGGCCGTTCACCTTGACGTGGCCGTGGTTGATGAACTGGCGCGCGGCGAACATGGTCGGCACGAACTTGGCGCGATAGACCACGGTGTCGAGACGGCGCTCGAGCAGGCCGATCAGGTTCTCGCCGGAGTCGCCCTTCATGCGGGTCGCCTCGACGTAGATGGCGTAGAACTGGCGCTCGGAAATGTTGGCGTAATAGCCCTTGAGCTTCTGCTTGGCGCGGAGCTGGGTGCCGAAGTCGGAGAGCTTGCCCTTGCGGCGCTGGCCGTGCTGGCCGGGGCCGTATTCACGCTTGTTGACGGGGCTCTTCGGGCGGCCCCAGATGTTCTGGCCCATACGGCGGTCGAGTTTGTACTTGGCTTCTGCACGCTTTGACATCGCGTCCTCTTTGGTTCGAGTGTGAGGAAACGCGCCCTCCTATGCGCCGGGAATTCCCGGAGCCGACAGGTCCGTCCTTAAAGCTTAAGGGGAGGACCACGGGTCGCGAAACGCAACGCGGGCCGAAAACCGGCCCGCGAGCAGGCGTTTTCTAGGGGTAAACCGCTGGCCTGTCAAACAGAAGTGGCGCCGATTTCGGGCTGAAAACCCCGATTTTGGGCCGTTTCCGGTCCGAATACTCAGGTCGTCACAGCGCGGACCGTCCGGAGCTCCGGCCGCGGCCGGCTGGCGGCCAGTTCATCGGCAATGGCAGTATTGAGGATGGTTTCGATCCGGCTGAGCGTCCGCGCCATCTTGACGGCGTCGGTCACCCGGTGATCCCAGCGGATCACCACGTTCATGGTCTTGTCCGGTGTCACCTGCCCGTAGCTCAGTACATAAGGGCCGGGGCTCACCGCGTGCAATTCGCCGGGCCCGAAAGCGGAGACCGAGGTGACGCTGAAGCTGCCGAAGTAGTTGGCGCGCTGGCGTGCGACGTGCAGTCCGAACGCCCATACCAGCCGCCGCAGCAGCCACGGCAGGGCGGTCGCCCGCAAGGCTTTCCGGAACGCCGGCACGTCATCGGCGGGTGCAGTCTTGGCGTGCCGGATCAGCGCATCGATATCGCTCAGTGGCAGTTGGTCCGCCGCCGTCACCCGCTGGGACAGGACGCAATCCTCGCCGTCTTCCTTGCGCGCGATGGCGATCATGCCGACGCTGCGCGGCAGCTCAAAGAAATGGGGCCACGGCCAGGCCATGTAGAGCGTGCGCAGAACCGGATCGTCCTTCGCGGCGAGGCTGAACGCCTTGGCGAAAATCGCGGCCCAACCCGGCCCGTCATTCAGTCCCGCGCGGGCATCGGCGACAGATTTGACATCGAACGTCCGCGATAGCGTGATGAACGGTACGTCTATCGAGGCGCGCATGAGTTCGATCACGAAGCGGCGCGGCACTGAAATTTTTCGGATCTGCCCGCGCATCCCTCGCTCGTATCGTTAGCGTCAAAAAACCGGCCGGAGCGGACACGCCGGCGGCCGGTTCTTCGATCTAGCAGAACCAACGGCCGACAGGCCAATCGGTTCGATGGCTACTTCGCGGGGGACGCCAGCGGCTTGGTCTTGTCGACGATGTAAATACCAAGCACTTTCAAAGGTTTGTCGCCGCTGACCTTGGCGTCGTGGATGGCGCCGGCCGGAACCGTGTAGGAATCGCCGGCCTTCAAGTGCAACGTCGGTTTGCCCTCGATAATGAGATCGGCCTCTCCCTCGAGCACATAGCCGGTTTCGATGCCGGGGTGAGTGTGACGCCCGGCCGCACCGCCGGGTCCGACTTCGGCGATCCCGGTTACGGTGACGTAGCCGTCGGGGAATTCGATCTTTTGCAGCGGCGTGCGCTTGATGCCCTGGGCGAACGCGGCCCCGGTGCAGAGGAATGCAGTGACGCTCAGTCCAATCAGCAAGTGTTTGATCATGGCGTTTTCTCCCTGTCCGGTGAGGCTAGCAGGCAGGTGAAAAAACAGAAAGACGATCCTCCGGTCAGGCCGGGACGCGGCCGCCGAAGAACGGCGCCAGCACATCGGCAAGCGCGTGCGTACGCCCGGAGGTAAAGATCATCTCGGGCGGATAGTCATGCACGTCGTTGCTATCAGGTCCGAGCAGATCGACGACGCGCCGGGCGATCGCAGGCGCCGGATCGATCCACGCTACCGGCCACGGGGCGAGTGCGATCAAACGGTTCAGCAGCAGCGGATAGTGGGTGCAGGCCAGCACCACGGCATCGGTTCGCCCGTGCGCCTCGGTCGCAGGTACGAAGCAGGGCGCGATCTCGCCGAAGATGTCGGCGTCGCTGATCGGCTTGCCGCGCAAGGCATCCTCCGCGAGCGAAGCGAGGTTCGCCGCGCCGACCAGCGTCACGGTGCAGGCCTGGGCGTGGTCCCGGATCAGTCCTTGGGTGTATTCGCGTTTCACGGTGGCCCGCGTGCCGAGCACCGAGACGCGCTTGGTCGTCGAGGCGGCGCAGGCGGGCTTGATCGCAGGAACCGTGCCGACGAACGGCACCGAATAGGTCGCGCGCAAAGGCGCCAGCACCGACACCGACATGGTGTTGCAGGCGATCACGATGAGGTCCGGCGCGTGCCGGGCGATCAGGTCGCCGACCAGCGGCACGACGCGCGCAACGATCTCATCCTCGTCGTGGTGGCCGTAAGGGAAGAAGGCGTCGTCGGCGACATAGACATAGCGCGCATCGGGGCGCGCTTTCACGACCTCGCGCAGCACGGTGAGGCCGCCGAGGCCGGAATCGATGACGAGGATGGTTTGAATGCCTGCCACGCGGAAATACTAGGACGGACCGGTTACCACGGAGTTGTTATGGGGCGATGCCGGTCCGTCCGATGGTTGCGGACCGGCACGATACTTTAGATGGATTCCAGTCATCACTATGGCATTGGCGAGGCCGGAGGGACTTGTTGAAACCTTGCCGCCGTGGCCTCTGGATCGAAACGTGTTTCAATGTCTGAGAGGTAAAAGGCAGCATGTTCCGGAATTCGACGACCGCCTGGGGTCTTGTCGCCCGCGCGTTCCACTGGATCCTTGGTCTCGCGATTATCGGCATGCTCGCCTACGGCTACTGGTTCAACCACTATGCGCCGCGGCCGGACCGCTTCTTCCATCGTTCCATTCATGCCGACATCGGCTACGTCATTCTGCTGCTGATGGTCGCGCGCCTGATCTGGCGTGCGATCAACCCGACGCCTGCGCTGCCCGACGGTACGCCGGCATGGGAGCGGGCACTGGCGCATATCAATCACTGGGCGCTTTATCTGACGACGATCGTCGTCGCGCTGCTCGGCTGGGCGCATTCCGGCGCGCACAAGCCGGACTATGCCGACTGGTTCGGGTTGTTTCGGGTGCCGCAGTTCACCTCCGAAAATCGCGACAATGCCCGCTTCTTCGAGCACTGGCACATCTGGCTCGCCTATGTGCTGATCGGTCTGGTCGCGCTGCACCTTCTCGCAGCGCTGTATCATCGCGTCATCAAGCGCGACGATGTATTGGCGCGGATGGTCAGCGGCGAGGGCTGAGGCGTTGCTGATGCGGATCTACTGCTCGTCGACGTCGACCGCGGTGCGCGCCTGACGGCAACTCATACCGGCAGCAGCGGCCGGTGCGGCGAAGCCGGTCTTTCGACCTTGATAATATCGCCAGGCCGCACGTCGCCTCCGGCGAGAACCACGCTCATGACGCCGGCCTTGCGGATGAGATTGCCGGCTGCGTCCCTGTCGAGGGTGGCCGCCATCAGGCCCTCCTGAAACGTATCGAGCTGAATGCAGGGGTTGCGCAGGCCTGTGACTTCGACGACGGCGCTTGCGCCGATATGCAGCCGGGTGCCGGTCGGAAGCGCGAGAAGGTCGATGTCGGATGTGGTGATGTTTTCGCCGAGGTCGCCGGGCTTCACCTCAAAACCCTTGTCGCGCAACTCGTCGAACAGTTCGGTGTGGATCAGATGCACCTGACGCAGGTTTGGTTGCGTCGGATCCTTGCGGACGCGCGACCGGTGCTTGACGGTTTCGCCCATATGCGCGTCGCCATCAACCCCGAGCCCTGCAAGAAGCCGAATGCTGAGCGATGGCGTCTTGCTGAAGTGATGCCCGCGGCGGAGGCTGACGGATATCACTTCGCTCATGTGCGTAACCGTATCAGCTCTTGCCGAACACGCGCTTGAAGATCGTATCGACGTGCTTGAAGTGATAGCCGAGGTCGAACTGTTCGGCGATCTCCGCATCCGACATGTATTTCTTCACGTCGGCGTCCTTCTTGAGCAGCGTCAGGAAGTCGCCTTCGCCACGCCACACCGGCATGGCGTTGCGCTGGACCATCTTGTAGGCGTCCTCGCGGCTCGCGCCTTTCTGCGTCAGCGCGATCAGCACGCGCTGCGAGTGCACGAGGCCGCCGAGCCGGTCGAGGTTCTTCTGCATATTGGCGGGATAGACCAGAAGCTTGTCGATCACGCCGGCGAGGCGGTTGAGCGCGAAGTCGAGCGTCACGGTGGCGTCGGGGCCCATCATGCGTTCGGCGGAGGAGTGCGAGATGTCGCGCTCGTGCCACAGCGCGACGTTCTCCAGCGCCGGCGTCACATAGGCGCGCACCATGCGGGCGAGGCCGGTGATGTTCTCGGTCAGCACCGGGTTGCGTTTGTGCGGCATCGCCGAGGAACCCTTCTGGCCCTCGGAGAAGAATTCTTCCGCCTCGAGCACCTCGGTGCGCTGCATGTGGCGGATCTCGATCGCGAGCCGCTCCATCGAGGAGGCGACGACGCCAAGCGTGGCGAAGAACATGGCGTGGCGATCGCGCGGAATCACCTGCGTCGAGACCGGTTCCGGCACGAGGCCCATCGCCCTGGCGACGTGTTCTTCGACGCGCGGATCGATCTGCGCAAAGGTGCCGACCGCACCCGAGATGGCACAGGTCGCGATGTCCTTGCGCGCGGCGATCAGGCGCTCCTTGGCGCGCGTGAATTCCGCATACGCATAAGCGAGCTTCAATCCGAAGGTGACGGGCTCAGCGTGGATGCCATGCGAGCGGCCGATGGTCGGCGTCATCTTGTGCTCGAAGGCGCGTGTCTTCAGCGCGGCGAGCACCTTGTCCACGTCCGCGATCAGGATATCGGCGGCGCGGGTGAGCTGGACGTTGAGACAGGTGTCGAGCACGTCAGACGAGGTCATGCCCTGATGCACGAAGCGCGCTTCGGGGCCGACGATCTCGGCAAGATGGGTCAGGAAGGCGATGACGTCGTGCTTGGTCTCGCGCTCGATTTCGTCGATGCGGTCGACGTTGAAGGTCGCATCCTTGGCCTTGGCCCAGATGGTTTTGGCGGCTTCCTTGGGGATGACCCCGAGTTCGGCCTGGGCATCGGCCGCATGGGCCTCGATTTCGAACCAGATCTTGAAACGGGTCTGCGGCTCCCAGATGGAAGCCATTTCCGGACGGGTATAGCGGGGAATCATCGACGGCCCTTGGGTTTGAAGGGTTACAGCGCGCTTTAGCAGATCGGTGTGGGATGGCCAATGCGGATTGGTCAAAGTCCGGCCGAGGCTTCACAACGCGTCGAAAATCGATGAGAATATAATCTCATCGAAAGCGGATCGACGTGGCGCCACTTCGACAGCGATTCTGCTAAGCCTTGCGATGCATCACGACGGATCAAACATGCGACGATCGGTTCGTATTCTTGGTCTTGTGCAAGGGCAAATTCCTGGTTCGCTTTTCCGCGGTGATTTTCTTGCCGTCGGAAAAACGCATATGTTCCTGCGTAGTTTTCGTCTTTTGACGACAGCGAGGAAGAACCACAACGACCTGTGTCGAGAAGTGACGCCACTCTGGCGTCCTCGCCAAGGGACGTCCTCATCCTTCAGCGGCAGAGGCGGTCCCATCATCAAGCATCCGGAAACCTACTGGACTGTCACCGACCCGAAAGACCATCGGAAGTCGGCTGCCCTTGTGCTCGCGCAGATCGCGCCGTTCGTCCCTGAGTACAAACGCATTGAGACCGTCGAGGATTTCCTGAGTTATTTTGATTTCATGCGGCCAATATGTCGGTGCCGGTGCAACTGGATTTTGCGCTCGCAGACTATTTGATCGGTGATGTCGCGCGCTGCGAGCGCGCTCTCGCGCATGTCAAATCGGTGTTGGACGATCACGACGACCGGTGGTTCGGAAACGACCGTCCGGCCTACGGCCAGGTTCGCGCCCAACTCGATTCCGATCCCGCCGGTCTTCGCGATCTCATCGAGACGTGGCGAAAGGACAATATCGAGAGGCTTGGTCTGACACCTTCGTCTTGAGGCGTGACCAACCTGTCATTCCAGGTGTCGCTAACACCATTGAATTATCTTACAAATTCCAGCCACGCGCCCAATCTGATGAAAGTCACGGGATATTGACTGACAGATATTGAAATCTGTCATCGCGATATGCTATTAGAGTATTCAGACGTGATACGGCAAGCCTCGATTGGAGCCGGAGTGTCACGTCGGCTCGCCGACAGATGGAACGGCGGGTCGCTTGGTCAAAAGGACGACTGCCATGGCTATCATCGAAATTCTTCAAATCGGTGCGCAGATCCAGCGCTGGCTCGATGCGCAGGTCGCGCGTCATCTTGCGGCACAGGCCGCGAAGCTGCATCGCTAGACCGGCGGGAGCCCGATCTGTAACCGAACATTGTCTCCCTGAGCCCGTTGTCACTTCAACGGACCTGAACAGGTGCATCCGTGAACGAAACCATCGTTTTGACGCCTGAGCGAATTCTGGAAACCACCGAGGACGTCCTGCGGCGTTACGGCCTTGCGAAGGCGACTGTTGTCGACGTCGCGCGCGCGCTCGATGTCAGCCACGGCAGCGTCTACCGGCATTTTCCCTCCAAAGCGTCGTTGCGCGATGCGGTGGCGCGGCGCTGGCTCGATCGGGCCAACGCGCCGCTTGAAAAAATCGCCAACGAGCCGGGGCCCGCGCGCGACAAGCTGGAGCACTGGCTGCGCACGCAGTTCGCCATCAAGTGCACGAAAGTCACGGAAGACCCGGAGATGTTCGCGACCTATCTCGCGCTGGCGCAGGACGCGCGCGCCGTGGTGAAGGCGCACAAGGAGCGCCTGATCGACCAGATCGCGCGCATTCTGTCCGAAGGCGTGGCGGAGGGCGTGTTTCACGTCGCCGATGCGAAAGTGACCGCGCGGTCGATCTTCGACGCGACCATCCTTTTCCATCATCCGGCCCATGCCGAGGAATGGAACGATCCGGCGCTCGCGACGCGCACCGACGCGGTGCTGGCCCTGGTGTTCAGGGGATTGGAAGCACCCGCGCGAGGTTAGACCATCTCGCCGCGCGCGGACGCCGCAGCGCTGCGGATGGCATCGATGTTGGCCTTGTAGGACGCCATCGTGCCGCCCTTGAACACCGCCGAGCCCGCAACGAACGCATTGGCGCCGGCCGCCGCGAGCTGACCCGCGACGTCGGGCGCAACGCCGCCGTCGACCTCGATGTCGATCGGCCGTCCCGCCGTCATCGCCCGCAAGTCCTGAATCTTGGCGAGCGCGGAGGGGATGAACTTCTGGCCGCCGAAACCGGGATTGACCGACATCACCAGCACGAGATCGACCATGTCGATGACGTATTCGATCGCCGAGAGCGGCGTGCCCGGATTGAGCGAGACGCCGGCCTTCTTGCCGAGCGCGCGGATCGACTGCAGCGAGCGATGTAGATGCGGGCCGGCTTCGGCGTGGACCGTGATGTGGTCGCAGCCAGCTTTCGCGAAGGCTTCGAGGTAGGGATCGCACGGCGCGATCATCAGGTGCGCATCGAAGATCTTCTTGGTGTGCGGGCGCATCGCCTTGATGACGTCGGGGCCGTAGGAAATGTTAGGCACGAAATGGCCGTCCATCACGTCGAGATGCATCCAGTCGGCGCCGGCCTGATCGACGGCGCGAACTTCCTCGCCGAGCTTGGCGAAGTCCGCCGCCAGGATCGACGGCGCAATCACGAGCGGACGCGGCGCGAAGGTCTGAGACATGGATAGTTCCCGAGGTTTCCACGCTTGAGGAAGCTTCGCGTAACATGGGCCGCTGGCGGGGGCAACGGAGGGAATCCGCTCCGGCCGGGACGCCGGGATGCACGGCAAGTTCTGCCGTCGGTGGCAATATCTGCCGCCGGTTCCGAGGCGGGCGAGCGCAAAAAGTCCTTCTCCCACCGGCATTTCACCGATGGCACGGCACTTGCTCGGATGATTGGAGTTCGGCCGCGTGCCGCGGCGTGTCGGGAGTTTGGCCATGTTGTTTGCCCTGGGCGCCGTGTCGTCGGCGATCGATGCGTTTCAATCGCTGACGTCGTCATCGAAGTCGTCGCCGGCCACGACCGGCTTCAGCCAGGCGTCGACCGCCTCGTTCGACGTCACCTCCACGGCGACCGACTCGAGCGGAACGAGTTCAGGCACTGCGGGCACCATGCCGGGGAACGGCATCTCGCCCGCGACCATGAGCGCGCTGCTCGCGGCGCAGGGACAATCGTCCGGCACGACGGCCACGAGCATGAGCCCGTCCGACGCGCTGCAGGATCTGTTCTCAAAGATCGACGGCAACGGTGACGGTACGATCAGCAAATCGGAATTCGAGAGTGCGCTCGGCGCCGGCGGCACCAACCTCGCGCAGGCCGATGACGTGTTCGGCAAGCTCGACACCAATGGCGACGGCTCGGTCAGTCTCGACGAAATGTCGTCGGCGCTGAAGGGAGCAGGCGGCCATCACCATCACGTCGCGGGGTCAGACGGATCCGGCAGCGCCGATGGATCGAGCGGGTCCGGCGGAGGGTCGAGTTCGGATTCATTGCTGGCCGCGCTCGATTCCTCCACCTCGATTACCAACAGCGACGGATCGGTGACCACCACGACCACGCTCGCGGACGGAACCCAGATGACACTGACCTCGCCACCTTCATCGGCATCAGGCACGGCATCGTCGTCCTACAATCTCATGCAGCAGGCGATCCAGCGCGCGGCGCAGGCGATCTCCGCATCGGCAACCCAATCGCTTTCGGTCAGCGTCTGATCTCGCAGCCGCGCGGCGGTATGCTTCGGCGCGCTGCATCCGTATCACTGCGCACGCGCGGCGTGTTTTCATGATCCGATAACCATACGCGCCACGTAATCGTGTCCTCTGCAAAGGATTGCGAGGGCGCGTATGTCTTTCCCGCAAGTGTTTTTGTTCGCCGGCTGCATCGCTTGTATCGGCTCCGCCGCCGCTGCCGACGATGATTTCACCGCATCGTTTCGCCTGCGTGGCGGCTTCGATTCCAATCCGCAGTTTTCGGCCGGGCCGGGCAATGGCAGCGCGTTCATTGCGACCGACACCGCGCTCGCAGCCGGGACAAAGGCCGATGGCTACACGCTGGGTGTTGCTGCCGAAGCCAGTACGACGCATTACGCGCAACCGGAGTTGACGCCGTCGCTCGGCGGCAAGGTGATCCTGCGCGGTTCGCTCGGCGACGACGATCTCAGACTGGATTCCACCACGACCATATCGGACACCAGCACCTACAATCTGCGATCCAGCGATCTGATCGAGTCCGTGAAGGCCGAGGCGAAATTCGACAGCGTGAAGCTGTTCGTGACGGCGGAGGGCGGGCGATCGAGCCTGAACCAGACCAACGCGATCTTTCCGAATTTCCTGCCCGACCCGCAGCAGTACTGGCGCGGCACGTTGATCCCGGGCGTCAGCCTCGTGCTTGGCAAGGCCGAACTCGGTGCATCCGTGAATCTCTCGGTGCGGCGTTACGTGCAGGAGTTCGACATCTTCGGCTATCGCCGCGACAATGAGCGGGTGCAGCCGTTCGTGTTTGCAAAATACAATGACGATGCGATTATGGCGTTCGCGTCCATCTCGCAGCTTTATGGGACGTGGCACGATCCCGATTTCACCAATGTCAGTCGCTTGCTGTTCGATGCCAGTCTGAGCTGGCGTCCAAAGCCCTTCACGGTCGATCTGACGGCGTGGCGCCGCGCCAGCGAAACCAGCTTTCCGATCTCGCCGATCACCATCGACACGGCGTATTCCGCGAAAGTCTCATGGAACGTCGAACCGAAGGTGACGCTGGCGGCCTCGATCGCCTATGCGGCGACGGACTATCTGGATTCGCCGTTCCGTGCGCGGACACTGACCTGCGGAATCGGTGCGAGTCGCGATATGGGTAACGACCTGACGCTTGGGGTCGACCTTGCTTATGCGAAGGGGTCTCTGATCTCTGGCGACGATACTCAGGCATTTGTCGTCACATCGTCGATCACCAAGCGCTTTTCGGCCAAGCCGGCAGCAACGAAGCCGCTTACCGGCCGCGGCGCGTGAACTGCAGTATGCGGACGGAGTCGCCTCCGTCCGCGTTGGTCAAGTCAGTGGCAGCCGCATCCGCCACCAAGCAGTCCGCCCAGCAGGTTGCCGCGGCCGAGCACTGCGCCGAGCACACCGCCCTTGCCGGTAGTGACGGCGGTGTTGACGACGAGCGCGCCGCGTCCGTCGAGCAGCCCGATCACGCCACCGCGGCCGGTGAGCATGTTGGCGCCGATGCCGATGCCATGACCTCTGGCGAAGGCCGGCTCGCCGGCAAACGCAGCCGCGATCACTGCGAGAACGAGAATCTTCTTCATGACGTTTCTCCACTGTTGCGTGCACGACATTGCGCACGGGAGAACCTTCAGCCGGTCAAATCGTCATCTCAAGCTATACTGGAAACTAACCCTAAATATCACAGTGAAATCAAGTATATATCCGTATCTATACTGAAATGGATACCGAGCTTCATCAGGAGAACCACTGGCTGCGTGCGATCGCAACGATCACGAACGCCTTCGGTATCTATCGTGCAAATTTGTCCTTCCAGGCCGGCAGCGCGCCGGGGAAGGGGAGCGCGGTGGCTTCATAGACGCCGCGCGCGATCGCGCGGGCAACCGTGTTGGCCGCGACCATGCCGAGCTCGGTGAGACCGATCAGAGGATCGACCGGTTTCGCGCCGGTGGCGGCCGCGAACACGATATCGCCGTCGAGCGGCGCATGCGCCGGATAGATCGCGCGGGCAAAGCCGGTCTGGGCGATGATCGCAAGCCGTTTCGCCTGCGACTTGGTGAGAGCCGCGTCCGTCACGACCGCAACGAGTGTTGTGCTTTCGATCGGGGCGGGTGCCGCGCCCTTCAGCCGCGCGGTCAGCATGTCAGGCGTGGTCGACGGTGGCGATCCGCGTCCGCCGAATTCGCCGGCCACCTCAAATGGCGCCGCCCAGAACCAGGGCCCATCGCCGACGGTGACGCTGCCGACCGCATTGACCACGGCGAGCGCGGCGACGCCGATGCCGTCAGGCGTCGTTGCCGATGCGGAGCCGAGGCCGCCCTTGAAGTTGGCGGTGGTGGCGCCAAGGCCCGCGCCGACGCTGCCGAGCGCGAAATCGGTGCTTGCGGCGGCGGCGGCCGCGTAGCCGAGATCGCGATAGGGCGCGAAACGGCCCCAGTGCTTGTCGCCGCCGTTGAGAAGATCGAAGCAGACCGCGCCGGGCACGATGGGAATGACGGCGTCGCGGATTGCAAAGCCGCGCCCCTGTTCGGCGAGCCAAGCCTGCACGCCGCCGCCGGCTTCGATGCCGAACGCCGAGCCGCCCGAGAGCGCGAGTCCATCGATGCGCTCCACGGTATTGACGGGGTCGAGCAGGGTGGTGTCGCGTGTCCCCGGTCCGCCGCCACGAACGTCGATGGCCATGACAACCGGCGTGTCGAAGACGATCGCCGTGGCGCCGGACGCCAGGCGCGCATCATCGGCGTGGCCGACCCGGACGCCGGCGATGTCGGTGAGCAGGTTTTTCATCGTCCGACCTCGTTCAGGCAACAGGCGTATTCGGACGCCGATCCTCCGCTGCAGATGACGGCATGTGAGCGCCGGGGTCAACTCGATCACGCCCGATCACAAGTATGACGGCAAAGCCGAGCGCCCCCTTGCATCCCGGTGATATCGCAGGGCAAGTAGCCGCATGATTCATGACGTCACCATTCCCGCCGCGCTGGTCGCCGGCCTTGTCAGCTTTCTGTCGCCTTGCGTGTTGCCGCTGGTGCCGCCGTATCTGGTCTACCTGACCGGCGCTACCATCGAGCACGTCGCCCATGACGAGACCACGCAGACCTCGAAACGTGCGGTGATGCTTGCCGCGCTGATGTTCGTGCTGGGCTTTTCCACGGTATTCGTTGCGCTGGGTGCCAGCGCGAGCATCATTGGCGGCCTGATCCGCGCCTGGTCCGCGCAACTGGCGATCGCGGCCGGGATCGTCATCATTATTATGGGCCTGCACTTTCTCGGACTGACCCGGATCGGCTTTCTGATGCGGGAAGGGCGGCTGACCGCGCCAAAGCCGGTCGGCATGTGGGGCGCCTACGTGATGGGGCTCGCGTTCGCGTTCGGCTGGACGCCCTGCATCGGCCCAATCCTCGCGGCGATCCTGTCGGTGGCCGCGGCGGAAGCCACGGTCGTGAAGGGCGCCGGGCTGCTTGCGGTATATTCAGCAGGGCTCGGCATCCCGTTCCTGATCGCAGCGTTCATGGTCGAGCAGTTCGCTTCATTGTTCAATCGCATGAAGCGTCACCTCGCAACGGTCGAGCGCGTGATGGGCGTGCTGATGGTGCTGACCGGCATTGCGTTCCTGACCGGCACGATCTCGAACGTCAGCATCTGGCTGCTGGAGACATTTCCGGCGCTGCAGAATTTCGGCTGAAGACGACGTTCGTGATGCGGCGAAGTCGTGCGTTACCGATCCAGTTCCGCAGCCGCGAGTTGCGCCACGATCAGATCGATGGCTGCAAATCTGTCGATTCCGTCGTTGAGAAACCACGCCGCCGACAATCCAGTCCACGCGAGTATCCACTGCAGCAGGCGGCTCCGTTCGAGTTCGGCAGCCTTGGCCACGATGGAGAGGCGGTGTGCGAACCGGTTCGGATCAGTTGCGACCGCAGGCACAGCGTTGGCGATGTCGGGATTGGTAAAGATGTTGGCGAAGTCGAAGCCGCGCTCGCCGATCAGGCGCTTCGGGTCGATCGCAAGCCATCCCCGTGATCCGAAATCGAGCACGTTGCCGTGGTGCAAGTCGCCGTGCAAGACGCCGACATCGCGCGGCTCGGCCAGCAACGCCTCTGCGGTCTGCGCACAGCGCGACAGAATGCCGCCATGGGTTGCCGCGGCAGGTTCGAGGTCGCGAAACCAGTCGACCAGCGGGATCAGGGCTGGCAGCGGCTTTGCGCGCGGGCGATGTAGCTGCTCCGCCACGGCGCACAGGATGCGGCAGGCCTCATCGTCGCGGCCGCTGCGAGCCATTTCCGTCAGCGACGCCGTGCCTTCGGCGCGCTCGAGCAGCAGCGCATCGTCATCATGCGCCAGCACCTGTGCGGCGCCGTCGCCATTCCACCACGTCATCAGCACGGCGTTGAAGCGTTCGTCGTGTTTGGTCGCGATCTTGAGAATGGCCGCACTACCGTGATGGCGGACCGGCAGCAGGCGCGCGGCAGGCGTGACGATCGGATCGCCATCGGGGACCAGATCCCACCGGCGCAGGTAGCTGTCGAACATCGTCGTTGTCTATCATCCTTGCCGCCCGCGGGCGAACGCGCGATGAGCGGCGTCGATTGTGCTCCATTAGCTCAGTTCACAATGAGGACGTCGCGAGTCTGAACGATATGCTCTGCAGACACGCAAGACCCTCAACGACAAACGCCCCGGCAAGCCGGGGCGTTCTTGTTTCCAGACGACGTAGAGAGCGTCAGGTGGCCTTGCCGGGATCGACCTCGGAATAGCCGCCCTTGTCGTCCCACTTGTAGACGACATAGTCGATCTGCTTGATGTCGCCCTTCTCGTCGAATTCCATCTTGCCGATGACGGTATCCCACGAGCCGGCCTTCATCGCTTTCATCACCTTCATCGGATCGGTGGTGCCGGCCTTGGCTGCGGCCTGCGCCCAGACCTGCATCGCGGCGTAGGTGTAGAGCGTGTAGCCCTCGGGATCGATGCCCTTGGCCTTGAAGCGCTCGACGATCGCCTTGGCAGTCGCCTTCTTGCGCGGATCGGGTCCGAAGGTGAACAGCGTTCCGGCACCGGCAGGGCCGGTGATCGAGGCAAACTCCTTGTCGGCCAGCGCATCGCCCGCCATCAGGGTGGTCTTCAGGCCCTGATCGTGCATCTGCCGGACGATCAGACCCGACTCCTGATGATAGCCGCCAACGTAAACGAGATCGATGTTCTCGCGCTTCAGGCGCGAGACGATCGCGGTGAAATCCTTGTCGCCCTTGTTGTAGGACTCGAACATCTTTTCCTGAACGCCGGCCTTGTTCAGCGCCTTCTTGGTCTCGTCGGCGAGACCCTTGCCGTAAGTGGTCTTGTCGTTGAGGATCGCGATGTTCTTGCCCTTGAAGTTCTTGGCGATGTAGTCGGCCGCCACCACGCCCTGCTGATCGTCCCGGCCGCAGACGCGCGCGACGTTCCAGAGCTTGCGCTCGGTGAACAGCGGGTTGGTCGACGCCGGCGTAATCTGCAGCACGTTGCCGTCGGCGTAAGCTTCCGAAGCCGGGATCGACGATGACGAGCAGTAATGTCCGGCGACGAACGGGATGCCCAGGCTCGCGATCTTTTCCGCGACCGAGCGCGCCTGCTTCGGGTCGCAGGCGTCGTCGCCGACGAACAGCGCAAGCTTCTTGCCGAGTACGCCGCCGGCGGCATTGAGATCGGCGACCGCCTGCTCGGCGCCGTTCTTCATCTGGCGGCCGAATGCGGACTCGCCGCCCGTCATCGGGCCGGCCACCGCGACGGTGGTGTCCTGCGCGAACGCTGCCGTGGACAGGGCGAGCGATGCCCCCAATGCCAAGCCGATGAGCTTCAGTGATTTCATACGATGATCCTCGCGATGATCTTGACCGGAACAGCCGGCATACGCCGGTCCTGCGAACCGGGGGCATTGTCGGCTGAATTCACAAAGAAGTCATCGGCAATTTTTGCGGCTGCGCGTCACTTCGCCGCCTGTTCAAACCGGACCGACCAGCACTCTCACGCCGTCCGGCCGCCTTCCAGGTAGGCCGCGCGGATTTCGGGGCGCGCCAGCAGTTCCGCGCCGGTTCCGCTGAGCGTGATCAGGCCGTTGACCATGACGTAGCCGCGGTGCGCCAGCCGCAGTGCATGGTTGGCGTTCTGCTCGACCACCAGCACGGTCAGGCCGTCATCCCGGTTGAGTATGCGAATCGCATCGAAGATCTGGCGGGCGATCAGCGGCGCGAGGCCGAGCGAGGGCTCGTCGAGCATCAGGAGCCGCGGGCGGCTCATCAGCGCGCGGCCGATCGCCAGCATCTGCTGCTCGCCGCCGGACAGCGTGCCGCCGCGCTGGATCATGCGCTCCTTCAGCCGCGGGAACAGCGTCAGCACACGTTCGAGGCTCGCCGCGCGGTCGACGTCATTCGATTCGGTTGCGTCGGCGCCCATCTGGAGATTTTCGGCGACCGTCATGCGCGGAAAGATGCGACGGCCTTCCGGTGACTGCGCGATGCGCATGCGCGCGATCTGGTGGGTGGCGGCGCCGGTGATATCGTGTCCGTCGAATTCAATCCGACCGGCCTTGGCGCGCGGCCGGCCGAAAATGGTCATCATCAGCGTCGATTTGCCGGCGCCGTTGGCGCCGATCAGCGTCACGATCTCGCCGCGCCGGATCTCGAGGTCGATGCCCTTCAGCGCCTCGATCTTGCCGTAGGCCGCGCGCAGGCCGTGCACTGCGAGAAGGGGGGTATCAGCGGCGCTCACGACACGCCCTCCGCCACGATTTCCTCGCCATCGCCGGTGCCGAGATAAGCCGCGATCACCTTGGGATCGTCGCGGATCGCGCGCGGTGCGCCGTCGGCGATCTTGACGCCGTAGTCGAGCACTACGATGTGATCGGAGATTTCCATCACCACCGACATGTCGTGCTCGATCAGCAGGATCGACGTGTCGTAGTCGTCGCGGATCGCCAACAGTAATTCATTCAGCGCAGCGCTTTCGCGCGCATTCAATCCGGCGGCGGGTTCGTCCAGGCACAGCAGCGCCGGCTCGGTGCACATGGCGCGCGCGATCTCGAGGCGGCGCTGGTCGCCATAGGGCAGGTTGCCGGCCGCGTCGTCCGCGCGGTCGAGCAGGCCGATACGGTCCAGCCAGGATCGCGCACGTTCGATGGCGTCGCGCTCGGCCGCACGCCAGGTCGGAAGGCCGAGCAGTCCTAGCAGCGTGAAGCCGGAGGCGCGCATCAAGACGTTGTGCTGCGCGACCATCAGGTTTTCCAGCGCCGTCATGCCGGGAAACAAGCGGATGTTCTGAAACGTGCGAGCGACCTTTGCGAGCTTGGAAATCCGGAAATCGTTCAGTCGTTCGAGCTGACGAAACCCGCCGTCCTCGCGGGTGAGACGGATCGATCCTTCAGTCGGCTTGTAGAAGCCGGTGATGCAGTTGAAGACCGTGGTCTTGCCGGCGCCGTTCGGGCCGATCAGCGCGGTGATCCGGTTGCGCTGTGCAGTGAACGACAGGTCGTTGACGGCAACGATGCCGCCGAAACGCATCGACAGGTGTTCGACGGCGAGGATGTCGTTTCCGCTCATCCGCGCCCTTCCTTGACGAGGTCGGCCGCGATCGCGCGGTTGTGTTCGAGGAAGACGGTCGGTGCGCGATGGCCGATCAGGCCGCGCGGGCGCCAGACCATCAGCAGCACCATGGCGATGCCGAACACCAGCATGCGGTACTGGTCGAAACCGCGGAACAGCTCGAATCCGCCGATCATGGCGAAGGCGGAGAGCGCCACGCCGAGCTGCGAGCCCATGCCGCCGAGCACGACGATCGCGAGCACCAGCGCCGACTCCTGGAAGGTGAAGGATTCAGGGCTGATGAAGCCTTGTCGCGTCGCGAAGAAGGCGCCGGCAAAACCGCCGAACATCGCGCCGATGGCGAAGGCCGAGAGTTTTGTCGTGGTGATGTTGATGCCGAGCGCGCGGCAGGCGACCTCGTCCTCACGGAGCGCCTCCCATGCGCGGCCGATGGGGAGGCGCCGCAGGCGGATGGTCACCCAGTTGGTGAGAAGCGCGAGCGCCAGGATCAGGTAGAACAGGAATACGATGCGGTGGGTCGGCGAGAACGGGATCCCGAGCTTGGCGGCGAAGCCGTTGTCGCCGGGAACAAGCGGAATGCCGAAGAAGGTCGGACGCGGAATGCCGCTGATGCCGTTGGGCCCGCCGGTCAGATCCTGCCAGTTGACGATGACGAGGCGGATGATCTCGCCGAAGGCGAGCGTCACGATGGCGAGATAGTCGCCGCGCAGCCGCAGCACCGGAAAGCCGAGCATCACGCCCCAGCAGGCGGCGAGCAGGCCCGCGAGCGGAAGGCATTCCCAGAAGCCGAGCCCGAAGTTGGTCGCCAGCAGTGCATAGGAGTAGGCGCCGACGGCGTAGAAGGCGACATAGCCGAGGTCGAGTAGCCCGGCGAGGCCGACCACGACGTTGAGGCCCCAGCCGAGCATCACATAGGTCAGCACCAGGATCGCGAGGTCGAGAATGTAGCGCTGCTGATAGAAGATCACCGGCACCAGCAGTGCGAAGATCAACAACGCTGGTGCAATCAAGCGGCCGCCGAAGTCGAGTGCGCTCTGGATCGATGGCGGGATGACCCGCGCCGTATCCACCGGGCCCCACCACAGCCGGAGCAGTTCGACGACGATGCTGCCGCCGAACACGATCGCAACCATGGCGGCGAGTTGCGGGAAGCGGGTGACGTAGGTCAGCTGCCCGCTTTCGTTCGGCAGCGTGCGGATGCCGATCATCAGCGAAAACAGGATCAGCGCGACGCAGGCACTGATGAAGGCTTTCTTCAAAATGAACGCAATTCCGGAGCTGTGTGTCGCAGGCAATTGAGATGAGGGCGCTGTCACGTCGCGGCCTGTCAGACTTTTTCGACTTCGGGCCGCCCGAGCAGGCCGGTCGGCATGAAGATCAGCACCACGATCAGGATCGAGAAGGCCGCGACGTCCTTGTATTCGATCGAGAAATAGGCCGACCAGAATGTCTCGATCAGCCCGATGGCAAGGCCGCCGAGCATCGCACCTGGCAGCGAGCCGATACCGCCGAGAACCGCGGCGGTGAAGGCTTTGATGCCGGCGACGAAGCCCATGTAGAAATCGACCAGGCCGTAATAGAGCAGGTACATGATGCCGGCGACGGCGGCGAGCGCCGCGCCGATCACGAAGGTCATGGAGATGGTGCGGTTGACATCGACGCCAAGCAGCGCCGCCATGGTCTGATCCTGCTCGCAGGCGCGCATGTCGCGGCCGAGCCGCGTGCGCGAGACCAGCCATGTGAAGATCGCGAGTAGCACAACCGTGGTGACGACGACGACGATCTGCACATTGGACAGCCGCACCGCGAAGCCGGCGCTCTCATGCAGGGTGTGGCCTCCGGTGATGAGCGGTGGAATCGGCTTGACCTGCGCGCCCTGCGTTACCTGCGAGAAGTTCGACAGCACGAATGACATGCCGATTGCCGACAGCATCGGCGCGAGGCGGAAGGACTGCCGCAGCGGGCGGTAGGCGATGAGTTCGACAGCCCAGCCGTAGACAGCAGTAACCGCCATCGAGACCAGCAGAACGACGAGCAGGATCAGTGGCACGGCGGTCAAGCCCATCGACACCAGAATCAGGAAAGTGATGAGAGCGATGAAGCCGCCGATCATGAAGATGTCGCCGTGGGCGAAGTTGATCATGCCGACGATGCCATAGACCATCGTATAGCCGATCGCGATCAGGCCGTAGATCGAGCCGAGCACGAGGCCGTTGATCAGTTGTTGGGCGAAATAATCCATGCGCTGCCGTTGATCTCCGTGTCCCCCAACGCGGTTATATCAGACGCCGTGATTAAGCTCCGGCAGCCGGAGCGGCGCGTCTTGGCATCATGTCTAACAGTGGGAACCGGGGGCGGCAACCGCGCGTCGTGCGTCGAGGTGCCCGGTTGCTTTGCGCTTTAGTCCAAGGACAGCAATCAGGCCTAGCCGGGTTCCCGCATCCGCAGGAGAAAGGCACGCAAGCGTGACCATGGAACGGGGCGGCGCGAGACGTTCCGAAGCAACCTTTGTGCTGCCGTGCGGTTGATAGCGTCCTCAACAACGGAGATTCCAGCATGGCGAATCAGAGCATGAATCCCGGTCAGCAAAACCAGAGCCCGGGCCAGAAGCCAGGCCAGCAGCAACAGCAGCAGGGCGGTGGCCAGAAGCCGGGTCAGCAACAGCAGCAGGATCCCGGCCGTCAGGGACAGGCCGGTCAAAAACCCGGCAAGTAGGCTGTCGCGAGCACAAGGCCGTCAGAAAATCCCGCCGAAAGGCGGGATTTTCTTGTGTGGGTTCCGAATCCGGCCTGTTGTCCACAGGGGGAGCGGGTCAATTAAGGTAAACAAATGGTTTCAATTGCCGGTCCGAATTGAGGGGCGTTAGCTCGCCGCCAAGGCCGCATGCGCTCGACAACAGCGGCCACGCAAACAGCGGATGGCGGCATGGCGACGAACTCCTGGCGGATCAGCACGGTCAATGGCGCGTTGCTGGCGCTCTATTTCATTCCGGCTTGGACGCTCGTGGCGTTCCGCATCATGGTGTCGCCGGTCCACGGCCTCTATGATCTTCCCAACGTGTCGGTCGCGATCTTCCTGAGCGATCATCTGCATTTCGCGGCCATGAACACGGTCCGCTTCGCCTGGCTGCTGGCGCTCGGCAAGATAACGGTCGTCGCATTCTTCGCGGTGTTTCTGATCATGACGACGCGCGCCTCGATCCGCAAAACCGGCGGCTGCGATGAGGCGCTGGCGATGGCGCTCGGCATCGGCTGCCTGATCACCTTCGCCAGCATGGTGATGGCCTCGCAGACCGGCGAGATCGCCGCCCTGCGGCTGCATGCGACAGAACTGCTGATGCTGCTCGGCAATGCTGTTCTGATGGCGGTCGAGCCGCCATTCCAGCGCGAGGTGCCGGTGCGCGAATGGCCGCCGCAGCCCGAGGTCGTTTATCCCTTCAGCCCGAGCTCCTGAACGATCGCGCCGGCTTCCTTGACGGCGTGATTGGCGGCGGGCACGCCGCAATAGATCGCCTGCTGCAACAGAATTTCCTTGATGTCGTCGGGCGTGAAGCCGCCTTCGGCGAGCGCCGCACGCACGTGAAGACGAAACTCGTCCCATTGGCCGAGTGCGACCATGGTGCCGATGACAAGCACACGCCGCGTGCGCTCGTCGAAATGCGGCCGCGTCCAGATCTCGCCCCATGCATGACGTGTGATGAGGTCGATGAAGTCGGCGTTGAATGCGGTCTTGTTGTTGATCGATTTATCGACCCAGGCATTGCCGAGCACCTTGCGGCGAGCGGCCATGCCGGCGTCCCGGCGCTTCTGATCGTCCATCGTGTCTCTCCGCTATTTCTGCATCAGGAAGCCGGCGACGGCTTCGGTGAAGGCATGCGACTGCTCGACGTTCGAGATATGTGCGGCGTCGAGAATGGTCATGCTGGCACCGGGAATGTGGCTACGGATGTATTCGCCCGCCGCAATCGGCGTCGCGGCATCTTGACGACCGGCAATCACCAGGGTCGGACGCTTGATTTGCGGCAACAGGTTGCGCTGATCCAATGTGCTCAGGGCTTCGCAGCAGGCGATGTAACCTTCCTGCGGCGAGGCGAGCAGCATCGCTTTCATTTTTGCAGCGACCTGAGGTTCGCGCTCGCGAAAATCCGCGGTGAGCCAGCCGCCGATCACCGCGTCGGCGACCGCGGCAAGGCCGCCGTCCTTCACCGCCTTGATGCGATTGTGCCAGTTGGTCGGGTCCGGATAGTAGCAACTGGTGTTGGCGAGGATGATGCGGTCGAAGCGCTCCGGTGCGTTGGCGCCGAGCCATTGTCCGACCATGCCGCCCATCGACAGGCCGCACCAATGCGTCTTTGCGATGTTCAGGTCATCGAGAATCGCCAGTACGTCGCGGCCGAAGCGCTCCATCGAATAGGGCCCCGGCGGTACGCCGGATTTGCCGTGACCGCGCCGGTCGTAACGCACGATGCGAAACAGTTTTGAGAGGGCCGCCATCTGCGGCTCCCACATGTTCAGGTTGCAGCCGAGCGAATTGGACAGCATCAGGGTCGGGCCGTTGTCGCGTCCCTCGACGGAGACATTCAGCAGGCAGCCGTCGGCATCGATCATGGGCATGGTGTAACTCCCGTCATGCGCGGGCGTGACCCGCGCATCCATCAAAAGAGAATGACAGCTTATTCGGGAAGATGGATTGCCGGGTCAAGTCCGGCAATGACATCGCTGAAAAGCGCTGACAGGGGTCATTCGCCAAGCGACGCAAGCAATCGATCGATCATGGCCTGTGCCGCACCCTGATAGCTCATCGGGTCGAACAGCTCTGCGATGCGGTTGGCATCGAGATGCACCGTCACACGCGGATCGGCAGTCAGTACGTCGCGCAGGTGCGTCTTCTTCGCGACCGCGGTCTTGCTGGCCGCTTCGAGCAGATGATGCGCGTCGCTTTTGCCGATCTTCTCTGCCAGCGCGAAGGTTACGGCCTCCGCCATGATCAGGCCGTGGGTGGTGTCGAGATTGGCGCGCATCCGCTCCGTGTCGACTTCCAGCCCCTCGGCGATATCGACGATGGCGGCGAGCGCGCCCGATGTCACGAGCATCAAGGTCGGCAGCGTCGGCCACTCGGCATGCCACGGCCCGGCGCTACGTTCATGGTCGTGAACTTGCGCGGCGAAGATCGTCGCCGCCAGTTGCGGCGCCATGGTGGCCGCGGCCAGGGCGGATGCGCTGGCGACCGGATTGCGCTTGTGCGGCATGGTGGATGAGCCGCCGCGTCCGGCGCCCGCCGGTTCGAACGCTTCACCGACGTCGGTCTGCATCATCAGCGAGACGTCGCGGGCGATCTTGCCGCAGGTGCCGGCGAGGATCGCGAGCACCGACGCGGCTTCCGCGATGCGGTCGCGGTGGGTGTGCCAGGGGGCGTCCGGCAGCGGCAGGTTCAGTTCGTGCGCGAGTCGTTCTGCGACAATCAGGCCCTTGTCGCCGAGCGCGGCGAGGGTACCGGCGGCACCGCCGAATTGCAGGACCAGGGCGGTGTCGCGCAATTTTTCCAGACGCTGTCGCGAGCGATGCAGCGCGGCGGCGTACTCGGCGAGCTTGAGACCGAACGGCATCGGCAGTGCATGTTGCAGCCAGGTGCGCGCGACGACGGCGGTGGCGCGATGCTGACGCGCGAGATTGGCAAACCCCGCAACGGCGCGATCGACATCCGCGAGCAGCGCATCGATCGCCGCGCGCAACGTCAGCACGGTCGCGGTATCGATCACGTCCTGGCTGGTGGCCCCCCAATGCACATAGCGCGCGGCGGTGGCGTCCGCTTTCGCGACGTCAGCGGTGAGATTTTTCACAAGCGGAATTGCAAGATTGCCCGCGCGGGTTGCGGCCTCTGCGAGTGCTGGCAGATCGAATGCCTCGGCCTTGCAGGCGTTTCCGATCGGGGCGGCGGCGCTTTCAGGAATCACGCCGCTTGCCGCCTCGGCACGTGCCAGCGCCGCCTCGAAATCAAGCATATACTGAAGCGTGGACGCATCGTCGCAGATCGCGCGCATGGCGGCGCTCGAAAACAACGGGGCGAGAAGCGGCGATAGCGGCGTGCTCATGATGCCGGTGACCCTAATCATGGCCGCGCGTGTCTGCCAATCCCCGTGATGCCTAACAGATGCCGCGCCGCGAATATGCATCGCTCCTCCGACCACGATCCTCTTTCCTTTGTGGCGAGCGTGCCTTACTTGAGGAAGCCAAGGCCGCATGACGGGCAGGCCGGCGACAGAGGAGGCAGCACCATGGCGATGACGATGAACGGCGAAGTCCAGTTGGCGGCGCCTCGCGAAACGGTCTGGGCCAAGCTGAATGATCCCGAAGTGTTGAAGGCCTGCATTCCCGGTTGCGAGGAATTGACCAAGACCGACGAGAATGGATTTCAGGCGGTGGCCAAGATGAAGGTCGGTCCCGTCTCGGCGCGGTTCAAGGGCAAGGTGACCTTGAGCGACCTCGATCCGCCGAACGGTTACAAGATCACTGGCGAGGGCGAGGGCGGCGTGGCCGGATTTGCCAAGGGGGGCGCGACCGTCGCACTCACCGATCAGGACGGCGGCACCTTGCTCAAGTACGACGTCGAGGCACAGATCGGCGGCAAGCTGGCGCAATTGGGGCAGCGGCTGATCAATGGCTCGGCCAAGAAGCTGGCTGACGAATTCTTCTCGAATTTCGCCAAGGCGGTTCAGGGATAGGCCGTCAAAGGCTCACTTTGTCATGACTGGCACTCCCGGCATGAGGTTGCTCAAGACCGGGATGGCCCATATTATGGCCTTGGAATGATTTTAAGCGACTGCTCTGCCGATATGCGGCGGTGCAGCTAAAGAGAGTGCTGATGGCCAAGATTTCCCTGATCGTGAATGGCAATCCAACCACCGCCAATGTCGACCCGCGCACGCTGCTGGTGCAGTTTCTGCGCGAGAATCTGCGGCTGACCGGTACCCATGTGGGGTGCGATACATCGCAGTGTGGCGCCTGCGTCGTCCACCTCGACGGCAAGGCCGTGAAATCCTGCACCACCCTCGCGGTGATGGCCGACGGTCACGAGGTCAAGACCATCGAGGGGCTGGCGCCTGACGGCGCGCCGCTGCACCCGATGCAGGAGGCCTTTCGCGAACATCACGGATTGCAGTGCGGCTTCTGTACGCCGGGCATGATCATGACGGCGGTCGATATGGTTCATCGCAAGGGACACGACCTCGACGATCACACCATTCGTGAGGAGCTCGAGGGCAACCTCTGCCGCTGCACAGGCTACCAGAACATCGTCGAATCGATCGCGGCCGGCGCCAAGGCCATGGCCAAATCGGATCTTGCCTGAAGACACGCCCGTAAGGCGAACAGGAATCGCTCATGTACGAATTCAAATATCATCGTCCAGGCACTGTACGGCAGGCTGCGAACCTGCTTGCCAAGAACGAGGACGCCAAGCTGATCGCCGGCGGCCATACGCTGGTGCCCGTCATGAAGCAGCGGCTCGCGAGTCCGCCGCATTTGGTCGATCTGTCCCACATCGAAGGCCTCGACGGCATCGAGATGAAGGGCCGCTCGCTGGTGATCGGCGCGACCGCCAAGCACGCCGATGTCGCGAACTCGCCGATTGTCGGTGAAGCAATCCCGGCGCTGGCGCATCTCGCCGGGCTGATCGGCGATCCGGCCGTGCGCCACAAGGGCACCATCGGCGGCTCGCTCGCCAACAACGATCCGACCGCCGACTATCCGGCGGCCTGCATGGCGCTCGGCGCCACCATCGTCACCAACAAGCGTCGCCTGAAGGCCGAGGAGTTTTTCCAGGGCCTGTTCTCGACGGCGCTGGAAGCCGACGAGATCATTACGCGGGTGATGTTTCCGCTGCCGAAGAAAGCGGCCTATCAGAAATTCCGCAACCAGGCCTCGCGCTACGCGCTGGTCGGCGTGTTCGTCGCCAAGCGGCCGTCCGACGTGCGCGTCGCGGTTACCGGCGCCGGCGGCGATGGCGTATTCCGTGTGACGGCGTTCGAAGAGGCGCTGAAGAAGAGCTTCAAGCCGAAGTCGCTCGACGGACTGTCGGTGCCATCGGACGGTCTCAACAGCGATCTGCATGGCAGCGCGGAATATCGGGCGCATCTGATCGGCGTACTGGCACGGCGTGCGGTGGAAGCCGCCAACGGCAAGGCGTGAAATTCAAGGCGTGACATTGCGGATTTTGAGTCAGGCTTCATCATGAGTGCGACATCGACGCTTCCCGTTTCCGTCGATGCGATGCTTGAGCTGTTGACCAAGCGCGGCTATTTCGCCGAGCGCTCGCTGGCGACGGTGGCGTTTCTGGCGCTGCGTCTGGGACGTCCGCTGTTTCTCGAGGGTGAGGCCGGCGTCGGCAAGACCGAGATCGCCAAGGTGCTGGCGGGCGCGCTCGGTCGCAAGCTGATCCGCCTGCAATGCTACGAGGGACTGGACGTCGCGTCCGCCGTCTATGAGTGGAACAGCGCATCGCAGATGATCGCGATCCGGCTCGCGGAAGCGTCCGGCGATACCGACCGCGAACAACTCTCCAGTGATATCTTCGCCGAAAAATTCCTGATCAAGCGTCCGCTGCTGCAGGCGCTGGAGCCCGATACGGCAGGCCCGCCGGTGCTTCTGATCGACGAGCTCGACCGTGCCGATGAGGCATTTGAAGCCTACCTGTTGGAAATCCTCAGTGACTTCCAGGTGACGATCCCCGAGCTCGGCACCGTGAAGGCGCCGGCGCCGCCGATCGTTATCGTTACCTCGAACCGCACGCGCGAGATTCACGACGCGCTGAAGCGGCGCTGCCTCTATCACTGGGTTGATTATCCCTCCGCCGAGCGCGAGCTTGCGATCGTCAAGTCGCGCGTGCCGGGCATTTCCGCCAAGCTGTCGCAACAGGTGGTCAACTTCGTGCAGATGCTGCGCAATCAGGATTTCTACAAGAATCCGGGTGTCGCCGAGACCATCGACTGGGCGACCGCGCTGACCGAACTCGATGCGCGCTCGCTGACGCCGCAAGTCGTCGGCGATACCATCGGCGCGCTGTTGAAATACCAGGACGATATCGGCCGTATGCAGGGCGACGCCTTGCAGAAGGTGCTGAAAGAAGCGACGAGCGATAACTGATCCGATTTCCGGACCATCCGGTCCGGAATGACGATGACGAGCAGGCCCGGCTATGGCCATCAATCATCTCGATCCCCCGACCGGCCAGATGGCGGACAACGTCGTCGGCTTTGCGCGCGCGTTACGCGCGGCGGGCCTTCCGGTCGGACCGGGCGCCGTGATCGACGCACTGAATGCGTTGCGCATGATCGATATCGGCAATCGCGCCGATGTCTTCACCACACTCGAATCGATTTTCGTGACCCGTCACGAACACGCGCTGATTTTCGCGCAGGCGTTCGACCTGTTTTTCCGCGTCGCCGAGGAATGGAAGAACATGCTGGATTCGGTGCCGCTACCGGATCAGGCCAAGAAGCCACCGCCGCCGGCGTCACGGCGCGTTCAGGAGGCGCTGGCGCAACCGACGATCAGCAGCGAGAGCGAGACACCGCAGGAGCAGGAAATCCATCTTTCGGTATCCGATCGCGAGGTGCTGCAGAAGAAGGACTTCGCGCAGATGAGCGCGGCCGAGATCGCCGAGGTGACCCAGGCGATCGCCAAGATGAGTCTGCCGCAGGCGGAATTGCGCACCCGTCGAACCCAGCCGGATCATCGCGGGCATCGGCTCGATTTGCGCCGCACCTTGCGCGGCAGCCTGCGCACCGGCGGCGAGATCGTCGATATCCGTCGTCTCGGATTGATCGACAAGCCGGCGCCGATCGTCGCGTTGCTGGATATCTCCGGCTCCATGAGCGAATACACCCGGCTGTTTCTGCATTTCCTCCATGCCATCACCGACGCACGCAAGCGCGTGTCGGTATTCCTGTTCGGCACGCGCCTGACCAACGTCACCCGCGCGCTGCGGCAGCGCGATCCGGATGAGGCGCTGGCCGCCTGTTCGTCCGCGGTCGAGGACTGGGCTGGTGGTACACGGATTGCGACCTCGCTGCACAACTTCAACAAATTGTGGGGACGCCGCGTGCTGGGGCAGGGCGCCATCGTGCTGCTGATTTCCGACGGGCTGGAGCGCGAGGCCGATTCCAAGCTGGCGTTCGAGATGGACCGGCTGCACCGCTCCTGCCGCCGGCTGATCTGGCTCAACCCGCTGCTACGGTTCGATGGTTTCGAACCTAAGGCGCAAGGAATCAAAATGATGCTGCCGCACGTTGACGAATTCCGTCCGGTGCATAATTTGTCGTCTATCAAGGGGCTGATCGCCGCGTTGTCGTCGGTGCCGATGCCGCATCGCCGCGATCCCGTCCGCCCCGCAGCCTAAAAGAGAGGCCGTCATGCTCGATCGTGATGAGGATATTCTGAAGGCGGCCGAAGACTGGCAGAAGGCCGGCCACGGCGTCGCGCTGGCCACCGTCGTCGAAACCTGGGGCTCCGCGCCGCGTCCGGCGGGCTCGAGCCTTGTCATCAACGACGATGGCACATTCCTTGGCTCGGTGTCCGGTGGCTGCGTCGAGGGCGCCGTGGTCACCGAAGCGCTCGATGTCATTTCCAGCGGTCAACCCAAGATGCTGGAATTCGGCGTTGCCGACGAGACCGCGTGGAATGTCGGGCTCTCCTGCGGCGGCACCATCCGCGTCTTTGTCGAAAAGGTTGGCTGATCGTGAAGCTCGCCATGCTTGCAGAGGTGAATACCGAGCGTGCCGCGCGGCGGCCGGTGATCATGATCACCGATGTCGGCAACGGCGAACAGCGTATCGTCAAGGCGGCCGATATCGCTACCGACCCTCTCAGCGCCGAACTCGACAAGCATCTGCGCATGGGCAAGAGCGGTGCGGTCGAGATCGATGGCAAGAAACTGTTTTTCAACGTCTATGCGCCGACCGCAAAGCTTGTGATCGTTGGCGCGGTCCATATCAGCCAGGCGCTGGCGCCGCTGGCGCGCTCGCTCGGCTATGATGTGACCGTTGTGGATCCGCGCACGGCCTTTGCGAGCCCGGAACGGTTTCCGGACGTGCCGCTGGTCGCGGAGTGGCCCGACGTGGCGCTGCCCCCGCTCAACGTCGATCACTACACCGCCTTTGTCGCGGTCACGCACGATCCGAAAATCGACGATCCCGCGTTGCTGCATGCGTTCGAACGCAAGTGCTTCTACATCGGTGCGTTGGGCTCGCGAAAAACCCATGCCAAGCGCGCGGATCGCCTCAAGGCGCAAGGTGCGTCGGAGGCCGATATCGCGCGCATCCACGCGCCGATCGGACTGAATATCGGCGCGGTGTCGCCGTCCGAGATTGCGGTGGCGATCATGGCTGAAATCACCGCGCAATTGCGACTGCCGAAAGTGAATGCGGCATGAAGTTCGGTCCTGCAAGCCCGACCGAAGCGATCGGCGGCGTCACGGTTCACACACTTCGGCAGGGTTCGCTCGTGCTGAAGAAGGGGACCACCATCGGTCTTGCGGAGGTCGCAGCCCTCGACAAGGCGGGCGTGAAGGAAGTCGTCGTCGTTCGTCTCGAGGATGGCGATGTGTCCGAGGATGTGGCCGCGGCGGACGTCGCGAAGGCTGTCGCCGGCGACGGCGTCACGGTGGAGCGGGCCTTCACGGGCCGCGCCAACCTGTTCGCGGCGCGACCGGGCGTGCTCGTCATCGACCGTGTCGCGGTCGATCGCATCAACAATATCGATGAAGCCATCACGTTTGCGACGCTCGAGGCTTACAAGCCGGTCGTCGAGGGCGAGATGATCGCCACCGTCAAGCTCATTCCCTTTGGTGTGGAGGCCAACCTCCGCGATGCCGCGGTGGCCGCCGCGCATCGCGATGCGTTGCGGGTCGCGCCCTATACGATCAAGCGCGTCGGCATTGTCTCGACCATGCTGCCTGGTTTGGCGCCGAAGGTGATCGACAAGACCTTGCGCGTGACCGCCGAGCGTCTTGCGCCCGCGGGCGCCACGATCATCGCCGAGCGCCGCGTGCCGCACGACGAAGCCGTGCTGTCGAAAGCGATCAAGGAGATGCTCGATCTCGGCGCCGAGCTCGTCATCGTATTCGGGGCATCCGCGATCGCCGACCGCCGCGATGTGATTCCGGCGGCGCTCACGGGCATTGGCGGTGTGGTCGAGCATTTCGGTATGCCGGTCGATCCCGGCAATCTGCTGCTGATCGGCAACGCGAAAGGCATTCCGGTGCTGGGTGCGCCAGGCTGTGCGCGTTCTCCGGTGGAGAACGGCTTTGACTGGGTGCTGATGCGCCTGCTTGCGGGATTGAAGGTCTCGCGCTCCGACTTGACCGGCATGGGCGTCGGCGGGCTTCTGATGGAAATCGTAACGCGGCCGCAACCGCGCGTGCCGACAGCGACCGACGGCAATCGCGCTATCTCGGCGGTGATCCTCGCGGCTGGCCGCTCGACCCGCATGGGTGGTCCGAACAAGCTGCTCGCGGAATTGCGCGGCAAGCCGCTGGTGCGCATCGTCACCGAGCAGGTGCTGGCATCGAAGGCGTCCGACGTTACGGTGGTCACGGGTCATCAGGCGAAGGAAGTGGAGCGTGCGTTGCAGGGCTTGAAAGTCCGGTTCGTGCACAATCCCGAGTTCGCGTCCGGTCTCGCCAGTTCGGTGAAGACCGGCATTGCCGCGGTGCCGGGGCAGTCGGATGGCGCCGTGGTGTGCCTCGGCGATATGCCGCTGATCGATGCCCATCTGGTCGATCGGCTGATCGAAGCCTTTGCGCCGGACCGCGGCATACTCATCGCTGTGCCCGTTAGCGACGGCCGTCGCGGCAATCCGGTGTTGTGGTCGCGCAGATTCTTTGGCGAGTTGATGTCGCTCGACGGCGATATCGGTGCGCGTCACCTGATCGCAAAGCACGGCGACGCGGTGGCCGAGGTGTCGGTCGACGGGCAGGGGGCATTCGTCGATATCGACACGCCGCAGGCTCTCGCCGCTGTGCAGCGCGGCTGATCGCCGCGCCGCCCGAACGCGGCATTAGCGATCCGTTCACCAAGTTGAAACGCTCGTCCCCATAAGTTCTCTCCGCTTGGGCTGGGGAGGGAATGTTGACTGTTTTCAGACGTGTTCGCGCGGGGCTCGCGCTTGCCTTGGTCGCGGGCTTTGCATTGCTGCCATTTACGACAATCGCCGATGCCGCCGGTGCGCTTGCCGTCGGCAAATGCGGCGCCTACGGGCAAGCTTTCGATTTTTCGACCGTCGCCGCGGCGACGGCTGCCGCGCGCAAGCAATGCGCGGGCGACTGCACCACCGTCATCATGAAGCGCGCCTGCGCGGCACTGGCGATCGATCTGAAAAATCCGTGCGGCGCACATGGCTACGCCGTCCGCTCGCGGATTTCGAGTTCGCTCAACGAAGCTACCCGCAAATGCTACGAGTTCGGCGGCGAGGACTGCGTGATCCGCGCCTGGGCTTGCGATGCCAAGGGCTGACCATCGGCATCGAGTCGGTTAGTCTCCTCAGATGCAATTCGATACCAAGATCGCCATCGTCATCCGCACCGATCTCGCGGCGTGGCAAAAGCTCAACGTCGCAGCTTTCTCAGCAGCGGTGTCGCCGCGGCGTTTCCCGGCTCTATCGGCGAGCCGTATCAGGATGGCTCCGGGACGCCGTATCTGTCGCTGATCGGGCAACCGATCCTGATCTATGGCGCTGATGCACCGGCCTTGTCGCGCGCGTTGGAGAGGGCGCTCACGCGCGGTGTGACGCCGGCGATCTACACCGAGGACATGTTCAAGACGACGCATGACGCAGCTAACCGCGAAGCGGTGAGGGCGGTTCAGCGCGCCGATCTCAATCTGGTCGGGCTTGCCATGCGCGCCGAGCGCAAGGTGATCGACAAGATCGTCGATGGGCTGAAATTCCACAGCTAGGTCGTCTGCATCGCAATCATTACGCCAACGCGGCGGATGATTTTCTTCATTGATTCCATAGAGATATGCTGCATCACGGCGGATTGAACCGCACGCGTTGGAATTTCCTCTTGAATATGACTGACCGGTCAGTCATATTCAAGTTATGAAAACTACAAAACCTCGACGACAGAAGACGGCTGCGGTGGCAAAAACGGTTGCGGCGACACCGGCTGGCCGACCCGTAGCGGGTAAAGCTGGTTCGGCAGTGTCTACGAAGACTGGCGGAGCGGCCAAGCCGTCGAATCGTACCGTGCGCGCGGCGGAGCGGCGCGCCGCGATCATCGCGGCTGGTCTCGACGAGTTCACCGCGCGCGGCTTTGCCGCCACCCGCCTCGACGACGTGGCGAGGCGGGCGGGAGTCGCCAAGGGCACCATCTATCTGCACTTCAAGGATAAGGAGGCGCTGTTCCAGGAGCTGGTGCGCACGGCGCTGGTGCCGGTGATCGGAAATCTGATGGCCGCGCCTGCGGCGGGAGGGTCGGTTCGTGACGTACTCGAGCGGTTTGCCGGGACGTTTGTGCGGGAAGTTGCCGAGACCAAGCGTGGCGACATCGTTCGCCTGATCATGGCGGAGGGCGCGCGCTTTCCGTCGCTCGCCGATTTTTATTTTCGTGAAGTGGTGTCGCGCGGCCTCGCGGGCATGCGCAAGCTGATCGAATACGGCATCGCGCGCGGCGAAATCCGCAACGCGCGCCTTGCCGACTTTCCCCAGATCGTCGTTGCGCCCGCCATGGTCGCGGTGATGTGGCAGGGTCTGTTCGGTCGGCATGCGCCGCTCGACGCCATGGCGATGCTGAAGGTCCACCTCGACCTGATTTTTGGCGAACGGAGCGTCTCATGACCTCGCCGCGCACAGTCACGCGTGCCGTCGCTGCCTTGATGCTGGCGGTTCTGGTGGCCGGTTGCAGTCAGAAACCTCCGGCAGGCTATCAGGGCTGGGTCGAGGCCGATATGATTTTTGTCAGCCCCGACGAAAGCGGCCGCGTCACCAAACTCAATGTGCGAGAAGGCGACGCCGTCGAGGTCGGAGCGCCGCTTTATTCAGTGGACGATGAGTTGCAGGAAGCCGATCTCAACCAGAACAAGGCGACGCTGGCGAATGCACAACAGACCTACGACCGCGCGGCGTCGTTGAGCAGGACCGGATCCGGGACTCAGGCGAACCTCGATTCCGCGATTTCCGCGCTGCGTGTCGCCGAGGCGCGTGTGAATACGTCAGAGACGCGGTTGTCGCGCCGCAAGGGGTTTGCGCCGGTCGCCGGTACTATCCAGCAAATCTATTTCCGCGAGGGCGAGATGGTGCCGGCGCAGCGGCCGGTGCTGTCGATCATGCCGCCGGGCAACATGAAGATTCGCTTCTTCGTGCCGGAGCCGGATTTGCCGAAGCTGAAAATCGGACAGGACGTTCGCGTCACCTGCGACAACTGCGCTTCAGACCTGACGGCGAAAATCTATTTCATCGCGACCCAGGCGGAATACACCCCGCCGGTGATCTACAGCCTCGAGGAACGCAACAAGCTGGTGTTCCTGATCCAGGCTCGCCCCAACAAGCCGGACAGCCTGCGCGTGGGGCAGCCGATCACCGTTCAGCTTGACGCCGCGACGCACTGAGGACCGCGGGATGGTATACGCAACCGCATCCGATATCGCGATCGAGGTCTCCGGCCTGTCGAAGTCCTTCAACGGCCATGAGGTGGTGCACGACCTGTCCATGCAGGTGAAGCGCGGGATGATCTACGGCTTCCTCGGCCCCAACGGCTCCGGCAAGACGACCACCATTCGCATGCTGTGCGGACTGCTGACGCCTGACAGCGGTGAGGGCACCTGTCTCGGCTACGACATCCGCCGCGACGCCGACAAGATCAAACGCCGGGTCGGTTACATGACGCAGCGCTTCAGCCTGTACCAGGACCTGTCGGTGCGCGAGAACCTGGAATTCGTTGCGCGGCTCTATGGCCTGCGCGATGCGCCGGCTGCGGCGCGCACCATGATCAAGCGGCTCGGGCTCAACGGCCGCGAGGAGCAGTTGGCCGGTGAACTGTCCGGTGGCTGGAAACAACGCCTCGCGCTCGGCGCCTGCACGCTGCCGAACCCGCAGTTGCTGCTGCTCGACGAGCCGACCGCCGGTGTCGATCCCAAGGCGCGACGCGAGTTCTGGAACGAGATACATTCGCTGGCTGCCGAAGGCCTGACGGTGCTGGTCTCGACCCACTACATGGACGAGGCCGAGCGCTGTCACGAGATCGCCTATATCGCCTACGGACACTTGCTCGTGCGTGGCACCGTGGATGAGGTGATCGCGAACTCGGCGCTGACCACCTACACCGTGACCGGCGGCGATCTCAACGGGCTGTCGGCCGAGCTTGCCGGCAAGCCGGGCATCGACATGGCCGCGCCGTTCGGCACCAGCCTGCACGTCTCCGGCCGCGACAAGGCGGCGCTGGAAGCGACGATCGCGCCGTATCGTGCCCGGAGCGATCTGCATTGGCAGCACAGCGAGCCGTCGCTGGAGGACGTGTTCATCGAACTGATGGGCCGGTCCAGGGATAATTTCCAATGAGCATGACTGCATCAAGCGCGACGTCGGAGAGGGAGAGGCCGTTCGGCTTCTGGCGCCGCAGCTATGCTATGCTGGTCAAGGAGTTCATCCAGCTCCGGCGCGACCGGGTGTCGTTTGCGATGATCGTGATGATTCCGGTGATGCAGCTTTTGCTGTTCGGCTACGCCATCAACACCACCCCGCGTCATCTGCCGACCGCGGTTCTGATGCAGGAGGACAGCGACGTCGCGCGCTCTATCCTCAAGGCGCTGGAGAACACGTCGTATTTCCGTTTCACCCAGGAGGTACATGACGTCGAGACCTTCGATAATCTCCTGAAGTCCGGCAAGGTGCTGTTCGGCGTTGAAATTCCGCGTGGGTTCGAGCGCGGCGTGCGGCGCGGCGACCGTCCGGCGCTGCTGGTCGCTGCCGATGCTACCGACCCCGTCGCCGCCGGCGCGGCGCTGAGCGCGCTCGGACCCATCGTGCAGACCGCACTCGCGCATGATCTCTTCATCGGGAATCCGCCCGATCCGCCGTTCGAAATCCGGGCGCATGCGCGCTACAACCCCGCCGCGTCGTCGCGGCTGAATATCGTGCCCGGCCTGGTCGGCACCATCCTCACCATGACCATGCTGATCTTCACGGCACTGTCAGTCACGCGCGAGATCGAGCGCGGCACCATGGAAAGCCTTCTGTCGATGCCGATCACGCCAGTGGAGGTGATGATCGGCAAGATCCTGCCTTACGTGCTGGTGGGGTTTATCCAGGCAACGCTGATCATCGGCATCGGTGTGCTGCTGTTCGGTGTGCCGATCGACGGCAGCCTGACCTTGCTGGCGCTGCTCTCGACCCTGTTCATCACCACCAATCTCGCGATTGGATACACATTCTCCACCATCGTGCAGAACCAGCTTCAGGCCATGCAGATGTCGATGATGTTCTTCCTGCCGAGTATCCTGCTGTCCGGTTTCATGTTTCCATTCGCCGGCATGCCGGTGTGGGCGCAGTATGTCGGGGAATGCCTGCCGCTGACGCACTATGTCCGGATCGTCCGTGCCATCATGCTGAAGGGCGCGACGCTGCAGAACGTGCAATACGACTCGCTCGCATTGCTGGCGCTGATGCTCGTGGCCATGGTGATCGCGGTGACGCGCTTCCGCCGCACACTCGATTGACTTCCGATGTAAGGCTGCAAAGAGCGAACGCCAGCCATGGCGTCCATCGTGCTTGATCTACTGCCGCCTGAACACGCCGAGGCGCCCATAGATGCCGTTGCGTTGAAAGCTGTCCTCGACGAAGCCTGCGGCGACTGACCATTCCAGGGTTCCGGTCTTGAAGCCCGTGATGTGGGCACCAACCCGGTACTGGGTGCTGTACGCGTCGGACGAGATTGAAACTTCGGGCCCGGCCCAGAACCGATCGAGCAGGCGCCAGCCGGCGGCTACGCGAGCACTATACTCAGCACCGATCGTGGTGGCCGATGCCGAAGCCGCCAGCATCGTCGCTCGCGTCGGCTCCCACCACAGTTCCGCCGCTACCTGCACGCCAAAGTGGGTGCCTTGCAGCGTGTCGGCGGGATTGTCCGGTGCGAGCCTGCGGTTTTCTACGGCGAGGCCGGTGAACACCTTGATTTCCACGTCGCCGCGTTTGATGCGCCAGCCCGGCATGACCGAGCCGCGAAAGATCGTGCTGTTGAAGCGCTGTGCCGGCGTGTCGTAACGCTCGAAGTCGTCGGACAGAAACAGGCGGAGCAGGGGGCCGTCCTTGTTGAGGTTGCCCTGCGGCGCCCACAGCATCCCGCCATAACCGGCGCGGCCGTTCCGCCATAGATCGACACCGCTGAAAAACAGGAATTTTTCGGGTCGCGAGCCACCGCTGAGATGGTCGATCAGGGGTGGATCGGCCACGGCGGGCTGAGCCAATAGCGGATCCATGGCTGCATACGCCAACAAGGCGGCAGCCGTCCCCACGGCATGCGACACACCCCAACGCATTGAGCCCCCACAGCCCAAACGCAACATACGTACAACTACTGATCGTAGAACGACGGACCTGCACGTCTAGGAGAACGATGAGAGAACGCGACCAAAGATGAAGGCGCGAGCAGCCGGATCAGATCTGCGGCGCGGCGAGGTTCTCGATTGTCACGCCGTCACGGTCCTCGATGATCTCCGCGATCCAGTGGCGATGACAATGCTGATGGTCGCGCTCGTAGCACAGGATGCAGACCGGTCCGGATTGTTTGACCAGCGCTGACAACTCATCCATTTCCTCGCGGGCCTGCAGGGTCTTCAGGTGCTTGGTGTAGACTTTGTGCAGCAGATCGTACTGGCCACTGCGGGCAGCTAGTCTGCCTTCCTTCGGCGTGCCCAGCCCCCGCAGGTGCAGATAGGCGATGCCGCGCTCGTCGAGGCCGGCTGCGAGCTGGTTCTTTGAGAATCCGGCGCGGCGGGACGATGCGATGGCGCGAACATCCACCAGCAGCTTGACTCCCGCTCTTTCCAATTCGTCGAGCACGGCCCGAGCCGGTGTCTGCTCATAGCCGATGGTGAAGAGCCGCTTCTTTTTCGCCGCCATCTCATTCTCCCGTTAATCGACGCGCGCGATCAGCTCCATGGCGCCCGCTGGCGCGCGGATCTTGCCCTCGTGGATCACGTAGGCGAACACGTCGCGCGGTGCCTTCTTTGGCTTCGTGTTGTCGACGCGGGGCAGGTCGTCGGGTTCGCCGCCCTCGGCCCAGGTTTGAAACCGCTTCGCCCAGGCGTCGAGCTGCTTTGGGGGATAGCAGGTCTTGATCTCGTCATTGCCCTTCTGCAGGCGCGCATAGACGAAATCCGCGGCGATGTCGGCGATCGCCGGATACTTGCCGTGTTCTGCGAACACGACCGGCACCTGAAATTGTCGCAGGAGCGCGATGAAGGCCGGTGTGCAAAAACTGTCGTGGCGAACTTCGACCACGTGTCGCAGCGCGCGCCCCTCCAGTTTGCGCGGCAGCAATTCAAGAAACTTGCCGAAGTCGGCGTCGTCGAATTTCTTCGTCGGCGCGAACTGCCACAACACCGGGCCAAGCCGGTCGCCCAATTCCAGCACGCCGGAGTCGTAGAAGCGTTTCACTGAATCGCCGGCTTCAGCAAGCACCCGGCGGTTGGTGGCGAAGCGCGGTCCTTTCAGCGAGAACACGAAGCCGTCGGGCACCTCGCGGGCCCATTTGCGGAAACTCTCGGGTTTCTGCGACCCGTAGTAGGTGCCGTTGATCTCGATCGAGGTCAGTTTCGAGGCCGCGTATTCGAGTTCCTTGGCCTGCGTGAGCTTTTCCGGATAGAAAACGCCCCGCCACGGCGCGAATGTCCAGCCGCCGATCCCGATGTAGATGTTGCCTGCCTTGGCTGCCATGTGACGTGCCCCTTGCGGAATGCCGGAGTGCTACCTATCTCACTCCTGACGGCGATGTTGAAGCCCCCGCTCCATCGCCGGGACGACCACGAAATAGCTCGGCTGCGCCGGATGTACGCGCGCCATGTTGTTCGTGGTCGTTAGCATTTTTGGGCTATTTCCGGACATTTCGGCCTTTGGGCGACCTTTCCGGCCTGGTCCTGGAGATGGACCGTCTTGGCACCGGCAGCGGCCACGGATATATGCTGGCGCCATGAACGAAGCCCTCAGACCGGCGCCGGTCGATCTCTCAACCGCAATGCCATGCCAGCTGTCCGTGGTCGTGCCGACCTTCAACGAGCGCGACAACGTGGTCGCCTTGTATCGGAAGCTGGACGCCGCGCTGGCCGGCATCGCGTGGGAGGTCATCTATGTCGATGACAATTCTCCCGACGGAACCTCCGATGTAGTGCGGAAGCTCGCCGCGGAAGATCCGCGCGTGCGCTGCATCCGGCGGATCGGCCGCCGTGGTCTCTCCGGCGCGTGCATCGAGGGTATTCTTGCATCGAGCGCGCCCTGTGCGGCCGTGATGGATGCCGACCTTCAGCATGACGAGACCCAGTTGCCGAAGATGCTGGCGCTGCTGGAAAGCAACGCCGCCGAGCTTGTCGTCGGCAGCCGCTATATCGAGGGTGGCAGCGCCGCCAGTTTCGATAGCCAACGCGCCGGATTCAGCAAGCTCGCGACGGAACTTGCGAAGCGGCTCCTGCGCGTCGAGGTCGCCGATCCCATGAGCGGTTTCTTCATGATCCGCCGCGACCGCTTCGAGGCGCTCGCGCCAGAGCTCTCGACCCAGGGTTTCAAGATCCTGCTCGACGTGGTGGCGACCGCGCACGGCTCGCTGCGCATCACCGAAATTCCCTACACCTTCGGCGCGCGACTGCACGGCGAGAGCAAGCTCGACTCGATGGTCGCGCTCGACTTCCTCGGTCTCGTGCTGGCGAAGCTGACGCATGACATCATCTCGCTGCGGTTTCTGCTGTTCGCGCTGGTCGGATCGGTCGGTGTGGTCGTACATTTCACCGGCCTGTTTATTGCCCACGAGGTGCTGCACTGGCCGTTTGCGCAATCGCAGGCCTGCGGCGCGATTCTGGCGATGACCAGCAATTTCCTGCTCAACAATTTCCTGACCTATCGCGATCAGCGCCTCAAGGGGTTCGGCATCCTGCGCGGCCTGCTGCTGTTCTATCTCGTGTGCAGCGTCGGTTTGCTGGCCAATGTCGGTGTGGCGTTCTCGGTCTACGATCAGGAGCCGATCTGGTGGCTGGCGGGCGCCGCGGGTGCGCTGATGGGCGTGGTCTGGAATTACGCCGTCTCCAGTCTGTTCGTCTGGCGCAAGCGATAACCTCGCGATGCGCCTGACCGTGACGCAGGCCCTCCGTGCCACCGTTCTCACGGTTCTGGCGCTGGTCGCCTTGCGGCTGGTCTGCGCGGCGCTGACGCCGCTGACCTTCGACGAAGCCTATTACTGGACGTGGTCGAAGCATCTGGCCGGCGGTTATTACGATCACCCGCCGATGGTCGCGATCGTGATCCGGCTCGGGACCATGATCGCGGGCGATACCGAATTCGGCGTGCGGCTGATCTCGGTTCTGCTGGCGTTGCCGATGAGTTTTGCAGTTTACCGCGCGACAGCGCTGCTGTTCGGCAGTCTGCGCGCGGCTGCGGCCGCGACGATTTTCCTCAACGTCACGCTGATGGTGGCGGCCGGCACCGTGATCGTGACCCCGGACGCGCCGCTGATGGTAGCGTCGAGTTTCGTGCTGCTGTATCTCGCCAAGGTTGTCGCGACCGGGCGAGGGGCGTGGTGGCTGGCGGTCGGTGCCGCGGTCGGTGCGGCATTGGTGTCGAAATACACCGCGCTGTTCTTCGGCCCTGCGATCCTGATCTGGCTGCTGGCGGTGCCGGAATTGCGCCGCTGGCTCAGGTCGCCATGGCCGTATCTCGGCGGCCTGGTGTCGCTCGCGATGTTTTCGCCGGTGCTGATCTGGAACGCCGATCACCACTGGGTGTCGTTCGCAAAACAGTTCGGCCGCGCGCGCGTCGATGAACTCACCCTGCGTTACATCGTCGAACTGCTGCCGACCCAGATCGTCTTCGTCACGCCGCTGGTGTTCGTCCTCGCCGCGATGGGATTGTTCGCGCTGTGGGTACGGGACGATGGCACGCGGGCCGCGCGGGCCCTGATCAATACCACGGTCTGGACGCTGACCGCCTATTTCATCTGGCATTCGTTGCACAGCCGCGTCGAGGCCAACTGGTTCGGGCCGATCTACCCGGCGTTGGCGGTCGCGGCCGCGGTGGCCGCCGATGTCACGCGCTGGCAGCCGCGCAGCCGCCGCGTCGCGGACGCCTGCCGCCGCTGGGCGGTTCCGGTTGGTGTCGTAATGTTCGTTGGCCTCGTGGTGCAGGTGAACACCGGTCTTCTCTCCGGCTATCGGCGCGACGCCTCGGTGCGCAGCGTCGGCGTCGGCTGGCGCGAACTCGCGCCCGAGATCGAGGCGGTGCGCGTGAAGGCGGGCGCACGCTGCGTGCTGGCGCAGAGTTACGGCGTCACAAGCTGGCTGATGTTCTATCTGCCCAAGGGCACCTGCGTCGTGCAGCGGTTCGAGCGCATCCGCTGGGTCAACGGGCCGCAGCCGGGCGCCGACCAGCTCAGCGGCAAATTGCTCTATGTCGATGACGGGTCGCCCGGATGGCCGCGCGCGGAACCGTATTTCAATCGTGTCGAGAAGGCTGCGAGCCTGACGCGCAAACGCGGACCGCTCACGGTCGACACGTTCGAGATCGACGTCGTGAGCGACCCCAAGGGGGACGTGATCGATCCGCTGCCGCCGGATTTGCGGCCATAGCGTCGGCCCCAGTCCGGGGTCCTTGCTATTCGCAAGCCGCTTCAAGGTCTTAATCGACAGCCGTGTGCCTTACAGAAAAAATATCCGCCGCTGTCGGATCGGTGGGGTCCGGAACGTCTTCCAGTCTGGCAACGTTGTTTCGAAACCCCGCGAGGACACCATGGACAAGCCGACGCTGACTTCCGCGACCGAACTCGCCCGCGCCAATACTGCGCAGTTTCCCAATGAAAACGCCGACTACCGGCAGGCCCGCAATGCGCTGCTGGCCGAGGAGATCGAGCTGCGCCGCCACATCGCGCGCGTCGCGGAGATGCGCCGTCGTCTGCCGCCGGGTGGCGAGGTGACCGGGCGCTACGTGTTCGAGGGTGAGCAGGGCGCGATGTCGCTGGCCGATCTGTTCGCCGGCAAGGAGACGCTTGCGATCTACAGCTTCATGTTCGGGCCGCAACGCCAGGCCATCTGCCCGATGTGCACCTCGTTCATGAATGTGTGGGACGACAAGATCCCGGCGCTCACCGAGCGCATTGCGATCGCGTTCGTCGCCCGTTCGCCGATCGCGCGCATCGTCGCGTTGAAGAAGGAGCGCGGCTGGACCCGCATGCCGCTCTATTCCGATCCGAGCGGCGACTACACCCGCGATTACGTCAGCAAGACCGACGCCGACATGCCCGGCTACGCGGTGTTCACGCGGCGCGACGGCATCATCCGGCACTTCTGGAGCGGTGAAATGAGCGGCGCCATGGCCGACCCCGGCCAGGACCCGCGCGGCGCGCCGGATTTCGATCCGCTCTGGACCCTTCTGGACACCACGCCTGAGGGGCGGGGCGACTGGTATCCGAAGCTGACATATTGAATTGCAGGTTGAATTGCGGGGCGCCGCTGGACCCGGCGCCCTGCGAGGAAACGTTTAGTGGCACACGCGCTGGGTGCGGACCACGCGGCGGCCGTGCGGGCCGCGATGCACTATCCTGCGCATCGTGCAATGCGGGCCGCGGCGAACCACGGTACGCTTGACGTAGCGCACCTGCGACATGCCGCTGATGCCATGGCTGACGACGGTGGTCGGGGCAGGGGTCATGGCCGAGGCCGGCGCGGTGAACGCAGCGACGCCGAGCGCAAACGCTGCGGCGAATCCGAGAGATAGTGCTTTCATCGTGTTCTCCTTGGGGCTGATTGCATCCCGTTACCACCATGATGCGGACGCGATGACCCGTACATGAACCAATGATGGCGAAACCGTGAAGCTCGCGCACAGCGGATGAAACTTTGGCAATGCGCGACGCCGCGGGATCACGGAAGCGCGCGTCGCGTCGCGCGTCTGGAACTGCGGCGTCGGCGCGCCGTTGTCGCGCAAGGGGTCGTGCAATTCGCGCCTCGCGGGATTCGCCACGGGGTCGACATTGCGCGGTGTACGGCAACATGAGGTCTCATCCGATGAAAAAGTTTTTGATCGTTCTCGCGGCCACCACCATGCTGACCGGCGGGGCGATGGCGCAGTCCCTTGGCGAACAGACCGGCGTCAATTCCGTGCTCGGCGTCGCGCCGTCCACCGCCGACTTCGTCAAGGAAGCCGCCACCAGCGACATGCTGGAGATCGCTGCCGCGAAGATCGCGCAGCAGAAGGGCAACGACGCGGAGAAGAAGTTCGCCGGAGAGATGATCACCGACCACACCAAGACTTCCGAAGCCCTCAAGGGCCTGGTGACGAGCGGGCAGGTGAACGCGGAACTGCCGACGCAGTTCGACAGCTCGGCGCAGGCCAAGCTCGACAAGCTGACGGCCGCCAAGCATGAGGATTTCCCCGCGACCTACGATCCGATGCAGGTGAGCGCGCATAAGGCTGCCGTGTCGCTGTTCGATCGCTACGCCAAGGGCGGCGACAACAAGATGCTGCAGGCCTGGGCCGCGAAGACGCTGCCGACGCTGAAGCATCATCTGGTGATGGCGACCAAGATGAACGAGGATCGCCGCCTGCAGACGGTCGGCGAGGCGAAGACCGCGCCGGCGCCGCGCATGGATAGAAAGTAAGTGGGCACGAAGTAAAGGGAGAGCGCGATGCCGGCCAATGCCAAATCTGTCAAAGCCAAAGCCGTTCCCGACGGGTTTCACACCGTCACGCCGTATCTCGTCGCCGACGACGCCAGGGCCGTGATCGCCTTCATGCAGAAGGCGTTCGGCGCGACGTTCGATCACGAGCCGGTGGACCGGCCCGACGGCAAGCTGATGCACGCGACGCTGATCATCGGCTCCTCGCGGGTGATGATCGCCAATTCGTCCGAGCGCGCGCCGGCCGGCAAGGCGATGCTCTATCTCTATCTGCCCAATGTCGACGAGGTCTATCGCGCGGCGATCAAGGCGGGCGGCACCTCGATCATGGAGCCGATGGACATGTTCTATGGCGACCGCTCCGGCGGCGTCACCGATCCCGCCGGCAACCAGTGGTACGTCGCGACCCACATCGAGGACGTCTCGTCCGCCGATCTCAAGACGCGCGCGGCGGAGATGTTCAAGAGCGCGTAGGCTGATTTTCCATATTGCCACAGACATGCGCGATCGCCCCTGTTGTTTAACGGCGCGGGGGCGCCGTCGTCCCTTCCATCCTGCTCCCTCTCATCAGAGGGCGCGCGGAACGCCGGACGCGCGAAGCGTCCGCAGCCTCGTGTGTATGGGTTGAGTTTGGACACACGAGTTTTGGTCACCACGAAAGCACCGGCATCATCCGGCGTTCCGCACGCGGTGGTTTTTTCGGCTTGCTTCGCTTGTCCCCCGGTGGGAGGTCCTTTGATACCCACCGTTGTCGTGGACCGGGCGGCGCGGCCTTCCC
>JAFKKH010000037.1 GCA_017305665.1 Hyphomicrobiales bacterium
GACGGACGGGTAGACATCTTCGATATGAAATGCGCCGGCTGTCGCACCTCGTTCCCCCGCCCGTAACGGCATGTTTTTTTGCGTCGATACGGACATCACGCGCTGCCAATCCGTGTATGAATGAGAACCCGGAGATCTAACACCCGCATCGCCGCAAAGTTCCGATGGAACCGCCCGCGAGCTGTCGTGTTGGCGCTCTCAGTGCAAAATGTCGCTGCGGCGACATTTTGCAAAATCGTGCCCGGATTTGAGGCGAGGGAATGGATGTTTATTCAAAAGCGCGCGACCTCGGCATCGAGTTGGAATTTCAGGACGGGCAGGGTCGTCGCCACGCGGTGAGCGACGCGCGGTTGCGCAGTGTTCTCGGAGCATTGCCGCCTCGTACGCAGCATCCTTTTCTGAAGCACCCATTGGTTTTTGCGAAGACGGCGAGCCGATGGCGTGTCGAGATGGATGCGAAGGCAAACGGACTCGGCTGGCGGCTTGTCGCAGGCAACGATGCGCGCGCGCGGGGAAGTGTCGCCGACGCAGCCATCGATTTGCCGTCATCCGTGGCCGTCGGTTCTTATCGGCTCGAGCTTGAGGATGGGAATGGCACGACGATCGATTCCATTCCGCTGCTGGTGACGCCGGCAACGGCCTTTCAGGGCTCGTTCGATCGGGTCTGGGTTCTATCGGTTCAGTTGTATGGGCTATCGTCGTCCCGCAATTGGGGAATTGGCGATTTCACCGATCTCGCCGCGTTGATCGAGTTGAGCGCGGAGTGGGGGTGCGCGGGCATCGGGCTCAATCCGTTGCATGCGCTGTTTGATGATCGCCCTCGCGAATGCAGCCCTTATGCGCCGAACAGCCGGTTGTTTCTCAATCCGCTTTACATCGATCCCGAACGGGTACCCGGCTTGTCACCGACATGGCTCGCGCAGCATCGTGAGCAACTGGATCGGGCGCGTCAGGGATCGCTGATCGATTATGCTGCCGTTGCGGAGTTGAAAGTTGCCGCGCTGCGCGAGGCGTTCGCAGATTTCAGGGCAGGCAGTGATGCTGCACGTTCCGACTTTGAGGCATTCAGGCAGCAACGCGGCGCACTGCTCGAACGTTTCGCATGCTTCGAGGTGTTGCGGCGCCAGTTCGGTTCGTTGCCGTGGTGGCAATGGCCGGAGGAGTGGCGCCATCCTGACGACAAACGGATCCGCGCCTTCCGGAATGGTCCGCGTCGAGCTGATGTTGAATTCGTCGAGTTCGTGCAATGGTGCGCATCCACTCAGTTGACATCATGCGCCAACCTTGCCGCAAAGCGCGGAATGGCTGTCGGTCTTTATCTCGATGTTGCCGTCGGCGTGCAGGCCGGCGGGTTCGACGCCTGGAATGAGCAAGGCGCGATCTCGCGCGGACTGTCGGTCGGTGCGCCGCCCGATCAACTCAATACCGCCGGTCAGGACTGGGGGCTGGCCGGGTTCAACGCCGGCGGACTGGAAGCCCGCGACTTCGCGCCGTTCCGCGAGATGCTGCGCGCTTCGATGCGTTTCGCCGGAGCGATACGGCTGGATCACGTCCTCGGTCTCAATCGGCTCTATCTCATTCCGTCGGGCACATCGCCGCGGGATGGCGTGTATGTGGAGATGCCGTTCGAAGCGCTACTCGGCGTCATCGCGCAGGAGAGCATGGATCAGAATTGCATCACCATTGGCGAGGACCTCGGCACTGTGCCGGATGGATTTCGTGACCGGCTCGCGGCATGGGGCGTCTGGTCCTACAAGGTGATGATGTTCGAGCGCGGTCATAGCGGGGCGTTTATCGGATCGTCGGACTATGCCGCGAACGCTCTCGTTACGTTCAATACGCACGACCTCGCGTCATTTGCCGGATGGCATTCGCATCACGATCTTGCGGTCAAGCGGGGATTGGGTCTGGATCCCGGCGAAACCGAGGAGGAGCGCATGCGAGCCATCCAGGCGTTCGAATGGAAACTTGGCGAAGAACACATTGTGCCAAAGAATTTCCTCGGTGCCGTCGAATTTCTCGCGCGCACGCCGTCGCGCATTCTCGCGATCGCGATCGACGATCTGATCGGGCTGCGGGATCAGCCGAACATTCCGGGCACGGTCGACGAGCATCCCAACTGGCAGCGGCGGCTTCCGGTTGCGCTGGATGATCTCGCTAGCAGCATCGATCTCGACGCACTCAAGCATGCGCTGCGCGGCCGCTGAACGGCGGGCTGTCGTCCGGTCATGCACGAAACTGTCCTTGCGCGGTCACATCATCTCGGCCACATGTGCATCGGGCCAACCGTGCCCAACTCGCACGGGTTCAAAGTGTGCCATGCCCGCCCCCGACAAAAACTCGGTAAGATATTGAAATCGCATAGTTATATGTTCTCTATCGCTCCCATGATGGACTGGACCGACCGGCATTGCCGTGTCTTCCATCGCCATCTGACCCGTCGTGCGCGTCTTTATACGGAGATGCTGACCACCGGTGCGATTATCCACGGCGCACGCGACCGGCTGCTGGGGTTCAGCGATATCGAGCATCCTGTCGCGCTCCAGCTTGGTGGATCGAATCCGGCTGACCTCGCGACGTCGGCGCGGATCGGCGAGGATTTTGGCTACGACGAAATCAACCTCAACGTCGGCTGTCCATCCGACCGGGTGCAGGATGGACGGTTCGGCGCCTGCCTGATGGCGGAGCCGGATCTGGTCGCCGAGGGCGTTCACGCCATGAAACGCGCGGTGTCCATTCCCGTCACCGTGAAGTGCCGGATCGGCATCGACGATCAGGACCCGGAAGCCGGCCTCGATACATTCGCGCGCAAGGTCGTGGTGGCCGGCGCCGACATGCTCATCGTTCATGCCCGAAAGGCCTGGCTCCAGGGTCTGTCGCCGAAAGAGAATCGCGATATTCCGCCGCTGGACTACGATCGGGTCTACCGGTTGAAGTCATCGCTTCCCGATCTGCCTGTGATCATCAATGGCGGCATCGGCAGCATCGCGGAGACAAAGCAGCATCTGGCGCACGTCGATGGCGTGATGCTCGGACGTGCCGCCTATCAGGAGCCATGGCGCTTGCTGAAGGTTGATGCCGACCTGTTTGGCGAGGCATCGCCGCACGCTACAATGAAGCTCGCGCTCGAAGCCATGATGCCCTACATCGCGGATCAACTGGCCCACGGCACGCGGCTGCATGCCATCACCCGGCATCTCGTCGGTGCGTTTCATGGCGTGCCGGGCGCACGGGCATTTCGGCGCCATCTCGCCGAGAATGGTGTGAAGGCCGATGCTGGCATCGGTGTGTTGCGTGACGCGATGGCGCTGGTGGATGAGCCGCTGATGTCGCCCGTAGCGGCGTGACACGCTGGCCTATGGATAGCCGTGCAGCATCAGCCGGTCTGCGCGAACTTCCCAACTCTCGAGCCGGTTAAGGAAGCTCATTCCAAGCAAGTTGGTCTTCATCTGGCCGCGTGGAACCACGAGCGCCGGGACGGATCGCTCGACGAGCCGTCCGATCGCCAGGCGATCCAGCGTCAGCCGCGCGGCCCGCGCGTGTCCGCCGGCGGTCTCCACATCGACATCGTATTCCAGTAATTCCAGCGGCAGTCCGGCTGCCTTGGCGGTTTCATAGGTGAGAACGACGGAGGTCGCGCCGGTGTCGATGATCATCGGCACCCGCACACCGTTGATCCTGGCATGCAGTGTGAATTCGCCGTTCTCGGCGCGAGGAATTTGCACGCTACGGGGAGGCCCGGCGCTGGCCTTGCGCAGCATGTGTGTGACCATGCCGCCGGCGGCCGATATCCGTGCGGGATCGCCATAGGCGACCACGGCGCCTGCCGTCGCCGCCAACATCACGAGCACCAGCAGGATACGGATCACAGCGCACCTGCCATGGCTGCGGCTAGGGGCCCGGTTTTGTGCGTGCCGCCGGGGTCAATGCCGTCAGACCGGCCTCGGCCATGCGGTTCGGCAGCGCAGCCATGATCGCCAGTCGTTCCGCGCTGTCGATTCGATGCCATCGTGCGATTTCGGGAAGCGTGCGGCCGCAGCCAAAACAAAGGCTGGTTTTCGGATCGATCATGCAGACTGCGATACATGGCGTTTCGATGCTCATTCAAAACTATGACGATCATTCGTTCGTTTTCGCAAGCCTCGGCTAAAGACCCGTCCCGGCATTCATGATCGGCTTGTTCCGCGGCCGGCGTCTGTCGTCGGCCGTCACATCTGTCGTTCGTTCGGGCTGGAGCGGCGGAGCCTCCTCTGCCATCGGCGCCAGGGCCGACATCACGCGCTCGGGCGGGAAGGTGACGATGACTTCCGTTCCGATCCGGAGCTTGGAGCGCAGGGTGAATGTGCCGCCATGCATATCGATCAGGCTCTTTGCGATCGGCAGACCGAGCCCCGCGCCTTGCTCGGCGGATTTGATCGAATTCGACCCTTGTCCGAACGATGCCAGCACGATCGGGATTTCGTCCTCCGCGATTCCGGACCCATTGTCCTTGACGCTCAGGTATTGGCCACCGGAGGCGGTCCAACCGACCTTCAGCCAGATATCCCCGCCTTGCGGTGTGAACTTGATCGAGTTTGACAGCAGGTTGAGCACGATCTGGCGCGTCGCACGCTCGTCGCCCCAGATGCGCGGCATGCCATGCTCGAACACCTCGTGGATCGTGATGCCGCGGCTGGAGGCGCGCAGTTTCAGGAGATGGTGACAATCCGCGACGACATGGAGCAGCGACACCGCCTCTTCATTGAGCTCGTAGCGACCCGCCTCGATGCGCGACAGGTCCAGAATCTCGTTGATCAGGTTCAGCAGATGAACGCCCGAATTGTGGATGTCGGCGGAGTAGTCCTTGTAGACCTTGACCGCATGCTCCCCGAAAATCTCGCTTTTCATCACCTCGGAAAATCCGAGAATGGCGTTTAGCGGCGTGCGCAGTTCGTGGCTCATTTGCGCCAGAAATCTTGACTTCGCGACGTTGGCGGATTCCGCGCGATGCCGTGCTTCGTCTGAAATGGCCTTGGCCTGTTCCAGTTCGCCGATCAGGGCGTCCTTCTCCGCGCGTGCCTCGAGCGTCGCCAGTGTCGTCGAATGAAGGCGATGCGCGAGCAATGCGAAGTAACCCTCTGCGGCCAATGCAAGAACGGCGAGAATGTAGTTGTTGAAGGTGCCGCTCATCGCAAACTTCAACGCGATCGCGGATGTCACTGGGGCGGTTGCGGCAAACGCCGCGATCGGGAGGCTGGCGGCCAGCATGCTCGACACCGCCACCACCAGTAGCATCACGAACATCATCAAGGTATTGGCGACCGGATCAGAGCCGACCGGATGAATCAGCATTGTCATCCAGCACAGGCCGTACAGGAGGTCGAGCAGCACAAAGCGCACGCGCCATCTGCGCGTGTTGTTCGGAAACGACGGTTCCTTCAGATAGTTGTTGCAGTTGTAGATGATCGCCCCGTGGATGCACAGCATGCCGCATGTCCACGCCACAGCCGAGGTGGGCTCCATCCAGAACCCGAACAACAAGCCAGCAGCCACCACCAACAGCATCACCACGAATGACGCTGACAGTCGCGTTTGTGCGTATTGCCGAAGCAGTTCGTGATCGAAAGCAGGCCGCGTTCCACTGGTCGAGGTCAACCGGTCCCGTGCTTCACGGACCCGTTGCGTGGCGGCGCGGCGATGACGCGCGGAGGGTACAATCGCTGGAGCGACCGGAAGCTGAACGACTTCAGGTTTATCGGCGGTGGTACTCATCAACCAAACACAAATCCTGCACGCGGCCGCGCGAGCCTTAACCCGTCTATCTCTGGCGCTAAATCATTAAGGGCTGCCTTAGAGAGCAGGATAATCAGGTTAACAGGGCGTTAAATTCAGCCGGAAACAGCGTGCTTGGCCCCGGCTGGTAACCGGCCTCGGGGGCGCGGATTTGACGTTCGCCATCCACTTTGCCGTGGGCGCGAGAACGAACGCCGAGTCCAAAACTCCATTGAAAATCTGCATTTACGCGCAGCCCCTTGAGTCTAACATTCGCAAGGAGTCCGGTGAACCCGGGTGCGAATGTTAGACCTGGACCACGAGCCGTGGCGGAGCGCCAAAAAGTTAACGTTCGAGCCGCGCCAACAGGCTAGACGTATCCCAGCGGCGGCCGCCCATTGTCTCGACCTCGGAATAGAAGGCGTCCACGAGGCTGGTCACGGGAAGGCTGGCACCATTGCGGCGTGCCTCGGCGATGCAGATCGAGAGATCCTTGCGCATCCATTCAACGGCAAAGCCGAAATCGAACTTGCCGTCGTTCATCGTCTTGTAGCGATTCTCCATTTGCCACGACTGCGCGGCACCCTTCGAGATCACCTCGATCACCGAATTGACGTCGAGGCCTGCTTTCTTGGCGAAATGGATGCCTTCGGACAGCCCCTCCACGAGGCCGGCGATGCAGATCTGATTGACCATTTTGGTCAACTGGCCGGAACCGGCCGGCCCGAGTAGTTTGCACATCCTGGCATAGGCTGCGATGACGGGTTCAGCGCCGGCATAGGCATCCTGCGCGCCGCCGCACATCACGGTCAGCACGCCGTTTTCGGCGCCAGCCTGGCCGCCGGAAACCGGAGCGTCGACGAATTTGAAGCCCAGCTTGGTTGCTTCCTCGTTCAGTTCGCGCGCGACCTGGGCAGAGGCGGTCGTGTGATCGACGAACGTTGCGCCACGCTTCATGCCGGCGAAGGCACCGTCGGCGCCGATCGTGACCGCGCGCAAATCGTCGTCGTTGCCGACGCAGGCCATCACGAAGTCCTGTCCTTCGGCTGCGGCCTTAGGGGTCGGCGCGGCTTTCCCGCCGAATTTCTCGGTCCATGCCTTGGCTTTGGCTGCCGTTCGATTGAACACGGTCAACTCATGGCCGCCCTTCGCGACGAGATGTCCTGCCATGGGGAAGCCCATGACGCCGAGACCGAGGAATGCAACTTTAGCCATGTCTGAGACCTTTGAAATCTTGGGTTTTCGCTGCCATCGCGGGAGAACTGCCGGACCGCGTTTGCAGAGGAGGGCGGGATGAGAGTGTGGTTATCCGCCGGTTGTGCGAAGAGGCTTCGCGAACGGCGCGGCTAATAGCATAGACCTTGAGGCAGCAGGGCGCAAAGGCCCGAAAATGCTGGAATAGTGCGGTGCGAAATAGCGGATCCATTCCCGCGAGGGAGCCATCAGCCGCCGGATTCCAACACCATTCAAAACGCGATACAGTCGGCCAAGCAGTTGGCCCGTCAGGCAAGGGAGTAGCACGACATGAGCGTGGGTATGCTCGATCATTTCAATATCCGGACCCGGAAGCTTGCCGAGACGGTGCAATTTTATGAGGAGTTTCTCGGCCTTACCAAGGGCGACCGGCCGAACTTCGCGTTTCCCGGCGCGTGGCTCTACAGCGAGGGTAAGCCGGTCGTGCACCTCGTCGATATTTCGCAAACGTCGGAGCCACAGAAGCCGGACTCCGGTGTGGTTCACCACATCGCCTTTGCCAGCCGCGATTTCAAAGGCATGAAGCAGCATCTTCAATCGAAAAAATTTGCATTCGAATCTCGCGAAGTGCCGGGTGGAGATATCTGGCAAATCTTCGTTCGCGATCCGAACGGCGTGATGATCGAACTCAATTACGATGTCGCGGCGGAACAACGCTGATCCAGTCGCACACCATGAACGTCAGTGAGAGTTGCACCTCCCGGCTGATTGCCGGTGTCGCGCTGGCTGGTGCCTTGGTTGGGCTTCAGCTTCCCGCGGCCGCCGCCGACATCCTTGGAACGAAGCCTGCATCCGTGACGCGGCCGTTGTCCGACGTGCCGAACGCCGATGCGATCGGAACGCGGATATGGGTGCCGGATATCGATGAGGGGTTCGTGCCGCAGGGCCTCGCTTATGCGAACGGCCGGATCGCGCTATCCTCGTATCGAAGCACCGATCCGAAACAGGGACGAGGCCAATGCCGCCTGTTTTTCCTGTCGCCGAACACTGGCGCCGTCGCGCAGCGTCTCGATCTACCCGGGACCTGCGGGCACGCCGGCGGTGTGGCTGCGCTGGCGGATGGGCGTCTTGTCGTTGCTGACACCCATTCGCTCTATATCGTGTCCGCCGCCCGCGTGACCGCGACGATCATCCTCAAGGGAAATCTCCGTGGGTCGTTCGCGGATAGTGATGGACATGCGCTCTGGATCGGATCGTATGACCGCTCCGGCGGGTCGTTGTGGCGCATTCCGCCGGAGGCTCTCACCCGGACCGAGATCGACGACAGCGTGGCGACCAAAACCCTGTCCATTCCGCCGCGCGTGCAGGGGCTTGCATTCGACCGGAAAGGTGGAGCCTGGCTGACGGTTTCCGGATCGAGGGACGGCGCCTTGCTCCGCATCGATCCCGACGACGGGCATGTTCTCGCCACCTATGCCATGACCGCTGGAATCGAGGACATTGCCGTGGACGATCGTGGCCGGATCTGGGCTACGTCAGAATCCGGCTCGATCCGCTGGTCGAAGTGGCCGACCAATTTCCCGCTGGTGTTTTCGATCGATCCAGCGCGGCTTCACTGATCCGTCGGGACCGGTCATTTAGTTGCGGCATGGCGTTGACCGGGTCGAGACCGGTCGCCATGTTGAGATCTATTCCAAGGCGAAAACCGCCGATCCCGGAGAAACGATTTGAGCGTGACACGGCAAGAAGTGCTCGACGGCCTGAGCAAGGTCCGGTCCCCCCGCGGCACCGGGCTGATCGATTCAAAAGTCCTGTCGGAGATCGCGGTCAATGGCGACAAGGTGTTTTTCTCGATCAATGTCGAGGCGTCGGAGGTCCGGGCATGGGAGACCGTTCGGGCCCAGGCCGAGGCCGCCGTGCGCGCAATTCCTGGTGTTGCGGTGGCCATGGTGGCGCTGACCGCCGAACGCAAGCCCGGAGCGGCTGCCCCGAGTTCGCCGCAACGACCGGCGCAGGGGATTCCGCCGGCTTCGGCGCATCGCCATCCGCACAATCCGGCGGGCTCGCCGATGTCGCGGCAGGCGGAGATCCCCGGCGTTGCCGCGGTGATCGCTGTCGCATCCGGCAAGGGCGGCGTCGGCAAATCGACCACGGCGCTCAATCTCGCACTCGGCCTCCGCGATCTCGGTCTGCGTGTGGGTCTGCTCGATGCGGACATCTACGGACCGTCGGTGCCGCGGCTGACGGGCATTCGCGAGAAGCCGCAGTTGAACGACGCCAAGAAGATGGTCCCGATCGAGCGGTTCGGTCTCGCGATCATGTCGATCGGCTTTCTTGTCGACGAAGATACCGCGATGATCTGGCGTGGCCCGATGGTGATGTCCGCGATCACGCAGATGCTGCGCGACGTTGCCTGGGGCACGCTTGACGTTCTGGTCGTGGATATGCCGCCCGGGACAGGTGATGCGCAATTGACCCTGGCTCAGAGTGTTCCGCTCAAGGGGGCTGTCATCGTTTCGACGCCGCAAGATTTATCGCTGATCGATGCGCGGCGCGGGTTGGCCATGTTCAAGAAAGTCAACGTGCCGGTTCTCGGCATCGTCGAAAACATGAGCTTCTTCCAGTGTCCGCATTGCGGGACGCGCAGCGACATTTTCGGTCACGGGGGAGCGCGGCACGAGGCAGAACGGCTGGGTGTGCCATTCCTGGGCGAAATCCCGCTTCACATGTCGATTCGGGAGACCTCCGATTCAGGTAACCCGGTGGTGGAAAGCGAACCAGCCGGACCGCATGCGGCGATCTATCGGGCCATCGGAGAGCGCATCCGCGAACGCCTCCAGGATGCAATTGCTGCGGCTTAGCGCCGCGTTCCGCAGGCTACCCAGCTTCGACTTTGGTTTATGGAGCCTTAGAGAGGGCTGCCATACGTTTTCACCGGCCAGACTCCGTGTTAGAGACCGTGCCCCAGAGTGGACTCCGGTGGTGCCAAGACCGAGCGCGGCTGCGACCGCTCGATGGAATTCAAAAGAAAACATCCTCAAAGGAGTGTCTGAATGAAACGTCGTGATTTTTTGAAAGTTTCAACGGCCGGTGCCGCCGTCGCGGCAGTAGCCTCACCGGCCATCGCCCAGTCGTCCCCTGAAATCAAATGGCGCATGACGTCGAGCTTCCCGAAGTCGCTCGATACGATCTATGGCGGCGCCGAATATTTTGCGAAGCAGGTGGCAGAACTGACCGATAACAAGTTCAAGATCCAGGTCTTCCAGGCAGGTGAAATCGTCCCCGGCCTTCAGGCGCTCGATGCGACCTCCAAGGATACGGTCGAGATGAGCCACACCGTGTCTTACTATTACGTCGGCAAGGATCCGACTTTTGCGATCTTTGCGTCCGTGCCGTTTGGCCTCAATGCGCGTCAGATGAACTCCTGGTTGTATCAGGGGGGCGGCAACGAGCTGGCCAATGAATTCTTCAAGAAGTACGGCGTCATCGCATTCCCCTGCGGCAACACCGGCACGCAGATGGGTGGCTGGTTCCGCAAGGAGATCAAGACGGTCGCCGATCTGTCCGGCCTGAAGATGCGGATCGGCGGTATTGCCGGTCAGGTCCTGCAGAAGGTCGGCGTCGTGCCGCAGCAGCTCGCCGGCGGCGATATCTATCCCTCGCTGGAGAAGGGCACCATCGATGCGGCCGAGTGGGTCGGTCCTTACGATGACGAGAAGCTCGGTTTCCAGAAGGTCGCCAAGTACTACTACTATCCCGGTTTCTGGGAGGGCGGTCCGACGGTTCATGCCTTCGCCAACCTCGAGAAGTGGAATTCGCTGCCCAAGACCTATCAGGCGGCGATCGTCAACGCGTCGGCGAATGCCAACACGTGGATGGCGGCGCGCTACGACATGCAGAATCCGACCGCGCTCAAGCGGCTTGTGGCGGGTGGTACGCAACTTCGGCCGTTCAGCAATGAAATCCTCGATGCCTGCCTGAAAGCCACCAACGAGTTGTGGGGCGAGATTTCGGCAAAGAATGCCGACTTCAAGAAAACGATCGATGCCATGCAGGCCTATCGCTCGGACGAATACCTGTGGTGGCAGGTTGCCGAATACACTTACGACAGCTTCATGATCCGCTCGCGCACGCGCGGCTGATTACGCCTTAAGTCGTAGACGTCAAACTTGAAAAGCCCGGCCTCCCGCGAGGTCGGGCTTTTTGCGTTGCGATACTCCAGTTCGCCATGGAAATCGGGAACGAGTTGTTCCATGCTCCGACAAAGCCTCAGCAAGAAGGCCGTCGCAAAACATAATCACATAAGGGAGAAATCAATGAAGAGAAGAGACTTCATCAAGGTCACAGGGTTGGGTGCGGTTGGCGCGACTGCGATTGCAGCGCCTGCGATCGCGCAGTCGATGCCGGAAATCAAATGGCGCATGCCGACCAGTTGGCCGAAATCGCTCGATACGCTGTATGGCGGCGCCGAGATGATGACCAAGATGGTTGCCGAAGCGACCGACAACAAATTCCAGATTCAGCCGTTTGCGGGTGGCGAGATCGTACCTGGGCTTCAGGTTCTCGATGCCGTTCAAGCCGGGACCGTCGAGATCGGTCACACCGCGTCATACTATTACTTCGGCAAGGATCCGACCTTTGCTTTCGGCTCGTCGATTCCGTTTGGTCCCAACATGCGGCTTAACCAAGCCTGGTACATGCTGGGAGGAGGCAAGCAAGTCCTCGACGAGTTCTACAAGAAGTATAACTGCATATCTCTGCTCGCCGGCAACACCGGGTGTCAGATGGGTGGCTGGTTCCGCAAGGAGATCAAGACCGTCGATGATCTCAAGGGTCTCAAGATGCGCATCGGTGGCTTTGCCGGCCGTGTGATGCAGAAGCTAGGCGTGGTCCCGCAACAGATTGCCGGCGGCGATATCTATCCTTCGCTTGAGAAAGGCACCATCGACGCCGCCGAATGGGTCGGCCCCTATGATGACGAGAAACTCGGATTCTACAAGGTCGCGCCGCACTATTACTATCCGGGTTGGTGGGAGGGCGGCCCCATGCTGCTCGCCTACGTCAACCTCGATAAATGGAACGCGCTCCCGAAGTACTATCAAAGTGTTCTCGAACAAGCGGGAGCTTACGCCAACAACTGGATGATGGCGAAATACGACCAGGCCAATCCCCCGGCGCTGAAGAAGCTGCTCGCCGGAGGAACCAAGCTGCATGCTTTCTCTCCGGCCATCATGGAAGCCTCGCTCAAAGCGGCGAAAGAGCTTTATACGGAGACTGGCGCGACCAATGCGAACTTCAAGAAAGTTCTCGAATCCCTGTCTGCGTTCCAGGGTATTGGATACCAGTGGTATCAGGTCGCCGAGATTACGTATGACGCGTTCATGTCGCGTCATCCGCTGGCCTGATCCGTTCAGCTTCCGCGGCTTTATCTCAAACGAAATCCCGGAGCGAAAGCTCCGGGATTTTTTTATTCAGCAATCCATCGCCTTACTTTGTCTTTGCCGGTGGCCCGAAATCGAGTGGCGGCAGTTCGATTTGCGGAATGTCGATCTTGACGGAGTTCGGATCCACCGTCGAAACGGCGCCCTTGTAGTGCATCACCATCGACGGAAACAGGATGACCAGCAAGACCATGATGACCTGAATGAACACAAACGGCATCGCGCCCCAATAGATCTGGCCGGTTGTGACGGGCTCCATACGTTTGCCAGTCACGCGATCGGTGTAAGGCTCTTTGGGCGCGACCGATCGCAGATAGAACAGCGCAAACCCAAACGGGGGATGCATGAACGATGTCTGCATGTTGACGCCGAGGATCACGCCGAACCAGATCAGATCGATGCCGAGTTTCTCGGCCGCCGGTCCCAGCAACGGAATGACGATGAAGGCCAGCTCGAAGAAGTCGAGGAAGAAGGCGAGAACAAAGACGAAAGCGTTGACGAAGATAAGAAAGCCGACCTGCCCACCGGGAAGCGAGGTTAGCAGGTGCTCGACCCAGACATGGCCGTTCACGCCATAGAAGGTCAGAGAGAAGACGCGGGCGCCGACCAGAATGAAGACCACGAAGGCTGATAGCTTCGCCGTCGACTCGGTCGCCTGCCGGATCAGGTCCCAACTCAGCCGGCGCTTGGCGGCCCCAAGAATGAGCGCGCCGGCCGCGCCCATGGCGCCGCCTTCCGTCGGCGTAGCGACGCCGATGAAGATCGTTCCCAGCACAAGGAAGATCAGGAACAGCGGCGGCACCATTACGAACGTCGTCTGCTGCGCCATGGCGGAGAGGAAGCGGAATCCGGTCAGACGATGGATGATCCAGTTCACCACCGCGATGCCGAAGGCGAACAAGATTCCGAAAAACATGCTGAGGACAACGAAGTCCGCGCCATGGGACTCCGAATTCCGCATCATGAACCAGCCAAAGACGACGCTCGCGGCGGTGAGGACGCCGAGCGAAATCAAGCCGCGGCTTCCATCTGGCTCTCGATAACCGATCGCCTCGGCGGGCAGGCCGGGAGCTGCCTTCGGAAACAGCAAGGCGATAAGGAAAGCGTAGGACGCATAAAGTCCTGCCAGCACCAGACCCGGAATGAACGCGCCTTCGTACATGTCGCCGACCGAGCGGCCGAGCTGGTCGGCCATCACGATCAGCACTAGTGATGGCGGAATGATCTGGGCCAGCGTTCCCGATGCCGCGATGATGCCGGTGGCGACACGGCGGTCGTAGCCGTAGCGCAGCATGATGGGCAGCGAGATCAGGCCCATCGAGATCACGGAAGCTGCGACCACGCCGGTGGTGGCGGCGAGCAATGCACCGACGAACACCACGGCATAAGCGAGTCCGCCGCGGACGGTGCCAAACAACTGTCCGATGGTGTCGAGCAGATCTTCCGCCATTCCGGAGCGTTCAAGCACGAGCCCCATGAACGTGAAAAACGGAACCGCGAGCAACGTGTCGTTGTTCATTACCCCGTAGACGCGCTCGGGCAGGGCTTGCAGGAAATCAGGCCGGAACTCGCCGAGTTCGATGCCGATGAATGCGAAGAGCAGGCCGACGGCACCCAGGGAAAACGCGGCCGGGTATCCGAGCAGCAAGAAAAAAACCAGCGCCAAAAACATGATCGGCGCCATGTTGGCGATAAAGAAAGCTTCCATTCACGTCCCCCAGCGCTACTCGCAGGCAGCGGCTATTTTTTTTCCATCGCCTCGACGAGGTGCTCGACCTCGGCTTCGAGCGCGTGCACTTGCGCCGCATGAGGATCTGCAATCAATCCTCGCATGATCGCAATGCGTTTGATCAATTCCGATATCCCTTGGATCAGCAGCAACGTGAAACCGATCGCGATCAGTGCCTTTGGCGGCCATTGCGGCAGGCCGCCCGCATTCCCCGACTGCTCATTGATCTCGTAAGAGCGCAGGAAGAAGGGGCTACCGGTGACGATCATGATAATGCAGAGCGGCAACAGAAAAAACGTATGACCGACGACTTCGATGATGTTTCGTATGCGATTTGGCAGCAGATTGTTGATGATATCGATTCTGATGTGCTCGTTGTCATGAAGCGTCCATGATGCGCACAGCAGGAAGACGGTGCTGAACAGCACCCATTGCAGTTCAAGCCAGGCGTTGGACGATGTGTCGAATACCTTGCGAACGGTGGCATTGGTAGCTGAGACGATGACGGCAATGAGAATCAGCCACGCTAGGCGTTTGCCGATCCATGTGTTGAGCGCGTCGATCCCACGGCTCACCTTCAAGAGCGATTGCAACGTCGTCCCTCCCCAATAGCGCCACTGCAGTCTTGACTGCATCCATGAGACACAGCGGCCCGTCCGGCCGAGCTAGCACGAAGCCCGCGCAGCATTCCAGCGCTACATGCTTCCGTCAATCGGAAGTTTGTTGATGTTTAAAGGGAATATCGAACCGCTATCCCTTGGTAGGGTGCGCAGCAAAGAGTCCAGCTTAACCGCCGGTGACGCTCATGTGCCGATTGACGCTCGGGCGGTTGTGGCGGCGGTCGATGATGAAGTCATGGCCTTTCGGCTTGAGGCCAATGGCGCGATCGATCGCTGCGTACAGCAGGTCATCATTGGGGGAGGCCCGAAGCGGCTTGCGCAGGTCCGAGGCGTCCTCGTGGCCGAGGCAGGTGTGCAGGGTGCCCGTGCAGGTGATGCGGACCCGGTTACACGACTCGCAGAAGTTGTGGGTCATCGGCGTGATGAAGCCCAGCTTGCCGCCGGTCTCGCTGACCCGGACGTAGCGAGCAGGGCCCCCCGTATCGTCGTCGAGATCGGTCAGGGTATACTGGCTGGCAAGCCGCGCGCGCAGCAGCGACAACGGCAGATATTGGTCGGCGCGGCCTAGACCGATATCGCCCATCGGCATGACCTCGATGAGGGTCAACGCCATGCCTCGTCCGTGCGCCCATTCCATCAGAGAGGGGATTTCGTCCTCATTCAGATTCTTGAGCGCGACCGCGTTGATCTTGACGGCGAGCCCTGCGGCTTGCGCGGCATCGATGCCGGCCATCACCTTCTGAAGGTCCCCCCAGCGTGTGATCTCGCGAAATTTTGTAGGGTCAAGTGTATCGAGTGACACGTTGATGCGCCGCACGCCGCAATCCTTCAGCTCGGCTGCAAAACGGGCCAGTTGGGATCCGTTGGTCGTAAGCGTCAGTTCATTCAACGCGCCGGTTTCGAGATGGCGCGACAGCGAGCGCACCAGCGACATCACGTTGCGGCGAACCAGCGGCTCGCCCCCCGTCAGCCGCAGCTTGCGTACGCCTCTGGCAATGAAGGCCGAGCACAGGCGATCGAGTTCCTCGAGCGTCAGAAGATCGGCCTTCGGCAAAAAGGTCATGTCCTCGGACATGCAGTAAAAACAGCGGAGATCGCAACGATCCGTCACCGACACGCGCAGATAGCTGATCGTCCGGCCAAACGGATCGATCATACGCTGCAGGCCCGAAGGCAGAAGGGTGGCAGAAGTCTCGGTCATTCAACGCGCCTTGCCGCAACGGCAGCCGATATCAACTGCTTACAATGTAGGCATGTTGTCGCTGCCGCACAATCCGTGCGGAACTACCCCTTTGGCAAGGTATTCGATTCAGCGGGCCGGCGCTGCTGAAGGAGGAAATGGCGACGCCGCCGCAGCCGGGGCGGCGGCGGGAGCGGCCGCAGGTGCAGCAGCGGCCTTGGGGTGCGGCCTGCGGACCCGTCGTTTGCGGACCGGCTTCGGCGGAGCCATCGGCTTGAGTTCGCCGACGATCGGATTGGGATCGACGGTGACTGTGCCTTGAGTGATGATGCTGCCGCCTTCATAGGTCACATGAGCGGGCACCGTCAGCGGTTCATACTTGGGCAGCGTGAAGGAGACCGTGAAGTTTTCGGTCGTGGTGACGCTCACCGTGCACGGCGTCTTGCAGGACTGGCCGGTCGATGTCTGTGCATCCGCGCCTTGCGGGGTAGAATCAAGCTGTACCGCAACCGTTGGCGGAGTGGGTTTCATGGAGGAAAATGAAGAACACCCAGCAAGGCCAAGGCCCGCTGCTACAATCACGAGAATACGACGCATGTCCCACCGTCACCCTGAATTGCGGCGAACCGCCGCAGCCCCCGCGCGGACCATAGAAGCGTGAGGGAGGGAGCGCAATGGCGGGGGTCTTAATCATTAACTAATGGTTAACGATATCGCACGCGAGAGAATAATCTCTGATGAGAATCAAGGCTTTATATCACACGCGAGCCGCCGTCAGCGCGGCGACGGCCTCAGGCAACTCCCGCATGTGGCTGATGAGCCGGTCGGGTTTGAGCTCGGCAATCGGGACTTCGGTATAGCCGAACTCGACTCCGATGACGGGAATTCCGGCCCGGCGCGCGACACCGACATCGGGACCCGCATCGCCGACCATGATGGTGGTGCGGAGATAGCCGCCGGCGCGCGCGACAGTTTGCTGCAGGATCGTGGGATCGGGTTTCGTGACGCCAAAGGTGTCGGCGCCGCAAATGGCAGCGAACCGCGCGGTCAATCCCAGCCGATCCAGCAGCAGCCTGGAAAGCCATTCCAGCTTGTTGGTGCAGACTGCGAAACGATACCCCTGCGCCGAGAGATCATCGAGCGCCTCGACCAGTCCCTCGAACGGGCGCGATTCGTCGGCAATGTGCGCCGCGTAGTAATCGATGAAATCGCCCATCATGCGCGTGATGTCATCCGGTGTCGCGACGCGATCTTCGGATTCGAGGCCGCGTTCGATCATGCGCCGGGCCCCGGCGCCGATCATCGAGCGGGCCGATTGCAGGGGCAGTGCGCCCAGGCCTTCACGGCGCAGCACGAAGTTGAGCGCGGCGACGAGGTCGGGCGCAGTATCGACCAGTGTCCCGTCGAGATCGAACACGACCATTGGAGGGGGAGACGACATCATGGCCGGATCGGTACTGGCCTCCCGCGGGACATGCAAGGGCGAACTGCCGGTCCGAAAGCCGGATGGCTGGCGGTAGAAATGGGCTGTTTGGCCTGTTCCTCAGGACTAAACGACGCTAGAGATGCCCGCCGGGCAAGGTGACGCCGCGCGGGATCGAGGTCATTGATGACGCTGGATGCATTGAAGAGACAGGCTGCAGCGCGCGCCCTCGAACATGTCGAAGCCGGTATGAAGTTGGGTCTTGGAACGGGGTCCACCGCCAAGCATTTCGTCGAGCTTTTGGGGGAGCGTGTCCGGGGCGGGCTCAAGGTGATTGGCGTGCCGACATCCGAGGCGACACGGGCTGACGCAGAGCGCTGCGGTATTCCTCTGACGACCCTGGACGAACTCGATCGCCTCGATCTGACCGTCGATGGCGCGGACGAGATCGATCCGAGCCTCAACCTTATCAAGGGGGGCGGCGGCGCGCTTCTGCGCGAGAAGATCGTTGCCGCGGCCTCGGATCGCATGATCGTGATAGCTGACGAGACCAAGTGGGTGACCAGGCTCGGTAGATTTCCCCTGCCGATCGAGGTCATTCCGTTTGGGCTTGCCGCGACCCGCCATGCTATTGCCGGGGTGTTTGCGAAAAGTGGCGTTTCCGGGCAAATGGTCATCCGGAAGGGGCCCGATGGCCATGCTTTCGTCACCGATGGCGGCCACTGGATTGTCGATGCCCACCTCGGGGAAATCCCCGATGCATCCCGTCTGGCTGAGCTGCTGAATCCGATACCCGGTGTTGTCGAGCACGGTCTTTTCATTGGCATGGCCAATCAGGCGATGTTAGCGGGCGCACAGGAAATTCGCGTTGTTGAGCGGCGCTAACGCCGCAATCAGGAGAATCGAAATGAAGGGCTTTTCTAGAATTCTGGCGGCAGCTTCTCTTGCCGCGGGATTGGTGTTCGCAGGCAGCGCGCTGGCCCAGCAGCCCACGCAACCGACCCCTGGTGCGATCGCCGCAGCCAAGGAGCTTCTAACGCTGAAACACGCGGCGGCAATGTATGCGAATGCCGTTCCGGGCATGGTCGAGCGGACCAAGACCACGCTGCTCCAGTCGAATCTGAACTACCAGAAGGATCTCAACGAGGTCGCCGTGATCGTTGCGAAGCAACTGGCGGGCCGCGAAAGCGAGATCGGCGACGGTATGGCAAAGATTTATGCCAGCGAGTTTACCGAGCAGGAGCTGAAGGACCTTGTCACGTTCTACAAGTCGCCGCTGGGGCAGAAGCTGATCGCGCAGGAGCCGAAAGCGATCACCGCGAGCATGGGGTTCATGGACAAGTGGGCGCGTCAGTTCGCAGAGGTCGTCAATGGGGCGTTCCGCGCAGAAATGCGCAAGCGCGGCAAGGAAATCTGATCCCGACCGGGGCGGGTAGCCATGGCTGACTTCGACGTCGACCTGTTCGTTATCGGCGGTGGTTCAGGCGGCGTGCGCGCCGCGCGGATTGCCGCCGGGCATGGCGCACGGGTCATGGTCGCTGAAGAGTACCGGATGGGCGGCACCTGCGTCATCCGCGGATGTGTGCCGAAGAAGCTGCTGGTCTACGGGTCGCATCTCCGCCACGATATCGAAGACGCTGCAGGGTTCGGCTGGTCGATTCCGTCTGCGACGTTCGATTGGCCGACCCTGATCGCGAACAAGGACAGGGAAATCGCCCGGCTGGAGGCGGCCTATACGTCCAATGTCGAAAAGGCCGGCGCGCACATCGTCAAGTCTCGCGCCGTCTTCGAAGACGCGCATACGTTGCGGCTGGCCGACGGCAAGCGGGTGCGGGCCAAGCATATCCTGATCGCCACCGGCGGTTGGCCAAACCACGGACGGGTCATTCCCGGCATCGAGCACGTGATCTCCTCGAATGAGGTCTTTCATCTAGCCGAATTGCCCAAACGGATCGTCATTCAGGGCGGCGGCTATATCGCACTCGAATTCGCCTGCATCTTCGCGGGATTCGGCAGCGACGTGACGGTGATCTATCGGGGCGAAAATATCCTGCGCGGATTCGATGACGACGTACGCGCCCATGTTCGCGCCGAGATGGAAAAGAACGGCATTACGATTCTGACGGGCTGCACGGTCGACAAGGTCGACAAACACGGCAGCGAATACACCTCCCATCTGTCGAACGGATCGAGCGTCGCATCCGACCAGGTGATGTTTGCCATCGGTCGGCATCCAAGCGTCGCAAATCTTGGCCTGGAAAAAGCCGGTGTCGCGATCAATCCGAAGAACGGCGGCATCGCCGTCGATGGCTTTTCGCAAACCAACGTGCCGCACATCTATGCCGTCGGCGACGTCACGCATCGTTTCAACCTGACGCCGGTGGCGATCCGCGAGGGACATGCGTTCGCGGATACCGTGTTTGGAAACAGGCCGACCCGTGTGGATCACGCGGATATTCCGACTGCGGTGTTCACGCAACCTGAGGTGGGTACGGTTGGTCTTACCGAAGCACAGGCGCGTGCGCAGTTCACCAACATCGATATCTACAAGGCGACATTCCGGCCGATGAAGGCGACGCTGTCTGGCCGCGATACCCGCATTCTGATGAAGCTTGTCGTGGACGCGACGAGCGATCGCGTGCTGGGTTGCCACATCGTCGGCGATGGTGCGGCGGAGATGGTGCAGGTGCTCGGCATCGCCATCAGGATGAGGGCGACCAAAGCCGATTTCGATGCGACGATGGCGCTTCACCCGACCGCGGCCGAAGAGCTCGTGACGATGCGTACGCCGACCGCGCGTTACGTACGCGAAGCCGCAGAATAAAGGCTACAGGCCTTCCTCGAGCCATTCGGCCGCACCTCTCCATAGCGTATCGCGGTGCTGGGGTCGGAAGAAGCCGAAGTGACCGATCCGCGGCGCACCGACATCGGCCGGCGCGATCACATCGATCTCAGGTGTGATCGACGTGAAGCCTGAACACAGCAGTTCAACCGCGGATCTGGTCGCCCATGGGTCGTCGGAGATGCAGAGGGCGCGTAGCGCCCCATGATATTTCGAGAAATTGGCAACCGCCTCGAGCGTCGGGTCGTCGAACATGTAACGTTTGCTCATAACCCAGCGGACCCATTGCAGAAACACGCCCTTGGGGAGATCGAGACCGAGTCCCATTCGTCCGGGTGCATAGCCCAGAAGCTTGGTCAGAGGCACGCCGATGAAGTTCAGCAGTACATAGACACGATAGCGTTCGGGAGACGTCATCAATCCCCAGTAGCCGGCCTGCGAAGCCACCAGAAGTGCCCGCGCGATTTCGGTGTTGTTGGGCAACAGGCCCAGCGCCTGGCCGCCAAAGGAATGACCGACATAACCGAGTGGAAGGTTGTTGTAGCGTTCGCGCATCCATGTCGCCGCGGCCGTGGCGTCGAGCGCCGCCCAGTCTGCCATCGATGCTTGAAAGCCTGCCAGCGACTTGAACTGGTTGTAACCGACCAGCGATTTCTGCCGCGAGTCTCCAGTCCCCCGATAGTCGTAGGTGAGCACTGCACTGCCCCGCTTGGCGAGATAGCTGGCAAAACCTTTATAGATCTGGCGGGGGACGGCGGTGGCCGAATTGATCAGAACGGCGTGGCGCTTGGCGCCGCGGGGCAGGAAGAGGGTGCCGCCGAGGGTATATCCGTCTGTTGCAGGAAACGTGATGTCGTCCGCAAAGACGTCGTCCAATACCGCCTCAGCCACGCCAAAGCCCCCGGGCATGCTCAACAAAGTTCAGCAAAAGCGAATTCGGCTTTTGCCGCAAGGCCTTGTCCGGCAAGGCCGAATTTCCAACTGGCGCAGTGCGGCAAGCCTGTGTATAACCCGGCCCTTCGCTGCCCATTAAGTAGCGGTTTTCGTTCAGGAGTTGACCATGTCCGAGCGGTGGACACCCGATAGCTGGCGCACCAAACCCGTGCAGCAAATCCCGGCCTATCCCGATGCAAAGTCATTGGGCGAAGTCGAGGCACAGCTTGCCACGTTTCCGCCGCTGGTTTTTGCGGGTGAGGCGCGCAACCTGAAGAAAGCCTTGGCCCGAGTCGCAAAGGGTGAGGCGTTCCTGCTGCAGGGCGGCGATTGCGCCGAGAGCTTTGCCGAGCACGGCGCCAACAACATCCGCGACTTCTTCCGCGTGCTGCTGCAGATGGCGGTGGTGTTGACCTATGCCGGCGCGCTGCCGGTTGTGAAGGTCGGCCGTATCGCCGGTCAGTTCGCCAAGCCGCGCTCGTCGCCGGTCGAGAAGGTCGATGGCGTCGAGTTGCCGAGCTATCGCGGCGACATCGTCAATGACATCGCGTTCAACGCGCAGTCCCGGACACCCGATCCGCAGCGCCAGTTGATGGCCTATCGTCAGTCGGCGGCGACGCTGAACCTGCTGCGTGCGTTCGCCAACGGCGGCTTCGCCAATCTCGCCAGCGTGCATCAGTGGATGCTGGGCTTCATCAAGGACTCGCCGCAGTCACGCCGCTACAAGGAGTTGGCGGACCGCATCTCCGAGGCGCTCGACTTCATGCGCGCCTGTGGCCTCAATCTGGAAAGCCATCCCGAGCTGCGCGCCACCGATCTCTACACCAGCCACGAGGCGCTGTTGCTCGGCTACGAGCAGGCGCTGACGCGTGTCGATTCCACCACTGGCGACTGGTACGCGACCTCGGGCCACATGATCTGGATCGGCGATCGCACCCGTCAGCTCGATCACGGTCATGTCGAGTACTTCCGCGGCATCAAGAATCCGATCGGCCTCAAGTGCGGGCCGTCGCTCAAGCCCGACGAGCTTCTGAAGCTGATCGATATCCTCAATCCGGATAACGAACCGGGTCGGCTGACGTTGATCAACCGCTTCGGCGCCGACAAGGTCGCCGACCATCTGCCGCAACTGATCCGCGCCGTGAAGCGGGAAGGGCGTATGGTGGTGTGGTCGTGCGATCCGATGCACGGCAACACCATCACCTCGACGACCGGTTACAAGACCCGGCCGTTCGACCGCATCGTATCGGAAGTAAAATCGTTCTTCACCATTCATGGGGCGGAGGGCACACACGCCGGCGGCATTCATCTGGAAATGACCGGTCAGAACGTCACCGAGTGCATCGGCGGCGCACGTGCGATTAGGGATGAGGATCTCAACGACCGCTATCACACGGTCTGCGATCCTCGCTTGAATGCCGAGCAGTCGATCGATATGGCGTTCCTGATCGCCGAGCTGCTCAAGCAGGAGCGTGCGGGCAAGGTCAAACCGATTCCGGCGGTCGCAGGCTTCTGAGGTGCTGCGCCTCTGGCGCGCCACCATCAATAGCTGGAACGGGCTGGTCTTTGCCGCCCGCTCGGAGCAGGCCATCCGGGAGGAGCTGTTTGCGCTCCTTCTGGCGGTCCCGCTGGCCTGCCTGATCGGCACGACCATGATCCGCCGCGTCGAACTCGTCGCGGTCGTCCTGCTATTGCTGACAGTCGAGCTTCTGAATACCGCGATCGAAAAACTGGCGGATCGGCTGACGACCGATCACGATCCACAGATCGGTCACGTCAAGGACATGGGTTCGGCCGCGGTCGGCGTGGTGCTTCTGATGATCGCGGCGGTTTGGGGTGTCGCACTCGCCGAACGCATGGGCCTTCTTTGAGTACGGCAATTGCGAAAGGCGACGCCTGCGGGCAACATGCATCCCATGACCGACACCAGCTTCAAGATCACGCTCGCCCAGTTGAATCCGACAGTCGGCGACGTCACCGGCAATGCCGCGAAAGCCCGCGCGGCGCGTGCGCAGGCCAAGGCCGACGGCGCGGCGCTGGTGGTGCTCTCGGAATTGTTCATCGCCGGATATCCGCCGGAAGACCTGGTGCTGAAGCCGGCGTTTCAAGCCGCCTGCCGTGCGGCGATCGAGGAGCTGGCGCGGGAGACCGCCGACGGTGGGCCCGCGATGCTGATCGGCACGCCCTGGGTGGATAAAGGCAAGCTCCATAACGCCTGCGTGCTGTTGGACGGCGGGCGGATCGCGGCGATCCGGTTCAAGGTCAATCTGCCGAATTACGGCGTGTTCGACGAAAAGCGTGTGTTTGCGCGAGGGCCGGTCGCAGGTCCCATGACCGTTCGCGGGTTAAGGATCGGCGTGCCGATTTGCGAGGACACCTGGCTCGAGGAGTCAGGGGACTATGAGAACGTGGTTGAGTGCCTGGCCGAGACGGGCGCGGAAATTCTCATCGTTCCGAACGGCTCACCCTATGCCCGCGGCAAGAGCGACATGAGGATGTCCGTCTCGGTGGCGCGCGTGACCGAAAGCGATCTGCCGTTAGTCTATCTGAACCAGGTCGGCGGGCAGGACGAGCTGGTGTTCGATGGCGCGTCGTTTGTGCTGAACGCTGATCGCTCGCTGGCGGCGCAGCTTCCGGCCTTCAGCGAAAGCATCGTCACGCTGGAGTGGACCAAGTCGGCATCAGGCTGGCGTTGCAGCGGGCCTGTCACACCTCAGATCGATGGCGATAAGGCCGACTATGCCGCGTGCGTGCTGGGCCTGCGCGACTACGTCCAGAAGAACGGATTCCCGGGCGTGCTGCTCGGCGTATCAGGCGGCATCGACTCGGCGTTGTGTGCGGCCATCGCAGTCGACGCGCTTGGCGCCGACAGGGTGCGCGGCGTCATGCTGCCATTCCGCTTCACGGCGCAGGTCTCGCTCGACGATGCGGCGAAACTCGCGAAGGCCATTGGGATTCGTTACGAGGTGCTGCCGATCGCGGCCGCGGTGAACGGCTTCGAGGAGATACTCGCGGGCACGTTTGCAGGGCTGGAGCGCGATATCACGGAGGAGAACCTGCAGGCGCGGGCGCGGGGCACGCTGCTGATGGCGATCTCCAACAAGACCGGCGCAATGGTCGTGACCACCGGCAACAAGTCCGAAATGTCGGTGGGCTACGCTACACTGTACGGCGATATGAACGGCGGCTTCAATCCGATCAAGGACATCTACAAGACCCAGGTGTTCCGGCTGTCGAGCTTGCGCAATGCCTGGAAGCCGGATGACGCGCTCGGTCCGTCAGGGGAGGTAATCCCGGTCAACATCATCACGCGGCCGCCGACGGCGGAGTTGCGCGAAAACCAGACCGACCAGGATTCGCTGCCGGCCTACGAGTTGCTCGATGCGATCCTCGAACGGTTGGTCGAGCGGGAGGAGCCGCTGGCGTCGATCGTCGCGGAAGGATTCGATCGTGATGTCGTGGCGCGGATCGACCGGCTGCTGAACATCGCCGAGTACAAACGGCGGCAGGCTGCACCCGGCGTCAAGGTCACGCGCAAGAACTTTGGCCGCGACCGCCGCTATCCGATCACCAACCGCTTTCGTGATCTCGGCAAGCCGCTGCCGAAGCCGGACGAGGCCATCGTCTCGCGGGCCGGGACCGTGTCGGCGGAAGCTTTCGACGGGTAGACGATTGGCGCTTTACCGCGCCGGAATGAACGTCGGTCCGACGGTGCGGATGCTCTTCTTGTCCTTGCCGGCTGCTCCGGACGGATTGGCATGTGCCGGCGGCGGGGCGGTGGTCGCGCTCGCGGGCGCAGTGCCCTTCTTCGCGGCGCCTTTCGGTTGCGACAGTTTTTTCGCGTTCTCTTCGGTGACGATGATGTCGCCCTGCTGCGCGGCAGCGGCCTTGTCATCGAGGCCCTTCAGCGCCTGAGACCATGTTTCGCCCGCAGGCTTGCAGGAGCAGGTCGGATTGTATTGCTTGCGATAGAGAAACGCGTTGGGCGAGGACGCATAAGGCTGTCCGCTGATCGAAACGGCCTGGTTCATGTCCTCGCCGGGATTGCGATAGGTGTAGAGCGTGGCATCGGCTGCGGGACACAGGCTTTTGCAGGTCTTCTCGTCGTCGGCAAAACGGCTCGGAACGGTCGCGAACGAGATCGGGAAGTAATAACCGTCGCACGAGCGCGCGCAGACGGTGCGATAGGTCCCTGACGGCGCACCGGACTCCACTGGCGGAATGGGATTGTTGTTGTTGTTATTGTTGTTGCCGAAGAGATTGTCGAAGAACGAGCCCGAGTTGCGCGCGGCTGCCTCGTATTGCGGGCCGCAATTGTTCTGCGCCAAAGCCAGCAGCACGGAGCGGCGCTGATTGTCGCGATCGGGATTGTTGGCGCCGCCAGCACGCAGCCGTTCCAGATTGGTGGTGATCTGCTCGAGATTGGTGCGCATCTGCTGGATCTGGTGGTTCACCGGACCGCATTGCGCCGACTGGCCGTTGAACAGCGAGAAAAAGCCGGAGCTGTCGCAGCCCATGCGCTTGGCCTGCACGGTCACGCGCTCGAGTTCGGCCTGCTGCCGGTTGGCAGCGTCTTCATAGCGCCGGATCTGATCGGCGCGCGCCGGGTCGATCCCGGCGCGATCGATGCTGGCGAGCTGCGCCTCGAGGCGCGGGCACATCGGATTGGCGCCGGGCGGCGGTCCACCTTGCGGCTGCGGAACGCCTTGCGCCACGGCATCGGCAGCGAAAAACACCGTGCCGAGGATTACGGCGCAGGTGAGGGACCGCATCCTGCGGCGGACAAACAAGGCGTCAGGCATGATCCGCCATCAGAACAATTCCGGGAGACGATGTTGCAAACCTGTCCGAAGAAAATGCCTTCCGAACGCGGACGCGGTCATCGCGGTGACTTTTGCGCAATCCGGGATACCCCGATTGCGCCGCAAGGCGCCGACAATGCAGGCCGACATCAGTGTGACGGTTCATGCACGAGCGCTGCCACGTCTTAGCTGCTTCTCGGGGCAGCGTCACGTCGTTTCCGGGGCGCGAGTGTGGCGGCATGGCGTCGGCGCGCGCATGCGAAGTCGCGAATTCAGCGAGCGCAGGTAATGGCCACGTATTCCCCGCAAATGCCCCGATTGCAGAGGTTTTCGAACGCCGGAATCGATCCGGTGATCTCGTCTGGGGCGACACGTCGGTAGGCTGTGGCCTGCGCAAAATCGCGTGAGCGACAGTAGGCGCGGGCAGCGGGTGCGCCGCACGTTTCGCTTCGGGCAAGGCACTGGTCGATACCATATCCATCGGCCTGGTTCGCAACGATGAAAACACGGCTGTCGGCCCATGCGGAGGATCCGGCGAGGAGGGCGATACCGGTCAGAAGTGCGGAGATCATTCGCATCGTGCACCAATGACGGGGAAGTCGCCGTTGCCCCTGCGCCAAATCCGGATTGATTAACCATGACGGCGTGGGCCATGTCGCGGCGAAATGAGGCGTTTCTGGGGCCGAACACTTGACGCCAAGCCCTCGGCTGATCCATGGTGCGCCAATGAACGGTCTCCTCGTCATTTGTGGCATTTGCCGCGAGATTATTAGCTAGCGATTCGCTGGCTGAGGCCGTCTTTTCTCATGTGAGATCACTGGACGCCCGGCCGTTGGGAACGGACGCCATGGAACTGCGCCTTTACGACACCCTGACCAAGGACAAGCGTGTTTTCACGCCGATCGATCCGTCTGACGTGCGGATGTATGTCTGCGGGCCCACGGTCTACGACTTCGCCCACATCGGCAATGCGCGGCCGGTGATCGTGTTCGACGTCTTGTTCCGGCTGCTGCGGCACCTCTATGGCGCCGATCACGTCACCTACGTTCGCAACATCACCGACGTCGACGACAAGATCAACGACCGGGCGGCGCGGGACTTTCCCGGACTGCCGCTGAACGAGGCGATCCGCAAGGTCACCGAAGCCACCGCGTCACAGTTTCAGGCCGATGTCACGGCGCTGGGCTGCCTGTCGCCGACCCATCAGCCGCGCGCCACCGAATTCGTGCTGCCGCGCCCCGACGGCCGCGCCGATATGGTCACGCTGATCAAGCAACTGATCGCGCGCGGGCACGCCTATGAGGCCGGCGGGGAGGTGCTGTTCGATGTGCAGTCGATGCCGGACTACGGTGTGCTGTCGGGCCGCAGGCTCGAGGAGCAGAAAGCCGGCGCGCGTATCGCGGTCGATGCGCACAAGAAGAATCCGGCCGACTTCGTGCTCTGGAAACTGTCGTCCGAAAACGAGCCGGGCTGGGATAGCCCGTGGGGCAGGGGGCGTCCCGGCTGGCATATCGAATGCTCGGCCATGAGCGCGGCCTATCTCGGCGATGTCTTCGACATCCATGGCGGCGGGCTCGACCTGATCTTCCCGCACCACGAGAACGAGATCGCACAGTCACGCTGCGCTCACGGCACGCACGCTATGGCGAACTACTGGATGCACAACGGCTTTCTGCAGGTCGAAGGCGAGAAGATGTCGAAAAGCCTCGGCAATTTCTTCACCATCAACGAGTTGCTGACGACCGAGAAGTTCGGCGGACGTAAGTGGTCGGGCGAAGCGTTACGGCTTGCGATGCTGAAGACCCACTACAGATCGCCGATCGACTGGACTGTTCAGGGGCTCCAAGACGCCGAAAAGATGCTGGATCGGTGGTATGACGTTGTCGGCGATGCTCCAGCGAGCGAAGTGTCTGCCGATGTGCTCGATGCGCTCGGCGACGATATGAACATGCCGAAGGTGATTGCGGAACTGCATCGGCAGTCTCCGGAATCGCTCAAGGCCTCGGCAAACCTTCTTGGTCTCCTGACGCAAACCGGCGCGCAGTGGCGAGCAAACCAAACTCAAGATCGCAGCGTTGATGAGGGCGCTGTTGAAGCGCTCATTCGCGCTCGCACCGAGGCGCGTGCGCGAAAGGACTTCAAGGAATCCGATCGCATCCGTGACGAGCTCGCGGCGATGGGCGTCGTGCTGAAGGACGGCAAGGGTGCCGACGGCAAGCCGGTGACGACATGGGAGATCGCGCGATGACGAAACCCGATACGCCGTTTCCAAAGCACTGGCGCTACTACATCTTCATCAAGTGGGCGGTGATCGTCGCGGCGGCCGTGCTGGTCTGCCGCCTGTTCGGAGTATTTTGACGCGATGGCACAGACCATGCCCGCACCCGCGTTGCGGCCGATGCTGCCGGCCGACGTTCCCGTGCTCGCGGCGATCTTCGTCGCCAGCATCGAGGAGTTGACTGGTGACGACTATAGCGAAGCGCAGCAGATCGCCTGGGCCGATGCTGCGGATGACGAGGAGAAATTCGGTGCGCGGCTCACCGGCGAACTGACGCTGGTGGCGACGCTGCAGGGATCGCCGGTCGGCTTCGCATCGCTGAAGGGCGCGAACCTTATCGACATGCTCTATGTGCATCCGAGCGCCACCGGGCAGGGCGTTGCGACAACACTGTGCGATGCGCTGGAAAAGCTCGCGGGCGCGCGGGGCACCAAGACGCTGACCGTCGAGGCCAGCGATACGGCGGAACGTTTTTTCGCCAAGCGCGGCTACGTCGCGACGCAACGCAATTCGGTCACGGTCGGCGACGAGTGGCTGCCCAACACCACGATGACGAAGACACTTTCCGCGGGAGGTGCGGCATGAGCCGCGAACGCCTTTATCTGTTCGATACCACGCTGCGCGACGGCGCGCAGACCAACGGCGTCGATTTCACGCTGCAGGACAAGCAGGTCATCGCAAAAATGCTGGACGACCTCGGCATTGATTACGTCGAGGGGGGCTATCCTGGCGCCAATCCAACCGATACCGAATTGTTCGCGCAAAAACCTGCGCTAGGACATGCGCGCTTCACGGCGTTCGGCATGACGCGACGGCCGGGTCGCTCGGCGTCCAACGATCCGGGATTGGCCGCGTTGATCGAGGCCAGTGCCGATGCGATCTGCTTCGTCGCCAAATCGTCGGCCTATCAGGTGCGGGTAGCGCTCGAGACGACCAAGGATGAGAATCTGGCGTCGATCCGCGACAGCGTGAAGGCCGCCAAGGCCGCCGGCCGCGAGGTCATGGTGGATTGCGAGCATTTCTTCGACGGCCACAAGGAAGACCCGGAATTCGCGTTGGCCTGCGCGAAGGCAGCGTATGACTCGGGCGCGCGCTGGGTGGTGCTGTGTGACACCAATGGCGGCACCATGCCGAACGAGATCGAGACCATCGTTCGCGATGTCGCCAAGCATATTCCCGGCGATCACCTCGGCATCCACGCCCATAACGACACCGAGCAAGCGGTCGCCAATTCACTGGCGGCGGTGCGCGCTGGCGCCCGGCAGATCCAGGGCACGCTGAACGGACTTGGTGAGCGCTGCGGCAACGCCAACCTCTGCTCGCTGATCCCGACGTTGAGGCTAAAGAAAGAGTTCGCCGACGCCTTCGAGACCGGTGTGACCGAGGATCGCCTCGCGACATTGATGCAGGCGTCACGCGCGCTCGACAATATGCTGAACCGAGCGCCGAACCGGCATGCGCCCTATGTCGGCGAAAGCGCGTTCGTCACGAAAACCGGCATTCATGCCTCCGCGATCCTCAAGGATCCCACGACCTACGAGCACGTCGCGCCGGAGTCGGTCGGCAATCACCGCAAGGTACTGGTCTCCGACCAGGCGGGGCGGTCGAACGTTTTGGCGGAGTTGGAGCGCGCCAACATCCCGTTCGACCGGAACGATCCGAAACTTGGGCGACTGGTCGAGGAGATGAAGGAGCGCGAGGCCGCGGGTTATGCCTATGAGTCGGCGAACGCGTCGTTTGATTTGCTGGCGCGGCGCACGCTCGGTCGCGTGCCCGAGTATTTCGACGTCGAGCAGTTCGACGTCAATGTCGAGCAACGCTACAATTCCAATGGGCAGCGTGTCACCGTTGCAATGGCGGTGGTCAAGGTCAGGGTCGACGGCGAAACGCTGATCTCGGCTGCCGAAGGCAACGGACCCGTCAACGCTCTCGATGTCGCCCTGCGCAAGGATCTCGGAAAATACCAGAAGTACATCGAGAAGCTGAAGCTCATCGACTACCGCGTGCGTATCCTTAACGGAGGCACGGAAGCGGTGACGCGCGTGCTGATCGAGAGCGAGGATGAGGAGGGCGAGCGCTGGACCACGATCGGCGTATCGCCGAATATCATCGACGCATCGTTTCAGGCGCTGATGGATTCTGTGTTCTACAAGCTGGTGAAGTCCGGCACGACGGCCTAGCGGCGTAACATATAAAGCTCCGCTTCTGATGGAATCAGAAGCGGAGCTTTATGATTTTGATTTGACGCGTTTTCTTCACGCGAGCCGGTATCCACTTCGCTCGAAAACGCTATAACCTCCCGAAGCAGGTCAGGTGGTTCGTTACAAACTAAAGCCGGTGCGCGACGTCGGGCGGCATCTGCTTCGAGTCATCGGGCGCGCTGGCTGCGGTGACGCGAAGCTTTGGCAGGATATCCTCGACGCGATCTGCCTTGAGAATATTGACCGCGAGTGTCGGTCGGATGAAAGCGGTCGCTCGCATATGGGTCAGCAGCGCGAGCAGCGGCTCCCAGAAGCCGTCGATGTTGGCGAGCAGGATCGGCTTGCTATGGCGCCCAAGCTGTTGCCACGTGAGTTGTTCGACCAGTTCCTCGAGTGTGCCGACGCCGCCGGGAAGCGCCACGAACGCATCCGACCGTTCGAACATCAGGCGCTTGCGCTCGTGCATATCGCGGGTGACGATCATCTCCTGCACGCGCGACAGCGCGTGCTCGCGCGAGGTCAGGAAATCCGGAATGATGCCGGTGACTTTGCCACCGTGATCGAGGGCCGAGGTTGCGACCGCGCCCATCAGGCCGACCGAGCCGCCGCCATAGACCAGCCCGACATTATTTTGGGCTAGCGCTTTGCCTAGCGCGACAGCAGCTTCAACGAAGTGGGGATTTGTACCGGGGCCTGAGCCGCAATAGACGCAGACCGTTTTGATGGTGTTCATGAGAATCGATGTGGCATCGCAAAATCGCATCGTCAAGGCTCGAACGTCGCCGCATAGGGTCAATTTCCCGTCGGTGCGCCCGCCTGCAGCAAAAAGAATCGCCCGGCAAGGGTGCATGCAGCATCCAAACGCTCTATATGACCGCGATATATGACCGCGATCAGACAATATTCACGGCGGCGGACGCCATCCCTCTGTGCTCTAGGCGCGATCGATGGCTGACGACTCGCGTTCGGCCACCGTGCCGGTAGAGCCTTCCGACGACCCGACCCGGCGAGCGACCCTCGGCAGGGCGCTGTTGCATCTGTGGCCTTACATGTGGCCCGGTGACCGCGCCGACTTGAAGATGCGTGTGGTCTGGTCGATGCTGCTGCTTGTCGCGGCGAAGATCGCGACCTTGACGGTGCCGTTCACCTTCAAATGGGCGATCGATGCGCTGACCGGCACAGGCAGTGCGCCGGTGCAGCCCGGCAATTGGGCGATGTGGCTGATCGTGTCGCCGCTCGCGATGACGGCGGCCTATGGCTTAACGCGCGTCCTGATGGCGCTGCTCACCCAGTGGCGCGACGGCATCTTCGCCAAGGTCGCGATGCATGCGGTGCGCAGGCTGGCCTATCGTACATTCGTCCATATGCACGAACTGTCGCTGCGGTTTCATCTCGAGCGCAAGACCGGCGGGCTGACACGTGTGCTCGAGCGCGGGCGCACCGGAATCGAGGAGATGGTCCGGCTCGTCATCCTGCAACTCGTTCCGACGGCAGTAGAGGTCAGCCTGCTCACCGCCGTACTGTTGTGGCAGTTCGACTGGCGTTATGTGCTGGTGACGCTGGCGACCGTCGTGGTCTATATGGCCTTCACCTACAGGGCGACGCAATGGCGGATCGAAATCCGACGCCAGATGAACGATTCCGATTCCGATGCCAATGCCAAGGCGATCGACTCGCTCCTGAACTATGAAACGGTAAAATATTTCGGCGCCGAATTGCGGGAGGCAAAGCGCTACGACCGTTCGATGGAGCGCTTCGAGACCGCAAGCGTCCACACCTACACGTCGCTTGCGGTCCTCAACGCGGGGCAGGCGGTCATCTACACGGCCGGGCTGACCACAATCATGATCCTGTGCGCAATCGGCGTGCGTAACGGCACGCATACGGTTGGAGATTTCGTCATGGTCAACGCCATGATGATCCAGCTCTACCAGCCGCTCAACCTGATGGGCATGGTCTATCGCGAGATCAAGCAGGCGATCATCGATATCGAAAAGATGTTCGCGGTGCTGACCCGCAGTCCGGAAGTGAAAGATCGCAGCGATGCAAAGCCGCTGGACGTGGCGCGCGGCGCGGTGCGGTTCGAGGACGTCCAATTCTCCTACGATCCGGATCGTCCGATCCTGAAAGGCGTCACGTTCGACGTGCCGGCCGGCAAGACAGTAGCCATTGTCGGGCCGTCGGGCGCGGGTAAATCGACGATCTCCCGCCTGCTGTTCCGTCTCTATGATGTGTCCAGCGGCCGCATCCTGATCGACGGGCAGGACATCCGAGGCGTGACCCAGGTATCATTGCGCGCCGCGATCGGAATGGTGCCGCAGGATACCGTGCTGTTCAACGACACCATCCGCTACAACATCCGCTACGGCCGTTGGGATGCGACCGATGGGGAGGTCGAGACCGCCGCACAAATGGCGCAGATCGACGGATTCATAAAGCTGTCGCCTCATGGCTACGAGACCGAAGTCGGCGAGCGCGGCCTGAAACTGTCCGGCGGCGAGAAGCAGCGCGTTGCGATTGCCCGCACGGTGCTCAAGGCGCCGCCGATCCTCGTGCTCGACGAGGCGACGTCGGCGCTCGATAGTCATACCGAACATGAAATCCAGGAAGCGCTCGAGCGGGTCTCGCGCAACCGGACCTCACTGGTGATCGCGCACCGGTTGTCTACGATCGTGGGTGCCGATGAAATCATCGTGCTCGATCAGGGGCGCATCGCGGAGCGTGGAACCCATGGACAGCTTTTGGCGGCCAACGGTCTTTACGCGAGCATGTGGAACAGGCAACGTGAGGCGCAGGAGGCTCGCGAGAAGCTGGCCCTGATTGCGGACGAGAACGACGCGCCGAATCGAAGGCCTCCAGAGATCGACGACGGGGTGATGAGTTCCGCTGCCGAGTGATCGCCCGTTGAAGCCCGCGCTTTGCATATTCACGCTGAACGGATTTTAAATCTCCCATGTCCATCACCAATTCCATCCGCGGACAGATTCCACCGATCCATCCGGAAGGCTATCCGTTCATCGGCGCTTTCGCGCTGGCGAGTCTCATCCTGTTCTGGATCTGGTCGCCGTTGGGCTGGATCGGAACGCTGCTGATAGTGTGGTGCGCGCTGTTCTTCCGCGATCCGGTGCGTGTGACGCCGGTCCGGGAAGGCATCGTTGTTGCGCCGGCTGATGGGCGCGTCTCGATGATCACACAGGTGTTGCCGCCGGCCGAGCTTGGCCTTGGCGATCAGCCACTGCTGCGCATTTCGATTTTCATGAGCGTGTTCAACTGTCACGTCAATCGCAGTCCCGTCGCCGGCCGGATCGAACGGATCGCCTATCGTCCCGGCAAGTTCATCAACGCCGAGCTCGACAAGGCGAGCGAGGACAACGAGCGCAACTCGCTGGTCATTTCGACGCCGAACGGACGCATCGGCGTCGTCCAGATCGCGGGTCTCGTGGCACGGCGGATCGTGTCGTTCGTGCGCGAGGGGCAGATGATCGGGGCAGGCGAGCGGTTCGGGCTGATCCGCTTCGGCTCGCGCCTCGACGTGTTCCTGCCGCCGGGAACCCAGGCCCTGGTGTCCGAGGGACAGACGGCGATCGCCGGTGAAACGGTATTGGCAGACTTCCGGGCGACCGACCTCGGGCGGACCTACCGCAGCAATTAACCATCGAACGGCTGTGCCGCAGGTCGCGCCTCGCCGATGGCGGAGCGATCAAGCCCTTGCTATATAGGGGCCATGCAGATGCCCTTCGACCCGAAGTTTTCATCCGAGATGCGCCGCCGCCGGTTTCGTCCGATTCCGGTGCGCATGCTGGTGCCCAACGTCATCACGCTGCTGGCGATCTGTGCCGGCCTGACGGCGATACGGCTCTCGACCGAGGGGCGGGTGGAGCTGGCGGTGGCGGCCATCGTGTTCGCCGCTATCCTCGACGGGATCGACGGGCGCGTGGCCCGCATGATCAAGGGACAGTCGAAATTCGGCGCGGAACTCGACAGTCTCGCCGACTTCGTCAATTTCGGCGTCGCGCCCGGATTGATCCTCTATTTCTGGCAACTGCACGATCTCAACAACGTGGGCTGGATCGCAGCAATGATTTTTGCGATCAGCGGCGGCCTGCGGCTGGCCCGCTTCAACGCCACGATCGACGATCAGACCAAGCCGGCGTTTGCGGCGAATTTCTTCACTGGGGTGCCGGCGCCGGCGGGTGCGATCACCGTGCTGCTGCCGATCTATCTCGCGTTCGTCGGTGCGCCGCAGCCGCCTGCCGTGTTGACGGCGATTTATACGCTGGCGATCGCGATCCTGATGGTGTCGCGGCTGCCGGTGTTTTCCGGCAAGACGGCCCGCATGCGGGTGTCGCCGGAGATGGTGCTGCCGGTGTTCGTGTCGGTGGTGTTCTTCATCGCGCTTCTGATCAGCTATCCCTGGTACATCCTGTCCATCGGCTCGATATGCTACCTGCTCAGCCTTCCTGTTGGGTGGAGATCGTATCGCGATCACGGCCGCAGGGCTGCCGCGCAGGCGATGGGATCGGCCGATACGTCTGCCCCCGCGGGCTTGGCCGCGACCGCTCCGCTTCCCGAGCCGGAGCAGGACAACCGGCCTTCGCGGCTGCACTGATATCCCTCACTCAAGAATGTCCGGTATGCCTGATCCGCTTTGAGCGGAGCGTCGTATTGGGTCTGTGCGGGAAGTCGGGTATATGGCGGAACCGATTGCAATATAAAAACCGGAGAAAACGCCGTGACGAATTCCGCGACCGCGCCGCTTCCAGCGTCCGTCCTTGAAGCTCTGGCGCGCTACGACACGCCGACGATCTGCAACGCCATGGAGATCGTCGCGCCGGAGCGCCGGCTGATCGGATACACCACAAAGCCACTGGTCTGCCCGTTTCCCGATTTGCCGCCGATGGTTGGCTACGCGCGCACGGTGACGATCCGCTCGGCGGTTCAGTCCGGCTTGCCTGCTGCCGAGCAGGCGGCTCGGCGCATCGCCTATTATGAGTACGTCGGCACCGGATTCGGGCCGCGCATCACGGTGATCCAGGATATCGATGGGCCCGATGCGGGTTATGGCGCGTTCTGGGGTGAGGTGCAGAGCAACGTGCACAAGGCGCTCGGCTGCCTCGGCGTCATCACTGACGGTTCGGTTCGCGACATTCCGCAATGGGCGCCCGGCTTCCAGGCGCTTGCGGGTTCGATCGGCCCGTCCCATGCGTGGGTTCACGCCGAGAGCTTTGGCGGCGAGGTTCGCGTCGCCGGCATGACGGTGCGATCGGACGATCTCATCCATGCCGACCAGCACGGCGCGATCGTCATTCCTATCGACGTCGCCGCGAAGTTGCCCGAGGCCGCCGAACTCTGCGGCCGGCGCGAAACGCCTATCCTCGAGATCGCGCGCAGTCCCGATTTCTCGCTGGAGAGACTGAAGGCGGCGCTGAAGCGGTCGTCCGAGATTCACTGACCTCACAAGCGTGATTAGCATTCGATGTGGAAAGGTGGGCGCGCTGCGGCGCCCCCTTGGCCATAAATAAATGCCGTCCAACGTCGCGCATTCGGATGCCGGCTAGGCCAAGGTTACCAAAGTGTTGAGATTTTCTCCCGCGCGGTATGGTCCGGCGGCTCGCGCGTGCCTGTCGGTCTGCAAGGCTCCGCTGGTGGCTTTAAGCTTTACGCCTCTTTAATGGCGCCAACGCTAGGGTGCTGACGCGGCTTAGAACAAGCCGTCCCTCCGTCCAGGATGGCCGGTGGGTTCGTATGCGTTGGAGTGTCCCATGGATATCATGACGGGCGTTGGGCTCGCCTTCGGTATGGCGGTCGTCGGCACGATGATCTTCATGGGTGGCGATCTTCACATGTTCATCAGCGAACATGCGATGATCATCATTTTCGGTGGTGCGTCAGCCGCCACGATGATCCGTTTTCCGCTCAACGCGATTCTCCATGGCCTGCCGCTCGGCGCCAAGTTTGCCTTCACCATGAGCCGTCTCTCGGCGCGCGACCTCGTCGATGAACTGGCGCGGATCGCTGAGATCGCCCGCAAGCAGGGGCCGGTGGGACTTGAAAAGGTCGAGACCGACGAACCGTTCCTCGCCAAGGGCATCCGCTTTGTCGCCGACGGTTACGATCTCGAATTCATCCGCGACAATCTCGAGCGCGACCGCGACAATTTTCTCATGCATCTCGACGAGGGCAGCAAGATCTATCGTGCGATCGGCGATTGCGCGCCGGCCTTCGGCATGGTCGGCACCCTGATCGGCATGGTGCAAATGTTCGCCAATATGACCGACCCGTCCAAGCTCGGCCCGTTCATGGCGACCGCGCTGCTTGCAACGCTCTACGGCGCGCTCGTCGCCAATCTGTTCTGTCTGCCGATCGCCGACAAGCTGCATGGCAAGCTGCTGGACGAGGAAACCAATCGCACCCTGATTATCGACGGCATCCTGATGATCCGTGATTCCAAGAGCCCCGCGCTGGTGCGCGAAATGCTGCTCGCTTATCTGCCGGAGAAGCATCGCCACGAGGAAGGCGAGCCAGTTCCGGCATGATCTGACGGCGATCCGGGAAATCCGCAATGGCCAAGAAAAAACGCGGCGATGCGCATGGCGGAGGACACGGCTGGTTCGTCACCTTCGCCGACCTGATGGGCCTGATGATGAGCTTCTTCGTGATGCTCGTCGCGTTCTCGACCATGGACAACAACAAGCTGAAGATCGTCGCCGGTTCGATGCGCGATGCCTTCGGCGTGCAGACCGACGTGCGCTATTCGGGCATCATCGAGTCGGACGGTCTGCCGACGCGGCCGAAGCTGAAGAACTCCGCGCATATCCCGCCGGAGGAAGCTTCCAACACGCCGACCCCCGACGAGCAGGAGCGCTCCAAGACCGCAGGCGCGCGCCTCAAGACCGACCGTGAGTTCGCGCTCGCGTCTGCGTCGTTGCGGCAGGCGCTGCAGGATATGCCGGAACTGACGGAGCTTTCGAAACACATCATGTTCGAGGAGACCAAGGAAGGTCTCAATCTGGAGATCGTCGATCAGGATGGCCGCTCGATGTTCGCCGAGGGCTCCAAGGTGCCATACGAACGCACGCGCCTTTTGATCAAGAAACTCGCGGCGCCGCTCAAGGCGACGCCGTTGCGGATTTCGATCACCGGTCATACCGCGTCGAACTTCATGCCGGCGCGCAGCGATTATGACGGGTTCGATCTGTCCGCGGACCGTGCCAATGCTGTTCGTCAGATCCTCGAGCGGGAAGGGCTGCCGGCGAGCCATATCTTCGCGGTCTCGGGCAAATCCGACAGTATGCCGCTGTTTCCGGACGATCCTTCGTTGGCTGCGAACCGCCGGGTGACCATCACGCTGATGCGCGAGGCGCCCCCACTGCCGCCTAACCTGAAGCCCTGATTATCCACAGTACTATTTTACCGGGTGCGGCGACCTGCCAGACAGGTCAATGGCGGCTGCCGATGCTATGGTGCCGGGATTGACGGGCTTTAGCTTGTGGGCGATAGCCTCGGATCAAAACAACCATCAGAGCGTTGCAAAGATATCATGGCCGTCAGCGACACATCCGCCGAAGCCACAGGCGAAGCATCGGCCACGACAACCGGTTTTTGGTCATTAACGCTCGGAAGTATCGGGGTGGTTTTTGGCGATATCGGAACGTCGCCACTGTATGCGTTCCGTGAGGCGGTTAATCACGCCGCGCAAAAGGGCACGGTGACGCCGGTGATCGTGCTCGGCGTACTGTCGCTGATCCTGTGGTCGCTGTTCATCGTCGTCACCGCCAAGTACGTTCTCCTGCTGTTGCGGGCCGACAACAACGGGGAGGGTGGAACCCTGTCGCTGATGGCGCTCGGGCAGCGGGCACTGGGACGGCGAAGTTTGCTCCTGCTAGCGCTTGGCGTGGTCGGCGCCTCGATGTTCATCGGCGATTCCATGATTACGCCGGCGATCTCGGTGTTGTCCGCAGTCGAAGGATTGAAGCTCACGGCGCCGGCGCTCGATCACTATGTCGTCCCGCTGACATTGGTGATTCTCGTCGTGCTGTTCGCGGTGCAGAGCCACGGCACGGCACGCGTCGCCTCGGCGTTTGCTCCGGTGATGGCGCTGTGGTTCGTAACCATTGCAGCCCTCGGCGTCTTGCATATCCACGAAGACCCGAGCGTGCTGTTAGCGGTCAATCCCTGGTACGCCATTCACTTCCTTCTCAATCATGGCCTGATTGGCCTCGTCATCATGGGGCTGGTCTTTCTGTCGGTCACGGGTGGTGAGGCGTTGTATGCCGATCTCGGCCACTTCGGCCGCAAACCCATTCAGGCGGCGTGGTTCTGTCTGGTACTGCCATCGCTGCTGCTGAACTATTTCGGACAGGGGGCGCTGATCCTCGCCCATCCCGAAGCCATCGAGAACACCTTCTACCGTCTGGCGCCAGCGCCGCTGATCCTGCCGCTAGTTATTCTGGCAACCGCGGCGACGGTGATTGCAAGCCAGGCGGTGATTACAGGCGCCTATTCGCTGATTCGTCAGGCCGTGCAGCTTGGATTGCTGCCGCGCTTCGAAGTCCGCTACACCTCCGAGACCCATGCCGGGCAAATCTACCTTCCTCGTGTCAACACGCTGCTGCTGATCGGCGTGCTGCTGCTGGTGTTGATGTTCCGCACATCCAGCGGTCTTGCGTCGGCCTATGGAATCGCGGTGTCCACCACCATGGTTGCCGACGGCATCATGGGCTTTGTCGTGATCTGGAAGCTGTGGAACTGGCGTGCGGCAACGGCTGCGGCGCTGATCGTTCCGTTGGTCGTGGTCGATGTGACGTTCTTCAGTGCCAATCTTCTCAAGCTGTTTGACGGCGCATGGGTTCCGCTGCTGTTCGGTCTCACCATGGTTATGCTGATCTGGACGTGGCGCCGCGGCGCGACAATCCTGGTCACCAAGACCCGGCGTGTCGAAGTGCCGCTCGCGGATCTGATCCAGAGTCTCGAGAAGCGGCCGCCCCATATCGTGAAGGGGACGGCGGTGTTTCTCACCAGCGACCCCAACTTCGTGCCAACTGCGCTATTGCACAATCTCAAGCACAACAAGGTGCTTCACGAACACAACGTCATCCTGACGATCGAGACGGCGCAAACCCCGCGTGTCGATGTCGCGGAGCGGGTCCGGATGGAAAACATCAGCGACAAGTTCTCGACCGTCCGCCTGCGTTTCGGCTTCATGGAGTCGCCGAACGTTCCAAAGGCTCTCGTGATCGCACGCAAGCTCGGCTGGCAGTTCGACATCATGGCGACGTCGTTCTTCGTCTCGCGGCGATCGCTCAAGCCCTCGGCCCAGTCGGGCATGCCGCTCTGGCAGGATCATATATTCATCGCGATGAGCCGCTCGGCCAACGACGCAACCGACTATTTCCAGATCCCGACGGGACGGGTCGTGGAAGTGGGTACCCAGGTCATAATTTGACCGCCAAATTCGTCAAAAAGTGGCGAGTTATGCGTAATTTGCATTCCTGAGGCCTGAAATATCGATATGCTATGCACTCAGCGCGGGACTATAAGCCCGGCCGCTTTGCATTTTGTGCAGTGAAGCATTCGAGGCCTCTTCCCATGACGAGCGACACAACAGTTTCCGCCGCGGCGACGCCGGCGGTGGACGGACTGACAAATGGCCTCGGCGACACCCACTCCACGGCTGGTTTCAAGGCACTGATGCTGGGCAGCATCGGGGTGGTCTATGGCGACATCGGCACCAGCCCGCTCTACGCGTTCCGCGAGGCCGTCGTCGCTTCCGGCGCCACGGGAAGTGCCGCGAGCGCACAGGTCGTGCTGGGCGTTCTCTCGCTGATCCTGTGGGCGCTGATAGTCGTGGTGACGCTGAAATATGTTCTGATCCTGCTGCGGGCGGACAATCACGGCGAGGGTGGCATTCTGGCGCTGATGGCGTTGGCGCAGCGCGCTGCAAGCCGGCGCGCGGCCACCATCGTCCTGCTCGGTATCATCGGCGGCGCGCTGTTCTACGGCGATGCGGTCATTACTCCCGCGCTGTCGGTGTTGTCGGCCGTCGAGGGCATCAAGCTGACGACCTCAGCGTTCGATCCCTACGTGGTGCCGATCACCATGATCATTCTGCTGGTCCTGTTTGCGGTTCAGTCGCGCGGGACGGCGCGCGTCGCTGCTTTCTTCGGACCAGTGATGTGCGTCTGGTTCGCTGTGATCGCGGCAGCGGCTATTCCGCGGGTCGTGAGACATCCTGAGGTCTTGCTCGCCTTCAATCCGCTCCATGCCATCGATTTCATGATTCATCATGGTGTCGTCGGCTTCGTTACGCTGGGCGCTGTGTTTCTTGCCGTGACAGGCGCCGAGGCGCTTTATGCCGACCTCGGCCATTTCGGCAAACGGCCCATTCAGACGGCGTGGCTTGTGATCGTGCTGCCCTCGCTTGTGCTGAACTACCTAGGGCAGGGCGCGCTGGTGATCGCTCATCCCGAAGCAATCGAGAATCCTTTCTTTCTGCTGTTCCCTGCGTGGTCGCTGGTCCCTGTCGTGGCGGTGGCGACAATCGCGACGGTTATCGCGAGCCAGGCCGTTATCACCGGCGCCTATTCGCTGACACGACAGGCGATCCAGCTCGGATTGCTGCCACGGTTTGAAATTCGTCATACCTCCGAAACGCATTCCGGCCAGATCTACATGCCGCGCGTCAACATGATGCTCGCCGTCAGCGTTGTGCTGCTGGTGCTGATGTTCCATTCGTCGAGCGCCTTGGCGTCGGCCTATGGCATTTCCGTCACGGGAACGATGGTCGTCACCGCGATGATGGGTTTTGTTGTCATCTGGAAGGTCTGGCGCTGGCCGGCGGTTGCAGCCGCTGCCCTGATCGCGCCGTTTCTTCTCCTCGACCTGACGTTTCTCGCGGCCAACCTGCTGAAGGTCTTCGAGGGCGGTTGGGTGCCCTTGGCGCTCGGCGCGCTGGTGATGCTGCTGATGTATACGTGGCGGCGCGGGAGCCGGTTGCTGTTCGAGAAATCCCGCAAGCTCGAATTTCCGCTGCTCGATCTGGTCGCGATGCTGGAGAAGCGGCCGCCGCAGCGTGTCCCCGGGACCGCCGTGTTTTTGACCAGCGATCCGAGCTGCGCTCCGACCGCGCTGATGCATAGTCTGAAGCACTACAAGGTTCTCCACGAGAAGAACGTCATTCTCACCATCGAGATGGCGCCGACGCCGCGGATCGAGCCCGGCGAGCGGGTGCGGCTGGAAGAGATCAGCAGCACTTTCTCGCGCGTGACGCTTCGCTTCGGCTTCATGGAAAGTCCTAACGTGCCGAAGTCGCTGGCCATTGCGCGAAAACTCGGCTGGCAGTTCGACATCATGGCGACGTCATTCTTCCTGTCGCGCCGTGCCCTGAAGCCGGCCGCGCAGTCCGGCATGCCGCATTGGCAGGACCACTTGTTCATCGCCCTCAGTCGCACCGCCAACGATGCCACCAACTACTTCCAGATCCCGACTGGCCGGGTGGTCGAAGTGGGAACGCAAGTCAGCATTTAGGTGCGCTTTTAGCACTGTCTCCGCGCTTGATTTTATTGCCGCAAGAGGCGACTTTGGCGGCCGAAAAGCGGGGCAAGTCGGCTTCGAATTGTTGCGGCGCCCGACGACGGGCGCGAGGGAGGTCGCGTTGGCGGATCAGAATTTCATAGTTCACGATTTGACGCCGGAAGACGTCTCGAAGGGTATCGCCGACGGGCGCTATCTGCTGGTCGATGTCCGCGAGCCGAACGAAGTCGCGGCCGAAGCCTACCCGGACGCGGTCGTCGTTCCGTTGTCCACGTTCGATCCAAGGGCCATTCCCGATCCGAACGGCAAGCAGGTGGTGTTTGCCTGCCGCTCCGGCAAGCGCTCGGTGACGGCGTCGCTGGCGGCGCAGACCGGTGGTCTTGCCTACGACAAGCATCTCGCCGGCGGAATTTTGGGATGGAAGGCGGCTGGATTGCCGACCCGAGCCGGCGGCTGATCGTCCGATGATATCGATGAACAAGGTCTTCGCCGACCTTCCGGTCACGGTCTTCGAGGCGATGTCTCAGGCCGCGCGCGACAACAATGCCATCAACCTCGGGCAGGGCTTTCCCGACGATCCCGGTCCGGAAGATATTCGGCGCGCCGCCGCCGATGCCGTCATGAACGGCTACAATCAATATCCCTCCATGATGGGAATTCCGGAGTTGCGGCAGGCGATTGCCACGCATTACGGACACTGGCACGGCCTGTCGCTCGATCCGATGACCGAAGTGATGGTGACATCGGGCGGCACCGAGGCGCTGACGTCAGCCATTCTTGCCGTCGTCGAGCCGGGTGATGAGGTCATCGTCTTTCAGCCGGTCTATGACTCCTACCTTCCGATCATCCGGCAGGCCGGCGGCATCCCGCGCCTGGTTCGTCTCGAGCCGCCACACTGGCGGCTGACGGAGGAAGCACTGCGGGACGTCTTCACCCACAAGACCAAGGCGGTGCTGTTCAACAACCCGCTCAATCCGGCGGCGGTGGTCTATCCGCGCGAAGATCTGGAGTTGCTGGCGCGGTTCTGCCAGGAATTCGACGCCGTCGCGATCTGCGATGAAGTCTGGGAGCACGTCATCTTTGATGGCCGGGAGCACATCCCGCTGATCACCATTCCCGGCATGCGCGACCGCACCATCAAGATCGGATCGGCCGGCAAGATATTTTCGCTGACCGGCTGGAAGATCGGATTCGTCTGTGCCGCGCCGCCGCTGTTGCGCGTCACTGCGAAAACGCACCAGTTCCTGACCTTCACGACAGCTCCCAATCTGCAGGCCGCCGTCGCCTACGGCCTCGGCAAGTCCGATGACTTCTTCCTCGACATGCGCAAGGATCTCGCGCGCAGTCGGGACCGACTGACCAAGGGACTGGAGAGCATCGGCTTTCCGGTGTTGAAATCGCAGGGGACGTATTTTCTGACCGTCGACCTGTCGCCGCTCGGCCTCAACGAAACCGACGAGGCGTTCTGCAAGCGGATCGTGACGGACTACAAGGTCGCGGCGATTCCGGTCTCGGCATTCTATGAACAGGATGCGGTCACTTCAGTGGTACGCTTCTGCTTCGCCAAGAAGGACGCGACGCTCGATACCGCGCTGGAGCGGCTGTCCGACGCCGTGCATCGCCGCTAGGACCGCAATGGTGATGAATCGTTACAGCTCGATCTGGGTAGGCATCACGGCTGCGCTGGTTCTCGGCGCGATGTCGCTGCCGACGCGCGCGGCGGAGCGGGTGGTCAACTTCTATAACTGGTCGAACTACATCGCGCCCGGTGTGCTCGATGCTTTCACCAAGGAGACCGGCATCAAGGTGGTCTACGACACCTTCGATGCCAACGAGACGCTGGAAACCCGGCTGCTTGCCGGCAAGTCCGGCTACGATGTGGTGGTGCCGACCGCGTATTTTCTGCAGCGCCAGATCACCGCCAACATTTTCCAGAAACTCGACAAGTCGAAGCTGCCGAATCTCGCCAATGCCTGGCCCGAGGTGACGACGAAGCTCGCGGTGTATGATCCCGGCAACCAGTATGCTGCGAACTACATGTGGGGCACGACGGGCATCGGCTACAACGTCAAGGCGGTGCAGCGGATTCTCGGACCCGATGCCAGGATCGATAGCTGGAGCACCATCTTCGATCCGGACAAGCTCGCAAAATTCAAGGATTGCGGCGTCCACATGCTGGATTCTGCCGACGACATTTTGCCCGCGGCGCTGAATTATCTTGGCCTCGATCCGAATTCCACCAAACCGGCCGACCTCGACCAGGCCGCCGCACTCGTCAGCAAGGTCAAACCCTTCGTCCGGAAATTTCATTCATCCGAATACCTGAACGGTCTCGCGACCGGCGAGATATGTCTCGTCGTTGGATGGTCCGGCGATATCAAGCAGGCGCAGAGCCGCGCCGCGGAAACCCACAACGGTGTCGAGATCGGTTATGCGATCCCGAAGGAGGGTGCGCAGATGTTCTTCGACAATCTCGCCATTCCGGCGGATGCGAAGAACGTTTCTGAGGCCTACGAGTTGATCAACTATCTCTACCGCCCTGATGTGGCGGCGAA
>JAFKKH010000038.1 GCA_017305665.1 Hyphomicrobiales bacterium
ACCAACTACCGTCCGCAGTTCTACTTCCGCACCACGGACGTGACGGGTGTTGTGCATCTGCCTGCGGGCACCGAGATGGTGATGCCGGGCGACAACATCGCGATGGAAGTGCACCTGATCGTGCCGATCGCGATGGAAGAGAAGCTGCGCTTCGCGATCCGCGAGGGTGGCCGCACGGTTGGCGCCGGCGTCGTCGCCAGCATCATCGAGTAAGCTTTCTCTCCTCGTTGCGGGGAGAATGAAAACAAAAAGGCGCAGATGCATATTGCATCTGCGCCTTTTCCTTTTTGACGATCGCGTGTTTACGCCGCGCGGACGTCGCGCAGGAAGGCGTCGACCTGCGCGCGCAGCGTTTCGCCGTTCTTCGAGAGTTCCGCAGCGGATTCCACAACGAGCGATGCCGCCGTTCCAGTCTGATGGGCGGCTTCATTGACGCCGGAGATGTGCTGCGACACCTGACCGGTGCCGCGCGCGCTTTCCGCCACGTTATGGGCGATTTCACGGGTGGCAGCGCCTTGCTCCTCCACCGCCGAGGCGATCGCGCTGGCGATCTCGTTGACCTTGGTGATGGTCTCGTTGATGCCCTGAATTGCCGCAACCGAAGCCTGCGTTGCAGTCTGGATAGCGCCGACCTGCGCCGAGATTTCTTCCGTCGCCTTCGAGGTCTGGCTTGCCAGCGCCTTCACTTCCGAAGCGACGACGGCGAAACCGCGGCCGGCCTCGCCGGCGCGCGCCGCCTCAATAGTGGCGTTCAGCGCCAACAAGTTTGTCTGCTCTGCGATTTCGCTGATGAGCTTGACGACATCGCCGATCTTCTGCGCGGCGCTGGCCAACCCCTGAACCTGGGCGTTGGTGTCGTTGGCCTGTGAGGCGGCCGTGCCCGCGACGCGTGCGGATTCGTTGACCTGCTGGGCGATCTCGTTGATCGAGGCGTTGAGCTCTTCGACCGCCGCGGCAACGGCCTCGGCGTTCTGCGAGGCCTCCTCGGACGCAGCTGCGACCGTCGTGGTCTGGCGGATCGCTTCGTCGGCGGTGGTCGACATCGACTCTGCTGTGGTGCGCAAGCCGGTGGCGGCGCGCCCGACTGAATCGACGATGGTGCCGACGCCGTTCTCGAAGCTCGAGGCGAGGGCATGCAGCGTTGCGCGACGCTCGCCTTCGGCCGTGGTGCGCTGTTGCTCCTGCGCCGTGCGCAGGCGATCGGTCTCGATCAGACTGTCCTTGAAGACATCGACCGCACGCGCCATGGAGCCGATTTCATCGTTGCGCTTCGCACCGGGGACGTCGATGTCGTGACGTCCCGAGGTCATTTCACGCATCGCGCCTTCCAGCGCGAGGATCGGCTTCGCCATGCCGCGACCGAGCCATGCGGCGAACAGCGCTGCAATCAACACCGCGGCGAGCGCGCCGCCGGCCAGCCATGCCGCCGAACTACGGGCATAGCTTTGATAGAGGCTCGCGTCGCGCACGATCTCGATAACCGCGATCGGATCACCTGAGAAACTCCTGATCGGTCCGAACGTCGCCGCAATCGGACGGCCCGCCCGCTCTCCGGTCTGCGTGACGGTGGTGCCACCCATCACGCGCTGCATGAGCTCTGCGGACGGTTGGACATCCGTCGTCGTCGAGGCCAGGGTTTTCACCTTTCCATCGGTGATCTGATGGATCGCGACATCGACGCCGAAGCGGGATTTCATGATCTTGACGAAGGTCGCGCCAAAGGGCTGGCCGATATCGACGGTGGCCAGCATCTTGTCTCCATCCATCAGCGGCGCGACGCCGAAGATGTTCAGAATGTCGTGGCCGGCTTCGATGCCGCGGAACGACTTGTGGGTCTCCATCGACTTCACGATCATCTTGCGCCGCTTGGAGACGTTGTCGCCGAACACTTTTTGATTGTGAACGCGGGCGAAGGTGATGGCTGGAGGAACCTGGATGGTGATCAGTTCGATACCGAGCGGCTTCAGATGCGCGAGTGCGTCGTTGAGCAGCGCAAGCGTCGCATCACGATTGCCGGATTTCACGACGGCCTTCACTTCGGGCATGTGCGCGAGAGTTTCGGCGACGGCCAGCACGCTTCTCGCGTCGGCATCCATGGCCGCGGTCATGTTGGCATAGTCGTCGTGCAGTTCGCGATCCAGCGCCAGGTTGATGGTGGTCTGCTGCCGCCACAGGCCGAAGGCTGCCAGCGCTGCGCACGACGCCGCCGCGACGAGTGAAATCGCCACCATGATACGAACTGAAATAGACTTGAATTTGAGCATGGGATCCGCGCTGTCCTGGCTGGAAAGGGATAAGGTTCGGCCATTTTTAGGACACGAGCGTCAATATCCGATTAACCACGCGCTCCCCGGGAACCTGTCAAAATAAGAGGGCAGGAGGCCCAGACGGGTCGCTCTTGAAAATCCGGGCGCATTAGGGCATTTGACGGAGCACGGACGACGTAGGGGCTTAGCTCAGCTGGTTAGAGCGACGGTCTCCAAAACCGTAGGTCGAGAGTTCGAATCCCTCAGCCCCTGCCAGTCCGTTCCGCAAATTCAATCACAGGTTGTAATCTGCGCGCTGCCTTGACCTTTTCGGCCGGCGGCAGTAGATAGCGCCACCTGCTGTCGGCCCGCTTTAACGGATATCCGACGCGGCCTTGAATTTCCCGGACAATCGAGCCCGCTTGGCGGCTCTTCCCTCACATGGAGGGTTGGGCGCGTGAGAGGGCTGTCCGGATTTCCGAACCAGACTGACGAGACGAGCGCGGACGATCAACGATGGCTTTCAGCCCGTTCAAATTCCTGCAGGAAGTACGCACGGAGACCGCGAAGGTCACCTGGCCGTCCCGCCGCGAGACCATGATCACGACGATAATGGTGTTCGTGATGGTGGCGCTGGCGTCGATCTTCTTCTTTGTGGCGGATCAAGCGATCCGCATTTTCATCACGTTTTTGCTCGGCCTTCACTGAAGACGCGCGCACGGAACTGAACAATGAGCATGCGCTGGTACATCGTCCACGCCTATTCCAACTTCGAAAAGAAGGTCTCCGAATCGATTCGCGAGCAGGCCAAGCAGCGCGGGCTCGAGGATCTGTTCGAACAGGTGCTGGTGCCGACCGAGAAGGTCACGGAAGTGCGCCGCGGCCGCAAGGTCGATGCCGAGCGCAAGTTCTTCCCGGGCTACGTGCTGGTGAAGATGAACCTCACCGACGAGGCGTTCCATCTCATCAAGAACACCCCGAAGGTGACCGGCTTCCTCGGCGCCGAAAACAAGCCGATGCCGATTTCCGAGGCCGAGGCCATGCGCATCCTGCATCAGGTGCAGGAGGGCGTGGAGCGGCCGAAGGCGTCGGTCTCGTTCGAGATCGGCGAGAACGTCCGCGTGGCGGACGGTCCGTTCGCCTCGTTCTCGGGCGTGGTGGAGGAAATCGACGAGGCGCGTTCGCGCGTGAAGGTCGCGGTGTCGATCTTCGGCCGCGCGACGCCGGTCGAACTGGAATTCGGTCAGGTCGAGAAGGTCTGATCGGAAGAAAGAGCGAAGTCGGACTTCGCTCTTGAAGAAGCCGTGGGAGGTGAGGGCGGTCGCCAGCCGTTCGAGCCGCACCACTAACAGGAGAAGAGCATGGCAAAGAAAGTGACCGGATACCTGAAATTGCAGGTGCCGGCCGGTGCGGCGAACCCGTCGCCACCGATCGGCCCCGCGCTTGGTCAGCGCGGTCTCAACATCATGGAATTCTGCAAGGCGTTCAACGCGCAGACGCAGAAGGAAGAAAAGAACACCCCGATTCCGGTGGTGATCACGATTTATGCGGACCGGTCCTTCACCTTCGAGATGAAGACCCCGCCGATGTCCTACTTCCTCAAGCAGGCCGCGAAGATCCAGTCCGGCTCCAAGGCGCCGGGCCGTGACTCCGCCGGGCAGGTGACCAAGGCGCAGGTGCGCGAGATCGCCGAGAAGAAAATGAAGGATCTCAATTGCGATACCGTCGAGTCGGCCATGAAGATGGTCGAGGGCTCCGCCCGCTCGATGGGTCTCCAGGTCGCGGGGTAACGGTCATGGCAATCGGAAAGCGCACAAAGAAAGCCCGCGAAGGCATTGACCGCGAGAAGCTTTATCCGATCGCGGAAGCGATCAAGCTGATCAAGGAACGCGCCACCTCGAAGTTCGACGAGACCATCGAGATCGCGATGAATCTCGGTGTCGATCCGCGTCACGCCGACCAGATGGTCCGCGGCGTCGTCAATCTGCCGAACGGCACCGGCCGCACGCTGCGCGTCGGCGTGTTCGCGCGCGGCGCCAAGGCCGAGGAAGCCAAGGCTGCGGGCGCCGATGTCGTCGGCGCCGAAGACCTCGTCGAGAAGGTCCAGGGCGGCACGATCGATTTCGATCGCTGCATCGCGACCCCTGACATGATGCCGCTGGTTGGCCGTCTGGGTAAGGTGCTCGGCCCGCGCGGCATGATGCCGAACCCGAAGATCGGCACCGTGACCATGGACGTCGCCGGCGCTGTGAAGGGTGCCAAGGGCGGTTCGGTGGAATTCCGCGTCGAGAAGGCCGGCATCGTGCAGGCCGGTATCGGCAAGGCATCGTTCTCGGAGGAAAAGCTTGTCGAGAACGTCAAGGCGCTCGCCGATGCGGTCGCCAAGGCCAAGCCCGCCGGCTCCAAGGGTACCTACATCCAGCGCGTCGCGGTGTCCTCGACCATGGGCCCCGGCGTCAAGGTCGAGCCGGGAACCGTGCTCGGCTGAGGCTGAAAGTGTTGTGACGAACCCAAGGCGGAATCGGGGCACCCGATTCCGCCTTTTTGCTTGGAGGAGGCCCCCCGATGCCTGACAAGGTTCTGGTCTATTCGCGCTTCCCGAAGGCGATGACGGCGCGTTTCGCCGAGCGCTTCGACCTGATGATCACTAACGGCAAGCCGCCGGCCGAAACATTCAGTGCGGCGGAGTTGTCAGACGTGCGTGCGATCATCACGTCGGGCAGCACGCTGATGGGCGCAAAGCATATGGATGTGCTGCCGGCGCTGAAAACGATCATCTGCTACGGCACCGGTTACGACGGCGTCGATCTCGCAGAAGCTGCAAAGCGCGGCATCGCGGTCGGCAACAGTCCCGGTGCGAATGCCGCCTCCGTCGCTGACATCGCGATGACCCTCATGCTCGCGACGACGCGCCGCCTGCTGCCCGCAGATAATTATGTGCGCAGCGGCGACTGGGCCAACGCAAAACCGTCGCCGCTGATGAGCGCGCAGGCGGGCAATGTCGGTCGCAAGGTCGGCATTTACGGCATGGGTGCGATCGGCAGGAAAATTGCCGCGCGCGTCGCGGCTTTCGAATCCGACGTGGCCTATCACAGCCGCAGCCGTCACGACGTGCCGTATCGCTACGAGCCGAGTCTCGCGGCGCTGGTTGCGTGGTGCAACGTGCTGATGATTGCCGTTCGCGCCGGACCGGACACTCATCGAATCATCGATGCGGAGATGCTGCGCCGGCTCGGCCCCGACGGCTTCGTCGTCAACATTTCGCGCGGCTCGGTGATCGACGAGGCCTCGCTGGTCGCGGCGCTAACCGACAAGACCATCGCCGGGGTGGGCCTCGATGTCTACGAGAAGGAACCGCATCCGCCCGATGCCCTGACGCGGTTTCCTAACGTCGTGCTGACGCCCCATGTCGGCGGCCACACCCTGGAATCCCATGCCGCCATGCAGGGTTGTGTGATGGCCAACCTCGAGGCGTTTTTCGCCGGTCGGCCATTGGCCTACCCGGTGGGAGCGGATGGTTGAGGCCAGATCCGGGCCGGGAGTGCAATCGGCCCGATTTTGCCCTCTGGCCCGGTTTTTGCTCTTGGCAAGCCGGGTAAGACTCGTTAAACAGCCTCTTCCGAACGTGCTGGCCCTCGCTGGCACGTTTGTGTTCGCATTCCAACAGCTCAACTTGATAGGAGACCTTTCCTTTCCGCATGTCCGCTTGGATGGTTCGGAAGGAGAAGGGAGCCGATCGTGTCGGGCCCGATGTGAGCATGGGTCTTTTGGGCATCCTGACGGATATCCAGACGATCCGGATCCTGTCCAAGACTGCAGGCGCCTACGGCTGAACGCAAGTTCCTCCAACGGCTTAATCGCATGGCCTGCATAGACGGGTGAAGACCGGATTTTGTCAGCCCCGCGCGTGCGCGGAAGCTGCCGGATTGGGTTCGAACCTCGACACCCCAAGCTTTCGGGCCAATTGGCCTTGCGGCTCGGGAGGGCAGGCTACTGAATGTCGTCGCGCCCGGCGTGTCTTGAGGCTGATGTCTTGGGATCAGGTTTTGGGCGGGACGATGGGTGTAACCCGGCGGTCCCTGCCTCGGTAAGGCCGCCAACCGGAGAGAGCTTGCTGTGGAACGAGCGGCAAAAAAAGAGGCGGTCGAACAGCTCAACGAGGTCTTCAAGACCACGAGCGTCGCGGTCGTTGCTCATTATTCCGGCCTCACCGTCGCCCAGATGCAGAAGCTGCGCATGCAGATGAAGCAGGCGGGCGCGTCGGTGAAGGTCTCGAAGAACCGTCTCGCCAAAATTGCTCTTGAAGGCACAGACGTCGTTGCCATCGGTTCCCTTCTGAAGGGGCCGACCGTGATCGCGACTTCAAACGATCCCGTGGCAGCGCCGAAGGTTGCCATCGAATTCGCCAAGGCGAACGAACAGTTCGTCATTCTCGGCGGCTCGATGGGGAAAACCGTCCTGGATGTGAACGGCGTCAAGGCTCTCGCCTCGCTGCCGTCCCTCGACGAACTGCGCGGCAAGCTTGTCGGCCTCCTCGTGGCGCCGGCAACCAAGATCGCTCAGCTCTCGACCGCGCCCGCGGCCAAGCTCGCGCGCGTTGTCCAGGCCTATGCCTCAAAGAGCGAAGCGGCCTGACCCCCTTCGCATATCAAACCTGGTTCGAACCAAACCGTTTAAGGAAACAGATCAATGGCTGACTTGCAGAAAATCGTAGACGACCTCTCGGCACTCACCGTGCTCGAGGCCGCGGAGCTCGCGAAGCTCCTTGAAGAGAAGTGGGGCGTTTCGGCTGCTGCCGCGGTGGCGGTTGCGGCGGCTCCGGGTGCTGGCGGCGCTGGTGCCGCTGCGGCTGAAGAGAAGACCGAGTTCACGGTCGTTCTCGCCGCTTCCGGCGACAAGAAGATCGAGGTCATTAAGGAAGTCCGCGCCATCACCGGCCTGGGCCTCAAGGAAGCCAAGGATCTCGTCGAAGGCGCGCCGAAGCCCGTCAAGGAAGGCGTTGCCAAGGACGAAGCCGAGAAGATCAAGGGTCAGCTCGAGAAGGCTGGCGCGAAGGTCGAGCTCAAGTAAGGCGTTACGGCTGCCGGCCGGAGCGGCCCTCGTCGTTCTGGCCGGCAGATTACACAGAAAAGTGTGGGGATTTGCGGGGATGCCCCTCGAATCTCCACGATTGCCATCCCATATCGGGCTGGCAGCACGAAAGCACGGATTGGGTTGGGGATGGCGGTCGTCCCTGCGCAAGCCGTTGGGAGAGCGGACATTTCGGGCTTTTTCGGTCCGTAAACAAGACGATGTCGACGGGCGGAGCGCAGACGGCGCCTCGCACGTCGTTTTGCGTTCTGAGAATCGGATGTGTTGGCGTTGGATTATTTTCCTGACGCGGGCCTTCGAGAACCGGAACGGTCTTTGACATTCAACCCGGGGGCGGCGGCAGCCGCGCTTCGGAAGGTTCGCCCCTCACGGGCGACGACATGAGAGGCCAACGATGGCGCAGCAGACGTTCACCGGTCGCAAGCGAGTTCGCAAGTTCTTCGGACATATTCGGGAAGTGGCAGAGATGCCGAACCTCATCGAGGTTCAGAAGGCGTCCTACGACCAGTTCCTGATGGTCGACGAACCTCCGGGCGGCCGGCTCGACGAGGGCTTGCAGGCTGTGTTCCGGTCGGTGTTTCCGATCTCGGATTTCTCCAACACCTCGATGCTCGAATTCGTGCGCTACGAATTCGAGGCGCCGAAGTATGACGTCGACGAGTGCCGCCAGCGCGGCATGACCTTCGCTGCGCCGCTCAAGGTGACGCTGCGCCTGATCGTGTTCGATATCGACGAGGAAACCGGCGCGCGTTCGGTCAAGGACATCAAGGAGCAGGATGTCTACATGGGCGATATTCCGCTCATGACCATGAACGGCACCTTCATCGTCAATGGTACCGAGCGCGTCATCGTTTCGCAGATGCACCGTTCGCCGGGCGTGTTCTTCGATCACGACAAGGGCAAGACCCATTCGTCGGGCAAGCTGCTGTTCGCTGCCCGCGTCATTCCCTATCGCGGCTCCTGGCTCGACATCGAATTCGACGCCAAGGACATCGTGTTCGCGCGCATCGACCGCCGCCGCAAGATTCCGGTGACGTCGCTGATGTTCGCCCTCGGCCTCGACGGCGAGGAGATCCTGTCCACGTTCTACAAGAAGATCATGTACAAGCGCGCCAAGGACGGCTGGCGCGTGCCGTACGATCCTGCGCGTTTCCGCGGCTATTCGACCATCAACGATCTGGTCGACGCCGACACCGGCAAGGTCGTGCTCGAGGCCGGCAAGAAGCTCACGGTTCGCGCTGCCCGTCAGCTCCAGGAGAAGGGGCTGAAGGCACTGCGCATGACCGACGACGATCTCGTCGGCATGTATCTCGCCGAGGACCTCGTCAATCCGAAGACTGGTGAAATCTACGCCGAGGCCGGCGAGGAAATCACCGAGAAGTCGCTGAAAGCGCTGAACGAGCACGGCTACAAGGAATTGCCGCTGCTCGACATCGACCATGTCAACGTCGGTCCGTACATCCGCAACACGCTCAACGCCGACAAGAACATGACGCGTGAGGACGCGCTGTTCGACATCTACCGCGTGATGCGCCCGGGCGAACCGCCGACGCTTGAGTCGGCGCAGAACATGTTCCAGTCGCTGTTCTTCGACAGCGAGCGCTACGACCTGTCCGCGGTCGGCCGCGTCAAGATGAACATGCGTCTCGACCTCGATGCGCCCGACACGCACCGCACGCTGCGCAAGGAAGACATCCTCTCGGTGATCAAGACGCTTGTCGATCTGCGCGACGGCAAGGGCGAGATCGACGACATCGACCACCTCGGCAACCGCCGGGTGCGCTCGGTCGGCGAACTGATGGAAAATCAGTATCGCATCGGCCTGCTGCGCATGGAGCGCGCCATCAAGGAGCGCATGTCCTCGGTCGACATCGACACCGTGATGCCGCAGGACCTGATCAACGCGAAGCCCGCAGCCGCCGCGGTGCGTGAGTTCTTCGGCTCCTCGCAGTTGTCGCAGTTCATGGACCAGACCAACCCGCTGTCGGAGATCACCCACAAGCGGCGCCTGTCGGCGCTTGGACCGGGCGGTCTGACCCGCGAGCGCGCCGGCTTCGAGGTGCGCGACGTGCACCCGACGCATTACGGCCGTATCTGCCCGATCGAGACGCCGGAAGGCCCGAACATCGGCCTGATCAACTCGCTCGCGACCTTCGCGCGCGTCAACAAGTACGGCTTCGTCGAGACTCCGTATCGCAAGGTGAAGGACGGCCGCGTCACCGACGAGGTGGTCTATCTCTCGGCGATGGAAGAGGGGCGCTATCACGTCGCGCAGGCCAACCTGCCGCTCGACAACAAGGGTCGCTTCACCGAGGATCTCGTGGTCTGTCGTCACGCCGGCGAAGTTCTGCCGGTGACGCCGGACAAGGTCGACTACATGGACGTGTCGCCGAAGCAGCTCGTTTCGGTTGCCGCGGCGCTGATCCCGTTCCTCGAGAACGACGACGCCAACCGCGCGCTGATGGGCTCGAACATGCAGCGTCAGGCCGTGCCGCTGGTGCGCGCCGAAGCGCCGTTCGTCGGTACCGGCATGGAGGGCGTGGTCGCCCGCGACTCGGGCGCTGCGATCGCAGCGCGCCGTTCGGGTGTGATCGACCAGATCGACGCCACCCGCGTCGTCATCCGCGCCACGGAAGATCTCGATCCGACCAGGTCGGGCGTCGATATCTACCGCCTCATGAAGTACCAGCGCTCGAACCAGTCGACCTGCATCAACCAGCGTCCGCTGGTGAAGGTCGGCGACGTCGTGAAGAAGGGCGACATCATCGCCGACGGTCCGTCGACCGATCTCGGCGAGCTCGCGCTCGGCCGCAACGTGCTGGTCGCGTTCATGCCGTGGAACGGCTACAACTTCGAGGACTCGATCCTGCTTTCCGAGCGGATCGTGAAGGACGACGTGTTCACCTCCATCCACATCGAGGAATTCGAGGTGATGGCGCGCGACACCAAGCTCGGTCCTGAGGAAATCACCCGCGACATTCCGAACGTCTCGGAAGAAGCGCTGAAGAACCTCGACGAAGCCGGCATCGTCTACATCGGTGCGGAAGTGCGCGCCGGTGACATCCTGGTCGGCAAGATCACGCCGAAGGGCGAAAGCCCGATGACGCCGGAAGAAAAGCTTCTGCGCGCCATCTTCGGCGAAAAGGCCTCCGACGTCCGCGATACCTCGCTCCGCGTGCCCCCGGGCGTGCAGGGCACCATCGTGGAAGTCCGCGTGTTCAACCGCCACGGCGTCGACAAGGACGAGCGTGCGCTGGCGATCGAGCGCGAGGAGATCGAGCGTCTCGCCAAGGACCGCGACGACGAGCAGGCGATTCTCGACCGTAACGTCTACGGCCGTCTCGCTGACCTGCTCGAGAACCGTCAGGGCATCGCGGGACCGAAGGGCTTCAAGAAGGACACCAAGATCACCAAGTCGGTGCTCGAGGAGTATCCGAAGTCGCAGTGGTGGCTGTTCGCCTCGCCGAACGACAAGCTGATGGCCGAGATCGAGGCCATGCGGAAGCAGTACGACGAGTCGAAGAAGGGCCTTGAGCAGCGCTTCCTCGACAAGGTCGAGAAGCTGCAGCGTGGCGATGAACTGCCGCCCGGCGTGATGAAGATGGTCAAGGTCTTCGTCGCGGTGAAGCGCAAGATCCAGCCCGGCGACAAGATGGCCGGCCGTCACGGCAACAAGGGCGTCGTCTCCAAGATCGTTCCGATCGAGGACATGCCGTTCCTCGAGGACGGTACCCATGCGGACATCGTGCTGAACCCGCTCGGCGTGCCCTCGCGCATGAACGTCGGCCAGATTCTCGAAACGCATCTCGGTTGGGCCTGCGCTGGCCTCGGCCGGCGGATCGGGCAGGCGGTCGATGCCTATCTCGGCAAGAGCGACGCCAAGCAGCTCAAGACCACGCTCAAGGAAGTCTACGGCGACGACGAGACCATCAAGTCGCTGAACGACAATGAGCTGATCGAGTTGGGTCGCAACCTGAGCCACGGCGTGCCGATTGCGACGCCGGTGTTCGACGGTGCCAAGGAGACCGACATCGAGCAGATGCTCGAACTCGCCGGCATGGACAAGTCGGGCCAGTCGACCGTCTACGACGGCCGCACCGGCGATCCGTTCGAGCGCAAGGTGACGGTGGGCTACATCTACATGCTCAAGCTGCACCATCTGGTCGACGACAAGATCCACGCGCGTTCGATCGGTCCGTACTCGCTCGTCACCCAGCAGCCGCTGGGCGGCAAGGCGCAGTTCGGCGGCCAGCGCTTCGGCGAAATGGAGGTGTGGGCGCTCGAGGCTTACGGCGCGGCGTACACGCTGCAGGAAATGCTCACCGTGAAGTCGGACGACGTTGCCGGCCGTACCAAGGTCTACGAGGCGATCGTCCGCGGCGACGACACCTTCGAAGCCGGTATTCCGGAGTCGTTCAACGTGCTGGTCAAGGAAATGCGCTCGCTCGGCCTCAACGTCGACCTGCACAATTCCAAGATCGGCGGTCCGGCGCCGACCTCCGAGGCGGCCGAATAATCCTGTGAGGGCGGCGGAAGCGCCGCCTTCGCCATCGTCATCGTCCGCGGCAGGCGGACGGTCCGGCAGCCGCAGGGGCGGTGATGACCGGGCGCTTCAGCGAAGCATGGCAGACAGAGTTTCTTGAGCCGGCGCAAGTCGGCAGACGGAGAAGACCATGAACCAAGAAGTGATGAATCTCTTCAATCCGACGACCCCGGCCCAGGTCTTCGACCAGATCCGGATTTCGATCGCGTCGCCGGAAAAGATTCTGTCGTGGTCCTACGGCGAAATCAAAAAGCCGGAGACGATCAACTACCGCACCTTCAAGCCGGAGCGTGACGGCCTGTTCTGCGCGCGCATCTTCGGGCCGATCAAGGACTACGAGTGCCTGTGCGGCAAGTACAAGCGGATGAAGTACAAGGGCATCATCTGCGAGAAGTGCTCGGTCGAGGTCACGCTGTCGCGCGTTCGTCGCGAGCGCATGGGCCACATCGAGCTCGCAGCGCCCGTCGCGCACATCTGGTTCCTGAAGTCGCTGCCGTCGCGCATCGGCCTTCTGCTCGACATGACGCTGAAGGATCTCGAGCGCATCCTCTATTTCGAATACTACGTCGTTCTCGAGCCGGGTCTCACCGCGCTCAAGGACCGTCAGCTGCTGTCGGAAGAGGAATACCTCAAGGCGCAGGACGAGTACGGCCAGGACAGCTTCACCGCCATGATCGGCGCCGAGGCGATCCGCGAACTGCTGAAGGGCCTCGAGCTCGAGAAGCTGGAAGTCGAACTCCGTGCCGAGATGCAGGAGACCGACTCCGACATCAAGCACAAGAAGCTCGCCAAGCGTCTGAAGATCGTCGAGGCGTTCCGCGTCTCCGGCAACAAGCCGGAATGGATGATCCTCACCGTCGTTCCCGTGATTCCGCCGGACCTGCGTCCGCTGGTGCCGCTCGACGGCGGCCGCTTCGCGACCTCGGACCTCAACGACCTCTATCGCCGCGTCATCAACCGCAACAATCGTTTGAAGCGGCTGATGGAGCTTCGTGCGCCCGACATCATCATCCGCAACGAGAAGCGCATGCTTCAGGAAGCGGTCGATGCGTTGTTCGACAACGGCCGCCGCGGCCGCGTCATCACCGGCGCCAACAAGCGTCCGCTGAAGTCGCTCGCCGACATGCTGAAGGGCAAGCAGGGCCGCTTCCGCCAGAACCTGCTCGGCAAGCGCGTCGACTATTCGGGCCGGTCGGTGATCGTGGTCGGTCCCGAGCTCAAGCTGCATCAGTGCGGCCTGCCGAAGAAGATGGCGCTCGAACTGTTCAAGCCGTTCATCTATTCGCGGCTCGACGCCAAGGGTCTGTCCACCACCGTGAAGCAGGCGAAGAAGCTCGTCGAGAAGGAGCGTCCCGAGGTCTGGGATATTCTGGACGAGGTCATTCGCGAGCATCCCGTGCTGCTGAACCGCGCCCCGACGCTGCATCGTCTCGGCATCCAGGCGTTCGAGCCGGTGCTGATCGAAGGTAAGGCGATCCAGCTTCACCCGCTGGTGTGCTCGGCGTTCAACGCCGACTTCGACGGCGACCAGATGGCCGTGCACGTTCCGCTGTCGCTGGAAGCGCAGCTCGAAGCGCGCGTGCTCATGATGTCGACCAACAACATCCTGCATCCCGCGAACGGCCAGCCGATCATCGTGCCGTCGCAGGACATGGTGCTTGGTCTGTACTTCATGACGCTGTTGCGCGAAGGCCTGCCCGGCGAGGGCAAGGTGTTCGGCGACATGGCGGACCTCGAGCATGCGTTGCAGTCGAAGGTCATCAGCCTGCACACCAAGATCCGGTATCGCTGGGAAGGTATCAACGACAAGGGCGAGACGTTCCGCGCGCTGTACGACACAACGCCGGGCCGCGTCATGCTCGCTCAGGTGCTGCCGCGCAGCCCGAGGATGACATTCGACGTCGTCAACAAGCTGATGACCAAGCGCGAAATCTCCGGGATGATCGACACGGTTTATCGTCACTGCGGTCAGAAGGAGACGGTGATCTTCTGCGACCGGATCATGGCGCTCGGTTTCTACAATGCGTTCAAGGCCGGCATTTCGTTCGGCAAGGACGACATGGTGGTGCCGCACTCGAAGTGGAAGATCGTCGATGCGACCCGCGCGCTCGCCAAGGATTTCGAGCAGCAGTACAATGACGGTCTGATCACCCACGGTGAGAAGTACAATAAGGTGATCGACGCCTGGTCGAAGGCGGGCGAAGAGGTCGCCAAGGAGATGATGAAGGAAATCTCCGCGACCAAGAAGACCGCCAAGGGCCAGGAGGCCCAGATCAACTCGATCTACATGATGGCTCACTCGGGTGCGCGCGGTTCGCCGGCCCAGATGCGTCAGCTTGCCGGTATGCGCGGCCTGATGGCCAAGCCGTCGGGCGAGATCATCGAGACGCCGATCATCTCCAACTTCAAGGAAGGTCTGTCGGTTCTCGAATACTTCAACTCGACCCACGGCGCCCGCAAGGGTCTCGCGGATACCGCGTTGAAGACCGCGAACTCGGGTTATTTGACCCGTCGTCTGGTGGACGTAGCGCAGGACTGCATCATCAATGCGGACGATTGCGGCACCAAGCTCGGCATCAAGATGCGTGCGATCATCGACGCCGGCACGGTCGTGGCGTCGCTGGGATCGCGCATCCTGGGCCGCACGGCGTGCGAGGATATCCGCGATCCCGCCACCAACAAGGTGCTGATCAAGCGCAACACCTTGATGGAGGAAAGCCACGTCGATCAGATCGCGCAGGCCAACATCCAGGAGGTCAAGATCCGCTCGGCGCTGACCTGCGAACTGGTCAACGGCATCTGCGCCAAGTGCTACGGGCGCGATCTCGCGCGCGGTACACCGGTCAACCACGGTGAGGCCGTCGGCGTCATCGCAGCGCAGTCGATCGGCGAGCCAGGCACGCAGTTGACGATGCGTACGTTCCACATCGGCGGCGCGGCGCAGCTCAACGAACAGTCGGTCATCGAGTCGAACTTCGACGGCAAGATCGCCATCAAGAACCGGGCCATCGCCAAGAACAGCGAAGGCCATCTGGTCGCGATGGTGCGCAATATGGTCATTGCGATCGTTGATGCGGACGGCACCGAGCGTGCGACCCATCGCATCCAGTACGGCGCGCGGGTGCACGTCGACGAGGGCGATATGGTCAAGCGCGGCCAGCGCATCGCGGAGTGGGATCCGTACACCCGGCCGATCCTTACCGAGGTCGAAGGCACCATCGCCTTCGAGGACCTCGTGGAAGGTCAGTCGATTTCGGAAACGCTCGACGAGTCCACCGGTATCGCCAAGCGTATCGTCATCGACTGGCGTTCGACCCGTGGCGGTGCCGACCTGCGTCCCGCGATCGTCATCAAGGGCAAGGACGGCAAGGTGCTGAAGCTCGCACGTGGCGGCGATGCCCGTTACATGCTGTCGGTCGACGCGATTCTGTCGGTCGACGTCGGCGCTAAGGTGAAGCCGGGCGACATCCTTGCGCGTATCTCGACCGAGAGCGCCAAGACCCGCGACATCACCGGCGGTCTGCCGCGCGTCGCCGAATTGTTCGAGGCCCGCAAGCCGAAGGATGCGGCGATCATCGCCGAAATCGCCGGCACCATCCGGTTCGGCCGCGACTACAAGAACAAGCGTCGCATCTCGATCGAGCCGGTCGACAAGAACGAGGAGACCCGCGAGTACCTCATTCCGAAGGGCAAGCACATCCATCTGCAGGATGGCGACATCGTCGAGAAGGGTGACTTCATCGTCGAGGGCAATCCGGCACCGCACGACATTCTGGCGATCAAGGGCATCGAGGAGCTCGCTGCCTATCTGGTCAACGAAATCCAGGAGGTCTACCGGCTGCAGGGCGTGCTCATCAACGACAAGCACATCGAGGTGATTGTCCGTCAGATGCTGCAGAAGGTGGAGATCACCGACCAGGGCGAGACCGACATGATCTCGGGCGAGCAGATCGACAAGATCGAGTTCGACCAGATCAACGCCAAGGCGAAGGAAGAGGGCAAGAAGCCCGCGACCGGAACTCCGGTGCTGCTCGGCATCACCAAGGCGAGCCTGCAGACCCGCTCGTTCTTCTCGGCGGCGTCGTTCCAGGAGACCACGCGTGTGCTCACCGAAGCCGCAGTCAACGGCAAGGTGGACCCGCTCGAAGGCCTCAAGGAGAACGTCATCGTCGGCCGCCTGATCCCGGCGGGAACCGGCGCTTCGATGGCCAAGATCCGCGAAGTCGCAATGAAGCGCGACAAGCTGATTCTGGACGAGCGCGAGAAGCAGGCGGCAATTACCCCTGCGGCACCGGAAGCGGAACCGCTGGCATTGCCGCCGGCTGAGTAAGCCGAACGGGTTCCACGACGAAACAGGTAAAAAGGCCGGCGCAAGCCGGCCTTTTTTCATGCTCGCGCGTTAATCTCGCGCGTTGATCATTAATTGCGACAACGATGGAGGGCCGATGCAAGTTCGGATAATGTCCCCTCGATTTTGCAACTTTTCGAACGGCCATGGCCGAAGATCTGATTGAAAGCATCTACGAAGCAGCTGCCGTACCGACGCTGTGGCCCGATGTTCTCAACAGGGTCTCGGAACGCGTTGGGGGAAGCGGTGGCGTTCTGGTGGCTGCCCGGAATGGTTATGACCGCCTGATCAGTTCGCCCAACCTCGCTCATGCAGTCCACGACTTCATGAACAACGGCTGGGCGGCACGCGATCCCAGGCTTCCGCGCGCGCTGGCGCTCAATCATCCCGGCTTCATCAACGACGGCGATCTTCTCACCGACGAAGAGATCGCGACGAATGACGTCTACGCCAACTTCTTTCGTCCGCACGGCATCGGCTACATGGCCGCGACCATGATTCACAGTCCGAGTGGAGATTTCATCGGCGTCGTCCTTGAGCGACATCAGGATGACGGTCCGGTCCCGCGCGACACCGTTGCCTTTCTCGATACCCTGCGGCCACATCTTGCGCGCGCGTCCTTGCTCGCGTTTCGCATCGGTTTTGAGCAGGCTCGGGCGCAAGCAGAGGCGCTGCAGGCGATGGGGTTGCCGGCCGCCGTGCTGCGGCACGGTGGAAGCGTTCTCGCTGCGAACGCACTGTTTCAGGCACTCATTCCAACCGTTGCGCAGGATCGCCGACATCGGGTGGTGTTGATGAACGACAGCGCCGATGCACTGCTGGCGACGGCGCTCGCACAATGCCGTGCCGGTGGCCTGATGACAGGCCCGACCTCGATTCCACTTCCTGCTGAAGACGATCAACCGCCGATGATCGTCCATCTCGTGCCGGTTCGCGGTGCGGCGCACGATGTTTTCAGCCAGTCGGCCATGCTGCTTCTGGTCACGCCGGTCGACCGGGCGGCGGTGCCGACGGCTGAGGTATTGCAGGGGCTGTTCGATCTGACACCGGCGGAGGCGCGCATCGCGAGGGGAATCGGTCTTGCCCAGTCCGTGGAGGCGCTGGCCGCATCGCAAGGCGTATCGCGCGAGACCGTCCGCAGCCATTTGAAACAGGTGCTGGCAAAAACGGGCCTCAGCCGCCAGGCCGAATTGGTGAGCCTGCTGGCAGGCCGCACGATCTAAGCGCATTGGTTGAAATCGAGGCAGCCGGTACTCCTCCTTTCCCATAGGGAAGTCGGGACCAGAGCGGGCTCTTGCGTATTTTTATGGTTTGAGGCCGGATCGCCCTTGCTGTTCATCTTCCCTTCAGGTGAAAAGCGCTTTTGCTTGAGGTTGCCTGCACCCTCAAAAACAGAATCTCTCGGTTGGTGCGGGTATGAAATAAACCATTGAGGAAACTAAAGTTTCCAAGATGGGTCCGACTTCGTTAGGCTTGGCGCGCGAAACTGTTGCGCTGGAATGTGGGGGAGCCGGACCAACAGCCGCGGATGAACCGGGCGCCGGCATCGAAAGAAACACATGCTCGATCTTGCAATTGTAGGTGGTGGTCCCGGCGGCCTGATGAGCGCCTGGTATCTGAAGAAGAAGCTTGGCGAGCTCTGCCGCGTCACGATCTTTGAAGCGTCCGAGCGTCTCGGCGGCAAGGTGCTGACCCGCAAGTTCGAGACCGCGCCGGCGATGTATGAGGCCGGGGTCGCGGAGATCTACGACTACTCCATGACCGGTCCCGATCCGCTGCGGGAACTGATCCAGCATTTCGGCTTGCAGACCATTCCGATGGATGCCGAGCAGGTGCAGCTTGACGGCGAGCTGCTGAACGACATTCCGGGCATGCGCCGCAAGTACGGCGCCAGGACAGCCGATGCGATCGCCGCTTTCCGCAAGCGCTGTACCGAGCTGATGTCGCCGACCGATTATTACGAAGGCGTCGGCGCGCACGACAACGAGCACCCTTGGGCGTTCATGACGGCGGAGGAATTGCTCGACAAGGAAGTCAGCGATCCCGTCGCCAAGCGGTTCTTCAAGGTGATGGCGCGTTCGGACATCGCGACAGAGTGTCACAACACCAATGGGCTCAACGCGCTGAAGAATTTTGTGATGGATGTCGACGGCTATATCGGCCTGTACTCCATCCAGAACGGCAATGAGCAATTGATCGACTGCCTGAAGGCGGAAGTCGACGCCGACATTCAGCTCAATCATCGCGTCCTCAAGGTCGGCAAGACGGAGGCCGGCCGCTATCAGCTCAACATGATGAACGGGAAGGGGCCGGAGACGCGCGACTTCGATCTGGTTGTCATGTGTCTGCCCCATAGCTGGCTCTCCACCATGGGCTGGGACGGTGAGCAGTTGCGCAGGTCGATGGTCAAGCACGTCGCTTATTTCGATCGGCCGGCGCACTACCTGCGGGTCTCGATCCTGTTTGACGAACCCTTCTGGGGCGAGAAGATTCCCGGCGCCTGGTTCATGTCGGAGGCTTTCGGCGGCTGCTGCGTCTACAACGAGGGTGCTCGGCACGATGTCGGCCGCCATGGCGTGCTGAACTGGCTGATCGCCGGCTCCGATGCGCTGGCGTTTGCGAACCTCAGCGATAAGGAACTGATCGACGCGGCGCTGAAGTCGCTGCCGGCCTCGCTCGGCGATGCCCGCGCGCATTTCCTCGAGGGCAAGACCCATCGCTGGATTTCGTCGGTCAACGCGATTCCCGGTGGTCTTCCGGTGCGTGACGTCATGACCAATCACCGCCCGGAGCCGAAGGAGCATCCGGGGCTCGTGGTGGTCGGCGACTACCTGTTCGATTCGACGCTCAACGGCCTTCTGGATTCGTCGGACGCTGCGACCGACATCATCGTCACCGAGATGATGAAGCTGCGCCACGCGCGTGGCGAGAACCGCACGGCGACGTCCAACAAGATCGACCGCGATTATTTCGAGAACTATCGCGGTCTCGGTCCCTATCGCGAGGTCTGGCAGCAGTTCAGCGATCCGGACTACCTGACCAATTTGATCCAGATCACCTGGGGCCGATCGAAAAACTACAAGCTGCTGGTGGCAGGTTCCGCGAGCGGCGAACTGGTCGGCGCGTTGCGCGCCCGTGGCATCGACGCCTGGGGCATCGAGAACAACCGCGCCATCCATGCCAAGACGCCGGCCGCGCTGAAGAAATACAACCTGTTCGGGTCGATCGTCGACATGCCGTTCAAGGACGAACAGTTCGACTTTGTCTATGAGACCAGTCTCTGCCACGTCTCGGACAAGCAGACGCGGCGGGCGGTTTGCGAATTGAACCGCGTCATAAAGACCGGTCTGATCTTCGGTTCCGTTACCAGCGACATGGAGCCGAACCTGATCGACCGCTATGACCTGCTGCGCGGCGTCAGGAGGCTTGGTACCTGGTGGGAGTGGTCGGAGATCTTCTTCAACAACGGTTTCGACCTCGCTATGAACCGCAACGACTGCACCGACGAATTGTGGGCCGCGGCCGTCGCAGCCAACAAGGGGCCGGAACAGTGGTATGCGGATTCCGACAGCCTGCGGTATTCGCTGTTCGACAAAGTCGATGAGGACGACGACGAGGATTGACGCGTCGCCCCATGTCCGCTCCATGCCCGGATCGCCGGCCAGACTGAGTCCCGATTGCGTCTGGTCGCTCCGGCTGCCATGTAAGCCGCCGCTTTCAATCGGATTCATTCGACGGCCGAGTCGGCCGTCCTGCAACGGTTAACTCACGTGCCCAAGGCACCGCCGAACGACGACGATTCCGCCGCTCCAGAGGATGCGGCAAAAGTGTCGCCGGAAAATCCGTCCGGCAAGGGCGGACCGGCGGCCGCGTCTCGCCCAACCCCACACAAAACTGTTCCGGAATCCCGGCCGCCTGCGCGCGTCGAGGATGACGAAGACGACGATGATGAGGAGGACGAGGACGACGAACTCGATCTCGACGATGAGGACGACGAGGAGCTTGCCGTCTTTTCGGCGCGTGAGGCCGCCGGCGCGGTTGCGACGCTCTACCGGTTCATCCGGCCGCTGTTCGGTAACTACCGGAAGGCGCTTGCCTTCGTGGGCTTTGGCCTGCTGGTGGAGACGTTGTTCAACGTCATCATGCCGCTCAGCCTGAAATTCCTAATCGATGACGCGCTCGGCGAGGAGGATTTCGGCGCCCTGATCTGGATCCTGTCGGCGCTCGCGGTGGCCGGCATTGTCACATCTCTGATCTCGGTCTGGTACGAGCGTTGGGACGCCTGGCTGTCGTCATCGATCATTTCCGACGTTCGGCAAAAGCTGTTCGATCACGTGCAGGAACTGCCGTCGGCATTTTTCGCGCGCACGAAACGCGGTGAAATCCTGTCGCGCTTCTCCGTCGACCTCGCGGCGTTCGAGAGCGCGATGGAGACCATGGCCAACACGGGATTGCTGCCGGCGATGGAACTGGTGGCCGGCATCGTCCTGATGCTGTTCCTGAACTGGCAGCTCGCTGTCGTCGCGTTGCTGATCTTTCCGATCGCCCTGATCGGGCCGCGCATCCTCACGCCGAAAGCGGTGCAAGCGAATTACGAGCAGAAGGTCAACGAGTCCACGCTGCTCGGTGTGGTCCAGGAGAACATCGCGGCGCAGGCTTTGGTCAAGGCGTTCAGCCTGCAACGCCGGGCGCGCGGCTGGTTCACGGTCCGCAACGAGGAGACGCGAAAGAAAATCGCGTCGTCGACGTTCCTCTCGACCATGGTCGAACGGTCTGTCGCGATCGCGGTGCTGCTGTTGCATCTGATCGTGCTGGGCCTCGGCGCCTATCTCGCAACCAACGGGCAGATCACCATCGGAACGTTCGTGACATTCGAAAGCGCGTTCTGGGAGATTTCCTACAACATCGCGCACCTGATGTCGTATGTCCCGGTTTCGATCCAGTCGGCGGCGGCAGTGCGCCATATGCAGGAGCTGCTCGACGAACCGACGCGCGGCGCCGATCGTCCCGGAGCGCCCGACCTGCCGCGCATCACCCATGACATCAGCTTCGAGAACGTGACGTTCCAGTATGAGGGCAGCGAGAATCCGGTTCTCGACGATTTCAGCCTCAAGCTGGACGTTGGCAAGCGCATCGCGATCGTCGGGCCCAGTGGCTCCGGCAAGAGCACGCTGCTCAATCTGATCCTGCGCCTCTACGTACCGAATGAAGGCCGCATTACCATCGACGACGTCGATATTCGCAAGGTGACCCGCGAGTCGCTGCGATCCGGCATGGCGATCGTGTTCCAGGAAAACGTGCTGTTCAACATGTCGATCCGCGAAAACATCCGCCTCGGCAAGGAGAACGCCACCGACAAGGAAGTCGAGGACGCCGCGAAGAAAGCGGAAATCCATCGCTTCATCATGAGTCTTCCGCAGCGCTACGACACCATCGTGGGCGAGCGCGGCGATACACTGTCGGGCGGCCAGCGCCAGCGCATGGCGATCGCGCGCGCGATCGTCCGCGATCCCTCGGTTCTGTTGCTGGACGAGGCCACATCCGCGCTGGATCAGACCACCGAAGCGGCGATCAATCGCACGCTGCTGAAGGTGGCGAGAGGGCGTACCATGATCTTCTCGACCCATCGCCTGACCTCTGTGGTCGACATGGACGAAATCATCGTCATCAGCGGCGGGCAGGCGATCGAGCGCGGCTCGCACGCGGAACTGATGAAGGCCAACGGCGTCTACCGCAAGCTGTGGGACGACCAGAGCCACACGTCCGATGACGACGATGATGACGAGGACGACGACGAATAAGCGGTCGCCGTTTCGATCCGTTTCGCGAGTCCGCGGTCGGAGTCAGGAAAAATTAACATCAAGTTTAACGAAGATATCGCTTCACCGGGACGTTATTCGTTCACTGTCGCGGGGGTGCTAGATTGGCCGTGCGGGTGCAGCTCGGTGGCCGAGCAGCAGTTTCCAAACTGAAGGTGCAGGTTCGATTCCTGCCATCCGCTCCAAGCCGGCCAGCCGTCGCCCGCCGGCCGCGCGCCACCGGAACATAAAGCGGACACTCGAGTTCAGGATCATGATCCCAGCAAGGAAGAAGCGCGACGCCCGCAAGTCGGTCCGGCAATCCGCATGGATCACCTTGGACGGCGGCTTTGCCGCGCGTCCTTGCACGGTCATCGACCTGTCGGCGACAGGTGCCCGAATTGAAACCGAGGACCCGCGCGAGGCCGCGGCCGGTTTCAGGTTGGCTTTCTCACGCGACGCGAGATCCGGACGTCAGTGCAAGGTCGTCTGGCGTCGCGGGCGCACACTGGGTGTCGAGTTTATCCGCTGACGCTTCCTAAATTTTCGATGGCCTTCGATCGATCCGATCGGCTGCTCACGCCAGCTTTCCACCGGCGGGCGGTTGCGAGGCGGACGGTCGCATGCCCGTTTTTGCCGCCAATCGCAGGCCTTGAGCCAGCCGCACGACGAAGCGTATCCACCGGCGCGCACGCCATGTCAGACCGTTGTCGATCGACAGGGAGCGAAGGTGCCAGGCCTTGGCGGTCGACCATGCATCGCATTCAGTCTTGACCGGATCGTCGTAGAACAGCTCGATCTTCTCTCGCGCCATGCCATCGCTGGCCAGCCAGTTCGGGATGTGCACGTTGCAAAGGCGCTCGACGTCGGTGAACACCTTGTCGGTGCCGGTGCCCGCGGCCGGGCACGAGGTCGCAAAGGCATCGCCCACCAGCACGACGCCGGCCTGCCGATGGTTCTCCGTCACGCACAGATCGGCCGGCCGGATCCTGATCGGCCCAACGACCTTAAAGCCGCCTGTGATGCGATCGAGGCGGGGCATCATCGCGCATAGCGTTGCTTCGGGATTGTTGCGAACTTCGCGAAACCAGATGTCGTCCATCGGACGATAGACCATCATGTTGGCCCGCATGGTGCTGCCGATCGGAAACATCGAGAGGTAGGCCATGCGCGCGGCGGAACGTTTCGGCCAGTAGGTCAGGGCCGGAAACGGAAAAGTGGAATGCTCGGCCGGAGCCACGTCGAATCCAAGCGTCACCGAATGACATTCGCTGATGACGCGCCGTCCGAGGCCGAGCATGTGCCGCAGGCCGATGCTGGGTCCGTTCGCCAGCACGATCAGGCGTGCTGAAATTTCCTCGCCATCCGCCAGCACGACGCGCTGGCGTTCGGCGCTCGTGGCAATCTCGATCGCCTTGGTGTGAAGAACATCCACATTCGCTGGAATGAGCGCGCGCATGGTGTTGACCAGCGTGTCGTACATCACGCCGTACTGATCGCTGGGCTTCTTGGCGACGACGTAGCCAAACCGCGCTTCCCAGACGTCACCGTCGAGAGTCGTTGCGCGCAGAATCTCTTCGGCGAGTCCGGTCTTGCGCAGTCGCGGAGTTTGCGTGCCGCCGAGCTTTTCACAGCGCAACTCGGGCGGATATACCGTGTGCGGATCGATCAGGAGCGTGGCGATCCCGGCAAGGCCCAGCATGGCAGCCGCTGTCGAGCCAGCGAGACCGCCGCCAACGATTGCAATATCGGTGTACCGCATTGGGTTGCCTTTATTCCGCGCCCGATCATTGCGCCGCAAAAGCCAACAAACCTTGAAGGACATCAGGTAATTGGGGCCGGACGGCCGGGACGCGACTTAACTGAAAAGCAATGCGGCGAGAACAGTATCGCGGCTGAACGGATCGCCCCGGATGATCCAAGGCGTCTGATGATTTCGGTAAACTTTTGTTCACCAACACTGGACCTGAAGGCGGCGTGGGACGACCTGGTCCGGCGGGCGTCCGCCAATGTCTTCATGGATCCGGCCGCGCTGACGGTGGCCGATCGCACCGGCTTCGCCCGCGTCAAGGTTCTTCTGGCCTGGGACGACAGCACCGGGCTCAGGAAACTTGTTGGCGTCTGGGCGCTTCAGGTGCGCAAGATCGCGCCGCTATGGCCGGCGGTGCTGGAGGCGCTGCCGTATAACTATGCCTTCCTCTCAAGTCCGGTAATCGATCCGATGTTCGTCGATACGATCATTCCGGCCTTTCTGACCGCTATCCGGCAAAGTCCGCTGCTGCCGAGGGTGATCAAACTGACATCGCTCGATGCAGAGGCGCCGAGCTTTGCGCCGCTCATGACTGCGGTGGCGGAGCAGGGGGGCGTGCAACTCCGGCTATCGGAGGGCATGCGTCCTGTCGCGACCCCCGAGTTCGGCGTGAAGCGGTCGGGGTCGACCCGGAAAAAGCTGCGGCAGGACTGGAACAGGCTCGCCACCACTGGCGCGGTCGACATCATCAACAGCCGCGGGCCGGAGGTGCCGGCGGCGTTCGAGACGTTCCTGACGCTGGAAGCCGCGAGCTGGAAGGGCGCGCGGGGCACGGCGCTGCTCTGCGATGCGGCTGATGCCGCTTTCGTCCGGCAGATGGTGGCCGCGCTCGCCAAAAGCGACAATGCATCGGTTGCGCTGCTGCGCGTTAATGGCCGTGCCATCGCCGCACAGGTGCTGATGTATTGTGGCACTGCGGCCTATACCTGGAAAACCGCATTTAACCCCGATTACGCAAAATACTCCCCGGGCGCGCTTCTGATCGACAGGATCACGGACGAGCTGTTTGCCTCGGGTGGGGTAGTCGTGATCGATTCCTGTTCGGCCGAAGGAAGCTTCATGGCCCAGCTCTGGTCGGGACGCCGCAAGATGGCCGACCTGCTTCTCGACGTCGGACCGGGCTCCTCGCCGACCTTTTGGCTGGAGGCGGCTCGCCAGCGGGGCTATCTGCAGCTCCGAAAGCTCCGTGACCGGGTTCGAACCTGGTCCATGCCTGTGAGTCCCAAAAAAGGTCGGCTTGACCGCTCCCCAATAGGAGGGACGGTCATGCGCCGGCCAGCGTTGGGAAAATCGAACAAAATCCAGCAAGGATAAGTCGTTAGGAGCCGGTCTTCGATTCCGGTGTCCAGCGGGTTGTCTCGCGCAGTCGCACCGGAAAGGCGCGAATCGAAACGGGCTGACTGGTGCGCCCCCGGGTATAATTATCCGGGTAAAATAGAGGTCATCACCAGCGTCGAGATATGCAATGGACGAGCGACGGCATGAAATGGCCGCGGAATCCGGTTCAGCGACAGCCGCGCTCCAGCGCGGTGGACGCTTCGACGAGAGGATCGTGCACTGCAAAAAAAATGTATTGTTTCGAGGATCATCGGGCCGGTGGGGACGCCGATGCGCCGTCATTTTCGGGTGCGAGAAAACCGGATAAATGTCCGATCCAGCGAACCGTCAGAAGTGCTTCTGCCACCGACGTTTTAGCCTTGACTTGACGACTCGCGGTGGATAAAACCCGCGCACTTAACGGCAGGCGGTGAGCTACGCCCGCGTCGGAACGGACCACCCAATCTATCACTCTCGATAGAGACGGGCACCAACCTCGACGAATGTCGCTCAAACGCTGTCGCTTATAGCTAGGCAATGCCAGGACGATAGTCGTTCTCTTGAGCTGTTTCTCTTGAGATTGATTTCGGATGCATGACCTCGGTGGACGCTGACTGGTTCATTCCGGTTGGTTTTGATCGCGGTCCTCTGTGGCGTCGAAGCGCTTCCCGTTCAGCGATGAATGGTTGGCGCGATTTCGTTTTGCGTGGATCGTTTTCACGTAGAGCGAGCGAGTGGGGCGGCAGCTCCGAACGAATTTGCGAAGCCGGTTCGGTTTCGCGTGAACAAGGGTGAAGGCGAACGATGCCGACGATCAACCAACTGATCGCTAAACCGCGCGCAATCCAGAAGGCGCGCAAGAAGGTGCCGGCGCTGCAGCAGTCGCCGCAGAAGCGCGGCGTGTGCACGCGCGTCTACACGACGACGCCGAAGAAGCCGAACTCGGCGCTTCGTAAGGTCGCGAAGGTGCGTCTCACCAATGGCTTCGAGGTCATCGGCTACATTCCGGGTGAAGGCCATAACCTTCAGGAACACTCGGTGGTCATGATCCGCGGCGGCCGCGTCAAGGACTTGCCCGGCGTGCGCTACCACATCCTCCGCGGCGTCCTCGACACCCAGGGCGTCAAGAACCGTAAGCAGCGCCGTTCGAAGTACGGCGCGAAGCGTCCGAAGTAATCGGGAGCAGAAACGATGTCTCGCCGCCATTCTGCTGAAAAGCGTGAAGTGCTTCCGGATCCGAAGTTCGGAAACATCATCATCACCAAGTTCATGAACTCGATCATGTACGACGGCAAGAAGTCTGCCGCCGAAGGCATCGTCTACGGTGCCCTCGAAATGATCGAGACCAAGACCAAGCAGGGTCCGCTGCCGGTGTTCGAGCAGGCGCTCGAGAACGTGATGCCGACGATCGAAGTGCGGTCGCGCCGCGTCGGTGGTGCGACCTATCAGGTTCCGGTGGAAGTGCGCTCGACCCGCCGTCAGGCGCTCGGCATCCGCTGGATCATCGCTGCTGCGCGGGGGCGCAACGAGAAGACCATGACGGAGCGGCTCTCGGCGGAGCTGCTCGACGCGTCGAACAATCGGGGGAACGCCGTCAAGAAGCGGGAAGACGTGCACAAGATGGCGGAAGCCAACCGTGCCTTCTCGCACTATCGCTGGTAACGGCGACCCGAACGGAAATTAAGGACAGCTTCCATGCCCCGCCAACATGCCATCGAGAACTACCGCAACTTCGGTATCATGGCGCATATCGACGCCGGCAAGACCACGACTACCGAGCGCATCCTGTTCTACACGGGCAAGAGCCACAAGATCGGCGAAGTGCACGAAGGTGCCGCGACGATGGACTGGATGACGCAGGAGCAGGAGCGTGGCATCACGATCACCTCGGCTGCCACCACTGCGTTCTGGAACGGCAAGCGGCTGAACATCATCGACACCCCCGGTCACGTCGACTTCACCATCGAGGTGGAGCGCAGCTTGCGCGTGCTCGACGGCGCGGTGTGCGTGCTCGACTCCAACCAGGGTGTCGAACCGCAGACCGAGACCGTCTGGCGTCAGGGCGACAAGTACAAGGTTCCGCGCATCGTCTTCGCCAACAAGATGGACAAAACCGGCGCCGACTTCTTCAAGTGCCTGTCCGACATCGTTGACCGCCTCGGCGCCAAGCCGATCGCGATCCAGTTGCCGATCGGTGCCGAGAACAACTTCAAGGGTCTCGTCGACCTCGTGAAGATGCAGGGCATCATCTGGAACGATGAGTCGCTTGGTGCGAAGTTCGACTATGTCGATATCCCGGCTGATCTCGTCGATCAGGCCAAGGAATACCGCGAGAAGATGATCGAAGCCGCCGTCGAGCTCGACGACGACGCCATGGCTGCCTATCTCGACGGCAACGAGCCGGACGAGGCGACGCTGAAGCGGCTGATCCGCAAGGCCGTGCTGACCGGCGCCTTCTATCCGGTGCTGTGCGGCTCCGCCTTCAAGAACAAGGGTGTGCAGCCGCTGCTCGACGCCGTCGTCGACTATCTGCCGTCGCCGCTCGACGTGCCCGCAATCAAGGGCACCGACGAGGACGGTAACGAGGTCATTCGTCATGCGGACGATAAAGAGCCGATGTCGCTGCTGGCGTTCAAGATCATGGACGACCCGTTCGTCGGCACCATCACCTTCTGCCGTATCTATTCGGGTGTGCTGCAAAGCGGCACCGGCGTCATCAATTCGACCCGCGAGAAGAAAGAGCGTATCGGCCGCATGCTGCTGATGCATGCGAACAACCGCGAAGACATCAAGGAAGCCTATGCCGGCGACATCGTCGCGCTGGCGGGCCTGAAGGAAGCGCGCACCGGCGATACGCTGTGCGATCCCGCTCATCCGGTGATCCTCGAAAAGATGGAATTCCCTGATCCGGTCATCGAGATCGCGATCGAGCCGAAGTCCAAGGCCGACCAGGAAAAGCTCGGTATCGCGCTGGCGAAGCTGGCGGCGGAAGATCCGTCGTTCCGCGTCTCCACCGATCACGAGTCCGGCCAGACCATTCTCAAGGGCATGGGCGAACTCCATCTCGACATCAAGGTCGACATCCTCAAGCGCACCTACAAGGTCGACGCCAACATCGGCGCGCCGCAGGTGGCGTTCCGCGAGCGTGTCACCAAGCGCGTCGAGCACAGCTACACCCACAAGAAGCAGACCGGCGGTACCGGTCAGTTCGCGGCGGTGACGCTGATCGTCGAGCCGAACGAGGCCGGCAAGGGTTACGAGTTCGAGTCGAAGATCGTCGGCGGCGCGGTGCCGAAGGAATACATCCCCGGCGTCGAAAAGGGTCTCGAGAGCGTGCTCGGAGCGGGCGTGGTCGCGGGCTTCCCGATCGTCGACGTCAAGGTGCAGCTCATCGACGGCAAGTTCCACGACGTCGACTCGTCGGCGCTGGCGTTCGAAATCGCAACGCGTGCCTGCTTCCGCGAAGCGCTGCAGATGGGCAAGTCGGTCCTGCTCGAGCCGATCATGAAGGTCGAGGTGGTGACGCCGGAAGACTACACCGGCTCGGTCATCGGTGACCTGAACTCGCGGCGTGGCCAGATCCAGGGTCAGGACATGCGCGGCAACGCCAACGTCATCAACGCGATGGTGCCGCTCATGAACATGTTCGGTTACGTGAACAATCTGCGCTCCATGAGCCAGGGTCGCGCGACCTTCACGATGCAGTTCGATCACTACGCCGAAGCGCCGGCCAACGTGTCGGCAGAAGTCCAGAAGAAGTTCGCTTAATTCGAGCTCGCGAGAGAGCGCACAGGAAAAGGGTTTGAACGGAGAGTCCGATGGCAAAAGAGAAATTCAACCGCACCAAGCCGCATTGCAACATTGGCACGATCGGTCACGTTGACCACGGCAAGACGTCGCTGACGGCGGCGATCACGAAGGTGCTGGCGGAGACGGGCGGGGCGACGTTCACGGCCTACGACCAGATCGACAA
>JAFKKH010000039.1 GCA_017305665.1 Hyphomicrobiales bacterium
ATTCGAGAACGGCGCGCGCGGATCTCATCATGGCCTGGCTGCAACAGCAGCCCACTCGCGAGAGGCCGGATACATTTATGCGGACTGGAACGTCAGACCGAACCTGACCCTTGCAACGACGGGGCGGACCATACATTTTTTGACAGAACGTCCTGCAACATAGCCTTGTCCAAGGACAGGTCGGCCACGATCCGCTTCAGCTTGCTGTTCTCGTCCTCGAGCTGACGCAGCCGCTTCATCTCCGAGGGCATGAGCCCGGCGTACTTCTTGCGCCAGTTGTAGAAGGTTGCTGACCTGCCACTGATCTTTCATCCGGCGGCGATTAGAGTCTCGGCCTTTTCTGTTACGCCGTTTGGCGCGGGATAAGCAACCGGCGGAAGCGCGGAGCCGTCATCTAGCGCAGCGCTGGAGCCGGTTGCGGTGAGGACCTCGGCGTAGGCCGCCGGGGTCTGGTAGCCGAGCGAGGAATGCGGTCTCGCGGTGTTGAAATCCGCCACCCAGTCGGCAATGGCGCTGCGGGCATGATCGAGGCCGAAGAACAGGGTCTCATTTAGGAGTTCGTCCCGCATCCGACCGTTGAAGGATTCGACATAGCCATTCTGCATTGGCCTTCCCGGTGCGATGTAATGCCACTCGACGCGGCAGTCCTTCGACCAGGCAAGGATTGCGTTCGAGGTGAACTCGGTGCCGTTGTCCGAAACGATCATGCCGGGTTTGCCGCGTCGGGTGATCAGATCGGTCAGTTCACGGGCGACACGCCTGCCGGAGATCGAGGTGTCCGGGATCGCAGCGAGGCATTCCCGGGTCACGTCATCGACGATGTTGAGCACGCGGAAGCGCCGACCACAGGCGAATTGGTCATGGACGAAGTCCAGCGACCAGCGTGCGTTTGGCCGTACCTCGACCAGGATCGGCGCTCGCGTGCCCACTGCTCGTCGCCGTGCCCGGCGCTTGCGAACCGTCAGTCCTTCCTCGCGGTAGAGCCGATAGATGCGGTTGATGCCAGACGGTTCGCCCTCTCGCCGCAGCAGGATGAACAGCCGACGATAGCCGAAGCGTCGGCGCTCCTTGGCAAGGTCGCGTAGCCGACCGCGCAGTTCGGTCTCCGGCGGGCGAGAGGACCGATAACGGATCATCTTGCGATCAGCCCCGACGAAGGAACAGGCCCGACGCTCCGACAAGCCCATGACGGTCTGCAGATGAGCGACGGCTTCGCGCATGGCGGCGGGCCCTACCATTTTTTTGAAAGAAGCTCGCGGAGTGCCGAGGCTTCCAGCATCTGGTCGGCAAGCAACTTCTTCAGCTTCGCGTTCTCGTCTTCCAGAGCCTTCAGGCGCTTGGCGTCGGAGACGTCCATCCCGCCATACTTCGCCTTCCAGTTATATAGCGTCGCCTCGCTGACCCCGTGCTTGCGGGCCAGATCGCTGGCCTTCGCTCCCGCCTCGTGCTCACGCAGCACCGCGATGATCTGATCTTCCGTGAACCGCTTCCGCTTCATCTGTCCGTCCTTCAATCAAGGCCGGACTCTAACTCCAGGTGGAGGAAAAACTCAGGGGCAGGTCACTCGACCGAAAAGACGGCCGAAGAGCCGTACAAGAACGTCTGCCGCGACATCACAGCCAAACGAATTCGTCTTCTAAATGCTTCGGATAAAGATTCGAAGTACGCAGAGCTTGTCGCCGAATTCGCTTATCTGCGGACACGGCAGATCGATTTCGAGAATTTTGACTACGACATCCAGCCTTCGGAAGTCTGGAACATCCTTGAAACCATTCACGACCTCCCATTAACGGAATACGTGACATCCCGTCAGTGGAACGAGCATGTCACCGACGCGGCGATCCTGATCTACGTGGATACGGTCACAAAGCCCCTCGTCGAGCACCTCCGCGAGCTCGCGGATCAAAGGCGCAACGTCTTTGTTTATGCCTGGGCCCCCGGGCAAATCTTGCAGAAGCTTGCCGGGCGCGACATTGAGGTCAAGCCCGTCCACGAGACCCTTGTTAAGAGATTCCAGCAGTGACGACGCCAGCGCAGCCCTCAAGTGACCGTCTTGCACTGGCGACGTTCCAACAAGAAGCGGTCGTCGGTCTTCAGGCAACCGTAGACCGCGTTGCAGAGCATCATATCGAGAACCCGGAACACCGGCGCGAGGTCGGCCTGAAAAATGGGGTGATGCTTCTGGAATCCCCCACTGGTTCCGGGAAAACTCTTATTGTCGGCCGCACATTGGAAAGTCTGCGCGGAGAACTGCCCCGCAAGTGCATGTGGTTCTGGTTCGCGCCGTACACTGGCCTCGTTGCGCAGACGCGCGAAACGCTTAGCCAGCAATGTTCAGGCTTGCGCCTTCGGGACATATATACCGACCGCGAGCCTACGGGCACACGGGACGGCGACGTGTTCGTGCAGACCTGGGCGGCGGTGGCGGCGAGAAATAAGGACGCGAGAACTGTTCGTCGCACGAAAGAAGACACGCTTTCGTTGGATGATTTCATAGCCGATCTACGCGCCGACGATTTCTTCATTGGCGTCGTCATCGACGAAGCGCACCTTAATTTTGGCGCATCAGCGAATGCGGCGGCGAGCTTCTATCTGGAAACGTTACAGCCGGATTTTACGATCCTGGCGACGGCCACGCCGAATGATGAAAAGCTACAGGTGTTCGAACAGAAAGCGGGCATCGAGGTTGCCAGCCGGATCGTCATCGATAGAGGCCAGGTCGTTGCGGCCGGTCTGAATAAGCGTGGCCTTATGCTCGGTATCCTCCGCTTCCTGGAAGAAGACGCGGCTATTGTTGATATCGAGCAGGCGACCCTCACTGGCGCATGGCTGCAACATCAGGCGGTGAAGCAGCGCCTTGTTGACCATAAAATCCCGATTACGCCTCTGATGCTTGTCCAGGTTGAGGACCAGCAAAAAGGCGGCGAGGACCCCGTAGCGAGGGTCCGGGAAAAGCTGGAGCAGGCTGGTATCCTCGCTGACAGAATTAAAAGTCATACGTCCGGCGAGCCCGACCCGGAATTTCATACGCTCGCCTATGACCCGCAAGTTGAGGTGTTGATATTCAAGGTGGCTGTCGCCACCGGCTTTGACGCGCCGCGCGCCTGGACGCTTGTGTCCGTCCGTCCAAACCGAGGAAAGGAATTTGGGCTCCAGATCGTTGGCCGCATCATGCGTGTGCATCCACTGGTCCGCCCCCTCCACGGACAAGACCAGCTTTTGGATCGCGGGTACGTGTTTCTTACCGACGCTGATCTGCAAGCTGGTCTCAACGCTGCAGTCGAGGAACTTAAGGCCGTCAAGCATGGGATGGAGCTCATCACCGACCAGCTCGATATTGTGCAGTTTGGAAACGCTCAGACCCCGCTGGAGGATGGCGTCGGCATTTCCGGCATAGTCTTGAGCGAGCGCCCCAAGACATCCGAAGAAAGGCAGGAGCGCCTCGCGTTCCTTATCAGCGCGGGCCTTGTCGAGCCGGAGCTCAAGGATCGACCGGACGCGGAACAGGATACTGCCATCCTGACAGCCGAGATGATCGCCAAGATGGGTGACACCCCTCTATTTGGCGATCTCCCGTTGCAAGCGGCGCCTGGAAATTCCGGTGCCGCACCGGGCAAGCAAGAGAAACGATACCCTCTTTGCCGGGAGCTGCTGCTGCCAAAAGCGCTCATCCGGGAAGAGTTGCCCGAGATTTATGAGATTGCGGGAGACCTCACGTCGGCGATCGCCCATGAATTCTGTCAGTCCCTTGATCTGAGAGCCGAACTCAACCGGCGACTTAGGAAGGCGACGCTTAATCTGCGTGACCTGTTCCTTTCCGATGAGGAACAGCACACATTCAACGTGCGTGTTTCCAATGCCCGAATCGCGGAAAAACCGAAGCGGTGCTCGGTGCCTGCGACGATGGTGCGATCTCGATTATCGAGGGCGCGCCTGGCAGCGGGAAGACAACCACGCTTTCTCAGATCGTATCTTCTTACAGCTTTTCTTACAGCGGTGCCGGAGCAATGTCCGGGAAGACCCGGGACGAGGGCCGACAAAGCCCTGCCTCAGTCAGATGTATCGCCACAGCATCGGCATGGCGCATCGCCAACAATCTGGCAACGGATCTCGGCATCGAATCGCGTGCGACGGCGTCCTGGATCGCGATGCTGAACGCCGGACATCGGGTCTTCGACGAAAATACACTTCTGATCGTTGACGAGGCCGGCCTGTTGTCCTCTCGTCAGATGCACGCGTTGCTCGGCGCCGTCGTCAAGGCTGGCGCCAAGGCAATTTTGGTAGGGGATCGCCGCCAGATTCAACCGATCGGTGGGCCCGGGCTCGACCTGGCCTCTCGTGCCGTTGAAGCGGTCCGCGTTGATACCATTGTCCGTCAGCGCGAAGCATGGGCTCGCGAAGCCGTCAGTTCTTTCGGCAACGGAAGCGCTGCCGCTGGACTAAAAGCGTTCGCCGAACGCGGTCTCTTGATCGAGGCGCAGGGAGCCAAGGCTGCCATCGCTTCCGTCCTAGACGTTACTGAAGGAATCGCGGTCCGCGATCCCAATGCTTCGGTGCTTATTCTCGCGAAATCCAACGCGGCGGTAACCGCCATTTCGCGCGTGGCGCGCGAACGCCGCAAGGCGGCCGGAATCGTTCGAGGCGACGAGGTGTCGTTCGCGGCAGCCACGCCGTCGGGACATACCACCCGGATATCGCTCGCTACCGGCGACCAGATCCGGTTCCTCGCTCGAAATGATGACCTCGGGGTCATCAACGGCACAGTCGGGACGATCACGAAGGTGAGCGAGCGGCGGGAACGTGGATCCGATGCTCGTCGCGTGCGCATCCAAGCTGAAATCGCCGGCCGACGGGTCGCTTTCGATCCAAACGTTCTTGCAGACGCCCAAGGTCGCGCCCGTCTCGGATGGGCTTACGCCTCGACGATCTATGGCTCCCAGGGTCTGACGGTCGATCACACCATAGTCTATCTCGATCAGAGCTATAACCGGCACGACATTTATGTTGCGGCGAGCCGCGCGCGCGAGCAAACGACCCTCGTCGTGGAAGCCAAGAGCATCGATCGGCGGCTTGCAGCCGAGCTTCCATTCGATCAGCAACGCGATGACCTTGTCTTTTCCGATGGGCAACGCCGGGCCTGGCTGGCCGAGCGGCTGTCCCGTGCATCGCCGAAGATTTCCACGCTCGACGTCATCGAGCGCATCAAGCCCTTGGACCGGCAGGCGGCGCAGGTGCGCCAGCCGCGGCGGGAGCTCAGCCATGAGCTCTAGGCTGGCTACCTCGCGCACGTCGTCGGCGTTGCATAGGTCAGTCGCCCCTGCGCGCGACCAGGTCGTCGCGAACCCGTCGTCGGCACCTAACTATGGCCGCAAGCCGCGGCGTAGCCAGATGCCGTCACGGGCGGAGGATTTTCGGGTGACGGTGAGCTTTCCCTCCCCGCTGCCCGTCTTGGACAGCGAGTTACGCGCCATCGAGATTTTGCTTGGTATTGATGTGAAGGAATTACTCGCCGAGAACTTCACCAATCAATCGAAATCGAACGCCACATAACAGTTGACAGGTCATGCTGAGAGCTGCGCAAAATCGCGAGTTACGTGGGTTTGCGTGACATGCAAATTGGTAAATATCGCGATGAACAAGCATTCTTTTCATGATGTGACTTCGACGCGGACGGATGACGTAAAGCGAGCGGCGACTTATTATCGCGTGAGCACCGGCCGCCAGTTTGCCAATGACGCCTCGATCCCTTCCCAGCGCCAAATCACGTCTGCCTACTGTGAGCAGAACAGCTATTCCGTCGTAGAAGAGTTTATCGAAGCAGCCACCGCGACAGACGATCGCAGACCGGCGCTCCAGGAGATGATCGATCGCGCCTGCGGATCGGATCACCCTTTTGATGCGATCATCTTTTACGCGTTCAACCGCTTCTTCCGAAACGTGGCCGAGATGGAACTGACCATTCGGAAGCTGCGCAAACATGGCGTCGACGTCGTCTCGGTGACTCAACCGACGGGTGATGATCCGAGCCAAATCCTGGTTCGTCAGATCATCGGGGCGTTCGACGAACACACATCCCGAGAAATCTCAAAGAATACGACGCGGGCTATGCGCGAATCAGCCAAACAGGGGTTCTGGAACGGCGCCACGCCGCCGCTCGGCTACAAGATCGTCGAAGCCGAGCGTCGCGGCCAGAAGATCAAGAAAAAACTCGACATTGATCCGGTCGAGGCTGAAACGGTGCGGCTCATCTACAAACTCTATTGCGATGGTGACGGCGCAACTGGACCGCTGGGCGTCAAGGAGACGACAAAGTGGTTGAACAGCCATGGCTATCGCACGCGGCGCGGATCGACTTTTGGCGTTGGACCGGTCCACAAGATTTTGACCAACGCTTGTTATGCGAGCGGACAGTGGCCGTATGGCCAGCGCAATTCCCGTGATGGTGGAAAGCACGTGCCGTCGAACGTGATCTACGTCCCCGTTCCGGTCTTGATCGACCAAGCCGACGCCGATCGGGTGAAAGCGAAGCTCACACAGAGCAATCCGAAGACCACGCCGCCGCGCGTCGTCAACGGCCCCTCGCTTTTGACCGGGCTCGCGGTCTGCGCGTCCTGCGGTTCCGGAATGACCCGGACAGGAACGACCAACCGGCAAGGAAGATCATACTCATATTATTCCTGTGCGGGGTGCCAACAAAAGGGCAAGACCGTTTGCAAAGGCCGCCACGTCCCCGTAGCGACGTTGGATGAAATCGTCCTGACCAATTTAAAGCAGCAGGTCTTGGCGCCTGAGCGAATTGCCGAAATCCTGAAGTCGTTGATGGAGCGCCAGGCGACCAAGAGCGAATCTGTGGATCGTAGGCTTCTCACCCTGCAGCGGGAGGTCAGCGATACCGAAGATCGCCTCAAGCGGCTCTACCGGTCCATCGAGGACGGCATCGTCGAACTCGATGACATATTGCGCGAACGTACTGCCACCCTCAAATCCGAACGGGAGCGCGCCAAGGCCGCGCTCGATCAAGCCCGGTCCCAATGTGGCACGGTCGCGATAATCGATGCCCAGAAGATCGATGCCTTTACGCGCCTGATGAGCGAGAAGCTTGCTAACGGCGATACCAACGCTAGGAAAGGCTACATCCGCTCAATCATCGACGCGGTCGAAGTCGACGACAAAGCCATCCGGATCATCGGAAGTAAGGACATCCTGCAAGCCGTCATTGCAGGCAAACAGAACATGAACGGAGAAGTTCGTGGTTTTGTACGCAAATGGCGCGCCCGAAGAGATTCGAACTCCTGACTCCGAGATTCGTAGTCTGCGCCAGATTATTGAAATGATTGAAGCTTGTTACTGTAAGCGTCTTATTCTTTGCTTCTATTGAACTCTCAGCCTTTATGGAAAATCCCGATTGACCCACCATCAGCGACGCCAGTCGCTCGACGGTAGCGACAAAGCCTACTCGCGGCTATCTTCAAAATCGCGGTGGCGTGGACAAGTACCAAGCAAACGTCCTCGCTTGCGTGGATATTTTGTCACAAATGGTTCCGGACACAAATATGCGTCGGAAACCTTACAAGCTGTGTTGTTGACGGCGTGTTTGCTTAGCGAGCTACTCACAGCCATAATTTCATAAGGCCAAAGCAAAATTATATCAGGTTGCTGCCGCGTGCTGCACCCGCTGTCGCTTTGCCCCGACTGTCAGAGGAAGAGCCAATGGGCCAACCTCCTGTGATTGAGCAGATCGAACCAACGTACGTCTCGACCGGACACTTGCCCGGATCCGAGTTGGTCCAGTCGCTTGTGGAAGATGCGCATCGTCGCTTCGGAGCAAATACGGACGGCAAACCCTCCCAAATCTATCCCGCTCTCTCACGTGTCCCTAGCCAACTTTTCGGCGTCAGCGTCGTCAGCAGCAGCGGCCGCGTCTACTCCGCGGGCGACGTCGACTACGAATTCTCGATCATGAGCGTCTCGAAGCCATTCCAGTTCGCGCTGGTCTGCGAAACGATCGGCCCAGAGGAGGCGCGCGCGAAACTGGGCGCGAATGCCACCGGACTGCCATTCAACTCGCTCGCAGCCATCGAGAACGGCGCCGGACGCACTAACCCGATGGTGAACGCTGGCGCGATCGCGACGACGAGCTTAGCTCCCGGCGCGACTGTCGAGGAGCAATGGCAGTTCATCCATAAAGGCCTGTCCCGCTTCGCCGGACGGACTCTCGCTCTCAACGAGGAGGTCTACGCTTCGGCATCCAAGACCAACTTCCGCAACCGCAGTATCGCCCGACTGCTGGAGAGCTACGATCGAATCTATTGTGACGCCAAGCAAGCCACGGACCTGTATACGCGGCAATGCTCTCTGAACGTGAGCGCGCGCGACCTCGCGGTGATGGGAGCGACCTTGGCTGACGGCGGCGTGAATCCGATCACCAAGGAACGGGTCGTCGACGCATCGGTCTGCCACTACGCGCTGGCCGTGATGATCACTGCGGGTCTCTATGAGACATCCGGCGATTGGCTCTACGACATCGGCCTGCCGGGCAAGAGCGGCATCGGCGGCGGGATCGTTGCGGTGTCTCCCGGAAAAGGCGGCTTCGGCACCTTCGCGCCCCCTCTCGACGCGGCGGGCAACAGCGTGAAGGGCCAGCTTGCCGCGAAGTTTCTCTCTCGGCGGCTGGGCATGGATCTGTTCATCTCACGGCCAGAAAATTGACGGAGGCCGTCGGACCGCGGCGCTGAGCGTACGGAGGATGCAATGGCAATCGAGACTGTTTCTGGCCCCACCGCTCGCGACCAAGAGCGCGCATCCTGGGTTCCCATGATCGCAATCGCACTCGGTCAGATGATCATGTCGTTCAACGTCGCCTCGCTCCCGGTCGCGATGGGAGGAATGGTGAAGAGTTTCGCCGTTCCGCCGACAACGGTCGCGACCGGCATCGTGGCATATTCGATGCTGGTCGCCGGCTTCGTGATGCTGGGCGCGAAGCTCTGCCAACGTTTCGGCGCGCTGCGTGTGTTCCGCGGCGCTATTGTCCTTTTCTGCCTCGCGCAGATATTGATGACGTTTAGTCCGAGTGCGACTGTCATGATCATCGCCCAAGCACTCTGTGGCATGGCCGGTGCGGTGATCGTGCCCGCGCTGGTAGCGCTGATCGCCGAAAATTACAGAGGTAGCCAGCAGGCTACGGCGCTGGGCGCGCTTGGATCAGCTCGCGCTGGCGCTGGCGTGCTCGCTTTTGTTATCGGAGGCATCCTCGGCACCTACATCGGCTGGCGACCGGTGTTCGGAATCTTGATCGCGGTTTCCGCCATCGTCTTCCTGCTGAGCTTCCGCCTCAAACCCGACGAGGGACGCCCGGACGTCACGATCGACGGCGTCGGCGTGCTACTCGCAGCAAGCGCCATCATATGCATCAGTTTCGGCTTCAACAATCTGAACGGTTGGGGCCTGGCGGTGGCTACCGCGAACGCGCCTTTCAACGTTCTCGGAGCGTCGCCCGCATCCATTCTGATCGTCATTGGCATCTTCCTCGGGCAGGCGTTTCTCTGGTGGACACATAAGCGCGAACAGGTCGGAAAGACGCCGCTGCTGGCGCTGCAGGTAATCGATTCGCCAGAGGAACGAGCGGCCGTTTACGCCATGTTCGCTGTCGTCGCGCTTGAGGCAGCGCTCAACTTCTCCGTTCCGCTCTATATCCAGATCGTTCAGGGCCGCAGCCCCATCGCGACGGCAATCGCCATGATGCCCTTCAACCTCACCGTGTTCTTTGCCGCTATGCTGATCGTCCGATTCTACGAAAAGCTGACTCCGCGACAGATCGGAAGATACGGATTCGCTCTCTGCACGGTCGCTCTGCTCTGGCTCGCCTTCGTCGTCAGGAACGATTGGAGCGAGTTTACCGTGCTGCTCGGACTGGTTCTCTTCGGCATCGGGCAAGGTGCGCTCGTCACGCTTCTGTTCAATGTATTGGTCACAGCCTCACCGAAGGAGATCGCGGGCGATGTCGGATCACTGCGCGGCACAACCAACAATCTGGCCGCCGCGGTCGGAACGGCGGTCGCGGGCGCGCTGCTGGTTGGACTCCTGAGCGCCATCGCGCTGGCCGGCGTTACCGCGAGTCCGAAGCTCACGCCCGAGCTTCAGGCGCAGGTCGACCTGGACAACATCAACTTCATCAGCAACGAGCGGCTGCAAGCAGTCCTCGCAAATACCGGCGCATCCCCCGCTCAGGTCGCCGAAGCGGTGCAGATCAATAGCACGGCCCGTCTTCGCGCATTGAAGATCGGGCTTCTGATTATGGCAGGGCTGGCGTCGCTGTCCATTATTCCGGCCGGCAGGCTTCCAAACTACCGCCCTGGAGAAATACCGAGCGAGGAGGTCGATCCGTCTCACTTGCGACGGTCATGATTCGAGGGGCCACAGCAAGTCACGTTCAGGAAGCAGAGGAAAGCTGCCACTGCGGCTGGCGCTAACCATTTCGCGCGAGGAGCCGGCCGCCTCACAGCGCGGGTCCAACGACGTCACGGCAACTCTTGGAGAGATGAGGACGACATGACGGCAACCGACCAAGACTCAACAATGCGCATTACCGACCATCCGATGCCTCCCTTTTGGATCCGTGTTCTGCTCGGGATTGCCATGATCATTGCGGGATTCATGGTGCTCGGCGACGTGGTCTTCTTCACGGTGATCAGCACCATGTTCATCGGCTGGATGGCCATCTTCGCCGGCGGGTTCGAAATCGTGCATGCATTCTGGACCAAAGGCTGGGGCGGTTTTCTTTGGCAGTTGGTGCTGGGCATACTCTATCTCGCGTTCGGCATCGTGCTGATTACGCAGCCGGCCATTAGCGCGATGATTCTCACCTACGTCTTTGGTCTGCTGCTGATGGCCTCGGGTATCGTGCGAGTCCTGATCGGCATCAGCTTCTGGAGGCAGGCCGGTTGGCTGATGCTGATCTCCGGGTTGTTCGGTATCCTGGCCGGCTTGGGCATTCTGACTGGATTTCCAGCGACGGGTCTGTGGGTTCTCGGGTTGCTGCTTGGCATCGACCTGCTTTCGCACGGCATCAGCTGGTTGGCTTATGCGTGGCAGCCAACGACTCGAGCCGGATAACACTGCATGGATCATCGGCTGGACATGTCAGCCAGCCGGTTTACGCGAAGCGATAAGCCGAAAACAAAATATCAAAAACAGGAGATCGGAGATGCCTTTCGCGCTCGGTAACAAATATCGACATTTTGCGATTCCAACGCCGTGCATCTGCTGCGATCCACGGCTGCGGACATTCACGGCGCTGACAAACGCCGCGATGTCGCGACGAAGCTTCGTTGCTGGCGCCGTCGCCGCCGCGAGCGTCGGTATCTCGAAGGCGAAGGCCCAGACGCCCAGCCGAACCGCCGTTCTTTTCGAAGACGTCCGCATCTTCGACGGCAAATCCGAAGCTCTTTCCGCCCCGTCAAACGTTCTCATCGTCGGCAATCTGATCAAGACCGTCTCGGCTGATCCCATCACCCCGCCGGCCGACTACGACCTGACCAGGATCCGGGGGACCGGCCGCACGCTGATGCCGGGTCTTATCGACGCGCACACCCACCTGATGTTCGAAACGCTACCCAAGACAGCGCTCATGACCGCGGACATCGAGTTCGTGACGGTCGCAGCAGTGCGGGGTACTCGTGACATGCTCATGCGCGGGTTTACAAGCGTCCGGGATCTCGGCGGGCCGGTGTTTGGGCTGAAACGTGGCATCGACAACGGGCTAACCATTGGCCCGCGCATCTGGCCATCCGGTGCGTTCATCTCGCAATCCGGAGGCCATGGTGATTTCCGGCTGCCGAACGAATTGCCATCTCCTCCCGGACAGGTCACCTACAGTGAACGGGTGAACGCATCGATGATCGCGGACGATCCCGGCATGGTCAGGAAGCGGGCACGGGAGCAGTTGGCATTGGGAGCATCGCAGATCAAGATGATGGCCGGCGGCGGCGTTTCATCCAGCTTTGATCCGCTCGATGTCACCCAGTATACGGTCGAGGAATTACGCGCTGGTGTTGAGGCGGCAGAAAACTGGAACACGTATGCGACCGTTCACGCCTACACGCCGAAGGCGGTCCGTCAGGCGATCGAAGCCGGATGCCGCTGCATCGAGCACGGGCAACTCCTGGATGAGCCTACAGTCGCGCTGATGGCGGAAAAGAATATCTGGTGGAGCCTGCAGCCTTTCCTCGCCAGCGATCCACCCCGATTCCCAGAAGGTTCGCCCAATCGTCTCAAGCTGATGGAGATGGTACAAGGAACCGAAACCGCTTACGCACTCGCGCGGAAATACAAGATCAAGACGGCATGGGGAACGGACATCCTGTTCGATCCGGAAGCCGCCACCCGGCAGGGTCATGAACTGGCCAAGCTGGCGATTTGGTACAAGCCTTTCGAACTTCTAAGGATGGCAACCTCGGTCAATGCGGAGCTCCTCTCCCTCTCCGGACCGCGAACTCCCTATCCCGGGAAACTTGGCTCGGTCAGCGATGGCGCTCTTGCCGATCTTCTGCTCGTCAACGGCAACCCGCTCGAAAACATCACCCTGATCGAAAACCCTGGCAAGAACTTCCTGGTCATTATGAAAGACGGCCAAATCCACAAGAACACTACTATGACATAGGCGGGCGCTGGCGTTCGGATTGGCCATATAGCGCTTTCTTGATCTCAGCGAGGCTGTAAATGCACAGCCTTTGCCAGAGCGCGCGCGGCTTCCTCCGGAGAAGCCTTGTCGATATCTCGGTCAACCATGAGGTTCGCGTGGCGCATGGCCTCGATTGGAATCGCGCCGATAAGAGGGGCAAGCGCTCGCTTCAGTCGCTTATCGGCAGCGCGCCTTGGCGCGATGAGAATCAGCGCGTCATATGAAGGTATTGCGTGCTTCGGATCAGCAAGGGCGATGAGGTCAAGCGCTGCGATACGTCCGTCGCTGGAGTAAGCCGATATGACATCAGCTTCGCCAGTTTCGATTGCGTGATACATCATTGTGGGATTGAACGAGCGCCGCCTTTTGAACGATAGACCGTAGACGCTCTTGAGTGATGTCCATTCTGGCCGTCCCAAGAACTCAAGATCGTCGCCGATGGTGAGTTCGGGTGCAACGCGAGCGAGATCGGCGATCGACGTGATGTTTAACGTCCGGGCTCGTTCGCCTTTCATCGCGAGAACATAAGCGTTCTCAAAGCCCAGCGCGCCGAGTACGGTGACACCGTACTTCGCTTTCATCCAGCCGGCGATTTCCCTCAGCATCACCTCACGTGATGGTGTATCGGTGCGCCCCATGACATTGCGCCAGAGCGTGCCGGAATAATCGACGTAGGCATCAATATCATTGTGAGCCAGCGCCCGAAAAGCGATGGAAGAGCCGAGCCCGTCCTTGCGGGTTACCCCGACACCGTCTGCCCGCAGCCGGTCACCTATCAGGTCCGCCAAGATATACTGTTCGGAGAAGCTCTTCGCACCGATAGTGTAGGTCACTGCCCTGGCTGAGAACAACGGCGCGAGGCCGGCAAGCGTGCCGAGTGCGAGCCCAGCTATACCGACCACGACGCGTTTTCTGTTGCGTTCGGACGCGCCTGTCTCCACCAGACCGAGAAACAAGTCGGCGACGAGGGCAAGCCCGGCGGCGGCAACGCAGCCGAATGCCACTGAAACCCAGTTCTCCGTCTGCAATCCGGTAAAGATGTAATTGCCAAGGCTGGTTTGCCCGACCGGCGTCGAGAGCGTCGCAGCTCCGATCGTCCATACCGTTGCGGTCCGCACCCCGGCCATAATGACCGGTGTGGCCAGCGGCGCCCTGACGCGCATCAGAATCTGCCATGGTGTCATGCCGACACCCTCCGCCGCCTCGACGACAGCGGAATCAATCCCGTTCAAGCCGACCACGCCATTTCGCAGGATCGGAAGAATGGCATAGAGCGTCAATGCAAGCAGCGTCGGCAAAAATCCGAGTGCCGGGATGCTGAAGCCAAGGAAGCTTGCGGCCAGCGCGGAAAGCGCAAGGAGCAGCGGGTAGAACAACGCAAGCAACGCGAGGCCCGGTATCGTCTGGATTAAGCTCGCGAAGGCCAGGACCAGCCTGCGAAGCCACGGTCGATCCGTGATGAGGGCGGCCAGAGGCAGGCTGATGACAAGCCCGAGCGTCAGCGCCGTCGCGCAAAGTACGATATGCGGAGTGAGGTAAGTCGGGAGCAAGTTCCAGGCGCCGGACAGTGCGTCCAGTTGGCCATCGGAAAGCAATCCAGCCATATCCCCATCAGGCATCAACTGGCCTGCTTTCTGTCATGAGCGCTGACAGACGCTCGGCCTGACGCCGTGGCACCTCCATCAAGGCGGCGACGTCCGCGTCGTCAGACCCCCTCATCAAGGTATGCGGTGTTTCATTCGCGAGGATGTGACCATCTTTCATCACGACGATCCGATCAGCCATCAGCGCTGCCTCCTGGATGTCATGAGTGACCATCAAGGTCGTCATCCCCAACTTCTCGTGCAATGCGCGATAGGACGAACCCAGGTTATCCCGGGTGACAGGGTCGAGCGCGCCGAATGGCTCGTCCATCAAAACGATGCGTGGCCGAGCTGCGATCGCACGCGCAACACCGACTCGCTGGCGCTGACCTCCCGAGAGCATGTGAGGGAAACGTCTGGCGTAATCCCGCGGCAAGTCGACCATCTCGAGCATCTCAGTTACACGCGCTTCGATGTCGTTCGTCTGCCAACCGAGCAACCGAAGCGTCACGGCGATATTCTCGGCAACCCGCATATGCGGAAACAGGCCGATGCCTTGAAAGACATAACCGATACTGCGCCGTAGCATTGGCGGCTCGGCCTCGCCGACAGGTGCGCCATCGATTCTGATTTCGCCCGCATCAGGCTCCACGAGGCGATTGATAGTCTTCAAGAGCGTCGTTTTGCCGGATCCCGAGCCGCCGACGAGCGCGACCAGCGAACCTTGCTTCACATCGAACGACACATTGGAGACGGCGAAACTTCGTCCGCCATCAAATGATTTTGAAACGGCATCGATCTCGATGCGCGGCGCCGAAACTGACGAATCGGCCATCGGCAAAGTTGTCATAGACAAACCTTTCCGTGGTTCACCGGTGCGGTGATAACGTGATCTGCGCAGACGTGAGGACTTAGAGCTGATCTGCGCTATCTGCGATAGCGCCGCACCGCAGTTCGAAGAACCGAACGCCTCACGGTTCCAGGGTGACCTGCAGCCCTTCGTTACCTTCGATATGAACGTAACGTGGCCCGATAGGACGACCGCGGCCGCTTGCAATGGTGACAATGTCCTCCAAGGGGGTGATGCGCGCATCCGCCTCAGGACGGGACAAGATCAGATCGGCATGAAACAAACCTTCCGACTCAAGTCCGGTTGCATCCACGCCAAGGGTTGCCAAGGTGGCTAGAGTGCTTTCAAATTCCTCAGCATCGCGAAAGCGGCGCTGGATAAATGTCGCGCCGGCAAGGCGCTCCGTCACAAGGCCGTATTTCGCAAACGTTGCTGCCAGAGAATCAAATGGAAACAGCCGCAACACGAAGGAGATAATCCACGGACGCTCATCGGTTGCATCGAGGATTTTGCTGAACGTCTTTTCGGTGACGTAACCGATGCAGCCTGTCGACATGATGACATCGGCGGAGCGAACAATGCGCGCTCCTTCGGCCGATAACGTCCCTGTTTCAAGATCAGCGACAACGCCATGTTCAAGAAGACCAACGCTCGTCGCATAATTGATCGCAGGCGCCGATATATCGAGACCGATAAAGCGCGCCAAACCAACATCAGGCCAGGACGCATAAAAATTGCGATCGAGGCGCACCAGCGTCTCCGAACTAATCACTCTCATTTCACGGCGGGCATAGCGGTGACGCAAGCCCCCGAATGTCAGTGGAAACCGATGCACCGCCGCATTGATGCCGTACGAACAGCCTACATCAAGTACAGTCGGCTGAACGCCCGTCGCCTGAGCCTTCGCTGCCAGAATCTGGCGCACGACCGGCTCGGCCACATCCGGGATCATATAATCCAAATTACCCAGGACGGAGAAATATGCCCTTGGATCATCCATGGCGTAAATATCGTCGAAGACAGCTTTGGTTTGATTGATACGCGAAAAGTTCGTTCGCAGCATTACGCCTCCTTTTTGCTTGCAAGGCCGATGGTTCCTGCCTCGACGGTCTGATCCGCTTATGGCAGACATTCGCCGACATATAAACCCAACGGACTTTTTTTCGGTCTCGCCAAATTTCGATGTTGACACGATGGATCCTCTCGCTGACCCATCGCGCCCTTTTTGAGCGTTGGGATCGAGCCGGATTCAGCACCGCGATAGAGGATTCCATTCGGCCCGACATCACCGCAGGTCTTTCTCAACGGCATGCGAACACCCATCGTTCACAGGATCGTGCGGCGTTGGATCGTTGCACACGTCGTGCAGACCAAAATCGAGCGCATTGGTCAGTGTCCGAAACCGCGAGGTCCAACCCGGATCTTCCCGGCCTTGCGACATGAACCAGATGACCCGAGCGATTCGAACCGTATCAGCGCACTGGCGGCTTGATGCGGTTCGGATCGTTCGAGTCAGTCACCACGACGGTTGCCGTCATGCCGGCGCTCAGGGTTATTCCTTTCGGCACATCGCCGATCGCGATGCGCACCGGAATGCGTTGCGCCAGCCGCACCCAACTGAAAGTCGGATTGACGTTGGCAATCAGGTCGTTGCCGAGCGCGTTATCGCGATCGGTAATGGCGCGCGCCACGCTCTCGACATGGCCGGTGAGCGGTACACTGTAGGCCATCAGCCGAATCGAGACGCGATCGCCGATCCGGATATGGCGCAGCTTGGTCTCTTCGAAATAGCCCGCAACATAAAACGAGTCGCTATCCACGAGCGCGACCATCGGGTGACCCGCGGTGGCGTAGTCGCCGCGATGCACCAGCAGATTGGTGACGTACCCGTTGACCGGCGAGCGCACATCGGTCCGCGCTAGGTTGAGCTTGGCGACGCCGAGCGCGGCGTCCGCCTGATCGTAGCTGGCCTGTGCCGAGAGCGCCGCGGTGCGCGCTTGGTTGAGCGCCTCTTCCGAGATCGACGCCGAACTCAACCGTTCGCGGCGCTGCTGTTCTTCCTGCCGCTGTTCGAGCACACTCCTGGCGCCTGCCAGCACTGCTTCCGCTTGCTCCACGGCCAGTCGGTAGCGTGCAGGGTCGACAGTGAAGAGCGTATCGCCGATCTTGACGCTCTGGTTGTCCTTTACGCGGATGTCGGTGACGGCGCCGGCGACATCCGGCGCGACCATCACTACATTGACGCGGACGCGGCCGTCGCGCGTCCAGGGACTCTCTTCATAAGTGCGCCACAGATACCAGCCGGCCACGCCCGCAGCGGCCACGACGACAACGGTGACGAGAACACGAATCCATGAACTTGCTTGCTGCATTGGGCCGATATCTTAAAACCTAAAGTGTCGCTGCGACGAAGGCGCTGAGAAGCATCACATAGAGTGCGGTGTTGAACAAAGGCGGATGCCAGACGAAGCGATAGACGCCCAGTCTGTTGAACAGATAGCGCAGGACATACCAGATCACTGCCGTTCCAACGAGGTAGCCGAGCAGCGGAGGCAGGTAGATGCCATCGAGGTTGATTTCCTTGATCATGCGATCACCGACTCGGCCGATGGAGTTGGTTGTGCAGGCACTTCCAGTCCGAAGAAGGCGGGATGCTGCCGCAACGTGGTTTCGATACCATAGAGCGACTCGGCCATCCGCGTGAATACGGTATTGATGTCAAGCGCGAGCACGGAATCCCGCGCGGCCTCCAGCAGCGGCAGCGGTGACGTGCGCCGGCTTCTCACTGTCCGTCCGAAATGTTCCGCCAGCGCGGCGAGCGCGCGGTCGACGGCCGCCATTGCGGCCGGTGGCAGCTCCCTCCGGTCTCTCCGCAACGCTAGGGTGTTGAGGCCGACGCGTAGGCTGGCGAAGCCGCCCTGCATCACGGCGCGGTGCGCATCAACCATGGGATCGAGGCGCATCAGCAATGCGTTGATGCGATCGAACATCCGGCTCTCGAATGTGGTACGTGCCTCGAGTACCACCGACCCAGCCGCGCGCCCGAGGTCACGCAACACGCCGCGGGTCAATCGGCGCACCATCCACTCGGTACCGAGCGGACGCAACAGCCGCAAGGCGAGGCCTCCGATACCGATCCCGACGGCGTAGCTCAGATAGTCATTCAGGAAAACATTGAAGTCATAGGTCATCGCGTTGGAGATGCCGGTCAGGCCTCCGGCGACAAAGATCACCGGCATCACCGCCGGTACTCCAACGCTGAGAAGCAAGCCGCATGCAAAGTAAAAAGGAGCAAGCGCAACCACCAGCGCGGCGTAGGTCGAGAGCGGCGGCAGCACGACGAGCAGATAGATGCCACCGACCAGCGCGCCGACCACGCTCATCTTGAGGAAGCTGGCTGCGGCCGCGGCAGGATCGTCTCGTGCACCCATGATCGCGCAAATGATCCCTGCATAGGTAATCGCTGTGGGGCCATTCGGCCAGGCGGTGAAAATCCACAGCGCGCTGGTGGCCAGGATCGTCAGCAGCGAGATGGCGCCGACCAGAATCGCGAACACGATATCGCGATAGGGCCGGAGCGACGGCGCTGCGGCGGTTTGCGGCGGATGGATCCCGGCGGTGATGTGGGTGCGCAGCCAGACCGCTTCATGCCAAAGCGCCAGCACGTCGCGCAGGCGAAGCAGGAAGCTGCGCGACAAAAAGGATTCGGGATCACTTCGCAGCGCCTCCGGCGGCGGCAGCCGCGCGTCAATCTCCGCCAGCAGCCCCGCTTCGCTTCCGGTCTCTTCCAGCGATTGTTGCGGCGTTGCCGCATCGGCAGATCCGGCGATATGCGCGGCGGTCCGTTCCGCCAGCGGCTGAAGTTCGCGGGCGATCTCGGGCTGATGACGATGCAACAGCGCCAGCCGGTCGTAGGCCGAGACCAGCATCGCCAGCAGCGACAGCAGTTTGCCTTCAAACAGCCGGATCACGTCGTCGATCGCGCGGACCGCGGGCGTGTCGAGCGCACCGAACACCCGTAACGAATCGAGCGATACCACCGATGCGATGATCTGCCGCCGGTCGGCCAGACCCTTGGCCTCGGCCTGCTGCCCGCGCAGCGCGTCCTCGGCCCAACGCGCCATGTTCGGCAGCGTGGCGTGCAGCGCCTTGCGCAACGCATCGCCGGCACGGCGCGGAAAGACCACATGATGTAGCAGCGTGCCACAGGCGATACCGAGCGTGATCTCGAGGCAGCGCGCGACCGCGAAATCGAAGGCGAGGTTGGGCGTCAGCGCCGCCGGCAGGCCAATGATCGCCGCTGAATATCCAGCCAGCACGCCGCCATAGGCCTGTGGCGCGTCGCGCAGATAGACCGAGACCGACGTGCATATGCCGATCCAGATCGCCAGCGCCAGACAGAACAGCTCCGGGCTGTTCGAAAACAGCGCGACGAACACGAGCGACATCAATGCGCCGGTTACGGTGCCGAGCACGCGATATAGCGATTTCGCCAGCACCATTCCGGCCAGCGGCTGGGAGACCACGTAAACCGTGGTGATCGACCAGCTCGGCTGCGAGAGGTTCAGTCGAAATGCGACAAACAGCGCCAGCATCGCAGCGGCGAACGACTTCAGCGAGAACAGGCCGTCGCGCCAGGTGAGATTTCTGATAATCTGAAGCATCACATATCATATGACATGCTGAGTGTTACGCAGAAGGGTAGCCGAATCCGGGGCAACTAAAGGATGTCGATGTACCTCTCTCACAGAAGAAATTCGGCTTGGGCCGCAGCGCGGGTACGGCACCACCCACTTTACTCTCCGCTGATACCCGCGCAACGGACAACAGGCGGCGCTCTCCGTCGACAAGAATTATCGTCTTGGCAAGATCTAATCGCGAGCGTCTAATCGCTCTCGTCCACGGCGAGCAGAACTCAATGCAGCCTTTGCTGACGAACTTACCGGCAAGGTGTCACGGCGTCGACCGCAAACGGATTTCAAAAGACAGATCCGCGAACAAGTTACTCACTTCACTCAAACCGCAAGATATAAGTGCCTAAGCTCGACGTGAACTTTGGCGGCAGAGAAGCGTACTCATAGTCTCCCTTGGCATCCTCCAATCGCTCGACAGGACTTACTGGTCTCGAGTGCGCGAGATGTTGAACGACCCAGGTGAGCTAACCAGCCGCGCAGTTCAAACACCGCCGGGCCTATCACCACTTTAGCAATATGTATCGAACAAAACTGTAGATTCCAGAGCGCGAGACACGGCGCTTTTACCCTGGCTTATTCGGTCGAGTCGAAATCTTCCTCCCTCGCATTCAACATCCCGCCTAGGCCGGCATCGAGTTGATCCATGGTCGGAGCCGCCAGAGCGAGCCTGACGGCGTTCGGGGCATGGCCGGGCGTAGCGGCGAAAGTCGTCGACGGCGTCAACGCGATGTCGCGCTTGGCCGCGGCAGCAACGAAAGTCTGTGAGCGCCAGTGCGTCGGCAGCGTTAACAATGATAGGATTTTCCGCTGGTCTGGATTTCGAAAGCCGAAAGACGATCGGCCGCCAGTACTGACGTGCGCGCGCATCGAGGCGCTTCAGCCGCGAAAGCTCCGCAACGGTGCCATCGCCCATCATCCGTTGCGTTGCCGCAAACGCAAATCCCTTGGGCGGTCCATCCGCCTGAACGGACAGCTGCCCTTACGCTTTCACGCAGGCGCTGCAGGGGCACAATGAAGCCAAGTGTTAGGCCGGAGCGATCTTTTTGGAGAGGCTGTCGATGACAATGCAGGATTCTGGCGCACTCAAGGAGACAGTGCCAGCCTTACGGTAACGCTTATGGTAACACCCGGTAACACCGCCATGCGGCCGCAAAAACGTCAATGAAAACAATTGAAGATGGCGCTCCCTAGGGGAATCGAACCCCTGTTTCAGCCTTGAGAGGGCCGCGTCCTAACCGCTAGACGAAGGGAGCGTTAAGGACAGGCAATAGCCTCGAAATCCCCGCGCTGCAAGGTGGCGCTGCCAGGATCAGGGCTCACTGGCGAATTTCAGTGTCCCGGCCGGCCGCAGCGTATGCACATCGAAGGTCTCGATCCGGACGGAACCGCCGACGTCGAGGGTCACGACAAGCCGGTCGCCCGCGACTGCCGTCGCGGTGATTTTTGCGCCTTTCGGCAGCAGCGCGGTGACGTCGGACGGTGCCCTGCTTCCCTCGACGCGGAAAAGGCGATAGCCGATGGCGATCAGGACGGCCGACACGGCCAATGCCGTGGTCAGGCCCGCGATCAGCATCATCCGCCGCACCCGCGCAACCAGCGCGGCCTGTTCGGATGTCGGTTCAGGGTTAACAGGCTCGGTCATGCAAGGCTCTACTTCAGAAGGCTCTGCGCTAGCGGATCGCAGTCAAAGGCACGAAGTCATCGTCACCGGCGACGAGGGATCGGCGCGCCTTGACCGAGTCCTCGCGATTCACATCCCCGAGCTGTCGCGATCGCGGCTGAAGTCGCTCATTCTCGCGGGCCAGGTTTTCGTAGGTAAATCCGCTGCCGGAAACGTCTCTGCTGCAGCGGGATCGAACGATCCGCCCCCCGTTCGCGACCCCGCTTATCATGTCAACGCCGGGGATACGATCATAATCGACGTGCCGCCTGCGAGGCCCGCCGAGCCGGAAGGCGAAGCCATCGCGCTCGACATCGTCTACGAGGACGAAGATCTCATCGTCATCAACAAGCCCAAGGGACTGGTGGTTCACCCCGCGGCGGGCCACGAGACCGGGACGCTGGTTAACGCCCTGATCGCCCACTGTGGCGCCAGCCTGTCTGGTATCGGCGGCGTCCGCCGTCCCGGCATCGTCCATCGGCTCGACAAGGACACGACCGGACTGATGGTCGCCGCGAAGAACGATGCCGCGCATCAGTCGTTGAGCGCACAATTCGCCGACCACGGACGCACCGGCGCACTGCAGCGAGGCTATCTGGCCTTTGTCTGGGGCCCGCCAAACCGCCGGCAAGGCACGATCGACGCTCCGATCGATCGCCACCCGCATGCGCGCGAGAAGATGGCCGTGCGCGCGGGCGGCCGCGAGGCCATTACCCACTGGGAGGTCCGGGACACGTTCAACGGCCGGGACGGCAAGCCGGTTGCCGCTCTGCTTGCTTGCCGGCTCGAAACTGGCCGCACCCATCAGATCCGGGTCCATCTCGCCCATGCCGGACACCCCCTGATGGGGGACGACGTCTATGGTCCGCACTTCAAGACCAAGGCCAGCCAACTCGGGCCCCGCACCCGGTCCACCCTCGAAGCCCTCGGGCGGCAGGCGCTGCATGCCTGGCTCCTGGCCTTCGAGCACCCCCGAACCGGAGAAATTCTCTCTTGGGAAGCCCCTCTACCGGAGGATTTGGTTCTGCTGCGGGACGCTTTGGCGGCGACGGAATGACGCAGATGCATATAAAAAATCAAGCTATGACAAACGGTTATATCAGCGTCACGGGATCGTGACCCCTTTTTGTTCTTCCCTTTTCGAGTCTGTTTGGTGTATGTTGCACCTGCGTTGAATACCCAACGCGGAACATCGCAGCGCGGTCGGCTTTAACAAAGGGACCGTCTGCCTGGCTCGCCGCTATCGGGAGCCTGAACATTGGAGGGCGCTACGCATGGCCCGCACAGCTACCTTGCCGGTTCTCAACGGAGAATCTGGCCTTTCCCATTACCTCGCCGAAATTCGCAAGTTTCCCATGCTGGAACCCCAGCAGGAATACATGCTCGCCAAGCGCTGGCGTGAGCATGACGACCGCGATGCGGCGCATAAGCTCGTCACCAGCCACCTTCGGCTCGTGGCCAAGATCGCCATGGGCTACCGCGGCTACGGCCTGCCGATCTCCGAGGTTGTCTCGGAAGGCAACGTCGGCCTGATGCAGGCGGTGAAGCGGTTCGAGCCCGAAAAGGGCTTCCGTCTTGCCACATACGCTATGTGGTGGATCAAGGCGTCGATTCAAGAATACATCCTGCGTTCGTGGTCGCTCGTGAAGATGGGCACCACCGCGAACCAGAAGAAGCTGTTCTTCAACTTGCGCAAGGCAAAGAGCAAGATTTCGGCGCTCGACGAAGGCGATTTGCGGCCCGATCAGGTGAAGCTGATCGCCAAGCGCCTCGGCGTCACTGACCAGGACGTGGTGGAGATGAATCGCCGTCTCGGCGGCGACGCGTCGCTCAACGCGCCGATCCGCGATGATGGCGAGGCTGGCGAATGGCAGGACTGGCTGGTCGATCAGTCGCCGAGCCAGGAAGCCATCATGGCCGAGCACGAGGAGTTCGATCATCGCCACCAGGCGCTGACCGGCGCCATGGGCGTGCTCAACCCGCGCGAACGCCGCATCTTCGAGGCACGCCGCCTCGCGGATGAGCCGATGACGCTGGAAGATCTCGCCGCCGAGTTCAATGTCTCGCGCGAACGCGTGCGGCAGATCGAGGTGCGCGCCTTCGAGAAGGTGCAGTCGGCCGTGAAGACCACGATCGCACGGCAGGAGCAGGCCGCGCTGGAAGCCGCCTACTAACGACCGCGGTTTCGGAGCAAGATAAAAGGCCGGCGCCAACGCCGGCCTTTTTTATTGATCGTTGTCTGCTCTTGCTTATTTACGAGGGCCAGTCTGTCGCCAGCGAAAGCGACTTGCCCACTGCGTTACATTGTCTGACGCATCGGCTCCTGCCCCAGTGGCAAATCCGGGACAATGGGCGGCGCTGGGTCATAGACCGCATAGCGGTTTTTCCCCTCGTTCTTGGCCGCGTAAAGGGCATGGTCCGCCGCAGCCATCAGCCGCTCCGAATGAAGGCCGATGTCCCGCGTCCACTGCGCCACACCGATCGACGCCGCGACCGGAATGTCCGCGCCGACGCATCCGGCGGCATCTTCATGGCATGCGACAAGCACGCGGCGCGCGATCATCGCGCCTTCGCGCAGCGTCGTATCCGGCAAGACGATGCAGAACTCGTCGCCACCGGTGCGCGCCAGGAGATCGCCGGGCCGCAATTGCATGTGCGTCATCAAGGTAAAGTGCTGGAGACAGGCGTCGCCCGCGGCATGGCCGTGGGTATCATTGATCTGCTTGAAGCCGTCGAGATCGATGACAAGGAGCGCGAAGGGTTCGCCGCTTCGTTGCGATATCGCACATGCCTCTTCCAGCCGCCGCAGCAACTGCCGCCGGTTCGCAACGCCCGTGAGGTCGTCCATCAGCGCAAGGTCGGCGACTTCATTGCGCAGCCGGTCGATGGCCATCAGCAAGAAGCCGAAATTCCACGCCATCGACAGGAAGACCAGGACGATCAGCAAGGCAGCCTGCAGTGCATTAAATTCAACAAAGGATACGCCACCGCCAATGTTGAAAAATGAGCATACCGACCTGATCACGCCGATCGAAATCATCAATCCGCCGACGATACCGGCAAGCTGCGCGCCGGAATTGATCCGGCCCTCCTTGCGGGACATCAGCAAATCCAGGGTCACGCCGATCGGCACAGCCTGTCCCACCGAATATATGAAAATGCGCATCGGCATGTCGTCGCGCACATAGAGAAAGAACGCGAGTCCGGCCGTACACAGTCCAACGGTCGCAGAGGTCAGCAGCCATGACACCCGCCGCTCGTAGAAGCGCTGAATTCCCATCGTGCAAAGGCTGATCGCGAAAACCAGCCCTCCGCCGCTGACCAGCAGCGGCACCATGGAATTGGTCGCACCGCGCAGCATGGAGATGCCCGCAAAAAGCGCGGCAAAGAATGCCGCCGAGGCCCAATAGCGCGCCGCTACGAGGGTCGGGTAACTTCGGACGACATAGGTCCAGACAAGACCCAGCGCCAGAAAGTTGACCATGAACACGATCCACAGCGTCGGAACACTCAGCATGTACGAGTTCAAGGCGGACCGCGCCTCACCCCTGTTCGTTTCCCAACGACCTTCCCCGTCGCCGTTACTAACCTGCAACCGCGCCGCTTAACGGAACCTCACCGCGATGGAACAATCCACGCTGTAGTTTTGAAATCATGAATGCCGCGGCGAAAGGACGCTTCAGGCACGGTCCGTCTCGATCAAGGCCGTCCCGGCCGTTTGCCGATTGTTAACCGCGAGGTGCCGGCTTGTTGGCGAGGCGCGGCATCGAACCGCCGCCAGCATTGGCCGCTGAAAATGCATCGGCACGCGCAACATCTGTGGATAACAGGATGACCCGGACGTGACAGCGCGACGACAGAATTCCGCGAATCTGTTCGGATTGCTCTCCGAGGCTGTTGCGAGGCTCGCCCTCCGCTGAGCATGCCTCGGAGTCGCGTTTTCAACCATTTAACCCTGAGAGGATGTTATGGCTAAGAAAGCGAAGAAGAAGACAGCGAAGAAGGCAAAGAAAAAGGCCGCCAAGAAGAAGAAGTAGTTTTTCAAAGGCTCGGGTGAAGTTCGCTTCGCCCGAGCCTCCCAGCGACCGCGCTGCCTACAGCGCGACGGGATTGATACGGCGGGCCTTCCGAGCCCGCCGTTCGATTTTCAGGACCAGCATCGGCACACGCTCCAATCGCCGGAGGTGACATGACTGCGATTGACGGATCCGCCGCCGCCGTAACCGGGGCCGCCAGCGGGATCGGCCGGGCGCTCGCGCTTGAACTGGCCGCACGCGGGTGTGACCTGGCGCTGGCCGACCGCGACGAGGCCGGACTGCACGCAGTCGCCGCCGAGATCGCCAAATCCCATCCGCGCAAAGTCACCACCCACCGGGTCGATGTGGCCGAGCCCGCGCAGATCGCCTATTACGCCCAGGCCGCGGCCACAGCCCATCCCGGCCTCAACATCGTCATCAACAATGCCGGTGTCGCGTTGCTCGGCCAGTTCACCGAGATCGACCAGGCGCAGATGGACTGGCTCTTCAACATCAACTTCTGGGGCGTGGTGCATTCGAGCCGCGCCTTCCTGCCGCATCTCGCCCGCCAAAGCGAGGCGCATATCGTCAACCTCTCCAGCATCTTCGGCATCGTGGCGCCGCCGGGCCAGAGCGCCTATGCGGCCGCGAAATTCGCCGTGCGCGGCTTTTCCGAGGCGCTGCGCCATGAGCTGCAGATGGCGAAAAGCCCGGTGCGGCTTTCGGTCGTGCATCCCGGGGGCGTGCTGACCAACATCACGCGCAACTCACGCACCGGCTCGGGCGTCACCGACAATGCGCGCCGCGTGCAATCGATCGAGCGGTTCGACGCGATCGCGAAAACCACGCCGCAGGCCGCAGCGCTCCGGATCATCAAGGGAATCGAAAACAACGAGCCGCGCATCCTGATCGGCAACGACGCCCGCTTCATGGACATCCTGCAGCGGCTTCGGCCGGCGACCTACTGGGCGCCGCTACAGCGCAGGCTCGAGAAAATGGCCAGGAAGACCGCGACGGCGCGGAAATGAAACGCGCGCCTATCGCCCGATCAACTTGTCAGCGAAATAGGCGATGGTCTGGCGATAGACTTCCGAGCGATTCCACTCACGCATGGCGTCGAAATTGGCCGAGCCCTGGTGATAGTCGCCGCCGGCCTTCCAGCCGTTGGTCTTGAGCAGGTTCGCCGTCGAAGCCAGCACGTCCGGCACCGAGTGGCGCAGGTCGACGTGGCCGTTGCCGTCATAATCGACGCCGTACTTGATATAGGACGAGGGCAGGAACTGGGTCTGCCCGATCTCGCCGGCATAGGCGCCGATCATGTCGTTGAGACGCAGATCGCCGCGCTGCACGATCTTGAGCGCCGCCATGAGCTCGGTCTGGAACAGCTCGGTGCGCCGGCAATCGTGCGCCATGGTCGCGAGCACCCGGAACACCGGCAGCTTGCCCATGTCGCCTTTGCCGAAATCGGTTTCCAGGCCCCAGATCGCCACCAGGATTTGCGGGGGCACGCCGAACTGCCTTTCGATCCGCGACAACAGCGAGGCGTGCCGCTGCAGCATCGCCCGCCCGATCTTGATGCGGCCGGCGCCGACGCGGGTGGCGACGTACTGCTCAAAACTCTTGCGGAAGGTGCCGCGCTGGCGCCGGTCGAAATTCAAAACCGCCTGATCGAGCTGCACGCCGCCGAGCGCCTGCGAAATCACGCTTTGCGAAATGCCGGCGGCCGCGGCGTCCCGCGACACCGCCGCGACAAAGGTGTTGAAGTCGCCGCCGCATTGCGCGGCGTCAGCCGGCTTCGCGATGGACACCGACACAAGGACCGACACGGCGAGAACCAGCGTGCGTGCAATCATTTTTGTCAAATCCGTTTAAAGTGTTGGCGCAGGCAATGATGACATGCTCGGGAGTCCTGAGAAAGGGAACCTGATCAAGGGAGTCCTGCACAATCAAGGCTTTCCCAAGGCTTTCAATTTCCCAAGGCTTCAACGGCGCGGACCCGCCGCGGGTTCCGCGCCCCGAAGTTCGGGATGTCCTGCGCCCCGTCAGGCGACCTTCCGAAAGACCTTGTTCTTGACGACTTCCTCGTAACGCTGATCGCGCCGGACGAGGTCATCGACGATCATCCTGACCTGAAAGGCGTCGATCTGCTCGTCGGTATATTGCTCGCCGATCGCCGGAATTTTCGCCGGATCGAGCGACGACCCCCGCAGACGCCACTTGTAATCGTCGAAATCCATGTAGCCGCCGACCCTGAGCAGCCTGTCGCACAGGAAGAAATTCAACGCATCGACCGCGACCGTATGTGCGCCGTCGAGAAAGCAATAGTCATAAATCGGAGCGCCTTCGTGCTGCCCGATCAGTTTCATCAGCGACCAGTTGTAGGAATCGTTGAACTTCTGGGTGTTGCCGAAATAGGAAATCTTGTTGGGGTAGCCCATCAACTTTGCCTCCGCGCGCTGGACCGCCCTAGTGTAATCGAAAAGATGCAGTTCGCAGTTGGGAAACAGTTCGCAGACGTTGCGCGCAGTATCGCCCATGTAGATCCCGAATTCGGCGTAACGGAATTCCTGATCGCGATCGAAAACGGTTTTCATGAACGCATAAGTGCCCGTCGTCCCCTCGCTTCCGACGACAAGCTTGTTCGGATACCACTCATCCATATCGCCCATCCGCCTTTCGCTGCTCCGGAGCGCCATCGTACGCACCAAGATGTGGCGACACGGAGGACGATGTGACATCGAATGGCTCGTCGTCATTTCCGCGGGAGCTTCCCTCGCGAGACCATGCGGCAAATTTGATTATTTTCTGACAGGCCTCATTGCCTGTTGTTTGCGGCGCGGGGGCGCCGGAGTCTCGTCTGGCACGAACGGACAACAGTCCGCGCGCTACGCGCGCGGGGCTCGCCCCGTTCGCGCCAATAAAAACCGTCCCTGCCCTCCATTGAAGAGGGTGCGCGGAACGCCGGACGCGCGATGCGTCCGCATCCTGAGGTGCGAACGACAGCGAGCCTCGAAGGATGCATTTCAATGAAGCCCATCCTTCGAGGCTCGGGCTTCGCCCTTGCACCTCAGGATGACGCCGCGCCTGTTGAGCGCGTCATGTCCGGACTTGATCCGGGCATCCACGATTTTCTTGAAGCTCGTCCAAGACGTGGATGTCCGGGACAAGCCCGGCCATGACGAAGATACCCTTCACCCGACCGTCATCGCTGCGCTGCGCCGGTCGACATCTCCCCGCAAGTGCGGGGAGAGGTGAAGCAAAGATTAGTTATCCAAGAAACTCCGCAGCTTCCTGCTCCTTGACGGATGCTTCAGCTTGCGCAGCGCCTTGGCCTCGATCTGGCGGATGCGTTCGCGCGTCACCGAGAACTGCTGGCCGACTTCCTCCAGCGTGTGGTCGGTGTTCATGCCGATGCCGAAGCGCATGCGCAGCACGCGCTCCTCGCGCGGCGTCAGCGAGGCGAGGACTCGCGTGGTGGTCTCGCGCAGGTTGGACTGGATCGCGGCGTCGATCGGCAGCACCGCGTTCTTGTCCTCGATGAAATCGCCGAGGTGCGAGTCCTC
>JAFKKH010000040.1 GCA_017305665.1 Hyphomicrobiales bacterium
ATCAACTCCTGGCCAATCTGCCGATGACATGGAATGGCGCGGCTCCGGCCGGCAGCCCTGGCTGGAGCCTGGCGGCCCGCTCCTATCCGGCCTTCGCCGTGACGCAATTCGATAAATCACTGAAAACAGAGACTTACGACATTTTTCGGCATCCTGACGGCGGCCGCAAGGACATCATGCGGTGGGCGCCCGGCCCGGGCGAAAAGCCGGAGGCCGAACTGGAGCTTTACCGGCCAGGAGCCGAGATCGAGGAGGCCACCCCATCGACCGCCGCCATCGCGTCCCGCATGAACGCTGACAGGACACGGGGCATCGGAGCCGCCGGGGTGATCGACAGCAAGTTCGGCTATGTCAGCCTGCTCGATTTTACCAGCGAGCCGGCCAACCGGCCGGCTTGTCTCGGCTTCCTTAAAAATCTCGACGGTTTGCGCATCAGCGGCTGGTCCTGTCAGGCCGGCCCACCGTCGGTCCGGCGCACGGCGATCGGCTGTATGCTGGACCACCTGATCCTGCTGACGGCCGGAAACGACCCCAAACTGGCGGAATTGTTCGCCCACGCCGAACTGAAACGCGGCGCCTGCAGGGCGGCAGCATCGACCGCGTCGGCCGACTGGGTGACCAGCCCGCAAAATCCCCGGCTGCGCGGCAGCTTCTGAGCCGGCCACCGCCAAAGCGCTGGATTCGATGCAACATTTTGTCATCGCCGGCATTATTCTCACCGGGTGTGGCCCGATTGGCCTTGTGGCGCCCGCCCGCCGGACGGTAAATAGACCGCTATTCGGAATGCCTTGTGAGGACATGATGACTTTGAAATTCCCCGCCGCGACCCGGGCTGCGAGACATGTCGCGCTGATGCTTGCGGCGGCCGCCGTCGTTGCGGTCGGCGCCACCGAGGCGAACGCCGCCAAGCGCAAGCATTACGATCGCAGCGGAGGCTATGGCGCCAGCGGACCGAACGTGTCGTATCAGGCCGGCCCGCGCACCCGCGTCTACATCAGCAAGCGCTCGTGGCTCGATGCCGGCACTGAGGTGATTCCTGGCGATCGCAAGTTCACCGATTACGCCTTCCCGCCGGCGCTTGGATATCCGTCCTTCGGCCGCGAGAACATGAACCGTCCGCTCGACCGCCAGCCGCTTTCGGCGCCGTCCGATCTCGGCGGCTATCCGCAGAACTTCCCGCTGTATTGATCGGCGCTCGCGCCTTCTGAAACGAAAATGCCCGGCAGTGCCGGGCATTTTTGTCAGGCCTGCTGGCGAAGCTCAGGCGTGTAGCGCCTGAAGCTCGCCGACGATCGCCTCACCCATCTGCGAGGTGCTGATGATCGTCGCGCCTTCGGATTTCAGGTCGGCGGTGCGCAAACCCTTGGCCAGCACCGCGGCGATCGCCGCGTCGAGCTTGTCCGCCAGCGCGCCCATATCGAAGGAATAGCGCAACGCCATGCCGAACGACGCCAGCATCGCGATCGGATTGGCCGCGCCCTGGCCGGCGATGTCAGGCGCGGAGCCATGCACCGGCTCGTAAAGTGCGCGGCGCTTCTTGGTCTTCGGATCGATATCGCCGAGCGAGGCTGACGGCAGCATCCCGAGCGAGCCGGTGAGCATCGCCGCGATATCGCTGAGCATGTCGCCGAACAGATTATCGGTGACGATCACGTCGAACTGCTTCGGGCGGCGCACGAGTTGCATGCCGCCGGAATCCGCGAGCTGATGCTCGAGCTCGACGTCCTTGTACTCGCGCTGGTGCACCTGGGTGACCACCTCGTTCCAGAGCACGCCGGACTTCATGACGTTGCGCTTTTCCATCGAAGTCATCTTGTTCCGGCGCTTGCGCGCGAGGTCGAACGCGACACGCGCGATCCGCTCGATCTCGTAAGTATCGTAGACCTGGGTATCGATGGCGCGCTTCTGGCCGTTGCCGAGATCGGTGATGGTTTTCGGCTCGCCGAAATAAACGCCGCCGGTCAGTTCGCGCACAATCATGATGTCGAGGCCTTCGACCACCTCCGGCTTCAGGCTCGAGGATTCCGCGAGCGCGGGATAGCAGATCGCCGGCCGCAGGTTGGCGTAAAGCGCGAGATCCTTGCGCAGCCGCAACAACCCGGCTTCGGGCCGCGCCTCATAAGGCACGCTGTCCCACTTCGGGCCACCGACGGCGCCGAAGATCACGGCGTCGGCGGCAAGCGCCTTCGCCATGGTCGCGTCGGTAATGCTCTGCTTGCTCGCATCGTAGGCCGAGCCGCCAACAAGTCCCTCTTCGGTCTCGAAATGCGCGATGCCCTGCGCATTGAGCCAGCCGATCAGCCGCTTCACCTCCGCCATCACCTCGGGGCCGATGCCGTCACCGGGAAGAAGAAGCAGTTTATGGGATGCCATCGCGATAGCCTCTCGAGGGTTAGAGCCCTGACGGGTCATGAGGGATGCGTTTCGCGCGGATTGCTAAAGCGCCGGGAGGGGATTGGCAAGCCGTCGCAGCAGCGTATGAGTGACGGACAATGACCCGCCGCCCCACCCGCTCATGACCGCCATTCTATTTGCGTTTGTCTCGGCAGCGTTTCTGGGTGCGGGCGTCGTGACCACGCAATTCGGCCTGCGCACCGTCGAGCCGCTTTCCGGCACCGCCATCAGCGTCCCGACCTTTACCATCGTCTTCATGCTGTTATCGCCGCTCCTGCTGTGGGGCGAGCCGATCATCTGGCGCGCCGTGCCGATTTTCGCGGGCGTCGGGCTGTTTTTCCCGGCCATGCTGACGATCCTGACATTCGCATCCAATGGTGCGCTCGGACCGGTGGTCACAAGCGCGCTCGGCAATTTCGCACCGTTGTTTTCCGTCATCGGCGCCGTGCTGATCCTGGGCGAGCCGCTGCGACCGGCCGAAACCGCTGGGCTTGTCGTCGCCGTGCTTGGCGCAGTGGTCACGTCGGTGTCGCGCCCGCGCGAATTGGGCCATTGGCGCACCTGGGCCTTGTTGTTGCCACTGACAGGCGCCGTGTTGCGCGGCGTGGCTCCGCCGGTGGTCAAGCTCGGCCTCGAGATATGGCCAAGCCCGGTCGCGGCGGGATTGATCGGCTACATGGTATCGTCGATCGTCCTGCTGATCGTACAGCGAGCCCGAACCGGCCACTTCATCGTGAACGCCCCCTGGCAGGGCCGGCTATGGTTCGCGGTCACCGGCATGTGCAACGGTCTCGCGGCGCTAACCCTCTATGCTGCGGTCAAGAACGGCCCGATCACGACTGTCGCCCCCTTGCTCGCGACCTATCCGCTGGTGACGGTGGCGCTGAGCGCACTGGTATTGTCGCACGTGCGGATCACACCACGCCTTGTCGCCGGCACGCTGCTGACCGTCGGCGGGGTCGTGCTGGTACTGTTAGGCTAGTGGTTCGATTCCAACATTCGCGTCCGGGATCGCGGCCAAGTGGATCGCGAATGTCAAATTCACTTCACCAGGCGTTATTGCACAGCCGGCAACGCACCCTTGCCGATTGCCGTCTTGGCGTGTCGCACCGCAACTGCCACAGTAGCGCGCGCCGGAGGCTTTTGTGACCAACGCTCGTCTTTCAACGCGGCCCGCGAACCTCGCGTGGCTGATCCTCATCGTGTCGCTCGCGCCCACGGTCGGTCTCGGCATCGGACGGTTCGCCTATTCGCTGGTGCTGCCGGACATGCGTGACTCGCTCAGCTGGTCGTATTCGTCGGCCGGCTTCATGAACACGATCAACGCAGCAGGCTATCTCGCCGGCGCCCTGATCGCCGCCGCGGTCGCAAAGCGCTTCGGGCTGGTGGCGAGCGCGCGCTGGTCCACGGCGGCGGCCGTGGTTTCGCTGGCGCTCTGCGCGCTCACAGGCAATTTCGTCGTCCTCAGCTTCGCCCGTCTGCTGGTCGGTGTAGCGGCTGCGATCGGTTTTGTTGCCGGCGGCGCACTGGCGGCGACGATCGCGCAGTCGCAGCCGGAGCGCTCGAACTTCCTGCTCAGCCTGTTCTATGCCGGCCCGGGCATCGGCATCCTGACATCAGGACTGATTGCACCGTTCGTGCTGCAATACTTTGGCGCCGGCTCATGGTGGATCGTGTGGTGGGCAATGACCCTGCTCGGCATCGTGTTGACGGTGCCGATGTTCGTCGCACGCTTCGACATCGCCGCGAGCGGACCGCGGACCGCGCGGGGCCGCTTCGCGATCCGTCCCGCCATCATCTTCCTCGCCGCCTACTTCCTGTTCGGCGCGGGCTACATCGCCTACATGACATTCATGATCGCCTATGTCCGCGATGGCGGCGGCGGCGCAGCGGCGCAAAGCGCGTTCTGGAGCCTGATCGGCCTCAGCGCCTTCGTCACGCCATGGGTCTGGCGCCGAACGCTCGACCTCGACCGCGGCGGCCTCAGCATGACGATCATCCTTGGCGTCAACGCCATCGGCGCTGCAATGCCGCTGCTCGGTCATTCACCATGGCTGCTCGGATTGTCGGCGCTGGTGTTCGGCGTGGCGTTTTTCGCCGTGGTTGCCTCGACCACCGCCTTCGTGCGCTTCAACTATCCCGCCGAGGCCTGGCCCACCGCCATCGCCGCGATGACGATTTCGTTCGGCATCGGGCAGACGCTGGGACCCATCGTGGTCGGCGCCATCACCGACGCCATGGGCAGCCTGTCCTATGCGTTGAACGTCTCGGCCGCGATGCTGGCGGTCGGCGCGATCCTGTCCGCGTTCCAGCGCCCGCTACCGCGCGCAACAGCCTGACCGTCCTACTCGATGATCCCGCAAGCGATCCGGCCGCCGGCATTGCCGGTCGGATCGGTCTTGTAGTCGTCCGGCACTGCGTGGACGACGAAGGCGGTGCCGTCCGGCTTCAGCACCGAATTCGGCTTGCCCTTCTCGAGCGTAATCGCGGTATTCACGACCTCAAGCTTCACCTCGCCCGAGGCCGGCACGACGAGATTCGGCATGTCGCCGGCATGATGACCATCGGCCGCCATCATGCCGTGCTTCTTGTTGCCGGGATTGAAGTGACCGCCGGCCGACGTGAACGGCGGCTCGCACTTGCCGATGGCATGAATATGAAAAGCGTGATCGCCGGGCGGCAGGCCTTTCAGCGCGACCCGCAACAGCACGCCGTCCGTGACCTGCGTCAACTCGACGCGACCGACATCGGCGCCTTCGGCATTCTTCAGCAGCGCCCTGGCCGGCTGCGCCGAGGCCGCGGCCGTCGAGATGAACAGGATCGCAGTTGTAACCAGCAAGACGCGAGCGAGCATCGCAACCTCCGAACTTATCAATGACGTCCGCAACGAAGTTCGATCTGTGCGATTGTAGCAGCCGCGCGCCTCCGCGGCCAGTTTGCCTCAACTGCCGCTGAAGGAATTGTAGCCCTGGTCTTCCCAGTAGCCGCCCTTGTAGTCGTTGGTGACTTCCATCGAGATCACGTATTTCGGATTCTTGAAGCCGAGCTTGGTCGGAACCCGGATCTTCATGGGATATCCGTACTTGCGCGGCAGGATTTTCCCGTCGAACTTGAACGTCATCTGGGTCTGCGGATGCAGCGCGGTCTCCATGTCGAGCGGACTGTTGTAGCCGTCGACATCCGCGCACTGGAACCAGCAGTATTTTGCGCGCGTATCGGCGCCAACCAGCTTCAGGAAATCGCGCAGCGGCGTTCCCGACCAGCTTCCGATCGCGCTCCAGCCCTCCACGCAGATATGCCGCGTGATCTGCGTCACCTCCGGCAGTTTGTGGAGTTCCTCCAGCGTCCAGGCCTTCTTGTTGTCGACGAGGCCGCGCACCTCGAAGGTCCAGTCCTCGGCGTCGATGTCGGGCGCATCTTCCTCGGCATAGTAACCGTTGAACGGAAACGGCCGCGTGATGTCGGCCTCCGTATAGGTCGGCGCCAGCGTGTTCGGATTGAAGATCGCCGCCTGAACCTTGTCGTTGAATTTTGAAATCTGCGTCAGCAGGTTTTCCGCGGAGAAGCTGTCGGATACATCACAGCCGGTCAGCAGGGTCAGCGCGCCGAGGCTGGCGCCGCCGGCGATGAACCGGCGCCGCGCCGGATCGGGCAGCAGTTTCGTGGCGTCCCTGACGAGCAGCTTCTTGTCGACACCTGGGATCAGCAAAGAACGGAAACGGCGCATGATAATTCTCCCTAGCGCCCGATGATCATCGCGCGCAGGCTTTTCGGCACCAGCAGCGCGAGCGCGACATGCACGACGAGGAATGCGACGATCAGCGCCATGCAGGTAAAATGCACGTAGCGGGCAAAATCATAGCCGCCGAACACGGCCGTCAACCACTGGAACTGGACCGGCTTCCAGATCGAAAGGCCCGACAGCACGACCACGATGCCGACGACGATGATGCCGGCATACAAGAGCTTCTGGACATAGTTGTAAGTCGAGAGGTCGTCATGGGACAGCTTGCCGGTCAGCGCGGCCCGAGTGTCGGCGAGAACGCCTGACGGCGTAATGGGCAACAGCTTCCTGCGAAAGCGACCGGTCGCAAAACCCAGTACGAGATAGACGAGGCCGTTGACCATCAACAGCCACATCGCCGCGAAATGCCACAGCAACCCGCCGGCCAGCCAGCCGCCGAGGGTGATCGAACGCGAGAAGGTGAAATCGAACAGCGGCGACGCATTGTAGATCTGCCATCCCGACATGATCATCATGATCATCGCCACGGCATTGACCCAATGCACGATGCGCACCCATACCGGCTGGACGACTTTGGCGGAGGGATACACCGCACGACTGTCGCTGGCTGAAATACTCGTCATGACTCGATCCATATATCGTCGCCCGCGCAGACGTGGATGCGACAGGCTTGCAGACTATTCTACGACAGAACCCACGATTTGTTACGCTATTCCCCAAACACCCTGTCCCGGAGCGGCGGGTCCGCCCTTCACAAAAAAGCGAGCCGGGTTTCCCCGGCTCGCTCGCACGACTTGGGGCCTTGTCAGCCGCCGTTACGGCATCAGAACCGTATCGACCACGTGAATCACCCCGTTCGACTGGTTGACGTTCGGGATCGTCACGGTGGAGGTGCCGCCCTTGGCATCGACCAGCATCACCATATCGCCCGACCGCTTCACGGTGAGGGTCTCGCCTTCCACGGTCTTGAGCTTCTTGCCGTCGGTCAGAGCGGACGCTTCGAGTTTGCCCGGAACGACGTGATAGGTGAGGATCTTGGTCAACGCCTTCTTGTTCTCGGGCTTCACCAGATTATCGACCGTGCCAGGCGGCAGCTTGTTGAAGGCCTCGTTGGTCGGCGCGAACACCGTGAATGGCCCTTTGCCCTCCAGCGTTTTGACCAGACCGGCGGCTTTGACCGCGGCAACGAGCGTGGTGTGATCCTTGGAGTTCACCGCGTTCTGAATGATGTTCTTCGAGGGATACATCGCAGCGCCACCGACCATTACGGTCTTTTCGCCGGACATCTCGCTCTTCATCATCTTCTCTTTGGCGAGCGCAGGCGCGACGAACGTTCCTGCTGCGGTCAGCGCGCCGAAGGCGATGGCGGACAAAAGTGCAATACGCTTGGACATGAGTCGTCTCCCGATGGATTTGCGGCCGGCAACCGTTGCCGACGATTTGCAAGGGCAACAGCGGTGCTGACCGCACACGATCAGCGTCGCCGTTGCCCGAGCTACGGGAGTTTTGCGGGAGCCGTTTCAGGGAATATTTTTTGTCATTGCTGAAACTATTTCAGGAGCCGCACGTGCCGTCACGCCTCAAGCTTCCGTGAGAGCGCTGAGCACGCGGCCGGGTCCATTGTCACCGGGTCGCCGATTGCGCGACGAAGCCGCGATTCCAGGTCGGGCTGATGAGAATTTCATTCATGCACACACGCGGCGGCATGCTCGCAACGAACGCGATGGTGCGGCCGAGATCTTCCGGCTGCAGCATCCTGGCCTGCTCCTCTGCGCTCGGCACCACCGGGCGCAGGTTCAGAATCGGCGTCGCCACCTCGCCCGGCGACAGGCAGCATGCGCGCAGACCGTTGACGCACTCATCCATGTTGAACGAATGGGTCAGCGCCAGCACCGCATGCTTGGTCGAGGTATAGGCCGGCCCCGGCATCTTGGAGACGTGTCGCCCGGCCCATGAGGCGACATTGATGATGCAGCCGTCCTTTTGCGCGCGCATCGCTGGCAACACGGCCCGCATGCAATACAGCACGCCGTTGAGGTTGATCTGGACCAATTTGTCCCAACCCTCGGTTTCCATGTCGGCCCAGCTCCGTTTCGGCACGTTGATGCCGGCGCTGTTGACCAGCAGATCGATGCGGCCGTGCGTGTCCACAATGCGCTGCGCCGCCTTGTTGACAGCATTTGCATCGCTGACGTCGAGCTGCAGGACTTCCGCGGCACCACCATTGGCCTTGATTCCGGCGACCACCATCTCCAGCGCATCCTTGCGTCGCCCGGACACAACCACGACCCAACCATCGGCTGCCAGTGCCTCAGCACCCGCCTGCCCGATGCCGCTGCCACCGCCCGTCACCCACGCGACGCGTTTCCCGCCATTTGCCATGCAAACTGTCTCCGTTGCTTTGTATTGGGCATTCTTGCTATTCCACCTCCATGCCGGAGGCTTTTCTGCCCGGCCGGATGATGCATGAACCATTTCGGGAACACCACCATGAACGCCAACCTGTTTTCCCGCCTGTTCGATGATCTCGATGACGCCGGCCGGCTCGCGATCGAGACGCTCGACGGCCAGCGCATCACCTACGGCGATTTGATCGCGTTCTCGGGACGATTGGCCAATGTGCTGGTGGCGCGCGGCGTCAAGCCGGGTGACCGCGTCGCGGTGCAGGTCGAAAAATCGGTACCGAATCTCGTGCTGTATCTCGCGACCGTGCGCGCCGGCGCTGTGTATCTCCCGCTCAACACCGCCTACACGCTCAACGAGCTCGACTACTTCATCACCGATGCCGAGCCGGCGTTGGTGGTGTGCGACCCATCGAAGATCGATGGCATCAAGGCCCTTGCCGCAAAGGTCGGCGCCAAGGTCGAAACGCTCGGCGCTGACGGCAAGGGAACGCTGACCGAAGCCGCCACGACGGCAAAGCCGGAGTTCACGACCGTTGCGCGCGCCAACGACGACCTCGCCGCCATTCTCTACACCTCGGGAACGACCGGCCGCTCCAAGGGCGCGATGCTGACGCACGACAATCTGGCGTCGAACTCCTACAGCCTGGTCGACTACTGGCGCTTCACCGACAAGGATGTGCTGATCCACGCGCTGCCGATCTATCATACCCACGGCTTGTTCGTGGCGAGCAACGTCACGCTGTTCGCACGCGCGTCGATGATCTTCCTGCCGAAGTTCGATCCCGACCTCATCATCAAACTGATGGCTCGCGCCACCGTGCTGATGGGTGTGCCGACGTTCTACACCCGCCTGCTGCAAAATCCGGCGCTGACGAAGCAAGCCGCCAGCCACATGCGACTGTTCATCTCAGGTTCGGCGCCGCTGCTCGCCGATACCCATCGCGAATGGTCGGCGCGCACCGGTCACGCCGTGCTGGAACGCTACGGCATGACGGAAACCAACATGAACACCTCGAATCCATATGACGGTGATCGCGTGCCAGGCGCCGTCGGCCACGCGCTGCCGGGCGTTTCCGTGCGCGTCACCGATCCGGACACCGGCAAGGAATTGCCGCGCGAGACTATCGGCATGATCGAGGTCAAGGGCTCGAATGTGTTCAAGGGCTATTGGCGGATGCCGGAGAAGACCAAGGCCGAATTCCGCAGCGACGGCTTCTTCATCACCGGCGACATCGGCAAGATCGACAACAACGACTACGTGCACATTCTCGGCCGCGGCAAGGATCTCGTGATCTCCGGCGGCTTCAATGTCTATCCGAAGGAAATCGAGAGCGAGATCGACGCCATGCCGGGCGTAGTCGAGACCGCTGTGATCGGCGTACCGCATACCGACTTCGGCGAGGGCGTTACCGCCGTCGTGGTCTGCAACAAGGGCGCCAGCCTCACCGAGGGACAGGTGCTGAAGGCGCTCGACGGGCGGCTCGCAAAGTTCAAGATGCCGAAGCGGGTGATCTTCGTTGACGAGCTGCCGCGCAACGCCATGGGCAAGGTGCAGAAGAACATTTTGCGCGACGCCTACAAGGACATCTACGTCAAGTGATGACGGCCCAGCGGGCGAGGCCGATCAGTCGTCGGCCTCTTCCTTGGTCAGCGCACCCGAATGTGGATCGACATGGAATTCCATGATCGCTCCGTTCTTTGTGCCTTTGCCTTCCCAATGGCCATCGTCGGCTTCGAGTCCGGTGATGTTGCTGTAACCGGCGGCGGTCAGCTTCTCCGTCACCTGCTGTTTGCTCATCCAGTCCGGGCCCGGCTGATCCGCAGACGCATATCCAGCGATCCCCGAGACAATGACAGCTGCAACAGCCGCCAGCATTCGCACCCGCATCGCTTGTTCCTTGGGTTGGTTGTTTCGGTCGAATGGCCCTAACAGGGTTCGTTTGGGAAAGTTCCGATTTGCAGCATGCTGACACGTTCTGACAGCATGACGTGCTAAGCTTGCAGCCTCCGATGAGGCAAACCGATGTCCCGCGCCCAACGCCTGCTTGATCTGATCCAGGCCCTGCGCCGCCACCGTTTTCCGGTGACCGGCGCCGCGCTGGCCGGGGAACTCGGCATTTCCCTGCGCACGCTCTATCGCGACATCGAGACGCTGAAGGCGCAGGGCGCCCATATCGATGGCGAGCCCGGCGTCGGCTACATCCTGCGACCCGGCTTCATGCTGCCGCCTTTGATGTTCTCCGAAGAGGAGATCGAGGCGCTGGTGCTCGGCGGCCGCTGGGTCGCCGAGCGCACCGACGAACCGCTTGGCAGGGCCGCCAGCAACGCGCTCGCCAAGATCGCGGCGGTGCTGCCGGACGACCTCAAGCTCAGCCTGGAAACATCGACGCTGCTGATCGGTCCCGACCAGCGCGTCGCGGCTGGCGACACCGAACTGCCCAAGGTGCGCGAGGCGATCCGGACCGAACGCAAGCTCCGCATCAGCTATATCGACGCCGACGAGAAGAACACCCAGCGCACCATCTGGCCGTTCGCGTTGGGGTTCTACGAACGCACCCGTGTCATCATGGCATGGTGCGAAATGCGTGAAGACTTCCGGCATTTCCGCACCGACCGGATCCGCACGCTCAAGCTTGCGGAGACCCGCTATCCACGCCGCCGCATGGCGCTATTGAAGGAATGGCGCGCCATCGAGGCCGCTCAACCCATAACGTAATCAGCCTCGGATCAGCAGACGACGCGTTCGCGATTACAGCAGGCTGATGACGAAGCGGCTGCCGACGATCAGCAGGTAGCATCCGAAGGCCACCTCGAGCGTGCGCTTCGAGAGTGCGTGCGCAACCCTGACGCCGAGCGGCGCCACCAGCAGGCTGGTCGGCATCACCAGCACCGCACCGATCAGCGAGACATAGCCCAGCGCGAACGGCAATTGCAGCGCGGTGACGTCAGGATAGTGCGCGGCGGCGGGCCAGCCGGCATAGATGTAACCGAGCGCGCCGGGAATCGAGATCAGCACCGCGAGCGCTGACGACGTCGCGACGGCCTGATGGATCGGGCGGCCATAGAATGTCATCAGCAGATTCGAAAACAGGCCGCCGCCGATGCCCATCAGCGTCGAGAGCAGGCCGACGAAAAATCCGTAAGTCTTCATCACGGGCCCGCCCGGCAAATCGTCGCCGAACTTCCAGGTCTCGCGCGCGAACAGCAGCCGCGCCGCGGCCAGGTAGGCGACCATCACGAATACGATCTTGAACAGGCGCTCGGGTGCGTAGCGCGCGATCACGCTGCCGAGGATGACGCCCACCAGAATCGGCACCACCCACTTCCGCAGGATTTCCATATCGACGGCCCCCCGCGCCCGATGCGCGCGGAAGGAGCGGATCGAGGTGGGAATGATGACCGCCAGCGACGTGCCGATACACAGCGGCATGCGGACATCGAGGGGGACTCCAGCGATTCGGAAGCACTCGTAGAACACCGGCACCAGAACCGCGCCGCCGCCGATGCCGAAAACACCGGCGAGAAAGCCCGACAACGCACCGACGCCGACCAGCAAAAGCGCCAACTCCACAAGCTCGGTCGCACTTGATCCCGCAATCATCCCCGCCCCCACAGCCGCTTCCGACATCGATCCATACGTGTTCATGAATCGTGCTTCAGGTATACCAACTACCAGGCGCACGCGAGCGTCAATAGCCATTACGGCAACGCGACTCTGTAGTTCTGAACCTGCATTCGCAAATAACGAATTGATCGTTGCGCAGGCTGTTTCGACTCCGTAAATAGAATTGCTCTATGCGACCCCGAAATGGGCTGCGTCACGCGCCCGCAACCTGCCAAAGCATCGATGACCGCCAGGATCGAACGACCGCTCTCGCCGCATTTACAGACCTATCGCTGGACCCTGACGATGGCACTGTCCATCGTCCATCGCGCAACCGGCATCGCGCTCTACTTCGGAACGCTGCTGTTTGTGTGGTGGCTGATCGCAGTGTCGTCCGGACCTACCGCATACGGAAATGTGCAGTCGTTCGCGGCGAGCTGGATCGGCCGGCTGATCGAATTCGGCTACACGTGGGCGCTGATGCACCACATGCTGAGCGGCGTCCGGCATCTGGTCTGGGATCTCGGCTACGGATTCAAGCCGACCGAGCGGGAATGGCTCACCTGGGCCGCTTTGATTGGCGGCATCCTGCTGACCGTGCTGCTCTGGGTCGTGGCCTATGCGATCGGAGGCGGACGATGAGTGCGCAAAACTCCTCTGCACCGAAGTCGATGCGCACGCCGCTCGGCCGCGTGCGTAACCTCGGCTCGTCTCATTCCGGCACCAAGGATTTCTGGCGGCAGCGCCTGACCGCGGTCGCGATGATCATTCTGGTCGTGCCGATGATCGTCGTCGTGATGATGCTGCTCGGCCGCAATCAGGCCGGCGCGGCGCAGATTCTCGGAACTCCGCTGATCGCGATCTTCGTGCTGCTCTTCATCATCGCCAGCGTCTGGCACATGAAGATCGGCATGCAGGTGGTCATCGAGGACTATATCCACGACGAGAAGCTGAAGCTGGTGTCGATCATGGCCAACAATTTCTTCTCCGTCGCGGTCGCGCTGGCCGCGGCTTACGCCATCTTCAAACTGTCATCTGGAGTGTAGTCCATGGCCGCAACCGGCAATGGCGCGAATGGAAGCGCGGCTCCGGCCACTAACGGCAAAGCCTATCCGATCGAAGACCATACCTATGACGTCGTCGTCGTCGGTGCTGGCGGCGCGGGATTGCGCGCAGTCGTTGGCTGCAGCGAGCTCGGCCTGCGTACCGCCTGCATCACCAAGGTGTTTCCGACGCGTTCGCACACGGTGGCCGCGCAGGGCGGTATTTCCGCGTCGCTCGGCAACATGCACAAGGACGACTGGCGCTGGCACATGTACGATACCGTCAAGGGATCGGACTGGCTCGGCGATCAGGATTCCATCGAATACATGGTGCGCAACGCACCCGAAGCCGTCTACGAACTTGAACATTGGGGCGTTCCGTTCTCCCGCACCGCGGACGGCAAGATCTACCAGCGCCCGTTCGGCGGCATGACCATCGACTACGGCAAGAGCCAGGCGCAGCGTACCTGCGCCGCGGCCGACCGGACCGGCCATGCCATGCTGCACACGATGTACGGCCAGGCGCTGCGCCACTCCGCCGAATTCTTCATCGAGTTCTTCGCTATCGACCTCATCATGGACGACCAGGGCGTCTGCCGTGGCGTGATCGCGCTGAAGCTCGACGACGGCACGCTGCATCGCTTCCGCGCCCAGACCACGATCCTGGCCACCGGCGGTTACGGACGCGCCTATGCGTCCTGCACCTCGGCCCATACCTGCACCGGCGACGGTGGCGGCATGGTGCTGCGGACGGGCCTTCCGATGCAGGACATGGAGTTCGTCCAGTTCCATCCGACCGGCATCTACGGCTCCGGCTGCCTCGTCACCGAAGGCGCGCGCGGCGAAGGCGGCTATCTCGTCAATTCCGAAGGCGAGCGCTTCATGGAGCGCTATGCGCCGTCCGCCAAGGACCTCGCCTCGCGTGACGTCGTTTCGCGCGCGATGACCATCGAAATCCGCGAAGGCCGCGGCGTCGGCAAGAAGAAGGATCACATCTTCCTGCACCTCGACCACCTCGATCCGAAGGTGCTGCACGAGCGACTGCCGGGCATCTCAGAGTCGGCGCGTATTTTCGCCAATGTCGATGTCACTCGCGAGCCGATCCCGATCGTGCCGACGGTGCACTACAACATGGGCGGCATCCCGACCAACTTCCACGGCGAGGTCGTCACCAAGAAGGACGGCGACGACAATGCGGTGGTGCCCGGCCTGATGGCGGTGGGCGAAGCCGCCTGCGTTTCCGTCCACGGCGCCAACCGTCTCGGCTCGAACTCACTGATCGACCTCGTGGTGTTCGGCCGCGCCGCCGCCTTGCGCTGCGCCGAGAAGCTGACGGCGAACGCCAAGCAGCCCGATCTGCCCGCGAACTCCAGCGAGATGGCGCTCGGCCGCCTCGACAAGTATCGCCACGCTTCCGGCGGCACGCCGACCGCAAAGCTGCGTGAGAGCATGCAGGGCGTGATGCAGACCAACTGCGCGGTGTTCCGCACCGGCGACGTGCTGCACGAAGGTCAGGAGCTGATCCACAAGGTTCACGGCGGCATCGGCGACATTTCGGTCGCGGACCGCTCGCTGGTCTGGAATTCCGATCTGGTCGAAACGCTGGAATTCGACAACCTGATCGTTCAGGCCGTGGTGACGATGGACTCGGCCGCCAACCGCACCGAGAGCCGCGGCGCCCATGCGCGCGAGGATTTCGCAGACCGCGACGACAAGAACTGGATGAAGCACACACTGGCCTGGATGAACGGCGGCGGGGCGACCACCATCGATTATCGCCCGGTGCACGACTACACGATGACCAACGACGTTCAGTACATCCCGCCGAAGGCGCGGGTGTACTAAGGGGCTTGAGCAATGGTTGAATTCGCGCTTCCGAAAAACTCAAAGATCACCGGCGGCAAGGAATGGCCAAAGCCGGCAGGCGCAACCGAGACGCGCGAATTCCGCATCTATCGCTGGAATCCGGACGACGGCAAGAATCCGAGCGTCGACACCTATCATGTCGACATCCACGACTGCGGCCCGATGGTGCTCGACGGCCTGATCTGGATCAAGAACCACATCGATCCGACGCTGACCTTCCGCCGCTCTTGCCGCGAAGGCGTCTGCGGCTCCTGCGCCATGAACATCGATGGTCAGAACACGCTGGCCTGCACCAAGTCGATGCACGACGTTGCCAATGGCGGTGCGGTCAAGATCAATCCGTTGCCGCATCAGCCCGTGGTGAAGGATCTCGTGCCCGACCTCACCAACTTCTATGCGCAATATGCCTCGATCGAGCCATGGCTGAAGACCACGACGCCGACGCCGCAGAAGGAATGGCGGCAGAGCCACGAGGACCGCGAGAAGCTCGACGGTCTCTACGAGTGCATCCTGTGCGCCTGCTGCTCGACATCGTGCCCGAGCTACTGGTGGAACAGCGACCGCTACCTCGGCCCGGCCGCGCTGCTGCAGGCGACGCGGTGGGTCAAAGACTCGCGCGATGAAGCGACCGGCGAACGCCTCGACAACCTCGAGGACCCGTTCCGGCTCTATCGCTGCCATACCATCATGAACTGCACCAAGGCTTGCCCGAAGGGGTTGAACCCCGCCGAGGCCATCGCCGAGCTCAAGATGAAGCTGGTCGAGCGACAGGTCTGAGCGCTTCAGATCGCCGAACTCCAAACGCGCCGCTTCAGCGGCGCGTTTTGTTTTTCAATCCGTGATCTCCATCGCCCAGAAGCGACGATAGGGCGATGACGGCTTTGCCACCGACGCGACGCCGACGCGACGCGCACCCGGCATTTGCAGATTGGCGCGGTGACCGCTGCTCGCGGCCCACTGCTTGATCGTTTCCGCGCAGGTCAGAAAGCCGGCCGCCACGTTTTCGGCGGCGAGCCGCCGACGAACCGGTTTGATGCGGACAAAGAAATTGCCGGCGACGGTGTGGCTGACGGTTTCCGCACGCGCCATGGCCGCGGCCTGTCGATGGGCGATCGCGGTCAGCGCGGCATCGGCATGAACGGCAGAGAAGCCGTGGGCGCGGCGCCAGGCGCTGATCTGGGCTGCACAGCTCGCTGCCTGTGCAGCTCCGTCCGCGACCAGCACGAACGCCGCCGCAAGCAACATCCCCCGAACAGGCTTCATCAGCTCCCCCGCCAATACCGCACAAGGTTCATACTCGCGATGAACGCAGCAGGTCCCGGAACATCGCGCCATGCCGACCGTTAGCGCTGGAATAAGTCACGGAGATACCGATGGCAAATAATACCGCGAGGGATGTCGACCGCGCCTGGATGCTGATGGACAAAATCGGCTTTGCGATGCTGATGACAAGCGACGGCGATCCCAACGTCCGCGTGGTGAAGGTGGCGATCTAGATGGGAATCGAACCGACGGAAGTGCCGCCCAGCACGCCAGGCCAGCCTGTGGAGCCGCCGCGCGAAGATCCTCCAGGACATCCGCAGCCGGGCCCCGATGTGCCGCCGCCGATGCACGAACCTGAGCCGCCCTCACCGCCACAGGAGTTGCCTGGTGACATGCCCGAAGAGTTGCCACCGCGAACGCCAGAGACTCCACCCTCGCAGCCGCCTGCAACCGATATGCGCACGAAACGGGTTCGCCGAGCGATGCCTGGTCTGAATGCAGCATGAATGCGGCACGATCCGAATCAGTTCGACTACGAAATAAATCCAGTTCCATCGCAGCGTGCTGCCACATTCCAGCCCCATCGCTATCTGTTGATCGGCACCCCGTCACTCTCGCTCAACAAGCAGTTCCGTTTGTTGTCGAAAATTTTGTTGGGATAGAATTATCATGACGAACCTTCGCCTGGTGTTGCTTGCCACGTCGGCTCTCACCGTCACGCCGTTGATGACTCCGTCGTCGTATGCGCAATCCGCGCCAGTCCAGCTCGCGCAGGCTGCGTCCCCCGCTGAAAGCGAACACGAGGGGAAGAAGGCCGCGCCGCCGAAAGGTCTGCCTCCGAAGGCCGCACCATCTGCGCATCCCGCACCGCCTCCGAAGGCTGCTCCGCCTCATGCCGCGCCGGCGCCTCACGCAGCACCGCCACCTCCTCCTCACGCAGCGCCGCCGCATGCGCCACCGCCCCCTGCGGCGACGCGGCCAACCGCACCGCCAACTCCTCACGTGACTCCGCCGACGGCAACTCCGCCGCATCCTGCAACGCCGCCGTCACATGCAGCACCGCCCGCACCTCCGGCGGCGCCGAAAGCTGCGCCTGCACCAAAAGCAGCGACGCCTCCGACCGCTCCGAAGCCGCCCGCGCCTCCCGCCGCGCCGGCGCCATCCCAATCCAAGAGTGCACCTCCTCCTCCGGCTGCGGCGAAGCCGGCGCCGACGGCGCCTGCCCCGGCCGTTAAGCCGCAAGCGACGTCTCCTGCGACACCGCCTGCCAACGCGGCGCCGAATGCGATGCGTCGCGAAGGTGGCCCTGGCCGCGACCACGGGCCTGGCGGCCCCGGTGGCCGCCCGAATGGCGCGGCGCCTGCGCCGACGACCCCGGCGCCCGGTACAGCCCCAGTGGCACCCCACGCGGCTTCGCCCGCCGCCCCCAATGGCGCGGCAGCACCGGCTCGCCCGAACGGAACCAAAGCGGGAGCCCCGCCCGCTGCGCCCGGCAGCCAGACCGCGCTGCCGGCCGGCGCACCCGTCGCCCGTCATGGACCACCGACCGTGACTGCACCGCTGCCGCCGCCGCCGACGAACGCGCAAGCGTTGAAGCCGATCGCGCCGGGCGCAGCCCCGCAGGGGCCACGCAACATCGAGGCCTTCCGCGCCGAGCGGCACGAGACACAGCAGGGCGGCCGCACGATCATCACCGAACCGGGCCGCGTCATCGTGCGCGATCCCAGCGGGCAGTCGTTCATCCGGCACAACGAGGAAGACCGCTTCCGCTATGGCGCACGTGACATCCGGCAAGAGCGGGTCGGCAACGACACCCGCACCGTTGTCATGCGGCCGGACGGCACGCAGATCATCACCATCAACGATCGCGATGGCCGCATGCTGCGGCGAATCCGCCGTGACCAGCGTGGCCAGGAAGTTGTCATCATTGACAACAGCTACCACGATCGCGGCCGTGACTACCGGGGCGGTTCGATCGCGGCCGGTGTTGCCGCCGGCGTGGTCGCGGGCGCGATCGGCGGCTATTTCGTGTCGCTGCCGCCGCCGCGAATCGGAATCCCGCCCGATCGCTATATCGTCGAAGCGGAAGATGCGCCGCCCGAGGTGATCTACGATACGCTGATGGCGCCACCGGTGGAACGGATCGAGCAGCCCTATACGCTCGAGGAAATTCGCTACAGCCCGATGGTCCGCGCGCGAATGCCGAGCATCGACCTCGATACCATCAACTTCGAGACCGGATCATGGGAGATTCCACCGGGCCAGGCCGCGAAGCTGCAGGTGATCGCGGACGGCATCAATCGTGCGATCTCGCGCAATCCGCGCGAGGTGTTCTTGATCGAGGGTCATACCGATGCGGTCGGCAACGACGTCGACAACCTGTCGCTGTCGGATCGTCGCGCGCAATCGGCCGCGGAACTGCTGACGCAGCAATTTAATGTGCCGCCGGAGAATCTGGTGACGCAAGGCTACGGCGAGCAGTATCTGAAGGTGCAGACCGACGGTCCCTCACGCGAGAACCGCCGCGTCACCGTTCGCCGCATCACGCCGCTGCTGAACGGCGGACAGGCGTCCGCCGCACCGCCTCCGCCACGCTGAGGCAACGTTCACAAACGCAAATGGCCGGGAGCGATCCCGGCCATTTTTACATCCTATCGGTTATTATCACGGCCGAACTCCTGTTGCCGCACAGCATCTCCCCTGTCGGGGTCGAGATTGATGAGGAAGCCCGCCATGAACACCTCACCTCCTGCAGTTCACCGCTCGGCGTCAGTGGGCTTTGCTGCAAAGGCCGACCGTTATGTCCGCGGCCGGCCGGACTATCCTGACGAGATCGTGCAATGGCTGCAGAGCCGTCTCGGGCTGATGGACGGAAAAGTTGCGCTCGATCTCGGCGCAGGGACGGGAAAGTTCACGGCCTATCTTCTCCGGACCGGTGCCCGCATCATCGCCATCGAGCCGGTTCTGCAGATGCGGGAGCAGCTCCGTCGCGCATACCCCGGCGTCGACGCCCGGGAGGGAACGGCGACATCAATTCCTGTCCCCAATTCATCGGTTGATGCGATCATCTGCGCGCAGGCGTTTCACTGGTTCGCCACGCGGGATGCGCTCGCGGAGATCTGTCGCGTGCTGAAACCCGGCGGCAAGCTCGGCCTGATCTGGAACATGCGCGACGAGACCGTCGACTGGGTGGCGAAGCTGACCGAGATCATCGCGCCCTATGAGGGCGACACGCCACGCTTCGCCAAAGGCACGTGGAAGCTGGCCTTCCCGTTCGATGGACTGAGCGCATTGCGCGAGGACCATTTTGGTCACGAACATGCCGGCTCGCCCGAAGATGTGATCATCGAGCGGGTTCGGTCGATCAGCTTCATCGCCGCACTCCCGGCGGACGATGAGGCGAAGGTGGTGGGACAGTTGCGCGGGCTGATCGCAAGCACTCCTGCGCTCATGGCGAAGGATATCGTCAGCATGCCCTACACGACCGCGGCGTTTTGGGCGGAAAAGATCGCCTAGCCTTGCAGGACAACTCTTGTGTTGTCACGATCATGTCCGCGCCTTGCGGGCACCCGCGTCTCCGTTCCGCAACTCGGTTTCAAAGCGCGGATGCCGGGATGATCCCGGCATGACGGTTCAGTTTCGACGGCCCTGCATCTTGCGCCAGCTCGCCGCGCAGCTCAGCTCTTGTCGTTCTCGAGCTTGGGAATGTTCGCGCCCTCGGCCGGCGCCAGCAAACCCGTATTCGCATAGAGATGCAGCTTGGTGCGCGTATCAGCGATGTCGAGGTTGCGCATGGTCAATTGACCGATACGGTCGCCGGGCGTGAACGCCGCATCCTCGACCTTCTCCATGCTCAACCGCTCGGGCTGATAGGTCAGATTGGGGCTCTCGGTGTTCAGGATCGAGTAGTCATTGCCGCGGCGCAGCTCGAGCGTCACTTCGCCGGTGACGGCGCGCGCTACCCAACGCTGGGCCGTTTCACGCAGCATGAGCGCCTGAGAATCGAACCACCGCCCCTGATAGAGCAGTCGGCCAAGCCGCATGCCGCTGATCCGGTATTGCTCGATGGTGTCTTCGTTGTGGATGCCGGTGACGAGACGTTCATAGGCAATATGCAGCAACGCCATTGCAGGCGCTTCGTAGATGCCGCGGCTCTTCGCCTCGATGATCCGGTTCTCGATCTGGTCGCTCATGCCAAGGCCATGGCGGCCGCCGATGGCGTTGGCTTGGAGGAACAGCGCGACGGGATCGGCGAAGGTCTGGCCGTTGAGCGCGACAGGCCGGCCATCCACAAACCGCACGGCGACCTTCTCGGGCTTGACGACACAATCGTCACGCCAGAACGGCACACCCATGATCGGATTGACGATCTTGATGCCACTGTCGAGGTGCTCGAGATCCTTGGCCTCATGGGTGGCGCCGAGGATATTGCTGTCGGTCGAATAGGCCTTTTCGGCGCTCATCTTGTAAGCGAAACCGTTCGCCGTCATGAACGCCGACATTTCCGCACGGCCGCCGAGTTCATCGATGAACTGCTGGTCGAGCCACGGCTTGTAGATCCGCAGATCCGGATTGGTCAGCAGCCCGTAGCGATAGAACCGCTCGATATCGTTGCCCTTGTAGGTCGAACCGTCGCCCCAGATGTTGACGCCGTCCTCCTTCATGGCCGAGACCAGCATCGTGCCGGTTACGGCGCGGCCGAGCGGCGTGGTGTTGAAGTAGGCGATGCCGCCGGTCGAGACGTGGAAAGCACCCGCCTGAATGGCGGCAATTCCTTCGTGAACCAGTTGCGCGCGGCAATCCACGAGGCGAGCCTTCTCGGCGCCGAACTCCAGCGCTTTACGCGGAATCTCATCGTAATCGGCCTCGTCGGGCTGGCCGAGGTTCGCGGTATAGGCAAAGACGCGCGCGCCCTTCTGCTTCATCCAAAGCAACGCCGCGCTGGTGTCGAGCCCGCCTGAGAAAGCGATGCCGACGTTCTCGCCTTTGGGCAGGCTTTTTAAGATCGTACTCATGAAAATCCTGTGGAACTCAAACCTGGGAATTGGGCAGGACTATAGGTGGAACCGGACTTCACGCAAGCGGCTCAGCCCTCGTCGTGCGGATGCTCCGTGATCCGATTCACGAAGGATGGCTGCTCCACCTTGCGGCCGCGGAGCACGCGTTGCCGCCAGCGAAAGCCGGGCCAGGCGAACCGCGTCAATGCGGCATCGATCTCGGCATCGCTCTTCCGGGTCGACGGCCAGCGGTAGATGTAGCCGTGAACCAGCCAGATCACCAGAAACGCCACCAGTCCGGCCGTCGCGACGTCGGTGAAGAAATGCCCGCCGAACGCCATCCGAAGCACACTGGTGAGGACGCCGAACGTCACCGCGCCCGCATAGGCCAAGGGCCGCCATGCCGGCGGCGTCAGCGCGGCCGGCGCCAGCGTCCAGAACGCGGTCGCCCCCTCACCCGAGAAGAACGAGCAGTTCTTGCCGCATTGGCCGCGCGGATCCCACCACGCCATGAATTTCCAGGGGCCATTGAACTCCGTCACCATGACCGGCCGCGGTCGGCCCCAATGGCTTTTGAACGTCAGATTGGTGAGGATGCCCGCGCTGAGCAGCAGGGTGATCAGAAGAAACGCAACGGCCCGACCCGACATCATGAGCGGCCGATCCGGCCGAAACATCTTCACGACCAGCGCAACGATCGCGGGCAACGCGAACGCCCACGCGATCCACATCGCAGCATAGCGGGCGAACGAGGCCAGCGCGTCCGCCTTGATCGGAAAGGTTTTCGTCGCGGAATCGTAGAACAGGCTTGCCAGACGCAGATCGTATTCGGGATGAATTCCGAACACGATGCCGATCACGAGCGCAAGTCCGAGTGCGACGACTAATCCGGTGCGGTTCATGACGGCGGTTTAGCCGACCGGGGTTGGCATGGAAAGACCGGGTCTCTTCATGTCCGCGCCGGCAGATCCGGCGGCCGCGGACTGCGCGGCGGCTCCCGCCATGCGCCGGCGTTGCGGCCCGCGATCAGCCAATAGGTGAAGCCTGCGACGATACCGGCGCCGGTCATGATCTCCAGATGCCGGTGGACGATGCCTTCGAAGTGCATGGTCGCCGGGTTGAACGGAACCAGGCCGAGATAGCACGCCGCACCGCAAATCGCGCCGCCGGCCGCATAAGCCAGGATGCTGCGGATATAGAACGCCTCGGTGATCAGGACCACGATCATCGCCGGCACCAGCGCAAAGCCGCTCATGAAGATGAAGCCAAAGCCGAGCACGACGTTGAACGCATCCGCATCCATCGGACCGGTGCCGAGATCACTGAGTTCGGGATATAGCAACGCAACGACGATGATCGCACCGGCCGCGAACGATGCGGCCAGAAATCCGAAGAAAACCACGAACAGCCGGCCGATCAACGCCATGTCGGTGACTCGGTTTCCACGTCATTGCGAAGAGCGTGAACAACGAAGCAATCCAATCGCCTTTGCCTTAGCATCCGGATTGCTTCGCTTCGCTCGTAATGACGGTTGTTCGAGCCCTGTCGCGCACAGCACATCAGTCCGTCATCGCCATGGCGCGCAACGCCTGCCGCTCGCGCGCCGACAGCTTCTCCGTCTCGGATTTGAGCTGACCGCAAGCGGCGAGAATATCGCGGCCGCGCGGCGTACGCACCGGCGAGGAATAACCGGCATTGAAAACATATTCGGAGAACTTCTCGATCTGATCCCAGTCCGAGCACTCATAGCGCGTGCCGGGCCACGGATTGAACGGGATCAGATTGATCTTGGCATGGATGCCCTTGAGCAGTTTCACCAGTAGCTTGGCGTCGTCGAGCGAGTCGTTGACGCCCTTCAGCATCACATATTCGAACGTGATCCGCTTGGCATTGGTGGCGCCGGGATAGTCGCGGCAGGCCTGCATCAATTCGGCGATCGGATATTTCCGGTTCAGCGGCACCAGCTCGTTGCGCAATTCGTCGCGCACCGCATGCAGCGAGATCGCCAGCATGACGCCGATCTCCTCGCCGGTGCGGACGATGTTCGGCACCACGCCCGAGGTGGACAGCGTGATACGGCGCTTCGAGATGCCGATGCCTTCATTGTCGGCAACGATCAGCAGCGCATCGCGCACCGCATCGAAATTGTAGAGCGGCTCGCCCATACCCATCATCACGATGTTGGTGACGAGGCGATTGCCGTGCGGCGTCTCGCGATCGGCCCAGTCGTTCAGCCGGTCGCGCGCCACCATGATCTGGCCGACGATTTCGCCAGCAGTGAGATTGCGCACCAGCCGCTGCGTCCCGGTGTGACAGAACGCGCAGTTCAGCGTGCAGCCGACCTGCGACGAAACACACAGCGTGCCGCGGTCGGTTTCGGGGATGTAGACGCATTCGACTTCATGCGGCTTCTCGAGATCGTTGCCGCTCGGCAGCCGCAGCAGCCATTTGCGTGTGCCGTCATTGGAAATCTGTTCGGCGACCACTTCCGGCCGGTCGACGGTGACATGCTTTTCGAGCTCGGCGCGCATCTCCTTCGAGACGTTGCTCATCTCGGCGAATGTCCTGGCGCCGCGGACATACATCCAGTGCCAGAGCTGCTGCGTGCGCATCTTGCGCTGCGCGGGCGCGACGCCGATGGCAGCGAGCCGTTCGGCGATCTCAGCCCGCGACAAGCCGATCAGCGAAGGCTTGGCCGGCGGCACGTAGGTTTCAAGCGCGACCTTCTCCAGCGGGATCTCGCCGGGCGGCATTCCGCGCGCAGCCTGTGCGGCCGGGCTGACGGTCTCGGTGCTCATGATGCTGCGATCTCGCTCATGCAGCATGACATAAGCCTTCTGCGGCCCGCTGAAAAGCCGCCTAACGCTGCAATATTAACGACCGATGGGCGGATCAGGCGGTCAGCGCCTGCAATCCTGCGCGACCTTGTCCAGTGCCTGGGACAGACCCTTGAGAGAGAACACGTCAATGCTCTGGGTTCCCCGGCTCGACACGCCCTTGACGGTGATGTCCGCGCCCTTGCGCATGGCATCGACCATCCGGTCTTCCTCGGCGGCATTCTTGATCCAGATGCCGTCACCCTGGGTATACATCTCGAAGCTCGCGCCGCCGACCTCGAGCGAGGCTTCCGAACCCGGCTTCAACGGATAACCGATCATGACCGACACTTCGTTCGTCACCTTCTCGGCAGGCCGGGTCGAGATGAACGCATACGCTGGATCGCGCGGGCGGTTCGGCGGATTGGTTTTCGAGGACGATGGCTTGGCGAGCGCGAAGCAGACCTTCTTGCCATTCGGTGACGCCGCATAGGCGCCCCACGCACCGTACTGTCCTAGCAGCGTTGGCTCCGCACTGCCGGCTGTCGCAGCCGCGGGCTTGGCGTTGTGCCCTGAATGCGCACCCGGAGCAGCCCTGGGCGCACTGAACGCGGGCGCGAGACCGACCCCGCCAACCAGCAAACTCCCCACCAAAGCTGTCAGAAATTGTCGCATGGACATCATCAAATCTCGTCCCTCATCATTGTGACTGGAAGATGGCTTGACGTGCGTCGGTCACGCAACAACGGGGAATAGCCGGAAAAATCCATTTTGGAAAGGCGCGCTGTATCCTCGCCGCTCGCGCTCCGATTCGCAAGTTCATGCAGCGCTGATCGAACGTGCGCCACCGCCGCTTGGGGTGCGACAATCGAGTCAGCCGCGTTGACGCGACGCGCGCAATTTCTCCCACTGCGCATCGGTCCATTGCAGCAGATCCTCCGCGCCGGAGCTGCGCAGATGCGCGCCTCCATCCTGCACCACCATCTCGCCGTTGATGTAGCCGCCCTGGTCCGAAATCAGGAAGCTCGCGAGATTGGCAAGCTCCGCATGCTCGCCGACACGGCCAAGCGGATTGCGTGCTGCATTGTCATCGCGTCCTTCCGGCCGAAGCTGCCCCGTTGCGCCCGCGGTCGGAAACGGCCCCGGCGCGATCGCAACCGTGCGCACGCCTTTCGGTCCCCACTCCACGGCGAGACTTTTCGTCATGGCCAGCACGGCCGACTTCGCCATCGCCGACGGGACGGTGAAGGCACGCCCGGTGATGGTCGATGTAGAGAGGATGCTGAGCACCACGCCGCGATGACGGCTTTCGATCCAGCGCCGGCCGGCGGCGAGCGTGCAATATAGCGTGCCGTGCAGCGTCGGCGCGAGGATCGCGTCAGCGGCGCGTGACGACAGATGTTCGGTCTGCGCAACGAAGGTCGCAGCCGCATTGTTGATGAGAACATCGAGCGGGCCGTCGCGCCAGATCGCGTCCATCATCGCATCGACCGCGACCGGATCGCGAATATCGCAAGCGAAGGTGCTGATCTTGCCGCCGGGATCGTCGCGAAATGCCGCAGCAGTTTGTTCCAGTAGTTCGCTCCTGCGGCCGCAGATGACGAGCTCGGCGCCGAGTTCGAGGAAGCGGCGCCCCATCGCTGCGCCGAGCCCGGAGCCGCCTCCCGTGACCAGAATGCGCTTGCCGGCAAGCAGACCCTTTTCAAACATCGTTTTAAACCCTCAATCCGTCATACCCATCAGGCTCGAATCGGATTGTAGCCCGCCTTCAAATCCGGCATGAAGCCTTTCAGAGTGTCCCAGGATCAGGTGTTACGCCCATGAAAGCCATTCTCTGCTCGCAATATTGCGGCCCCGACGATCTCGTGCTGGCCGACGTGCCCGATCCCGTCGCGGAGCCGGGGCAAGCCGTCATCGCCATCAAGGCGGCGGCGCTGAATTTCTTCGACATCCTGATGATCCAGGGCAAATACCAGATCAAGCCGCCGTTTCCGTTTTCGCCGTCGGCGGAAGTCGCCGGCGTGATCGAAAGCGTGGGCGCCGGCGTCACCGATCTCAAGGTCGGCGATCGCGTCATGGCGTCCTGCGGCCACAACGGCGCGCGTGAGAAGATCGCGCTGCCCGCGAGCTCGATCGTGAAGATCCCGGACAACCTCAGCTTCGATCGCGCAGCCGGCATCATCATCATCTACGGCACCACGCTGCACGCGCTGGAAGATCGCGCGAGTCCGAAACCCGGCGAGACGCTGGCCGTGCTCGGCGCCGCCGGCGGCACCGGGCTCGCGGCGTGCGAGATCGGCAAGCTGATGGGACTGAAGGTGATCGCCTGCGCATCCTCGGATGAAAAGCTGGCCTTCGCCAAGGAGCATGGCGCCGAACTGATGCTGAACTACAGCAAGAAGGACCTCAAGGAGGGTCTGAAGAAACTGACCGGCGGCAAGGGTGTCGACATCGTGTACGATCCGGTCGGCGGCAGCTATTCCGAGGCCGCGCTGCGCGCGATCGGATGGGAAGGCCGCTTCCTGGTGATCGGTTTCGCCGCCGGCGAAATTCCGAAGATGCCGCTCAACCTCGCGCTGCTGAAGGGCTGCGATATCCGCGGCGTGTTCTGGGGCGCGTGGACCAAGATCAATCCGGAGAAGAA
>JAFKKH010000041.1 GCA_017305665.1 Hyphomicrobiales bacterium
GGCTGCACCCGCGCGACCAGCCGCTCCTTCACTGCGGCATAGTTCTCGATAGTGCCGTGACGATCGAGATGATCCTCGCTGACGTTGAGCAGGATGCCGACGCTCGGATCGAGCGACGGCGTCAGATCGATCTGGTACGACGACATCTCGATGACGTGGACGCGGCCCTTGCGCGGCGGCTCCAGCGACAGGATCGCGGTGCCGATGTTGCCGCCCATCTGTACGTCATGCCCGGCCTCGCGCATCAGATGCGCAACCAGTGCCGTGGTGGTGGACTTGCCGTTGGTGCCGGTGATCGCCACGAACGGCGCATCGGGGACGTGACGGCGCCGCTCACGGCAAAACAGTTCAATGTCGCCGATCACTTCGACACCGGCCTCGCGCGCCGCCAGCACGCTCCAGTGCGATCTCGGATGGGTCAGCGGCACGCCGGGCGCCAGCACCAGCGCGGCGAAACTCGACCACGACACGGCGCGCAGATCGGCGGTGATGAATCCGGCCTGAGCCGCCTTTGCGACGTTGTCCGCGTTGTCGTCGGCGGCGATCACCTCGGCACCACCCGCTTTCAGCGCGTGGCAACTCGCAAGGCCCGAGCCGCCAAGGCCGAACACCGCGACCGTTTTTCCGGCGAATGAGGTAACGGGGATCAACGCGCCTTACCTCAGCTTCAGCGTGGAAAGGCCTGCCAGCGCCAGCATCACCGCGATGATCCAGAACCGGATCACGATCTGCGGCTCGGTCCAGCCGAGCTGCTCGAAGTGATGGTGGATCGGCGCCATCTTGAAAATGCGCTTTCCCGTCAGCTTGAACGAGGCCACCTGCACGATCACAGATACCGCTTCCAGCACGAACAGTCCGCCGATCACGGCCAGCACGATCTCGTGCTTCACCGCGACCGCGATCGAGCCGAGCATGCCACCGAGCGCGAGCGAGCCGGTGTCACCCATGAAGATCGAGGCCGGCGGCGCGTTGAACCAGAGAAAGCCGAGGCCCGCGCCCAGCACCGCACCGCATAGCACCGCCAGTTCGCCGGTACCGGCGATGTAGTTGATCTGCAGATAGTCGGCGAACACGGCGTTGCCGGCGAGATAGGCGATCATGGCGAAGCTCGCCGACGCGATCATGACCGGCACGATGGCAAGACCGTCAAGACCGTCGGTCAGGTTCACCGCATTGCCGGCACCGACGATGATGAAGGCACCGAAAACAAGGAAGAACCAGCCGAGGTCCAGCACCACATCCTTGAAGAACGGAATCACCAGCGCCGTCGAGAACGGCTGGCGGCCGAGGCGGATCAACGCGTAGCATGCCGCCACCGCGATCAGCATTTCGAGCAGCAGCCGGGTCTTGCCGGAAAAGCCGGCATGGGTCTGCTTCGTCACCTTCAGGTAGTCGTCGTAGAAGCCGATGAAGCCGAAACCGAGCGTCACCGCGAGCACGATCCAGACATAGGGATTGAGCGGGTTGGCCCAGAGTACGGTCGACACGACGAGGCCCGACAGGATCATCAGGCCGCCCATGGTCGGCGTACCCTTTTTGGTGAGGTGGGACTGCGGACCATCGGTGCGGATCGGCTGCCCCTTGCCCTGACGCAGGCGCAGATTATCGATGATCCAGGGACCGAACAGGAACACGAACAGCGCGCCGGTCACCATGGCACCGCCGGTGCGGAAGGTGATGTAGCGGAAGACGTTCAGGAGCGGCTTGAAAATGCCGAGACCCGGAACGGTGTTGGAGAGATCGATCAGCCAGTAGAACATCGAGTGTCCCGAATCCGAAGTTCGCTAGACCTCGCAGTATCCCCCTTGAGCGAACTTCGGAGTCAAAGGGACATTCACAACCTATACTTTATGGTGTGGCTTGGTTCAGACGGTCTCTCGCCACAGAAGGCTGCATATTTGAAGAGAACTTCCGAACCCCACACATTCCGCCTCAGACCGCGACGTCGTCGTGCGCGGCGTTGCCGGGAAATCGCTTTTCGAGCGCCGTCACAATCACCTTCATCCGCGAGCCGAGCGAGCCCTTGACCATAATGACATCACCGGCCCGGATCGCCGCCGTGACCTGCGATTCGAGCGCGGCCGATCCCTCTGCATAGCCGCCCCGCCGACCGGAGGAAAGCGCGTCCCACAGATTGCGCATCAGAGGGCCGCAGCAAAATATCATGTCTATGCCGTTGGCCTGCACCGCATCGGCAAGCCCGCGATGCAATTCGGCCGATGTCGGCCCAAGTTCCAGCATGTCGCCAAGCACAGCGATGCGGCGCCCCTGCCCGCCGACCCCAGCCTGGCCCAGCACGTTCAAGGCCGCCGCCATCGAGGCCGGATTGGCGTTGTAGCTCTCGTCGATCAGCGTCGCCTCGCCATTCGGCACCGTCAAGACCTCGCGCACGCCGCGCCCCGCGGCCGGCTGCGCCTGCGACAGCGCGAGGCCGGCAAGCGCGAGATCGGCCCCGGCAAGTGATACTGCCGCCAGCACCGCCAGCGAATTCATCGCCATATGACGGCCCGGCATCGCGAGCTTATAGGTCAGGTCCTGGCCGAGAATTTTGGCATACACGGCAGAGCACGTCGGATGCAGCGCCAGATCGAGCAAGCGGGCGTCGGCCTTCTTGTCCGCACCAAAGGTGACGATTTTCGCAATCCCGAGTTTCTTGGCGCGCTTCTGCAGCCGCGCGAACTGCGCATTGTCGCGATTGAGCACGACAGCGCCGCCGGGCTCGACACCTTCGAAGATTTCCGCCTTGGCATCGGCAATCGCCTCGACGCCGGAGAAGAATTCCAGATGCACAGGTTCGACAGTCGTGATGATCGCAACGTGCGGCCGCACCATCTTCACCAGCGGCGCGATCTCGCCCGCGTGATTCATGCCGATCTCGAAAATCGCAAAGTGCACGTCGGCCGGGCACCGCGCCAGCGACAACGGCACGCCCCAGTGATTGTTGAACGAGGCAACCGAGGCATGGGTCTTGCCCTGCGCGCCGAACACGCTGCGCAGCGCTTCCTTGGTCGAGGTCTTGCCGACCGAGCCGGTGACCGCGATCACCTGCGCCGACAGGCGCTGGCGCGAGGCACGCGCCAGATCGCGCAAGCCTTCGAGCACGTCGGAGACGATCAGCAACCGTGCATCGGGTGCAAACTTGTCACGCTGCGCGGCTTCGACCACGGCAAGTGCCGCGCCCGCCTTCAAGGCCGCATCGACAAAGGCGTGACCATCGTGAACGTCGCCCTTGATCGCAAAATAAGCCTCACCCGGTGCGATGGTGCGGCTGTCGATCGAAATACCTGACACAGCGGCCGGTAGCGCCCCGCGCGGCTCCGCGCGCATCGCCGCAGCCATGGCGTCCGCAGTCCACAACGGTTGCTCGCTCATGCCACCCTCGAGGTGAGTGCTGCCCCCGCGGCTTCGTGATCGCTGAACGGCAGCACGCGATCGCCGACGATCTGTCCGGTCTCGTGACCCTTGCCGGCGATCAGCAAAGCGTCGCCGGGCTGCAGGCCCGCGACCGCCGTGTGGATCGCTTCGGCGCGGTCGCCGATCTCCTGCGCGCCTCTGGCAGCCGCGAGGATAGCCGCGCGGATGGTCGCGGGGTTTTCGCTGCGCGGATTGTCGTCGGTAACGATAACCGCGTCGGCATTGGCAACGGCGATCTCACCCATCAGCGGACGCTTGCCAGCGTCGCGATCGCCGCCGGCGCCGAACACCACCACCAGCTTGCGCTTGGCATAAGGCCGCAAGGCTTGCAGCGCCTTTGCCAGCGCATCAGGCTTGTGAGCGTAGTCGACGAACACCGGCGCGCCGTTGCGCTCGCCGACCAATTCGAGCCGCCCCTTGGCGCCCTCAAGATGCGCGAGCGCCGCGAACACCTGATCTGCATCGCTGCCGGTCCCGATGGCAAGCCCCGCCGAGACCAGCGCGTTCTCGATCTGGAATTCGCCAACCAGCGGCAGACGCAACACGTGCTGGCGCCCGGCGTGTTCGATCGTCAATCTCTGGGCAAAGCCGTCGATGGCCGCATCGACAAGGCGAATGCCGATGTGCACGCCGTCGCCGCGGCGGCCGACGCGCATCACCGCGAGGTTGCGCGCTACGGCCGCTTCAATCACCGCGACCGAACAGTCGTGGTCGGCGGAAACCACCGCGACGCCCTCGGGATCGACCAGATCGCGGAACAGCCGCAGCTTGGCGTCGAGATAGTGCTGGACTGTCGGATGATAGTCCATGTGATCGCGCGACAGGTTGGTGAAGCCGGCGGCACGCACGCGCACGCCGTCGAGACGATACTGATCGAGACCGTGCGACGAGGCTTCCAGCGCAAGATGGGTCACACCCTCGCCCGCCAACTGATCGAGTTCGCGATGCAGCGCAATCGGATCCGGCGTCGTCAGGGAGCCGTAAACGTTGCGCGACGGCGCCACCACGCCAATGGTGCCGATGCTTGCAGACGGATGGCCGAGCCGCTGCCAGATCTGGCGCGTGAAGGCGGCGACCGAGGTCTTGCCGCTGGTGCCCGTGACGGCTGCGATGGTCGCGGGCTGCCGGGAAAAGAATCTTGCCGCCGCGAGCGCCAAGGCGCGGCGCGGATTCGGCGTCGTGACGAAGGGAACACGGCAATCCGCCGGAGCCTGCTCGCCTGCGACCGCCACCGCACCGGCAGCGATCGCGGCGTCGACGAATCGTGCGCCATCGGTCCTGGCGCCAGCCAGCGCGAAAAACAGATAGCCCGGCTTCACAGCGCGGCTGTCCACGGCGAGGCCCGCGACCGCGAGCCCGGCGGTTCGCGCATCCATCATGGCATCGTCGCCGAAAAGCTCGCGAAGTATCATGGTCTCCCGGTCCCGGCCACACGGCCGAGCCTGCGTCTACTGCGTCACCTTCGATGCCGCAAGAATAAGGCGGTCGGACGGCGGCAGATCGAACCGTGGCTCGATGCCGAGTAGCGGCGCAATGCGGGCGATCACCTTGCCGCCGGTCGGCACGGCGTTCCAGCCCGAGGTGATGAAGCCGAAGGTTTCCTTGAGCGCCTGCGGTTCGTCCAGCATTACCAGCAACTGATATTTGGGGGCGTCCGCGGGAAAGATCGCGGTGAAGGCGGTGAGCACCTTTTTCTTGGCGTAACGGCCATTGATCACCTTCTCGGCCGTGCCAGTCTTGCCGCCGACATAGTATCCCTTGACGTTCGCCTTCCGCGCCGTTCCGATCTCTGCGTTCAACCGCAGCAGATAGCGCATCTTCACGCTGGTTTCCGGCTTGATGACGCGCTTGGCAAGCTTCATCGCGTCGGCTTCCGAGCGTTTCAGGAAGGTCGGCGGAATAAGATAACCGCCGTTGACCAGCGCATCGATGCCCATCACGGCCTGCAGTGGCGCCACCGCAATGCCATGACCGAAGGCGATGGTCACCGTATTCAGTTCACCCCACTTGCGCGGCAGGATCGGCGCGGCGCTTTCCGGCAATTCGGTGCGTAAACGATCGAGCTGGCCCATCTTGCGCAGGAACGCCTTGTGCGCCTCGACGCCTTGCGCCAGTGCGATACGCGCCGCACCGATGTTCGAGGAGAACGTGAACACCTCCTTCATGTTGAGGAAGCGGCCCTTTGGTTCGTCGTCGTGAATCTTGAAGCGCCCATAGCGCAGCGGCGCCCGCGCATCCCACATCGAATTCAGATCGTACTTTCCGGTATCCAGTGCCATCGCCAGCGTGAAGGCCTTGAAGGTCGATCCCATCTCATACACGCCCGTGGTCAGGCGGTTGATGCGGTCGGGATCGTGCGCTTCCTTCGGGTTGTTCGGATCGAAATCTGGCAGCGACACCATCGCGACGATCTCGCCGGTCTTCACATTGGAGACGAGACCAGAGGCCGCCTTGGCGTGGAAATGCTCCTTGGCCTTGAGTAGTTCGTCGCGCAACGCATGCTCGACACGCAGATCGACCGACAGTTGCACCGGCTTCTGCAGACGGTCGGTTGCGAAGCCGGCGCGGTGCAGGTCGGCGAGCCCGTTAGTGTCGAGCCACTTCTCCATGCCGGCGATGCCCTGGTTATCGATGTTGACCAGGCCGATCAGATGCGCGACCTCGCGGCCGCTCGGATACACGCGCTTGTTCTCGCGCAGGAAGCCGATGCCGGGAATGCCGAGATTGTGGATTTCCTTCTGCTGCGACGGGGTGATTTCCCGCTTCAGCCAAACAAAGCCCTTGTGGGTGCCGAGCCGCTGACGGACTTCGGCGGTCTCGAGATCGGGCAGCGTCGCCGTCAGGAGTTCAACCGCTTCGTCCTTGTCGATGATGCGGCGCGGTTCGCCGAACAAACTCGGCGCCTTGACGTCGGTCGCAAGGATTTCGCCGTTGCGGTCAACGATGTCGGGTCGCGCCGTGGCGATCGCGTCCTGCGATACCGTGCGATGCCCGCCCCGGCCATCGGGGAACGCCGCGAACATGACGAGGCGTCCGGCGATCACCGCATAGACCAGGCCGAACACAAGGATGACAAGGCCAACGCGCGCCCGCGCCTTGGCCGCGCGATCGACGTTGCGCCCATAGAGCAGGCTGCGGATCACGCGCTGGCGCCACGGCTCGGCCGGCTTGTTGCGGGCGGGAACGGCCATATCGGTCATCGCGGACCCTCCGGCGAAGGCGGCAGCGAGCCGGTGACGACATCGGGATCGACGATGTCGATCATCGCGCCGATCGGATCGGAGGTGCCGGGCGGTACCAGCGTCGGCGGCCGCTCCGGCAGATTCTTGAGCGAGTCGAACTGCGTGGCATCGATCGGCTTCAGCTTCAGGTGCCGCTCCGCCAGAACCTGCAGACGCCGCGGCGCATCGAGCTTCGCCCATTCGGCACGCAAGGCTGCGATCGCCTCGCGCTGCTCGCGCACCTGCGCATGCAGCCGCGACACCCGCTCGGTGCGCGCCGTCGAATCCATCTTGATCCGGTAGACATAGGACGCCGCATAGACCAGTGCGCAGACCACGAGGATATGAATGATCCGCATCGATCAGCCTCCCCGCATCATGCTGGCGAGCGAGGGCCAGCCCGGAGAAACATCGGCGCCGGCGGCGGACGCGGCGGTGCGCTCGGCCGCGCGCAGCTTCGCGGAGCGCGCGCGCGGATTGGCCTGCACTTCATCGTCACCTGCGACCACCGGGCGTTTTGTCAGGATCGCAAAGCTCGGCGCGACCTGCGCGACCTCCGGCAGATGACGCGAGCCGCTGCTCGTCTTGCCGCGCGCCGCGAGGAAATTCTTGACGATGCGGTCTTCCAGCGAATGGAAGGACACCACCGCAAGCCGGCCGCCAGGCTTGAGCACGCGCTCGGCTGCCGCAAGCGCTGCAATCAGCTCATCGAGCTCCTCGTTGACGAAAATCCGCAACGCCTGGAACGTTCGTGTCGCCGGATGAATGTCGTTCGGCTTGGCACGCACGACGCGCGACACGATGTCGGACAGCGCACGTGTGGTGAGGATCGGCGCATCCTTTCGTGCCGCGACGATGGCACGAGCGACGGCGCGCGAATGACGCTCCTCGCCGAAGATATAGATGATGTTGGCGAGATCGGCCTCCGACGCACGCGCCACCACATCGGCCGCGGTCGGCCCATGCTGGCCCATGCGCATGTCGAGCGGACCGTCGAGGCGGAACGAAAAGCCACGCTCGGCTTCGTCGAGTTGCATCGAGGAGACGCCGACATCCATGACGATGCCGTCGACGGCATCCATACCCTGGGCCGCGCAGACTTCGGCGAGATTGGAGAAGCGATCCTCGACCAGGGTCAGCCGACCTCCGGCCTCCTCGACCAGACCATAACCGCCGGCAATCGCGGTGCGGTCGCGATCGATCCCGATGACACGGGTTCCCGACGTCGCAAGAATGGCACGGGAATACCCACCGGCTCCGAACGTCGCGTCGACATAGGTTCCACCGTCGCGCGGCGCGAGCATGGCGACGGCCTCGCCACCAAGCACGGGAACATGACGAACCGGCGCCGCGGCCATTATCGTCCGGCCTCCGTCGTGAGATGCCTTGCTCTCGACACGCGCGCGCCCATTCCGCCCCTGGTGCTCAAAAATCGAACGGCCGCTTCGATCCCGACATCGGGCAACCGCCGCGAAGCCGCGCGGATCGGTCCCAAATCGCCGTCCCACCAGAAGATGAGCTGGCAAACCCGGGCTTCCGCATGGAATTTGAGGGGCTGCCATGGGGATTTCGAGCGCAAATGGAACCTCGGCCGCCCCAAAAACCGGTTCGGCTCTTCACCACTCAGTAACGGCGTTTAGCGTTAAGAAAGGGTTGATGATGTTGCGCGGAATCGAGGCTTGCTGCCCGCCGGGCACGGGTGATGCAGCGCGCCCACAGTCGGCTGAAAAAGGCAAAGTGATGGCGCGTCGTCCGTTGCTTGTCACAATGCGCGACCGGATAGTGATCATTAACAAGTCGTTGATAAACCAGACGTGTGGCCCGAATGGTCCACATGCCGCTGTCCCGCCCGCATTGAGTTGTTGCATGTCTCCTGGTTCGCCCGCGTCCGCCGATTCCGATTCGAAGCGCCGACGCGCCCTCCCCATTCCCAGGGCCACGCTCGGCATGCAGACTTTCGTTCCGGATTCATCGGTGGTTTCCGACACCGTGCCGTCGGTGAATTTTGGCGACCGCGCCAAGGGCCGGCTGCCCGACATGATCGTGCTGCACTACACCGGGATGCCCGACGTCGAGGGCGCGCTGGCGCGGCTCTGCACCTCCGGAACCGACGTGTCCGCACATTATGTCGTGCTCGAGGACGGCCGCGTCGTGCAATGCGTCCAGGAAGCGAAACGCGCCTGGCATGCCGGCGCCGCGTCGTGGGCCGGCGAGGAGGATATCAACTCCTGCTCGATCGGAATCGAGATCGTCAACCGCGGCCACGACTGGGGCTATCCGGATTTCCCGCTGCGCCAGATCGCCGCCGTGATCGCACTGTGCCGCGGCATCATCCTCCGCCGCGACATCCCGGCGCATCGCGTCGTCGGTCATTCCGATGTGGCGCCGGCGCGCAAGAAAGACCCCGGCGAAAAATTTCCGTGGCGCTCGCTGGCGAACTCCGGGGTCGGTCACTGGGTGCAGCCGGCGCCGATCGTGCGCGGCGACGTGTTGAAGATGGGGAGCGAAGGCGACAACGTCCTCGCGTTGCAGGAATCGCTGGCGAGCTATGGCTACGGCATCAAAACCAGCGGAAAGTTCGATACGCCGACGACGGAAGTTGTCACCGCGTTTCAACGCCACTTCCGGCCCGAGCGGGTCGACGGCATCGCCGATCAATCGACGCTGAAGACGTTACAGACGTTGCGCGACAGCCTGGCGCCCGGCGCAACGACGGCCGCGACGACCTAGCCGTTCCTGTCTTCCAGCTCCGCGATCCGGCGCGCGTAGAAGCGGCGCGACGGCTCGAGTTGCGTTGCCGCGATCGCTGCGCGATAGGCATCGCAAGCCTCGGCATGGCGATCGAGCCGGCGCAGCAAGTCGGCACGCACCGCGAACAGCAATTCATAGCCGCGTAACGTGCCGCGGGCCTCGAGAGCATCGATCAGCGCCAACGCGCGCGCAGGTCCGTCGACCATCGCCACCGCGGCGGCATGATTGAGCTCGATCACCGGCGATGGATTGATCCGCAGCAGCACCGCGTAGAGTCCCGCAATCTGTGGCCAATCGGTTTGCGCATAGCTTCGCGCGCGGGCATGCAGCGCAGCGATCGCAGCCTGAACAGCGTAGACGTCGGGGCGGCCCGGCCCACGCAGGGCTTCATCGACAAGCGCCAAGCCTTCGGCGATCTGGTCGCGATCCCACAGCGTCCGGTCCTGTTCCTCCAGCAGCACGACGTCGCCGCCGGCCGTCGCGCGGCCGGCGCGGCGCGCATCGTGCAGCAGCATCAGCGCCAGCAGTCCCTTGATCTCGCCGCTCTCCGGCATCAGGCTGTCCAGCAAACGACACAGCCGGATCGCTTCGCGTGCGAGATCGGCGCGCATCAATTCGCCACCTGACGTCGCAGCGTAGCCCTCGGTGAAGACGAGATAGATCACCGCCAACACGCCCGTCAGTCTCGGAACGAGGGCAGCCTGCCCGGGCACCTCGTAGGGGATGCCCGCGAGACGGATCTTCTGCTTCGCGCGCACGAGGCGTTGCGCCATCGCCTCCTCGCCGACGAGAAATGCGCGCGCCACCTCCGTCACGGTCAAACCACACACCGTGCGCAGCGTCAGCGCGACCCGCGTCTCCATCGCGAGCGCCGGATGGCAACAGGTGAAGATCAGCCGCAGCATGTCGTCGTCGAGCGGCCCGCTTTCGTCATCGGCGTCGTCCGGCAACGCATTCAGCAACAATTCGTGGGTGAGCGCGCCCTGCTTGCTGTGAAAGTTCACCTGACGCCGGACGCGATCGATCGCCTTGTTGCGTCCGACGCTGACCAGCCAGGCACCCGCATTGGCCGGCGATCCGACCTGCGGCCAACGCTCCAACGCAACAGCGAACGCATCCTGCAACGCGTCCTCGGCCAGATCGAAATCGCCGACGAGGCGGATCAGGGTGGCCAGCGCCCGCGCCGCCTCGTCGCGCAGAATGCTTTCGATACTTGTCGATGTCATTGGCTCGTAGCCGGCCGATTGTCTTCAGTTATAGACCCAGATCGGCCGCACCTCGATCGCGCCGGTCCGCGCTGTCGGAATTCTGGCAGCAATCGCCAGCGCCGCGTCGAGATCCTTCGCTTCGATCAGATAGTAGCCGCCGAGCTGCTCGCGAGTTTCGGCAAACGGCCCGTCAGTGGTCAGGGTCTTGCCGTCACGAACCCGAACCGTGGTCGCGGTCGCGATCGGCCGAAGCCTGTCGCCGGCCTTGAAATTGCCGCTCTGGACGATCGACTGCGTGAACGCAATGTACTCTTCGGAGTTCTTTTGCAGAACCGCAGGGTCGAGCTTCGCGTATTCGGCTTCGTTCTGGTAAATCATCAGCAGGTATTGCATCGCGTCCACTCCTGGTATCCGGCTTTCTGCGCCGGGATTAAGACATGATCCGTTGTCCGGGATCACGGTTAGTCGAACGGGCCGGTGACGGAACGACATTTCAGGACGAATTTATTTCGACATCGCTTTCGGCCGAAATCGGTCGATCGCCCCATTTGATATCGATAAAGCCGATAATACCCACCAATACAATTCGTTTGTCAAAATCAACGGCCTGCGTAGCGTAATCGTGCGCGCAATCGCGACGGCGGATTTGAGTCTGCCCATAACAAGCGATGCCGTTGGAGGGAGCATCATGACGACGAATACGCCGGGGAATGAATCGCGATCGCTGTTACCCTTTCTCGATCGCTCGCACACCATTGCAAAACCGGGCTACAGCCGCTGGCTGGTGCCGCCGGCGGCACTGTGCGTGCATCTGTGCATCGGCCAGGCCTATGCGTTCAGCGTCTTCAACCTGCCGATGACAAAACTGCTCGGCATCTCGCAATCGGCGCCGGGCGACTGGAAGCTCACCCAACTCGGCTGGATCTTCTCGATCGCGATGGCCATGCTCGGCATTTCGTCCGCGCTGTTCGGCCGCTGGGTCGAGGAAGGCGGACCGCGCAAGGCGATGTTCACCGCCGGATGCCTGTGGGCCGGTGGCTTCCTGCTATCCGCCATCGGCGTCCACCTGCACAATCTCTGGATCATCTATCTCGGCTACGGCTTCTTTGGCGGCATGGCACTCGGCATCGGCTACATCTCGCCGGTCTCAACGCTGATGAAATGGTTTCCCGACCGCCCAGGCATGGCCACCGGTATGGCGATCATGGGCTTCGGTGGCGGGGCGCTGATTGCCTCGCCCTTGTCGGTGTGGCTCATGAGCAAGTTCACGACTGCAACGCATGTCGGCGTTCTCGAGTCGTTCATCGTTCTCGCCTGCGCCTACTTCGTCTTCATGATGGTCGGCGCCACCATCGTGCGTGTGCCGGCGGACAACTGGAAGCCCGAAGGCTATGCACCGCCGAAAGCGGCGAGCAAGCTCATCTCCACGAACGATGTCTACGTTTATGACGCGGTGAAGACGCCGCAGTTCTGGCTGATCTGGGTGGTGCTGTTCCTCAACACCACGGCCGGCATCGGCGTGCTCGGCCAGGCGTCGGCCATGAGCCAGGAGATGTTCCCCGGCCACATCACCCCGATCGCCGCCGCCGGCCTCGTCGGCCTGATGAGCCTGTTCAATATGGGCGGCCGCTTCAGCTGGGCGTCGCTGTCGGACTATATCGGGCGCCGGAACACGTATTTCGTGTTCATGACGCTCGGCTTCGTCCTCTACATCACGGTGCCGTACGCCGGCGGCAGCGGCAATGTCGCGCTGTTCGTCTGCTGCTTCCTGATCATCGTCTCGATGTATGGCGGCGGCTTCTCAACGGTGCCGGCCTATCTGCGCGACATGTTCGGCACCCGCTATGTCGGCGCCATCCACGGCATCCTGCTCACCGCCTGGTCGGCGGCGGGCATCATGGGGCCGGTGCTGATCAACTACATCCGCGAATACAACGTCACCCACAGCGTACCGAAAGCGCAGGCCTACAACACCACCATGTACATCATGGCGGGGCTTCTGGTGATCGGCTTCCTCGCCAACCTCTGCGTCAAGGCGGTCGATCGGAAATACCACATGAAGGCGGAAGCCAACGGCCTGCCAACGCTCGTTCCGGAGACCGCCGCGTAGGGAGGACAAGATGAATGACGCACATCCGACCGTGGCAGGATTTTTTCACCTGCTGCTCGCCTGGGCCGCCTATCACGTGATGCAGAAACTCGCTGCCATGAAAGAGAAGAATTGCGCGGCCCAGGTGGAGGCGGACACTGCGGCGTCAGGCTTCCCGCCGGGATTATAGGAGAAAACCATGCCCGCATCCGCGATCACATCGCAAACACCCGCCATCAAGCTCGCGCTCGCCTGGAGCTTCGTCGGCATCCCGTTGCTCGCGGGCGTAGCCCAGACTCTGCTCAACGCAATGAAGCTGTTTCAGTAACTCCCCACGACTTGGCGCTCGCCAGCCCTTGGGTGCTGGCGGGCGGTTTTTTCGATCATCCAATTTAGCGTGACACGCGCCGCCGCCGCTTGACCGGCGGCGTTGCCTTGTCTGCCGCGGTCTCCGCTCTCGCGACATCGTGCATGATTCCGATCGCGCTCGCGATATGCGCGGCATCGCGATCCAGTGGATAGGTGACATAGGCCGGCATCGAAAATTCCGGCGCGCCGTCCGCGAGATGCAGCCGGCCTTGCATCAGCAGGGACTGCACGATCCGTCGCGGAAAATAACCCGAGCCGCCGTTCTCCAGAACGTGCTGCAGACCCAGCCAGCCGATGTTCACCGTGATCGAAGGACCGGCGAAATTCGGAAACGAGACGCTGTGCCGCGCGTAGAATTCCGGACCCCAATCGACATAGACATAGCCGGCGCCCGGCTCGCCACCGCCCTTCGGATCGGTCGAGACCAGCACGAGCTGTTCCTCGAACAGACGTTCGACCTTTAATCCCGGCCGGCTTTGCGGCGTATACATCACGCCGATATCGATGCGACCCTCAACCAGCCCCTGCATGATCTCGGGCTCGAGCGAGCTTTCGGCGCGAACCGAGATGTCGGGATGCCGCTCACGCATCAGCGGCAGCCAACGCAACAGATATTCCTCCCACAGGCCGATGCGGCCGCCGACCACCAGCGTTCCGTTGAATCCCCGGGGGATGCCGATGTCCTGACGCGCATGCTCGACAGTTCGCACCAGTGCGGATGCGTGACGCTGAAACTGGCGTCCGGCCGGGGTCAGCGTGGTGCCGGCCTTGTTGCGGATGAACAGGACGCAACCAAGCAATTCTTCCAGGGAGTGGATGCGGGTGCTCACGGTGGACTGGCTGACGTGAAGCCGCTCCGCCGCGGCAATGAAGTTGCCGGCGGACACCACCGTCAGGAAGGTTCGGGCGAGTTCGGTATCCACGGCGCCGCGGCTCCATCGGATCGAGGATGCCGATATCAAATGCCCGGTTTACGCTATTTGTCAAAATCAATTCGGCGACTGCCTTGACGCCGCAGCGCGCAGCCTCCATGCGTAGCGCGTCAGTCGGCCGGACGGCCGCTCCCGCATCGGCCGAAAGGCTGCGGGGGAGGAAAGTCCGGGCTCCATCGACATACGGTGCCGGATAACGTCCGGCGGGGGCGACCCCAGGGACAGTGCCACAGAGAACGAACCGCCTTCTCCTCGGAGAAGGTAAGGGTGAAAAGGTGCGGTAAGAGCGCACCGCGTCTCCGGCGACGGAGACGGCATGGTAAACCCCACCGGGAGCAAAACCGAATAGGGACGGCATCGCGAGATGTTCGCCTTCGGCGATAACATCGCAGGACCATGTCGGGTCCGCTGTCCGGGTAGGTTGCTCGAGGCCGCATGCAAATGCGGTCCCAGAGGAATGGCCGTCACGTATCGCGCGCAAGCGCGGTGCCCTACAGAACCCGGCTTACAGGCTGGCTGATATCCTGACGCGGAAGCGCCAGATGTGAATGAAGGGCTCGGCGCGACACCGCCGGGCCCTTCGCCATTTTCCGATGCGCTGCGCATGACCGGCATGCGCGCGGCCACCGCTAGGCAAATGCGCGCGGAGCCGCTAGCAATCATCGATGTCCTCCACCAGCGCATCCACGACGTCATCATCCCTGCCCGATTCACGCGCGCGGCTTGGGCTGCTGCTCGGTTTCATCGGCGTCGCCGTGTTCGGCGGCACGCTGCCGGCAACGCGGATCGCCGTAGCCGCGATCGACCCGATGGCGCTGACCGCGATGCGCACCGCAATCGCCGGGATCTGCTCGCTTGTGCTGCTGCTGATCCTGCGCCGCCCCTTGCCGCCACGGCGGCCGTGGCCGCAGATCTTCGTCGCCATGATGGGCGTCGCGGTGCTGTTTCCACTCTTGATGGCCATGGGCATGCAGACGGTCGACGCCTCGCATGGCGGCGTGGTGCTCGGCTTCCTTCCCATCGCGACCGCACTGGTGGCGGTCGTGATCACCCACGAGCGCCCCAAGCCGCTGTTCTGGATCGCCTCGGTCGCCGGTGCCGCACTGGTGATTGCGTTCGCACTGCGCCAGGGCAGCGGGACGTTTTCGCGCGGCGATCTGCTGCTGTTTGCCTCGGTCGCGGTGTCCGCGGTCGGTTACGGCTTCTCCGGGCGCCTGACCTCCGAGATGCCGGGATGGGAGGTCATCAGCTGGATTCTTGTGCTGGCGCTGCCGCTTTCAATTCCGGCCGCGGCACTGACCATGCCGGCCGACATCGCCAGCGTTCCGCTAAAACCATGGCTCGGGCTGCTCTACGTCGCGCTGTTCTCGCAGTGGATCGGGTTCTTCGCCTGGAACAAGGGCATGGCGCTCGGCGGCATCGCGCGGGTGGCGCAGGTGCAGTTATTGCAACCGTTCATCACCTTCGCGCTCGCCGCCCTGTTCAACGACGAAGTCATCACGTTGCCGATCGTGCTGTTCGCCGCCGCCGTCGTCGTCACGGTCGCGATCAGCGCGCGCACCCGCGGCAAGCCGGCGGCGCCCGCATCCTCCCCCATCTCGCCGGAGGAAGACGCGAACGCCGGTCAGCCGGCCGCGAGAACCTGATCGCGCTCGAGCACCTGACGTTCAAACAGACCGCGATAGAGGCCGCCGGGACGCACTGCCAGCAAGGCGTGGCTACCCTGCTCCACAATCCTTCCGCGATCGAACACCAGGATGCGATCGAGGCTACGCACCGTCGACAGCCGGTGCGCGATCACGATCGAGGTGCGGCCCTTCATCAGCCGTTCCATCGCCTGCTGGATCAGCATCTCCGATTCCGAATCCAGGCTCGACGTCGCCTCGTCCAGGATCAGCACCGGCGCATCCGCAAGGAACGCACGCGCCAGCGACACGCGCTGCCGTTCGCCGCCCGACAGCTTGACGCCGCGCTCACCCACGAGCGTGCCGTATCCTTGCGGCAGCCGCACGATGAAATCGTGTGCGTTGGCGAGCCGCGCCGCCTGTTCGATGGCGTCGCGGCTGGCGCCCGGCGCGCCATAAGCGATGTTCTCGGCCAGCGAACGGTGAAACAGGATCGGCTCCTGCTGCACGATCGCGATCTGGCTGCGCAGCGACTGCTGCGTCGCCATGGCGATGTCCTGGCCGTCGATCAGGATGCGACCGCCGCTGACATCATGCAGCCGCTGCACGAGCTTGACGAACGTGGTCTTGCCCGAGCCGGACCGGCCGACCAGCCCGATCCGTTCACCGGCGCCGATCTCGATCGACAGATCACGATACAGCGGCGTGTCGTGACCGCGGTAGTGGAAGGTCACGCGATCAAATACAATGTGTCCCTTCCCAATCCGGATTGGCTGCGCGGCCGGCGCATCGGCGATCCCGAGCGCCTCGTCGTGAATAGCGACCAGTTCCTCCATGTCGTTCACGGACCGCTGCAGGTTGTTCAGGTGCATGCCGAGATCGCGCAGATAGCCGTGCATGATGTAGTAGCTCGTCAGCACGTAGGCGACGTCGCCGGGCGACGCCTTGCCTGCCACCCACAACAGCAGCGAACCGCCGATCACGGACGCACGGATGCACAGCAGCACCGCGAGCTGCGCGATGAAGGTCAGGTTGTAGCGCTGCCACGTCCGGCTGGCGCGAATCCGCCATCGCGCGATCACACGTGCCAGCCGCGCGTCCTCACGGGCTTCGGCCCCGAAGGATTTCACCACCGCATTGCAGGTCATGGCATCGGCCAGCGTGCCACCGACCCTGGTGTCCCACGCGTTCGACATACGCGCAGCCGGCGCGATGACGCGCGTCGTGAACACGATGGTCATGGCCACATAGACGATCGATCCAACCGCCATCACGATACCGAGCGAGGGCCAATAACAGGCCAGCATGATCATCGAGCCGAGCAGCACTGCCAGCGACGGCACCAGCGCCAGCAGCAGCGTATCGTTGAGCAGATCGAGCGCCCACATGCCGCGCGTGATCTTGCGCACCGTCGAACCGGCGAAGCTGTTGGCGTGCCAGTCGGTCGAGAACCGCTGCACGCGCGCAAAAGCCTCGCGCGCGACGTCGGACATCATCCGCAGCGTAAACGGCACGATGACCTGAATGCCGATCAGGCGCAGCAGCATCGACGACAGGCCGAGCGCGACAATGGCGGCGAATGCGATCATGGCGGTTCGGCGCGCCACGGGATCGGACGCGCCGGCGGCGACCGCGTCGACGAGGCGGCCGGAGAACATCGGCATGAACAGATCGGAGACGATCGCGCCGATCAATCCGGCCGCGACGGTCGCAGCCCCGATCGGCTGGCGCAGCCAGTGATGGAAAACGAACGGCAACACCACGCGGATCGCGGTGGGCCGTTTGCGGGATTCAGCGGTCATGACATCATCCATCCGCCTCATACGGATGGCTCCATCGACTGACGATGCGGGAGCGGCAATGCCGCAACGCATACGGGTTCAAAACAGGGTCTTGTTCGGAAGAAGCGTGACGGACCCGTCAGGTCCGGTCGGTGCCGGCGAAACAGCGCTCAGAGCGCGGCGCGGGCATCCCGATCGAGCATCGGACGCGGGCGCGCGATCTGCGACATGGATGAATTCATCGACAAATCTCCCCGGTTCGAGCGAAAGGTCCGCGGTTATAGATGTGCTGTATGCGGTTGGCAAGATTTGATCGCCGTTTCGCTCGCGCATCTCACCGAACCGTGACGCAAAAGCCTCAATGCGCCGGCTCGGCGGTCATGTTGGCGGGCTTGTTGAGCAGGAAAACCAGCAGCGTCAGGCCGACGTAGAACACCGTCAGCAGGAAGAACGCGTCGCCGTAACCCATCACCACCGCCTGGCGATGCACGATCATCGACAACTGCTTCAGCGCCATCATCGACGCGTTGCCGAGCCCCTGGAACTTCTGCGTCAGCATGTTGAGCGTTTCGGTCGCCGTCGCGTTGCCCCAGGTCACGCTGTCGTGCAGGCGGGAGATATGCAGGTCGGTGCGATCGTTCAGCACCTGATTGATGAGCGCCAACCCCACCGCACCGCCGAGATTGCGCGTCAGATTGAACAGGCCGGAGGCGTTCTTGACCCGCTCCGGCGGCAAGGTGCCGAGCGCGATGTTGTTGACCGGCACCATCGCCAGCATCATGCCGATGCCGCGCAGGATCTGCGGCATCAGCAGTTCGTAGAAATCGTAGTCGCGCGTGATGAAGGTCATCTGCCACGAGCCGAGCGCGAAGATAACGAGACCGGCGGCAATGATGTAGCGCATGTCAAACTTCATCATCAGCCGCCCGACCACCGGCGCGGTGAAGAACATGGTTATGCCCGACACGAACATGGTTTCACCGATCATCAAGGCATCATAGCCGCGCACCTCGGCGAGATAACGCGGATAGATGTAGGTCAGGCCGTAAAGCCCGATGCCGATACAGAACGACAGCATGCAACCGACCGCGAAGTTGCGGTTGCCGAACGTCCGGATATCGACGATCGGCTCCTTCGCCGTCAGCACGCGCCAGAAAAATCCGACCGCGGACACCACGCAGATCGCGGCGCAGATCGCCACCGACGTATCCTGCAGCCACTCGTATTGCGGCCCCTCCTCCAGCACGTATTCCAGCGTGCCGAGGAAGCCGCCCATGGTGATGAGACCGACCCAGTCGAAGCGATCGAGCAACGCGAAATGCGGTTCGTCGAAGTCGACCAGCGCCAGGACGCCGACGGTGATGATGATGCCGGGGAAGATGTTGACGAAGAACAGCCAGTGCCACGACATCAGGTCGGTGATGTAGCCACCTACTGTGGGACCAATTGTCGGCGCCAGCGTGGCGACGAGGCCGATGATCGGCCCGACGATATTGAACTTGCTGCGCGGAAACACCGTGTAGGCGGAGGCGAACACGGTCGGGATCATGCCGGCGCCGAGAAAGCCCTGCAACGCGCGCCAGACGATCATCTGCGAGATCGATGTGGCGAAACCGCACAGGAAGCTCGCACCGGTGAAGCCGGCCGCCGAGATCGCAAACAACAGCCGGGTGCCGAGCGCGCGCGACAGAAAGCCCGACAGCGGAATCGCGATCACCTCCGCGATCAGATACGCGGTCTGCACCCACGAGACTTCGCTCGAACTCGCGGACAGGCCGGCCTGGATTTCGGACAGCGACGCCGAGACGATCTGGATGTCCAGAATCGACATGAACATCCCGAATACCATGATCAGGAATGCAAGCAGCCGCCTCGGCGCGATGTGATCGGACGCCGGCGCAGCGTTTGCGGGAATCATGGACGGCGAGGCTGTGGTTGCTGACGACATGTTTGATCTCCCGAAACGACGAGGCTTCGGTCATCGTTGTCAGTGCGTGTCGGCGACCTTCACCGGTGCATTCTTGCGGGTATCGACGGTCACGTAGACCGACATGCCCGCGCGCATCAGGTGCTGCTTCGCTACGTCGGCGGGAATGCGGATACGCACCGGAACGCGCTGCACGATCTTGGTGAAGTTGCCGGTCGCGTTGTCGGGCGGCAGCAACGTGAACACCGAACCGGACGCCGGCGCGATGCTGGCGATGATGCCCTCGACCTTCTCGTCCTTGTTGGCATCCACCGAGATGTCCACCGGCTGGCCGGGCTTCAGGCGGCGCAACTGCGTCTCCTTGAAGTTCGCGTCGACATAGACATCATCGAGCGGCACCACGTTGGCGAGCCGCTGGCCGGGCTGGATGTAATCACCCTCGTTGACCATGCGATTGGAAAACACGCCGTCGACGGGTGCAACGACCGTGGTGAACGCGAGATCGCGCTCAGCTTTTGCCAGCGCAGTCTTGAGTTCATCAAGTTGGCCGCGCGCTTCCATCTGCTGTGCCTTGATGACGCCGACGTTATCCTGCGCCGACGCCAGCGCGGCCTTCGCCGCCTGCACCGAAGCCACCGCCTGATCGCGCCCGGCCAGAGAAACTTCAAAGGTCGCCTTCGAGGCAAAACCCTTGTCGCTCAGCGTCTGCTGCCGCGCGAAATCCGCTTCCGTGCGCTTCACCGCGGCTTCGGCGGAGACGAGTTGCGCCTTGGCCTGCTCGACCGCACTGCCCTGCGCCTCGATCTGATGGCCGATGCGCGCGATCGTCGCCTCCTGGGTGGCGATCTTGTTGCGCGCGGTTCGCACCGCGAGCACGTAATCGCCGTCGTCGATCTTGAAGAGAAGCTGTCCCGCCTTGACCGGCACGTTGTCGCCGACCGCGATGCGCGCCAGATGTCCGGCGACGCGCGCGCCGAGCGTCGTGTTGTTGGCGCGAACGTAGGCATCGTCGGTGCCGATCATGAAGCGGCCAACCAGCACATAGTAGGTGCCGTAAGAGATGGCGGCGAGCGCCAGCAGCGCGCCGACACCCATCAGAACGAACTTGCGCTTGCCGGGCTTTGCGGCCGCCACTTCCGGAGCCGCGGCCAATGTGTCGTTGGCGGGTGCCTCGGTGGCCGGCGTGTCGTCGGTACGGCGCGCGGAATGATCGTCGGGCGATGCGCTGGCCAACGTCGGCGCGCCGTGGATCCGCTCGACATTGTCGTCATCCGCCTCGGTCTGAACGATGCGGGCGGCTTGGTCTCTTGCGGCCATGGAGGCCTCCTTTGCCACGGCAAACGCTGCGGTGCCAAAAATCGGCACCCGCGCGGTTGCGCCGCAGCATATCTATATTGACCGAACGGTTCGGTCAATATAGATAGAAGGAAGACTGATCCGGAATTGTTCGATTTTGACCGCGGCGTGCGACGATTTTTCCCCGGGGAGACCCGTGACACTTCGCATAAACTATTGAATTTCCAAGGATTCAGGTGTTGTCTGGAATAATCCGAACCGCGGAGACAGGCATCGGTTTCCTGGAGCGATTCCAAGCAGGCTGACGAATGGTTGCACCCAGACCCGCCCCTCTCGCCGTCGTCGAGACCGACGACAGCTCCAAGCGCCGCCAGATTCTGGACGGCGCGCGGGCGGTGTTCATGGATCTTGGCTTCGACGGCGCGAGCATGGGCGAGATCGCCCGGGCTGCCGGCGTCTCCAAGGGCACACTCTATGTCTATTTCGCCGACAAGAACCGGCTGTTCGAGGCGATCGTGCAGCAGGAGTGCCTCGAGCAGGGCAAGGCCGTCTTCAATTTCGATACCGGACGCGACACCGCGACCACGCTTTCGGAATTCGGCCGCGCCTTCATCCAGGTACTGTGCCGACCCGAAGGAGGATCATCGCTGCGCACCGTGATGGCGATCGCCGAACGGATGCCTGAAGTCGGCCGTCGCTTCTATGATGACGTGATCGCCATGACTATCGGCCGCTTCGCGGCCTATCTCGACAGCCGCTGCGCCGAGGGCGAACTGGCGATCGACGACACCACCCTCGCCGCTTCGCAGTTCATGGAGATGTGCAAGGCGACGCTGTTCCTGCCCTATATCTTCCAGGCCGCCGCCGCACCCTCGTCCGAGCAGATCGCTTATGCGGTCGACAGCGCAACGCGGGTGTTTCTCGCTGCCTATGCCGTGAAGCGGAGCTGAGCGCGACCACGCTACTCGTCGTCGTAGTCGGCTTCGTCGGCGCTGTGATGATGGTGCGGACGCGGCTTCTTTCCAAGGGATCCCGTCACCGCGGGCTCGCGGCTGGCATAGCCGTTGCGCTGCATGGCGCGCGCGGCGACTTCCTCGCCGGAAACCGCCGCCGGCTTGCAGATCAGGCGACGGCTCGCACGCCGCATCAAATCCACATGGATGTGATTGTAGTGATAGACGTTGGCACCGGGCGCCAGCACGGTGGTGAAACGCTGACACGCGCCCGCTTCCACGTCGCGCAGGAAGCCCTGCTCTTCCGGCAATCCCTTCCAGCCGTGCTGCACCGAGATGTAGCGGCCGTCAGCCAATTTGAATCCGGCGACATCAAGCGCATTGCCGAAGGCATGTTCCGAGATGTGGGCGTGCGGGTTACCGTTCATGCCACGGCAGGAATAGGCCGAGATCTGCTTGATCTCGACGACACGCGCGCCGAACCAGCGCATTGCGGCGGGCTGAACAGAATCCGCAAGCCAGTGGTCGAGCGCCGACACGATCGGACAGGCCAGTGTCGCGGCGGGTTTCACCGTAACCGGGCCGACCGCAGTGACATTCCCTTGCGCCGGACCGAGCCGCGGCAGCGGCGAATTCTGTTGCGGCGAACCCAAGGCAGGATTCCCGACAGGATTCGCGGCCGGATACCTGGCCGTTTCGCCGCCATACGGCGCGGACCGAGAACCGGGATACGGCTGCCCATAGCGATCGCCCTGCGGATAGGACGAGGCGCGATCGCCCGGCTCGTTATAGGGCCCGCGATCGGCAGACGGCGTTCCCTCCGCCGGCAGGTCGATCCGGCTATCGGCTGGCTGCACGCCCGGTGCGGTCAGCGAGATCGGGCCGCTCGCATTGCCGCCGTAACCCGAGTTGCCGCCATAGGAGAACTGCCGAGCCGGCTCTGGATAGGACGAGGACGGATAGGACGATGATGGATATGACGACGGCGGCGGATACGATGATGGCCGCGAATAAGACGGCTGGGCGATCGGCCAGCGCGGCTGGTTGCGCCCGACCGACGCGGGTGGCGTGAGGCTTTCGTCGGCAAACCCATAGGCCGCGCCCTCGCCGAGGGCGGATACTTTCAAGGGAAATTCAGCGCCGCAAACGCCGGGGCCGGAAATCGGGTTGATGCGAACGAGCTCAGCGCTCTCCTTGACCTCACCGGATTTCAGGCATGCGGCTTCGGCCTCGGCCCGCCATGGTTCCCGCTCCGCAGTTTGGAAGAAACCGCGTCCGCAACCAGCCAGTGACACAAGGACGACGGAGCCGACGAGATACAAGGCAACTCTGCGCGTCATTCGCGCACGTTCAACGAATTTATTTAAGGCTTCTTCAACGCGTTGTTTTCAGTGATTTTTAACCACGTTACGGCGGCGCAGCGGATCGGCGGGTTCCGCGATAGAGCAGCAGGACTGACTTTTTCGGCAGGGAACGGGTTGCTACCTTTCGCGTTACAACGAGCCAACGGCGTGAACCAAGGGAGTTGTCCCATGACTTTCGTCGGCAGCATGAGCGTTGTAACCGCCTATCTCGCGCTTGCCTTCGTCGGCGCGATCGTGCTGGGCGTCATTTAGTAGCCGTTCGCCCGGCACGGCATCGATTTTCTCTCTCTTACCCTGCGACCTGCCGCACCCGGATTCGTCCGCGGTGTGGCAGGCTTTTTTTCGATCGCAGGCAACCAACAGAGGTCGCGACAGATCGCGTCAAGCATTTCACCGCGAATTAACGACCTTCATCAACGTAAATACGCGACTTTCGTTGACGGCTTGCATCGGTCGGCGAGACATTGGGCCATCGTCATTCGCACCAGATAACAGGTCACATCATGTCCCGCGTTTTTGCCGCGCTTTCTGCAATTTCCATTCTTGCCATTGCGATCCCCACCGCCGCATCTGCCGGCTGCTACAGCTGCTACGCACCGCCGCCGTGCGGCACATGCTATCCGCCGCAGCGGGTCGTGGTGCCGCCGCAGTACCGCACGGTCGACGAAACCGTGATGGTGGCGCCGGGCCACGTCGTCGCCCACCGCAGGCCAGCGCAATACCGCACGGTGATGGTGCCGAAGACCGTGATGGTCGCACCCGCCAGCGTGGCGTACGAGCGCGTTCCGGCCCGCTATGCGACGCGCCAGCGCACCGTGATGGTCGCACCCGCCCGCTCCTATTATGTGCAACGCTATGCGCCGGCCTACTACGCACCGCGCTGCGGCACCTGCGGTTACTGAGATCTTCGAGCGATGCGATGCCGGCGTGATCACACGCCGGCAATGCCTTTTGCGTAATGAGGCGCGATGCGCACCCGCAGCACGCCTCCGTCGGCCGATGCAGGCGCGACGAGCATGAGCGTGGCGGCGCCGACCAGTAGTAGCGCGACGATCGCCGCGAATATTCCGGATTGAGGCGTTCGGCACGCCATCGTCCCGGCGCTGTCGTGTTCGAAGATCATGGGACCGGCCTCCACGTTGGAAGAGATGGCCGGTCATGCCGCCGCCCGCGGGCGGTTCACTGTGCTCCGGATCACAAATCGCGTTTAGAAGCGCCATCAGACGCCGCGACATCGGGACGAAACACATCTTTCGCCCGACGAAACAATTTCGTGGCGGCGACGCAAACGTCCTGAAACACCTGTCCGGTATGACCATCCGTAGACGGATGACCGATCACTGTTGCCGACAACGCGAACGGCCGGCGCGGACAGATTTCGTTTCCTCCCCAAGACTTCAATGGCGCGGTTCATCCGCGCCATTTTTCTTTTGCCGCAACGACTATCCGACAGCGCAGCACGAACCGCGATTCCTGCCCGCTGCCGCATGCTGCCGCAAAATTCGCCGCATCCGCGCCCCATTCGTTAATCGCAGCGAGGCCGCACGCACTGGAATCCATCGTCCGCACCCTGTAGACTCCACCGCGGGGGAAATTGCTGTCGGGGGCCCGATGCGGCTGAACTTGAATCTCAGAAATATCCTGCTCGGCGTCGTTATTCTTGTCGCGTCATTCTTTATCGCTCTGAAAGCCATGGACTGGGTGTGGCCGCGCGAGGTCAACAAGCCGGTGCTCGCAAAATTGCCGCCGCTTCCGCCGGTCAACCGCAGCTCCAGCATCATTGCGCCGATCACGATTCCCCTGGCCGTCATTCGCGATGCCGCCGATCGCGCCGCGCCGCGCAACTTCGCCGGCAAGGCCGACAATCCGGCGGCGCAGATTCTTCAGAATGCCGACATCGGATGGACCGCGTCGCGCGGCCCGATCAGCGCCAGCGGCGCCAACAACGTACTGTCGCTGTCGACACCGCTAACCGGCACGCTCAAGGTTACGGGATCGCTGTCGGCCGGCGCCCAGGGCGCCGTGAGCAACGCGCTTGGAAAGCTGCTCGGCGGCAACGTCGCCAAGCAGATCGGCCGCGTCAACATCAAGAACCTGAATGCCGACGCCGAGATCAAAGGCAACGTCGTGATGACGGCGCGGCCGACGCTGGCCACGAACTGGCGCATCGACCCCAACCTGACCGCCCAGGTCAACCTCGGCGACACCAACCTGTCGGTGGCCGGTGCCCGCGTCAACGTGCCGGCGCAGGTCAAGCCGGTGATCGACAAGGCGGTCAACGAACAGATCGCGAGCCTGCAACAGCGCATCCGCGACGACCCGGTGCTCGAGCGTAACGCGCGGCAGCAGTGGGCGCAGATGTGCCGCTCGATTCCCTTGCAGGGAGCCGCCGCCTTGCAGGGACTCTACCTCGAAATGAAGCCGGTCCGCGCCGTCGCCGCACAGCCGCGCATCGATGCCAGCAACGTCACGCTGACGCTCGGTGTCGAGGCCGAGACGCGGATCACGTCCGGCGCGACGAAGCCGAACTGTCCGTTCCCGGCCGCGCTGACGATCGTACCGGCAACGCCGGGCAAACTGAATATCGGCGTTCCCATCGACATGCCGTTCACCGACATCAACAAGATCATCGAGGCGCAGTTCGCGGGCAAGACGTTTCCGGAAGACGGCAGCGGCTCGGTCGACGTCACTGTGAAGAAGGCCAGCGTTGCCGCGGCCGGCAACCGGCTTCTGATCTCGCTATTGGTGCGCGCCAAGGAGAAGAAGAGCTGGTTCGGTTTCGGCGGCGAAGCCACCGTACACATCTGGGGCAAGCCCGTGCTCGATCAGGCCCAGCAGACCCTGCGTCTCACCGACGTGCAGCTCGCAGTCGAATCCGAGGCGGCCTTCGGCCTGCTCGGCGCGGCCGCGCGCGCCGCGATGCCCTACCTGCAGACGGCGCTGGCCGAAAAGGCCACCATCGATCTCAAGCCCTTCGCGTCCACCGCGCAGAAGAAGATCGCCGCCGTGATCGCGGATTTCCAGAAGAGCGACGACGGCGTCCGGGTCACAGCCGATATCAGCAGCTTGCGGCTCGCGGATATCGCGTTCGATTCCCAGACGCTCCGCGTCATCGCGGAAGCCAACGGCGCGGTCAATGTGACGGTCAAGACGCTGCCGGCGCTGTGAGCGCGCGATCCGGCGACGCGCAAAAAACTCCGGCTCGATTGAACCAATCAGACCCTTCCGTCCGGCCACTGTCCGGCCACCGGGTCTTGCACCGGGATCGGCTTTGCTGGCACAAAGTGTCGCACCCAAACCTCCAACAAGAACCTCCAGGGGAGAAGCAAAAATGAAACGACTAGCAGCCGCATTGATGGCCGGCGCAGCCATCGCTCTGTCGGCCGGGGCGGCGCACGCCCAGATTTCCGACGACGTCGTCAAGCTCGGCGTGCTCACCGACATGTCGAGCCTGTATTCCGATGCCACCGGCAAGGGCTCGCTCGCCGCGGTGCAGATGGCGGTCGCCGACTTCGGCGGCAAGGTCAAGGGCAAGCCGATCGTGGTGCT
>JAFKKH010000008.1 GCA_017305665.1 Hyphomicrobiales bacterium
ATCGATTTCAGTTCCTGGCACAGCGTGCTGGCGACATTGGTCGGCCTCGCGCTGATCACCTTCATCGGCGTCGGCATCCGCCTGCTGGTGATGGCCACCATCCAGCAGCGCCGCGAACGCATGAACCGCCAGATCAACGAACGCCTGCGCACGCTGATCGCGGCCTACAAGGTGCTGGGCGGCTCGTTCACCGGCGAACTGACCGTCGACCCGACGCACTTGCGCGATCTGAACCGGCGCAGCGAACCCGCCGCCGAGGGCGAGACCGCCGTGACGATCGAGACAGCCGCCGAGGGCACCGGGCGATCGGATCGCGCGCGGCGCATTCGGGACGCGGTCGAGGCGGCGCTGTCGGATATCATGCTGCTCGGCACCGAAACGCATGTTCGTCTCGCCGAGCGCGCCGCGCGCGAACTGGTCGCCGGACGCCCGGTCCATACCCACGAGCTCGTGGTGTCGCTACGCGATTTCATTCGCGTCGCGCTCGATCTCGATCCGGTCCCAGCCGACCTTGCGATCCCGATGCAGGGCCCGGCGCGCCCGTCGAACGCATCCGGACGCGGCAAGGGCGAGCGTGGCAAGGATGGCAGTCAGAAAGGCGGCGGTGGCGGCGGCATGGGGATGGGCGGTGGAATGGGTGGAGGGTTCGGCGCAGGCAGCGACGAGGACACCGCGTCCGATCACCACAGCTAAAAGTCACCCGGCAAACCTGCGCAGCTACGGTGCTCTTTTCAATGCATTCAATGCAGCCGCGCACCTGCGGGACTTGCACCATTCCCCTCGCCCGATACTGTGCGCGCGGTCTTTTGAAAAGGGGTTACCCATGAGCATGTCCCGCATTACCGCACAGGTAGTCGCCGTGGTCGGCGGCGCGGCGCTCAGGGTTCGCCGGTTGCGCGATGCCGAGCCTGTGCCGGCCTGGGGTGGCACGCCGCTCATTCCCGAAGCGAAGCCGCAGGGCAAGCTGCCCACCTTGAAGATGCCGACCGCGCAGGGCTGGAGCGCCGGACAGAAGCCGGCGACGGCACCGGGACTGAAAGTAAACGCGTTCGCCACCGGACTGAAGCATCCGCGCTGGATCCAGGTGATGCCGAACGGTGACGTCCTGATCGCCGAAGCGAACCAGGTGACGAGCCGCGTCACGAGCCTGTTCAGCTACGCGATGCATGCGACGATGCGGCGGGCCGCCGCGCTTGGGATCAGCGCCAACCGCATCACCCTGCTGCGTGATCGGGATGGCGACGGCGTCGCGGAGATGCAGCAGCCGTTCATGGAAGATCTGAACCAGCCGTTCGGCATGGCGCTGGTCGGCGACACCTTCTATGTCGGCAACACCGATGGCGTGGTGGCATTTCCCTATACACCGGGCGCCGACCGCATCACCGCACCGGGACGCAAGTTGATCACCTTCAAACCCGCCGGTCACTGGACCCGCAGCCTGCTGCCGAGCCCCGACGGCAAAAAACTCTATGCCGGTGTCGGATCGCTCACCAACATCGCCGAGAACGGCATGGAGGTCGAGGACGGCCGCGCCGCCATCTACGAACTCGACCTCGCCAACGGCACCAGCCGCATCTTCGCCTCCGGACTGCGCAATCCGGTAGGGCTCGCATGGGAGCCGAACACCGGCGCGCTCTGGACCGTCGTCAACGAGCGCGACGGACTCGGTGACGAAACGCCGCCGGATTATCTGACGTCGGTGCAGGACGGCGGCTTCTACGGCTGGCCTTATTGCTACTGGGATCGCGTCGTCGACGATCGCGTGCCGCAGGATGCTGCACTGGTTGGCCGCGCGATCACGCCTGACTATGCGCTCGGCGGCCACACGGCTTCTCTTGGTTTGTGCTGGATGCCGGTCGGAACGCTGCCCGGCTTTCCGGACGGGATGGTGATCGGCCAGCACGGCTCGTGGAATCGCAGCACGCTCAGCGGCTACAAGGTAGCGTTCGTTCCGTTCGAGAACGGCCGTCCCTCCGGCCCGCCGCGCGACATCCTGTCGGGCTTCCTGGCACCCGACGAGCGCGCCTCCTACGGGCGGCCCGTCGGCGTCGCGCTCGGTCCCGACCGCTCGCTGCTGGTGGCCGACGATGTCGGCGACGTGATCTGGCGCGTCACCGGCGTGTAGATCCGGCGACCCGTCCCTTCCACAGCCTGAAGCCACCGGCGAACGCATCGGCGTTGTCGCCGCGGCGGCATTTCGGCGGCAGCCTGCCGAGCCGTTCGACGTTACCGCCACCGAGCAGCACATAGTCGGGCTCAAGCGCAGCAGTCAGTTGCTTGACGATGTCGGCGACGTGCTTGCGCCATTTTCCAGTGCCGAGCCGCTTTCGTCCGGCCTCGCCGGCATAGTCTTCGTAAGTCTTGTTCTTGCGATATGGCAGGTGGCCCAATTCCATCGGCTCAAGCTCGCCATCGACAATCATGGCGGAGCCGAGGCCGGTGCCGAGCCCCAGAAACAACATACGACCGCTCTGGTAGCCACCGAGCGCCTGCATCAACGCATCGTTGACGACCCTGGTCGGCTTGCCGAAGGCTTTTCGGAAATCAAACCCCTTCCAGCCCTTGCCGAGATTGAAGGGCTCGCGTAGCGGGCGATTGCCCGCGACAGGCCCGGGATAGCCGATGGAGATCGCGTCAAAGGACCAGTCCTTCGTCAGCGCCTTCACCTTACGCACCATCTCCTTCGCCGAAAGATCAGAGCCGGACTCGAATTCGCGTTTGGTGCGGCCAGTGCTGGTCAGGACCTTGACGTGAGATCCGCCGACGTCGATCGCAAGGATGACACGGGCCTTCGCCTTTTTATGCTTGGTCGTCATGCTACCGTTTGCTTTGGGGGACGGAAGAATCGGCCCGCGGACGCGGACCAGTCGATGTTAACGCCTCCGATCATGGAAAGCTCCAGCTCACCGGACACAATTTGGAGAGCATCTCGATCACAAAGCGGGCGCACTATTCGCTGGTCAGGCAATTGCCTTCCGGCCTATTTAACTCCAGTCGAACTCGCGCCGCGGCGATTGTGCAACACAACGCGGCATCAACAGGAGGGGCGTATGTCCGCAGCCGATATCGCAAACCGCCATTTCACCGCGGCGATGGACGAGGCGAAAACAACCGGGCAGGACAACGAAAGTGTCTGCCGCTCGCTGCTGAACCTCGTCGTTGCGAAGTATCTCGAGACACGCTCGGTGGACGACGTGCGTTCGGAGTTGAACTTCCTCGCCGACAACTGCGATCCCGATGCGGATTTCGCCTTCATGCGTCCTTGAGACGGACGGGCTTGGTCGCACTTACCGCGACGTCTCAATACGGCGGCTTCCGCTTCGCACGCTGCACCTTCGCGGCTTCGGCCCACCACAAAAGATCGTCCGCGAAACGCGGGAAAGCACGCTCGAGCGCCTTGCCGCCCTCGCCGGTCGGCTTTCCGTCGGTATCAAGAGAGTGTCCGATCTGACCAACCGCGAGGCTCGACGAGGTCACCACCATGCCCATCTCGCTCAGCGTTCCGTGCCAGGCCAGTGCAGCGCGGGTACCGGCGAAACGGCCGGCCGAATAGCTTGCGATCGCCGCCGGGCGCCAGAACCACTCCTCCAGAAAATGATCGGTGAGGTTTTTCAGGCCGGGCTGAATGCCCCAATTATATTCGCCGGTAACGAACACGAAGCCGTCGGCTGCGATGATCTTCTGCGCCAAGTCTTCCAGCGCCGCGGGTGCAGCTCCTTTCGGATGCTCCTTGTACATCCGATCGAGCATCGGAAGATCGATGGCTCTGGCATCGATCAGTTCGACATACGCCCCTCGCGCCCTCAATCCGGCAACGACAAAATCCGCCAGGCGTATCCCCATGCGATCCGAGCGATAGGAGCCGTAAAAGACAAGAATCCGGTCAGTCATGCGAAACTCTATCGGCCTGCCGCAAGCCTAACGTCCTCACCTCCGCGCGCAAGCAGCGCTTGCAGGCCACCTCGGTCGCGCCTAACTAACGTCGATAGCCTTCCCTGATCCTCCCGGAGTTTCCCATGACCGACGCCCCCTACACGCCGCCCAAAGTCTGGACCTGGGACAAGGAGAACGGCGGCAAATTCGCCTCGATCAACCGGCCGATCGCGGGCAGCACGCATGAGAAAGTTCTGCCTGTCGGCAAGCATCCCTTCCAGCTCTATTCGCTGGCGACGCCAAACGGCCAGAAGGTCACGATTATGTTCGAGGAGCTGCTTGCGCTCGGCCACAAGGGCGCCGAGTACGATGCGTGGCTGATCAAGATCGGCGACGGCGAACAGTTCGGCTCAGGCTTCGTGGAAGTCAATCCGAACTCGAAAATTCCGGCGCTGCTTGATCGCTCGGGGCCGCAGCCGATCCGGGTGTTCGAGTCCGGCGCGATCCTTCTGCATCTCGCCGAAAAATTCGGCGAATTGATTCCGAGAACCCCGACAGGTCGCGCCGAGTGTCTGTCATGGCTGTTCTGGCAGATGGGCAGCGCGCCCTATCTCGGCGGCGGCTTCGGCCATTTCTACGCCTACGCGCCGGAGAAGTTCGAATACGCCATCAACCGTTTTTCCATGGAAGTGAAGCGGCAGATGGATGTGCTGGACCGCCGCCTCGCCGACAGCGAATATCTCGCAGGCAAGGACTACACGATCGCCGATATCGCGGTGTGGCCGTGGTACGGCGGACTGGCGAAGGGCCTGCTCTATGGCGAGAGCGGCACCTTCCTCGATGTGCAGAGCTACAAGAACGTGCAGCGCTGGACCGCTGCGATCGGCGCGCGGCCTGCGGTGAAGCGCGGCCGTATCGTCAACCGCGTCTCCGGCGACCCCGCAAGCCAGCTTCACGAGCGTCACGATGCCGGCGATTTCGATACGAAGACCCAGGACAAGCTGACGGCGAAGACGTGAGCTTGTTCAGGCGGTCATGTCGGTCACCATTCCCTTCGGCGCCGTGCCTGTGCCGTTTTCGGTCTGCTGCTTGATCATCTGCTGAATCTTCTCGACGACCTTCTGCTGGTCCTGCGGACTCATCGCCTTGAAATCGTCTTCGGATAGGCCGAGTTGCTTCAGCATGGAATCGAACAGCCGCTGCGCCGGAGTCATCTCGGCGTATTTCAGAAACTGCTGCTCGACCGAATTGGATTTGTTCTTGACGGCGAGGTTGCTCGACGCCGGAAGCGGCGCCGTCGTCATCGACGCGGGTATGGACAAACCGGACATGCACATCCTCCTCCGAGGATAAGCAGCAAATGCCGTGCCATTCACCGCGCCGAGAAGGCGCAATTATTTCAGGACGTTGCCGGCATATCTAAAAACAATGCCCGGCAATCGTGACCCTCACGGGACGAAATTGCCGGGCAAACGTCGCATTCAGGATCGCGCGTGTCGTCAGGCTTTGCCGTAGTCGTAGAACCCGCGGCCGCTCTTGCGGCCGAGGTGGCCCGCGTCCACCATTTCTTTCAGGAGCGGCGCCGGGCGATATTTCGGATCGTTGAATCCGGTGTAGAAAACCTCCATCACCGACAGCATGGTGTCGAGGCCGATGAGATCGGCGAGCGCCAGCGGACCGATCGGATGATTGCAGCCGAGTTTCATGCCGGCATCGATTTCCTCGGCGGTTGCGATCCCCTCCTGAAGCGCGAACACCGCCTCGTTGATCATCGGGCACAGGATGCGGTTGACGGCGAAGCCCGGGCTGTTGCGCGCCGTGATCGCCACCTTGCCGACGCGCTTTGCGAACGCTTCCGCCTTGGCGTGGGTGTCGTCGGAGGTCTGCAGGCCGCGGATCAATTCCAGCAGCGCCATCACAGGCACCGGATTGAAGAAATGCATGCCGATGAAACGGTCGGGCCGATCGGTCGCGGTCGCGAGCTTGGTGATCGAGATAGACGAGGTGTTGGTGGCGATCAGCGCCTGCGGCCGCAGAATCGAGCAAACCTCTTTCAGAATTTTGAGTTTCAGATCCTCGTTCTCGGTTGCCGCCTCGATCACGAGATCGCAGGTCGACAACTTGGCGCGGTCGGTGGTGCCGGTGATGCGCGCAATCGCAGCATTGCGATCGGCATCACTCATCTTTTCCTTCTTGACGAGACGATCGAGGCTGCCGGTGACGGTCGCAAGCCCCCGCGCCACGGCGGCGTCGGAAATGTCCACCATCACCACCGGCAGGCCCGCGGCGGCACAAATCTGGGCGATGCCGTTACCCATGGTGCCAGCGCCGATAATTCCAACCGTTTCGATCATGTCAAAGTGTCCTTTCATCTCCCGCCTGCGCCATCAGGCGCGTTTCCCGCCCCTTTTGGCAGGCCGGAAGGATCGCCGCAATTGCTTTGAACCGGCATGGCCGACGCGGTCAGCGACCACCAAAAAAGCCCTGCCGTCACCGGCAGGGCTTTCATCTTGAGGGTAAGAACGAGCGTCTCAGCCCTTCATGCACTTGTCGACCGAGCTTTTCTTGGCGGCACCCGCCAGCGGCTTGCCGTCGGCGCTCTTGGCGTGATCTTCACAGCATTTCTTCATGAAGCTGGCCTTGGCAGCACCGGCCAACGGCTTGCCGTCAGCACTGACAGCGTTGCACGACTGTGCAAATGCGGGACCGGCAGCAAACATACCGAGGACGGCGAGAACGGAAAGAACCTTCATGGGAGACTCCCTTCGGAAAAGTGACACCGACAGCCTATCGGAACCGGCGGAACTGACAATGCCTCGTCACCACAGCGGAATGCTGAAAAGCCTGTTGACACGGCAACGACAGCCACCGGAACCAAACGCTGGTCCAGTCCGTCGGTTCAGTGCCGCTTGAAGTATTGAACCTCGCGTTCATGCTTTTCGGCCGCCGCGCGCGATCTAAACGTCCCGAGATTGCGGCGCCTGCCGGTCTTCGGATTCACCTTGCGCGAATACAGCCGGTATTCGCCCGACTTCAATTTCCGGATCATGTCGATGCCTCGCCTTGATCCGGGCAACCATCGCAGGGTCCACGAGTTCCAAACGAACCTTCAATGTCGCGAGGCGTTAACGCATCCCGTTCCCACGAAGGAGAATAACCATGCTCAACACGTCGCAAATCAAGGAGCACATGGACGTCGTCGCATCCGACGGAAAGAAGGTCGGTAAGGTCGACCACATCGAGGGGGCGGACAAGATCAAGCTCGCCAAGTCCGACTCGCCCGACGGCAAGCACCATCTCGTTCCGGTCGGCTGGATCGATCACATCGATCAGCAGGTGCATCTCAACAGGGCCGCGTCGGACGTTCAGAAAAACTGGAGCGTCGCGGCCTAGACGACACCAGATCCATAATTCGCAGGAAGACTGATCGCGCGCCGGGCTCACGCCCGGCGCATCAGCTTCAAGGTCGCCGTGAGCCGCACGCTGCGCTTGCCGACCAGCGCGATGGCTTCAAGCTCTGCGCCGTCGCTCGTGCAAGTCCCGGAAAATCCGATACCGACTTCATGGCCGCCGAAGACCGGATTCTCGCTTACCGCCGGCGTGTGTTCCTGATTGAGAATCTGGCCCTTCCAGCGGCCGTCCGCCGAGGTGTACGTGCCGAGGTAATAGAACGACGCGTCGCCGCCGAGGATCCGGCCATCATGCAGCAGCATGACCCCGTTCAGTCCGCCCTCGACACCATCGAGCATCTTGATGTGGATCGAGTAAAGCCCGTTGACGATACCGCCCTCGCCCATCGCACCGGCGATCGGCATGATCTCGTCGTCGATCGGCGTCATCACCGAGCGAAAGACCGAGCCCGCCAGTTCGATGATGGAGCCCTCGAAGTGGAGAATTTCGCCGTCAGCCCTGCCCCTGGCCCGCAGCGTGGCATCGTCGGTCCCCGCCAGAGAACGATAGTTCGGATCGTCGTTATGACGCACCGTCTTGACCTCGGTGGTGAACACACCATCGGATTCTTCATAGGTGCCGATATGCGCGAACGCCGAGTTGCCGCCGAGCATCTTTCCGCCGTGCATGTACATCACGCTGCGACCAGGCGCCCCGTTCAACTCGAAACGAACCTTGTAAAATCCCTTCAACATCAACCCCCAAGCGCCAAGCAGGATACTGCGCTATACTTGATCTCTCCGACAAGTTGATTGCAGGATTGCAGCCATTCCATCTAGTGGAATGAATTTGACATCCGCGCCCCATCTCTCGCCGCACGTCCCGGACGTGAATGTCAAATTCAAAACCCCACTAGAAGCTCATATTTGCCAGTGGTCTTTCGATTCTAACATTCGCAAGAAGGCTCGCTGAACCGGGATGCGAATGTTAGAATCGAAAGACCACTAGGAGACCCCTTATGCACGGAAAAGTCATTGTCATCACCGGCGCGTCTGGCGCATTGGGCAAGGTGGTCGCGGACGCCGCCATCGCGCGCGGCGCCCGGGTGGCCGGCATCGATCATGCTGCTGCGACGATCGGCACGACCGCCGACCGGATCGACCTCGGCCGCGTCGATCTGTCGGATGCTGCACAGGCCGCAAAAGCCATCGACGCGGCCGCATCGCATTTCGGCAAACTCGATGCGCTTATCAATATCGCCGGATCGTTTTCGTTTGAGACCGTTTCCGAAGGCGATCCGAAAACATGGCAACGCCTTTACGCCATCAACGTGATGACTGCGCTGAACGCCTCGCGGGCCGCGATTCCGCATCTGATTGCTTCAGGCGCCGGACGCATCGTCAATGTCGGCGCGATGGGGGCGTTGCAGGCGGCGGCGGGCATGGGTCCCTACGCCGCGTCGAAATCCGGCGTGCATCGGCTAACTGAAACGCTGGCGGCCGAACTCAAAGGCAAGGTCACCGTCAATGCGGTGCTGCCTTCGACCATCGACACCCCTGCCAACCGCAGGGACATGCCCAAGGCGGACTTCTCGGCGTGGGTGACCGCGGACGAACTGGCGAACGTCATCCTGTTTCTGGCGAGCGATGCCGCGAGCGCCGTGACCGGTGCGCTGCTGCCGGTTCGCGGGCGCGTTTGAACGGCGGCTCCAACGTATACGTAAGTCTTCCCTTCCCGACTGGCAGAAGTAACCTGATCTTAAGGCCCTTATCATTCACTCAAACGGAAGTATCGGCATCGCTTTACTACCCCTGCGCGCGACGATAGATCGAACGGAACTTGTCGTGACTATTCCTCTTCCCCGGAATTTCCTGCAGGAAAATCAAAGCATGCACGCACGACGCAGCAGCTATGGCTACGAAGATTTGCTGGCCTGCGGCCGCGGCGAAATGTTCGGACCCGGCGAGCCGAAACTACCGCTACCGCCGATGCTGATGTTCGATCGCATCACGGAAATCACCGAAGGCGGCGGCAGGTACGGGCGCGGATTCGTGCGCACCGAGCTCGACGTCAAGCCCGATCTCTGGTTCTTCCGCTGCCACTTCCAGAACGATCCAGTGATGCCCGGCTGCCTTGGACTCGACGGCCTTTGGCAGATGGTTGGCTTCTATCTGGTATGGCTCGGCCGCGATCAGCACGTGCGGGCCCGCGCGCTCGGGCTTGGTGATCTGAAATTCACCGGACAGATTCTGCCGCACGTCCGCAACGTCGCCTATACCGTGGACATCAAGCGGGTAATGCGCTCGAAACTGGTGATGGCAATCGCGGACGGCACGGTGTTCGCCGACGGCGAAGTGATCTATCGCGCCAAGGACCTCCGGCTCGGGCTGTTCAAGCACCTGCCCGGCGTTCCCGATTAATCGGCAACCAGCAGCCGCAAGGTCGCCCTGAAACGAATGCTGCGCTTGCCCGCAAGTGCAGTCGCCTCGCCTTCGGCGCTGTCGTCCGTATAGGTGCCAGAAAAGCCGATGCCGACATCCTTGCCGCCGAACATTGGGCGCGCGCCATAGGTCGGCGTGTGCTCCTGGTTGGTCAATTCGCCCTTCCACCGGCCATCGGCCGCGGTATAGGAGCCGACGTAGTAGAAAAATGCGTCGCCGCCGCGGATCGTGCCATCCCGCAGCACCATGACCCCGGTGTTCTCGCCCCTGATCCCATCGAGCATCTCGATGCGGAGCGCGTAAAGACCATTCCTGACCATCCACTTCCACCCGATAGCCGAAGCTTGCGATCCGGCCGCGCCTTGTCCCGCAGGTAACCTAACTCGTGCGGCAAACCCCGATCAAATCCGCTCGGTTCGCTGCCTCGCGCACCAACGATCCGGTAAACTTGTCTGAGTCGCCGGAGCCCCGACCTTGGAAACCTCGCTCTACCTTCCCGTGAAGCGCCACCTCGAAAGCCTTGGCTATACTGTCAAAGGCGAGATCGGGGGTTGCGACATGGTGGCGCTGAGCGGCGACGATCCACCGGTCGTCGTGATCGGCGAATTGAAACTCAGCTTCAATCTCGAACTGATCCTGCAAGGTGTCGAGCGCGCCGGCGCCTGCGACGAGGTCTGGCTCGCCGCCAAACTCTCGGTGCGTGGCAAGGGACGCGAAAGCGATGCACGTTACCGCAACCTGTGCCGGCGGCTTGGCTTCGGGATGCTTGGCGTAACCGACCGTGGCGGTGTGGAGGTGCTGGTCGCCCCCTCCACGATCAGTCCGCGACGCAATCCCAAGAAGCGCTCCCGGCTCGTTTCAGAGCACAAGCGCCGCAAGGGCGACCCGGTCGCCGGTGGCAGTACGCGAACGCCGATCATGACCGCCTATCGTCAGCAGGCGCTAGCCTGCGCCGCGGCAATGACCGCAGGACCGCGCCACGTGCGCGATCTCAGGCCTGACAACCCTGACGCCGGGAAAATCCTGCTGCATAACGTCTACGGCTGGTTCGACCGCGTCGAGCGCGGCGTTTACACGCTGACCGACGCTGGCCATGCCGCCCTGAAGCGATGGCCGGAATATGCCGCCGGAACCGCATAGCCCGGCCACAACAGATCGCGGGTTACATCGCAATAGAGGTCGAAAAAACCATGCGCGCGCCCAAAATGCATGGCTGTATTGCCACATCAAATCCCATATTGCGATGCAGCATCGAGTCTTCTAGGTATGCGCCAACCCCTTGAGGCGACCGATGAGCGAAGACTGGCAGACGAAATACGGCACCCGGCGAGTTCGCCGCGATCCTCCTACGCTGGAGGAAGCCATCTTCGCGGCCACCGGCATCACTGACGATCTCGACTCGCAGGCCGAGATCGCAGCGGCGCTGATGGGCATGCCGCTCGATGTCGTTCAAGCCGAAGTCAAGAAAGCCGCTCGTGCGGCGGTGCGGTCACCGACCACCCGAGTCATCGCCGGCGAACAGGGTGCCCAGCGCTCGGTCGTGGTCGAGCGCCGCGTGGTCCGCAGGTTCGGCAACGACAAGCGGATCTGATCGGTCGCTCCGCGATCCATTTTCAGCATCAATGACACTGCAACAGATCGCGCCCGCGACTACGCGGCCTCGATCGACTTCAACGATGCACCACGGTTCATCGAACGCCCTCCAAACGTCGGCAACGCCAACGGCGTGAGGTCGATGGTCCCGGTGGTTTCGCCCTGACGGAAAGTCAGCCGCGCGCCGAACTTCTGCGCCAGCGCACGCATCGCCTCGTTGCTGTAACCCGTGGTGATGCGCAGCCGCTCGTATCCCCGCCCCTCGGCTTCCGTGATCAGTCGGCGGAACAGAATGCTGCCAAGCCCCTTGCGGCGGACATGATGCTCCACACTGAAAGCGATCTCCGGCAGCCCGTCATATGAGGTGTCGGGCTGATGCAACTCTGCGGCTGCAAGGACCTGTTCGTCCTCGACATAGGCGACCACGACGGTGCCGTCGGCAAGACAGCGCTCGGCATAGGATTCGATGAACCTCTCGTCGATCGCCCCGTTGAAGCGGTCGCGCCGACTCTCTGCGTCGAGACGCAGCAAATGCGCGCGCAGCAACGGCATCTCACGCGCCGTCAATGTCCGGATTGTGCCCCGCCCGACTGGAGCATGTGGGGCTGATGCGGCCGTCATGATCTTTCTCCTCAAATCCCTCGAGGAGGCGTCGAATCCCTAGACACCCAATATTGTGCGACGCACCATAATATTCAAGACTTTAGGCAAATCGGAATCGCGGCAGAAAGCCGCTATCCACCGTCATAAATGGTTAAAAACATTAACTTTTCAGAGCCAGTTACAGGACGAGCTGGGTCTGCGTCACCACCGCGACCAGCTTGCCGTCTTCGGTCTGTAATCGGGTCTGCCAGACCTGGGTGCGGCGGCCGCGATGGACCGGCATTGCGATCGCGATGACTGTCGTGCCTTCCTTGGCGCCGCCGATGAAATTGGTCTTGCTCTCGATGGTGGTGGTGCCCTTGGCATCGGCAGGCAAATTAATGACGGTTGCCGCAGCTCCCACCGAATCCGCGAACGCCATCACCGCGCCGCCATGAATGGTGTGGCCGGCGGTGCAAAGATCCGGGCGCACCAGCATCCGCGCCACGACACGATCGAGTTCGGCCTCGGTGAACGTCACGCCCTTGAGTTCCGCGAACGGCATCTTCATCGACTGGATTTTCTCAAGCGGCGTCATTCAAAACTCCCCGGTTCAGCGCGGGTGACAAGCGGCCCATTATTTCGCATATCGTCGGCATGCGCCACTTCCCTCCCCGCCGCATCGTGTGCCTCACCGAAGAGACGGTGGAGACGCTCTATCTGCTCGGCGAACAGGATCGCATTGTCGGCGTCTCCGGCTACGCGGTCCGTCCGCCGCAGGTGCGCCGTGAGAAACCGCGCGTGTCCGCATTCATTTCCGCGGACGTTCCGAAAATTCTCGCGCTCGAACCCGACCTGGTGCTGGCGTTTTCAGACATGCAGGCCGAAATCACCGCCGAGTTGGTCCGCGCCGGTGTCGCTGTTCATGTGTTCAATCATCGCGACATCGCAGGAATCATGGCGATGATCCGCACGGTCGGCGCACTGGTAGACGCTGCGGCGCGTGCAGATACGCTCGTTGCACAATACGAGCGCCGGCTCGCAGACATCGCTGCGACCAGGCGCGCCGCTCCGCGCCCAAAAGTCTATTTCGAGGAATGGGACGATCCGCTCATCAGCGGCATCGGCTGGGTGTCCGAACTGATCGGGATCGCCGGCGGTGACGATATTTTCCCGGCTCTGCGCGCGCAGAAAGCCGCGAAGGACCGTATCGTCACGCCGGAGGCCGTGCGTGCGGCGGCACCTGATGTCATTCTGGCTTCATGGTGCGGCAAGAAGGTCGTGCCGGAAAAAATCCGGCAGCGATCCGGCTGGAGCGACATTCCCGCCGCACGCAACAATCGCATCGTCGAGATCAAGTCGCCGCTGATCCTGCAGCCGGGCCCTGCGGCGCTGACCGATGGCCTCGACGCCATCGTTGCGGCGTTGTGGCAAACCCAAGCCAACCGGCAAGACAGCTAGATCGGCTCGACGCCGCACCACTCCGCGATGAACAGCGCGGTCGCTCGGGTTGATTTCCGTAACGACTCCAGATCGACATATTCGTTGAAGCCGTGCATGGCGGCACCGCTCGCGCCAAAACACAGACTCGGGATGTTGTAGTTCAACCCGTAGAAGCGCGTATCGGTCAGCGCGGTGAAAACGAGGTCCGGCGTCGCGCCGCCATAGACCGCATTGTAGGCCTTGCCGAACGCGGCTTCCGGCGCAGCGGAGTCTTTCAGCTCGTATCCCTCCGACAAAAATCCGGACCACTCCACCTGCGGCGGATTGTTCGACAGGAAGCGGTGATCGCGCGCGGCGGCGGACACGCAAGCGAGGACTTCCGATTGCGCATCCTTCACCGACCAGCCCGGCAGGATGGCGATACGGCAATCGACATCGCACCACGCCGGCACGCTCGATGCCCAGTCGCCGCCCTTGATGATGCCCGGGTTGAAATTGATCGGATGATTGACCGCCTTGAAGTGCTTGTCGCTGGCGGCGCGCTTGTTCCAGTCCTCCTCGAGCTTTTCGAGCGCATGGATAAGATGATAGGCCGCCGTGATCGCGTTGGAGCCGGAGCCGGCCTCGAACACGTGCACGGGAAATCCGCGCACCCTCAGCCGAAACCAGATCACACCGACTTGAGAGCGCACCATCTTGCCGTCCGTCGGCTCAGGAATGAAACAAGCATCGGCGCGGTAGCCGCGCTGCAAGGTCGAGAGCGCCCCGACACCGGTGCTCTCTTCCTCGATCACGGACTGGAAATGAATCCGCCCGGTCGGCTTCAACCCCGCCGTCTTGATGGCATCGAGCGCATAGAGCGCGCCGATGGTGCCGGACTTCATGTCGCAGGCGCCACGGCCGTACATGCGACCGTCTTTGACGACAGGCGAAAACGGCGGTGTCCCCCACATGTCGAGCGGCCCGACAGGGACCACATCGCAGTGGCCCTGCAGGATCAGCGATTTGCCGGCGTTGTTGGACGGGCGATAGGTCCCGACGACGGAGCGCGCGCGAGAAAAATCGTGCTCGATCGGACCAAAGCCACGCAGTTCCTTGAGATCGTCGACGTTGATATGCCAGTCATCGACCTCATAGCCGCGCTGCCGCAGCAAATCGCCGATCATGTCCTGACACGGCCCCTCCGCGCCGCGTGTGCTCGGAATGGCGACGAAATCGCGCGTCGTCGCGAGCTGCGCGTCGAAGCCTGCATCAACGGCATCGACGATACGGCGCTGATTGTCACTGTTGACCATGTCATTCCTTATTGTGCTGAACTGCGGATGCGGTTTCGGTTCCCATCAATCAATCACACTTTTGGAAAGGATGCAGCCTGCTTTGAGAATCGCGCGCCCGCCACTACAGTTAGCGAAACGCCATTCCAGGAGGCTTCATGCCGATCAATCGCAACTTGTTGTTCCTGATTATCGGGGCGCTCGCGGTCGCAGTCGGTGTTCTCGCGTATAATCTCTACGAAGCCAGGAAGGAGCCCAAGGGCGTGCATATCAACGTCGGTCCCGGCGGACTCAAGATCGACAGCAAATAAACCGCCCATCATCGCCGAGGCTCCCATGATTTCACGCTATGCCCTGCTCTTCCTATCGTTTGCCCTGACTGGCTTGCTGATGGCCGCATCCGCAAGCGCCACACAAGTCCGGCGGGAAACCGATATCGTCAATCTGCGACTGGGCGAGCGCATCCTTGTGGACGATGGATCGTGCCCGGCAGGGCAGATCAAGGAAGTCTTGGGCGCGAAGCTCGCCTCGACCGGGGTCGTGCGCGTTCGCAAATGCATCGCGCGGAAACGGTAAGGAGTCGCGCGTGAACCGATCTAGGTTCGCGCAGGCTCGCTTGGCGGCACCGGTGAAGCCTGGCTGCCTGCTGTTGCGCCGCCGTCGATCGGTAGCGTGACGCCGGTGATCCAGCGCGACTCGTCGCTGGCCAGGAACAGCGCGCCGTAGCCGATATCCCAGCCGGTCCCTTCAGTGCCCAATAGTGTGCGCTCGCTGCGCGCCTTGCGCATCTCCGGCGTCATGCCGCGCGAGGCGACCATCGGCGTATAGACGGTGCCCGGCGCGATGCAGTTCACCCGAATGCCCTGCCGGCCGTGATGCGCGGCCATGGCGCGCGTCAGGCTGATGACCGCGCCCTTGGAGGTGGGATACAGCAGGCTCGGATGGCCGCCCTGCAGACCGGCGACGGATGTCAGATTGATAATGGAGCCGCCGCCGCTCCGGACCATCTCCGGAATGGTATGTTTGGCCATCAGCATCATCGAGGCAACGTTGACGCGCATGGCATGGTCCCATGCCTCGGGATCGACCTCGAGCGCATTGCCACGTGGTCCGGTGATGCCGACATTGTTGACGAGAACGTCCAGCCGGCCCCACGATTCAACCGTGCGCGCGACGATCGCCTTGCAGGAGACGTCATCGCTCACGTCGCCTTTGACGATCTCGCAGGCGCCGCCTTCGGCCTCGATCATGGCGGCGGTCGTCTGCGCCCATTCCACGACGGCGTCGACAAGCATGACCCGCGCGCCATGCCGCGCCAGGATGATCGCGGTTGCGCGACCGTTGCCGATGCCGTCCGCACGCGAACCGGCGCCGGTGACAATGGCAACTTTGCCCTGAAGACGGTTGTCCCGATGGATGTCTGCCATAAGCCGTGCTCCGTCCCATGCCGCAAGAGCATGACGATAATCGAAACGCGATCGCATCGCCAATCATGGGAGCTGGCGAGCATTCGCGATATCCGTGGAACGGAATTTGGATAAAGATGTTCGGCGAGATTCAGTTCGATTCAGCCGCGCATGCATCACATACCGAGCGCTGACGGCAACGACTAACGCGAGGCGACGAGCGCCAACCGCGGAGCGTCAGCAATGATCGCCGAACCCGCATAGGCGAAGGTGCCGATTCCCGGCAGACTTGTCTCGGACGAACCGGCCACTGACGGGCCGGCCAGAAGGAAGGCGAAGGCAAGGATGACGCTGAAGGTCCGCATGGGAGAACTCCCCGTTCCTGATTCGGCTGTCCGCCGCGTTGTCGGAGAGATTGATAACCATGCCTGTTTCCGGCGGCCTTTGTCACAAGAGAAAATTGGTTTCGTCATAAGTCGAAAATGTTTCGCGAAACTGGCGCCGACGAAACAAATCGCGGGAAAGCGAATGATTCCAACCTCGTTAACGCTCCACCGTAACAATGAGAGGCCGTAGCTGCCTTCCACAGTGAATGAAGTTGTGTTCGCGCCCGCAGCGTGACCCCTAACCCGCGCCGGCGTAAAATCACAGCAGCGCGGCGATGAGGTCCGGCGCCGCCTCTGGGGTCACGATAAGTTTCGGACCGCGGGAGAAATGCAATGTCAGCGATGCTGCTAAATCTGATCATTCAGATTGTCGGCGGTGCCATCGGTGGAAACGTTGCCGGTGGCGCGGCCAAAAATATCGATCTCGGTGCAGTTGGTAACACCATCGCCGGTGCGATTGGTGGTGGGGTCGGCGGTCAGATCCTGGGAATGCTGATTCCGATGCTGTCGAATGCGGCCACAACGCCCGATATCGGTTCGATCATCGGCCAAGTCGCCGGCGGCGGCGTAGCCGGCGCTGTGTTGACCGCGATCGTCGGTGCGATCAAGAATCGCGCGGCGGCCTAGGCAAATTAGGAGTCAGCGGATTCCAGCCGCGTCTGACATGCAGCCGCGGCGAGGATGATGCTGGCTTCAACCTAACCACGCCGCGCCTTCCGCAGCGGGCTCCACCACACTAGTGCGAGATGAAATCACCGCACTTCTGCACGTTGGTGTCCGTCGTACCCCACGGCATGATCGGCACCGAGGAGGTCGAGTTCTTGGGCGACCCGTCGATCAGCCGGTCCGAATAGACCATGTAGACCAGCACGTTCCGTTTTGCATCGCAGCCACGCACGATCTGCATCTTCTTGAAAAACAGCGAGCGGCGCTGGCGGAACATGTCTTCGCCCTGCTCCATCTTCGCCTTGAAGTGGATCGGCCCGATCTGTCGGCAGGACAATGAAATATCCGAGACCTGTTCGGCCAAACCCAGCCAGCCCTTGACGCCGCCCTTCTCCGGTACGGTGAAATGGCACGCGACACCCTCGATCTCCGGGTCGTCGACACCGTAGGTCGCGAGTTTGTCGTTCGGGCTCAGCAGCTTGAACACCGTCGAACGGCGAAAAATCAGATCGGGTTCATCCGCCGCATGCGCCTGGAATCCGGCAAGCACCACGACGGCAAGAACTGCAAAGGCCCACGAAATCCGGCGCTTGTCATAATTGTCAGGGCCTCGAACTGTCATCATGCATGCTCCGCTTGCGAGTTCCCGCCTATGTAGGTTCGGCGAGTTCCCACCGAAAGACCGCTGCCCGAGCCTTGGGTGTTCTCCGGGCATTAGAGTCATGTGAAGGAATTCACACTATTTTCCGACCAAAGCGAGACCTGACGGCCGCGCTGGTGAACGCGGACGGGGTCTGCGACACTAATATGTGAACCGAGATTCGAGGAACGTAGTGGGCAGGCATCGGTCTTTTCTTCAGGAGCAACCAAATTTGCGCCCGTTTTTGCCCATCCCGGCAGGTATCAGCCGCCCTCGCCTATGGCTCGCACTCGGTTTCCTGGCGGCCGTCGTGATCGGAGCATGCCCGCCCGCGCAAGCTCAGATTTTCTGGCAGGACACCTATCCGGACTCTTACGCGCCTGACGTCTATGTCGATGATGCGCCGCCTCCTCCCGTTGTAAGGCGCCAGCCGCATCGCAAACGCCATCACCTCGCAAAACCGGAAACGGCGAAGAATATCGGCAAGCCCAAGGGCCCACTCATCATCGCCATTTCCATCAACCGGCAGACGCTCAAGGTTTACGACGCGAACGGCTTCTTCGCCGAAACGCCGGTATCGACCGGCATGCGCGGCCATTCCACGCCGCTCGGCGTGTTCAGCATCATCCAGAAGCAGAAGTGGCACCGCTCGAACATCTACAGCGGCGCGCCGATGCCTTACATGCAACGCATCACCTGGTCCGGCATCGCCATGCATGCGGGCGTGCTGCCGGGATACCCGGCGTCACATGGCTGCATCCGCATGCCCACGAGCTTTGCGATCAAACTGTGGGGCTGGACCCGAACCGGCGCGCGCGTGATCATCACTCCCGGCGAAGTGACTCCGGCGGAGTTCTCGCATCCGATGCTGGTCACCCATCGGCCGGAGCCCGTTCCGGTTGACACCGCTGCAGGTCCGACGTCGACGGTCGGCGAAGTCCGCACTGCGGATGCCAGCGGCGCGACACTGCAAGCGTCATCGCCCAGCGACTCGCCGGCAGCTGGTTCGATGACGCCGGCTGAACACCGCCTTGACGCCGACGCCATGGCATCGGCCGACCCTTCCGAACTCAGAAGCGCGATCGGGCCGGACAACACGCCTTCCAAACTGGCGTCGGAGCCTTCTGCCGTTTCCGCTGACCCTGCGAATGAGACCAAATCTCCTGAGACAAAGTCCACGGACGTCGGCCCTGCCGAAGATCATGGCGATACCAACCCGTCCGATATCGCGGCCACCGATGCGCCAACCATCCAACCAGACGCCAACAAGACCAATCCGGCCGACAATGAAGCGCAACCAAAAGTCGCCAGCGCAGCCGGTGCCGATGTCCCAGTGAAAGATCAATCGCAATCGTCCCCAGCGAGCACTGCGAAAGCCGAGATGCTCCCCACGCTCAAGCGCTCGGGCCGGATTGCGGTTTTCGTCAGTCGCAAGGACAGCAAGATTTACGTGCGGCAGAACTTTGCACCGCTGTTCGACGCGCCCATCACCATCGCAGCCAGCGACCGGCCGCTGGGAACGCATGTATTCACGGCAGAGGCGGACAAGGACAGCAAGGATGATTTCCACTGGTCCGTGGTGTCGCTGCCCACAGTCGCCCATCGTGCGCCGCGCGCCGTCCATGAAAGCCGTAACCACCGCCGAAACGCCAGTGCTCGCATAGAGCCGAAGCCGGCGCCCGTTCCAGACAGCGCCGCGGACGCCCTGAACCGCATTGAGATCCCCGAAGACGTCATGACGAAAATCGCCGAGTCGCTCGCGACCGGCGATTCCATCGTCGTGTCCGATCAGGGTATCGCCGGCGGTGAAACCGGCGAAGGCACCGACTTCATCGTGACGCTGCGCTAGCCGGCGTCAGTGCGGCCAAGGCACGTTATTGATGTTGCCTTTGCTATCCACGGTAGTGACGCCCTGTGCACTGACCGAGACGCCACCAACGCCTTCGATGCTGACAGATACACACCCTTGAATTCGGCGCTCGCTTGAATAGTGACGCCAAAAGCGCTGATCTTGAAGCCGCCGGACACGGCGTCCACTTCGTCAATCGTCAGTTCGCGCACATCATTCGCACCAATCGCCGAGGTCATTGCAGTCTCCATGTGTTGCTAGCCACGGAGCTCATCCCCGAAGCCTGTGGATGCACTATTGCTGAGGACGCCAATCTCCACAGTGATGCCCGTCACACCTGCTACGCGCCCGCGGATACCGGCAACTGTAGGCTTCGGGAACCAGCTAACTGATTGGGGATAAATGCCGCTCCCATGGAAGCGCCACAAATAGCTACGCTAGGATGATGAAGCAGCGCGCGTCGACTCGCGCGACATCGTCTGAGGTGAACACCATGCGCATCACGGCGGGGCTGATCTTTGCAGGCATAGTTTCATTGTACGCGACCACGGCGGCATGGCCGCAGACGCCGGCGCCCAAGGCGCCGCCGCAGGCGGCTCCCGCGCCCGTAGCAAAGCCTACGCCTCCGCCGGGACCCAAGGTCGCCTGCAACGGCAATCCCGACGCGCTCGGCGTGTCGCGCGTGGTTCAGATCGATACCACCGGCGGCCCCGGCTTCGGTTTCGAGCACTTCAAGCAACTCGACTTCCTGCGCGACAAGGAAGTGGTGTTGACCTTCGACGATGGTCCCTGGCCCGGCAACACGCCGGCGGTGTTGAAGGCCCTTGCCGACCAGTGCACCACCGGCATCTTCTTCCCGATCGGCAAGCACGCGACGTATCACCCCGAAATTCTGCGGCAGGTCGCAGCGGCCGGTCACACGATCGGCGCGCATACGTGGTCGCACGCCAATCTCAACAACAAGAAGCTGTCCGAGGCGCAGCGCAAGGACGAGATCGAGAAAGGGTTCAGCGCCGTGAAGTGGGCGCTGGAAGCGTCACCTTCGCCGTTCTTCCGCTTTCCGGCGCTCCAGCATCCGCCGGAGATGGTCACCTATCTCGGCGAGCGCAATATCGCGATCTTCTCCTGCGACGTCGACTCCTTCGATTTCAAGACGCACAAGGCCCAACAGGTGGTCGACAATATCTTCAAGAAACTCGACAAGCTCGGCAAGGGCATCATCCTGATGCATGATTTCCAGAAGCATACCGCCGAGGCGCTGCCGGAGGTGCTGCGCAGATTGAAAGCCGGTGGCTACAAGGTGGTCCAGATGAAGGCCAAGGCGCCGGTCCAAACGCTTGCGCAGTATGACGAAGAGCTTAAGAAGGATACCAAGCTGCCGACCGTGAGCACCCGCCCCGTCAGCAGCGTCGTCCAGACGATTTCGGAATAGCGCGGGCCATCCAGGATATAAATGCTTCGCATCGAGGGCTACGTGATTGTGTCGGCGGACGGAATGCTTGCCGACGCCAGCCACGTGATGCCGGACGTACTAAAATTCAAAGGCGATCATGCGTTCTTCACAGCAGGGCTGGATCGCGCTGACATCATCGTGCACGGCCGCAATTCGTTCGAGGATCAGCCCAACTCGCCGCGACGCAAGAGGATCTGGGTGACCCATCGCGTCAAGAATCTCGCGCCTGCCCCAGACAACGCCAAGGCGATCTTGTGGAATCCAACCGGTGCGTCGTTCGAGGATGCCTGCGCGCGTCTCGGCGTTCGCGATGGAACGGCTGCCATCATCGGCGGCCCCGTCGTGTTCGGAATGTTCCTCGATCGGTACGATACGTTTTGGCTGTCGGAGGCACCGCACGTGACGCTGCCCAGCGGCGAAGCGTGCTTTCCCGGTGTCCCCGAAAATACTCCGCAGTCCATATTGGCCGCCAACGGCCTTCACCCGCGCGAGGTGAATATCCTCGATGCGGCCGATGACGTTCGCGTCACGGCATGGCGCCGCGCGCCATAGCGTTTTCCTGACCGATCAAACGTCGGTATAAACCTGCTCTTGGGCTCGGGGCCGCCGTCCAATGCCGGCGATGACGAACAACGCGCCAATCAGCGAGAGATTCTTCAGCGCGTGGATCATGTTGTTCTTGGACTCCGGACCGGTCTGGTTCCAGAAATCGTGGTAGTAGAATGTCGCTACGATGATGAACAGGATCAGCACCAGCGAAAAAAAACGCGCTCCGATGTTGAGCGCGATGAACAAGCCGCAGATGACTTCAAGAGTCCCGGCGGCGATGGCCAGCATTTGGGCGGTCGGCAGGCCGGTCAAACCCTCGAGCTGGGTGGTGTAAGTCGTCAGCATCGCCGGAATAGCAATCCTGGATGCAATCCCTTGAGCCGTCGCGGCGATATCGAACAGCTTGGACACGCCCGAAACAATGAACAGCACCGAAAACAGAACGCGCCCAATCGTGATAAATGCCGGCATGATCAGCCCCACAAGATAACGCGGACGTGGATCGCCCCCTGAGGCTTCGAGTATGAGCGCGCCGGGCGGTATTTTCAAAGATCAAAAAGTGGGTCGCCTGTCACATTTTAGCCGAACAAGGTTGGCTGCTGCCGACTCGCTCGCTCCTGCGCCTCCACCACGGCCACGGCCGTCATATTGAGGATGCCGCGCGCCGTCACCGACGGCGTCAGGATATGCGCCGGGCGCGACGGGCCGATCAGGATGGGACCGACCGGCAACGCATCGCCAAGCACCTTGATCATCTGATAAGCCGCGTTCGCGGCGTCGAGATTGGGCAGGATCAGAACGTTGGCGACGCCCTTCAGCCGCGAATGCGGCAGGATCAGTTGCCGCGCCGCCTCGGACAGCGCGGTATCGCCCTGCATCTCGCCGTCGGCCTCGATCTCGGGATGGCGCTCGATGAACAGGTTGGCGGCGCGCCGCGCCTTGCGAGAGGATTCGGTGTCGTAGCTTCCGAAGTCGGAATGCGACACGAAGGCAATCTTCGGCTTCATGTTGAAGCGTTGCACGTGTACCGCGGCCTGAGCCGCGATGTCGGCCAGTTCCTCGGCTGACGGATTTTGTCGAACCTGCGTATCCGCGATGAAATAGGCGCCCTTGCTGGTAATCATCAGCGACAATGCGGCGAAGTCGCTCGTGCCGGGCAGATAACCGATGATCTCCCTGATATGCCGGAGATGCCGCATGTAGCTGCCCTCGACGCCGCAGAGCATCGCGTCGGCTTCGCCGCGCACAACCGCAAGCGCCGCGATGACAGTGGCATTGGTGCGGATCGTCGTGCGGGCTACATCCGGAGTTGCACCGTGACGGCCGGCAACGTCGATGTAGGACTGCACATACGACCGGTAGCGCGGATCGTCTTCCGGATTGATCAGATCGAAATCCTTGCCCGCCTTGATCGCGAGGCCAAAGCGCTTGATCCGCGCCTCCACCACCGACGGTCGCCCAACCAGGATCGGACGTGCGAGCTGCTCCTCGAGCACCACCTGGGTCGCGCGCAGCACGCGCCCGTCCTCACCCTCAGCATAGATGATGCGAACCGGCTGCGTCTTGGCCTTGGCAAACACCGGCTTCATGACGAGACCGGACCGGAATGCGAAGCGTTCGAGTTGCGCGTGATATTCGTCGAAATTCGTGATCGGCCGAGTCGCGACTCCCGAATCCATCGCTGCCCTCGCCACAGCAGGCGCAATGCGCAGGATCAGCCGTGGATCGAACGGGCTCGGAATCAGCGATCCCGGTCCAAACCCCTGCGCCTCGCCGCTGTCGAACCCGGACACGACGGCATCGGACGGCGGGTCGCGCGCAAGCTGGGCGATGGCGTCGACCGCGGCGTGCTTCATTTCCTCATTGATCGCGGTGGCGCCGACATCGAGCGCGCCGCGAAAGATGAAGGGAAAGCAAAGAACGTTGTTCACCTGGTTGGGAAAGTCGGATCGCCCGGTGCAGATCATCGCATCCGGCCGCACCTTGCGCGCCTCGTCCGGCATGATTTCCGGTGTCGGATTGGCCAGCGCCATCACCAGCGGCTTGTCCGCCATCTGCGCGACCATCTCCGGCTTCAGAACGTTGCCGGCCGAGACGCCGAGAAACACGTCGGCGCCCGCGATCACGTCCGCAAGCTTGCGCTTGTCGGTCTTCTGCGCATAGACCGCCTTCCATTTGTCCATCAGCGTATTGCGGCCTTTGTAAACCAGACCGTCGATATCGCAGACCCAGATATTCTTGCGTTGCGCGCCCATCGACACCAGCAGATTGAGGCACGCGATGGCGGCGGCCCCCGCCCCTGACGCAACGATCTTGACGTCGGACAGCTTCTTGCCGTTCAGCAGCAGGCCATTGGTGATGGCGGCGGCAACAATAATCGCGGTGCCGTGCTGATCGTCATGAAAGACCGGGATCTTCATCCGGGTCTTCAGTTGCTCCTCGATCTCGAAGCATTCGGGACCCTTGATGTCCTCGAGGTTGATTCCGCCAAAGGTCGGCTCGAGCGCCGCGACGGTTTCGACCACGCGCTCGATGGTATCGGCTGCGATCTCGATGTCGAACACATCGATGCCGGCGAACTTCTTGAACAGAACCGCCTTGCCTTCCATCACCGGCTTCGATGCCAGCGGGCCGATATTGCCGAGACCGAGCACTGCGGTGCCGTTGGAGACCACCGCAACGAGATTGGCCCGGCTCGTCAGCGACGCGGCCTCAGCCGGGTTGGCGGCGATCTCCTCGCATGCGGCGGCAACACCCGGCGTGTAAGCCAGCGCAAGGTCGCGCTGGTTGGCGAGAGGCTTGGAGGCTTGAATCTCCACCTTGCCCGGGCGCGGAAGGCGGTGATAGGCGAGCGCTGCTGACCGGAGATCTTCTGAAGACGACACGCTACCTACTCCCCCGCAGCTTTCCCGGCGCCGATTTTCCGTTTCGATAGCCGGTCTTATTCCAATCAGTTCTGTGGCAGATTGAGCCGGATGTGAAGTTCGCGCAACTGCTTCGGCGTGACCTCGGACGGCGCACCCATCAAAAGATCTTCGGCCCGCTGGTTCATCGGAAACAGCGAGATTTCGCGCAGGTTGGTTGTCCCGCACAGCAACATGACAATGCGATCGACGCCCGCCGCCATGCCGCCGTGGGGCGGCGCGCCGTACTGGAACGCGCGGTACATGCCGCCGAAGCGTTCGACCACGTCGGTCTCGCCATAACCCGCGATCTCGAACGCCTTCACCATCGCTTCCGGCCTGTGGTTGCGAATGCCGCCGGATGCGATCTCGTATCCGTTGCAGGTGATGTCGTACTGGAACGCCTTGATCGTCAGCGGATCCTGATTTTTCAGCGCGTCGAGTCCGCCCTGCGGCATCGAGAACGGGTTGTGCGAGAAGTCGACTTTCTTGTCGTCTTCATTGTATTCGTACATCGGGAAGTCGACGATCCAGGCGAGTTCGAAGCGATCCTTGTCGATCAGGTTCAATTCCTCGCCGAGTTTCGTGCGCGCAAGGCCCGCGAACTTCCAGAACTTTGCCGGATCGCCCGCGACGAAGAAGGCCGCATCCCCGTCTTTCAGTCCGAGTTGTGCGCGGATCGCTGCCGTACGCTCTGCACCGATGTTGTTGGCAAGCGGACCGGCACCCTCGCCGCCCTCGCGCCACATGATGTAGCCGAGGCCGGGCTGCCCTTCGCCCTGCGCCCAGGAGTTCATGCGGTCGCAGAACGCGCGGCTGCCGCCACCCGGCCCCGGGATCGCCCAGACCTGGTTCTTGGTGTCCTCCAGCATCCGGGCAAACACCTTGAAGCCGGAGCCACGGAAGTGCTCGGAGACGTCGGCCATCAAAAGCGGATTGCGCAGATCGGGCTTGTCGGTGCCGTACTTGCGCAGGCTTTCGGCAAACGGAATGCGCGGCCAGTTTTTCGTCACAGGCTTGCCGTTGGCGAATTCCTCGAACACGCCGGTAATAACAGGCTCAACCGCAGCAAAAACATCATCCTGTTCGACAAAGCTCATCTCGAGATCGAGCTGATAGAATTCCCCCGGCAGACGGTCCGCGCGCGGGTCCTCGTCGCGGAAGCATGGCGCGATCTGGAAGTAGCGGTCGAAGCCCGACATCATCAGGAGCTGCTTGTATTGCTGGGGCGCCTGCGGCAGCGCGTAGAACTTGCCCGGATGGATGCGCGACGGCACCAGGAAGTCGCGCGCACCTTCCGGCGACGACGCCGTCAGGATCGGAGTCTGGAATTCAAAGAACCCCTGCTCCTTCATGCGTTTGCGCATCGAATCGACGATGGCGCCGCGGGTCATGATGTTCTGGTGCAGCTTCTCGCGACGCAGGTCGAGGAAACGGTACTTAAGCCTTATGTCCTCTGGATATTCCTGCTCGCCGAACACCGGCAGCGGCAATTCGCCGGCCGGACCCAGCACCTCGATTTCGGTGATGTAGACCTCGACCTGACCGGTCGGCAGTTCCGGGTTCTCGGTGCCCGCAGGCCGGCGCCGGGCCTTGCCGTCGATCCGGACCACCCATTCCGCGCGCAGCTTTTCCGCCTCCTTGAACGCCGGCGAATCCGGGTCCGCCACGCATTGGGTCAGCCCGTAGTGATCGCGCAGGTCGATGAACAGCACTCCGCCATGGTCGCGAATGCGATGGCACCAGCCGGACAGGCGGACCGTCTGGTCAATGTGGCTGTCGCGGAGCGCGCCGCAGGTATGAGACCGATAGCGATGCATGGAAATCCTGAAAGACTGCGTCAGAGGGCGGAATCAGAGGTTTGACCGGGCCAGCGAAGGCGTCAGGGTTTACCCGAGCCGGAAGGGCGCGGCAACCAAATGACGGAACCTGCAAGTGCGGTCTGGGAAGCCGTTTTTGACCGTAAAAGCGCGGGAAAAACAAGGGTGCTGCGTGCCGAAAGCAGGGCGACAAGGTCAAAAAGAAGAGTTATGGAGCGTTCATGGACCTGATTACCACGACCGCCGAGCTGACTTCCGTCTGCGCCCGCCTCGCCAAGCACCCTGTCATCACCGTCGATACGGAATTCCTCCGCGAGACGACCTACTACCCCCTGCTCTGCGTGGTTCAGTTGGCCAGTCCCGACGAGGCCGTGGTGGTCGACGCCCTGGCGGAAGGAATCGACCTGAAGCCGTTTTTCGACCTGATGTCGAGCGAAGGCGTCCTGAAGGTCTTTCATGCGGCACGGCAGGATATCGAGATCATCTGGCATCAGGCCGGTATCATTCCTCATCCGATCTTCGACACCCAGGTTGCCGCCATGGTGCTGGGATACGGCGACTCCATCGCCTATGACGCCCTGGTCGAACGCGTCACCGGCCATCGGCCCGACAAGACCCACCGTTTCACCGACTGGTCGCGTCGGCCGCTGACCAAAGATCAGCTCGAATATGCCGTCGCCGACGTCACCCACCTCCGTGATGTATTTGCCGCCCTCGACGCTGACCTCAAGAAGCGCCGCCGCAGCGACTGGGTCAGCGAGGAAATGGAAGTTCTGACCTCGCCGAAAACCTACGACTTCCATCCCGAACGCGCCTGGGAGCGCTTGAAGACCCGGGTCCGCAAGCCGAAGGACCTCGCTGTCCTGATGGAAGTGGCGGCCTGGCGCGAACAGGAAGCCCAGAGCCGGAACGTTCCACGGTCGCGCGTGCTGAAAGACGACGCGGTCGGTGATATCGCCACCCATGCCCCCACCAGCCTCGAGCGGCTCGGCACCTTGCGTTCGCTACCCAAGGGCTTCGAGAAGTCGAAGTGGGGCTCCGATATCGTCGCCGCGGTCCAACGCGGCCTCGCCCGCGATCTCCACACGCTGCCGAAGATCGAAAAGCCGCGAAACAATTCCAACGGTGCCGCCATCGTCGAATTGCTCAAGGTCTTGCTGCGAATGACCTCCGAGCGTCACGCCGTCGCTAGCAAGATCATCGCGACAGTGGACGATCTCGAACAGATCGCCGCCGACGACAAGGCCGACGTCGGCGCCCTGCATGGCTGGCGGCGCGAGCTGTTCGGCGAGGCGGCACTGGCGCTCAAGCATGGCCAACTGGCGCTCGCCATCGAGAAGGGACGCGTGGTGCGCGTCGACCGGCACTGATGCCGTTCGCATCCATAGCGTTTCAAGCGAAGTGGATACCAGTTCGCGTCAAGAAAACGCGTCAAACAAAAGCTAGAGCCCGGCTTTGATTTTATCAAAACCGGAATAGCTCTAGATTTGCCGGATGCTCCCGAAATCGAACGTCGCGTTCGGCGGATTTTCGCCGATCCGGATCACGTGATCATTCACGAAGTGATACGGCGGGACCGGCAGGTTGTACGGCGCAGGGACGCCGCCGAAGACGCGGCCGGCGAGATCGTATTTTGAGCCATGACAGGGACAGAAGTAACCGCCGAGCCAATCGGCGGCCGGCTCTGTCGCGCTCGGGCTCGGATAAAAGAGCGGAATGCAGCCGAGATGGGTGCAGATGCCAACGAAGACACCATAGCCGGGCTTGGCCGAGCGATGCCAATTCTGAGCGTATTGTGGCTGCTGGAATTGCTCCGATTGAGGGTCAGCCAGCCGTTCCAGCAGTTTCGGATCCTGAAGCATCTTGAGCGCTGCAGCGGGACGGTTGATCACGAAGATCGGCCGATCACGCCAACGAACAATCACCTGTTGGCCGGGCTGCACTTTGCTGAGATCGAGTTCGACCGGACCGCCGGCGGCGAGCGTCGCCTTGTCCGGTTCGAACTGCGAGATCATGGGGACGATCGCCGCAGCAACGCCAACCGTGCTCGCTGCCGCGGTCGCGATATAGAGGAAATCGCGCCGGGTCGGACGGCGGTCCGAAGATCCGTTCACCCGCGCATCTGAGGGGATATCGGTCATGGTTTGCTCCACGAAGGCTGGAGCCCCCGATACCGGACGATGCCACGACGACAGCAGCACACCGGCACCATGATAACCCGCGCGATGCGATTTCGAACCGCCGGCATGGTTCACAATGGTGAGACCGAGAATTAAGCGTGCGAAATTGTCAGCGTCGCACGATCGAGCCTGAGCGTCCGACGAGACGCGTCAGTTGCTTGAAGCGGCTGCCGACACGATCTGCAACGAGATCGACCATGCGGTGCTCGAACACGAGCCGCAGCTTGCGCCCGATGCTCCTGAAATGCGTGGCCGGCAAAACTCCGGGCCGGGCCGCCGAAATCAGATGCGCGACACGGAACGCCGCGCCAAGAAGGCGCGCACGTTCATCCATCGCCGGAGTCACCAGCCCGCGCACCACCGGCGGCGGCTCATTCGCCTCGCTCAGGCCGGCATAGCGATAGTAGACCGAGAGAGCCACGAAGGCCCTGCCCTGATGGCTGACATCGCCGAAGTTGCCGTTCGTGATCAAGCTGAGCGTCTGTTCGCCGCGATGATCGGGATGGACGCGCCAGCCAATATCGGAAAGCAGGCAGGCCGCATGGCGCAGCCGCCGGTCGTCTTCGCTTTCGCTCAGCTTCGCGACGCGGACAAACCGATCGGTCCATCCGATCAACTCCTCCGCATGACGCGCTGAACGAGACAAGAGTCTGTTCAGCGTCTGCGCCGCGCAGATCAACCCATCTCTTTCCTGCTCCACCTGCGGCAGCATCGAATAAAGCAGGCCTTCGCGCACGCCATAGGTCGAAAACACGATGGTCTTCGGCTTCGCCACCTGGATGACATGCTCCAGCACAAGCGCGGCATAGGCCAACAGCGGCTGCCGGGCCTCGGCGACGGCTTCGATATCTGCCAGTGTATGGGATGCCGCCAGACGCCGCAGCCGTCGCGCGAAGCTGAGCGCGTCGGCCGCCGAGATCGAGTATCCGTGCATGACCCGAAGCGGATAGCCGCTCTGGATAATGTGAATCCGCGCCAGCGCACGCCACGTTCCGCCGACCGCGTAGAAGGTGCGTCCGCGGCCGGCCTTCAGGGGCATGGCATCGGCCAGCGCGGTCCTCACGATACGCTCGGCACGCTTCAGCGATTTCTTCGAAGCATCCTGCAGTGCGAGGCTGCCAAGCGGCAGCGTCACGCCACGGCGAACACGACGACCGCGCACATCGGTGAGTTCAAGCGAGCCGCCGCCGAGATCGCCGACGATCCCGTCCGGCTTGTGCACGCCGGACACCACGCCGAGCGCAGCCAGATGTGCCTCACGCGGCCCCGACAGAATATCCACCGGCACGCGGCAGATGCGCTCGGCCCGCGCAATGAAGTCCGGGCCGTTCTTAGCATCGCGACAAGCCGCGGTTGCGATGGCATAGACGCGGCCAACCTTCATGACCTTGCACAGCGCATGAAAACGCCGCAGCGCTATCAGCGCCTTGCTGATGGCATCGGCTGCGAGCAGGCCGGTGGACTGCACCTCCCGCCCCAATCCGCACAGCGTCTTTTCGTTGAATATCGAGACGAGACTCCGCTCCATCGCCTCGTACACGACGAGACGGACGGAGTTGGAGCCGATATCGATGACGGCGACGCTGGAGGCCGGTTTGCGCGCGCGCGGATGTGCGCCCGCGAGCGTCTTACGCCGGCGGTTGCCGCTCTGCGCGACGCGTAAGGCGGCGCGGCGAAGATTCCTTGAGCGACTTTCCACGGCCAGACAAACTCGGATTCGTCATGAAGTAGTTATGCAGATTGAAGGGCTCTTCGCCCTTCGCGGCCTTCATACGCGTTGACGATCCATCCGGCAACAACTGCCAGCTTTGCTCGGTATCCTTCAGGTTCGCGACCATGATTTGTTCGAGAACCTGCTGATGCACCGTCGAATTTTGCAACGGGCACAGCACTTCGACACGCCGGTCGAGATTGCGGGGCATCATGTCCGCGGACGAAATATACACAGCCGCTTTCGGTCCGGGCATGCTTTGCCCCATTCCGAAAGAGTAGATTCGGCCGTGTTCCAGGAACCGGCCGATCACCGATTTGACGCGGATATTATCCGACAATCCGGGAACACCGGGACGCAGGCAACAGATACCGCGCACGACCAGTTCGACCGAAACGCCGGCTTGCGAAGCGTCATAGAGGGCATCAATGATGTCGGGATCGACCAGCGCGTTCATCTTCATCCAGATCGCCGCCGGTTTGCCGTTGCGGGCGAAATTCGCCTCGCCGCGAATATGATCGATAATCCGGTTGCGCAAAGTCAACGGCGACACTGCCATCTTCTCGATGTCGCTCGGCTCCGCGTAGCCCGTGATGTAATTGAACACACGCGCAGCATCGCGGCCGATGATCGGATCGGATGTGAAATACGACAGGTCGGTATAGATGCGCGCAGTCACCGGATGATAGTTACCGGTGCCGGTGTGCACGTAGGTCGTCAGCGATCCACCCTCGCGGCGCACCACCAGCGACAGCTTGGCGTGGGTCTTCAATTCAATGAAGCCATACACCACCTGAACGCCGGCACGCTCGAGGTCGCGCGCCCAGCGGATATTGGCTTCCTCGTCGAACCGCGCCTTGAGTTCGACCAGCGCCGTCACGGACTTTCCGGCTTCGGCGGCCTCCGCAAGCGCTCGCACGATCGGCGAGTTGTTCGACGTGCGGTACAGCGTCTGCTTGATGGCGACGACATCGGGATCGCGCGCCGCCTGCTGCAGAAACTGCACGACGACATCGAACGACTCGTACGGGTGATGGACGATCAGATCCTTCTGCCGGATCGCCGCGAAAATATCGCCGCCGTGATCACGGACGCGTTCGGGATGGCGTGGAACGTACGGCACGAATTCGAGATCGGGCCGATCGAGCCGCGTCAGTTGCGACAGTTCGTTCATGGCGAGAACGCCGTCCACCAGCAGCACTTCATCATCGGCAGTCGATAGCGCCCGCTGCACGAATTCACGCAATTCGGCCGGCATCGCCGCCTCGATCTCAAGACGGATCACGGAGCCACGGCGGCGGCGCTTCAACGCCGTCTCGAACAGGCGAACAAGGTCCTCGGCCTCTTCCTCGATTTCCAGTTCAGAGTCCCGGATGATGCGGAATGCGCCCTGCCCCTTGACCGTGTAACCGGGAAACAGCCGACCGATGAACAGGCTGGTCGCGCCTTCAAGCGTGATCAACCTGACGGTGCCGTCCTTGCCTGTCGGCGGCAGGCGGAGAAACCGGTCGATCTTGCCGGGCATGCGGATCAGCGCATTCATCGGCTTACCGTCGGAGACGCGCGCAAGCTGCAGTGCGATGGTGAAACCCAGGCTTGGGATAAATGGAAACGGATGCGCCGGATCAATCGCGAGCGGGGTCAGCAGCGGGAAGATATTGTGGAGGAAGTGATCCTCGATCCAGGTCCGCTCGGCCTTGGTGACATCCTTGCCATCGATCAGGACGATCCCGACCTCGGCGAGCATGTTGCGCAGGTCGCGCCAGATGGTTTGCTGGTCGCTCGCGAGTTTCGAGACGGTTTCGTTGATCAGCACCAACTGCTCGGACGGGGTCAACCCATCCGGGCTGCGCTCCATGATCCCTTCCCGCACCTGCGCCTTGATGCCAGCGACGCGGACCATGAAGAATTCATCAAGGTTATTGGCCGAAATCGACAGAAAGCGAACGCGCTCCAGTGCGGGGTGACCGGGGTTGACCGACTCCTCGAGTACCCGTCGATTGAAATGCAGCCAGGACAGCTCCCGATTGATGAATCGTTCCGGGCTGGTCCGAATCGCGACTTGTGGTTCCGCATCCAGAATTTTATCTTCAATAACAATGGCTTGAGCCGATTCCATTGATATACTGGTCCATCTTTCATCAAGGCGCGGCAACAGCCGGGCAAGCACTGGCAAATCATGTGCTAGCTCGATGACGTTTCGATGACATTGACGTTCCAGACGGCTGAGGCGTCAAGGTGCGGCAGAACCGACCGCAGTCTGTGTCTCGCCTTCAAATTGCCGGCACAGCCAATCCGCGAATGCCGTCAGCGAAGGGTCGCGCGCGAGGCGCGCTTCGTATTGCAATGTGAAATGCCGGGTCGTGGGTCGCCGTGCAGGGTGCGCGATTGCAAGCCTGCCACTCTGAAGATCGGGCTGCAGCAGTCCCTCGATCGCGACCGCCGCACCAAGATCGGCTGCGGCGGCCTCTAGCGTCTGGCTGGCGCTTTCGAAGCTGCTGCCGCCGCGCACGGCGATCGACTTCATTCCTGCAAAATCAAGCCATCGGCGCCAATCTTCCGAGCGGGGCCGCGTATGCAACATCGGCACCTGAGCAAAATCCAACGGGCCCCTCTGCAGCCGTTGCGGGGCCGCCACCACCACGGTGGTGATCGGCATCAGAGGCCGAACCACGAGACCGGCCTGAGGACCGAGTCCCGAGACTGCAACGACGGCATCAAAGCGGGTCGGCAGCAAATCGAGCGCGTTGGTGCTGGTGTGCACATCAACCTCGAGCGATGGCAGGCTCAAAGTCAGGTCACGCAGGCGCGGCAACAAAGCTCGCGACAGAAAATGACCGTAGACGCCGATCGACAGGCGACGGTGCTGGCGCATCCGCACGCCTGTGGTCGCCTCATGAAGCCGGTCGAGCGCCTCGCGCGCGCCCTCCGCCATTGTCCGACCCACCGGCGTCAGTTCCAGACCACCCGCTTTGCGCACGAACAGCGGTGCCTTGAGATCCTCCTCTAACGTCCGGACCAGGCGGCTGACGGCACCCGGAGTGACAGCGAGTTCGCGCGCAGCCAGGGTCATCGACATATGGCGGGCGGTCGCTTCGAAAGCGCGGACGGCATGTAGCGAAGGCAGGCGACGGACCGGCATGGCGTTGAGAATAACTCAATCGAGGCGGCCGATAAATCGTTTGAGTGCTCGAAAAAGTCGAAGCATCCTGTCGGTATGAATTACATCGCACCCGCCCCTGTCGCCGATCCCGCCACCCTTGCAGGTCGTGCCGCCGTCGCACGCCGGTCCCAGCACATCGCTCCAGACTGCAGCGGGCTCAATTTCTACGAAATCGACCGAAGTCTGCGCGATCTCCTGACGTTGTATTTGGACCCGCCACTGCTGGCACATCTGGCGCCGCACCTGCACGAACTCGGCAAGCTTGCCGGAGGGCGGCTGAACGAGCTGGCTGATCTCGCCGACAAGCACCCACCTGAGCTCCGCTTTCGCGACAAATACGGCCGCGACAACGAATGGATCGAAACACACCCGGCTTACGACGAAATCCGCAACATCGCCTTTGGGCAATTCGGCATGCACGCCATGACTCAGCGCGCCGGCGTGCTGGGCTGGCCCGAAATCATGCCGGCGGTCGCCAAGCAGGCGTTCTTCTATCTCTTTGCGCAGGTCGAATTCGGCGTGCTGTGTCCCGTCAACCTGACTGATTGCACCTCGGATCTTCTGGCGCGCTACGGATCGCCGGAGCTGAAGGCGCGCTATCTCGACCGGATGCTGACCCAGAATATGGATGAGCTACTCTACGGCGCGCAGTTTATGACCGAAAAGATCGGCGGGTCCGATGCCGGCGCGGCCGAGCTGATGGCAGTTCGCGATGGCGACCAGTGGCGGCTCTACGGTGAGAAGTGGTTCTGCTCCAATGCGGATGGTGACGTGGCGGTGCTGCTCGCCCGGCCGCAAGGTGCGCAGGCCGGCGGGCGCGGCCTCGGCCTGTTTCTGATGCCGCGGCATCTGCCGGACGGAACGCGCAACAGCTATCGCATCGCACGTTTGAAGGACAAGCTCGGCAGCCGCTCGATGCCGAGCGGCGAAATCATTTTCGACGGCGCCGTCGCCTATCATCTCGGCCAGATCGATCGCGGCATGAAGCAGATGCTCGAGATGGTGAACTATAGCCGCGTGTCGCACCTCACCCGGGCAGCCGGCATGATGCGGCGGTGCCTCAACGAAGCACTGCAGGTGGCCCACCATCGCAATGCATTTGGCCATCGCGTCATCGAGTATCCGTTGATGCGTCGGCAGCTCGTGAAGATGATGATCAAGACCGAGCAGTCGCTATCGGCACTGATGCTGGCTTCCGTCATGATCGCCCGGTCGGACGAGCATGCGGCGAAGGTGGTTCGTCTCCTCACACCAGTCTGTAAATATCGCGCGTCGCGCGACAACATCGCCGTCGCAACGGCCGCGATGGAAGCACGCGGCGGAAACGGCTACATCGAAGACTGGCCCAACGCGCGGCTGGTACGCGATGCCCATCTCGGCGTGATCTGGGACGGCACCAGCAGCGTCAACGCGCTGGACGTCATCCAGCGCGCCGTCGGCAAGGAGCGTGCGCACCGCCAACTGGCAGCCGAACTCGGCGAGAGACTCGCGGAAGCACGCGGCGTACCCGGCCAGTTCCGCACCCGTATCGGCAATGTTTTGACACAGGCCATCGATTTTGCGGAGGAAGTCGCCGACAATCCTGACAACGAGCGCTTTACCCGTGTTGCGGCGAGCGCGCTCTATCATGTCGCGACGGCTGTTCTCATGCTCAACGAAGGCGCTCGCCTGGGCGAGGCAGGCGGCGACGCGAGACGCCTGTTGATGGCGCGGTTCGTGCTCGAGCATCGCCTGTCGGATCAGTCGAAATTGAGCGTCAAACAGGATTCCTGGGAAGAGCCGGCGATCTCGCTGCTACTCGATGAGGCGCCGGTTTCATTGGATACAGCTTCGTCACTCTTGAGCGCGTGACGCTGATCTGACGGGCTTACGTCCCTAGCGGTCGTCCCGCAGCAATTCCGCAGCAAGGGCGCGCGTCACCGGTCGGCCGAGTCGCAGCGCTTCCGCATCAAGCCGCTCGACAGCTTCACGAGCGGCGGCGGACGAGCGCTCGATCCGGGTCGCGAGAAAGCTGACCACCGTCTCGTCCACGTTCAATTGGCGGTCCGCGCAGAATTTGACGATCAGAGCCCGAAGCAATTGGTCGTCGGGTGGCATCAGCGTCACAACCGGCACGGCGCGAAGCCGTGACCGCAGATCGCGCAGCTCGATCTCGAAGGCAACCGGCGGAACCCGCGCCGTCAGCAGCACGAATGCCCCCTCCTCGCGCGCGAGATTCATCAGATGGAACAGCGCACGCTCGTCAAAACCCTGCGGGTTGAGGTCTTCGACGACGAGCGCACCCGTTGCGAGGGCGCCCGGGACGACTGCCGCCGTCAAGGCGTGCGCGCTGATCGAACGAGCGCCGGCCTGCTGCGCCCAGATCGTCGCGAGATGGCTCTTGCCGGAACCTTCGGGGCCGGCCAGCAGCATGATCCGGTTCGGCCATTCCGGCCAGCTCTCGATCAGCGACAGTGCCGCCGCGTTTGCCGGCCCTTCCAGAAAATCATCACGGGAAAAGCTTTCCGCGTGCGGCAGCGCGAATGCGAGCTGACGGGGTTGAGGGCGGCCTGCCACGCATTTACTCCATGCCGAAATGAATTCGCACACACACTCTCGAGCGATCGTCAGCTCTGCTCGATGGCGCTCATGTGGCGCACCCACTCCACGAGATAGAGGGACACCGAAAGCAACGTCAAGATCGCGACGGCGACCATCAGGATGATCTCATAGGGCGAGGATCTGAAACCGAACGCGAGCGCAGCCAGCACCAGCGCCGCGAAGGCAACCTGGGCGAAGGTGTTGAGCTTCGAGACCATCAGTGGCTTCATCGGGATCGGCCTGCCGAACAGCCACGACACGATCACGGCACCGACGATCATGATGTCGCGCGACACCACCAGAATGACGAGCCAGCGAGGAACCGCCCCCCAGATGCCGAGCGCGACATAGATCGAGACCAGCAGCGCCTTGTCGGCCAAGGGATCGAGCAGCGCGCCCAGTTCGCTCGACATGTTGAAGCGCTTGGCGAGAAATCCGTCCACCGCGTCGCTGACGCCGGCGATGACAAAGATCGCGAAAGCGATTTCCATCTGATTGGAGGCGATAGCCCAGATAATGATCGGCACCAGCAGAATACGGCCAAGCGTAATAATATTCGGAATGCTCACGCGACGTTTTCCCGGCTTCCGGCCCGTTTCGACGCAAGACGCCCGGGATTTGGGGGTTGGCGACCCGGATCGGCCTGTTGTCTACATAGTATACGCGGACAGGGCTTGCGAGCCATTGCGCGAGCCCGGAATCCCACGTAACCAGCCGGAAAATTCCCACGGACGTTGCGCATGACCGACAGCAAGAACGGCCTCACCTATGCCGACGCAGGCGTCGATATCGACGCGGGCAACCGGCTGGTCGACCTCATCAAGCCTATGGTGCGCGCCACGGCCCGCGCCGGCGCCGACGCCGAAATCGGCGGGTTTGGCGGGTTGTTCGACCTCAAGGCCGCCGGCTTCAAGGATCCGGTCCTGGTGGCGGCGACCGACGGCGTCGGGACCAAGGTCAAGATCGCAATCGAGACCGGGCTACACAACACCATCGGCATCGATCTGGTCGCCATGTCCGTCAACGACCTTGTCGTGCAAGGCGCTGAGCCCTTGTTCTTCCTCGATTATTTCGCCTGCGGCAAGCTCGATCCCGACGCCACTGCGGCGATTGTGGCAGGTATTGCGGAAGGCTGCCGGGAATCCGGCTGCGCCCTGATCGGCGGCGAAACCGCCGAAATGCCGGGCCTCTATAAGGACGGCGATTACGACCTCGCCGGCTTCGCCGTCGGGGCGGCGGAGCGCGGCACCCTGTTGCCTGGCCGCGATATCGCAGCTGGCGACGCGGTGATCGGGCTGGCCTCGTCCGGCGTTCATTCCAATGGCTATTCCCTGGTCCGCAAAATCGTCGAAACCTCGGGCCTCGGTTTCGATGCCCCAGCGCCGTTCGCGCCAGTCATGACCCTCGGCGGCGCGTTGCTCACGCCGACCCGGCTCTATGTCAAATCCTGCCTGCGCGCGATCCGGGAGACCGGCGCAGTCAAGGGCCTCGCCCACATCACTGGCGGCGGCTTCACCGACAACATCCCGCGCGTGCTCCCGAAGCATCTCGGGGTCCGCATCGATCTTGCGCGGCTGCCGGTCCTCCCTGTGTTCAAGTGGCTAGCAAAGCAAGGCGGAATTGCCGAGCTCGAACTGCTGCGCACCTTCAATTGCGGCATCGGCATGATCGCGATCGTCAGACATGACGCGGCCGCTCAGGTCATGGACGTGCTGACGCGGGCCGGCGAAAGCGTCGCGTTGCTTGGCAGCGTCATCGAGGCCGGCGCAGACCGCGTCGTTTACGACAACCACCTCGATCTCGCGATGTAACACGAGGTGAGACGATGAAGCGCGTCGCAATCCTGATTTCCGGTCGCGGATCGAACATGGCCGCGCTGATCGAGGCCGCGAAGGCCGAGAATTTTCCGGCCGAAATCGCCATCGTGATCTCCAACAAAAGCGATGCCGAGGGACTCGAAAAAGCGAAAGCGGCGGGCATTTCGACGCTGGTTATCGAAAGCAAATCGTTCGGCAAGGATCGGGCAGCCTTCGAGGCGAAGCTGCAGTCAGCGCTGGATGACAACGGCATCGAGCTGATCTGTCTCGCCGGCTTCATGCGGCTGTTCACCGCGGAATTCGTTCAGCGCTGGCAGGGGCGGATGCTCAACATCCATCCCTCGCTGCTGCCGTCGTTCCCCGGCCTCGATCCCCACGGCCAGGCCTTACGGACCGGCGTCAAGATTTCCGGCGCGACGGTTCACTTCGTGATCGCGGAAACTGATGCCGGACCCATCATCATGCAGGGCGCAGTCGCCGTCCTTGGCGACGATACCGCGGAGACGCTGGCAGCGCGCGTGCTCGACGTCGAGCACCGCATCTATCCCGACGCCTTGCGCCTCGTGGCAACGGGCGGCACGCAACTGGATGGCGATATCTGCAGAACATCGGCCAATGCCAGCCCTGACGACGCGCTGATTTCGCCCGCGGTCATCTGACCACTTCAGGCCAAAAAAACAAAAATCCCCCGGGCTTCTGACCGGGGGTGAAATTCGCATCGCCCTGTGTCGCAGAGACCGTGACGGGCTCAAGAGACCTTCAGATTTTCGGCGGAGCTTTTGCCGCGATTTTCAACCAGATCGTATTCGATCGTCTGGTTTTCATTGAGGGTGCTGAGGCCAGCCCGCTCGACCGCCGAAATATGAACGAAGACATCCTTGTCACCGGTCATCGGCTTGATGAACCCATATCCTTTGGTCGGGTTGAACCATTTGACGGTGCCCTTTTGCATCGTCTGTCTCCTGTCTAGGTATAAAAAAGACGCGGCCACATGCGCCACGCCACAACGGACTTGCTGATCAACTACCCGATTGCACAACGCACAGTCGAACGGCCGAGACCCAATTGCCCGTGAATTGCAACACGAAAATTCGCACTTAGCAAGCCGGGCCACCTCCCGATCGAGCCGCTCGCGCTACGAGGCGAGCCGGAATCGCGGCTTAAGCGGCGCGGCCGGCGGCCTGCAGGTGCTTCCGGCGCCAGAGCGAGCCGGCGATCAGCACGACGACGGCTCCCATGATGGAACAGAAAACTTCTCCTCCGGATTTACTGGCAGCGAATTGCGGTGCAACACCGATCAGCGCCAGAACCGCATCCAGGCTCGGGCCTATCCAGAGACCGAACGCGTGATGCAACCGCGGTGCGATCGCCGGATCGGTCGCGATGACCCCACCTGCGATCCAGCCCAGCAATGCGGCGCCGGCCCAGACCAGGAACGGCAGGCGTGTCAGCAGCATCATGATCAGCGCCGCACCCGCCACGATCAACGGCACGCTGATGGCGAGGCCGATGATCAACAGCGGTACGCTGCCATTCGCCGCCGCCGCCACTGCGATGACGTTGTCGAGACTCATGACGATGTCAGCGACAACCACGATCTGAACGGCGGCCCACAGATGCGTGGCGGTCGCGACCCCCTCCTCCTCCTCGTCGCTGTCAGGCACCACCATCTTGGCGGCGATCACGAGCAGCGCGAGGCCTCCGATCAACTTGAGATAAGGCAACCCCATCAGGGTCGCGACAATCCCGGTGAAGATGATGCGGAGGACGACCGCGGCGCCCGCTCCGAGGACCATGCCCCAGAGCCGCTGCTGCGGCGCGAGTCCGCGGCACGCCAGCGCAATCACCAGCGCGTTGTCGCCGGACAACAGAACGTTGATCCAGATGATCTCGCCGACCGCGAACCAGAAGGCAGGATGCTGCATTTCGTTCCGAAAATCGGCGAAGACCGACGTGATCGTCGCCAGATCGAACGTGTGCAGGAAATCCAAAACCCGTCCCTTTCGGCCGAACCGGTCAGCCCTGTTGTCGCCTCACGTGGGTCGCCCTCGAGTTTGCGCTCCGCACGCGGCCCGCGCAAACTCGAGAAGCCGGACCTCAGCCGACAATCTCGTTACCCGAGAAGAACTGAGCGATCTCGATCGCAGCGGTCTCCGCCGCGTCGGAGCCGTGGACAGAGTTTTCACCGACCGACTTCGCATGAAGCTTGCGGATAGTGCCGTCGGCCGCCTTGGACGGATCGGTCGCGCCCATGATCTCGCGATACTTGAGGATGGCGTTTTCACCCTCGAGCACCTGCACCACCACCGGCGCGGAAATCATGAACTCAACGAGTTCGCCGAAGAAGGGGCGCTCCTTGTGGACGGCATAAAAGGTCTCAGCCTGCTGGCGGCTCATGCGGATGCGCTTCTGAGCCACGACCCTCAAGCCCGCCTTCTCGATCAGGGCGTTAACGGCACCGGTCAGATTCCGTGCAGTGGCGTCCGGCTTAATAATCGAAAAGGTGCGTTCAATCGCCATGATATTGTCCTTGATCTAGCGGTGATGGGAGATTGCCGGGCTTATATCGGCGCAGGCGAATGACGGCAAGCACACCTATTGGCGGCAACGCGGGGGCCAATCGCACCCCAGCTTACCGCGATTTCATGCTCATTAACGAATTCTGCAAGTCTCATTCACGGACCCATTCAGCTTTTCGAGCATAGCCTGTGTATTGAACCCGTCCCGCTTGCCAATCGCTAACAGCCGGACAGGTGGCATTCACCACGGCGCCTCCGCGCCCGAAGCTTGAGGAGAGCACGATGTTACGCAAAATCGCACTTGCTGCCGTTGCGGCTGCGTCGCTTGGCGCCGCTGCACTGGCTCCCGCGCCGGCATCCGCCGCGGGCTGGCATCATGGCTGGCACGGTGGTTGGCATGGTGGCTGGCATCATGGATGGGCCCCGCGCGCTCGCTTTGGTGTTCCCGTGTATTACGGCGGCTACGGCGGCTGCTATGTGCGCCGCATGGTGCCGACGCCTTGGGGCCCGCGCTGGCGGATCGTCAACCGCTGTTACTGAGCCCGCCTCCGTTGTTCAGCGTCAAAACCCCGGCTCTGGCCGGGGTTTTGCGATTCAGGCTTTGTCCACCATGCAACCGGTTTCAGGTAGTCCTTGTGTTTCCGGCTTGCCCATTTCGCTCCAAGCTGTGCATATCGCGGAAACAATTTCCCGCTCTGTGACTTAATCCTGTGTCATCTGGCGGACATGGGACTGAGGAATGCCCGACCGAATTGCAGAAAGCACAGACCGAGTCGACGCGGAAACCGGCAAGATGGTCACTGTAGCCATCGGCAAACGCCTCCGCGAAGCTGTGCATCCCGAGGAGTCGGCGCTGCCCGTTCGGCTCCAGATTCTGCTGGATCAATTGCGCGCGCAGGACAGCAAGGCCTGACGGCACCCTTACGGGAATTTCGAATTTCGCGCAGAGGCCCAAAGAGGTGCCCGACTGCGTGTTCGGTGCTTGGATCGATCACAAACCGGTTGCGTTTGAGCGGTCCAGCGGTGAAAAGCCGGCATGCTGTCCCTTACCGACATTTCGATCCGCATCGCCGGACGGTTGCTGATCGATCATGCGTCCGCCCAGATTACGCCCGGTGCGCGCGTGGGTTTTGTCGGCCGCAACGGCGTCGGCAAATCCACGCTGTTCCAGGCGATTCGCGGCGAGCTCCCGACGGAAACCGGAACGATTGCGGTTCCGCCACGCTGGCGCATCGGCAGCCTTGCGCAGGAGGCGCCTGACGGTCCCGAAAGCCTGACGGAGGTTGTCCTCAAGGCCGACCTTGAACGCCACGCCTTGCTGCACGAAGCCGAAACGGCCCGCGACCCGCATCGCATCGCGGAAATCCAGACCCGCCTCGTTGATATCGATGCCCACTCGGCGCCGGCGCGGGCCGCGGCGATCCTGAGCGGCCTCGGCTTCTCGACGTCTGATCAGGCACGGTCCTGCTCCGAATTCTCAGGCGGCTGGCGCATGCGCGTGGCGCTTGCGGCCACTCTCTTTGCCGCGCCTGACCTGCTGCTGCTGGATGAGCCGACCAACTATCTCGACCTCGAAGGAACACTCTGGCTGGAGGATCATCTCGCGCACTATCCGCGCACGGTCATCGTCATCAGCCATGACCGCGATCTGCTCGATACGTCCGTCGATCAGATCCTGCACCTCGATCGCGGTAAGCTCACGCTCTACAAGGGCACCTATTCATCGTTCGAGGAACAGCGCGCCGCCCGCGAGATGCTGGACGCCAAACATGCCAAGCGCCAGGCCGACGAGCGTAAACGCCTTCAGTCCTTCGTCGATCGTTTCAAAGCCAAGGCATCCAAGGCGCGCCAGGCCCAGTCGCGCATGAAAATGCTCGAACGCATGAAGCCGGTGACCGCATTGGTGACGCAGGACGTCCGCGAGATTTCATTTCCAGTACCGGAAAAACTGCTGTCCCCGCCGATCGTCGCAGTGGACGATGCGACAGTCGGTTATGATCCCGGATCGCCCGTGCTCAAGCGCGTGACCTTGCGGATCGATGAGGACGACCGTATCGCCCTGCTCGGCGCCAACGGCAACGGCAAGTCCACGCTGGTCAAGCTGCTCGCAGGAAAGCTGCAACCCTTCGCCGGCAAGGTCGTGCGTGCTGACAAGCTGTCGATCGGTTACTTCGCGCAGCATCAGACCGACGAACTCGATCTCGATGGCTCGCCCTACGATCACGTACGCTGGCTGATGCCCGACACGCCGGAAAGCAAAATCCGCGCCCGTGTCGGTGCCATCGGCTTTACCGGCAAGGCAGGCGACACCCTTGTGAAAAGCCTGTCGGGTGGAGAGAAGGCACGCCTGCTGCTTGGGCTCGCGACGTTCTTCGCACCGAACATGATCATCCTCGACGAGCCCACCAACCATCTCGATATCGACAGCCGCGCCGCGCTGGCTGAAGCGATCAACGAATTCCCGGGCGCCGTCATCATGGTCTCGCACGACCGCTATCTGATCGAAGCCTGCGCCGACCGACTCTGGGTAGTCGCGGACCACGCCGTTACACCGTACGATGGTGACCTCGACGATTACCGCCGCACCGTGCTGTCGGCGCGTGGCACACGCGAACGAGACGCCTCCTCCGAACGGCGCAACAGCAGCGAAAAGCCGCGACGGGACAAAGCCGAAAAGCGCGTTCCGCCGAAGCAGAGGATCACAAGGGCGGAAGCCGAAATCGAGCGCATCACCGCGATTATCGCCAAGATCGACGTCGCGCTGGCATTACCGGATCTGTTCAAGCGCGATCCGAAGCAGGCCGCCCAACTTGGCAAGGCGCGCGCCAGCGCCGCAAGCGCCTTGCAGCGCGCTGAGGAGGAATGGCTGGAGGCCAGTACGTCCTACGACGAAACGGCAAGTTGAGAAGACCGGCGCGGACTCAGGTTGCCGCGCGCTTCTTCTTTTTGACGTGCCGCCGCTCCGGCTTGGGCGGCGCGACTGGCTCGGGCGCCTTCTCGATCGACGACAGGCGCCCCGCCGTAAAGGTATAGATACCGGCGCGCGGCCGATTCAGAAAAGTCAGCACTGCAATGCGCTCGCCGCGCGGATTGTTGGAAATGCTGACATTGTCCGGCGCACCGATGCCGCGCGTCACATCGCATTCGGTGTGACCCAATGCCACAGTGCCGGTTGTCGGTGCAGGTGCCGCGGGGGGCGCCGTCGTCGGAGCCGCCGCGGCGCCATCGGTGAGCGCATTGGATTCGCCAGCGCCGAGCGGCGGTGCCATACCCGGACAGAGACCGTCCGCGCTGATGAGGTCGTCGGGGCTCACCGGCTTGTTGGGCGTCAGCGGCGGCGTTTCGATGGAAACGTTCTTGATGAACAGTCTCCCCGACCGCGAGAACCAGTCGGCATCCTTGGATAGCAGGTCGGACGAAAACATGTCAGACGCGCTGCCACAGCCCGACACGAGCGGCGCCACTAGGAGCAGCAACATCCATGTTTTTCGATGAGATTTAAGCTGTCCCACGAATTCCGTTCCCGGCCAATCGAAGAGCCTGTCCCAACATCAATTTGGGGCACGACCATGACTAATTGCGAGCTTGGATCAGAAAGCCCTAAATATAATTAAATTTCAATATATCACTATTGGCGGCGCTGCCAGCGCCCGCGCTCGTCGGCCTGCCAGTAGGTCACCTCGAACCCACGCGATTTGCAGTCGGTCCAGACCGCTCGTGCGGCATCGAGCGCAACCTCGTCATCGCCGTTGAAAACAAGCACAAGCCGCTCGTAGAGGTCGGAGTCCTCCGGGAGCGGAGCGTTGTCGATCAGAAACCTGACAGTCGCCCGGTTGGGATTGTGGCCGTTGACGGTCAACACGATGGGCTGTTCCCCGGCATCCTCGATCCGCCATGTCGCATGCGGCAGAAACGAGTCATCGCGATAGGTCCACAGGTGCGCGTCGAGCGCTTCGACACGCTCCTCCGATGTCGTGTGCACGACGGTCCGCCAGCCGCGCTCGAAGCTCTTTTCGAGCAACGGCGGCAGAACGTTTTCGAGCGACATATTCTGCAGATGATAGAACAGAACTTCCGTCATCGCCGCGCTTCGTAATACTCCGCCACCAGACGATCGAGCAGCCGCACGCCGAATCCGGATCCCCAGCTCTGATTGATATCGGTCTTCGGGGCACCCATTGCTGTTCCCGCGATATCGAGATGCGCCCAAGGCGTATCGTCGACAAATCGCTGCAAGAACTGTGCAGCCGTGATCGAGCCGCCATAACGGCCGCCGGTGTTCTTCATGTCGGCAAACTGCGAGTCGATCAACTTGTCGTATTCCGGCGCCAGCGGCATGCGCCAGACGCGTTCCCCTGTTTCCGCTCCGACATTGGCCAGCCGCTCCGACAACTGATCGTTGTTGGAGAACAGGCCGGCGTGTTCGGTGCCGAGCGCGACCATGATCGCGCCGGTCAGGGTCGCCAGATCGACCATGAACTTCGGTTTGAATTTTTGCGCCACGTACCACAGCACGTCGGCGAGAACGAGCCTGCCCTCGGCGTCGGTGTTGATGATCTCGATGGTCTGACCGGACATCGATGTCACGATATCCCCCGGCCGCTGCGCATTGCCGTCGGGCATGTTCTCGACGAGGCCGATCGCGCCGATCGCATTGACCTTCGCCTTGCGGGCGGCAAGCGCGTGCATCAGCCCGACCACACAGGCTGCGCCGCCCATATCACCCTTCATCTCCTCCATCCCACCGGCGGATTTGATCGAGATGCCGCCGGTATCGAAGCAAACGCCCTTGCCGACGAATGCAACCGGCGGCTCGCCTTTCTTGCCGCCATTCCAGCGCATGATGACCGTGCGGCTGGGGCGCGAAGAGCCCTGCCCGACACCCAGCAGCGCACCCATGCCGAGTTTCGTCATCGCCTTCACATCGAGAACATCGATACCGACCCCGACCTTGCGCAACCGGCTGGCGCGCCGCGCAAACTCTTCCGGATACAGCACATTCGGAGGCTCATTTACGAGATCTCGCGCGATGATAACGCCATCGACAACGTGATCGTCCGCTGCGAATGCCTTCTTCGCGCCCGCGACATCGCCGACCGCGATCGAAATGTCGGCACGCGGCACAACGTCATCGCCATCTTTCTTTTTGGTCTTGTAGCGATCGAACTTGTAAGCGCGCAGCCGGAGGCCAGCGGCCAACGCCGCCGACTGATCGGAGCTCATCACAGCCGACGGCAGTTCCGCGATGACGGTCACGGTGCCGCCGCGAATCTTGCCAGCCAGAACGCCACCGAACTTGAGGAAATCGTTATCCTTGAGCGCGGACGCCTTGCCGGTGCCCACAACAATCAGACGATCGGTCTTGAGGCCTTCCGGCGCGAGGATATCGAGCACCGCCGCGCTCTTGCCTTTGAACGTCTGAGCCGCCGCCGCGCGTTTCACCAACCCGGTGACCTTGCCCAGGACTTTTTCCGCTGCTCGCCCCAGCTTCAGACTGTCGTCGCAGAAAACGACCAGACTGCCGCGCACGGCTGTCGAAAACGGAACAAAGCCGACCTTGACGGCGTCGGACATCAGCAAAATCCTCCAGAATCAGGGATGGCGCAGCCTCGAAAGTCCGGCTGGCGTGAAGCTCAACTATGGCCCGCCAGGCATCGGACTGCCAAGCTCCGCAACTTCACATCAGCCATCTGGCGCCCGGCCGCCCCGTCCAAGCGCGATTCGCAGATATCTAGACCTTCGATCGTGGCCGCAGTGTCACATCTCGTGAAATGTTAACCATATTTAAAGGGCGTCACGGCTCGGCCATTTTGTTGACGGATCAAAGGGATGCTAGTGAGAGAGTAAGCTGGGTGAAAGCGCTGGCGCGCCTTGGGGAGTCCCTGACGGGATCTGGCGCCGCAGGCCGTTCCAACCCGGAGGATGGGGATCGTTCAGATCGATGGGGTCGATCGACAAATATATCGTCCGGACGACGCTGACGTCGTTTGCGGTTGTCCTGATCAGCCTCACGGGGGTGATCTGGATTACCCAGGCGTTACGCGGCATCGATCTGATGACCAGCCAGGGTCAGACCATTCTGACGTTCCTGGGGGTCACCAGTCTTGCGATCCCGGTACTCATCCTGATCATCTCACCCATTGCGCTGATGATCGCGATTTCCCACACCCTCAACAAGCTCGCGACCGATTCCGAAATCATCGTCATGAACGCCGCGGGCCTGTCGCCGTTTCGACTGTTCCGGCCGTTCGTCTACGCCACGGTGGTCGTAGCTTTGCTGGTAGCGGTCATCGCAGCCTATATCGCACCCGATGGAATGCGCCGGCTCAAACGCTGGGACGCCGAAATCACCGCGGACGTTCTGGCAAATATTCTTCAGCCCGGCCGCTTCGCACAGCTCGATTCGAATCTCACGATTCGCGTGCGGGAACGCCAACCCGGCGGGCTACTCGCCGGAATCTTCATTGACGACCGCCGCGACCCAAAGGAACGCGTCAGCATCATCGCCGACCATGGCACCGTGGTGAAAAACGACAGCGGTTCGTTCCTGATCCTCGAAGATGGAAATCTCGAGCGATTCGAGACGGGCAAGCGCGAACCGGCGATGGTGGCGTTCGATCGCTATGCGTTCGATATGTCGAAGTTCTCGAATCGCGGACATGACGTCGTTTACGGCATCCGCGAACGCTACCTGTGGGAATTGATCGATCCCGATCCGAAGGATCCGCTGGTTCAGCAGTTGCCGGGCCAATTCCGCGCCGAATTGCATGATCGCTTCATGGCACCGCTCTACCCGTTCGCATTCGCCGCGTTGACCTTCGCATTCCTTGGAACGCCGCGTACGACGCGCCAGAGCCGCAACTTTTCGATCGGCGCATCGATCGCTGCCGTGTTCGGTCTACGAATGGCCGGTTTCGCGCTGTCGGTCATGGCCGTGAAATCGGCGATGGCCCCGCTTGTCCAGTATCTGCTTCTGTTCGGATCGATCAGTGTCGGTCTCTGGCTGATCATTGCGGGAATCGTCATCGAACCGTCCGCCGCACTGATGGAGGCCGTCAACAGGTCGAATGCACGTCTCCTCCGGTTGCTGGGAAGGCCCGCCACCGCATGAGCATGTTGACGAACACACTGGGCCGCTATTTCGCCGGTCGTTTCGTGGTGGCCGCGATCGGCGTATTCGTCAGCATCTTTCTGCTGCTGGTTCTCGTCGACTACATCGAGATGGTGCGGAGAACGTCCGGGCTTGCCTCCGCATCGGCGGTGATGGTCGCGGAAACATCGCTGTTCAGGGTGCCGCAGTTGCTTGAGAAACTGACGCCGTTTTGCGTGCTGGTCGGTGCCATGACCTGCTACCTCGCCCTGTCACGGCGTCTGGAACTGGTGGTGGCACGGGCTGCCGGCATTTCGGCCTGGCAATTCATCTCTCCCGCGCTTGCCTCCGCACTGCTGCTCGGCGTGCTCGCAACCACGGCTTACAATCCGATGTCCGCCAACTTGCGCGAACTGTCCAAGAAGATGGAAGCTGAACTGTTCGGGAGCGCCCCCGGTGGCGGCCTGCAGGACGCGTCCGGCTTCTGGATCAACCAGGCGACGAGCGAAGGCCAGGCCATCATCAACGCGGCCCGCAGCGAGCAGCAGGGTGTCCGCCTGACGGGACTGACCGTGTTCAGGTTCGATGCCAATTCCCAATTCAAGGAACGAATCGAGGCGCGCGAGGCGACTCTTGAGGACGGCCATTGGCTGTTCAGGGGCGTTCGCCGATTCACCCTCGATAACCCGCCGGTTGACCAGGAGACCTTCGTCCTCCCGACGAATCTCACTGCGGCCCAAGTCCGGAATAGCTTCTCCACTCCAGAGACTGTGTCATTTTGGCAACTACCGAGCTATATCCGGTCGTCTGAGAACTCCGGATTCGCCACGGCCGGGTACCGGCTGCAGTACCATAAACTCATTGCACAGCCGTTTTTGCTGGCCGCGATGGTGTTGCTGGCGGCTTCCGTCAGCCTGAGGTTCTTCCGCTTCGGCGGCGTGCAAAAGATGGTTTTAAGTGGCGTGGGATCGGGCTTTCTGCTCTATGTCCTGTCCAAGGTAACTGAGGATTTGAGCAAGGCCGAGTTGATGAATCCGATCGCTGCGGCGTGGCTGCCCGTCTGCGTGGGTGGCCTCACCGGTTTTTTGGCCTTGCTGTACCAGGAGGACGGGTAGTGGCTGCAATCGCCGCCCTCCAAAGAAGCTCGCTTTGCGGGCGGCGCACTCCCCTGCGCCGCCGTTGGTTTCGGCTGCCCGCAATCCTGACCGCCCTGACGGCCACGATCCTAGGCGTGGCGACCGTCGTTGGGCTGGACGCCATCACGGCTACGCCGGCCGCCGCCCAAAGCTTCACCTTCAATCCTCGCCCGCCCAAGCCAAAGCCGCCGCCGCCCCAACACAACGGGCAGATGCTGGTTCAGGCCAACGAGGTCGATTACGACTACAACAACTCGCGCGTGTCGGCGGTGGGCAACGTGCAGTTGTTCTACAACGGAACTGGCGTCGAAGCAGACAAGGTCATCTACGATCAGAAGACCAAGCGGCTGCATGCCGAAGGCAACGTCCGGATGACGGATGCCGACGGCAAGGTCACCTACGCCAACATCCTGGATCTGAGCGACGACTATCGTGACGGCTTCGTCGATTCCCTGCGAGTGGACACGGCGGATGCGACACGCATGGCCGCAACCCGCGCCGACCGGACCAAGGGCAACTACACCGTTTTTGAGAACGGCGTTTATACCGCTTGCGCGCCTTGTAAGGACGATCCCAAGAAACCCCCGCTATGGCAGGTCAAGGGCGCGCGCATCATTCACGATCAAACCGAGAAGATGCTGTATTTCGAGGACGCGCGGGTCGAATTCTACGGCGTGCCGCTGGCATACATGCCGTTCTTCTCGACACCCGACCCGACCGTAAAGCGCAAGAGCGGCTTCCTGATGCCGTATTTCACATCGGTCGACAATTTCGGAATCGGTGTCGAGGTTCCCTATTACTTCGCGCTCGCCCCGAATTATGACCTGACGGTTTCACCGCGCTTCACCACGCGGCAGGGCGTGTTGATGCAGGGCGAATTCCGGCAGCGCCTGTTGGATGGCGCCTACCAGATCCGTGCTTATGGAATCGATCAACTCGATCAGAAGGCGTATGCCGGACAGCCCGGCGACCGCCAGTTCCGCGGCGGTATCGACACCAAGGGTCAGTTCGCCCTGAACGACAAATGGGTCTGGGGCTGGGACGGCGTTCTTCTGAGCGATTACTATTTCTTCTCCGACTACCGGCTGTCGCAATACAAGGACCCACTGCAGTCGTTCCTGAGCTTGCCCACCGAGGCGATCTCGCAGCTCTACCTCACGGGTGTCGGCAACCGCAGTTATTTTGACGCGCGCACGATCTATTATCTGAGCTTTTCGGGCAATCAGAACCAGGTTCCTGTCGTTGCGCCGGTCATCGACTACAACAACGTAATCAATCATTCGGTGCTCGGCGGCGAGTTCAGCTACAAGTTCAATTTCGTCAATCTCACGCGCGATCAGGCGCAGTTCGATCCAATTTCGACGCTGGCGAACACGTCTTTTCTTTGCACGCCGACCTCGGCTGACCCGATGGCGCGGACTCCGAACAATTGCCTGCTGCGCGGCATTCCCGGTACCTATACCCGGCTGACCGCCGAAGCGCGGTGGCGCAAGTCGTATACCGACTCCATCGGTGAGATCTGGACGCCATTCGCCTCGCTGCGCGCCGACGCGATCAATGCCGACATCTCGAACCAGCAGGGTGTTTCCAACTTCGTCCAACCCGGCACCACCGATGCCGTCCGCCTGATGCCGACCGTGGGCCTCGAATACCGCTATCCCTTCATCAACGTTCAGCCGTGGGGCACCACCACGATCGAGCCGATCGCGCAGATCATCATTCGCCCGAACGAGACCTTTGCCGGCAGGCTGCCCAACGAGGACGCACAAAGCCTGGTGTTCGATGCAAGCAATCTCTTCAGCGTCGATAAGTTCTCAGGCTACGACCGCGTGGAAGGCGGTAGCCGTGCCAATGTCGGCGTGCAGGCGACAACCCAGTTTGATAAGGGTGGTGCGATCAACGTCCTGTTCGGCCAGTCCTACCAGTTGTTCGGCCTGAACTCGTTCGCGGTCGCGGACCTTACCAACACCGGTGTCGATTCCGGCCTGCAGCGCACCGTCTCCGACTATGTCGCGAGCGTCAATTATTCGCCTAACAGCATCTTCACGTTCAGCACCCGCGCGCGCTTCGACGAGGCGACACTGAACGTTCAGCGCTTCGAGGCCGAAGGCCGCGTCAACTTCAACCGCTGGTCCGCGAGCATCCTCTACGGCGATTATGCCGCACAGCCGGACCTCGGATACCTGACACGCCGCCGGGGCATTCTGGGCACCGGCTCCCTCAAGATTGCATCGAACTGGGTCGTGCAGGGTGCGGCGCGCTATGATCTGGAGGCTAACCAGATCAACCAGTATTCGATCGGCGCGGGCTACGTAGACGACTGTTTCGTGCTCGGCCTCAACTACATGACCTATTATACCTACGCCGCGGGAACCGCGCCGCCCAAGCTTAGCCATGCTTTCATGCTGCAGCTTGGATTGCGGACCTTGGGACAGACCCGCGGAGGGTCGAGCGGCTCCGGCATCCAGTAATCCCCGAGCGGCGGTCCTGATACCAGTCCGTCCACCTCATGTGACCCTGATTGACTGACAAGACTGACATGAAAATGACCTCGTTCCTCCGGCCATTTTATCGCGTTGCCATATTGGGAGTTCTTTTATTCGCCTGCTCGAATGCGCCGCTGCACGCGCAAACCGTCGTCGTCATGGTCAACGGCGAACCCATCACCAGTTTCGACATCGAACAACGCTCCCGTTTGATGCAGATATCGACGCACAAGACTCCGACACGGCAACAGGTCATCGATGAATTGATCGACGAAAAGGTGAAGGTCAAGGAAGGCAAAAAGTATGGCGTGAACCCGACGTCGTCGGACATCGATCAGGCTTACGCCAGCATGGGTTCTCGGATGCGAATGTCGCCCGACCAACTCACCAAGTCGCTTGCCGCCCAAGGTGTCCGCCCGGATACGGTCAAAGCCCGTCTGAAGGCCGACCTTGTTTGGGGCAGCCTTGTGCGCGGCCGCTTCAAAGACAGCCTTCTGGTCAACGACCGGGATGTCAACGAAGCATTGCGAAACAGCGGCGAGGATTCAGCGAAGATAGAGGGTTTCGAATATCGTATGCGTCCCGTGGTATTGATCGTGCCGCGCGGCGCACCCTCCTCTGTGATGGAAGCACGACGCAAGGAGGCGAATTCCTTGCGTGAACGGATTCAATCCTGCGACGAGGCCATGCGCCTGTTCAAGGTGGCACCGAACGCCACGATACGCGATACCGTGATCAAAAGTTCGGCTGACTTGCCGCCACCACTCCGGGAGCTCCTCGACAAGACACCAGTCGGTCACCTGACCCCGCCGGAAATCACGCGGCAGGGCGTGGAAATGGTTGCGGTGTGCGGAAAGAAGGTGACCAGCGTGGATACACCGAAGAAAAAGGAAATCCGCGAGAAGATGTACGCTGCGAAGTACGAGAAGAAATCCAAAGACTATCTGGAAGATATCCGGAAATCCGCGATGATCGAATATCGCCAGGGCGGGAAAAAAGGCGAATAATAATGTGATGTTCGCAAACCTTGCTTCGGCCAGGGTTCTGCAAACATCCTGAGCAGCGGCATGTGCAAGACCAGGGGCCGCGTTGGAGCGACCGCGTGGTAAAGCCTGTGGCACTGACGTTGGGCGAACCGGCTGGCATCGGCCCGGATATCGCAATCGCAGCATGGCTGCGACGCAAGCACGAGAACATTCCAGCTTTTTATTTGCTCGGTGATCGCGAGTTTGTCGCAGCGCGCGCCAGACTGCTTGGCGTGGAGGTGCCTCTGGCTGATGCCAGTGCCAGCAACACCTCGAACGCTTTCGCGGACGCACTTCCGATCGTCGCCACAGGCCACCGCGTGACGGCGGGTCCCGGCGATCCCGATGATAGTAGCGCGGCTGCCGCGATCGGCTCCATTCGCCAGGCGGTCAACGACGTCGTGACCGGACGAGCGGCAGCAGTCGTCACCAATCCGATCGCCAAGAGCGTGCTGTACAAGGCAGGCTTCGCTCATCCCGGCCATACCGAATTTCTCGCAGAGCTGGCTGCAACGAACGGCAAGCCGCCTCAACCGGTGATGCTGTTGTGGTCCCCCGATCTTGCGGTTGTGCCCGTTACCATTCACCTGTCCCTGCGCGATGCGATCGCGACGCTATCGAGCCAGATGATTGTCGATACCACCCGCATCGTCGTTGCCGACCTTCGTGCGCGCTTCGGGATCGCCCAGCCGCGCATTGCGGTCTCCGGCTTGAATCCTCACGCCGGCGAGGACGGCTCGCTCGGCACTGAAGATCAGACGGTCGTCGCACCGGCTATCGCGACCCTTCGCGCCGAAGGGGTAGATGTCAAAGGTCCGCTTCCCGCCGACACCATGTTTCACGAGGCCGCGCGCCGAACCTACGATTGCGCGATCTGCATGTACCACGATCAGGCGCTGATCCCGGTCAAGACGCTGGCATTCGACCAGGCGGTCAACGTCACGCTGGGGCTGCCATTCATCCGGACATCACCCGATCATGGAACCGCCTTCGACATCGCAGGCACCGGCCGTGCCAACCCGTCCAGCCTGATCGCTGCGCTGCGCCTGGCCGCACGGCTCGCGAACACAACATCCTCCGCATGAGCGCGATCGACGACCTGCCCCCGCTACGCGACGTCATCAAGCGTCATGCGCTGTCCGCGCGCAAATCGCTGGGTCAGAATTTTCTGCTCGATTTGAATCTCACCGCACGGATCGCGCGTGCTGCCGGGCCGCTTGACGATGCTGTCGTCATCGAGGTCGGTCCCGGCCCCGGCGGATTGACCCGGGCGCTGCTTGCCATGGGTGCAAAACGAGTCATTGCCGTCGAGCGCGACGAACGTGCCGTCGGCGCTCTCCAGGAGATTTCAGACCGCTATCCAGGCCGCCTTGAGATCATCAACGCGGATGCGACGCGGTTCGACCCGCGCCCCCTGCTCGGCTCCGCGCACGCAAAGATCGTTGCGAACCTGCCTTACAACATCGCGACCGCGCTTCTGATCGACTGGCTGAGCATCGAGCCTTGGCCACCCTGGTACGACGCAATGGTGCTGATGTTTCAGCGCGAGGTCGCCGAGCGCATCGTCGCTCGCGAAAACGAAGAAGCCTACGGGCGCCTTGGCGTACTTTCGAACTGGCGCACGGAAACGAAGATCCTGTTCGATATCTCGCCCGCGGCGTTCGTGCCGCAGCCGAAAGTCACGTCTTCCGTCGTGCGCCTGATACCGCGCGATAACCCCGAGGCCTGCGATCGCCGGGCTCTCGAGCAGGTTGCCGCGGCCGCTTTCGGACAGCGCCGCAAAATGCTGCGGCAGAGCCTCAAATCCCTGCCCGCCGATCCCGCCCTGCTAACCGCCGCGGCCGGCATCGATCCGACAAGGCGGGCCGAGACCGTTCCGATATCCGGCTTTGTTGCCATGGCTCGAGAATTGGCTGATATACGCAGCATGAAAACGAACCTTGCCTAAGGAGGGAAACGGTATGTCGACAATGAAACGCCAATCGCTCGTCAAGTTCGATGCGCCGCTGTGCGAAACGATTGTCGACACACCCAAGCCGCAGGGCCGCGAGGTCCTGGTCCGCATCGAGCGGTGCGGATTGTGCCATTCCGACCTGCACATTCAGGACGGTTATGCCGATCTCGGCAACGGCAAGCGGCTCGACACCACACGCGGCATGACGCTGCCATTTACGCTCGGACACGAGATCGCGGGCGTTGTCGACGAAGTTGGTCCGGACCTTTCAAAGGACCTCGTCGGACAAAAGAAGGCGGTTTTTCCCTGGATCGGCTGCGGTCAATGTCGCGACTGCCTGGCCGGCGATGAAAATCTTTGTGCCAAAAACCGCTTTCTCGGGGTCTCGATCGACGGCGGCTTTGCCACCCATGTGCTGGTGCCCGACGCAAAATACCTGCTCGACTACGATCCCCTGCCGGTCAACACGGCGGCGACCCTGATGTGCTCCGGCGTCACCGCCTATGGCGCACTGAAGCGCCTCGTTGATCGCCCGCGCCAACGCAACCTTCTGCTGATCGGCCTCGGCGGCGTCGGCATGATGGGGCTCGCGTTTGCACAAGCCATGTTCGAGCAGAAGATTTCCGTCGCGGACTTGAGTCCGGCGGCGCGGGAGACCGCGCTCAAGAACGGCGCGGCCGTGGCCTACGATCCGTCGGAATCCGACATCGCCAGGCGCATTGTGAAGGAAAACGATGGCGGCTTCGATGCCATCGTCGATTTCGCAGGTAACGAGAAGTCGATGAATTTTGCCGTCTCAGCCCTCGCCCGTGGCGGCAAGATTGTCGTCTCCGGTCTGATGGGCGGCAACTTCAACCTTCCGATGGTGCAATGGATCTACAAGCGCATGACCATCGAGGGCTTCATGGTGGGCACACTAGCGGAAGCGCAAGAGCTGATGGCGCTGGCGCGATCGGGCAAGATCAAGCCGACGCCCATGCGGGAAGAACCGATGGGTGACGCACAGAAATGGATCGAACAATTGCGGGCCGGCAAGGTGGTCGGACGCATTATGTTCAAGAATTGACCGAAATCTGCTAAGAGGCCGTAGCGGTCCCCCGGGGCGGGACGGTCAACCCGAACAGTCCGATCGCGGCGGTGTCGGAACGTTTCGCCAACCGGACGGCTACTCTGGACGGTAGACAAGCAGTCATATTCACCGCGCATGACCACAAACCCCTGTCGTGACGAGGCGGCGATCTCAGCATGCCTGACCTCGGCAGCCTCAATTAAGCCCCAGCCCTTCCGGATTTGTGGCGCATTGCGACCCAAGTTTTCCCCGACAGTTCTGACGAAACGTTGCTGCGTTCATCTCGTCATCACCGGGGATGCTATGTCGAACTGCTCGGGGAAACTGCTTTCAACCGTTCTAGCCGCTTCGCTCACGGGCGGTGCGCTCTTGATCGCGTCGAACCGCACGGCACATGCTGACGACACGTGCCTCGCGGCACCGAAAGCCGCAACGCCGCACCGAAGTCATTGGTACTATCACATCGAAGCAGGAACGAAGCGACATTGCTGGTATCTTCGCGAAGAACGCGGCAAGACCACCAATGCTGGAACCGGCACATCGTCTCCCACTCCCGCACCGAACGAACCGCCCGCCGCAGATGCGGCAGCCCAATCACAGCCGGGCATCACCGACGCCCGTGCCGAATTCGTTGACACGGCACCTGCGACCAATCCAGCAAACGCCGACCCGTCACCGATTCAGGAGCCGGCTCCTGCAAGCAACGCCGCACAGGGTGCCGACACTTCGAAATCCGCCGTGACCACACGCTGGCCTGATCCTGCGACCAGCCTGCAGCAGCAACCGGCGCCCTCAGCAGCGGTAGCACCAAAACCCACTTCTCAGTTGTTGGGCGAACGCAGCGAGCCGGGCCCTGCCGTTCGCGTCGCTTCCGAGCCTCCGCCACAGGCATCGTCGTATTCAATGCCGATGCTCCTCGGCGGCCTGGCCGGCGCTCTAGCATTCGCGGGGTTTCTCGGATTCACGGTGGTGAAATTCGGAAGCCTGAGCAGGCGCGGTCGAATGCGACACCGTCCGGAATCGATCTGGGACAATGCTGCTACGGGACAGTCTCCACCGCCGTGGCAGACGCAAGAAGCTAACCCAGCGCCGACTCCGCGCGGCGGCACGCTCCGCACGCGCCAGGACGTCGAAGCGCAGTCACGCGATATTTTAAAGCTCTTATCCCGAGTCTCGCGAGAAACGGCAACATAACGGGCAGCTATTTCTCGAGTTGCCGCTGCAATTCACGCACGAACGCCGTCAATCCCGTGCGGCGGTTGCGCTTGAGCCGTTCGGCGTTCAGAATCGAGCGAACTTCGGCGAAGGCTTCATCGACGTTCTGGTTGATGACAATGTAATCGTATTCCGCCCAGTGGCTCAGTTCGTGCGCCGCACGGTCCATGCGTCCGCGGATCACATCGTCCGAATCCTGCGCGCGGGTATGCAGCCGCTTCTCCAGATCGCCGGCCGACGGCGGCAGAATGAATACCGACACCACATCGGCGCGCGCCTTTTCGCGCAACTGCTGGGTGCCCTGCCAGTCGATGTCGAACAGCACATCACGGCCGGCCGACAGCGCCGCCTCGACCGGCGCGCGCGGCGTACCATAGCGGTTGTCGAACACGGTGGCCCATTCCAGCAATTCGTCCCGCTTGACCATGGCCTCGAACGTCGCCTTGTCGACAAACGCGTAATCGAGGCCATCGACCTCGCCGGGCCGCATCGGCCGCGTGGTGGCCGAGACCGACAGGCTCAGCCCCTCGACCCGTTCGATCAGCAAACGCGACAGCGTGGTCTTGCCGGCGCCCGACGGCGACGACAGCACGAACATCAGACCGCGCCGCTCAACCCCATCGAAGCCGTGTCCGCCGACCATTGATCACTCCAGATTCTGGACCTGCTCTCGAAACTGCTCGACCACGCTTTTCATCTCGAGGCCAATATTGGTCAATTCGAGATCGTTCGATTTCGAGCAACAGGTATTGACCTCGCGGTTGAATTCCTGAGCCAGGAAATCCAGCCGCCGCCCGATCGGGCCGCCCTTGCCGATCAGCTCCCGCGCCTGCGCAATATGCGAGGCAATGCGATCGAGCTCTTCGCGGATATCTGCCTTCGCGGCAATCAGGATCGCTTCCTGATTGAGCCGATCCTGGTCGAAGCGGTCGGATGATTCAAGAAGCGCGGCGATCTGCTCGGCAAGCCGCGCTTTCACTGCGTCCGGGCGGCGGCCGGGTGCGGCTTCGGCTCTGGCCGCAAGGTTTTCGATTTCGCTCATGCGTTGCGACAGGATCTGGCCAAGCGCGAGCCCTTCGCGGTTGCGCATGTCGACGAGGCTGCGCAATGCCTGCTCGAAGGCGTCGGCCGCCGCAGCCTTGGCAGCTTTTTCCCCGATTTCGTCGGCCTCGGGCTCGACGACTTCGAGAACACCTTTGACCGACAGCAGGCCGTCGATGCTGGGGGCGACCGCGTCTATCCTGCCAGACAGATCGATCGCAACCTTCAGAACCGAGGCGAGCACGTCTTCGTTGATGCGAACAACGGAGGCCGCATTGGTGCGCTTCACGGTCAAATTGGCGTAGACGGTGCCGCGCGACAACAGGTCAGCAGACCGCTTGCGGATAGGCGCCTCGATATCGTCCCAGCCCGGCGGCAAGCGCATCCGGAAATCAAAACCCTTGGCATTGACCGATTTCAGCTCCCATTCGAATGCATAGGGCCCGCTGGTGCCATGGCTTCGCGCAAAGCCGGTCATACTCGACAGCGCCATCGCGTTGATTACTCCAAAGGGTCAGGTGTGAGATTCGCGGGAGCGAACCGTTCCACGTTAAAGCGTTTTGCCGGCAAGGGGAATTCGGTTCCCGCACGGAATCCCGCAGCGGCTTGTAAAAACAGCGCCGAATGGCGCCAGCCTACTGCTGGACAACGTGCCGCGACGGCTGCGCTGAGCCCTGACGCGCTGGCCGGCCGCGCTTCTTTGTAGCGGGCTTTGCCGCAGGTGCGGCGCCGGTCGCATCGGTGTCGGCGGGCGCAGGCGTCGCAGCCGCGGGTGCCGGCTCGTCAGCCGGTTCGACCGTGTCGTTCTGGATCTGCTTTTCCATCGTGCGCAGTTTGGCGACGTTCTTCTGGTGCTGCTCGTACGTCTCGGTAAAGCTGTGTCCGCCGGTCCCGTCGGCCACGAAGAACAAGTCGCGCGTCCGCGCCGGATTAGCTGCCGCCTCGAGTGACGCGCGGCCGGGGTTTGCAATCGGTCCCGGCGGCAGTCCTTCGACCACATATGTGTTGTAGGGCGACGGCTGCATGATCTCGCTGCGCTTGATCGGCCGGCCAAGCGTTCCCTTGCCACCGACGAGACCGTAGATGATCGTCGGATCGGACTGCAGCTTCATCTTCTGTTTCAGCCGGTTGACGAACACCGCTGCGACGCGGCTGCGCTCGTCCGGCTTGCCGGTTTCCTTCTCGACGATCGATGCGAGCGTCACCAGTTGCTCGGGCGTCTTGACCGGAACGTCCGGGTTGCGGCGCTCCCAGATTTCCGCAAGCACGCGCTTCTGCGCCTGTTGCATGCGCTGAATCACCTGCTCGCGGCTGGTGCCACGCGGGAACTTGTACGTTTCGGGCAGCAGCGTGCCTTCGCGCGGAATCTCGCGAATGGTTCCCGAAAAGATATTGTTTTCCGAAAGCCGCTCCACGATCTGTTCGGAGGTCAGACCTTCCGGGATCGTCACGGAGTGCTGCACCACCTTGCCTTCGACGATCGTGCCGATGACGTCGCGCAAACTGGCATTCTTCTGAAACAGATATTCACCGGGCTTGAGATCCGCGCGCGCCTTCAGCGCAAATACGCTTCCGATAAACGCCCAGCGATTGTTGTCGATCACGCCCTCACGCTGGAGGATGTCTGCGATATCGGTCATTCCCGAGCGGGCCGGAATATTGACGACCTTGTCTTCCTGCAACGGTCCCGGCGATTCAAGTTTCTGCTTGCCGTAAACGTAAATCCCGCCGGCACCGAGCATCACGATCAGCACGATCGTGATGATGGCATTGCCGGCGATCACCCACGGACTCCGAACACGATCGGAGCGTTTCGGCGGGGGCGGCACTTGCTCGGGCTCAAGCGCGGCGCGCGGACTGCGCGGAGAAATGGGCGGCCTCTCACTCATCGACGTAACCTGAATCCTGTCGGTTCAATCGCGGCCGGCAAATTCTCTGCCCCGGCCAACAGCATACGCCCATCACTAGGATTTATCACCGAATGCGGCGAAACGGTGGATTCGCTCCTGTTACGCGTTAATTGGCGACGCGCCGCACGATCACAGACGCGTTCGTGCCACCAAATCCAAACGAATTCGACAAAGCCACATTGATTTCCCGCGCGCGTGCCTTGTGAGGCACGAGATCGATCGCGGTCTCGACCGAGGGATTGTCGAGATTGATGGTCGGCGGTGCGATATTATCGCGAATCGCAAGGATGCTGAAGATCGCCTCGATCGCGCCGGCGGCTCCGAGCAGATGGCCTGTCGATGACTTGGTCGAGGACATCGTTGTCTTCGATGCGGCATTGCCCAGCAGGCGTTCGACTGCACCCAGTTCGATTTCATCGCCGACCAGCGTCGATGTTCCATGCGCGTTGATGTAGTCGATATCCGACGCCGAAATGCCGGCGCGCTTCATCGCCGCACTCATGCTGCGGAATCCGCCATCGCCGTCCGGCGACGGCGAGGTGATATGATAGGCGTCGCCGGACAGGCCATAGCCCACCACTTCGGCATAGATCTTCGCACCACGCTTGCGGGCGTGCTCGTATTCCTCAAGCACGACGACGCCGGCGCCCTCACCCATCACGAAGCCGTCGCGATCCTTGTCGTAGGGCCTCGAGGCTTTTTGCGGCGTATCGTTGAAACCGGTGGACAGTGCGCGCGCCGCGCAAAAGCCGGCCATGCCGATGCGGCAGATCGGCGATTCCGCGCCACCTGCCACCATGACATCGGCGTCGCCGAGCGCGATCAAACGGCTGGCGTCGCCGATCGCATGTGCTCCGGTCGAACACGCAGTCACCACCGCGTGGTTCGGCCCCTTCAGCCCGTGCTCGATCGACACGTAACCCGAAGCGAGATTGATCAGACGTCCCGGAATGAAGAACGGCGAGACCTTGCGCGGTCCGCGCTCCTTCAGAAGAATAGCTGTGTCGGCAATCCCGGAAAGGCCGCCAATCCCGGAGCCGATCATGGTGCCGGTCGTGCAGCGATCTTCCTCAGTCGCAGGGTGCCAGTCCGCATCATCGAGCGCCTGCTTGGCGGCGCTCATCGCGAAGATGATGAAGTCGTCGACCTTGCGCTGGTCCTTCGGCTCCATCCACTGATCGGGATTGAAAGTCGCGTTCGTCCCATCGCCGCGCGGAACCACGCAGGCAATGCGGCTCGGCAGGTCGGCAACATCGAACGTATCGATCTGCTTCGCACCGCTCTCACCGTTAAGGAGGCGTTTCCAGGTCGGCTCGACGCCGCAGCCAAGCGGCGACACCATGCCCAAGCCTGTAACGACAACCCGCCTCATATCCGGAACTCCAGCCTCATGCCCCGGTCATAAGGAAAAGCCGGTGGACCGTTCAATCACGGCCCGTCCGGCTTCAACAAGACCGTGCGAGGACGTCAGCTTTTCGCGTTCTTCTCGAGAAACTTCGTGGCGTCGCCAACGGTCAGAATTGTCTCTGCGGCGTCGTCGGGAATTTCGCAGCCGAACTCTTCCTCAAAAGCCATCACGAGCTCGACCGTGTCGAGGCTGTCGGCACCGAGATCGTCAATGAAGCTGGCATTGTCGACGACTTTCTCGGGCTCGACACCAAGGTGTTCGACCACGATCTTCTTAACCCGCTCGCCAATCTCGCTCATTATTCAACCTCGCGCTTGTTCAATTGGACCCGACCGCAAGCGATACGAGCCATCGTGGTGCACTAACCCGCTAAATTCTGTGGCAGCCGCACAAATCCCGGTCTGTTCCGCTCACGGCGGACGCGGACCGGGAAATGACGGCAGCTTCCGCACCGCCAATATACAGGGTTTCAAATTCCTGCAATGGCGTTCTTTGTCCACCCGTTCCGGGTCCGGTTATCACACATCGAAAGCCCTGACCACAAGCCCCGGCGGACGGGTCAAAAGCTCCTCAAATCATTGCCATTCCGCCGTTGACATGGATGGTTTGACCGGTGACGTAAGCCGCCTCGTTCGAGCTCAGATAGACCGCCGCAGCCGCGATGTCCTCCGGCGTCCCAAGCCGCGCCGCGGGGACCTTCGTCAGGATCGCCTCGCGCTGTTTGTCATTGAGCACATCGGTCATCGGCGTGGCGATGAATCCCGGCGCGATGCAGTTGGCGGTGACGCCGCGCTTGGCATATTCCGCGCCGAGGGTCTTGATCATGCCGATCAGTCCGGCTTTCGACGCGGTGTAGTTCCCCTGCCCCGGATTGCCTGTCACGCCGACCACCGAGGTGATCGCGATGATGCGGCCGAAGCGCTTGCGCATCATCAGCTTGGTCGCAGCGCGCGCGAGGCGGAACGTCGCGGTCAGATTGATCCGGATCACATCGTCCCAATCCTCGTCGCGCAACTGCACGAACAGGTTGTCACGGGTGACGCCGGCATTGGCGACGAGGATGTCGACCTGTCCCATCGCCTTTTCGGCATCGGGCACCAGTGCCTCGACCTCGGCAGTTTCCGACAAGTTGCAGGGCAGCACATAGACGCGCTCGCCAAGCGTGCCCGCCAGCGACTCCAGCACCTCGCGCCGAGTCCCGGAAATCGCCACCGTCGCGCCCTGCGCATGCAGCGCCTTCGCGATGGCGCCGCCGATGCCACCGGTGGCGCCAGTGACGAGCGCGGTCTTGCCGGTCAAATCGAACATATAGTGTCTCCTTCTCGCTTACGCCGACTTCGCGGCGGCAAGCGCCTCTTTCGCCGGCGCGATATCGTTCGGTCCACCCACGGCTACGCCAACAGCACCATCCGCGATGCGCTTGACCAGGCCGCTTAGAACCTTGCCTGCACCGATCTCGAAAAAGCGCGTCACGCCATGGCCCGCCATATAGGCGACCGACTCACGCCAGCGCACGGTTCCTGTCACCTGCTCGATCAAACGGCGGCGAATCTCGTCGGGGTCCGTGATCTGCGCCGCCAATACGTTGGATACGAGCGGAGCGGCCGGCTTGTTGATCGTCACACCAGCCAGCGCCTTCGCCATGGCGTCGGCAGCGGGCTGCATCAGTTTGCAATGGAATGGTGCGGAGACCGGCAGCAGCATCGCCCGTTTGGCGCCTTTGGTTTTGGCGATCTCGACCGCACGGTCGACCGCCGCCTTGTCACCGGACACGACGACTTGCCCGCCGCCATTGTCATTTGCAGCCTGACACACTTGGCCCTTTGCCGCTTCCTCGGCAACCGCCACAGCGGTGTCGTAGTCGAGGCCAAGCAATGCCGCCATCGCGCCGACGCCGACGGGGACTGCCTTCTGCATCGCAAGCCCGCGCGTCCGCAGCAGCCGTGCCGTATCGCTGATGCTCAGGCTCCCCGCAGCAGCCAGCGCCGAGTACTCGCCGAGCGAATGACCGGCTACAAAGGCGGCATCGCGGGCCACTGAAAATCCGGCCTCGCTTTCGAGCACGCGGAGGGTTGCGATCGATACCGCCATCAAGGCCGGCTGAGCATTTTCCGTGAGCTGCAGGGTTTCGGCAGGACCATCCCAGATAATGGCGGTCAGCTTTTCGCCGAGGGCTGCGTCAACCTCATCGAAAACGGCTTTTGCCACCGGAAAGGCATCGGCCAGCGCCTTGCCCATGCCGACGGTCTGGGAACCCTGCCCCGGGAAAGTAAATGCGGCTGTCATGCGTTCGCCCCTTGAAATCACGGGCGGAGAGACACCGCGCGCCGGATGATGTCAAGACGGTGACATCCGGGCTCCTAAAAACCCGCAGCCGCCTGATTGCCGTCCACAGCGGCCCCGTCCCGAGCACGCCTGACATTGCTGACGATTTCACCGGGCCGATCGAGATCGGCCGACTTCGCGGTCGCAAGCTTCAACACGGCCACGTAGTTCGGCTGCACCTCCATCCGCCCGGCATGGGGGCCGCGCGACAGGATGCGGTGCACCCGCGGGAGATTGTAGCAGGGCACATAGAACAGCAAATGATGCTCGAGATGATAGTTCACGTAGTATGGCGCGATGAACAGCCGCTCCAGAAATCCGGCGCGGGTGGTGCGCGTGTTGCGAAGCGGATCGTTGCTGTCGGGCACCACCGCGTGCTCCGCGATATTGCGGATGCGGGTGATCACCATCATCCATGTCGCCAACGGCAACAACCAGAGCAGCGGATAGGCCCACCACACGCCCGCCATCGCAAGCCCGGCAAACAGAAGCCCGTTGACGACGAGCTGCGGACCCAGCTTGTCCCAGAAATGCGCGGCACGCTTCGCCAGCGGCCATGACGAATCGCCCAGCGCGTTGAGCAGTTGCGCCTTGCGCTGCTGATAGGCGGTCTGTCCGGTAATGTCGCGCCAGAATTTCCGGCGGTAGCTCGGCCGCGTGATCGGGAACGGGGCCGACAGGATCAGATCCGGATCATCGTCCTGTTGGGTATGGGCGTGGTGCTGCAAATGATAGCGGCGATAAGCGCGGGTTTCTGCGAACACCGGATAGGCGCAGAACCACTGGCTGAGAAACATGTTCAGCCGATCGCCGCTGGCAAGCGCACCGTGCGCGCCGTCGTGCATCAGGATCGCCAATCCAAGCTGGCGCGAGCCAATGATGGCAATCGCCAGAATAAACGTCAGCGGATTCGGCCAGATCGCCACCAGCGCCATGGCACTCAGAATCAGCGCCCAGGCATGGACGATCATCGCAATGCCCTTCCACGTCGTTCGTGTCCGGACCTCGATCAACTCCCGATCGGTCAGCAAATCGCGTGCGCGAATTCGGAGCGCGGTCATGTGGCCTCCTCCTCGGACTTGTTCTCGTCAGACTTGGGAACTGCGCTGGATAGATCGGCGCCAACGAGCCGCAAACGCGCTGACCCCAGTGCATCCGCTTGCGGGCCGAGCAGGCGAAGCATCTCCGTAACGAGGTCGGCGGGCGAACGGCCCATGGCATGCCCCTCGAGGGTGACGCCGATGGCGATGGCCCAGAACCGCCGGGCGGTATCCGCCGGATCGAGGCGCGACTGCCAGCCCCGTGCGATCATTTCCGCAGCATAGGCCCGCAGACCCTCGGCATGAAGCCGTTCCACTGTCCGCTCCACCAGCGGAGATAGATCACGACGACGGCGGGTCAGCGTCATCGCCTCAATGAAGAAGCCGACCGCATCCGACTCCATCACGCTTTCGACCAGCGAACGCGTATAGGCCTGCGGCGAGAGTTGCCTGCCCGCGCTGGTTTCCGCCGCGCGGCCGACATACAGCACGTCGCGGCACGCGGCCTCGACGAACAAAGCCTCCTTGGTCCCGAAATAGTAGGTGATCTGGCTTGGGAAGGCGTCCGAGGCCGCAGCGATGTCGGAAATGGACACCCCAGCCAGCCCCCGCTCCTTGAACAGCCGGCTCGCGGCATCCAGCAGACGCGAACGCATCTGCCGCCCCGCCGTGCGGGTCGCCCGAGCGCTATGTCTGGCGCCTTCTCGACGCTTTGCCGACGCGGTCACCGCGAAGCCCTTGTCTCACGAATGGCTGTATATTTGTATGTTATACAAACAAATAAGTCAACGACCCTCAATCTTCCAATATCCGTGCTTTCCCTTGCCACCAGCCGGAAAATCCGTATAACCCGCGCCATCCGTGGATCCCGGCCGGGAGCTGAACGGACGGTCTCAGCAATTTCACCTGTCAGGCGATATTGATGCGGCAGGGCCAGTCGGCCCGTCGTCCCGTGCTTCCGCCTTCTGAGCTTATCCCGAGTCCTTTCCGAAGGTCTCGAAGGGCTTGCCGCCGAGGTCCGCGCTAACTTTAGGAAAGGACATCCATGCCTCTCTATGAGCATGTTTTTCTCGCGCGTCAGGATGCGAGCACTCAGCAGGTCGAGGAGCTGACCAACCAGATCACCGGCGTGATCACAGGTATGGGCGGCAAGGTCACCAAGACCGAGAACTGGGGCGTGCGCTCGCTCACCTACCGCATGAACAAGAACCGCAAGGCACATTTCGTTCTGCTCAACATCGATGGCCCCTCCGCCGTGGTCAATGAGATCGAGCGGCAAGAGCGCATCCACGAGGATGTCATCCGCTACCTCACCGTCCGCGTCGAGGAACTCGAGGAAGGCCCGTCCGCAATGATGCGGAAGGCCGATCGCGACCGTGAGCGCGACGATCGTGGTGGTGGTGGCTTCCGTGGCGACCGCGATGGCGGTGGTTTCCGTGGTGATCGAGGTCCGCGCCGTCCGCGTGACGACGCCGAAGCAGCACCGGCTGAGGAGTAAGAATCATGGCTGATGCAGGCGCCCGCCGTCCGTTTTTCCGCCGCCGCAAGACCTGCCCGTTCACGGGCCCGAATGCGCCGAAGATCGACTACAAGGATTCCAAGCTGCTGATGCGCTACGTCTCCGAGCGCGGCAAGATTGTGCCGAGCCGCATCACGGCGGTGTCCGCAAAGAAGCAGCGCGAACTCGCGCGCGCCGTGAAGCGTGCGCGCTTCCTCGGTCTGCTTCCCTACGTCATTCGCTAATTGCGATCCCCGGCGGCGTTCGCGCCGCCGGTTGTCATTGTCATAAGGCTTCCGGATCGTCCGGTCGCCGATGGTTGGGGTTCTGAAGGACCTCTAACCGCTCGAAGGGAGCGGGACAGCTAATGATCATAAGCCTTCTCATCGCAGGTGCCGCCGGCTGCGCGTCGGCGCTGATGTTCGCCTCGATCATCTCGGGCGCGCTGATCTCGCTCGTGCTGTTTTACCTGGCGCCGCTGCCGTTGATGGTTGCCGCGATGGGATGGGGGCCGACCTGCGCGGCGATCGGCGGCTTGGCGGCCGGTCTCGGTCTCGGCGGCATTTTCGGCGTCCCCTACGGCGCCGCCTTCGTACTGACGGTCGCGCTACCTGCGTGGTGGCTCGGACATCTCGTTTTGCTGGGGCGCCCCCTTACCTCGGATACATCGAGCACACCGAACATGCCGCCGCCGATGGAGTGGTATCCGCTTGGACGCATCCTGATCTGGGTCGCGTGCTTCGCCGCCTTGACCACCGCCGCGGCCCTGCTCACGCTTGGCTCCGACGCATCGACGATCACGGATGCGCTGCGCCGTGGACTGCTGCGCATCATCAATGTGCAGGGAGCATCGCAAGATCGCGCCACGGAGGTGGTCGATGCCTTCGTCGCTATTGCGCCAGCCGCCGCGGCCACCGTCGCCATGATGACGCTGACGCTCAATTTGTGGCTGGCGGCCAAAGTCACGGCCACCTCCGGCCGACTGCGCCGCCCGTGGCCCGACATAAAGACAACAATGCTGCCGCCGATGACGCTCGTCGCGGCAACGCTGGCACTGGCGCTGTGTTTCAGTGGTGGACTGCCAGGCATGCTGGCCCAGATCATCACGTCTTCCCTGATGATGGCTTATGCGCTGGTCGGTTTCGCCGTGCTGCACACGGTCACGCTGACGCTGCGAAGCCGGATCCTGTGGTTGAGCTGCGTCTACGCCGTCGTGCTGGTGTTTCTCTGGCCCATGATCGCAATGGTCGGCATCGGCATCGCCGACACGGTTTTCGGATTTCGCCAACGCTACTTGCAGCGGCACATGCCGCCGCCGCTTGCGCCTACCTCGTGAATTCAACGCCAACTCAACTCAACACCGATAAGGAGATCGAACATGGAAGTCATTCTGCTGGAACGCGTGGCCAAGCTCGGCCAGATGGGAGAAATCGTGAAGGTCAAGGACGGGTTCGCCCGCAACTTCCTTCTCAAGCGCGGCAAGGCTTTGCGCGCAACCGCCGAAAACCGCACCAGGTATGACGGCATGAAAGCCGAGCTCGAGGCCAATAACATCAAGGCCAAGGGCGAAGCAGCCACGGTCGCTGAGAAGATCGAGGGCCGCGACATCGTCATCATCCGTCAGGCCTCCGAAAGCGGGCAATTGTTCGGCTCAGTTTCCGTGCGCGATATCGTGGCTTCGCTCGCCGCCGACGGCATCACCGTCAGCCGTCCGCAGGTCTGGCTCGACGCGCCGATCAAGGCGATCGGCCAGAAGACCATCACCGTCGCCGTCCATCCCGAGGTTGAAGCCACCATCACCGTGACCGTCGCCCGCAGCGATGACGAGGCCGAGCGCATCAAGCGCGGCGAAGACATCAGCACCCGCCAGGAAGATCGCGACGCCGCCGCGGAAGCGATCGCCGCCGCCGGCGAATTCTTCGATCCCGAGGCGCAGCACGACGATGTCGCCGCACCCGAGGCCGGGGAAACCGCGGAAGAAAAGGAAGAGAAGTAAGTCAGACGTCGCGCGTAATGACAAAGCCCGGCCGTTTGGCCGGGCTTTGTGTTATCTGAATCGCGGCAACCTGCCCGCTATTTCGAGATTGGCGGGACCGGCGCCCCTGCAGATGCAGGCGGCGTGGATGCTGCCGCGGACGGCGATGGCGGGGCTGGCTTTTCGGAAGGCGTGGCGGTCTTTGCCGGCTCCGCGGGGGTTGGTTGCGGTGATGCCGCGGCCGTGCCGGACGGAGTCGATGCCGGGCTCGCGCTCTGGGACGGCTTCGCCTCGCCCTCACCAGATTTTGGAGCGGGCGTAACCGGGGGGACTGGGTCGGCGCGCAACGGCACGGTCTTCGGCTCACTCGGGGCCGCAGTCTGTGTCGGACTGCTCTCTGGTTTGGCGCCCTGAGGCTTGTCCGCTTCAGATTTGTCCACTTCAGGCTTGGCTGGTTCAGACTTGCTCTCGGCCTGATCGGGCTTTGACGTATCTGGTTTGGTCGCATCCTGCTTGGCAGTGTCCGGCTTGCTGCTGTCCGGCTTGTCGGCCTGCTCCTTGGGGACTTCGGCTTTTGGGCTTTCAGATTTCGGAGTTTCGGTTTTGGTCGTCTCGCCCTTGAGGTTCTCGCCCTTGGCCGTCTCTCCCTTGCCGGTTTCCACCCCTGGCGCGCCCTTGGCGGTTTCTGGTTTGGCTACCGTCTCATCCTTCTTTTCATCCTTGGGTGCCTCCTGCTTTGCAGCATCCGCCTTCGGCGGCTCTTCGGCATCCCGCTTGCCACGCCTGGTCAGCTTGTGCTTGGCGCCATGCTTCCGCCCGTCGTGCTCGCCTGTGGCTTCCTTCGGCGACTGCCCCTCGGCGGCACGCTTGCCATGCCGATTCTTGCGGCCATGCGGCTCATCCTGCGCAGCAGTCTCGTCGGCCTCCGGCCGCGCGGCTTCCGGCGCTGGTTTGCGGCCGTGCCGTTCGGCCCGCTCGGACGCCGGCTTCTGCTCGCCCGGGTGCTGCTTTGGCGTCTCCGCCCGATAGCGAGCATCGCCCGCGCCGCTCGATATCAGATACCCGCTCAGCATCTTGGCCATATCGGGACTGGTAGTATAATGCTGACGCAGGAAGCCCGGCAGTGACCCCGGCGCAACCGTCTTGAGCAGCCCCCGCGGGCTCTTGTGGCAGGCGGTACAGCTTCCCGAAAAGATCTGGGCGGCGCTTTTACCAGCCTCGAGGTTTTGCGCCGATGCGGGGCTTGCCACGCAACAGCCGATCACAAGCGTCACCGTCGCTAAACTGAGCGGTCGGCTCAACATTCCTTCCTCCGGGTGCGGAAATTGCCGTCGTCGCGGCGCCAACCTTTTAGCCGATTGCGCCGTGAATGGAAGCGAACAGATGACGCAAGCGCGTGATCCAGACATTTCCGGATATCCGCCTTGCACCCCGGTACTGGCGAACCGAGCTATCCGATACTATGATTTTAGTGGTGGATCTGGGGACAATTCCAGACCCGCACGGCTGACAGAATCATCGTGATGTCGGCCTGGGCATGGTTGATCATAGGTGGTTCCGATGGACCGTCTGTTGCGCTTCTTTCTCGACCGGTTCATCCGGCGCGGCTCGATCACTTTCATGACCGCGAGCGGAAAGACCTTCACCTGCGGCGACGGCACGGGAGAGCAGGTTCGGGTGCGGGTGACCACCAAAGAAGCCGAGCGCCAGCTCCTTCTCGACCCCGAAATGTCCTTCGGCGAAACCTACATGGACGGCACGTTCGTCGTCGAACACGGCACGATCGCCGACGTTCTGGCGATTGTCCTCGACCAGCCTGACCCCGCACCCCGCTGGGCCAAAGTGCGATGGTGGCTCCGCTATCTCGTTCGCAATATCCAGCAATTCAATCCTCGCACGCGCTCCAGAAGCAACGTCGAGCGTCACTACGATCTGGATGGGCGGCTTTACTCGCTGTTTCTCGATGCCGACAAGCAATATAGCTGCGCCTACTTCGAGACGCCGGACACGACGCTGGACGACGCCCAGCTCGCAAAGAAGCGGCATGTGACTGCCAAGCTCCTGATCGAGCGCGGCCATCGTGTTCTCGATATCGGCTCCGGCTGGGGTGGCCTTGGTCTCTACATCGCGGAAGTTGCCGGCGCCAACGTCACTGGTGTCACCCTGTCGTCCGAGCAGCTTCAGGTGTCGAACGCCCGCGCCAGCGAGAAAAACCTGGCGCAGTCGGCGAAATTCCTGCTGCAGGATTACCGCGATATTCCCGGACCATTCGATCGCATCGTGTCGGTCGGCATGTTCGAACATGTCGGCGTCGACCACTACGACACGTTTTTCAAACATTGCGCCGAGTTGCTCGACAGCGACGGCGTCATGCTGCTGCATTCGATCGGGCGCTCGGAAGGCCCCGGCATTACCAATCCGTGGATCGCAAAGTATATCTTCCCGGGCGGATACATCCCCGCCCTGTCCGAGGTCTTGCCGGCGATCGAGCGGGCCGGACTCCTGGTCTGCGATATCGAAGTCCTGCGACTGCACTACGCCGAAACGCTGAAGGCGTGGCGTGAGCGCTTCATGGCGCGGCGCGAAGAAGCCGTGCGGCTCTACGACGAACGCTTCGCGCGGATGTGGGAGTTCTATCTGGCCTCGTCGGAGATGTCGTTCCGCAAGCAGAACCTGATGAATTTCCAGATCCAGATCACGAAGCGGCAGGGCATCGTGCCGATGACGCGCGATTACATCGGCCGCGGCGAAGCCAAGCTGCGCGGTACCGAACAGGGCCGGCGTCCGCGACTTCAGATCGCGGGCGGATAAGCCGCGTTCGGACCGGTCGGCAAAATTCAGTTTCGCAGGCTGAAGCGGGATCCGTAAAAGCTCTGAAACCGAGCCGGAAGCGCGAGATGAGCCTTCGCGGCGGCGAGGACGTCGGGATCGCAGGGTCTGGCGCGCTCATCCGGATCGGAGAGCTTTTCAAGCGTCGCCACCAGCATCGACAGCCATGCGATTTCGCCGCTGCCGGAACGCCATTGCTGGGGGGACTGAGCCATTTTGGATATAGTCCTGTTTGGATGTAGTCCTGTGTTGCTGCCCTATTTAACCGGCCAGCTGCGGTTCTGTTCCAAGTTGGTCTGAAGGTGCGCCATGCGATGTGATCGACCTCACAGCAAACGCGCTTCCTCATTTTGAGTCGAGCAAAGCGGGGCGAGGTTCATGACACGCAAAGATTTTTCCGGTTGCGGACCACCGGTGAAAGCGGCGATTTGACGCAAATGCCGTCAAGTTCGATGTTTCTTCGCCTCAAGTTTCGTTCAAACGCCATGTGAGAATCGGGCATAAAGGTCACGGCATTGCTTTCGCGTCCTGCCTCGTCGGCGCTTTATGTGTGCCCCGTATCCGACAAAATCCCGACCAAAATCCGAGAACCATGGCCGCAGCCGATTCGAATATCCTGAAACTAGCGCCTGACGCGGCGACGCCGGCGTACCGGACCGCGCCGCACAATATCGAGGCGGAACAGAGCCTGCTCGGCGCCATTCTGGTCAACAACGATGCTTTCTACCGAGTTTCCGATTTCCTGGAGCCGAAGCACTTCTTCGAGCCGCTCCATCAGACGATTTACGAGACCGCCGGCAGCCTGATCCGTGCGGGCAAGATCGCCACGCCCGTCACGCTGAAGACGTTCGTTCCGGCCGAGACCGATATCGGCGGCATGACCGTCGGCCAGTATCTCGCCCGCCTCGCCGCGGAAGCCACGACGATCATCAACGCGCACGATTACGGCCGCACGGTGTATGAGTTGTCGCTACGCCGCGACCTCATCAATATCGGCGAGGACATGGTCAACGTGGCCTACGACGCGCCGGTGGATTTCGCGCCTCGTGCGCAAATCGAAGACGCCGAGCGCAAGCTGTATGAACTCGCCGAAGCGGGCCGTTACGATGGCGGCTTCCAGCGTTTCGCGCAGGCCATGAAGATCGCCCTCGATATGGCGGCCAACGCCTATCGTCGCGATGGTAAATTGTCAGGTATTGCAACCGGTCTGCGCGACCTCGACGCGCGGATGGGCGGGCTGCAGCATTCCGACCTGATCATCGTCGCGGGCCGACCCGGCATGGGCAAGACGGCGCTCGCGACCAACATTGCCTACAACATCGCCAGGGCGCATCAGGCCGAATTGCAGCCAGACGGGACGATGAAAACCGTCAACGGCGGCATCGTCGGCTTCTTCTCCTGCGAAATGTCGGCCGAACAGCTCGCAACTCGTATTCTCGCTGAGCAGACGGGCATTGCTTCCAGCAGCATCCGCCGCGGCGGCATCACCGAAAGCGAGTTCGAGAAAATTCGCGACCATACAATCGAACTCGAGCATTTGCCGCTCTATGTCGACGAGACCGGCGGCCTGTCGATTTCGCAATTGACGGCACGCGCCCGGCGGCTGAAGCGCCAGAAGGGACTCGATGTCCTGATCGTCGACTACATCCAACTTCTGCAGGGCAGCGGCAAACGCTCGGACAATCGCGTGCAGGAAGTCACCGAGATCACCACCAGCTTGAAAGCACTGGCGAAAGAACTGAACGTTCCGATCGTCGCGCTGTCGCAGTTGTCACGTCAGGTCGAATCCCGCGATGACAAGCGTCCGCAACTCGCAGACCTCCGCGAATCCGGCTCGATCGAGCAGGACGCCGACGTGGTGATGTTCGTGTTCCGCGAGGAATACTACCTCCAGAACAAAGAGCCGCGGATCGGCACCCCGGAATACGAAAAGTGGCAACTCGACATGTCGCTGGTGCACGGCAAGGCGGAAGTCATCATCGGCAAGCAGCGCCATGGGCCGACCGGCACCGTCGAGTTGCAATTCGAAGGTCAGTTCACCCGCTTCAGCGATCTCGCGCAGGACGGACATCTGCCCGATCGCATGTAACGTCGGCGCGTCGGCGCGTGCGGTTGAACCGCCGCACAGCCGGGCGTACCATGCAGCATGAACTTGGTTCCCGATCCCAAGACCGCATCTGGCGGTAATCTGCTGTCGCCCGAGGCCAATGCCGCGGCGGCTTTCGCGGCTGCAACCGCCACGGCAACCGGCATTCTCACCGTTGACCTTGATGCCATCGTCGCGAACTGGCGCAAGCTCGAAAAGACGGCCGTACCGGCTGAGTGCGCCGGTGTCGTCAAGGCCGATGCCTACGGATGCGGCACCGAACCGGTGGTGCGGGCGCTGGCCGCTGCAGGATGCAAGACATTTTTCGTCGCCACGCTCGACGAGGCGCGCGCTGCTCGTGCGGCTACTTCGTCCGCCGACATCTATGTCCTGAATGGCTTTTTCCAGAACTGCGGCGACGCCTTCGCGGAAATCAACTGTCGGCCGGTAATCGGCGATCTCAATGAACTTGCCGAATGGGACGTGTTCTGCCGACGCACCGGCTGGGCAGGCGGCGCGGCCGTCCATATCGACACCGGAATGAATCGCCTTGGCCTCACCGTCACAGAGGCGCAAGGGATCATCCCGAGGATCAACGCCGGCGATCATGGCATCACGCTCGTGATGAGCCACCTCGCCTGCGCCGAAGCTCTCAATCATCCGCTCAATGCCAAACAGGCCGCCGCCTTCCGGGAAATCGCCAGCGAATTCTCCGGCGTTCCCGCTTCACTGTCGAATTCGTCGGGCATCTACCTCGCTCCGCAATTCCAGTTCGACCTGGTGCGCCCGGGCGCTGCACTCTACGGCGTCAATCCCACGCCCGAAGCGGATAACCCGATGCAGCCGGTGGTCGAGTTGAAAGCGCGGATCGTGCAGACACGCATGATCGACAAGGGCGAAAGCGTCGGCTACGGCGCGACCTGGACCGCGCGGCGCCCCACCCGTCTCGCTATCGTTTCCGCCGGCTATGCCGATGGTTATTTCCGTGCGGCCTCCAGCAATGACGGCACCCGCGGCGCCGAAGTCGTCGTCGCCGGCTCGCGATGTCCGATTGCGGGACGCATCTCGATGGACCTAATGGCGATCGATATCACCGACCTGCCACCGAAGTCGGTGCGCCGCGGCCAACTGGTTACGCTGATCGGCGAAGGCATTACCGTGGACGAACTCGCGCATCATTTCGGCACGATCGGCTACGAAGTGCTGACTAGCCTGGGCCGACGCTACAAGCGCATCTACAAGGGCGGTGGCATGGAGACGTCGTCCAGCCCCTCGTGAGCTCCGCAGACCATCGCCGGCTATCCCTCTCCGATCACGACCGACATCATCCGCCCCCTCCGGCCGAAAATTGCTACGCTCGACGGTCCGTCGCATCTGCGAATCATTGAGCTGCACCCTTGAATTACATTTTCGTCCTCGCGGTCGGCCTCGTCGCCGGCACCATCAGCGGCATTGTCGGCACCGGCTCGTCGATCATGCTGGTGCCGGTGCTGGTCTATGAATTCGGCCCCAAGCAGGCCGTGCCGATCATGGCGGTCGCGGCCATCATGGCTAACCTCTCGCGCATTCTGGCCTGGTGGCGCGAGGTGGACTGGCGCGCCTGCGCGGCTTACTCGATCACGGGCATCCCGGCAGCGGCGCTCGGCGCCCGGACACTGCTGGTGCTGCCGTCCCGCGCGGTGGACATCAGTATTGGCCTGTTCCTGATCGCCATGGTGCCGGTCCGGCACTGGCTCGCGCGCCACAAACTCAAGCTGTCGTTGTGGCATCTTGCTGTCGGCGGCGCGCTGATCGGCTTTCTCACCGGCATCGTGGTTTCCACCGGACCGCTGAGCGTCCCACTGTTCATGTTCTATGGCCTGACCAAGGGCGCCTTCCTTGCCACGGAAGCCGCAAGCTCGCTCGGCCTCTATTTCAGCAAGTCGGTGACTTTCGAGCGCTTTGGCGCGCTGACCTGGGATGTCGGATTAAAAGGTTTGATCGCAGGCTCCTCGTTGATGGTTGGCGCTTTCGTCGCCAAGCCGTTTCTGCTCAAGCTCGATCCCGGTGTATTCCGCGTCGTGATGGACGTCATCATGCTCGCGGCCGGACTATCCATGCTATGGAATGCCCTTCATGCCTGAGAGCCGCTGAACCCGATCGCTGAGATATGGCCAAGAACGTCCTCTCCTTCGTCTGCCAGAATTGCGGCACGGCGTATAACCGCTGGCAGGGCAAGTGCGACGCCTGCGGCGAATGGAATACACTCGCCGAGGAAGACACCACTGGCGCAACATCCGTGCCGGTCAGCATCCGCTCCAAGCGCAAGGGGCGGCTGTTCACACTGGAGACGCTGACAGGCAAGACCCAGGATGCGCCGCGTCTTTCATCCGGCATGGCCGAACTCAACCGCGTCACCGGCGGCGGCTTCGTTCGCGGCTCCGTGCTGTTGGTCGGCGGCGATCCCGGTATCGGCAAATCGACACTGCTGACGCAGGCTACCAGTATGCTGGCCCGCGCCGGCCACCGCGCGGTCTATATCTCCGGCGAAGAAGCCGTGGCCCAGGTGCGGCTCCGCGCCGAACGGCTCGGCCTGGCCAATGCGCCGGTGCAACTCGCTGCCGAAACGTCGGTCGAGGACATCATCGCAACGCTGTCCGAAGGCACGGTGCCACGTCTCGTGGTGATCGATTCGATCCAGACCATGTGGACCGATACCGTGGAATCCGCGCCGGGAACCGTAACTCAGGTACGCGCCTCCGCACAGGCGCTCATTCGCTTCGCCAAGAAGTCCGGCGCTGCGCTGATTCTTGTCGGCCACGTCACCAAGGACGGCCAGATCGCCGGTCCCCGCGTCGTCGAGCACATGGTCGATGCCGTGCTGTCGTTTGAAGGCGAAGGCTCGCAGCAGTTCCGCATCCTGCGCGCGGTGAAGAACCGCTTTGGGCCAACCGACGAAATCGGCGTGTTCGAGATGACAGGCCTCGGCCTGCGTGAGGTTTCCAATCCGTCCGAGCTGTTTTTGTCAGAACGCGATCTCGGCAGTCCGGGCACCGCGGTTTTCGCCGGCATCGAGGGCACGCGGCCCGTGCTGGTCGAATTGCAGGCGCTGGTGGCACCGACCTCGCTCGGTACGCCGCGCCGCGCCGTCGTCGGCTGGGACCCGAGCCGCCTGTCGATGGTTCTCGCGGTGCTCGAGGCTCACTGTGGCGTAAAATTGTCGGGCCACGACGTGTACCTCAACGTCGCGGGCGGCTTGCGCATCAACGAGCCGGCTGCAGATCTTGCCGCCGCGGCAGCGCTGGTATCCTCGCTGACCAATGCGCCGTTACCGACCGATGCCGTCTATTTCGGCGAAATTTCGCTGTCGGGCGCCGTGCGGCCAGTGGCCCAGACATCAGCCCGGCTGAAGGAAGCCGCCAAGCTTGGTTTCGGTCGGGCCGTGCTGCCGGAATCGGCCCGTGGCGATCCTGGCAGCGAGGCCGGGTTATCGCTCAATACCGTCGGCGGATTGACCACCCTGGTGGCGGATATCGCCGCGCGCGGCCAGGGCCGACCCAGCCCGGCCGGCGATCCTGAGAAAATGCCACACCCGCCCGATTCCGCCGTCAGGACGGCTAAAGCGGGGTGACCTGGGCTCCGGCCGCCGCTATACAGCGGCCATCTCTGTTCCGAAGACCGAACACCGACTGTTAAGGCTCGGGAACAATGGTGTGGTGAGAGGCTCGCGGGCGGTTTTCCGGCCTTGCGGGACGTGCCATATCACCGTCATCTGGATTGGCAGCGAGATGCCGATTCGCGATTTTGAGATGTACGAGCGGACCTGACCAGCCGATGCCGATAACCATTCTCGACCTCGTTCTGCTCGCCGTGATGTTGATTTCGGGTCTGCTCGCGATGATCCGCGGCTTCATGCGCGAAATCCTCTCGATCGCATCGTGGGGTGTGGCCGCGCTGGTGACGCTCTATTCGTTCCAAAAGCTGCTGCCGACCGCGAAAACCTATTTCAACAACGATACGGTCGCCACCGCTGCCGTGATTGGCGGCGTTTTTATCGGCACCTTGATCGTGGTCTCGATTGTCACCACCCGCATCTCCGACATGATCCTGGATTCCCGGATCGGTGCGCTCGACCGCACGCTCGGTTTTCTGTTTGGGCTGGCACGCGGTCTGCTGATCGTGGTCGTCGCGTTCCTGTTTTTCACCTGGCTGGTTCCGGAAAAGCAGCGGCCGGACTGGGTCACGAGCGCAAAGTCGCTCACGGTGCTGAATTCCACTGGAGCATGGCTGCAGTCGCTCTTGCCGGATGATCCAGAGAACACCATCTTAAAGAAATTCAAGAAGAATAAGCCCGATGAGGAACAATCCGACGCGGAACCGGGTTCGCCCGGGGCCGCCGATGGCTATTCCAAACCTGCCCGAGACAGCCTGAAAAAGCTGATCGACGGCAAACCGGCGGCCCGATAGGTTCCGTCGAAAGCGAGGCGTGATGGACGAGATGCAAAGCCCCTCCAGTGACGCCGGGACGCCCGATCTGGATCTGGATTTCGATCTCGACGGCGATACGCTTCGCGAAGAGTGCGGCGTCTTCGGCATCTTCGGCCACCCCGATGCCGCCGCCATCACCGCACTCGGTCTCCATGCCCTCCAGCATCGCGGCCAGGAGGCTGCAGGCATCGTCTCCTTCGACGGCCACCGCTTCCATTCCGAACGCCGCCTCGGCCTTGTCGGCGACACCTTCTCCCGCCGCGAGGTCATCGAACGCCTCCCCGGCTCCGCCGCCGTCGGCCATACCCGCTACTCCACCACCGGTGGCACCATCCTGCGCAACGTGCAGCCGCTATTCGCCGAGCTCAATGCCGGTGGTTTCGCAGTCGCCCACAACGGCAATCTCACCAATGGGCTCACGCTGCGTCGCGAACTGGTGCGTCACGGCGCCATGATGCAGTCGACCACCGACACCGAAGTGATCCTGCATCTGGTCGCGCAATCGCGCCGCGGCCGTTTCATCGAGCGCTACATCGAAGCACTGCGCACCATTGAAGGCGCGTATGCACTGGTGTCGCTGACCAACAAGAAGCTGATCGGCGCGCGCGACCCGCGCGGCATTCGGCCTCTGGTCCTGGGCGAACTCGACGGTTGCCCGATCCTGGCGTCGGAAACCTGCGCGCTGGATATCATCGGCGCCAAATATGTCCGCGACATCGAGCCCGGCGAGGTCGTCGTGTTCGACCGCAAGGACAACGACATCCAGACCGAGATTCACAAGCCATTTCCGCCGATGCCGCCGCGGCCCTGTATCTTCGAATACATCTATTTCTCGCGGCCGGATTCGATTGTCGGCGGCCGCTCGGTCTACGAGGTGCGCAAGGCATTCGGGGCCCAGCTTGCCCGCGAGAGTCACGTCGACGTCGATGTCGTGGTGCCTGTACCGGACTCCGGTGTACCCGCCGCCGTCGGCTACAGCCAATTCTCCGGAGTGCCGTTCGAACTCGGCATCATCCGCAACCACTATGTCGGTCGCACGTTCATTCAGCCGAGCCAGAGCATCCGCGAACTCGGCGTCCGCATGAAGCATGCGCCGAACCGCGCGGCGATCGAAGGCAAGCGCATCATCCTGATCGACGACTCACTGGTGCGCGGCACGACGTCGAAGAAGATCGTGCGCATGATGCGCGATGCCGGCGCTAAGGAAGTGCACTTCCGCCTCGCCTCACCACCGATCATCCATCCCGACTACTATGGCATCGACCTGCCGGATCGCGCCGGACTGCTGGCCGCGACTCACAGCCTTGAGCAAATGCGCGAAATCATTGGCGCGGACTCGCTGGCCTTCCTCTCCATCGACGGCATGTATCGCGCCATGGGTGAACCCGGACGTGACGCCTCAAATCCAAAATATTCCGATCACTGCTTCACCGGTGCCTATCCGACCCATCTCACCGACCAGACCGACGTCGAACCGCCGCCGCACCAACTCTCATTGCTGGCGGAAGCGAGCTGAATAAACGCCGTCGGAAAGCGGCAGCTTGCCCTGCAAAGAGCCCGCGCGGACTGCCTAGAGTTGCCGGACCATGAAGGTCGCCGTGTCGCTGTAGCCACGCAGCTTCCGGATGAGCGCAACATCGATGATCTTGTCGGACGTGATCTTGCGGAAGCCGTGCCGCTCCCAGAAGTTCGCCGATTCGTTCACCGCCACCAACGAAACGGTGGCGAGTTTTTCCTTGGCCGCGCGCGCCAGCAATAGCGCGACTACCAGCGCTGCGGCCCCGGTGCCGCGCAACTCGGACAGCAACGCAATGTCGTGGATGTAATAGGTCTCGGGCTGACCAGGTAATTCACCAAGCCGGGAATTCAGGGCCGGAGGATCCATGGCGCGCCACGGATGGCTGACGACATAACCGGCTATGCCTTCCTTTGTGCTGAAGACTAGGCATCCAGCCGGGTAGAGCCGGAGTCGCTCCGCGAACACCCGCGCATCCTCCGGAAATGCCGGGTGAACCTCGTCTGCGATGGCAAGCACGGCGGCCACGTCGGCCTCTGCCATCGGCCGCCATTGCCCTTTGGCTTCGCGAGATAATTCAGGCATAACGCAGGAAACTCCGTTCCTTCCGTCCACCAGCATAAAGCATCCATTTCATGACGAAACCTCTCGCCTCCCGTTTTGCTCTCGTCACCGGCGCCTCGCGCGGCATCGGCTACGCTGCTGCGCGGGCGCTCGCAAAGGCCGGGGCGCATGTGATCGCCGTGGCGCGCACGCAGGGCGGACTCGAGGAACTGGACGACGACATCCGCAAGGACGGCGGCAGCGCCACGCTGGTACCGCTCAATCTCACCGACTACGACGGCATTGCCCGGCTCGGCGCGGCACTGAACGAGCGTCATGGAAAGCTCGACATTCTTGTCGGCAATGCCGGCATCGCCGGTCCCTCCTCGCCGCTCGGCCATATCGAGTTGAAGCCGTGGCAGGACGTGATGGCCATCAATGTCACCGCGAACTTTCAACTGATCCGTTGCATGGAGCCGCTGCTCCAGCAATCCGACGCCGGCCGCGCCGTGTTCATCACGTCTGGCACAGCCAGCAAGGCCAATGCCTATCGTGGACCCTATGGCGCCTCAAAAGCGGCGCTCGATACGCTGGTGCGGACCTGGGCGAACGAGACCGCGTCCACCCCCACCCGCGTCAACTTGTTCAGTCCCGGACCAATCCGTACCCGAATGCGCGCGACTGTGTTCCCGGGCGAAGACCCCGAGACGCTGGATACGCCGGAGCAAGCCGCAGAGTTCATTGTGCCGATGTGCCTGCCGTCATGGCAGGAGACTGGAAAACTCTACGACTACAAGAGCCGGACATTGATGAGCTTTCATCCACCGTCTGCTTGACCTCTGACGCATAGGTGCTGCGCGCGGCACCGATTGACTCGCTGCAAGCGCCGCGATTGACTTCTGCCAAACGGGATTGAACCCGTGCATAAAAATCAGGGAGGCAGCTATGCCAGGCTTGCGCGCTTGCGAACGTGCTTTCGCCTTCATTCTGGGGGCGGTGCTGATCGCAACGACCCACGCGCCTCCTGCCCACGCCGGCGACATTCCCAAATTCGAAGTCGATGCATCCTGGCCAAAACCCCTGCCGCACAACTGGGTACTGGGTCAGGTCGGCGGCATCACCACCGACAGGGATGGTCACATCTGGGTCCTGCAAAGGCCGCGCACACTGACGGATGACGAGAAAGGCGCGGCGCTGACGCCGCCGCGTTCGAAGTGCTGTGTCCCCGCTCCTCCCGTGCTGGAGTTCGATGCGGACGGCAATCTGCTGCGCTCCTGGGGCGGCCCGGGCGACGGCTATACTTGGGTCGGCAACGAGCACGGCATCGAAGTCGACGACAAGGGGTTTGTGTGGATCACAGGCAATGCCCCGACTGACGGCGTGGTGCTGAAGTTCACCACCGACGGCAAATATGTCGGTCAGATCGGCAGCGTCGGCCCGATCAAGGGCAGCAACGACACCACCAGCCTCGGCCGGCCGGCGGAGACCTTCGTCGATGAAGCCGCGCGCGAAATCTACATCGCCGACGGTTACGCCAATCGTCGCGTGATCGTGTTTAACGCCGACACCCTTGCCTTCAAGCGCTACTGGGGCGCCTACGGCCGCAAGCCGAATGATGACAAGCAGCCGCCCTACGATCCCAAAGCTGCCGTCGCACAGCAGTTCGGCAACCCCGTGCATTGCGTCAAGGTCAGCCGCGACGGACTCGTCTATGTCTGCGACCGCGTCAACGATCGCATCCAGGTGTTCAAGACCGACGGTACCTTTGTGAAAGAATGGTTTTACGAGAAAAACACGCTCGGCAACGGCGCCGTGTGGGATATTGCGATCTGGCCCGACGCAAAGCAGAGCTATCTGCTCAGTGCCGATGGAGAGAACAACGAAATCCGCATCCTGAAACGCGACGATGGCAGTGTGGTCGGCAGCTTTGGCCGCAACGGCCGGCAAGCCGGCCAATTCCACTGGATACACGCCATGGCCATTGATCCGAAGGGGAATGTCTATACGGCCGAGGTCGATACCGGAAAGCGCGTGCAGAAATTCAAGCTGACATCAGACGCCTTGCATTGAGGCACCACGCCGTCAGGGCACCGACCGCGACGTCATGAATTTGCAACAAAGCGGAAGGACGCTGCGATATCTCAGAATCCTTCCGGAGATGCGTCATGGTGCGCTGTCTTGGTGCTGCCCTTGCCTTTGTCGTCCTCGCAAGTCCCGCTCTAGCCAACGATGTCACCGGCATTTGGCTGCGCGATACAGGCGCCTCCAAGGTCAAGCTCAGCCATTGCGGCGATGCCATTTGCGGCAACATCGTCTGGCTCAAACAAGGCGCTGATCCCAAAGCCAAGGTCGGGCAGCGGGTCTTCTTCGACATGAAACCGAGTGGGCCCAACACATGGGCCGGGCACGCGTTCAATCCTGAGGATGGCAAAACCTATACCGGCAAGATGACCCTTTCTGGAACTACCTTGACGACCGCCGGCTGCGTGATGAGCGTGATCTGCAAGTCCGCAACCTGGACGCGGTCGAACTAGAGATTACGCGCGACGATCTTAGACGAATTGGTCATCCCGCCTGGACGTACGACCTTTACCTCCATGTAGGAACCCCCAAAAGTTGATGCTAAGGCTGGAATGCTCGCACGTTGCCGCCGATCGGCGGCGAACGTGATCGCGGCATGACACAATCCGGCCGGCCACAAGTCGCGAAAGACGACGATAGCCTGCATCACCAATCGGGAGGTCCTTTCTTATGCTGAAGCCCACTTTGCGTTCTCATTTACTGGCGGGGGTCGCACTGGCCGCTGCCTTGGCGACACCCGCGCTTGCCATGGACAAGACGGTGAAGATCGGCGTGCTCAATGACATGTCGAGCCTTTATGCCGATATCGGCGGCCCTAACTCGGTCGTCGCGGTCAAGATGGCCGTCGAAGATTCCGGCCTGCTGAAGAAGGGCTGGACCATCGACGTCGTGAGCGGCGACCATCAGAACAAGCCTGACGTCGGCGTCAATATTGCCCGAAAATGGATCGATACCGAGAAGGTCGACGCCATCGCGGACGTGCCGAACTCGGGCGTGGCACTCGCCGTCAGCAATGTGGTCCGCGAAAAGAACGCCGTCCTTCTCAACTCAGGCGCTGCGAGTGCTGACCTGACCGACAAGGCCTGCTCGCCGAACACCGTGTCGTTCACCTATGACACCTACATGCTGGCTCACGGCACCGGCAAGGCGCTGGTCAAGTCCGGCGGCGACACCTGGTTCTTCCTGACCTCGGATTATGCGTTCGGCCACGCGCTCGAGCGCGATACGGCGGAAGTCGTCAAGGCAAACGGTGGCAAGGTGCTGGGCGACGTCAAGCATCCGATCAACACCGCCGATTTCTCGTCCTTCCTGCTCCAGGCTCAGGCATCGAAAGCCAAGGTCATCGGCCTCGCCAACGCCGGCGGCGACACCACCAACGCCATCAAGCAGGCAGCGGAATTCGGCGTCGTCGCGCACGGACAGAAGCTCGCCGCGCTTCTGTTGTTCATCAATGACGTACATTCGCTCGGTCTCAAGACCGCGCAGGGCCTGTCTTTCACCGAATCCTTTTACTGGAACTTGAATGATCAGACCCGAGCCTGGTCGAAGCGTTTTGCCGAGCGCGCGAACAAGCATCAGATGCCGTCCATGACTCAAGCTGGCAACTACGCCGCGGTCCTGCACTATCTCAAGGCGCTCGAAGCCCTTGGCGGCAATCCGCATGACGGCGCCAAGGTTGTCGCCAAGATGAAGGAGATCGTCGCTGACGATCCGCTGTTCGGCAAAGCGCCGGTCCGGGAAGACGGCCGCCGCATGGTCAAGGCCTATCTGTTCGAGGTGAAGAAGCCCGAAGAATCGAAGGGACCGTGGGATTACTACAAGACCATCGCGACCATTTCGCCGGAAGACGCAGCACGGCCCCTCTCGGAGAGCCAGTGCCCGCTCGTGAAGAAAAAGAAGTAACCCGTCCCAGCCGCCAGCCGGAAAAAAACCGGCTGGCGCTTTTTTCCCGCCTGAACCAGCGCATTGAACCATTTCGCCACAATGCCTGACCAAAATGAGGAACTTCTCGCGCAACGAGGAGTTTCCCGTTCGGGTCAGGAGCTATCGATGCAAGCTGTTGTCGAGCGCGTGATGCGCGCCTTTGCTATCAAACATCCGTCCGACGAAAAGGCCGAGACCGCTCGCCGGAATGCTGCCGAGTTGGCCGCCGAACTGCTCGATAACTATCGAATACGAATCGCACAGCGCGATCGGCTGTCCCACACTCACTGACCGAACGATCTGGAGTGTTTGCAGTTCTCAGATCATGCCAGGCCTAAGCCTATTGAAAACCCGCCGCAGCATGTCCGCCGGCGGGTTATCTGTCACCCCAGAAGGACATGCGGTCGGCGGATTATGATTTTCGCTTGCGCTTATGCGCGAACGGATTGGCCTTTTCACGGAGCGTGATACGGATCGGCGTGCCCGGCATCTCGAACGCATCGCGCAAACTGTTGACGAGATAGCGCAGATAGGATTCGGGAACCGCGTCGGCGCGCGAACAGAACACCACGAAGCTCGGCGGGCGCGACTTGGCCTGGGTCGCATAGTTCAACTTCAACCGTCGCCCCGATACTGCCGGCGGTGGATTGGCGCTGGTGGCCTGCTCGAACCAGCGATTGAGCGCCGCTGTTGGCACCCGGCGATTCCAGATCGCATAAGCATCCTGGATCGCGGTCATCAGCCGGTCGATACCCTCGCCGATCAGGCCGGAGACCGCCACGACCGGCGCGCCCTTGACCTGCGGCAGTAGATGATCGGCATCGGCACGCAGCGCGGCGATACGCGCCGATCCGCGGTCCATCAGATCCCATTTGTTGACGGCGATCACCAGCGCGCGGCCTTCGCGTTCGATCAGGTCGGCGATACGCAGATCCTGCTCCTCGAACCTGTTCTGGGCATCCATCATCAGCACGACAACTTCAGCGAACCTGACCGCGCGCAGCGTATCCGCGACCGACAGCTTCTCGAGTTTCTCCTCGATCCGCGACCGGCGCCGCAATCCCGCGGTGTCGAAGATTCGGAAATCGCGGCCCTTCCAGTTCACTTCGACCGAAATGGAATCCCGCGTGGTGCCGGCTTCAGGGCTCGTCAGCAGCCGCTCCTCGCCGAGCAGATGATTGATCAGCGTCGATTTTCCCGCGTTGGGACGTCCCACGATTGCCACGCGGATAGGCCGCGAACCGTCGGCAGCATCGCCCGCTTCGTCATCGTCGAATTCCTCGCCGTCGTCAACTGGCTCTGGAATCACCGCGCGCAACGCATCGTAGAGATCACTCATGCCTTCGCCGTGCTCGGCCGATATCCCGATGGGATCGCCAAGTCCGAGAGCGTAGGACTCCATCGCGCCCGCTTCACCGTGCTTGCCCTCGCTCTTGTTGGCGACCAGCACGACGGGTTTGTTGGCGCGACGCGCGAAATCGGCGAACGAACGATCGGTCGGCGTCAGCCCGGCGCGCGCGTCGAACACGAACATCAGGGCATCGGCAGACGCGATCGCAGCCTCGGTTTGCTCCTGCATCCGCGCCGTCAGCGAGCCGCGCGGCCCCTCGTCGAGGCCGGCGGTGTCGATCACCGCAAAATCCAGATCGCCCAGCCGCGCCATTCCCTCGCGGCGATCGCGCGTCACACCGGGCAGGTCGTCGACCAGCGCGAGTTTCTGCCCAACCAGCCGATTGAACAGGGTCGACTTGCCGACATTGGGCCGGCCTATGATGGCAATGGTGAAAGACATCGGCGCTCTCTGCCCGGCGGGGGCGGCGTCTCAATAGCAGCGTTTCCGCGCGGCTGAAACCGCCGTCAGCGCGAGAAGCTGCCGCTCGGCAGCGGCGCGGGGAATGGCGAGGCCGCAGCCGGCTGTGACTGCTGTACCGGCTGCTGCGGCGGCGCGGCCTGCTCCTGCTGGGCAGGCTCTTCCTTGGGCAGCGAAGTGGTCCGGCGATGAACAAGCCGCTTCGGCTTGTGGTGGGGCGGCGGCGCAGCCGCGGGGGCCGCGCCATCCTGAGCCGGCCCGGCGGCGTGACCGTCCGGGGGTGGCGCCGCGCCGGCCGCAGCGGCGGCTTGCTGCTGTTGCAACTGTTGCTGTTGCAGTTGCTGCTGCTCGACGTTGCTCTTGTAGAGCTCTTTCGGCACACCCTGCTCGATGCCCGGAACGCCCTCGGGAAAAACAGGCTCGCGCTTGCCCGGAAGCTTCTTCTTCGTATCGAGGAAGTCGAGCATGTCCGAGGGATCCCAATTGCTGCCGAAGCCGCCACCGCAGCCCGCCAGCACGCTGCAGAGCGCGATCAGGACAGCGGAAGCGATCAGTCGTTGCGAACAGCGCATCGGCGATATCTCACTCAAATCCCGGGTCAGCTTTTCGCCACCGGCGGCAACAAGGCCTGCAAGGCTTCGGCACGGCTGCGCAGGCTCGGCGGCGTCTGGCCATCCTCGCTGATCATATCGAGCCATTTGCGCGCGGCGGTCGCGTCGTTCGCGCGCCAAGCCGACAGCGCGAGCAATTCCCGCGCGGTGTGTCGGAACGTGGATTCCGGCGTGGTCGCCGACTCAAGCCGCTGCAGCATGTTGTTGTAGGTCTCGGTGTCCACCAGCAGGCTCGCCGCGCGGACGCGCGCGAGATCGCGCTCTGCACCGCCGACCGTGCTGTCGGCTGCGATTTCGTCATAGAGTTTGACCGCGGCCTTGGGATCGTGCTTGGCGGCTTCAGCGGCAGCGCGGAGGCGCGCCAGATCGCGATAGCCGGCGGGCGCCGTCGCGGCCAGTTTGGTGAAGGCCGCCTCAGCCTCGGCCGGCTTGTTCTGATCGGCCAAATTCGCTGCAGATTCAAAGGCTGCGCCGGCCACCGCGGCCTTCTGCGCCTCGAGATATTGGTAGCCGCGCCAGCCGCCGACGGCGGCGACGACCAGAACGGCGGCTGCGATGATCAGCGCCGAATACCGGTCCCAGATTTTCTTGAGCTGCTCGCGACGCAGCTCCTCGTCAACTTCATTAAATAATTCAGACACTTAGGATTTTCCCGTCCCCGATCCACGGCGCTGCGCCACGCGCCCGTCCCACCCATGGCGGCGGCGATACCCTATCGATATGGCACTGGCAAGGCAAAGCAAGCCCGATCAAAGTGTTAACAGCCTTCGGGCCGGCCGGCGAGCGATGAAACGGTCCCTGCTCCAGAGCCACCAGCCGGCGCGCAAAGTGATGCGGCAAACCCGTGGCAGCCGCGCAAGTCATGCGGCGAACCTGTGGCAAGCGGCAAACGGTGATTTCGGCGCGATTTCCGCTCGCCCAGATTCGCGCACCCCGTCTGCTCGCGCAAAATCCATTCACCGCAGTTCGCCGCTCAACCGCTCGGCGCTATGACGCCGCCAGCGCCTCGCGCAACTGCCGCTTCATGACCTTGCCGTTGGCATTGCGCGGCAACGGCTCGACCGTGAGCGCAATCGTCTCCGGCACCTTGTAGTCCGACAGCCGTTCAGCACACCACGCGCGCAGCGTCTCAACGCCGACCGCTGCATCGCGGGTGACGATCACCGCATGGACGCGCTCGCCGAGCACCGGGCACGGCTTTGCGATGATCGCGCTTTCGACGACGGCGGGATGCGCCGCCAGCACCGACTCGACCTCGGCGGAATAGATCTTCAAGCCGCCGCGATTGATCATGTCCTTCTGGCGGTCGAACACGCGCACAAAGTTTTTCTCGTCGATCGAGCCAAGATCACCGGAATGCCAGAAGCCGCCGGTGAAACTGTCGGCGGTCGCCTTCGGGTTATTCCAGTAGCCCTTGATGACCGAACCACCGTGAATCCAGATCTCGCCGATCTCGCCGCGCGGCAGTTCGTGGCCGTTCGCATCGACCACGATGATGTGCGCGCCCGGGCACGACAGTCCGACGCTGTCGAGGTGCGCGGCGGTCAGCTCGGGCGGCATGACGGTCGATGGCGACGAGGTCTCGGTCGCGCCATAGGCATTGATCAGCCTGAGCTGCGGAATCTTCTCCGCGAGTTTCTCGATGGTCGCGACCGGCATCGGCGCGCCGCCATAGCCGCCGATCCGCCACGCCGACAGATCGTGCGTGTCGAAGTCCGCCTGCAACAGGCACAGATTGTACATCGCGGGGACCATGACGGTCTGCGTCACCCGCTCGCGCGCGGCGATCTTCAGATATTGGGCAGCCTTGAATTCGGCGACGATGATCAGCGTCCCGGCGCAGCGCGCCATGCAGGTGATATTGGCGACGACGCCGGTGACGTGCGCGAGCGGCACTGCCGCGATCGAACGGTCGGCCGCCGTCAATCCCATGCAGGCTTCATAGATCATCGACGAATGAATCACATTGCAATGCGCGAGCATCGCGCCCTTGGGACGCCCCGTCGTGCCGGACGTGTACATCAGGAGCGCGGTATCCTCCTCGGTCACGTCGGCGGGTGGCACCTCATCGTCGGCGAGCAGCCGCGAGAATTGCGAACGCGCAGCATCGTCGTCCACCGCGATGCGATGCTGCAGATCGCGCACGTCGGCGGCATCGGGCAAGCGGTCCGCCAGCGACACCTCGTGGATCAGCGCCTTGGCGCCGCAGTCGTTGAGCACATAGGCGATCTCCGGCTTCTGCTGCCGGGTGCCGAGCAGCACCGCGACCAGCCCCGCATGGGCCGCACCGAACAGCGTCAGCACGAACTCGATCCGGTTGCCGAGCAGAAACGCCACGCGATCACCGGGCTCAAGGCCGAGCCGACGCAATCCGGCGCCGACCCGCGCGGAGTCCCGCACCACCTCGCGCCAGCTCATGCGGCGCGATCCACACACCAATGCTTCGCCGTCTGGATTCTTCGCAGCCGCCTCCGCGACCATCGCCCAGATGTTCTGCGGCCGTTCGGAGAACATCGGGACCACGCGGTCGCCGAAGCGAGCCTCCAGACGCATGGCGGGAATAGGATAGTTCGACCAGTCCATCGTTTCCGTCCTTGATCCTGATCTTGGGGCGCTAGGGGCGCACATCGCGCAACCCGCGCGGTCAGGTTCAAGAACAGATTTAGCCCTTCGGCTTCATCCCGTAAACGTGCTCCGGCCCCGGAAATGCGCGGCTGCGCACGTCGCGGGCATAGCCTTCGATCGCAGTCTCGATCGCCGGACCAAGCTCGCCATAGCGCCGGACGAATTTTGGCGTGCGCGCCGACAGTCCGAGCATGTCCTCCAGCACCAGCACCTGGCCATCGCAGGTCACGCTTGCGCCGATGCCGATGGTCGGAATCGCTATCGCCTCGGTGATCTTGCGCGCGAGGGGTTCTGCGACCGCCTCGACGACCATTGAGAATGCGCCCGCGTCCGCCACGGCCCGCGCATCATCCTCGATCGGCTGCCAAGAGCCCTCCTCGCGCCCTTGCGCACGGAATGAACCCAGCGTGTTGATCGATTGCGGCGTCAGCCCGATATGCCCCATCACGGGAATGCCGCGCTCGGTGAGGAAAGCGATGGTCTCGGCCATCTTCACCCCGCCTTCAAGTTTCACCGCGCCACAGTGGGTTTCCTTCAGAATCCGCGCGGCGGAATGAAACGCCTGCTCCTTCGAGGCTTCATAGGAGCCGAACGGCATGTCGACCACGACCAGCGCCTGCTGCGAGCCGCGCATCACCGCGCGGCCCTGCAGGATCATCATCTCCAGCGTCACCGGCACGGTGGTCTCGAACCCGTGCATCACGTTGCCGAGGCTGTCGCCAACGAGAATGGCATCACAGTAACGGTCGACCAGCGCCGCGGTGTGGGCGTGATACGAGGTCAGCATCACGATGGGATCGCCATTCTTGCGCGCGCGAATGTCCGGCGCGGTCTTGCGCCTGATGGCCGACTGAACTGACATTTTATGCTCCGAAAACGGGAACGCCGATGACGTAGGGATGGAAGAGAGCGCCGAGCGCGAGATACACGACAATGCCGACGACGACGGCGATCACGTCGTTGCGGACACCGTCAACCGGGATTGGCGGCGCGCCGGCATCGGCCCGGCGCTTGAGGGAAATCCGGTCGATCACGGCCCACGCCAGAAACGAACCGAACAGGATGATGGAACCGAGGTCGCCGTTGGCGAGCAGGTGCGCCACCGCCCATAATTTCACGCCGGCCAGCATCGGATGCTTCAGCGTCGCGTAGATGCGGCCGCGAATATACGACGCGACCACCAGGATGACAGCCGGCAGCATCAGCGCTTCGGTGATGTGCTTCATCACGCGCGGCGGAGACCAGACGTCGATCCAGCCGGTCGCGCGATAGGTCGCGAAGCCCCAGATGATCAGCGCAAGGCCGGCCGCCGAGATCAGCGAAAACCCGATCTTGTAGGTGCCCTCGCCGCCGGACGCGACCAGCCGCGCGCGAAACTCACGCTGCGTCGTGACCAGGTGCACGCCGAGGAACAGCACAAGACCCGCGATCATGATCGTCAGTCCCATCGATTTCCTCCTTGCAACAACGATCCCCGGTATCACTTTTGAGGCGTTCGAGGCAACACGGTGCAAGAACAAAGGCGAACACGTTTTCGTCGCAACAACACCAAGCAATCACCTCGAACCATGGGGAACGTCTCCGCGCGACCGCGGTTGTCGCCGCTTCACCAACCAGACGGAGCTTATCCGAATGAACGTCAGACTTCTTGCAACCGCCGCTGTGATCGCCGCTTTCGGGGTAACTGGTGCGAAAGCCCAGCAACCGACCGCACCGGGCCAGCAGATGCAGCAGAACGGCAGCGTCCGCGGAACGACCGGCGCCTCCGGCTACACGCCCGGACACAAGATGCAGGAGAAGGGATCCGCCAAAGGCACGGTCGGCTCATCCGGCTATGCGCCGGGCCGCGCAGGCGCCAAGGCCGGAACGTCGGGTTCAGTGAGGACGCCGGCCGCCGGCGCCAACGTCAACGGCGGCGCGGGTGGATCGATGCGATAATCGCCTAAAGCGAAACGGCCGGTCGATGACCGGCCGTTTTCGTTGGAAAACTTAAATCTCCTCGTCATTCCGGAAGCCGCGAAGCGGCTGTCCGGAATCCATATTCCTCGTGAAAGCTTTTGTTCGCGAACTACCGTCACAGGGGATATGGATTCCGGGCTCGCTCGCGAAGATGCAAGCGCCCCGGAATGACGCTACCCCGTCTTCTTCACGTCCTTGACGTTGGAGAACACGATGCCCTCGGCGCGCTCCCTGGTGTAACCGAGATAGAACTCGTTCTTGGCCAGAAACACGGGATCGCCGTCGACATCGTCGGCGACGCCCGATCCGTTGGCGGCGATGAAAGCATCGAGCTTCTTGCGATCGTCCGATGAAATCCAGCGCGCGAGCTGGAATTCGCTGACCTCGAAGTCCACCGGCAGGGAATATTCGGCATCGAGGCGCGCTTTCAACACGTCGAGCTGCAGCATGCCGACCACGCCGACCAGCGCAGGCGCGCCGTCGCGCGGGCGGAACACCTGCACCACGCCCTCCTCCGACATCTGCTGCAGGGCTTCCTTCAGCTTCTTCGCCTTCATCGCATCCGTGAGCCTGACCCGACGGACGATTTCCGGCGCGAAACTGGGCACGCCGACGAAGGTGACGTCCTCGCCTTCGGTGAGCGTGTCGCCGATCCGCAGCGTGCCGTGATTGGGAATGCCGACCACGTCGCCGGCAAAGGCCTCGTCGGCGATCGCACGATCCTGCGCGAAGAAGAACTGCGGCGACGACAGCGGCATCGGCTTGCCGGTGCGCACCAGCTTGGCCTTCATGCCGCGGGTCAGCTTGCCGGAGCAGAGCCGCGCGAAGGCGATGCGGTCACGGTGGTTGGGATCCATGTTCGCCTGGATCTTGAACACAAACGCGGTCATGCGTGGCTCGTCAGCCTCGACCTTGCGCAGATTGCTTTCCTGCGCGCGCGGCGGCGGCGCGAAGCGGCCCAAGCCTTCCAGCAGATCGCCGACGCCGAAATTGCGCAGCGCCGAGCCGAAATAGACCGGCGTCAAGTGGCCTTCGCGGAACGCCGCGAGATCGAACGGCTTGCAGGCTTCGGTCGCCAGCGCCAGTTCATCCCTGATTTCGTCAACGTTGAGATTGGCATTGCGCGCGGCGAGATCGGCGATGTCGATCTGCTCGGCCGCGCCGGTCTTGGCGCCGCCGCCTTCGAGCAGGCGGATGCCTCCGGTCGCGATGTCGTAGGTGCCGAGGAAGTCACGCCCGCGCCCGACCGGCCAGGTCATCGGCGTGGTGTCGAGCGCCAGCGTCTTCTCGATCTCGTCCAAGAGATCGAAGGTATCGCGGCTCTCGCGATCCATCTTGTTGATGAAGGTGATGATCGGAATGTCGCGCAGGCGGCAGACCTCGAACAGCTTCCGGGTGCGCGCCTCGATGCCCTTGGCGGCGTCGATCACCATCACGGCGGAGTCGACTGCGGTCAGCGTGCGGTATGTGTCTTCGGAGAAGTCCTCGTGGCCCGGCGTGTCCAGCAGATTGAACACGCGGTCCTCGAACTCGAAGGTCATGACCGAGGTCACGACCGAGATGCCGCGCTCGCGCTCGATCTTCATCCAGTCAGAGCGGGTGTTGCGGCGCTCGCCCTTGGCCTTGACCTGTCCGGCGAGGTTGATGGCGCCGCCGAACAGCAGCAGCTTTTCGGTCAGCGTGGTCTTGCCGGCGTCGGGGTGCGAGATGATCGCGAAAGTGCGCCTGCGCGCGACTTCCGCCGCCAGCGGCGAGCGCGGGGCCTGTTCGGTCTGGAGGGCGAGGTCGGACATGACGCGAGCGTGTGGCAGGGAAAACCGATGGGATCAAGGGGATTTGGGCGGCAAGAGCAATTCCGGCTTTGATGGAATCAAAGCCGGGCTCTAGCTTTTTGTTTTGACGCGTTTTCTTTGCGCGAACCGGTACCCACTTCGCTCGAAAACGCTATAGCCGCGGTTGCGAACCCGCCTGCCCTGTCTCATATAGGAACGGGAAGGACGACCTTCTATCAGATCATATTTGGTCTGACGCGTTTTCTTCACGCGAACCGGTATCCACTTCGCTCGAAAACGCTTTGGTATTCCCGCGGGGACGACCCTGCCCGTTCTAGGACGAGAAAGGGGTCGTCATGGCCTGGTTCATTTTGTTTGTCGCCGGATTGATGGAAATCGGTTGGGCGATCGGCCTGAAATACACCGACGGATTCAGTCGTCTCGTGCCCTCGGTGCTGACGCTCGCCGCCATGGCCGCGAGCATCCTGCTGCTCGGCTGGGCGCTGAAAACCCTGCCGATCGGCACGGCTTATGCGGTGTGGACCGGAATCGGCGCGGTCGGAACCGCCCTCCTGGGCATCGTGCTGCTCGGCGAGCCCGCCACCGCGATGCGGCTCGCCTGTATCGGGCTCATCGTCGCCGGGATCGCCGGGCTGAAATTCGTCACTTGACGAACGACACCGCCCAGTAGGCCAGCGCGGCGACGATCGCCGAGGCCGGGATGGTGATGACCCACGCATAGACGATGGAACTGGCGACGTTCCAGCGCACCGCCGACAGCCGCCGTGCCGCGCCGACGCCGACGATGGCGCCGGTGATGGTGTGGGTGGTCGAGACGGGCACGCCGAGGAAGGTCGCGGTGAACAGCGTCGCGGCACCTCCGGTCTCGGCGCAAAAGCCCTGCATCGGCGTCAGCTTGGTGATGCGCAGGCCCATGGTGCGCACGATGCGCCAGCCGCCCATCAGCGTGCCCAAAGCCATCGCGGACTGGCACGCCAGCACCACCCAGAACGGGATCTCGAAGTGGTCGCCGAGATAGCCTTGCGAAAACAAGAGCACCGCGATGATGCCCATGGTCTTCTGCGCGTCGTTGCCGCCGTGGCCGAGCGAATACAGCGACGCCGAGAAGAACTGCAGGGTGCGGAAGGCGCGATCCACCGCGAACGGCGTCGAGCGCACTGACAACCACGAGACGATGCCGACCAGCACCAGCGCCAGCACGAAGCCGACCACCGGCGACAGCACGATCGCGAGCAGCGTCTTCGACAGGCCGCCCCACACCGCAACCGACAGGCCGCCCTTGGCCATGCCGCCGCCGAGCAGGCCGCCGATCAGCGCATGCGAGGAGCTCGAAGGGATGCCGAGCCCCCAGGTGATCAGGTTCCAGACGATGGCGCCGGTCAACGCGGCGAAGATCACCTGCGCATCGATAATATGCGGCTCGATGATGCCGGTGCCGATGGTGTTGGCGACATGCAGGCCGAACACCAGGAACGCGACAAAGTTGAAGAACGCCGCCCAGAACACCGCATATTGCGGCCGCAGCACCCGGGTCGAGACGATGGTCGCGATCGAGTTCGCGGCGTCGTGCAGGCCGTTCAGGAAGTCGAACAGCAGCGCGACGGCGATCAGGCCGACCAGAACCGGAAGACCCAGCGTGGCATCCACGTGCGCGGCCCTGCCCTATACCTGCTCGATGACGATGCTGTTGATCTCGTTGGCGACGTCGTCAAAGCGATCGGCGACCTTCTCGAGGTGATCGTAGATCTCGGCGCCGACGATGAAATCCATCGTGTTGGCGTTGCGGTGCTTCAGGAACAGCTCCTTCAGCCCGATGTCGTGCAGATCGTCGACGCGGCCCTCCAGCTTGCCGAGCTCCTCGGTGATGGCCGTCAGCATCGCGAGGTTCTCGCCGGACGATTTCAGAAGCGGCAGCGCGCGGCCGACCAGGTTGGCGCATTCCACGATCAGCGCGCCGATCTCGCGCATCGGCGGCTCGAAGGTGCGCACCTCGAACAGCACTACGGCCTTGGCGGTGCCCTGCATCTGGTCGATGGCATCGTCCATCGAGGTGATCAGGTTCTTGATGTCGACGCGGTCGAACGGGGTGATGAAGGTGCGGCGCACAGCCATCAGCACCTCGCGGGTGATGCCGTCGGCGTCGTTCTCGAACTGGCTGACGCGCTGGCAGAACACCGGCGTTTCCTCGCCGCCGTTCAGCATGCCCTGCAGTGCCTGCGCGCCCTGCACGACGGTCTGCGCGTGGCGGGCGAACAGGTCGAAAAACCGTTCCTCTTTCGGCAGAAAGGACCGAAACCAACGCAGCATCGCTTCATCCACTTTGCGGGGAAACTTCGCGGGGCGGCCGGATGGAACCCGGCCTCACCGGATTGTCATAGACCATTTCACCGCAAAGCGGGCAACCCGCAGCCTCGCACGGCTGGTCTTCCACCGCTTTGTGCCGTGCCAAAAACCCCGCCGCCGTGCGGGATTTCTACAGCGACCGCTTGAAATAATGGGCGATTTCGCCGATCACGCCGCGCCGGAAGGTCAGTACGCAGACCACGAAGATCGCGCCCTGGATCACCGTCACCCACTGCCCGAACCCGGCCAGATACTGCTGCATGGCGATGATCACGAAGGCGCCGACGACGGGCCCGAACACGGTGCCGAGGCCGCCAACCAGCGTCATCAGCACGATCTCGCCCGACATCGTCCAGTGCACGTCGGTCAGCGAGGCATTCTGCGCCACGAAGACCTTGAGCGACCCCGCCAGCCCCGCCAGCGTGCCCGACAGGACGTAGGCCATGAACTTGTAGTGGTCGGTCTTGTAGCCCAGCGAAATCGCGCGCTGCTCGTTCTCGCGGATCGACTTCAGCACCTCGCCGAACGGCGAGTTGATGACGCGATAGATCACCAGGAAGCCGAACAGGAAACCGAACATGATCACGTAGTAGAGCGTGATCGGATCCGACAGGTCGAGGAAGCCGAACATCTTGCCCTGCGGAATGCCCTGGATGCCGTCCTCGCCATGGGTGAACGGCGCCTGCAGGTAGATGAAATACAACAACTGCGACAGCGCCAGCGTGATCATCGCGAAATAGATGCCCTGCCGACGGATCGCGACCACTCCGGTGACGATACCAAGTCCGGCAGCGGCGATGACGCCGACAACGATGCCGAGTTCGGGAGGCAGACCCCAGACCTTCAGGGCATGCGCGCTGCAATAACCGGCGGTGCCGAGAAACATCGCGTGGCCGAACGACAGCAGGCCGCCGTAGCCCACCAGCAGGTTGAAGGCGCAGGCCATCAACGCAAAGCAAAGTCCCTGCATCACAAAGAACGGATAGATTCCCGTCAGCGGCACGATCGCCAGCAGCACCGCCATGACGATGAAGCCGATCATCTCGTCGCCGATGGCGCGGTTGTCCGAACTGCGAGGCGTATCTTCGGTCAATGTCGTCATGTCAGGTGGCCCGTCCCGTCAATCCCGCCGGCTTCACCAGCAGCACCAGCACCATGAACACGAACACCACGGTATTGGACGCTTCGGGATAAAAATATTTCGTCAGACCCTCGATGATACCGAGGGAAAATCCGGTGATGATCGATCCCATGATCGATCCCATGCCGCCGATCACGACCACCGCGAACACCACGATGATCAGATCCGCGCCCATCAGCGGCCGAACCTGGTTGATCGGCGCCGAGAGCACGCCAGCCAGCGCCGCGAGCCCGACGCCAAGCCCGTAGGTCAGCGTGATCATGCGCGGCACGTTGATGCCGAACGCGCGCACCAGCGTCGGATTTTCCGTCGCCGCGCGCAGGTAGGCGCCGAGCCGGGTCCGTTCGATCGCGTACCAGGTGGCGATGCAGACCACCAGCGAGCAGACGATCACCCAGCCGCGATAGATCGGCAGGAACATGAACCCGAGATTCATGCCGCCCTGCAATTCGCTGGGAATGGCATAGGGCAAGCCGGACGATCCAAAATAGTTCTGGAATATGCCCTGGATGATCAGCGCCAGACCGAAGGTCAGCAGCAGACCATAGAGGTGGTCCAGCCCCGTCAGCCATTTCAGCATGGTCCGTTCCATCACCATGCCGAAGATGCCGACCACGATCGGGGCGATGATCAATGCCGGCCAGTAGCCGATCCCGAAGATGTTGAGCAGGAAGTACGCGCAGAACGCGCCCATCATGTAGACCGCGCCATGCGCGAAATTGATGATGTTGAGCATGCCGAAGATCACGGCAAGCCCGAGACTCAGCAGCGCATAGAACGAGCCATTGATGAGCCCGACCAGAAGTTGCGCAGAGAGGGCCGGCAGACTAATCGACATGATGCTCTCGACTTCAACCAATGTGTAGCGGAACCCCGGCGGCGTAACGCCGCCGGGGCAATTGGAGTCTTAGTGCTTGACCAGCGGGCACTTGCTTTCCGACAGCGGACGGAAAGCCTGATCGCCGGGGGTGGTGCCGATCAGCTTGTAGAGATCGTACTCGCCCTTCGATTCGGAGGGCTTCTTGACCTCGAACAGATAGGCCGGATGAATGCCACGGCCGTCGATGCGGATCGAGCCCTTGCCGAACAGCGGGTCGTCGGTCGGGATTTCCTTCATCTTGGCGACGACCTTCGCGCCGTCATGCGGATTGCTGCCGAGGGCATCGAGTGCCTTGAAATAGTGCAGCAGGCCCGCATAGACGCCGGCATGAACCATGGTCGGCATCGCATGGGTCTTCAACCGCTCGGCAAAACGCTTCGAGAAAGCGCGAGTGCCGTCGTTCATATCCCAGTAGAAGGTCTCGCTGAGGTTCAGGCCCTGCGCGACGTTCAGGCCGAGCGAGTGGACGTCCGACAGGAACATCAGCAGGCCGGCGAGTTTCTGGCCGCCCTTGACGATGCCGAATTCGGCCGCCTGCTTGATCGAGTTCGTGGTGTCGCCGCCGGCATTCGCGAGACCGATCACCTTGGCCTTCGAAGCCTGAGCCTGCAGCAGATAGGACGAGAAGTCAGCGGTGTTGAGCGGCGCCTTGACGCTTCCCAGCACCTTGCCGCCCGCGGCCTTGACCACCGCCGTGGTGTCGTTCTCCAGCGCATGGCCGAATGCGTAGTCCGCCGTGAGGAAGAACCAGGTATCGCCGCCAGCCTTCACCATCGCGCTGCCGGTGCTGTGCGCCAGCATGTAGGTGTCATAGGTGAAGTGGATCGTGTTCGGGGTGCACTGCGTGTTGGTCAGTTCCGACGAACCGGCGCCGGAATTGAGCATGATGCTGTTCTTTTCCTTCACGACGTTGTTGACCGCCAGCGCGACGCCGGAGTTCAGAACGTCGGCGAGAATGTCGACCTTGTCGGTATCGATCCAGCGGCGCGCGATGCCGGTGGCGATATCGGGCTTGTTCTGGTGATCCGCCGAGACCAGATCGATCTTCCAGCCCTTGGCTTTCATGCCGGAATCTTCGATGGCCATTTCGGCCGCGACGATCGAACCTTGTCCGCCGAGATCGGAATACAGGCCCGAGAGATCGGTCAGAACACCGATCTTGACGTTCTTGTCCTGAGCGAACGCGCCGCCGGCGACGCTGAATGCCAGCGCCGTACCCAGCAGAAGCGCTGAGATCGTATTCTTCATACTAGTATCCTCCTTGCCCCGTCGGGGCTGCCCTTTTAAACGCCGAGATAGGTGTGAAGCTTTTCCATGTTGGCCTGCAGTTCGGAGTTCGCGAAGCCATCGATGATCTTGCCGTGTTCGACGATGTAGAAGCGGTCAGCCACCGTCGAAGCGAAGCGGAAATTCTGCTCCACCAGAAGAATCGTGAATCCTTCGGACTTCAGCCGCGCGATCGTGTGACCGATCTGCTGGATGATGACCGGCGCCAAACCTTCGGTCGGTTCGTCGAGCATCAGGAAGCGCGCGCCGGTGCGCAGGATGCGTGCGATCGCCAGCATCTGCTGCTCGCCGCCGGATAGTTTCGTGCCCTGGCTGCTCAGACGTTCCTTGAGGTTCGGAAACAGCGTGAAGATCTGCTCCAGCGACAAACCGCCGCTGCGGACCGTGGGCGGCAGCATCAGGTTCTCGCGCACGTCGAGGCTCGCGAAGATGCCGCGCTCCTCCGGACAGAACGCGACGCCGAGGCGCGCGATCTTGTCCGACGATGCGTGCGAGATGTCGTGATTGTCGAAGCGGATCGATCCGGTGCGCTTGCCGATGATCCCCATGATCGACTTCAGCGTCGTGGTCTTGCCAGCGCCGTTACGGCCGAGCAGCGTCACGACCTCACCCGCGGCAACATTGAAATTGATGCCGTGAAGGATGTGGGACTCGCCGTACCACGCTTCGAGGTTTTCAACCGACAGCAAAGTCCCGCTGCCAGCCTTGGCGGAGTTCGCGGCATTCGGTGCGGTCATCGTCGTATCAGCCATGACCAGCCCCCAGATAAGCTTCCTTGACGCGCTCGTCCTTGGTCAGGTCGGCGTAATTGCCCTCCGCGAGCACATGCCCGCGCGTCAGAACCGTAATGATATCAGACAGATTGGCGACCACGCTCAGATTGTGCTCGACCATCAGGATCGTGTATTTCGCCGAAATGCGCTTGATCAGCGCGGCGATCCTGTCGATGTCCTCGTGGCCCATGCCGGCCATCGGTTCATCGAGCAGCATCATCTCGGGATCGAGCGCCAGCGTCGTCGCTATCTCCAGCGCCCGCTTGCGGCCGTACGGCATCTCGACTGCCGGAGTCTTGGCAAATTCGCTCAAGCCAACGTCATCGAGAAGTTCAAGCGCCCGACCGTTAAAGCGGTTGAGCACCGACTTGGAACGCCAGAAATCGAAGGATTGGCCGTGCTGGCGCTGCAGCGCCACCCGCACGTTTTCAAGCGCCGTCAGGTGCGGAAACACCGCCGAAATCTGGAACGAGCGCACCAGTCCGAGGCGCGCCACGTCGGCCGGCGCCATCGCCGTGATGTCCTGCCCCTTGTAGCGGATCTGTCCTGCGGACGGTTTCAGGAACTTCGTCAGCAGGTTGAAACACGTGGTTTTTCCGGCTCCATTCGGCCCGATCAGCGCATGGATGCTGCCTCGGCGAACACGCAGATTAACGTCACGAACAGCTACAAAACCCGCGAATTCCTTGGTCAATCCCTGGGTTTCAAGAATGAACTCTTCAGCCAATCAAAATTCCCCCCTCAGCGTTCGCTTGGTGTCACCTGCTCTGCTGAGTTTTTGTTAGTGCCGGGATCCGTTCAGGTGCTCTTGGATCACCCCGGACCGGTCGCTTCCGGCCGGAATATGCCGCCAACAGACCGGGTTACGCAAGGTGCAAAGCCGCGTTCGGCGCGCATCAAGGGGCCGCAGCCCGTCAGCCATTAGTCGCAATCGCAACGGTCTTGACTTACCGCTTCGGGACGATTTGCCGCGCCTTGAAAGGAGCCATTAAGACTGTTTCGACCTCAAACCCCTCTTTCATAGAATCTTTGCCCCCAAGGCCGGATGATGCCGCATTCGGCCCTTGCCCACAGGATTTCAGCCGTGGACTTTGAGAGCGCCAACCCGACGGTCGTTAAATCAATCAAGCAGCGTGATCTCCTGAACACGTGGCTGCGGCTTTACGCGCGGCAACAGTGCCCTCCCCGCAGGGACGACTACAAACCCGAGCGCATCGCCGACGAAGCGCCCGACCTGGTTTATTACTTGGTCGACGCGGCGCATCAGCAGACGCGCCTGATCATCGAGAGCGACGGCACGCGGATGTCGGACGCCTACGGCAACACCGGCAAGGGCAAGTCTCTCCGGGAATATATCGGACCCCGCCTCGCGCCCCAGGTCATGCCGATCTACTACGCCTGCATCGAGCGCCGTCTTCCTGTCTATACCGTCTCGACCATCGATGACATGTACGGGAGGCTCGTCGCCTATGAGCGGCTGCTGATGCCGTTCTCGGAATCGGACCTCGGCGAGGTGACCCACATCATCGCCTCGCTCAAGACCATCAGCGAGGACGGCAGTTTCGAAATCAGGAACCTGATGCGGGACGACCAGAAACTGCCGACGCAAAAGTTTCGCGGTGTCATCGACCGCGATCTGTTTCATCGCATGCCCGGCCGCATTCCGGCCGACGACGTGATCGAGTTCGGCTGACGCCCGATGAGTTTCATCAGCGCCAGCCCCTCCATCATCCGTTCCGTCAAGCAGCGCGAGTTGCTCAATGTCTGGCTCCGCGCGGTCGCCGGGCCTCACGCGCTGCCGCACGCCGAGACGTTTCAGCCCGAGCGGCTTGCCGACGAGTTGCCGGATCTGATGCGCTTCGACGTGGTCGGCGACGGCAACCTTGCCCGCTTTCGCATCACCTATGAGGGCACGCGGCTGACCGAAGCGTACGACAACGAGGATGTCGCGCCGGCTGACCGGACCAACCGCTTCCTGGACGACGCTATCGGCTCGCTCCGGTATCAGCGGGTCTGCGATTCCTACCGGGTCTGCATCAGCCAGAGACGGCCGACCTACACGGTGTCGACCGTGTACGATTCAGACGGCAAGGAAGTCGCCTACGAACGGCTGCTGCTTCCATTCGGCGAGGCGGACGCGGTCGAGCAGATCGTCGGGTCGTACAAGACCATCTCGGTCGATGGCCGATTTCAGCTTCGCGGCCTGATGGGCCTGAACGTCTCCAGTGTCCCGCAGATGACCTTCATGGCGGTCATCGATCGCAACATCATCGAACGGCCGGGAGCCGACGACGCGATCGAACCCGATTGAGGCTATCGCTTCGGCTTTGCGGCGCCGAGCTCCTTTGCATAGACATCCGGCTTGAAGCCGACCAGCAGCTTGCCGCCGGCCTCCAGCACCGGCCGCTTGATCATCGACGGCTGATCAAGCATCAGGCTCAGCGCCTTGCTCTCGGTCAGTCCCGCCTTGTCGGCGTCGGGCAATTTGCGAAACGTGGTGCCGGCGCGGTTGAGCAAGGTTTCCCAGCCGAGTTTCGCGGTCCATCCCTTGAGCCGCGCGCGGTCGATGCCGGCGGCCTTGTAGTCGTGAAAGTCATAGACGATGCCGTGGCTATCCAGCCAGGCGCGCGCCTTCTTCATGGTGTCGCAGTTCTTGATGCCGTAGATGGTCGTGGACAAGGCGCTTCTCCGGTTTCTGGGCGGAATCCTAGCGTCGCAACGGCCAGCGCGCCAACTCGATATGCCGGCTCCGCCTCACGAGACTGTGCACAAGCGCGAAATCGCGCACCGTCAGGTACACCGGCGCGGTGGCCTGCTCGGCGATCATGCGCCGGTCGTAGAGCAACGTCATGTGCGGCACGAAATGCGACGACGCGCGATTGCCAAATCCGGCGGCGCGCATCGCCTCGCACAGACGGTTGCGCAATCCGGCAAGCGCAGCCTCGCCGCCACCGGTGAGCAGCACCAGCGGGCGTGTCTTCCGCCGGTTGCTGAAACTCATGGCGCGATCGAACACCACCTCGAACGGCGGCATGACAATGGACGCCGCGGCCTCGCATGCGGCCGCGACCAGATCATCGGGCAGACCGTGGCACTCGCACACGCCGAGCAGCGAGACGTGAAGACGCTGCGGCGAAATCGCCGCCCCGCGCAATCCGTGCGCGTGGCGTAACTCGTCCCGGACATGCGCAACCCGCGACGCAGCTTCGGGTGCCAGCCGGCAGGCGAAAAACAGGTTGTCGATCGTTCCCGGCGGTTCGAGTCCCGGCAGGAACGGCTCCCCTTCATCGTCACTGAGCATGATACGCAGCCTCATTCCTGAATGAGAACATATCATGAACAAATGGAGAGATAAAGCCGGCACATCTCCGGCTTTATCTCCGACACATATTAAAGTGGGCCCCGGCCTAGAGGTGGTCGGCGTCGACGACGGCCTCGACGAAGGCCTGCGGCGCCTCCTGCGGCAGGTTGTGGCCGATGCCGCCCGTGATCAGGCGGTGCTGATACCTGCCGGAGAACTTCTTGGCGTAGGCCGCAGGCTCGGGATGCGGCGCGCCGTTGGCATCGCCTTCCATGGTGATGGTCGGCACCGCGATCACAGGACTTGCCGCCAGCCGCTTCTCGAGCGCGTCATACTTCGCCTCGCCCTCGGCAAGCCCGAGCCGCCAGCGATAGTTGTGAATGGTGATCGCGACGTGATCCGGATTCTCCAGGGCCTTCGCGCTGCGATCGAAGGTGGCGTCGTCGAACGTCCATTGCGGCGAGGCCAGTTGCCAGATCAGCTTGGCGAAGTCGTGCCGGTACTTCTCGTAGCCCGCCCGGCCCCGCTCGGTCGCGAAGTAGAACTGATACCACCATTGCAACTCGGCCTTCGGCGGCAGCGGCATCTTGCCGGCTTCCGGATTGCCGATCAGATAGCCGGACACCGAAACCATCGCCTTGCAACGCTCCGGCCACAACGCCGCGACGATATTCGCGGTGCGCGCGCCCCAGTCGTAACCAGCAAGAGTAGCCTTCTCGATCTTGAGCGCGTCCATCAGCGCGACGATATCCTGCGCCATCGCCGACGGCTGGCCGTTGCGCACCGCGTCGGCCGCGAGAAACCGCGTCGTGCCGTAACCGCGCAGATGGGGAACGACGACGCGATAGCCCTTCGCCGCCAGCGCCGGCATCACGTCGACATAGCTGTGAATGTCATAGGGCCAGCCGTGCAGCAGGATCACGACCGGACCATCGGCCGGGCCCGCCTCGACATAACCGACGTTCAGCAAACCGGCGTCGATCTGCTTCAGCGGACCGAGCGAGGTATGCGCGCCCCGCCTGATCGCGACGCCAGCGGTTTTCGCGCCCTTGTGCGCGGCGGCGCTAACGGGACTTGTGGCACCGAAAGAGGCTGCGAACGTCGCCGCTGCGGCGGCTCCGAGGAAATTGCGGCGGGAGTGACTGATCGAGTCGGACATTTGATGCATCCATTTGCAAGACGAAGAATGATGAGTGCGCGGCTGCCCTTGGCGAGGCCGGCACCGGGATGATGGTGATGCGGTTTAGATTACGCTGATCGTGACATCGATATTGCCGCGCGTGGCTTTCGAGTACGGGCAGATCTGATGCGCGGCATCCGCGACGCTCTGCGCGACCTCGCGCGACAAACCCGGCAGGCTGACGTTGAGGCGCGCCTGCAGCAAAAACGCCTCGCCCGCCGTGCCGAGATCGACTTCGGCATCGACCGCGAGATCGGCCGGAAGCGCGACCTTTAACTGGCCGGCCGCACGTCGCATCGCGCCGATGAAGCATGCCGACCATCCCGCCGCGAACAGTTGCTCGGGATTGGTCCCCGCCCCATTGCCGCCGGGCGGCGACAGCTTGATGTCAAGATGACGATCGTCGCTGTGCGCCGCGCCGTCGCGGCCGCCCGTGGTGTGAGTTCTGGCGGTGTAGATCACTTTGTCGATGCGGCTCATGGCAGCCTCCTTGTTATCGAACACGATTAAATCGTATGCGATCTATTAAGGAGCCGAATGCCCGCTGTCAACCCTTCCGATTTAATCGGATGCGATATATATTGCGCCAAGCGCATCACATGCGCGTGTGATCCTGGAAACGCCGATGACCGACAAAACCATCGCAAAAGCCCCGAAGCTCGCCGACTTCCTCTGCTTCGCCATCTATTCGGCGAACCTCGCCTATGGCCGGGCCTACAAACCGATCCTCGACGAGCTCGGCCTGACCTACACGCAATACATCGCGATCGTCGCGCTGTGGGAGCACGACAACCAGACCGTCAGCAGCCTCGGCGAAAAGCTGTTCCTCGAATCCAACACGCTGACGCCAATCCTGAAGAAGCTCGAGGCCATGGGCTATCTGCGGCGGCAGCGCGACGCGGCCGATGAGCGACAGGTCGTCGTCAGCCTGACGCCGGCGGGCCGGCGCCTGCGGGAAAAGGCGCTGCCGATGAATCTCGTCAAGGAGTCCGGTCTCGCGCCAGCGGACTTCGCAAAAATCCAGAAGGCTGTGAGCGCGCTGCGCGACAACCTGATCAGGGCGGCGAAGGACGCGGATTGATAAAGGCGAACAGCGGGAGCACGCGATGACAGTCTTCCACAAGGCGACGCCGGAACGACTCGGCGCATTCTCCGACGGCGTGTTCGCGGTCCTGATCACGGTACTGGTGCTGGAATTGCGGCCACCGGAAACGCCGAGCTTCAAAGCGCTGCTCGCGCTGTGGCCGACCGGGTTGAGCTATGCGGTGAGCTACGTGTTCATCGCGATCGTCTGGATCAATCACCACTACCTGCTGCGCTACGCGGACGAGGCCACCCCTCGCCTGCTCTGGATCAACTTCGCGCACCTCTTTTCGATGTCGCTGTTGCCGCTCTCGACTGCATGGATGGCCGTGAGCCGGCTGGCGGCGCAGCCGGTCGCCTTCTATGCGGCGGTGTTCTTCCTCGTGAACGCGACCTATATCGGCCTGATCCTCGAGCTGGTCGCGGAAGACATCGCACCGCAAGTGCAAAAGACCATGCGCATCCGCGCCGTCATCACGCTGGCTCTGTTCGCCATCGCCGCGATCGTTGCGTTAAAATATCCGCTGGCCGGACTCGGCATCTGCATCTGCTGCCTCATCGTCTATCTCAGGCCCGACCCGCCGCAGGCCGAAATCCCGCATCCCGGCCTTGAGCTGCGCTTGGCTCAGCGACGCCCCGCCATCAGTCTCAGCCACGGTGGCAGATGAAACGCGCTCATCAGCAGATACATCGGCACCATGCCGCCGAGTGGCGACGCGGTGCCGCAGAGCATGTCTCCGCCGGAGAGACCCGTCAGCAGCGCCATCAAAGCGAAAGCCGGCGTTGCCGCGAGATGCAACCAGTCGGCCACGCCGAGGGCGGCACCACCGCCCCCGGCAACGATATGCGAACAGGCCCGGCTCATGATTTGGCCTCTTTACCGGCCTCGGTTTTCTCGTTCCTGGACTCCTCGCGAAATGCGGCTTCACCCGCGGTCGATATCTGGACCCACTTCTTGTCCGGCGCGGCGTTGTCGACGTAACTGTCGTGCCAATTCCACCACTTGTAAGTCGGAGTCTGCGGATAGCCTGCGGGCGAATCCTCCCAGAGCTCCTGCCGGCCGAGCGGCGTGACATCGAGATAATTCCAGGTGCCGCCCATCTGCTCGTCGCCGCGGCTCTTGAGGAAATAGGTCCGGTAGACCTTGTCGCCGTCGCGGAAGAATACGTTGGTGCCGTGCCATTCATCGACACCGAAGTCGGCGTCAAAGCTGTCGGTGATGGTGAACCACGGAATATTCCAACCCATATGCGCCTTCACCCGCGCGATGTCCGCCTGCGGCGCCCGCGAGACGAACACCAGCGTGGTGTCGCGCGCATTGAGATGCGCGACGTGGGCCACCTGATCGGCCACCATCGAACATCCGCGGCAGGCGTGATCGGGCCAGCCGAACACGCCCGGCTCGAAGAACGCGCGATAGACGATGAGCTGGCGTCGTCCCTCGAACAGTTCGGGCAGGCTGACCTTGCCCGTGGGCCCCTCGAATGAGTAATCCTTCTCGACCGCCATCCATGGCATCCGCCGCCGCTCGGCCGCGAGCGCGTCGCGCGCACGGGTATTGGCCTTTTCCTTGACCAGCATTTGCAGGCGTGCCGCTTCCCAGGCTTCCGCGGATACAACCGGTGGTGTTTGCATGGCATTCTCTCCGCCGTTTTGTTTGCTGTTGGCTGCTGTGGTCATGGCTTCGGAAACCTCCTAGTTTGAGCGAAGTTCCACGCCGGAAACCGGCGTGGCGCATTCGCGGCTCATCGCTCGTCATCGAACGTGCGATCAGTCTGGCACCCGCCACCATGGAGTGAGAGTGACAAGTGTGACGGGATTTCAATGGACTCGCTGATCACGGCGGCGGCGCTGGCATTGGCGGCGGGCGATCCCTTGGGCGCGCTGAACCGGGTCGCATTGCGCGACGATGCGCCGGCACTGGCATTGCGCGGCATCGCCATGGCGCAGCTTGGCGATCTCGCCCGCGCCAGGATGTTGCTGCGCAAGGCTGTGTGCGCCTTCAGTCCGCGCGAAGCGGTCGCCCGGGCGCGATGTGTCGTGGCGGAAGCTGAAGTCGCGCTGGTTGCCCGCGACCTGAACTGGCCAATCAAGGCGCTGGATGCCGCGCGGACGACGCTCGAAACCCATGGCGACCCGATCAATGCAGCTCATGCCAGACATCTGGAGATCCGCCGCCTGCTGCTGATCGGGCACCTCGATGAAGCCGAGCGTTTGCTGCAAGGGCTCGCTCCCGCGCGCCTCCCGCCGGCCATGCAGGCCGTGCATCATCTTGTCGCCGCCGGGATCGCCATGCGGCGACTGCAGGCAAAGCCCGCGCGCGCAGCACTCGCCCGTGCCGAACGCGCGGCGCATCAGGCTGATATCCCGGCGCTGGCGGCGGAAGTCGAGACCGCCATGCGCCTGTTGAAGGCTCCGGCAGCGCGCCTGATCGCGCGCGGCAAGGACCGCCCTCTCCTGCTTGCCGATGTCGAGGCGCTGCAGACATCGAAGGCGCTGATTGTTGATGCCTGCCGCTACACCGTGCGCGAGAGCGGCACCACGGTGTCGCTCGCGAGCCGTCCGGTTCTGTTCGCGCTCGCCCGCGCACTCGGCGAAGCATGGCCGAGCGACGTGTCGCGGGATGCACTCATTGCGATGGCGTTCCGCGGCAAGCATGCCGACGACTCCCATCGCGCCCGGCTGCGGGTCGAGATCGGGCGGCTGCGCGCGCTGCTGAAGCCGATGGCGAGCCTTCATGCCACCACAGGCGGCTTTGCGCTGACCCCGCGCGGCAAGAAGGATGTGCTGGTGCTCGCGCAGCCGGTCGAGGATTCCGATGCCGCGGTGCTGGCGCTGCTGGCCGACGGCGAGTCATGGTCGAGTTCGGCGCTGGCGCTCGCCCTGCGCGCAAGTCAGCGCACCGTGCAACGCGCACTCGATCGGCTCGCCCTCTCCAACAAGGTGCAGGCCTTTGGGCATGGCCGCGCGCGGCGCTGGACCATGCCGCCGCTGCCGGGACTCGCGACCACCTTGTTACTCCCGGCTCCGCTCACCGGCGGTTAGTGTCCGGTCGTGTCGCCGACAAACGCGGCACAGATGACTTTATACTTTTCTCAAATGCGGAGTTGATTCATGAAGCGCGCGGCAGCCGAGATCGTCCGAGAATATGGCCCGTTTTCGGAGAACGAAGGTGTTCATGGCGTCACCTATGACGGGACGTCGGTGTGGTTCGCGAGCGGCGACCGGATCACCGCACTCGATCCGGACAGCGGCAAAACCAAACGTACGATCAAGGCCTCCGCCCACGCAGGCACTGCGTTCGACGGGCAGCACCTGTTTCAGATCGCCGAGGACAGCATTCAGAAAATCGATCCGGATAGCGGCCGCGTGCTCTCCACGATCCCGGCACCGGGCGGCAGCGTTTCAGGGCTTGCCTGGGCCGAAGGCTCGCTCTGGGTCGGCGAATATCGCGCGCGGAAAATCCATCAGGTCGATCCCGCGACCGGCAAGGTGCTTCGCAGCATCGACTCCAATCGCTTCGTCACCGGCGTCACCTGGGTCGATGGCGACCTCTGGCACGCCACCTGGGAAGGCGACGAAAGCTCGTTGCGCCAGATCGATCCGAAAACCGGCGATGTGCTGACGCAACTCGACATGCCCGAAGGCACGGGGATCTCCGGCCTCGAATCCGACGGCGACGATCGGCTGTTCTGCGGCGGCGGCAACAGCGGCAAAATCCGCGTGGTGCGGCGGCCGAAGCGCGCCGCACGGTAAAGCGTCAGTGCGCCTGTGGCATTCATTTTCCGTCGTCGAGACTGACGACAACGCCGGCATTGGCGATCCAGATGGAATCGCCGCCGCTTTCGGCGGGAATTTCGAGGCCGCCCTTCACCGCCTTCACGGTCACGGTGCCGTACGGCAATTCCTTCGCCACCGCATCGGTATCGACCGCCTCCAGGTTCGGCACGCCAATGGTGACATCGACGAACATGTCATCGCGCGTCTTGCCGACCATCCGGAAGAAGCTGACGCTCGAATGCCTGATGGCGTCGGACACCGCGCGCTTCGCCGCCTTGGTCGCGTCCTTGCCGTGAACATCGACACCCATGCCCATTTCGGTGAAACATCGCACGCGAGCCATTGGTCGTTCCTTCTTTTGCATGTACCAGCCGGCGCCATCGTTGCCGGGACCGGCAGCGGCGTCAATTCCCGCTTGGATCGTCGGCGTCATCGACGACGCGAAGAGTTCAGGCTGGGTTACGGGAGCGGCGCAGCCATTCGTCGAGACCGATGCGGCCAAGACGCGCCTCCCCGAGCGGCACCAGCGAAAACTCTTCGACGCGTCCGCCCCAATATCGCGCTTCGGGATCGCGCACGACCTGACGCGGATCTCCGACCGCCTTCAGATAGCGTGCGACGATCTCGTCGAACGGCGCGCGCTCGGGGCCTGCGATGTCCACGGTGCCGTTGCGCGGAGGTGCGAGTGTGACCTCGGCGACGAGGGCAGCAACATCGTCGGCCGCGATCGGCTGGAACAGGCCGGGCGCGAGCCGAACCACGTTTCCATCAGCACTGGAATCGGCGATGGTACCGAGGAATTCCATGAACTGGGTCGCACGCACGATTGTGTAAGGGATGCCGGAAGCTTCGATCAGCTTCTCCTGCGCGACCTTGGCGCAGAAGTAGCCGTTCTCCGGCGTTCGCTCCGCTCCAACGATCGACAACGCGACGTGATGCCGGACGGTCGCTGCCGTCTCCGCAGCGGCAAGGTTGCGACCTGACGTTTCGAAGAACGCCAACACAGCCTCATTTTCGAACGACGGCGAATTGGCGAGATCGACGACTACCTCCGCGCCGACCAGAGCGCCCTTCAGCCCCTCGCCGGTGACGGCATTGATTCCGTTTCGCGGCGAAGCCGCCACCACGTCATGACCGCCATTGCGCAAGATCGAGACAGCCTTCGAGCCGATCAGGCCGGTGCCGCCGATCACGACGATTTTCATGGCTGACTCCTTCTCAATGACTGAGGTTTTTAAATTGAATGTTCGTTATTTGCATACGAACGAGGCGGCGCGAGCCTATTGCAAAACCTGCAACCCGACAACGCGTTCGCACTCAGCCCTGTGCATTGGCAGAGATCGCGGATTTGTCGCCGCCCGCAAGCCACGCCGTAAGTCCGGCGACCGCGCCGGTTGCAGCATAGAAGACCGTCAGGAATAAATTGAACAGAATGCCTTGGAAGGTCGGCAGATTGTCCTTGGTCAGAAGGACGCCGCCCTGCGAATAAGAGAAATTGCTGTCGCCCATGTAGACCGCGATATGGCCGTACACGGCCACCGCAAGATAAAGCACCGCACCGACGATCGTGCCGATCACGATCGCGGCCCGCCTGGTCGCGAGGCCACGCGCGCTGGCAAATCTCCAGATCGGATAACCGACGACGAAGCAAACCATCAGGGAAATCGGCAAGCCTATGGCGGCCATCAGCGGAAAGGCACCGAACATCTCGTGCGAAGTCGGCCAGAGCGCATCCTGATGTGTCACAAGCGACCGGACGCCAATCGCAATCAGCGGCACCGCAGTCGCGAGGATCACAAAGAACGTCCACGCCGCAAGCGCGGCCGCGAACAGGCCCCGCGCGCGATGAGGCTTTTCGAGCACAAGCCGCGTGTCCAATTTCCGTGTCACGGACAAATCTCCGTCGCTCGAGACCGCAGATGTCGAACGTGCGGGCACAGTGTGCGCATTGTGGGGCAACGCATCATCAAATGGCCATCTCCTGTGGAGATCATGGCGACTCGACAGGCAATCATGGAAAACCAGAGGCAACCGATGTCTCTCTTTGGGACGACGCGCCGCATCATTTCTCTCGCCGCGGGCGCCATCGGGCTCGCATGCGCCGCGCATACGGCGTCTGCCGCCGACACGTTCCTGGGCAAGTGGACGAGCAACCCGCCGCGCTGCGAACAGCTCAACGGCGAGGTCGACGTGCTCACCGTCACATCATCCGAACTCTCGTTCTACGAAATCGGCTGCAAGCTTTCGAAAGCCAAACGCGATCATGACGGCGTGCGGTATGCCGCGCGCTGCTACAAGGGCGGCAGTCCGGAGACATCGGGAACGCTGACGATCCGGCGACAATCGCCGGACACCATCGCGCTTGCGCTGCATGGCTTCGGCTGGACGTCGGAAGATCCCGAGACATTCCATCGCTGCGCCGCGCGATGAGCGCAGCCAATCGTTCGGAGGATGCTGGATGACAAAACCCGAAGTCGGTGTGGCGATTGCCGTCGCACTGTGTTGCCTGTCAATTGCACCGTCGCGAGCCCAGGACGCGGCGAGCGGCAAAGGACTCCTTCAGCACTGCGCGAAGGTGCGCAACGATGACACCGTGCGCGGCTACGATCCCTCGCTACGCGATCCCACGATCAAGGCCTTCAAGACGATGTTTCCAGATGGGAAAGCCGAACCCGATCCGTCCAGCTTCGCGGCGGAGGCGTACTACCGCTGCATGAATGCCAGGGCGATGGTTTGCTTCGTCGGCGCCAACCTGCCTTGCGTCAAGATCAACACCGCAAAGGACAATCCCGGCGCGAACGCGTTCTGCAAGAAGAACCCGAATGAAGACTCCGTTCCCGCCTTCGCCACCGGTCACGATGCCGCCTACACTTACAAATGCCGTGGCGGAAAGGCCGTCGTCAACGGTACGACGTGGGCACTCGACAAGCGCGGCTTCGCCAGGAAGATCTGGACCGCGCTGCCGGAGCACTGAGCGCATCTTTCCGGATCGATCGCGTTGCCGCGTCGCTCGGCTTACGACCGGCCAAAACCACCCTCGCCTGACATCGCCATGTCGCTGGTGGCGGAGGTCTGTGACGAACGTCTGTTCGCTTTTGGCCATTCCGACGCGGAACGTCCCGCCCAAACATTTCGCCGGGCGGACATCGAAGGTGCCGTCTGTTCGAGGAGCTGACGCATTCGCGGCACACAAATCTGCTTCGCGTCATAGCGTTCAATGATAAAGCGACGCGCAGCTTCTCTGATCGCACGAAACCGTTGCGGCTCCTGAAGCACTTCAATAACCCGTTCGGCTAGTTCGTCGACCGCAAAAAACGGAACAAGCAAACCGTTGTCGCCGGAGCTGATGACCTCTTGCACCGGAGACGTGTCCGATCCGATGACCACGCAGCCCGCACTCATCGCTTCCAGTGCCGACCATGACAGCACGAAGGGATAGGTCAGGTAGACATGCGCGGATGACACCTGGAGCGTCGTCACAAATATGTTGTATGGAACGCCGCCCATGAAATGAACGCGCGACATATCCAACCGATCGCGCACCTCATTCAGGAAGATCGACTTCCAGTTGCTGCCCGCCGGCGGAGGAAGACCGTAGGACAATCCATCCCTGCCGATCATGACGATCTGCGCATTGGGTCGGCGCCTCAGTATTTCGGGAAGCGCGCGCATGAAGATGTGGTAGCCCCTGAGCGGTTCGAGATTGCGCACCACGAACGTCACGATCTCATCCGAGGGACCGACCTCCCGGCCGTTTGGAAGCATCAGGCGCGCCTGTGGATTCGGCCGCACATACGACGTATCGATTCCCTCGTGAACCACTTCGATCTTGCTTTGATAATGCGAAGGAAAAGTCGATTGCTGCCAATGCGTCGGAGAGATTCCGAGATCGCAATCGGCGAGCGCAAGCAAGGTCGTCGCATTCTTGAGCTGCAGCCCGATATGACCATCCAGCCCGGACATCGGAAATTCCGGATCGAATCCAATGTCGCGCCCATCGGCCCCGTAAAAGAACTCGCAATAGACGAGCTGTCTCGCTTTGGGAAACATCGTGCGCAACGGCAACGTCTCGCCCCATCCGGGATGGGCGAAGATCACATCCGGCGCGAACCCCGACGCCGCCAGCGTTGAAAGACTGTAAAGCACCTGCTCAGCGCGACGGCACTCGAGGTCGAAACGTCTGGCAAATGGGTGGGTTCCAGAAACGTCGGCGTCGTGAAGTGCATACTTAATCAGCCGGACCGAAGGCATCGGATTCGCATTCGTTGCCCCAATGGCGACCAATTCGTAGCCCGGTTCATTCGCCAACGCAGCCGCCAGATTGCGAAACTGGGCGGGGAAGTTGTTGTGAACGAATAAAATTTTCATCGATGAGGACATCATTGAGGACGCAGCCGAAGCTCGCGTGTCATTTTTTAGAAAAACTTTCGACAGCGAAGTCTTTCAGCGGGACTCCATTTAATCATTTGCGCGCTGACTAGTTCCACACAAATGGACCGGAGAATTTCCGCATCATCATTGAGCTTTCGCTTTCGTGACATCTTCCTGCCCCAAAAATCAACGACTAGTCCTGCTGCTCGAATACGAGCTTCAGAAGTCGCTGCATTACCAGAAAACGCAAAGACGAGCGTGGGCATTCGCGATGAGACTCAAATACACACAGCGTGCTTCCGTCTACCCGCATATGGATTCGGGCAGCGTTGAGAGCATCGCAGACTCTATTCTCCTGCTGAGGGATGAAAACGACCGACTTCGCAAGATTGCAGAGTCACTTAGCGTGGAAACCGAAAACATCCAGCGATCTCTCTCGCCGACAAGATCGACACCCGGGTGGCATTCATCTCGCCTCAAGGCGCTTCTCTGATTGCCCCTGATTGCACGACACCTGCCTCGCCAAGACGGCCGCGCCAATCAAAACAAGTTTCGGTCGGAGAAAGTTTTTGATCGCCCCGCCATATTCTCCACGTGAGAACGCTTTCGAATCCGGGTCGGCGAGTTGGGATGCGAGGACGGAATATCGACCATGGCCGCGCCACAGGTTCGCCATCGGTTCGGCACTTCTTCGTAGCAAACGTGTTCGAGACAATGCGGCTCGCATAACCGATTGAATTGCCGAAGGAGACGGCCGATGGACCTGCCCCGGGGGATGTGATGAACGACGCCGACCAACAGAAAAAGCTCAGTCTCGACCGCGGACTGTTCTTCATAAACTACAGGAGCGCGGAGGACACTCTCTCGCCGCCCCGGGTGACGGTGACGCCGGCCGAAGGACATGAACAACGGATGGAGTTCATCCTGCATCCCGACGCGACCGAGCCAATTCTGTGGGAGCCCAATTCCGGCCTGGTCGTGCGGGTCAATACACCCGGAATATTGCAGGTTCAGATCCAGCCGAGGGTGGCTGGAGGATCGCGTGCTGCCATCGTGCGTGTCGAACCGATCAAGATTGGCCGAACGCCTCCGATGACCAATCAAGTGAACGGCGTGGGCTTGCATGCAGATCCTGCGGACATCGCAACGGAAGGTCTGAAGGTGCTCTGCCACGTGGCAGGTCGCGGCGACGTCATTGCCGGCCCCAATGCCTGGATCGCGGGGCCGACAGCGCCGTCGCGCGTGGAAGGAATGGCTCTGGAATGGCCGGACAAGCCTGCGGGTGTCGATATCCGTTATGCGGTCCGGTTCGCCAACGGTCAGACGGGCAGCGGCAGAATGGTGCCGCTCGGTACCTACGCCGGCACCCGCGGACGAGCCCTGCCCCTCACGGCCGTTGTTCTCGAAATGAGCGGCACCGATGACCTTGAGTTTGTCGCAGAGGCAGGGTTTCTCAACGCGCCGACCCTTCGTGCGGTCGGCAAGCGTGTCATGTTGTCGGGTCCGACCAACCGCGAGCCGCTGGTCGGCATTCGCATCGGCATCGAACGCGTTGCAACCGTAGAACAGGCGCCCCCGGCAATACCACGCAAGCCAGCCGGCTCCGCACGTGTACGGGTGTTCCGCAGCCAGCCGCGTCAGGCCAGTGCCATCAGGTAGGCCCACGGTCCGATTGAACGAAGTTGGACCACGTCCGTATCTCTGACGTTTCGCAAAACGGCTTTCCGCTTGTCCAGATCTTGCAGCCAAAGGGCGAGCAGTAATATGAGGTTTCAAGGCGCCCACAAGCGACGGCAACCGGTCAGGACTTCGCTCAATGGTTCTCGGCACCGTCAGTGATTCACCGGCGTACGTTGGATCGCACTCCCATGTCGTGCTCGAGCGCCTGGCCGCGCAAGCGCTGACGGCGCAGGACTTTCTTGCCGCGTTCAAATATGCGGATCGGCGCTGCCGCGTCGGGCCGCCATCGGCCGCGCATTGCTATGTTCTCCGCGCGGAAGCAAACTGGAAGCTTGAACGCAAGGAAGCGGCACTGGCCGACCTTGCTGAAGCGCTGGTTGTCGATCCTTCCGATCTTGACGCCAACCGCCGCATGCTCACTTGGGCGACAGGTGAATCACGGCGAACTGCGGCTGCCAACCTGATCGGCCGTGACAGCAATCCGGCCGTCCTCCGGGCTGCCATCGAAGAACTCCGGCGTGCGGGGAAGCGGCACTGGGCTGCCTGTACGATATTCGACAATCACGTGACAGGCTGGGTCGCCTGGACCACTGCGACCACAGTCGAGGTCAGCCTTGCAACCGAAAACGGCAAGCTCACCAGCCTGCTCGAGCCTGATCCATTTCATCCGCTGGCCGGCATGGACGTTCAGGCAACGGCCTTCCTGGTGCGGCGTCCACCATCCCGCACACCTCAGACGCTGACGCTGACAAGTGACGGCGAAGTGTTCCAGGTTCGACGGCTCGCCCCCAACCTGTCCTCTCCACCGAGCCTCCGAACCGACGCACGACGCTCCACCGCGCCGCGATCCGATGCCGTCGCGCCGACCGTCATCGTTCCGGTGTACGGCGATGTCCAGGCAACGCTCGACTGCTTTGACAGTCTCATCAAGGCACGCGCTTCGCGCAAATCCGGAAAAGACTCTTTCCGCATTCTGGCGATCGATGACGCCAGCCCCGAACCGGAGTTACGACGCTATCTGAACGAACTCGCGGCCGCCAGGACGATCGACCTTCTCGTGAACCCAACCAATCTCGGCTTCGTCGGTGCGATCAATCGCGCGCTGGAAAACGTACCGGCCGGCGACGTCGTGTTGCTCAACGCCGACACCGTCGTGCCTCCGGGCTTCGTCGAACGATTGGCGACGGTCGCACGTTCCGCGCCGAACATCGGGACGGTCACGCCCCTGTCAAACAATGGCGACATCTTTTCGTTTCCGGCGCCGAACGATCTCAACCCGATGCAAGACCACGAGAAAATCCTCGAGATCGATCGAACAGCCAGCACCGCCAACGCCGGTCACGTCATCGACGTGCCGAGCGGCATCGGATTCTGCCTTTATATTACACGCGCGTGTCTTGCCGCCCTCGGCGGACTTTCGGAAAATTTCGAACGGGGCTATCTCGAAGACGTCGATCTCTGCCTGCGGGCACGCGCCGAAGGTTTCCGCAACGTCTGCGCGCCGTCGGTCTATGTCGGACATCACGGCTCGAAATCCTTCCAGCACGAGAAGCGAAGCCTGGTGCTTCGCAATCTGGGTATTCTGGACCAGCGATTCCCCGACTACCGGCGGGAATGCCGCGCGTTCGAGATCGCGGACCCCTTACGGCCGGCGCGTACGCGGCTCGACCGCGCGCTGACCTGGTCCTCCGAGCCCTCCGTGCTGATCCTCGGAAACCAGCGAAGCTTTGCCGCGGTTGCCGAGGAGCGCGCGCGCCACCTCGGCCAGCGCGGCGAGCGCGCTGTCCTTTTGATGCGAGAGCGCGACATCGTTCATGTCAGGGCTGCCGACGGGACCAGCCCGCAGGCTGTCGCGTTGAGGTTCGACAGCGAGGCCGCCATCGCCGAAGCCGGCGAAACCATCGCACGGCTGCATCCCGAGCGCGTCGAAATCGTCGAGCCGGATCCGCTGCCGCAACTGGTTGCGCTGATGCGGAAGCTTGATCTTCCCATCAACCCGTGGCTGACGGCAGGCGGCCTGGGCGACACCCTCACCTCGCTGCCTGACGACACGCCGCTTCTTGTGTCGAGCAAGACGGCCAAGGCGTTTGCGGAGACGCGCTGGCCCGATCGCAAAGTCGTTCTCCAAAACTGGCCAACCCGCTCCCTGCAATTGCCGGCGATTTCCAGCGCGAGCAATACGCTTGCCGTCGTGCCGTCCGCGCCATCGCCCGCATCGTTACGCTTGTTGCGCGAACTAGCGGACCGTCTGCGGCGGCGGAAGCCATCCAGATCGATCGTCATCGCTGGTGCGACTTGTGACGACGACTGCCTGATGTCGTACGGCAATGTCTTCATAACGGGTGCGGTCGCAGCCGGCGAAATCGGCGATGTCCTGGCACCGCATCATCCCGGCTGGCTGCTCACGGATTTCGAGGAGCCGACCTTCGGACATCCCCTCATCGAGACCGCACGGCAGGCCGCGATACCTGTCGCCTATCGCGACTGGTCCACCGGATCGGTCAAGGCCCGCAAGGGCGATCTCGCCATTCCCGCCGATATGGACGCGGCGGGATTCGTCGACGCCGTTCTCGCATGGGTCGAACGGCCATGAGCACAGCGCGCATCATCCGGGCCCGCACGCAACCCGTGGCCGAGCCGAAACTGGTGACCCGGCTTGCGCTCGCCCAGGACGGCACGGTTTCAGGCTTCGTGTTCGATCCGCAGGCTCCGGAACGCCGCTTCACGGTCGACATCCTGCTCGATGGCCTGGTTCTGAGGACGACCCACGCCGATGCCTTCGTTCCGGACCTTCCCCGGCAGGATCAGACCAGCGCCTGCGGCTTCGCGGTGACCTTCGACCCCGATCTGCTTCGTGCCGCGCGCCTCCTCTCGGCGTGCCTCGCCAATCTCGGAACGCCGGTCGGCCATCCGATCGACCTCGAGAATGACGGCGCAGCGCCGGGTGACCTGCGGCCGACCTGCAAGCTGCGCTGGCTGGGTGGCCTGCACTTCCAGGGCTGGATCGACAGCGAAGCCGTCGTCACCCTGGAAGCCATCGTCGACGGCGAGTCCGTGGCGCAAGTCCGCGCCACCGCCTGGACGCACATCGGCGGCGAGGCCGAGGAACAGGCATCCCGCAACGTCCGCGCCTTTGAATTCCATGTGCCGCAACGCTTCGCCGACGGGCGCGTCCATCGCATCGGGCTGCGCAAGGAGGACGGCGAGCAAATTCCGGCAACAGCCGTCTTCGTTGCATTCCCCGATGGCCTCACCGGAATGATCGACGCCATCGGCGGCGGCCACGGCGCCGAGCGCCTGCGCGGCAAATTGTACGATCAACTCATCCCCGCTTCGCTGCCTCTCCACGACTATGCCGATTGGCGCGATCGCTTTCCGCTGCCGGAGCCGCGGCCAAGCGCGCTTCGGCTGGCCGTTGTGATCGCCGGCAGCGCCGGGGCTCAACAAACGCTCTCCACCCTCGAGGCGCAAAGCCACGAGAACTGGACCGCCGGCGTGATCGACGGCGAGCCGCTCGTGATCGACAGCGAGGCCCTGCTGGGATTTCTCGAGGACGCCGCCTCCGATGCACGCCATGTCGTCGTGACCATGGCCGGCGTATCCCTCGAACAGAACGCCCTGGCACGCATCGCCGCGGCATTCGAGTCCTGCCCCGATGCGGTGGCGATGTACGGCGATCTCGACTTTCTCGCCGATGACGGTCGGCTCTGGCCGCTCGCCTTTCCGGCGTTCGACTACGAACGGATGCTCGAGCAAGGGTATTGTGCGCACCTGTTCGCCGTCCGGCGCGACGCCCTGATCGCGGCCATCGACGCGGACCCCGACAATCTCTACCGCCTGTTCAATTGCCTATTGGATCGCACTGGTCCGCAGCAAACCGATATCCTTCATCTGCCGGGCGCGCTGGCAACCCTGCCCCGGCTCAACCGAGCGAACGCCAGATCCCTGCTCGCCGCCGCGAGCGATATGCATTTGCAGGCGCGCGGCATCGACGCGGACGTGATCGAGCAGCAAGGCCATCTCTTTCCCGCGGTTCGGATCGAGCGGCTATTGTCGCAGCAGCGCGTGACCGTGATCATCCCGACGCGCGATCGCGTTTCGCTGCTGCGCACCTGCCTCGACAGCATCGCACCCGCGGTCGAACGCTGTCGCGCCGAAATCCTCGTCGTCGACAACGACAGCGCCGATCCGGAGACGATCGGCTTTCTTGCCGATCTGCCGCGACGGGGCATCCGGACATTGCGGATCGAGGGACCGTTCAACTTCGCAAGACTCAACAACCAGGCCGCAGCGACCCTCGACAGCGATATCCTGTGCCTTCTCAACAACGACATCGAGGCGAACTCGGACGACTGGCTCGAGGAGATGCTGACACGCCTCGCCGAGCCTGATGTCGGCGCGGTCGGTGCGCTGTTGACCTGGCCCGGCGGCGTCGTTCAGCACGGCGGTGCCGTGTTGGGCATGAACTTCTCCGTCGCGCACGCCTTCACCGACCGATTCAGCGACGATCCCGGCTTTGTTGATCAGCTCCTTGTGGCGCATCAATGCAGCGCGGTGACCGCGGCCTGTCTCGCGACCCGACGAAGCGACTATCTTGCAGTCGGCGGAATGGACGAGGCACGCTTCGCCGTGGCCTTCAACGATGTCGACTATTGCTTGCGGCTGCGCGAGGCCGGCAAGCGTGTTGTCCTGACGCCGCACGCGAAGCTGATCCACGCCGAGTCCATCAGCCGGGGCAGCGACAATCGCGCCGACCGGCGAGACCGGTTTGAGCATGAACTCAATTTGCTGCGCGCGCGCTGGGGCGAGATGCTCAACGCCGATCCGACCTACAATCCGCAACTGTCACGCGACGGCGTTCCCTATAGCGGGTTGGCCTGGCCTCCGGGACAACGGACTCCCCGATACAATCGTCCGCCGGTCGCGAACGATTTGCCGTTGGGATTTTGACGGCTCAGTGGGCCGCCTGCTCGTACTGCAAGGCAACGAAACTATCGAGCTCCGGCAGCAACGCATCCTGCCAGGTCGGCATGGTCACCCCGAACCGATCTTTCAGACGCGACAGATCAAGCCTTGAGTTAGCGGGCCGCTTGGCCTTGGTCGGAAAATCGGCTGTCGCGATCGGCGTGATCGTCTCGACGGCAAGCTTCACACCGCGCGACTTCAAACCGGCGACGATCGCCCTTGCGAAGCCGTACCAACTGGTCTCGCCGGCGCAGGCGAGATTGACCACGCCGCCGTCACGCGCAAACCCCTCTTCAAGGTTCGACGCACGCGATCGCACGATGCTGACAACGGCATTGGCGATCGCATTGGCCGTGGTCGGGGCGCCGACCTGGTCGACGACGATGCGCAACTCCTCGCGCTCACCGGCGAGCCGCGCGATCGAGCGCAGGAAATTGGCACCGCTCGCGGCGTAAACCCAGGAGGTACGCGCGATCAGATGCGGCCCGCCAGCCGCATGGATGGCGATATCGCCAGCAAGCTTGGTCGCGCCATAGACCGAGAGCGGACCCGTTGGACTGTCCTCGCGCCACGGCTGGTCACCCGAGCCATCGAAGACATAGTCAGTCGAGAAATGGATCAGCGGCACACGATGCCGTGCCGACCACGTCGCGATCGTCTCCGGCCCTTTGACATTGACGAGGAACGCAAGCTCGCGCTCATCCTCGGCACGATCCACCGCGGTATAGGCTGCCGGATTGACGATGAGATCGGGGCTGAAGCCATCGAGTGCCGCAGCCAGCGTCTCCGGCTTCGACAGATCGAACTCCGCGCGCGATGGCGCGATCACCGTTCCGAGCTTGGCCAGCCGCGGCTGCAGCGCACCGCCGACCTGGCCTCCAACTCCTGTCAACAATATCCGCATCGGGCCTGCCTCTTCAGATCTGTCCATAGACTGGAAGGTTCTTGACGTCGGCCAGCAGCGACGCCTCGGCATCCTTGGCCGACAAGGACGGCTTCTCGATGCCCCAGTCGATACCGATCGCGGGATCGTTCCAGCGGATCGAGACCTCATCCTTCGGGCTGTAGAGATCGTCACATTTGTAGAAGAAGTCGGCGGTCTCGGAGAGAACGACGAAGCCGTGCGCGAAGCCGCGCGGGACCCAGAACTGTCGCCTGTTCTCCTCGCTCAACTCGACGGCAACGTGTCGTCCGAAATTCGGGCTGCCGACGCGCACGTCGACGGCGACATCGAGCACCGTGCCGCGGAGCGCGGTCACCAGCTTTCCCTGTGTGACCGGATTCTGCAGGTGCAGCCCGCGCAGCACGCCGCGGGTGGAACGAGACATATTGTCCTGGATGAACGGACGGCTGACGCCGAGCTCGGCGTAGCGGGGGAATTGATACGTTTCGAAGAAAAAGCCGCGCGTATCGCCGAACATCTTGGGCTCAATGATAAGGACTTCGGGCAACTCGGTCTGGATGACATTCATTTGACTACGCTTCTAATTTTTCGACCCACGGTGCTGGCTCCACATTGATAACAAACTTGCACGCTTAACACTACATGTTATGTTATCAGTGATAAAATGTGAGGGGTTATGAAAGGCATCATTCTTGCCGGAGGGACAGGGTCGCGCCTTTACCCGGTGACCACCGTCGTCTCAAAGCAGCTCCTGCCCGTGTTCGACAAGCCGATGATCTACTATCCGCTCTCGACGCTAATGTTGGCCGGTATCCGCGATATTCTGATCATTTCGACGCCCCAGGACGAACCATTGTTTCACCGGCTGCTCGGCGACGGCAGCGACATCGGCATGCGCTTTGCCTATGCCACACAAGAGACACCGCGCGGACTTGCGGACGCCTTCATTGTCGGCCGCGACTTCATCGGCTCGGACGCGGTCGCACTTGTGTTAGGAGATAACATTTTCTACGGGCATGGGTTGCCTGAAATGTTATCAGCCGCATCCGGCCGCAATACGGGCGCGACGGTATTTGGCTACATCGTCAACACTCCCGAACAATACGGAGTGGTCGAGCTCGACGACACCGGTCGCGCGCTCTCGATCGAAGAAAAACCGAAACAACCGAAGTCCAACATCGCCGTCACCGGGCTGTACTTCTACGACAACGATGTCGTCGAGATCGCAGCCCGCATCAAGCCATCCGCGCGCGGCGAGATCGAGATCACGGACGTCAACAACGCCTATCTCGAGCGAGGCAACCTCTATGTCGAGGTGCTCGGTCGCGGTTTCGCCTGGCTCGATACCGGCACGCATTCCTCATTGGTCGAGGCCAGCCACTTCGTTCAGATCCTGGAGCAACGTCAGGGCTTGCGCATCGCCTGCCCCGAGGAGATCGCGCTGCGACAGGGCTACATCTCACTCCCCGCATTCGAAAAGGCGGCCGAGAAGAACGCGAAAAGCAGCTACGGCGAATACCTGAAATCAGTCGCCCGCTCGTATGAGAATTGATCCCAGTTGCACGGAGACGAACGATCATGCGCTTCAAGGCTTCCACCATCTTTGTCACCGGCGGCGCCGGATTCATCGGCTCAGCGGTGATCCGTCATCTGCTGCGCAACACCCATGCCCGCGTCGTCAACATCGACAAGTTCACCTACGCTGCGAATTCCGATTCACTGCCCGGCACGACCGATAATCTGAACTACGCGTTCGAGAAGCAGTGCATTTGCGACGGTGCCGGCCTGCGCCACCTCTTCGCGAAATACCAGCCGGACGCGGTGATGAATCTCGCCGCCGAAAGTCACGTCGATCGCTCGATCGACGGCCCCGGCGAATTCATCCAGACCAATATCGTCGGCACGTTCACGCTGCTGCAGGAAGCGCTGCGCTACTGGCGCACGCTGTCGAATGAAAAGCGCGAGCAATTCCGCTTCCTCCACATCTCCACCGACGAGGTCTTCGGCTCGCTCGGCGACGACGGATTCTTCACGGAGACGACGGCGTACGCGCCAAACTCACCGTACTCGGCGAGCAAAGCCTCCTCCGACCACCTGGTGCGCGCCTGGCGTGAAACCTATGACTTGCCGACGCTGGTCACCAATTGCTCGAACAACTACGGCCCCTATCATTTCCCTGAAAAGCTGATCCCCCACATGATCATCAAGGGCCTGGCCGGCGAGCCGCTGCCGGTCTACGGCGACGGCAAGAACATCCGCGACTGGCTCTATGTCGAGGATCACGCAAAGGCACTCACTTTGGTCCTCGAACATGGAACGGTCGGTGAGACCTACAATGTCGGCGGCCGCAACGAGCGCACCAATCTGCACGTGGTCGAGAGCATCTGCGATCTCCTCGACGAGGTCGCGCCGAGATCGGGCGCGCACCGCGACCTGATCACCTTCGTTGCCGATCGCCCCGGCCACGATCACCGCTACGCCATCGACGCCTCGAAGCTCGAGCGCGAGCTCGGCTGGCAGGCCGAGGAGAATTTTGAAAGCGGTATCGGAAAGACCGTACGCTGGTATGTCGACAAGCAACCCTGGTGGCGGGCGATCCTGGAGCGAGGCTATGCCACGAAACGCGTGGGGCTCAGCCAGTAACGCAACCGACGATCCGTTGGCTACAAGCGTGCTTTCTTCTCTGTGTGATCGGCAACCTGGGTCCGTGATACGATGCGCATCGTGATGATTGGAGCCGGCTATGTCGGCTTGGTGTCTGGAGCCTGCTTTGCCGATTTCGGCCACTATGTCACTTGCATCGACAAGGATACCGACAAGATCGCGGCGCTGAAGCAGTGCAAGATTCCGATCTTCGAGCCCGACCTCGACAAGCTCGTCGAGACCGGCATTGATTCCGGCCGGCTGATGTTCGGGACCGACCTCTCCTGTATCGCCGCCGCGGACGCCGTATTCATCGCGGTCGGGACGCCGTCCCGGCGCGGTGACGGACACGCGGATCTCAGCTATGTGCATGCGGCCGCGCGCGAGATCGCGGTGCGCCTGAAGGATTTCACCGTCATCGTCACCAAATCGACGGTGCCGGTCGGGACTGGCGACGAGGTGGAGCGGATCATCCGGGAAGCCAATCCGACGGCCGATTTCGCAGTCGCCTCGAACCCGGAATTCCTGCGCGAGGGCGCCGCCATTCGCGACTTCCAGCATCCCGATCGCATCGTGGTCGGCACGGAAGACGACCGCGCTAAAAAGGTGATGGGGCGGGTCTATCGCCCGCTTTATCTCAATCAGGCACCGATCCTCTACACCAGCCGGCGCACGGCCGAACTGATCAAATACGCCGCCAACGCGTTCCTCGCAACCAAGATCACCTTCATCAACGAGATCGCGGACCTCGCGGAACAGGTGGGCGCCAACGTGCAGGAGGTCGCGCGCGGCATGGGGCTCGACAACCGCATCGGCACCAAATTCCTGCATGCCGGTCCGGGCTACGGCGGATCATGCTTTCCGAAAGACACCCGCGCGCTGTCGAAGACCGCGCTCGATTACGGCGTGCAGCTTCGCGTCGTCGAGGCAGCCCTGACCGTCAACGAAAACCGGAAGCGCGCGATGTCGCGAAAGGTCGTGAGCGCACTCGGCAACGATATCCGCGGCAAGACCGTCGCGGTCCTGGGCCTGACCTTCAAGCCCGATACGGACGATATGCGCGAAGCGCCCTCGATCCCGCTCATTGCAGGTCTGCTGGATTTCGGCGCCAAGGTCAGGGCTCATGACCCGATCGGCATGGAGCAGGCGAAGAAGGAAATCTCCGACATCGAATACTACGATGACCCCTACTCCTGCGCCCGCGGCTCGGACGCATTGGTGATCGTGACGGAGTGGCGCCAGTTCCGCGCATTGGACCTCGCGCGGATCAAGACGAGCATGGCGACGCCAGTGATTGTGGATTTACGGAATATCTATCGGCCGGAGGACGTCCGATCAGCCGGCTTCAGATATGAGAGCATTGGACGGCAGTAAGGCGAACACACAAGACCAATAACACGCGCCATCGCCATCCACAGCCGCAAGTGGGAGGAAGCGTCATTTGGTGCCAAGAATGTCAGCAGAAGAAGCGGCCTTGTTCCTGTCATTCATCAGAAACAGCCGCAACTATGTGGAGTTCGGAACCGGCGGAAGCACGGTCGTCGCCTCAAGGCACGTCAAGACTTCGATACTTTCCGTCGACTCGTCTCAACAATGGCTGGACCAGGTGAAAAACGCCTGCGCCGAAAGCGAAACAAAGCCCGAGTTGGTTTTTATCGACATCGGCCCGACTGGCGAATGGGGTTATCCGACTGACGCCTCGACGAAAGCCCGCTGGCCGGATTATCATTCCGCGATCTGGAAGATACCTCACAGCGCCTCCGCCGACCTGTATCTGATCGATGGCCGCTTCAGGGTCGCGTGCTTCGCCCAGACCGTGTTGCATTGCGAGCCGACTGCAATTATCGGCATCCACGATTTCAGCTCGCGGCCCAACTATCATTGCGTCCGGGAAATTGCCGACGAGATCGCGAGCGCCGGGGATATGTCGTTTTTCCGCCCACTTCCAAAGAAAGACACCGCCGAAGGCATCCTTCGGTTATTCCGCATGGAGCCATCCTAGCCGGATTCCTCAACTGGGCACCGACACTGCGTATCCCGGTCGGCCTCATGGAGGCGAACCCGCTCGATAACGCATCAATAGCCGTGCGTACGAGCCACGCCTGGGAGCGCTCAGCCGGGAATGAGCTTCTTGAGTTCGGGAAGGAATTTCTGGATCGTCAGATCCTCGACGTCGTTCCGATCCCGCAACGTAAAGAACTCCATTGCGCGAATTCGCGCCGGATCGCCTTCCCCCAATGGTCGGCCCCGCTCCCGCTTTTTCAAGAGCTGCTGCCGGGACTTCGTGTAGTAGTGGTTGATGGCAAGCCGCCGGTGCCGTGGAACCGAACACCGTCCGCCGATCGGAAAAACCGGAGTCCCATCCTCCTGAACGTAACATCCCAAAACAAGCGATTGATGAGGATGGAGGTAGGACACGATCGAGTCAGGCCGCACGATCGACTTCATCACATAATGGTCCGGAAAGTCATCGGGCGCCCGTCGCGCAAACGACTCGATGCAGAGGCCTTGCGGTCTCTCCTCGTGACCATTGGAGCCGAAATTCAACCAATGGACGGCAACGGCCGGCGCGGACGCCACATCCTTCAGGACATCCTTGATGCTGTTCCCCTCAACGGGATAGAGAAATTCGTCGGCATCGATAAAGGCGCACCATTCGGAGCTGTTCCGATAACTATCGATGGCGTGATGAAATGCGCGTCTCTGACCAAAGTCTCCGTCCACATAGTGATACGTGATCATCTCCGGCCATGGAAAGGATTCGATGATCGCACGCGACTCGTCGGTGCTCCCGTTGTCATACAGATAGAAATGATCGACACCGGCCAGCCTGTGAAAGTGCAGCCACTCCAGCAGATCGTCCGCCTCGTTCTTGATCGCACACACGACGGACAGTCCGTACTTCTTGCGCTTCACGCTGGCAAAGAGCTGCTTGGCTTCCATCACGCGCAGCAGTCCCGCGAATTCACGGCGAAGGTTTTCGCTCTGCGGAGCAACAGCCAACGCGGCGAGATAGGCGTCTTGCGCCTCCTGGGCAGACCCCATGTTCAAATGCGTGATGGCAAGCCGGTGCAGAATGCGGGAATCGGAAGGCAGTCGTCTGGCGAGATGCTTCAGAATATCCCGGGCTTGCGCAAAATTGCAGGCCTGCACAAGGACAGCAGCTTTCGCGAACTGATATTCATTGAAATCGCTAAACTGCTCTTCCAGTTCCCTAACCGAACGGATCAGTTCGTCCTGATTCGGATTGGCTATCCGGCCGGAAAAAAACTCGCCCAGGCTGCGCTCGATCTCGTTTGCCGAGAGCACACTGGGATCAAGAGCCAAGCCGAAACTTGACCGTGCCAAAGTTTCCGTTTCCACCCTATCGCGCTCCAGGCTTGTTCAAAGAACCAATAACAATCCGTCCAGTCCGGGTATTCTCACTGGAGCACCTTGATCCTCCAGAAATGCGGTAAAATCTTAACATAGGAGGGAGCACTCCAATTGATATGTTAATCCGCCCCTGCTTGTTGTAAGGTCATCTCGAAAAAAATCAACCGGCAGAACAACATACATCCTTGCGCAATGTTATATTGCGCATCGCAAAAGGCCGGAGATGACGAAAGACCGAGCGCCTCCGCGCACGCTCATCCGACGAACAATTGCGGCCTCGCTAGCCTGGTTCCACCAACGGCTGCCACGCCGGCGGAATCATTGCCAGTTGCGCGGCATCGTCCACTCATTCCGTTCCACTGTTCGATGCTCTGGATGGTATGGGGCGTATAATTGCTTCACCCAATAGTTGAAATTCGGGTGAAGCTTGATGAGCTTGTAGAATGCGTCGCCAAAATTGATGGGGCTAAGACAGGCTCTGTTGATCGGCCGATGGGCTATCGCATTTATGCAATAGGACGACATGCAGGCCCTCGTCTCGCTCTCAGCCACGTTGGCAAGACTTCGGAAGCTGTTCGTCGAATGGAGCCGATACATATAGTGGTCCGTTTCCACGTATCGGGGTTCGACCACGGTCACGGCGCGCAGAGCGAACTCCCAGTCGTGGCAATATTTCAGGTCGGATAGCCGCCCAACCCGCCGCAGCAACTCGCGGCTCACCACGAAATTCCCGGTGGAGGCGGCTATCTGCGAATCCAGAAATGTCCAGGAAAGTGGCGAGCCGGCTATGCGGGCCCGATCCACGGCATAGCGAAGGCTCGTCGGAAATTGATGGGTCGTTATCGACTTGCCGCGTTCATCGATCGGTTCGACGGCCGAAAAGCCAAAGAACAGCTTTTCGTCGCCATACAGGTTCGCGAAAGTCTGAACGCGATCCTTTGAAAAGGCGTCATCCGAATTCAGGAAGAAGACGAGTTCTCCGTTTGCAAGGGATAACGCCCGATTCCAGGTGCAGTGCGCTCCGAGGTTGAGGGGATTCCTCAAGAGCCTGCAAGATACGAACCGCCTGCCGAACGATTTCTTCTTGATGAGCCGTCGCGCGATTTCGAAGCTCCTGTCAGGCGAATGATCGTCGACGACAACAAGCTCGACATCCGAGAAGGTCTGTCGAAAGACGCTCTCGAGACATTCCTCAATATACGCTTCATGCTTATAGCAAGCGATGACGACGCTGGCTAACATCTGCGACCCTCAGCTCAACGTCGGACGATGATCGAATGATTCGACGCGATGAGCGCGCGGCTTCCCTCACCCACCTCCAGGATCGCGATCCTGTATTCTCCGTCGGGTATATCGCGAACGGAAAAGGAGAGCTGGAAGCCGAAGTAGCAATCTCTGCTTTCCACCCTCATGTATTCCTTGACGTCGAAACGCTCGTGCCAATCCACCACCAGGCAGTAACCGTTCTGGCCCTGCTTTTCAGCATCCATGGACAGCAGGATCAGGAACGCGGTCCTCTGCTTGCTCGCCTCAAAATCCGCGCCCGGACAGACCCATCCGCGCACCAGAATAATCGATCGCGGGTCGACCACCACCCGTTCGCCCGTTTGAGAATTGACGTTCTCGACGACGAGCAATGATCCCGGCGGATTCTCGGCCGCGCCTTCAACCTCGACAGGAATCCCGCTCCGCAAATGCTGCAAGCCCGAATAGGCCATCTCGGAGCGATGAAGGATCGCTAGCAGTTCGACGTGTGTGGCCGCCTCCTTCACCGACTGCTCGAGCTCCTGCCGGCTCAAACAATCCAGCAAATCCGGATTGGAGCGGACCTGAAGCGAGATCGGTTCGGATGAAGCCACCCGCCTCACCGCCTCCAGAAACGCGCGCCCGTACCGCGAGTCGGGTTCGAGGTGCGCGCCTTCGGCCCATTCGTTCCAGGAGTTGATGAAGACGATCGGTTCCGCGAATTGGCTTTTTCTTGCCCGGCTGGTCGCGTCCCGCAACCAAACCTCGAACGCTTCCGGACTTGACCTGTTGAAGACATGCCCCCGCGAACCCTTGCGAGGCGTATTGTCCCAGCGCGGCATGACAGCGGGGAAGTAAGGAAAATCGTATGTCTTGCCCAACGACGAGCGCACGGCATCGACATAGTCGTAGATCTTTCCCGTAAAGCTCGCGGGCGCTTCCAGATCCGCGGGCGGCTGCTCCGTCGTCGTGATGGTGTGCGGAGGAAACTCCACGGCTGCATCGCAATTGACGTCTCGTGGATCGAACTCGCCGAACGTCATGGCGTTGCAGATCAGGATCTCACCAATTCCCAACTCCCTCGCGCGTGCGCGCCAGACCTCGAATAGACGCTCCCGGTCCGGCAATAACGACGGCCGGTAGACGACGATGATCTTGCGGCCATCGACCGTGATGTAACGCTCGTCGAGCAGAAGCTCCGCCATATCGTCGATAAAGCGAACATCGTCGTCCAGCGAGTGGTTCTGCCCGAGCAGAAGCTCGGCATCCGATCCGTCCCAGCGGCGCGACCAGTTCTCATTCGCCCAGCAGATGCAGAATGGCAGATCGGGCTCGCCATCTTCCAGAAGGAGTTCCAACGGCCGTTCGAGAAGCCGGCGTCCCTGGAACCAGTAGACGTAATAGCAGAAGCCATGAATGCCGTAGCGGCGCGCCAGGTCGGCCTGCTGTCGGCGGGTCTCCGTCAGCCTCACATCGTAAAAGCCGAGGTCGGCCGGCAGCCACGGAGACTGATGCGCCGGAAACTGAGGGCGCATGCGCGAAATGTTGGTCCATTCGGTGAAACCAGGCCCCCACCATCTGTCGTTCTCCGCGAACGAATGAAACTGAGGGAGATAGAAGCAGACATGACGTACCTGTTTCCCGGCCGGATCCGGAGCGGGCGTAACGATCCCGTTGTTATCCGGGATCAGCAGGTCGCTGTAATCCGCATCCGAAAATCCCAACGCGATGACCAGTTCGTCGGGCGCCATGTTCTCAAACAGTGGAATCTCAAAGTATTCGCCATCGTCCGGACTGACGCGAAGATAAATCTGTGCCTGACCTGGGCCGAGCGGCAGCGTGTTTTTGAGCGCCCGCGCCAGGCGCCGACGTGCGGCCGGGCTCGCGAGATCGATACGGAATCCGGGACGGCCAACCGCGTTGCGCGAGCCGATCCCGGCGGGAGCCGCGCGGTCTGTCCTCGTCTCTTCGATCGAATGGGAACCGACAAAGAGCGACAGAGCAACGGATGCCGTCGGCGATCCCGCATCGACGATCCAGCCCGAGATTTCCCGACCGGACTGCTCAAGTATCGCGCCGCGCAGGCGAGCGCCCGACTCGAGGTCGCCTAGATCCGAGTCCAGGAACGTATTTTGAAGGCTTTCCTCTTGCGTAAGAGGATCAGCAACGGGTTGCGTGCCCTTCGCATCCTTGACGTTGCGTTCCGCAATCTTGTTCATCGCACCCCGATCTCCTGCCAGCCCCCTCGGAACTGGTTGGCTCATGTTCTTCTCGCATCACCGGCAAGCGCTTGCTCGACCTGTAACTCGCTGACGAGACGTTTCGTCCCAAGAGCAGGCACGGTTCTGCAACAAATCTTCAATGATTGGATCGCGTGCGCACCTCAACCATCGACCGGCATCGCACCGATCGCAGCCAGACGTTGCCCTGCAAGTTCATTGTTCTGCCGCGCGGCCTGCTGATACCAGTGCACCGCCGCGTCCTTGTCCTGCGCGGCAACGCCGGTTCCGGACATCAGCGCGTCTCCAAAAGCAACCTGGGCCTCCGCCATACCTTGCCCTGCCGCCTTCTCGAACCATTCGACCGCCTTTTTGGGATCGGCCTCGCATCCCTGCCCTTTCCCAAGCATCACGGCGAGATTGTACCGAGCGACCGTATGCCCTTGTTGCGCGGCAGCCTCGTACCAGTTCACGCCCTGCGCGAGATCCTGGGTTACGCCTCTCCCGGTGCAATACATCACCGCAAGCTGAAACTGCGCGCCGGCATGGTTTGCGTGCGCGGCCTTGGTCATCCAGGAGGCCGCAGCCTTCGGATCACTCACAGCGGTATTCGGCTCGAGATGCAAAAGCGCGAGGGTGTACGCGGCCTCGACGTGATCGGCATTGGCGGCACGAGAAAACCAGGAGGCGGCAGCGTTGATATCCGCGGTTCCACCGAACTTGCCCATTTCCAGTACACCAAGCTGAAATGCAGCCGGCGCGTGGCCGGCCTCAGCCGCATCACGCAACAGCGGTCGCACCTGCTCATGCTGCTTCGCCGAACCTTCCTGGTGAAGCAGGAAAAGCGCATAAGCCGTCTTGGCGTCCGGGTCACCGCCGACGGCGGCCTTGCTGAGCCACTCCTCTGCCAGCTTGTGATCGCGCGGAACGCCGTTGCCCGCCGAATAAAGCTTCCCGAGTTGCACCTGCGCGGCCCCAATGCCGCGCTCGGACGCGCGCTCGAACCATTCGATCGCGGATTCCACGTTGCGTTCGACGCCAGAGCCATTGAGATAGAAGATGGCGATATTGAACGCGGCGGTCGCGTGGCCGTTTTCGGCGGCACGCTCGAACCACTTTGCGGCTTGACGAAGGTTCGGGCCGACGCCGGTGCCGGTCGCACAGAAACGGCCCATGAAAAATTGCGCCTGCACGTCACCGCGCTCGGCGGCCTTCTCGTACCAGACGGCGGCCTCCCGCAAGTCCGGTTCGGAACCAGCACCGTGCGAATAAAACTCCGCCAATGCCTGGATGGCGGGGAGATAGTTCTTGCGCGCCGCCTTGCGCAGTGCGGTCTCGGCTTGATCGATATTCTTCGTGACGCCCTGGCCGCTCAGGCGCAACAGACCGATGTTGTAGAGCGCAATCGGGTCGTCATGCTTGGCGGCATTCTGGAACAGGCGAGCGGCTTCAGCGGGAGCCTCTGGCACACCCGTTCCCTTCAAGTTCATGAACGCGAGCGCAACCTGCGCCCTGACATGATCCTGTTCGGCCGCCCTGCGGTACCAAACCGCCGCCTGCTCGAAATCGACGGGAACGCCCTTGCCCTGGTAGTAGACGTCGCCCAGCGCGAACTCGGCTGGCGCGCATTTCTGCTCGGCCGCGACCTCATACCATGCCATCGCCGCCCGAAAATCCTGTTCGCAACCGAGGCCCTCGCCGCACATGCTGCCGAGGACCGTCTGAGCCTCGGCTTTGCCTGCTTGCGCAGCAGCCAATATCCAGTGAAAGGCGACGTCGATGTCCCGTTCGACGCTCGTTCCATGCGGAAATACGAGTTGATGAATATTCGTTGCCTTGTCGCCCATTCGAGCGGCGGACGACTGGCGCCACGTCTCAGGCCGGCGGGGACCGATCATCGGCTTGTCGCCATAAAGAAAGATCAGGCCGAGCTGGAACTGCGCTTCGATATCGCCGAGCCGAGCCGCCTGCTCGTACCAGATGGCAGCGTCCGGTACACTCCTGACGACCCCCTCACCTTTCACATAGAGCAGCCCAATTCGATAAGCCGCCTGGGCCTCACCGGCCTCCGCCGCCAGCTTCCAGAACTTGAGGGCGTCGAGATACTGACCGCGCTCATGCGCGGCCAGTCCACGCTCGAAGGGGTTCGCGTGGTCGGATGCAGAACCGGGTCGAAGCCGCCCGAAAAGCGATCGCGATGAATTCGTCATGGCTCGCGCATGGCCTCCCGGACGCCCCTCACCATTCCGCTAAGCAGATACATCGCGACGGATCGGGTTCCGACGTTGATGTCACCCTGAAGGGTCATGCCCGGAATCAGGCGAAAGTTTTTCGGTACGTCCTTGAAATTGTCCGCGTCCACCGAGCACCGGGCCTTGTAGTAGGTGTAGTCGACGGGCTTGCCGTCATCGTCGGTCGTGAACGCGCCTGCGCTGATCCAGCGTATTTTTCCGCTCGCCGTACCGTGTTCCGCCGCATTGAAGGCATCGATCTTCATCGTGCAGGGATCCCCGGGCCGAATGAACCCGATGTCCCGCGACAGGATTCTGATTTCCGCCTCGAGCTTGGTGTTGATCGGCATCAGCGTGATGAACGGGTCGCCCGGCTTGAGCACCGACCCCACAGAGAGCCTTGCCATCGTCAACACCACCGAGGGTTCGGCCGCGGTCCAGCGCACGAGATCCTGATGCTTGAGCGCCTTTTCGTAGGTCGCCTTCGCGTCATCGAGCTTGTTGCGCGTCGCCACCAGATCCTGGCTCAATTGCGCGAACCACTGCTGCTTGAATGCGTCGCGATCGGCCTCGATCGATCCAAGCGTATTCTGTGCCTCGATCAGTGCGTTATGGGTATTCTCCAGGGTTCGCAGCAGTTCCAGCCGGGTATCCTGGGAGATGTACATGTTGAGCTGCGAACCGGTGCCATGCTCGGCGAGGGTCGTACGCATCTGCTCGATCTTCTGCAAAACCTCGTCACGCTGCTTGTATCTGGCATCGTCGCCACGAAGTTTTGCGATGGTCGCCTGCGTCTCTTTGATCTTCGACTCGAAACTGTTCATCTGAGCGGTATATTGAGCGACGCGTTGACCGTAGAGAGCCTTCTGCAAGGCAGCGTACTTCTCAAAATCAGGATCCGATTTTTTGGCAAATACGACCGGCTGCTGCTTCAGTTCGGCTTCATCGCGCGTCATCTGCGTCTCGAGGCTCGCAATCTGCAGCCTCGCCGACGTCAAGTCGGCAGACGTAAAGGTCGAGTCGAGCGTCGCAAGCAACTGACCCGTCTTCACCTGCTCTCCCTCGCGCACATCGATGGTCTTGATGATCGAGGGATCCAATGCCTGCAAAACATTGACCTGACCGGCGGGCACGATATTGCCGCTCATGCTGCTTATGACGCGATCGAGCCGGGTCATGAACAGGATCGCGATAATTGCGACCACGAACGCAGAGAGCACAAACAGGGTCGCGCGCGCGAGCAAAGGCTCGGCGGCCTCCCGGATCGCGTCGGTCTCCGATTGGAACTGGCGAACGGTCGCGAGCGAAGCCTGATTAGGAGACAAGAGTTGGGCTCCTGAAACTCGGCTTGTCGCTTCGGACCTTGGGAGCCAGATGCGTATTCTGCTGATACCAAAGCGAGCTATAGATATCATTCCGTTCCAGTAGCTCCTGATGCCGCCCGATATCGTCAACCACCCCTCCATCAAGCACGAGAATGGCATCCGCCGATGTCAGCGACGACAACCGGTGGGAGATAATGATCAGCGTTCGGCCATTTGCGATCCGCGAGATGTTGCCATTCACGATGGCTTCGCTGTCGGCGTCGAGCGCGCTCGTTGCCTCGTCGAGAATGAGAATCGGCGGGTTCACGATCAGCGCGCGCGCGATCGCAAGCCGCTGCCGCTGACCTCCGGAGAGGTTGGGCGAACCCTCATAGACATAGGTCTCATAGCCGCGCGGCAGCTTGTCGATGAATTCTTCCGCGCCCGCCATGCGTGCCGCCTTGACGATATCGTCGAAGGTCGCATCCGGTTTGGCCGCGCAGATGTTGTCACGGATGGTGCCGCTGAACAGAAAATTCTCCTGCAGCACGATGCTGACATTCCGGCGCAGATGGTCGACGTCGTATTCGCGCACGTCGATCCCGTCGATCTTGATCAAACCCTCGTAATCGGAATGCAGCCGCTGCAGCAGCCGCGTGATCGTGGTCTTGCCGGATCCGCTCTTGCCCATCACGCCAAGCGTCGTTCCTCTGGAGATTTCAAAGGAAACGCGTTTGAGCGACGGCGAGACCGCCCCCTTATATTTGAAGGTGACGTTGGAGAACTCCACTGTGCCGTCGATCGGCGAACGGACGCCATGCCCGGAACGCCCCTCTTCGGGAGGCTGGTTCACCAGCTTGCCGACGGTCGCGACCGCACTGCGTGCTTCGTCGTACTGATTGATCAACTGAGCCATCTGCATCAGCGGCCCCGACACGCGCTGCGCCAGCATCAGGAACGCGAACAGCGCTCCGACAAAGACGGGATCGTTGTTGTTGAGGGCGAGAAAAACGCCGACCGCATACGAGCCGCTGACCGCGAAGCGCTCCAGCGGCCGCACCACGACCTGAATCGCATTTCCCGTCATCCCTTCCGCGAACCGCGCCCGGGCCACACGCGCAACCAGCACATCCCACATATGGCGCTGCCGCGCATCGAGCGCGAGCGACTTCACGGTCCGGATGCCGTTCAGCGCCTGAATCAGAAACGCGCCCTGCGCGCCTTCCGCGACGAGCACGGCATTCGATGCCTTGCGGTAACGCGGCAACATCAGAATGAGCCACGTGACGATCAGCCCCGAGAACGCCAGCACTATCAGCGTCATGATGGGGCTGAAGAAGAACATCACCGGCAGGAAGAAGATGAGTGTCGTGGAGTCCAGAATCGTGCCGAACAACTGCCCCATCAGGAAGGTGCGGATGCGGAACACTTCCCGGATATCGCGCGCGATCAGGCCGACCGCGGTCTGCTCGAAATAATCGATCGGAAGGTTGAGGACCTTTTCGAAGACGTAGATGGACAACTTGACGTCGAGCCTGGTCGTCAGGCGATGAACCAGGACCTGCCTGAGGAACGCGAAGGCCGCCTCGAAGGCGATGATGACCAGCATCGCCAGGCACAGCACGAAGAACGTGTTGTAGGCGTGATAGAAGATCACCTTGTCCGACAGCAGACGCCAGAACATGATGGGCGCGAGGCCCAGAAGGCCGAGCACCAGCGCCGAAATCGCGACGTCACGCGCGATGCGGCGCTCGCGGAACAACAATGCCGTTACAAGGCCGAAACTGAACGGTTGCGATTCATCGGAGATTTCATAATTGCGCTTGGCAAGGATGACGTCTCCGGACCAGATGTCTTCGAAGCGCGGCTGATCGATCACGAGCAGTGCGTCTTCCGACGCGTTCGGATCCCTCAGCACGACGCGAATGCTGTTGTCGTCTCCTTCGACGCGCAACAACACCATGTAGCTTCCGTTGCGCAGGCGAACGATGGCCGGGAGCGCTTTTTTCAGCTCGGCAAGCCCGGCCCAATCGAGGCTGACGAGCTTCGACCGCATGCCGGACTTCTCGGCGCAGTGAACGAGCTGCTCAGCCGCCACCTCCGGATCGGTAAGAAGGTTGTCCTTGATCAACTGCGTCGCGGTCAGATGCAGCCCATGCTGCCGTGCAACGATGATCAGGCATTCCAGCCCGGACGGCGGCATCGGATCGACATCGGCATTTTCAGCGACGACTTGCAGGGTCATGAAAGCTCGGCCTGTCTGTTGTGGACCAGTTGCAGATTATCGTTTGCGATCAATGATAATCCGTCCTTGCCGATAACATTACATACAACAAAAGTGACGGAAACACGAACATTGGAGCGATATTCGCCGCTCGCAATTGTTACGATTCGACAAGTATCGTGATCCGGCTAGGCCGCCGCTTCCTGAAAATTAAAGCCGGTTTCGAGCAAAGTCTGCTGGATGGCGACGCTATCGGCGTCGGGCATCAGAGCCAGGGCGCAGACCTCGAAATTCTCCGTCGTCACGGACACGTTGGGGAAACCCGCCATCAGCAGCAGATTGCCAAGCCGCTCAGCCGTAAATCCGGTGCGGTGGGCCATATAGACATGCCCCTCCTCGATCGCACGCGAATGGCCATAGAGCATGTCGAGCGGCCTGATCGGGCCTGCCGCGGAATTGTAGGCGATGGTGGCAATTCCGTGTTCGACGATGAAACGCGCGACGGCGTCGATATCCGGGGTCATGATCAAGGCGAACCCGTCCGGCTTCAAAATCCGGTGGAACTGACGCAGCGTCGGAAACGTCTCGTGCGCATAGAGGTGCTCCAGCACATGCGACGACCATATCGCATTAAATGATCGTGATTCGAACGAGCTTCCGAGGTCGAGGATCGAGCCCACGACGTCAGGTCTGACATCGGGGTCGATATCGAAGCGGACCTCTTCCCATCCTTGCGTACGTATCATTCGCGCAATTCGCGGCGCGGATCCGGGCCCGGAGCCCACATTGAGCAAGCGCTTGATATCGGCAGACACGATCGACTCCTGACATTCCAAAAGCCAAACCACCATCACCTTATCGATGTGGCTTCACAAAGGCATCAATTGCCTCTCACGCCATCGTCAGATCACAAAAGCAAAAGCCCCACCGAAGTGGGGCTTTCACCAATGTTGTCTGATGCAGTCTCAGCGGCCGAATTACGAAAGCTTCGGCAGCGTGACGATCTGGTCGTTGAAGTGGAGATCCTCGACTCCCGTGACCGCAATCGTCTGGTCGTCGCTGAAGTGCAGCGTGTAGGTCGACGTATCGGCATCGACGTCGATCTTGGAGACGTCAGAGAACGAGCGATCGGCAAAGCTGACCGTGTCACTGCCACTGCCGCCGATGATCGTATCGTTACCGGTGTGCGTCTGGACGTTGAAGCTGTCATCGCCGCCGCCACCCTGCAGCGTCGAATTGGCATTCGCCGTGCCGGTGAGCGTGAACTGATCGTTCCCCGCGCCACCCTGCATGACGTCGCCCTGCACGCCGACCAGCGTGTCATTTCCGGCACCGCCTACGAGCGTGCTGTGGCCCGCTATATCGCTGCCGGAGCCGCCGCCACCGGGACCCTGACCACCACCGCCATGATCATCGCCGCCGCCGTGACCTTGACCACCACCATGGCCCTGATCATTGTCGTCACCCTGGCCATTCCCATGATGACCGCGACCGTTGCCCTGGTCGTCATCACCCTGGCTATTGCCGAAGACCTGGTTGTCGTCGGCGCTCGCAACGCGCTGATGACCGCCAGCACTGGCATTCGCATCGGCGCCGGGCGAGTGACCACCCATGCCTGCCGCCGCCGCGCCCGACACCAGCAGGTCGTTGCCGGAGCCACCATCCAACGTGTCGTTGCCGGTGCCACCGAAGATGCTGTCATTACCGGCGCCGCCGAACAGCGAACTGTCGCCATGTCCGCCGCGGATCACGTCGTTACCGCTGCCGCCGTAAACCGTGTCGTTACCGCTGTCGCTCAGGTTGATGGTGTCGGAGCCTTTGCCCGCGGCGACGAATATATCATTGTCGCCGCCGGTCACGTTCAGCTTGGCGCTGTGATCGTCGAGGACGATCGCCTTCAGGTTTGGATTCGTCTGGACGGACGTCGAGTTGGATACGTCCAGAATCTGGGTTACCGGCGGGACCGCCCCGCCGTGAAACGGCCCGGACTCGAGCCATGCTCTGGTACTGTTGTCACCGTCTTTGAAAACACCGCTTTGCTCGAGCGAGTCGATCAAAGCCGATCTGACACCCGCCTCGATATTTCCGTTGTGCTGGAGAAACTGACCCAGCTCAGTCTTGGTCAGGTAGGAAACGGCCATAGGCACCCTCCGACAGGGTTTGAAGATTCACAGCAAACGCAGACACCCGGTCGACGCCGACGCGCTGCAGCTCGAATGTGCTATAGCTTCAGAAGAGCGAACGGGTCATATCAGCGAGACACGCCCAATCATTTCGTATGTTATGATGCATCACACCATATGTTATTCGTATGTTAAGCGTGCAGTGCGATCTAAGTCAAGCTGCAAATGCAAGCACCGGTCACTCATGTGTGAGGACTGATGCCGTCGCGACCATTCCGCCCAACCCGCCGCCTCCGCCCCGTGGATAATTTACCAGTTATTTCAGTTGCTTATATGGGATACCGCGACCGATAACGTTCGGAATCCGCTGATGAAATATGCTCGGGAGTTCAAATATGGCCGGTTCTTGACATTCTCATTTAGCAAATCACCAATTGTGATCTGCCATCAAGGAATGGTACGGTAGCGACCTGATTTTGCTCAGAAATGTGAGCATTTGTTATCATGGCGACTGTATGAACTTTCCCGGACCGATGCGAAAGACAATCACGGTGACCCAGCGGAAGGGCGGGGTCGGCAAAACCACGATCGCGATCTGCATCGCTGCCGAGCTCGCCCGCCGCGGGCATGATGTCGCGCTGGTCGATAGCGATCCCCAGCGCTCCGCCTCACAATGGGCGGAGCCAGGCAATCTGGAATTCCCCGTCTATGAAATGGCCTTGGAGCAGATTCCTGTGTCCATGTGGGCCCAGGAAGTGCGCCGCATTCAAGCTGGCCTCGTGGTGATCGATACCGCTCCCAATGCGCGTGAAATGGGAGCGTCGATCGCACTGGCCAACCTCGTCTTGGTCCCCTGCACCCCATCTGGACTTGATCTCGACGCGACGTTGCAGACGCTTGCGATCATCGACGCGGCGCGCGAACGCCGGCGGGATCAAATCAAGGTCATCCTCGTGCCCAACAGGCTCGACCGCCGCACGCTTGAGGGGCGGCAACTGATCGACGAGTTGAGCGAGTTCGGCGAACTGGTCGCGCCACCGATTGCCAGCCGCGCAGCATTCGTCCGCTGCTTCACCAGCGGTCAATCGGTCGCAAGCTTCGTGCCGGGGGATGCTGCGGATCAGGAAATCCAGCAACTCGCGGATGCGGTGGAATGGGCCGATCAAGGAAGTTAGCGCGCGCCGCGACGGTCTCGCCTGAGACGTTCTCCCCTAAAGAATCGGATTTGATAAAGAGTCGAATTTGACGTCGGGACCTTCCCACCGCCTTGTCACCGGGCAGGTCCGCTTCCCGCCAATTTGAGCAATGAGAGCGAGTCCCGACTACTCCATGTTGGCGGGGCCAAGCAAAGCCCGGACGGCGCTTTGCGTGCCCGACTGACGAGACGGGACCGTTGCCGAAGCTTCCTCCAGCCTCGTCTTCTCAAGCAGGAGATCCGTGACGATCTTCCGAAGCCGCTGATTCTCGAGCTTCAGCTCGTCCAGCACGCGGTGCATTTCGTCCATCGTCGGCAGATTGGCCAACGTCTTGCTGTCGCCTGCACGATCGCGTGAAAGGATCAGCTCAGGCTTGGGCAGCGGCAATTTGCGCCATCGATGAAGGGTCATGACGCTCACCCCGAGCGCCTTGCAAATGTCCCCTTGGGATTTGCCGGCGCGGGCAAGTTCATCTGCCCTGGTCAGCTTTAACAGAATTTCCTCGCGCGAATGCTTCTTCATCTTCCTTGCCTAATAGGCTCGGGCATCGTTACCGGCAAAAATCGCCCGAAGCCGCTACCACTGCTAAATGTAAATACTCACAATCAAAAACAAAGTGGCAATCCCAATAACCTCACGCGCCAGCTTGAGTGTCAATCATCTTCTGCGCAATCTATCCGATGGTGTTAGCTGCGGCGCAATATGGTTGCTGCCAGCAAGCATGCCCCAACTCTCGCGATCCCGCTTATCAATAGCCGCTGGATCATCCTGCCGCCATATACGGCAGCTCATCGCAGCAAAATTATTCTTAACAGTATATCATTCCTTTGCAAGCAAAGGCTCCTGTTATCTGCGCCGAGCCGCCAAATACAGGAACTGGCTCTGCGGCCCGGCTCCCACAGCCCTCGTTTTCGGGCTCGCTTCGCGATCGGCGACCTGCGTTTCAGGTAGTTATGACGGAGGCTTCAATCAACCTCGCGCCGGCGCCGCGTGCCGTGACGATTACGTGTACAGGCCAGAGGCGGAACGGTCGCCATCTCTCCCGCGTTTTCGATCGTCGGATTGCGCACCGTCGTATGATTGGTTTTGTTAACGATACCCCACCGTGCTGCGCCAGCCTGTTAGACGTTTCAGTCGATCCCAAGTGGCACAATTCGGCGGCCGCTCATCGGTATCGATCGGGCATCACAGCACGTTAGAGATCGGATCCGGTCGGGTGAATGGTAATCGTGGCACCAGCGTCAGGTCGTCGCGCACGAGCGTGGAACTCGACAGGCCCGACGAGATTCAACCGGCGAGTCCCTCAAAAAGGACAAGCGTTTTTGAGAAGACGGGAAAACAGACTCTCGCCGCTAGCGTGGCGAGGTCGCCCACCGGGACGGCGAAGCACTGACGCGTAGCAATTCGCGCAGCTCGTTCTCAAAACGGGCGAAGTCAACGGATTCGCCAGCGAGCACCCGTTGAAGAAGAAATCCGTAACAGAGGGACAGCACCAGCGAAGCTTTGGCAGTCCCGACGATTGCGGCAATCGAGGTTTCAAGCGCCGCATTTGCTTCGGCAATACCGCGTCGCGCGGCTGCGTCGCCTTCGACGGTACGCAAGTAATCGATCAGCAAGGCGATCTCGTCCCGGGCATTGGCGTCGAGTGCCTTCACCCCTATGAGAATAGCGCTGACCGCGGCGTCGATTCCGACCTCAGGGCCGGACGGCCGGATGAATGCGCTCGCCATGCGCGCCACCGCCACCCTTCCAGCCGCATCGAACAATGCCCGCTTGCTGGGAAAGTAGTGGTAAAGGGCGCTTTTCGATACGCCCAGTTGCTCGGCGATCTCACGCATGCCAAGCGCACTGTAACCACGGCGCAGAAACAACTGCGCCGCCCCTTCGGCGACTTCCCCGCGCAGCTTCTCGTGATCGACGACCTTCGGCATATGATTTTTATATAGACCAGATGGACGAAAAACAATTGACCCCGATCTCGACGACTTATATCGTCCAAGTGGACGAAATAGATGACGAGAGAAGGAAGCGTGATGGATATCTACGCGCAGACCGGCGGGTCTCTACCGCAAAAGCTGGTTCTCTTGACAATCGAACTCGCGATTCTGGCTGCCTCAGGCTGGATCCTTTTCGGCGCGGGGCGTGCGGTCGTCGCCGGTTTGACGGGCTGGACGATCCCCTCGGCAATCCCGGCGCGCGCCATTCTGATCTTCGCCTTCTCGGTGACGACCATGGTCCGGATGTCCCTAACGCTGTTCTATCTGATGCGGCGCCGGATGGGTTGGGCCGAGGTGTTCACGATCCCGATCGCCTTTCTGCTCTACTACGTTGGCTTTGCCGTACTGGTGTTGCCGGAGGGCGCACCTCTCGGTGTCTGGGATGCTGTCGCAGTCGGCCTTTTCCTGCTCGGCGCGTTTCTCAACACGGGGTCGGAACTGGCACGCGACCAGTTCAAGAAGGATCCCCACAACAAGGGACGACTCTACACCCAGGGCCTCTTCGCCCTGTCGCGCCATATCAACTTTTTCGGTGATATCCTTTGGGTCGCAGCCTATGCGATCGTGGCCCACACACTTTGGGCGACGTTGATCCCACTCTACACGCTCTGCTTCTTTGCCTTCTTCAACGCCCCGGCATTGGACCGACACCTCGCCTCTCGCTACGGCGCGCAGTATGCGGCCTATGCTGAACGCTCAAAGATGCTGATCCCCTTCGTATTGTAAGGCGGCTATTGAAGTAGCTTCGTCAAGCTGGAAGCGGAGCTTGAAGCCGGCCGTCGTGGCAATGCTCACCAAGGCGTCGAGTGAGAATTTGTCGATTTTCCCGCGCATCATGTCATCGAGGCGCGGCCGCGTCAGCCCCAGCCGCTTTGCGGCTTCTTTCTGGGGCACGTCCCAGCCTTCGACCCCTTCGGTAATCGCGCTCATCAACGCCGAACGCAACTCCATATCCGCCGCCTCCGCGCGGGTATCACAAAGCGCGTCCCAAACGCTCTCGTATTTTTCGCTGTGCATGAGGGCAAGTATCAAAATCAATACCTGTTGTCAGGAGATCAGAGCTCGCATGGTGCAAGCTTCTCTAGGCCACCTGCCAGAATAAACCATTCTCCCGATTTAGATTGAGGAAGCCCGTATGAACATTCAGGTTCGCAGACTAAAAGCCGAAGAATCGGAAGTCGCCTCAGCGGTCACAAAAATGATGGCTGGGACTTTTGAAGAAGGTCAGGGCAGTTCTGGGGCTCGCCTCGCTGAGCTTCTCGCAAATGAGCAATTCTGGTTCTTCGGAGCGTTTGACGCCGACCTACCCGTCGGCGGCTTGACGGCGCATGTGCTGCCGATCACGCGCGAGAACGGGGACGAGCTGTTCGTGTACGATATTGCCGTAGTAGTAAGCCATCAACGTCGCGGAATCGGAAGGCGGTTGATGCAAGCGGCGATCGCCGCTGCACATGACGCGGGCCTCCTGTCTACATTCGTTCCCGCTGACAACGAGGATCAACATGCTCTGGACTTCTATCAAGGCATAGGCGGCCTTGCGCAATCCGTGACGATATTCACTTTTGCTTAAGGGCGCGCTCAGTCGACCGCCGGCACGGAGTGATGCTCGTGGGCAATGCGCCATTCGTCATCGACCTTGCGTAAGCCTACCGTCAGCCGGAACAAAAAGCCGTCTTTCTCCGTAGGATTGCTGGACGAGTCAGGTCCACACCACATAACAGCGACCGCGAAAGCCACATCCACGCCGGCAATCACGGCAAGCTCGCGAAAATCGAAGGCCGTGCCAGGCTTGTGGTAACGAAACAGCAGCTCCCAGGTCTGTTTGTAGGCCGTGATGCCCTTGCATTGTAGTGGCGGCGGCAGGTCAAACATCACCATGTCCCGTTCATGGTGCGCGAGAATGGCGGGAAGATCGTGCCGGCGAACGGCGTCCGCCCAGTTCTCGAGAACGGCTTTGATCCGAGCTTCTTCGGAATTGGTTTGCTGCATGATGGTCCTCTCTCAGCGGACTTGCCGGCGTTGACTACCAGTTGTGCTGCGAAAGTCCGCTTGTGGGCGGGCGCGCTTCGCCGCAAGCGCCGCAGGCGGTGCGGTTTGGAATCTGCTCGTGCGAGCGCGGCTACCCGCTACTGCATCGCCTGCACGAGATTGTCCAAGGACGCATTGTGGCCGAACTCAGCGCCCTTCAACATGCCGTCGCCGGTTAGGGATGTGAGCTGCACAGTGACGGTGACTTTCGTCCCGGTGCCTTCCGGTTCAAATGTTGTAGTAGACATGGAAATGAGGAGCTTTCGCCCCTGTGTCTCGACAACCTCGCTCGAAACAATCCGTTCGTTCGGGACGATATCGTAATAGGTCGTCACGCCACGATATTGCGGGTTGTTCTTGTCGCCGCAACGGAACTCATCACGGCCGCCTTCGCGGAAATCTACCTTGTCATAGATGAAGGCCGCTGTTTTGGACGGAGTGCCCCAATTTGCGCGTTCCTCCGGATCGGCAAATGCTGCGAAGACCTGCGCGACGGACGCCGCGCAAATGCGCTCGAATACGAGGGTCTCGTGCTTCAAATCTGGGCTAGTCATATCGCCTCCTGTGCTTGCTTCGGCGTCGACTATCACCGTCGGACCTTTCCGCCGGAGCGGACGTCCGAGGTGAACATGCGCAAGCTCGGACAGACGCCAAATCACTCCCACTCGATGGTGCCGGGCGGCTTGCTCGTGACGTCGTAGACGACGCGGTTGACGCCCTTGACCTCGTTGATGATCCGCGTCGCGGTCGCGCCCAGGAACTTCATGTCGAAGGAATAGAAGTCAGCGGTCATGCCGTCGGTCGAGGTCACCGCGCGCAGGCCCACTACATAATCGTAGGTCCGGCCGTCGCCCATCACGCCGACGGTCTTCACCGGCAGCAGCACCGCGAAGGCCTGCCAGATCGCGTCATAAAGACCCGCCTTGCGGATCTGGTCGATGTATACCGCATCGGCGTCGCGCAGGATGTCGAGCTTCTCACGGGTGATCTCACCGGGGCAGCGGATCGCGAGTCCCGGTCCCGGGAACGGATGGCGGCCGACGAACACATCCGGCAGGCCGAGCTCGCGCCCCAACGCGCGCACCTCATCCTTGAACAGTTCGCGCAAGGGCTCGACCAGCTTCATGTTCATGCGCGCCGGCAGGCCGCCGACGTTGTGGTGCGACTTGATCGTTACCGACGGTCCGCCGGTGAACGACACGCTCTCGATCACGTCGGGGTAGAGTGTGCCCTGCGCCAAAAATTCCGCGCCGCCGATTTTCTTCGCTTCGGCCTCGAACACATCGATGAACAGGCGGCCGATGGTCTTGCGCTTCACCTCGGGGTCGGTGACCCCTGCGAGTTCGCCGAGGAATTGCTTCGACGCATCAACGTGCACGAGCGGGATATTGTAGTGGTGGCGGAACAGGTCGACCACCGTCTTGCCCTCGTCCTTGCGCAGCAGGCCGTGGTCGACAAACACGCAGGTGAGCTGGTCGCCGATCGCCTCGTGAATCAGGATCGCCGCGACCGATGAGTCGACGCCGCCCGACAGGCCGCAGATCACCCGGCCCTTACCAACCTGGGCGCGGATCTTCTCGATCGCCTCCTCGCGGAAGGCGCGCATGGTCCAGTCGCCTTTCAGCCCCGCGACCTTGCGGACGAAATTGCGCAGCAGTTTTGCGCCGTCCGGCGTGTGTACCACTTCGGGATGGAACTGCATGGCGTAGAACTTACGCTTGTCGTCGGCGATGACAGAGATCGGCGAGCCCGGCGCCTTTGCCACCGCGCGGAAATCCTCGGGCAGTTGCGTCACGCGGTCACCGTGACTCATCCAAACGTCGTAGTGGCCGCCCTTCTCCCAGACGCCGTCGAACAGCGCGCAGGAATCGGTGACTTCGATGGCGGCGCGGCCGAACTCGCGATGATGGCCGGCCTCGACGGTGCCACCGAGTTGCTGCGCCATGGTCTGCTCCCCGTAACAGATACCGAGCACGGGAACGCCGGCCTTGAAGATCGACGCCGGCGCGGACGGCGCGTCGGCGTCGAGCACGGAGGCCGGTCCGCCCGACAGGATCACGGCCTTCGGCTTCATCTCGGCGAAGGCGGCTTCCGCCTTCTGGAACGGCACGATTTCGGAATAGACGCCCTCCTCGCGGACGCGGCGGGCGATCAACTGGGTGACCTGGCTGCCGAAATCGACGATGAGAATCTTGTCGTGCGCCGAGGCCACGTGGGGAGAATGGTCGGCGGAAGAAGCGGCGGATGTGCTGGCTGTCATGGCCAGCAGATACGCGACCGGCCGCAGGGCCGCAACGGGAAAGGAACGAAGCTCACACGCTCTTTCACCTCTCCCGGGCGGGAGCGCGAGCCTCGCTACCCTCGCCGCAGCACGCTGATGAAAAACCCGTCCGTCCCGGTGCGGCGTGGGGTCATCAGCAGCCCTTCCAGGCTCTGAATCGTCGCAGCCAGGAAATCCTCGGCCTTGTCCCAGAGCGCAGCCGCCACTTCACCCGGCGGGACCACCGTGAATTCTGAATTGCGGGCGATAAACTGCCGGATTTGCTCGCTATTTTCCGACGGCAGCACCGAACAGGTGATGTAGGCGATGCGGCCGCCCGGCTTCACGAAACCGGCCGCGCGATCAAGCACTTCGGCCTGGTCCTTCAAACGCACCTCCAGCGCGCCGGGCCGCATCCGCCATTTGGCGTCCGGATTGCGCCGCCAAGTGCCGGTGCCGGTGCAGGGAGCGTCGATCAGCACCAGGTCGGCGGTCGCGCGGATATCGGACAACGGATCGGCCTCGCCCTTGGGCGCGCGCACCTCGGCGTTGTGGACGCCGGCGCGGGACAGTCGCTCATGGATCGGGGCAAGCTGGCGCTTATCGTGGTCTGTTGCAATGAGCCGGCCCTTGCCCTGCATCATGGCCGCGAGCGCCAGCGTCTTGCCGCCTGCGCCTGCGCAGAGGTCGATGACCTGCTCGCCGGGTTTCGCGGCCGACAGTAGCGCGGCAAGCTGCGAGCCCTCGTCCTGCACCTCGATGCCTCCCTTCACGAAATCCTCCTCGGCGTGGATGCCGGGATTTCGGGCGTCGGCGCCGAGCTGGATGCGAAGCCCCAGCGGCGACCACGGCGTCGGTTCCACGCCGAGGTGGCGCAGCGAATTCAAAACCTTCTCGCGTTTGGCTTTCAGTGTGTTGACGCGCAGGTCGAGCGGCGCACGGCTCGCCATCGCGGTGGCCTCTGCCGCGCGCTCATCGCCAAAAGCTTGCGCGAGATGACTGTCGAGCCATTCCGGATAGTCGCCGGCGATGTGCGCCGGCGCGTCGGCAGGGGTTCGCGAGGTCAGCGCGGCGCGCTCCATATCGGACAGGGGTTCGGGCGCGAAACGGCCGCCGTCGCACAGGGCCGAGATTGCACCCGCATCCATGCCGCGCTCGAGCTTCAACATCCCGAGCAGGCGTGAACGCGGACTGTCGTCCTCCATGATCCAGGCGCTGGAGGCCTGACGGCGCAGCACATCGTAGACCAGCCCGGAAATCGCCGCGCGATCGCCGGAGCCTGCGAAGCGATGCGCGGTGCCCCACTCCTTGAGCGCCTTCGCCGCCGGCACGCGCTGGCTGTCGATGGCTTCGATCACTTCAATGGCTGCAGAGAGCCGTGCAGAAGGCGTCATGACAAACTTTCGGTTGGAACGGGTTGCACTGCTCAGATCGCGAACAGGATACGCAGCGCGAAATAGACCCACATCACCAGCAGCACGATCACGCCGGCGAACCAGGCCGGACCGCGCTGCTGAACGTTGTTGCTGGTAATAAAGATGCCGGCGTGCACGAACCGCGTCACGACGAAGAGCCACGACATCAGCACAATGAAGAGGTCGGCATGGCGCAGCGGCATTGCCAGCGCGACCAGCACATAGAACAGCACGGGCACTTCAAGCTGGTTGCTGAAGCAGTTGTTTAGCTGCGTAACGCGCGGCGACCAGTTCGGCTCGCGCAGCGCGATATCCTTGATCCGGGCTTCACCGGACTTCAACGAACGAATCCGCGCCACCGACATCGCGATCAACAGCGCGAACGTCAATCCGACCTGCACAAAGACCGGCAGCAGCACCATTTGAACAGACATCACATGCCTCCCGGATAACCCGCCATATCCCCGCTATAGCCGCGACAACCCGATGTGACAATCGCGGCCGCCTGCCGGCAGGCCAAACCGGCGATCTGTTTCAAACAATTTTTCAAGCAAATGTCAGCTGTTTCAGCCATCGCACTGACATGCAGCGCGTGTAGCGTGCTCCACTCATAAGGAGTTCCGCCATGTCCGCCTTTCGCCTGACGCAGATTACCGATACGCATCTGAGCCCGCGAGTTCCGATCATCATGGAAAACTTCCAGCGCACGGCTCAATACATCGCGGATAATCCGCCCGATCTCATCATCCACACCGGCGATGTCGCATTCGACGGCCCGAACCATCCCGAGGATATGCGGTCTGCCAGGAGCATGCACGATGCCCTGCCCGCGGAATGCCGCTACATTCCCGGCAACCACGATATCGGCGACAACCCGACCGAAGCCGGTCCGCCGCTTGTTGAGCAAGTCACCGAGGCCAGCCGGCAGGATTTCATTTCCGCTTTCGGCGCGGACCGCTGGCGGTTCGACGCTGCCGGCTGGTGCTTCATCGGCTTGAATTCGCTCGTCATGAACTCAGGCCTCGATTGCGAGGCCGAGCAGTTTGACTGGTTCAATGCGGAATTGTCGACGCTTCGCGGCCTACCGCTGGCGCTGTTCATCCACAAGCCGTTGTACAGGGATGCGCCCGACGATCCGGAACTGGCGGAAACCTCATTCCGTTACGTGCCGATGCCGGCGCGCCGCAAGCTGATCGAGATGCTCGACACCATCGATCTCAGGTTGGTCGCTTGCGGGCATGTCCATCAGCGCCGGGACTACACCTTCCGGAACATTCGCCACGTCTGGGCGCCGTCGGCATCGTTCATGATCCGCTCCGACACACAGCAGGAGCCGATCGGCATCAAGGAAGTCGGACTGGTGGAATACGTCTTCCGCCCCGACAGCTTCGAGATCCGGCACATCCGCGTACCGGGTTTGGTCGATCTGGATGTCGAGGCCGTTCTCGAAAGCAGCACCGCCGCCGCGTGACGACGGCCGCTACATCTTCTCCGGTCCGATCCGCACCAGTTGCTTGCCGAAGTTCGCACCCTTCAGCAGGCCCATGAACGAGGCCGGAGCCGTTTCAATGCCTTCGCTGATGAATTCGCGGTGCTTGAGCTTGCCCTCGCGCAGCCACTGCGGCATGTCGCGGATGAAGTCCGGGAACATGGCGGCGAAGTCGCGCACGATGAAGCCGCGGAAGTTCAGCCGCTTCACCAGGATCGCACGCATGATGGTGTTCGCCCACGGTGGCGTTGGCGTGTCCTTGGTGAAGATCGTGTTGTAATCGGCGATCAGCCCGCATACCGGAATGCGCGAGAAATCGTTCAGCAGCGGAAACACCGTGTCGAACACCTTGCCGCCGACGTTCTCGAAATAGACGTCGATGCCCTTGGGGCACGCCGCCTTGAGCTGCGCCGCGAGATCGGGCGAACGATGATCGATGCACTCATCGAAGCCAAGCTCGTTCCTGACGTAGTCGCACTTCTCCTTGCCGCCGGCGATGCCGACCGCCCGCGCACCCTTGATTTTTGCGATCTGTCCAACGGCCGAGCCAACGGCGCCCGAGGCCGCCGCGACCACTACCGTCTCGCCCGCCTTCGGCTTGCCGATTTCGAGCAGGCCCGTGTAGGCGGTCATGCCGGGCATGCCGAGCACACCCACCGCCGTCGAGATCGGCGCCACCTTCGGATCGACCTTGCGCAGGCCCGTACCATCGGACAGCGCATATTGCTGCCAACCGGAATGCGCGAGCACGATATCGCCCTTGGCAAAGCCCGGATTGTTCGAGGCCATCACCTCGCACACCGTGCCGCCTTCCATGGTGCCGCCGACCGGCACCGGCGCGGAATAGGATGGCCCCTCGCTCATGCGACCGCGCATGTAGGGATCGAGCGACAGCCAGATCGTCCGCAACAGCATCTGCCCGTTGCCGGGCGTCGGCACCGGATAATCCTCGAGACGAAAATCCGTCGCCTTGGGCTCACCGACAGGGCGCGCGGCCAGGACGATACGCTTTGCAGATTGGGCCATGGGTAGTGTTTCCTCTGTAACGTCTTAATGCGATTGTTCTGTGAGACAAACTCTCAACGTCATTCCGGAAGCCGCGCCAGCGGCTGTCCGGAATCCACAATCCCTGCTTGAGCAATATCGAAAGACAGGGGTTATGGATTCCGGGCTCGATGCTTCGCATCGCCCCGGAATGACAAACCAAAGCTCCTACGCCGCCATCTTGGCCAGCACCTTGTCGAAAGCGGCGGCGGCGCTGTCGAGATCGCCGAATGCGACCCCGCTGTCTGCCGACTGCTTCTGGCCGTGATTGTCGCGGATGGCATCGACCGGCTCGCTGCGGTCCAGCATCGCCTGCGGGGCAATCACGAAAAACTTGTGCTCGGAAATCTCCTGATCCTTGGGAAGGAACACGCCGAGCGAAACGATGTCGTTGCCGCGGCGATAGGAGATATAACGGTCCACGGCGACGAAGCCCGCGCGCTGCAATCCGCCGAGCTTGGCCTGCCCGTCGCTGCCGACCAGCTTGTGCGCGCGAAACCCCTTGACGCCCGACGACTTCGCCTTGGCGGTTTCCTCGGACAGATCGTATTTCTCCGCCATCTGCTTGCCGACGTCCGCCAACTGCACGGACATCGCGTGCTCGAACTCCTTCAGCTCGGTGCGCGGCTTGGACGCTTTGCGCGGCTTCAACGCGTTGCGCTTCTCCAGTTCCGTCCGGCAGCGCGCAATGAGATCGTCGACGGATTTCCGCTCCGCATTGGCGAGCAGGTTCTTCAGATCCGAATCCGAAAGCGCGGCAATTCTGTCGTCTGTCCAATCGACCATGAAACTCTCTCTTTCTATGACATCGCAGACGCATCGCGACGTCGCTGGCGGGAACACCCGCCGTATGCAGACCGGCGCAAGCCACCGGTAACGGCGCACCGAGAATACCCGGTTTTCGCGCCGGCGTACGGCTCAATTTGGGCGATATGGGTTAAGCGCCGCCGGGATAGTTCGGGCTTTCGCGGGTGATCGTGACGTCGTGGACGTGGCTTTCGCGCAAGCCTGCGCCTGTGATGCGAACGAACTGCGCCTTGTCGTGGAACTCGGAAATCGTCCGCGCACCCACATAGCCCATGGCGGCACGCAGGCCGCCGGCAAGCTGATGCATCACATTGCCGACCGGCCCCTTGTAAGGCACCTGCCCTTCGATGCCTTCGGGAACGAGCTTCAGCGTATCCTTGATGTCCTGCTGGAAGTAGCGGTCGGCCGAGCCCCGCGCCATGGCGCCGACAGACCCCATGCCGCGATAGGCCTTGTAGGAGCGGCCCTGCCACAGGAACACTTCGCCGGGCGTCTCGTCGGTGCCCGCCAGCAGCGAGCCGACCATTGCGATATCGGCACCGGCGGCGAGCGCCTTGGCGAGATCGCCTGAGAACTTGATGCCGCCGTCGGCGATCACGGGCACGTCGGCCTTCTTTGCCGCCTCGACCGCGTCCATGATGGCGGTGAGCTGCGGCACGCCGACACCGGCGACGATACGCGTGGTGCAGATCGAGCCCGGACCGATACCGACCTTGATGGCGTCGGCGCCGGCATCGATCAGCGCCTGCGCGCCTTCGGTAGTGGCGATGTTGCCGGCGATCACCTGCACCGCGTTCGACAGCCGCTTGATGCGGTTGACCGCATCCAGCACGCGCGATGAGTGGCCGTGCGCGGTATCGACGACGATCAGATCGACGCCGGCGTCGATCAGCCGCTCGGTACGCTCGAAACCGCCTTCGCCAACGGTGGTCGCAGCGGCCACGCGCAGACGGCCCTGCGCATCCTTGCAGGCCAGCGGATGCGCCACCGCCTTTTCCATATCCTTGACCGTGATGAGGCCGACGCAGCGATACTGGTCGTCGACCACGAGCAGCTTTTCGATGCGATGCTTGTGCAGCATCCGCTTGGCTTCGTCCTGACTGACGCCCTCGCGCACGGTGACGAGGTTTTCGTGCGTCATCAGTTCCGACACCTTCTGGCGCGGGTCGGTTGCAAAACGCACGTCGCGGTTGGTGAGGATGCCGACCAGCTTGCCGGGCGACGTGGCGCTGCCGCCTGTCACCACCGGAATGCCGGAGAACCCGTGATCGTTCATCAGCGCCAGCGCATCGGACAGCATGGCGTCCGGACTGATGGTGAGCGGATTGACCACCATGCCGGATTCATACTTTTTCACCTGCCGCACCTGCGCGGCCTGCCCTTCGACGTCGAAGTTGCGATGGATCACGCCGAGGCCGCCGGCCTGCGCCATGGCGATCGCCATGCGCGCTTCGGTGACGGTGTCCATGGCGGACGCCATGATCGGGATGTTGAGTGGAATGGCGCGGGTGACGCGAGAGCGGATGTCGGCTTCGGAGGGCAGGATGTCGGACAGGCCGGGCTTCAACAGCACGTCGTCGAACGTGTAGGCTTCGTGAATGTCCTGAAATCTGCCTGCGTGCGCCATCACCAACTCCATTCAGCGGCGCGGTGGCCGCAACATCATCTCAGGATGGAAACAGCCTGTCGGCGACACCTTGGCGTCGCCGTCGAATCGGGTTCCATCGGCTGGGTTGGCGCTGGTCGATAGCATGGCGGCCGGGGGAATCAAAGCTTTTGGCAGCCATGCACAGGCTTTTTCAGCCTCCGCAGACCGCTAGCGCGGGTAACCAGGCGGCGGCCCGTGCCGGCGGATCGCCTCGACCATTTCCCGATGCCGGCGGTCCTCGCGTTTCATGTGGACCGCGATCAGCGCGTGAGCCGACGGGACCAGGAAAAGCACGTGGAAAACCAGCCCGAAAATCGCGCAAAACACGATCAGGACCACATTCAGGATGGCCGAGAATGGCTGCCCGTTGAACAGCAGCCCGAGCGGCGGCACCAAGGCGGCAAGCACGTAGATCATCGTTCGGTCTCCGGCGAACTCATGATCCAGGATTTAGGAGGTATGCGGCGCACCGCAATAGTCCGCCCTCGTTATCGGTGCTACAGCCCGCTCCGCCGCCCGCTTGCCCCCAGCCTCCCCTCCCCGCGATGAACAAAGAACGCCTGATCCCGCTCATCGTCGCTGCCGCCCTGTTCATGGAAAACATGGACTCCACGGTGATTGCGACCTCGCTGCCCGCGATCGCCGCCGACATCGGCACGAGTCCGCTGACGCTGAAGCTCGCGATCACCTCATACCTCCTGTCGCTCGCGGTGTTCATTCCGGCGAGCGGCTGGACCGCCGACCGGTTCGGGGCACGCAAGGTCTTCAGCGCCGCGATCGCGGTGTTCATGATCGGCTCGATCGGCTGTGCGCTGTCGTCGTCGGTGACGGATTTCGTGATCGCGCGCACCTTGCAGGGCTTGGGCGGCGCCATGATGACGCCGGTCGGGCGTCTGGTGCTGTTGCGCTCGATCGACAAGAGCGCGCTAGTCAACGCCATGGCCTGGGTGACGGTGCCGGCCCTGATCGGCCCGGTGGTCGGCCCGCCGCTCGGCGGCTTCATCACCACCTATTTCTCGTGGCACTGGATCTTCCTGATCAACATTCCGGTCGGCCTGCTCGGCATCTTCATGGCGCTGCGCTATATCGACCCGATCCGCAGCGACAATCCCGAGCGCTTCGATCTCTACGGCATGCTGCTGGCCGGCGTCGGCCTCGGCGGCATCGCCTTCGGCCTCTCCGTCGCCGGTCTGAACCTGCTGCCGTGGCCGATTGTGATCGGGCTGATCGGCATCGGCTCGGTCTCGATGACGCTGTATGTGATCCACGCCCGGCGCACCACGTCCCCGGTGCTTGATCTCACGCTGCTGCGCCTGCCGACGTTTCGCGCCAGCATCTATGGCGGCTTCCTGTTCCGCCTCGGCATCGGCGCGCTGCCGTTTCTGCTGCCGCTGCTCATGCAGGTCGGTTTCGGCCTGTCGCCGTTCGGCTCGGGCCTGGTCACGTTCTCGTCGGCCGTCGGCTCGATGGGCATGAAGACGCTCGCCGCGCGTATCATCCGCACCTTCGGTTTCCGCAACATCATGACCGTCAATGCCGTCGTCAGTTCGGTATTTCTCGCGGCCTGCGCGCTGTTCACCATCACGACGCCGCTCCTCCTGATCATGATCATCCTGGTGGTCGGCGGGTTCTTCCGTTCGCTGCAGTTCACGGCGATCAATACGCTGGCCTATGCCGACGTCGAGCCGGAGCAGATGAGCCGCGCCACGACGCTCGCCAGCGTCAACCAGCAACTGGCGGTATCAGCAGGCGTCGCGGTCGGTGCGTTTTCGGTGGAATCCACGATGCTGTTCCATCACAGCACCGAGTTGACCGCGGCGGACTTCGGCCCCGGATTCCTCGTGGTGTCGGTCTTGGCGGCGCTGTCGTCCTGGTATTTCTTCCGGATGCCGGCGGATGCCGGCCATCAGGTCTCGGGACGGCGCATGGTGGTGATTTCCGATCCCACTCGCGAGACCGAAGCCGAAGAAGAAGCCGCCCGCGAAACCGTCACTGCGCGCGATCAGCGGATCAGCTAGGCCCTCACTAAGAGCAATGTTGTCGCCGCCGCCGCGGCATGATCTGCTGCGGTCATGACGCGCAGATATGTCCTGACCGCGCTGATGCCGACGCTGCACTGCCTTGCGGCGCTCGCCGGAATGTTGGGCTGGCTCATCCCGGCGCAGGCGGCGGACCCACCACAAGCCAGCCAGTGTCTCGCGCTCGCCCAATCGCTGCCGCACGTCATTTACGCAAACCTGCACGTCGCGGCCAGCGATGAGGTCCGCATCACCTATGCCGGACATTCGACCTATGTGATCGAGACGCCCGGCGGCATCCGCATCGCGACCGACTACAGCGGCGTCTACGACACAGGCGGCGTGCCTGACGTCGTGACCATGAACCGCGCACATTCGACGCACTACACGTTGCACCCCGATCCGCGCATCAAGCATGTGCTACACGGCTGGAACGACGACGGAACGGCGGCGAAACATGCCCTCACCGTCGGCGACGTGTTCATCCGTAACGTGCCGACCGACATCCGTCGCTACATGTTCGACCGCGGCGACGCCGACGCGGAAATGATCCCGAACGGCAACTCGATCTTCATCTTCGAGGTGGCCGGACTGTGCATCGGCCACCTCGGCCATCTGCATCATCCACTGACCGACAGCCATATCGCCGCCATCGGCCGGCTCGACATCGTCATGGTGCCGATCGACGGGACCTACACGATGTCACTCGCCGGTATGGCCGAGATCGTGCGGCGGCTGCGCTCGTCGGTAGTGCTGCCCATGCATCGCTTCGGCACGCCACTCGCGCAGTTGCTCGGACAGCTTCGGGGTCAGTTCGCCATCGACCAGCGCGCGGAACGAACGTTGACGATTTCCGCGGGCACGCTGCCGACGACGCCGACAGTGATCGTGCTGGATGGAGTCTAGGCATAACCCTTGAATTGCTGCGCGGCGATTCTCATCTTCGACCTCAACCACGCGAGAGATTGCATATGGAATCGTCCCCGTTCTCCGGGCCGTCAGTGAACACATACGCCGAAGGCCCGCCCCGGCAGGTGCCCGGCTTCTTCGACCTGCACCGGATGACAACGATGCTGCTCGCGGAACGGGTACCCTCGAACGGCCGGGTCCTGGTCCTGGGGGCCGGAGGCGGGCTGGAGCTCAAGGCTTTCGCGGAATCGCACCCTGCTTGGTCGTTCGATGCCGTGGACCCGTCGGCCCCCATGCTGCGACTGGCGGAGCAGACGGTCGGCCGCCACGCAGCGCGTGTGCAGTTTCACGAGGGCTATATCGGCGATGCGCCGCCGGGGCCTTTCGATGCGGCCACGTCATTGCTGACGTTTCACTTCATCTCGCTTGACGAACGGATGGCAACGCTCAAGCAACTTCGCTGCCGTCTCAAGCCCGGCGCTCCCCTCGTCGTCGCTCATATCAGCTTTCCACAGACCGAGCCCGAGCGCTCCACGTGGATCGCACGCCATGTCGCCTTCGGCGCGCCCGACGATACGGATCCAGCGCGACTGGAAAGCTCTCGTCAGGCCATAGCGACCAGGCTTTCGATCCTCGCGCCGGAGGAAGAGGAAGCGATGCTGCGGGAGGTTGGATTCTCCAACGTCAGCCTGTTCTATGCCGGCTTCAGCTTCAGAGGCTGGATATCCTACGCGGAGTGAGCCGGCTTTCCTGCGGAACCACCGCGAAAACCCGTCGCAAGGACATAGCGCTCGGAGGAATCCTGCCGGCTGGCCGCCGGTTTGACGTGCCGCACCGTCTGGAAGTCGCGCTTGAGCTGCGCCAGCAGGTCGGCATCCGCCCCGCTCTGGAACACCTTTGCGACGAACGTGCCGCCGGGGCGTAACACATCGGCTGCGAACGCCGCCGCGGTTTCGACGAGGCCAACGATGCGGAGCTGATCGGTCTTGCGATGGCCGGTCGTATTCGCGGCCATGTCGGAAAGCACAACGTCCGCGCGTCCCTCCATCATCGCAATCAGTTTTTCCGGCGCATCGGCGTCGAGGAAATCGAGCTGCGCGAACGTCACGCCGACGATCTCCGGCATCTCCAGGAGATCGATGGCGATCACCCGGCCCTTGCCTTCGACGGAGCCGACGCGCTTCGCCGCGACCTGGCTCCAGCCACCCGGCGCCGCGCCGAGATCGACGACCGTCAGGCCCGGTTTGAGGAACCGGTACTTGTCGTCCATCTCGATCAGCTTGTAGGCGGCGCGCGACCGCCACCCATCCCGCTTGGCCTGCGCGACGTAGGGATCGTTGAGCTGCCGCTCCAGCCAGAGTTTTGACGACAGCTTGCGCTTGCCGCCAGTCTTGACGGTGACGCGCAGTCGTCCGGTGGTATCTTTCGCCATATCGAGAGCCGCTTCAACGGAATCAGATTGCTGTCATTGCGAAGTGCTCAGTTCCTCGTCTTCGAGGAACGAAAGCGACGAAGCAATCCAGAAATCTCGAAAAGAACCGGGTTGCTTCGCTGCGCTCGCAATGACGTAAAATGGATTGCCGGGTCAAGCCCGGCGGTGACGACAACCGCGCTAATCGGCGCGCAGTGCGCCGTCCTCGCGCATCATTTCCACCAGCATGCCCTCGCGCAGGCCGCGATCCCCCACCCGCAGCCGCGGCATCGGAAAGGCCTGCCGGATGGCATCGAGAATAGCGCATCCTGCCAGCACCAGATCGGCGCGCTCGGCCCCGATGCAGCCATGAGCGACACGGCTCTGATAGTCCATGGCGCGGAGACGTGCGATGATCCGGGTGATGTCAGCATCGTCCATCCAGATTCCATCGACCTTGCGCCGATCATAGCGCGCCAGATCGAGATGGATGCCGGCCAGGGTGGTCACCGTGCCTGACGTGCCCAGAAGGTGCATCCCGGTGAGATCGCCGCCATGAGCATTTTCAAACACCCTCACATGGGATGCGACATCACTCACCATTGACGCATAACATTGCGCCGTCACGTCGTGACCGCCAAAGCGCTCGGCCAGCGTTACCACGCCAAACGGAATCGACGTCCACGCCTTGATACGCGGCTCGCCGCCCTGATGCTCGATCCGGACCAGTTCAGTCGAACCGCCGCCGATGTCGAACAGGATCGCACCGCGCCCCTTGGGATCGACCAGCGGCGAGCAACCGATCACCGCGAGCGCCGCTTCCGTCTTCCGATCGATCACCTCGAGCTCGATGCCGGTGGCGGCGGCCACCCGGCCACGAAAATTCTCGGCGTTCGATGCGGCCCGGCACGCCTCCGTTGCGATCAGCCGGAGCCGGTCCGCCTTTCTGGCGCGCATCTTGTCCCGGCAGACGCTGAGCGCTGAAATCGCGCGGCTGATCGCCGCCTCGCTGATGCGTCCCGTCGACGAGATGCCCTCGCCCAGCCGGATGATCCGTGAAAACGAATCGATCACACGAAAGCTGTCGCCGGTTGGACAGGCGATCAGCAACCGGCAGTTGTTGGTGCCGAGATCGAGCGCGGCATAAACGCCCGCGCCGCCAGCCAACGAACGGCTGGCTTCGACCGCGCCGGCCGTCATCACGGCTGCCAATGCTTGCGGACGAGCGCGGGACCCGTGGTCATCGCGCTGCCGCGTCTCGTCATTCATCAAACTGTCTTTCGCGGCCGAAAAGCCTACGAGGAATGCCTTCTCACGGAAAGTTTAGCAGCGCAGGTCGCGAGCGCAACCGTCGCGCACGCGCCGCATGTTCAATCATGCGTTGTCGTTCGGGCCCGGCTGCTTTATCTGGAAGGCGGGTTTTTGTGAAACCGGCTGAAAACCTGCCTTTTTGATGGATTTGCCCCATGCAAGATCACGCCTCACGTCCCTCGCTCGACAATGCTATTGCACTGCAAAAATTTGGCGTCGGGCAGCCGGTCCGTCGCAAGGAGGACGACACGCTGGTTCGCGGCAAGGGCAAATACACCGACGACTTCAATCTGCCCGGTCAGGCCTATGCCTTTATCGTGCGATCGAGCTATCCGCACGGCATCATCCGCGGCATCGACACCTCGGCCGCCAAGGCGATGCCCGGCGTGCTCGGCGTCTGGACCGGGACCGATCTCACAGCCGCAAATTACAGCCCCTTCACCTGCGGTCTGCCGCTGAAGAACCGCGATGGTTCGCCGCTGCACCAGACCAACCGCATGGCGTTGATGACCGACAAGGTTCGCTATGTCGGCGATCCCGTGGCCTTCGTTGTCGCCGAGACACTGGCGCAGGCACGCGACGCCGCTGAAGCCGTGGCGCTGGACATCGATGAACTGCCCGCCGTCACTGACGCGGCTGACGCGGCAAAGCCCGGTGCGCCGCAACTCTACGATCACATCCCGAACAACGTCGCGCTGGACTATCACTTCGGCGACACCGCTGCGATCGACGCTGCCTTCAAGAGCGCGGCGCATGTCACCAGGCTCGACATCGCCAACACCCGCGTCGCCGTGGTGTCAATGGAGCCGCGCGTCGGCCTCGCCTCCTATGACAAGGCCGCCGATCACTACACGATCCAGGTGCCGACCCAGGGCGTCGCCGGCAACCGCGCCAATCTCGCCAAGAACATGAAGCTGCCGAACGAGAGGGTGCGCATCCTCACCGCCAATGTCGGCGGTTCGTTCGGGATGAAGAACATCAACTATCCCGAATACATGTGCATCCTTTATGCCGCGAAGGTGCTCGGCCGTCCGGTGAAGTGGACCGACGAGCGCTCGACCAGCTTCCTCTCCGACAGCCAGGGCCGCTCGCAGGACATCCACGCCGAGCTTGCGCTCGACAAGGACGGAAAATTCCTCGCGGTGCGCCTGAGCGGCTACGGCAATCTCGGCGCCTACATCACCGGCGTCGCACCGAGCCCGCTGTCGCTGAATACGGGGAAGAACCTCGCCAGCGTCTATCGAACGCCGCTGCTCGGCGTCGACATCAAATGCGTGCTGACCAATACGACGCTGCTCGGCGCCTATCGCGGCGCCGGCCGGCCCGAGGCCAACTACTACATGGAACGGCTGATCGATCGCGCGGCCGACGAGATGGGCATCGACCGGCTGACGCTGCGCAAGCGCAACTTCATCAAGTCGTCGCAGATGCCGTTCGCTGCTGCCTCGGGCGTCACCTACGACAGCGGCGACTTTCAGGGCGTCTTCAATAAGGCGCTCGAGATCGCCGATCACGCCGGCTTTGCCAAGCGCAAGAAAGACAGCCGCAAGCAGGGTAAGCTGCGCGGCATCGCGATCGGTTCCTATCTCGAGGTCACCGCCCCTCCCGGCGTCGAACTCGGCAAGATCGTGTTCGAAGCCGACGGCTCGGTGAAGCTGATCACCGGCACGCTGGATTACGGCCAGGGTCATGCCACGCCGTTCGCGCAGGTGATGTCCGATCAACTCGGCGTGCCCTTCGACAGGATCAAGCTCGAACAGGGCGACAGCGATATCGTGCACACCGGCAACGGCACCGGCGGATCGCGCTCGATCACCGCGAGCGGCATGGCGATCGTGGAATCCTCCGCGCTCGTCATCGCCAAGGGCAAAACGGCAGCGGCGCATCTGCTCGAAGCGGCAGAAGCTGACATCGAATTCTCCGGCGGCCGCTTCACCATCGCCGGCACCGACCGCGGCATCGGCATCATGGAGCTCGCCGAAAGGCTGCGCGACAGCAAGGTGCCGGACGGTGTGCCGTCGTCGCTCGATGTCGATCACACCACCGAGCCGGTGCCTTCCACCTTCCCGAACGGCTGCCACGTCGCGGAAGTCGAGGTCGATCCCGACACCGGCGTGGTGCAGATCGTGCGTTATACCGGCGTCAATGATTTCGGCACCATCGTCAATCCGATGATCGTCGCGGGGCAACTGCACGGCGGCGTCGTGCAGGGCATCGGCCAGGCGCTGATGGAAAAGATCAGCTACGACACCAGCGGCCAGCCGATCACCGGCTCGTTCATGGACTATGCGATGCCGCGCGCGGCAGACGCACCGCCGATGACGGTCGGCGATCATCCCTCGCCCGCGAAATCAAATCCGTTGGGCACCAAGGGTTGCGGCGAGGCCGGCTGCGCCGGCAGTCTCTCGACCGTGGTCAACGCGGTCATCAACGCGCTTGCGGACGACGGCGTCACCCATCTCGACATGCCGCTGACGCCGGAGCGGGTCTGGCGCGCGCTCCAGGACGCCAGGAAGACGAAAGCGGCGTGAACAACCACGTACGTGCCGACAATTGAATCCGTCATCCTGAGGAGCGCGCGTTTGCGCGCGTCTCGAAGGATGGCGGCAATAACGTCATCCTTCGAGGCTCGCCCACGCGATGCAAGAGCATCTCGGCTTGCACCTCAGGATGACGGGGCGGAATTCTGAAACCTACGCCGCCGCCTGCTGGCGCGGCTGGTAGATCGCGATGTGCCGGCAATGGGCGACCGGCGTGCCGTTGGCGACGACCAGCGCATCGAGTTCGACGAAGCGATGGCCCTTCTTCTCGTAGTTGGCGGTGACCTTCGCGCGCGCCGTCAGTTCGTCACCCGCCTTCGCCGCAGCCAGAAGCTGCATGCGGCTGCCGACGTGAATCCACGGGCCGAGGATCGCGTTGTCCACCAGCACCTTGTTCATCACGCGCTGGAACAGCCCGGGGTGGCCCAGCCCCTCCTGTGCGTAGATCGGCAGCGTCTCGCGCACGTCGGTGAGATAACCGCTCGCATCTGCACCGGCCCATGAACGTGGCACCACGCCGAGCCATTTGCCCGTCTCATAGGACGTCGCATCCACCGGCTTGCGCTGCGCGACCGCCGATGTCTCTGGATAATCGGCGAGTGAAATCTTCGGCGCGGAGGCCGGTAACGAGGCCGATCCGGTTGCGCACAACTCGCCACGGCTTTGCACTTCTAGCGTCAGACCACCGTTCGCCTCGTCGGCGCGGACTTCCGTGGTCTCGCCGTCATAGACCGGCTTGACGAAACGGGCCTCGATCAGGCCTCGCTCCAGGAACGCCCGTCCCCATTTTGCCACCGGCGGATGCATCATGTAGGCGAACACGTCGACGCCGGGCACAAGACCGCCACTGAAGCCGAACTGACGCGCGACGGTGTCGTCGTGCATCTTGTTTTCCGAGTCCTTGGCGGTGTTGTAGGCCGAGACGATATGGGGCGTGAGCGGGGCCATGCGCGGTCCTCTGCATTGTAGTTGCTGCTGCGGGCGATGGTACGCAAACAAGGCCCCAAGGCAACCCTGAGACAACCCTGATGACACCCCCGTTCCGCTCGCAATTTTCCGCGGTATGGAGTAACACCCGCGTCGATCGCAGCACGAGCCGGATAATCCAGGATTGACCTCGCCCCGTATCTACGTCGATGCCGACGCCTGCCCCGTGAAGGACGAGATCTATCGCGTCGCCGCGCGCCACGGCCTGCCGGTCAGCGTGGTCGCAGGCGGCTATATCCGCGTGCCCGACGATCCCCTGATCGAGCGGATCGCCGCAGGCCCGGGCATGGATGCCGCCGATGACTGGATCGCGGAGCGCGCCGGCAACAGTGACATCGTCATTACGGCTGACATTCCGCTGGCGAGCCGCTGCGTCAAGGCGGGCGCCAGCGTGATCGCGCCGAACGGCAAGCCGTTCACGGAGGAATCCATCGGCATGACACTGGCCGTGCGCAATCTGATGACCGACTTGCGCTCGAGCGGAGAAGTCACTGGCGGCCCGCGCGCGTTTCAGCCACGCGATCGCTCGGCCTTCCTGTCCGCGCTGGATCAGGCGATCCGCCGCATCCAGCGCGCCCGCGCCGCGCAACAAGGTTGAGACCATGGCGCCGCCGCTGATCCAGTTGAGAGATATCGCGCTGACGTTCGGCGGTACGCCGCTGCTATCGGGCGTGGAACTTACGGTGTCGGAATCCGAGCGGCTTTGCCTGATCGGCCGCAACGGCTCCGGCAAATCGACCCTGCTCAAGATCGCCGCCGGACTCGTCGAGCCCGACAGCGGCAGCCGCTTCGTGCAGCCCGGCGCCACCGTGCGCTATCTGCCGCAGGAGCCGGACTTTGCCGACTTCAACACCACGCTCGCCTATGTCGAGGCCGGTCTCGGCCCCGGTGACGACAGCTATCAGGCGCGTTACCTCGTCGAACAGCTCGGCCTCACCGGCAACGAAGACCCCGCGCATCTCTCCGGCGGCGAGGGCCGCCGCGCCGCGCTGGCGCGCGTGCTCGCCCCCTCGCCCGACATCCTGCTGCTGGACGAGCCGACCAACCATCTCGACCTTCCGACCATCGAATGGCTGGAATCCGAGCTCAACAGCCGCCGCGGCGCATTGGTGCTGATCAGTCACGACCGCCGCTTCCTCTCCAACCTGTCGCGCAGCACCGCGTGGCTCGATCGCGGCCAGATCCGGCAGATCGATCGCGGATTTGCGAAATTCGAGGAATGGCGTGACGAGGTACTGGCGGAGGAAGAACGCGATCAGCACAAGCTCGACCGCAAGATCGTCGCCGAGGAACACTGGCTGCGCTATGGCGTCTCGGGCCGGCGCAAGCGCAACGTCAAGCGGCTCGCCGGTCTTCACGAGCTGCGGCAACAGCGCCGTGACTATCGCGGCACTGCCGGCAGCGCCAGTCTCGCGGCCGCCGAGGCCGACAAATCCGGCAAGCTGGTGATCGAGGCCAAGGGCATCGGCAAGACCTACGGCGAGCGCAAGATTGTCGACAATTTCTCGACCCGCATCCAGCGCGGCGACCGCATCGGCATCGTGGGGCCCAACGGCGCTGGCAAGACCACGCTGATCAACCTGCTGACCGGCGCGGATACGCCTGATAGCGGCACAATCCGACTGGGCGCCAACATCGAAATGGCGACACTTGACCAGCACCGCGAAAGCCTCGATCCGAAATCGACGTTGGCGGAGGCACTGACCGGCGGGCGCGGCGACCACGTCATGGTCGGCGGCAAGCCTCGGCACGTCGTCAGCTACATGAAGGATTTTCTGTTCGCGCAGGAGCAGATGCGGACGCCGCTCGAGGTCCTGTCCGGCGGCGAACGCGGCCGTTTGATGTTGGCGCGTGCGCTGGCCAAGCCCTCCAATCTGCTGGTGCTGGACGAACCGACCAACGACCTCGACCTCGAAACCCTCGATGTGCTCGAGGAAATGCTCGGCGACTACGAAGGCACCGTCATCCTGATCAGCCACGACCGCGATTTCCTCGATCGCGTGGTGACCTCGGTGATCGTGCCTGAGGGCAACGGCCGCTGGATCGAATATGCCGGCGGCTATAGCGACATGCTGGCGCAGCGCGGCACCGACATCAAACGCGACGCGCCGAAAGCCGCGCAATCGCCTGAGGTCGAGCGTTCGCCGAAACCGGCGGCTCCCGCGCCAACCAAGCGTCGTCTGAACTTCAACGAGAAGCACGCGCTGGAGACCCTGCCGAAGACCATGGCGAAGCTTCATGACGAAATCGCAAAGCAGCAGCAGCGCCTTGACGACCCCGACCTTTACGCAAAGGATCGGGCGACGTTCGACAAGGTCTCGGTCACGCTGGCGAAGGCCCAGGCCGAACTGCAGCAAGCCGAGGACCGCTGGCTGGAGCTTGAAATGCTGCGCGAGGAGATCGAGGGTTAGAAAGCCGTCAGGTTTGGAGAATACTGGGATGACAACACCCCTCGCCGCTAAGATCGCCCGCGACTACGGCACGCCGGCACTGGTCATCGACATGGATCGCGTCGAGCGTAACATCGCGCGCATCCAGGCGGCCTGCGAGGCAGCGGGCGTCGCCAACCGGCCGCACATCAAGACCCACAAGAGCCCGATGCTGGCCAAAATGCAGATCGCGGCCGGCGCGCGCGGCATCACCTGCCAGAAACTCGGCGAGGCCGAGGTGATGGCGGAGGCCGGGATCGACGACATCCTCATCAGCTACAACCTTCTGGGCGACGAGAAGATGGCGCGGCTCGGCGCGCTGCAAGCGAAGGCGAACGTCACCGTCGTTGCCGACAACTCGGTTGTCGTCGCGGGCTTGCCGAAGGCCGCCGCGCAGTCCGGCCGCGAAGTCTGCGTCGCGGTCGAATGCGACACCGGCCGCAAGCGTGCCGGCGTCGAAACGCCAGCCGAGGCCATCGCGCTGGCGCGGGAGATCGCGGCAACGAAAGGCCTGAGCTTCGCGGGCTTCATGCTGTATCCAACCGAGAGCGGTTGGCTTGAGGCGCAAAAATTCTATGACGAGGCGCTGGCCGGCGTACGTGCCGCGGGGCTGGAACCCACCCTCGTCTCGACCGGCGGCTCACCGAACATGAAGAACGTCGGCAAGCTCAAGGGCGCCACCGAACATCGCCCCGGCACCTACATCTACAACGATCGCATGCAGGTCGCGGCCGGCGTCGCCGGTTGGGACGATTGTGCGCTGACGGTGTACGCCACCGTGGTCAGCCGCGCCGGGCCGGATCGCGGAATCCTAGACGCCGGCTCGAAGACGCTGACGTCGGACACCGGCGGCGGACTTGAGGGACACGGGCTTATTCTCGAACACCCCGAGGCCAGGATCGCGCGTTTCGCGGAGGAGCACGGTTTCCTTGATCTGACCCGCAGCAACACGCGCCCGTCCGTGGGAGATGTCGTGCGCATCGTGCCCAATCACGTCTGCGTCGTCGTCAACATGGTCGACGAGGTCGTGATGGTGCGCGGCGACGAAATCGTCGGCACGCTGCCGGTCGCAGCACGCGGGCGGTTGCGCTAGCTTTTGAGCCACTTCAGCGCACCGCGTCCGGCGGCAGCACCGGTCGCGAACGACGCCTGCAGCAAATAGCCGCCGGTCGGCGCCTCCCAGTCCAGCATTTCGCCGGCCGCGAACACGCCGGGCAACCTGCGCAGCATGTAGTCCGCGTCGAGTTCACCAAGGGCAATCCCGCCGGCGGACGAAATCGCCCGCGTGATGGGTGCGATGCCCGTCAACGTGACAGGAACGCGCTGAATCAGCATCGCGAGCGCAGCCGGTGGCAAGTCTCCCGGCTTTTGTCTGGTGGCCATCGCCACCTCCTGCAGCAAGCCGATCGCAACCGGCGCGAGGCCCGCGGTCTTGCGAAGCCAGTTCGAGATGGATTGCTTTCCGCGCGGCGCACTCAATCGGGCCGCAAGATCGTCGACCGCAATGTCAGGGCGCAGGTTGAGATGCAGTACAGCCTTACCTGTCGCGTTGATTTGCTCGCGCAAGATCGCCGACAATGCGTAGACTGCTCCGCCTTCGATGCCGCCACGCGTGACGATCGCTTCGCCACGAACGGTCTGCACGCCGGATGACAGCGCGACGTTTTTCAGCGGCTGACCTTCGAAGCGATCGCGGAATAGTTCCGACCAACCCACAGTGAATCCGGAGTTCGACGGTTGCAGCAGCGCGACGGTAACGCCGCGTTGCGCCAGCAGATCGGTCCACGCGCCATCGGAGCCTAGCCGTGGCCAGCTCGCGCCGCCGAGCGCGAGGATCGTCGTCCCGGCTACCATCGCACGCTCGCCATCGGGTGTCGTGAACAGCAACCGGCCCTCGCGATCCCAGCCGGTCCAGCGATGCCGCAACCGCAGTGTTACCCCGAGCGCGTCGAGCCGCCGCAGCCACGCGCGCAATAGCGGCGACGCCTTCAGCGTTTTCGGAAACACGCGCCCGCTCGAGCCGACGAAGGTCGCCTGCCCGAGGTCGTCGGCCCAGGCTCTCAGGGCATCGGGCGGAAACGCATCGATTGCCGGCTTGAGGAGCGGCGCGGCGGCGCCATAGCGCCCGAGAAACGCCGGCAACGGCTCGCTGTGCGTCAGATTAAGCCCACCACGGCCCGCCATCAGAAACTTGCGCCCGGCCGACGGCATCGCGTCGAACACCGTCGCGCGCACGCCGCCACGCGCGAGAACCTCCGCCGCCATCAGGCCGGCGGGGCCGGCGCCGACGATCGCAGCTTGGGTGTGGAGCAGATCAGGCATGGCGAGGGGTATGCCTGATCGGATGATCCGCGACTACAGTAAATCGCACCGCCTGACTTTGTGCCGCGCCCTTATCCTTCTCGTCATTCCGGAATGCGCCTCTTGGCGCATGTCCGGAATCCATAACCCCCGTGATTGTTTTTATCCGAAACATCGGCACAGGGCGTATGGATTCCGGGCTCGGCGCTTCGCGCCGCCCCGGAATGACGAAAGTTCTCGTCTGTAGTAGCGCTTGCTCAGCGCTCCAGCTTGATGCCGGCGCGAGCGGCGGCCTGTGCGACGTACTTCTGGGTCTGCTCGAACGCGCCCAGCAACGCCTTGGCCTTCGACATGTCCTCGATTTCCTTGAAGTGCGCAGCGACCGCATCCGGCGTCCAGTCGGTGGACGGCAGATTGATGCCCTCGCTTTCGAGGATCTTGATGACCGCAAACGAACCCGCGCCCGCGCCCATGATGGTGCGGGTCGGCGCGTTCTCGCTCAGCATGTATTCCACCGCCGGCGTGATCGATTCCGGCTTCATCAAGTCCAGCGCCTGCGGCGGCAGCAATTCCTCGGTCATGCGCGTCGCCGCCGTCGGCGAGATGATGTTGACGCGGATGTCGCTCTTGCGGCCCTCTTCCGCGAGCACGTTCATCAGGCCGACCATGCCGGACTTGGCCGCGCCGTAGTTGGCCTGGCCGAAATTGCCATAAAGGCCCGACGACGACGTGGTGAGCACGATGCGGCCGTAGTTGCGCGCACGCATGCCGTCCCACACCGCCTTGCAACAATAGAAGGTGCCGGTCAGGTGCACGTCGATCACCTTGGCGAAATCGGCGACCTCCATCTTGCCGAACGACTTGTCGCGCAGGATGCCGGCATTGGCGCAGAGCAGATCGACGCTGCCCCACTTTTCGGTCGCCTTCGCGACCATGTCCTTGACCTGCTCGTAGTTGGAGACGTCGGCGCCATTGGCCATCGCCTCGCCGCCGGCCTTGCGGATCTCCTCGACCACGGCCTCGGCCGGCGTCAGCGATCCGCCAGTGCCGTCACGTGCGCCGCCAAAATCGTTGACGACGACCTTGGCGCCACGGCTCGCCAGCCCCAGCGCGTGGGCGCGCCCAAGACCGTTGCCCGCGCCAGTCACGATGGCCACGCGGCCGTCAAACCTGATTGTCATGAATTCAGTCCCTGTTACTCGGAAAAGTAGAGGAGCCCGAGCCAGTCGGCGACCAGCGCGGACCGCTTCTCGCCCTCTATCTCGACGGCCACGGCGGTGCGCGACAGCAGTTCGCCGGGCTTGCGAAGCGTCGCTTCAGTTAGCGTAAAGCGGCCCCGAACGCGAGAGCCGGATTTCACCGGCGAAATGAACCGGAGCCGGTCGAAGCCGTAGTTCACTCCGATGGTCACGCCTTCGACCAGCGGCATCACCTCATAGGACATGACGCTGAGCAGCGACATGGTGAGAAAGCCGTGCGCAATGGTGGTGCCGAATGCGGTTTCACGCTTGGCGCGCTCGGGATCGACGTGGATGAACTGGTGATCCTCGATCACGTCGGCATAGACATCGATCCGCTTCTGATCGACGAGGTGCCAGGAGGATACGCCGATCTCTTGCCCAACCAGGCTCCGGTAAGCCTCCAAGGTGATCGGCGGCTTCTTCCAGACTTCATTCACGAATTACGCCTCCGCGTTCCTGGACTTCAGAGCCTGGAGTTCCGGAAAGTCTTCTTCGCGGAACTCGACGCCGCGCAAGGGATCCTTGCGGTCGTCCTCATGCTCCAGACGGCGTAGCTGAACGCGGCGGATTTTTCCAGAGATCGTCTTCGGCAATTCGGTGACGAGCTCGAGCTTGCGGATACGCTTGAACGGCGCCATCCGCTCGTACATGTGCATGTAGATCGACAGCGCCGTCTCGCGCGAGCGCTCCGTGCCGCCGACCAGCAGGATATAGGCCTTCGGAATTGCCAGCCGGATCGGATCGGGACTCGGCACCACCGCGGCTTCCGCGACCGCATCGTGTTCGAGCAGCACGCTCTCCAGCTCGAACGGGCTGATCCGGTAGTCGGACGACTTGAACACGTCATCGGCACGGCCGACAAAGGTCAGGTAGCCGTCGTCATCGACGAATACCACGTCACCGGTGCGATAGAGGTCGCCTTCGGCGCCTGAAAGCTTTCCGCCCTCGCCCTGATAGCCCTGCATCAGGCCGGCGGGCCGGTCGGCGCCGAGCATCAGCGCAACTTCGCCTTCCTTGCTCGGGTTCCCGTCGGCGTCGATCACCTTCACCTTGTAGCCGGGCAGCGGCCGGCCCATCGACCCGACCTTGACCGGCTGCCCCGGCGAGTTACCTGCAAGCGCGGTGGTTTCGGTCTGGCCGTAGCCGTCGCGGATCGTCAGCCCCCAGGCCGCTTTCACCTGATCGATCACCTCGGGGTTGAGCGGCTCGCCGGCGCCGCAGACCTCGCGCAGCGAAACCTTGAAGTCCGCCAGCTTTTCCTGGATGAACAGCCGCCACACAGTCGGCGGCGCACACAAGGTTGTCACGCCGCAACGCCCGATCGTGGTGAGCAGCCCCTTGGCCTCGAACCGCGGCTGGTTGCAGATGAAGATGGTCGCGCCGGCATTCCATGGCGCGAAGAAACAGCTCCACGCATGCTTGGCCCAGCCGGGCGAGGAAATGTTCAGGTGCACGTCACCCGGCTGCAAACCGATCCAGTACATGGTCGAGAGGTGGCCGACCGGATAGCTGCGCTGGCTGTGCCGCACCAGTTTCGGCTTCGCCGTGGTGCCGGACGTGAAGTACAGCAGCATCGGATCGTCGGCGTTGGTCGGCCCGTCCGCCTTGAAGGCGTCGGGCGAGTCATTGGTCTTTTCATAGGACAGCCAGCCCGCATGCGTCGCCGTCGCACCGACGACGATACGCGTGAGCTCTTCGCCGCCCAGGCTTGCAAATTTCGCGACCTGATCCTGCGAGGCGATGACAGCCTTGGCGCGGCCGCGATCGAGGCGATCGCGCAATTCCTCGGTGGTCAGCAATGTCGTCGCCGGGATCACCACGACGCCGAGCTTGATGCAGGCCAGCATGGTCTCCCACAGCGGCACCACGTTGCCGAGCAGCAGCAGCAGATGATCACCGCGCTTCAAACCCTGCGCGCGCAGGAAATTCGCGACCTGGTTGGAGCGCCGCGACATCGCCTCGAACGTGATCTTGGTCTCGGTGCCGCTGGCGGCCTCGACGATCCAGAGCGCGGTTCTGCCCTTGCTTGCGGGATCGGCGGCGAGACCGGCATCGAACCAGTCCAGCGCCCAGTTGAACGGCTCGGGATCGGGCCACTTGAAACCTTTGACGGCGGCATCGTAATCGCTGCGATGCTTCAGAAGGAATGCGCGGGCATCCTGAAACGTCGTCATGGTCTCCCCCCACTATTTTCCGGCGAGGCCGCGAATGTGCTGGATGATGCCGGAGAAATCCACCCCGCCGTGCCCGGCTGCGTCAAACGTCTTGTAGATCTCCTGCGCGTGCTGTCCAAGCGGCGTCGCCGCCTTGGCCGAAGTCGCGGCATCTTGCGCCAACGTGAGATCCTTGAGCATCAAGGCCGTGGCGAAGCCGGGCTTATAGCCGTTGTTGGCGGGCGATGCCGGAACCGGTCCCGGCACCGGGCAATAGGTGGTGAGCGACCAGCATTGGCCCGACGAGGTCGAAGCCACGTCGAACAGCGCCTGGTGCGACAGGCCGAGCTTTTCCGCCAGCGCGAAGGCCTCGCCGACCGCGATCATCGAAATGCCGAGGATCATGTTGTTGCAGATTTTTGCCGCCTGCCCTGCACCGGCATCACCGCAATGCACGATCTTCTTGCCCATCGCTTCGAGGATCGGCTTTGCCGCCGCGAATGCCTTGGCCTCGCCGCCGGCCATGAAGGTCAGCGTCGCACCTTGGGCACCGCCGACGCCGCCGGACACCGGCGCATCGACGGACATGAGCGACGCCTTGCCTGCCAGCGCATGAGCCTGCCGCGCGCTTTCGACGTCGATGGTCGAACAGTCGATCATCAGCGCGCCCTTGGCGACCGAGGGAATGATGTCGGTCCACACCGACACGACATGCTTGCCCGCCGGCAGCATGGTGATGACGACGCTGGCATCTTTTACTGAAGCGGCGGCGCTATCGGCGATTGCGACGCCCCCGGCCTTGGCCGCATCCTTGGAGGCCTGAACCAGATCGAAACCGACCACCTTGTGACCGGCCTTGATGAGATTGGCGGCCATCGGTCCGCCCATGTTGCCGAGGCCAATGAATGCGATGGTCGCCATGCTACGCTCTCCCGTCGAGGTTATTGTTATCTAGTGAAGCGAATTTCTGAACCACCACACTAGTCGAATACGAGTTCATCCGCGCCGAGGCTGGCAAAGTATGGCGCAATCATCTCCGGTGTAACATCCTCGATCCGCGGCGGCGACCATTTTGGGTTGCGGTCCTTGTCGATGACCGCGGCCCGCACGCCCTCGCGGAAATCGTCGCTCGCAAAGACAGCGAGCGCCGCACGGTATTCCCGCACAAGGCATTCCTCCAGCGTGGACGAAGCCCGCGCGAGCCGCAGCAGCTTCAGTGTCACCACCATACCGCGCGGCGACTTCTCGTTGAGGATTTTAAGTGTCGACCGCGCGAGTTCCGAGCCGTCACGATGCAGGGCCGCCACAATGTCGTCCATTCGACCATGGGCGAACCACGTGTCGATCTGCGGCCGAAGTGCCGCGACGGGCCCCGCGGTTTCGCCCGTGGCGAAGCCCGCGATTACAGATTTCACGCCAGCCGAATCCACCCGCGCATCAAGGCTGACGAGCGCCTCGCGAAGCGCAGGGAGCTTTTCCGACGTCACCACCGCGTCGGCAAACCCGGCATGGATCGCATCGGGGCCATTCATGATCTGGCCGGTCAATCCGAAATAGGTTCCGATCTCGCCGGGCGCGCGTGACAACAGCCACGTCCCGCCGACGTCCGGAAAAAAGCCGAGGCCGACTTCCGGCATCGCCACCTTGGTACGGTCGGTGACGATACGATGGCTGCCATGAGCCGACAGGCCAACGCCACCGCCCATGACGAGGCCGTCCATGAACGCCACATAAGGCTTGGGGTAGTGCGCGATCCAGGCATTGAGCGCATATTCCTCGCGCCAGAACACCTTGCCGAGATCACCGCCCGCCACCGAGCTGTCGTAGAGGCTGCGAATGTCGCCGCCGGCGCACAGACCGCGCTCGCCCGCGCCCTCCAGCAGCACCAGAGCAACCTTCGGATCCTTCTCGAAATCGGCGAGCGCGCGGATAACACCTCGCGTCATCTCGAGCGTCAACGCATTGATCGCCTTCGGGCGATTGAGGCGGATGATGCCCGCACCGCCCTCGCGCCGCACGATCAGATCGGGCTCGGCATTCGCCGCGGCCGCCGACGTCATCGCGCGCCCTCGATCAATTTGCGCGACACGATCAGGCGCATGATCTCGTTGGTGCCCTCGAGAATCTGATGCACGCGCAGGTCGCGCACGATCTTCTCGATGCCGTATTCGGCGAGATAGCCGTAGCCGCCGTGCAGTTGCAGCGCCTGATTGGCCACCTCGAAGCCGACATCGGTGGCAAACCGTTTCGCCATGGCGCACAGCATGGTGGCGTCGGCATCCTTGCGATCCAGAGAGGACGCCGCGCGCCACAGGAACGTTCGCGCGGCCTCCAGTTCGGTCGCCATGTCGGCGACCTTGAACTGGAGAGCCTGGAATTCATCGAGCCGCTTGCCGAACGCCTTGCGCTCCTTCATGTAGCCAAGCGCCTTGTCGAGCGCGGATTGCGCACCGCCGAGCGAGCACGCGGCGATGTTGAGCCGCCCGCCGTCGAGTCCGGCCATCGCGATCTTGAAACCGATGCCTTCCGGACCAAGGCGGTTGGCCACCGGCACGCGGGCGTTCTCGAAAATCACCGCGCGAGTCGGCTGCGCATTCCAGCCCATCTTGCGTTCGTTGGCGCCGAACGACACGCCCGGCGTGTCCCGTTCGACCACGAGGGTCGAAACCCCGCCCGGCCCCTCGTCGCCGGTGCGCACCATCGTGACGCAGAGGTCGGTCGAACCGGCGCCGGAGATGAACTGCTTCTGGCCGTTGAGAACGTAGTGATCGCCGTCGCGCACCACGCGGGTGCGCAAGGCGGCTGCGTCTGAGCCCGCGCCCGGTTCGGTCAGGCAATAGCTTGCCAGCAGCTCCATGGTGCAGAGCCTTGGCAGCCACTTGCGCCGCTGCTCGTCCGAACCATAGGCGTCGATCATCCACGACGCCATGTTGTGGATCGAGATGAACGACGACACGGTGGGACAGCCCTGCGCCAGGGCCTCGAAGATCAACGCCGCATCGAACCGCGTCAGCGCCGAGCCGCCGACGTCGTCCTTGATATAGATGCCGCCGATGCCGAGGCTTGCCGCCTCGCGCATCACGTCGACGGGAAAGTGCCTTTCCTCGTCCCATTTCAGCGCAAATGGCGCGATCTTATCGGCCGCGAAGTCGCGCGCCATGTCGCGGACGGCGATCTGATCCTCAGTCAGCGCGAACTGCATGCGTAATGCTGCCGATCACTTGCTGTGGAACGCGAACTCGGCCCCTTCCTTGACGCCCGACGGCCAGCGCGAGGTCACGGTCTTGGTCTTGGTGTAGAACCGCACCGAGTCCGGGCCGTACTGGTTGAGATCGCCGAAGCCGGAGCGCTTCCAGCCGCCGAAGGTGTAATACGCCACCGGCACCGGGATCGGCACGTTGATGCCGACCATACCGACCTGGACGCGCGAGGCGAATTCACGTGCTGCATCGCCGTCGCGGGTGAAGATCGCAACGCCGTTGCCGTATTCATGGTCCGACGGCAGCGCCACCGCCTCATCGAAACTCTGCGCGCGCACCACCGACAGCACCGGCCCGAAGATCTCTTCCTTGTAGATCCGCATGTCCTTGGTGACGTTGTCGAACAGACAGCCACCCATATAGAAGCCGTTCTCGTAGCCCTGCATCTTGAAGCCGCGGCCATCGACGGCGAGCTTGGCGCCTTCCTTGACGCCGACCTCAACGTAGTTCTTGACGCGCTCCAGCGCCGCCTTGGTGACCAGCGGTCCGAAATCGGCCGATCCGTCGGTGGACGGACCGATCTTGAGGTTCTCCACGCGCGGAATGAGCTTTTCCATCAAGCGGTCGGCGGTGGTCTTGCCGACGGGGACCGCGACCGACACCGCCATGCAGCGTTCGCCGGCGGCGCCGTAGCCCGCGCCCACCAGCGCATCCACCGACTGATCCATGTCGGCATCTGGCATGATGATCATGTGGTTCTTGGCGCCGCCGAAACACTGGCAGCGCTTGCCGGTCTGCGCGGCGCGCGCGTAGATGTACTGCGCGATGTCGGACGAGCCGACGAAGCCGACCGCCGAGATATCGCGATCGTCGAGAATGGCGTCGACCGCCTCCTTGTCGCCGTTGACGACGTTGAGGATGCCCGGCGGCAGACCGGCCTCGAGCATGAGTTCGGCGAGCCGCATCGGCACGCCCGGATCGCGCTCCGAGGGTTTCAGGATGAAGGCATTGCCGCAGGCGATCGCCGGCGCGAACTTCCACATCGGGATCATGGCCGGGAAATTGAACGGGGTGATGCCGGCGACCACACCGAGCGGTTGGCGCATCGAATAGCTGTCGATGCCGGGACCGGCGCCTTCGGTGTAGCCACCCTTCATCAACTCGGGAATGCCGATGGCGTATTCCACCACCTCGACGCCGCGGAAGATGTCGCCCTTGGCGTCCGGAATGGTCTTGCCATGCTCGCGCGCCAGCAGTTCGGCCAGCGAGTCGTTTTCCCTGGCGACCAGTTCGAGGAACTTCATCAGGACGCGGACACGGCGCTGCGGATTGGTCGCGGCCCATTCCGGCTGCGCCGCCTTGGCGTTCTCGACCGCCTCGCGCAATTCAGCCTTGGACGCCAGTGCGACCTTGGCCTGCACTTCGCCGGTCATCGGCTGATAAACGTCGGCGAACCGCCCCGATTTACCGCTGACGTTCTTGCCGCCAATAAAGTGTCCGATGGTGCGCATGTGTCCTCCCGACGCGTTTGCAAGAGCCTGTTTGGAGCATCTTGACCCGTATTTTCGGGTCTTGAAAAGGGCTTCTACGCGCAACCCATTTGCAAAAATGCACACGACGGGACAGGCATCCGGCCCGCTGCGCCGGCGCGGTCCCGCCGCTAAGCGGCCGACATCTATTTCGTCGCGCTCTTGCGGACCTTCTTCCCGCCGGATTTCGGCGCGGCGCGGCGGTCGAGAACGGCATCTCGCCCCGCCGTCAGGATTTCGTCGGAAAATTCGCCGGTTCCGGCCACGCGAGCCAGCACCATCGTACCCATCATGGTCGCGAGAGACGACATCGCCTGCTTGCGCGCGGCCTTGCGCGGGACGTCAGGTATCTGGTCCGCGAGCATGTCGATCATCTCGTCCAGCTTGGCGGCGAAGGCCTTGCGGGTCTTGGGGCTTTCGCGCGCGATCTCGGCGGCGAGCGTGGGAACCGCGCAGCCATGCCCGGGATCGTCCCGATGCACCGGCGTCAGATAGGATTCCACGATCGTGGCAAAGCGCTTTTCGGGCGGGGTCAACTCGGCCTTCTTGCGCCAGCGTTCGGTGGAGCGATCCATCGCATGAACGAACGCCTCGACCACAAGCGCCTCGCGCGAGTCGAAATGCGCGTAAAACCCGCCATGGGTCAGACCCGCATCCTTCATCAGGTCGGCGACGCCAACCCCGTGAGCGCCATGCTCGCGCAGCCGAACGGAGGCATTCTTCACGATCCGGGCGTGGGTTTCCGCCTTGTGTTCTTTTGAATAGCGCATCGCCGTTCCATGGAATGTTTGCAGTCATATAATAGCAGGGATCGCCGGAAAAAGCTGCCACAAATCTCCCGCTGACGAAGTATCTGGCGCCACCGCCTCGCGGCCACTTCAAACCGGACCCGGCGGCTTGACAAGTTGGCCATTTGGCCGGGAATACGGATGCGCATTTGCCCCAAAAACAACCAATCGCGAGATCCATCCATGACCATGCTGAATTCGTACTGCGGCGTCGACCGCGATTCCCGCGGTGTGGTCCGGCTGACGATCTCCAATGCGGGTTCGCTCAATATCCTCAACACACCCGTCATCAACGGCCTTCGCGAAGGTCTGGAAACGCTGGCGAAGGAGCGCGATATCCGGGTGCTCGTGGTCGCGGGCCAGGGCGACAAAAGCCTGATCGGCGGTGCCGACATCAAGGAGATGGCGAAACTCGACCAGCCGTCGGCGGAAAAGTTCATCTCCAGTTTGCGCGATCTCTGCGAAGCCGTGCGCGCGTTTCCCGCGCCCGTGATCGCGCGGATGCCGGGCTGGTGTCTGGGCGGCGGCCTTGAATTCGCCGCTGCCTGCGATTTCCGCGTCGCCGCACAGGACGCGAAATTCGCCATGCCCGAGGTGCGCGTCGGCATCCCCTCGGTGATTCATGCCGCGCTACTGCCACGGTTGATCGGCTGGGGTCGCGCCCGCTGGCTGGTGATGACGGCCGCCACCATCGATGCGCCGACCGCCCTGAATTGGGGGCTGATCGACGTCGTGGCCTCCGAAGGCCAACTCGACGCTGAAATCGAAAAGGTCGTCGAGATGCTGCTGGAATGCGGTCCCGAAGCGCTGCGCTCGCAGAAAGCCCTGCTGAAACAATGGGAAGAGTTGCCGCTGACGGAATCTGTCAATCTCAGCGTTAGCGTGTTTGGGCGATCGTTCCTGACCGATGAACCGACCCGGCTGATGCAGGCCTTCGTCAACCGCAAGCGATAAGTCTTTCTCACAGGAAATTGGGCGGCGCACCATTGCGTTTTCGGCGGCGCATCATATGATGAGCATCATGTAATATTGACCGCCTCAGCGGCCAGCGACAAGGAGCACGCCATGTCCGGTTCCGATCCCGTTGCCATTCTCTCCGCCGCACGCACGCCGCTCGGCCGCTTCCAGGGCGACCTCTCCTCCTTCAGCGGGCACAAGCTCGGCAGCCACGTGATCGGCGCCGCGCTCGAACGCGCCAATCTCGCCCCCGAGCGCATCGATGAAGTCTTCATGGGTTGCGTGCTTCCCGCAGGCCAGGGCCAAGCCCCTGCCCGCCAGGCCGCACGCGGCGCCAAACTCCCCGATGCGACCGGCGCAACCACCATCAACAAGGTTTGCGGCTCCGGCATGAAGGCGACCATGCTCGCCCACGACATCATCAGCGCCGGTTCGGCGGAGATCGTGGTCTCCGGCGGCATGGAAAGCATGACCAATGCGCCCTACCTGCTGGCGAAGGCGCGCGGCGGCTACCGCGTCGGTCACGACCGCATCATCGATCACATGCTGATGGATGGTCTTGAGGACGCCTACGAGGTTGGCCGCTCCATGGGCGATTTCGGCGAAGCCACCGCCGAGGCCTACCAGTTCACGCGCAAGGATCAGGATGAGTATGCCATCGAGACGCTGACCCGCGCACGCAAGGCGGTGGAAGGCGGAGCCTTCGCGGCCGAGATCGCCCCTCTTACGATCGTTGAGAAATCCGGGCCGCGCACGATCGACAGCGACGAGCATCCGCTGAAGGTCGATCCCTCCAAGATCCCGTCGCTCAAGCCGGCATTCCGGGCCAACGGCACGATCACGCCCGCCGCATCGTCGGCCAACGCCGATGGCGCCGCGGCGTTGATCCTCGCCAAACGCTCGCTGACCGACCGTGATGGTCTGCCCGTGCGCGCCGTGATCCGCGGACATGCGACCCACAGCCAGGAGCCGCAGTGGTTCACGACAGCGCCGATTCCCGCGATCCGCAAATTACTCGACAAGGTCGGCTGGAACGTCGGCGACGTCGACCTGTTCGAGATCAACGAGGCGTTCGCGGTGGTCGCCATGGCGGCGCAGCGCGATCTCGGCATTCCCCGTGAAAAACTCAACATCAACGGCGGCGCCTGCGCGCTCGGTCATCCCATCGGGGCTACTGGCGCACGATTGATCGTGACGCTGCTGCATGCGCTCGAAGCCCACAACCTGAAACGCGGCATTGCCGCGCTCTGCATCGGCGGCGGCGAGGCAACAGCCATCGCGATCGAGCGCGTCGTGTCCCACTGACGGTACATGTCTCAAATTGAGGGAAATATGGCATTTCGGACTCAAAGAGTCCGTGCCAGATTGCGCCCTCCCAACGAGTCCCTGATCGCCGAGGCCCCATGATCTCGTCCTGGCTTTCCGCCGTCCTCGCCCGCCGCAACATCCACTATGGCTGGGTCATGGTCGCCGTGACCTTCCTGACCGCGCTGGTCAGCGCCGGCGCCGTCGGTGCGCCGGGCGTCTTCATCATCCCGCTGCAGAACGAGTTCGGCTGGACCACGGCGCAGATTTCATCAGCGCTGTCGATCCGGTTGCTGCTGTTCGGGCTGATGGCGCCGTTCGCCGCCGCGCTGCTCAACCGCTACGGCCTGCGCAACGTCACGCTGGCCGCGCTGTTGATCGTCGTCTCGGCGCTCGTCGTGTCGCTCGGCATGACCGAGGTCTGGCAGTTGATGCTGTTGTGGGGCGTGGTGGTCGGCTTCGGTACAGGCCTGACTGCGCTGGTGCTTGGCGCGACGGTGGCCGCGCGCTGGTTCAACACACGGCGCGGCCTCGCTGTCGGCATCCTGACCGCGAGCAGCGCAACCGGACAACTGGTGTTCCTGCCGTTGCTGGCGTCGCTGACCGATCGCTTCGGCTGGCGGCTCGCGCTCGGCCTGATGTGCGCGATGCTTGGCGTTGCCGCGTTCGTCGTGCTGCTCCTGATGCGCGACCGCCCAAGCGATGTCGGCTTGCGCCCATTCGGCGATCAAGGCACCGAGCCGCTGCCTGCGCCACCGCCAAACAATGCCCCGATCATGGCGGCCGCGCTCGGCACGCTACGCGATGCGTCGCGCTCGCGCGTATTCTGGGTGCTTTTCTTTACGTTCTTCATCTGTGGCGCCAGCACCAACGGGCTGATCCAGGTGCATCTCATTCCGTTCTGCGCGGACTACGGCATTCCGCAGGTGCAGGCGGCGAGCTTGCTGGCGGCGATGGGCATCTTCGATTTCATCGGCACCATCGCATCGGGCTGGCTGTCCGACCGCTACGACAACCGCTACCTGCTGTTCTGGTATTACGGCCTGCGCGGGCTGTCGCTGCTGTTCCTCCCCTTCACCGACTTCTCGTTCTACGGGTTGTCGATCTTCGCGATGTTTTACGGTCTCGACTGGATCGCCACCGTGCCGCCGACCGTGCGGCTGACCGCACAGCGCTTCGGCGCCGAGCGCGCCGGCCTCGTGTTCGGATGGATATTCGCCGGTCATCAACTGGGCGCGGCAACGGCGGCGTTCGGCGCGGGCCTGTCGCGGACGATGCTTGCGACCTACCTGCCCGCATTCTTCATCGCAGGCGGACTGTGCCTGATTGCTTCGCTGCTGATCCTGACGATGGCGACCGACAAGAAGCCCGCGACGGCGCTGGCCACCGGCTGAACCTCGCAGCCGATCAGTAGGTGATCGTTGTCCGCACGCCGAATACCGCGGCATCCCTGATGCGATGGCTCTGCGTGGGGTCACCGGGATCGACGACGCCGCCGCCCGGATGTATCACGTACTGAAACAGCGGCTGCACCACAAAATTGGGACAGATCTCGGCCTGGTAGTTGATCTCCAGAATGGCTTCGTAGTCGCGGACCGGATACGGCGTGCCGGTGAAGATCTGGACGTCGCGATCGAACTGGCGGGCGTCCGATGAGATGCGGGCGTAGGTCGCGGCGATGCCGAACTTGTCGTTCGGTCGCTTTTCGCTGAATCCGGTAAACAGAAATCCGCCATCGAAATAAAGGTCGATGAGATTGCGGTCGGACGGGCTGGTCGAGCCTCGCAGAAAGAACGCGACGCCCTTGTCCGGATTCGTCGCTGCCCGCGCCAGCATCTGCTCGTAGACGAAAAAGATGCCGTTGTTGCGAAACAATAATCCGGGCTGTCCGAGTCCCGCGGGATCGGCGATCGAAAGACCTTCCGCGGTCAGACGCTGGTCGCTGAACGCCCCCATGTGATACCAGGCGCCGGCGGTGATCATCGCCGGAAGCCCGCTTTCGCCGATCCCGAACTTGTATTTGAGTTGACCGATCCACCACGGCGGATCGGTCACGCGAAACAACACGCCATGAGGATTGAGGATCTGCGGATCGCCAGGCACCGGCGGCGCCGGATAGCCATCAAATACCGCGAGGAATGCGGTCAAGCTGTCCGACAACTGCGCCTTCACGCGAATGCCGGGGACCGCAAGCGGAGGGGATGGGCCGCCGCCCGGCAGGTTGATGCCGGTGATCCCGGGCCACCCCAACGCAGAGTTCGCGAACATGTCGTCATAGGAGCTGTCGAAAAATTCGACATCGGAGGCCTGCTGCCCGACGCGAACCGCAACCCGGCCACCGAGCAGCTTCTGCTCAATCCACATTTCGTAGAGCCGCGTGGCGGGCAGCGCCTCGACACCGCTCACCAGCATCAGATTGCCGATGAAGTCGCGAGAGAGACCGTCGCCGTGGATCTGATACATATTGGCGTGAAAGGTCGCGCCCGACCAGCCGACAACCTTTTCGAGGTCCACGGTCGTGCCGAGATCGAGACGGCCGGTATAGATTCCACCGGTCCGCAAGCCGCCCGACACATTGCCCAGCGTTTCGCCGATATAGGTCGCACTGAATTCGAATCCGGCCGCAGCGAGCCGTTCGCGAAGCGTCGCGGCCTGCGCGTCGTCGGACTTGGATATCCGCCCGCTGTCATCATCCGCGCGCGCCGAACAGGCGCACGAGACAGCGGCGATCACTGATATGATGACAGCCACCGGAAAACGCAGACTCATCATCGGAACCGCCGCAGACTATCTGACGATCCGCATCCGCCGCATGATCCAATAGACAGCGGCGGACGACCCCACGATCAGCGCGGCGGCCCAGAGGAAGCCGCTGTCGACGTCGGTGAGCGGCAGTCCTTTTGTGTTCATTCCAAAGATACCCGTCACGAGCGTCGGCGGCAGCAGCAGCGTGGTGACGATCGCGAGTGCATGGAGATGCCGGTTGCTCTCCTCTTCCAGCCGAAAGTGAATCTCTTCCTCGAGCAAGCGGCTGCGCTCCCGCAATTCGATGATGTCGTGATCGAGACCGTCGAGCCGTTGTGCGAGCTTTCCAGCCTGCAGGCGCAGCGCCGGATCGAGGCCGTCGTCCTCCTTGCGCTCAAGCCTGTGAAAAAGGGCACGCATTCCCGATAGCTGCCGATGCAGCCGAACACTGGTCCGGCGTAGCGCGCCCAGACGGCTGCGCAAACCATCCCGCTCGCCGGTCAGGATTCGTTCTTCGATGACGTCGATTTCGTTGCCGATCCGGTCCGCGATACGGTCCATCGTGCCGGCAACCTCATCGACGATCTTCTCCAGCAGCGCCGTCGTAGTTCCGATGCGATGGCCGCCCTCCAGCATGTGGCGCATGGCGTCGACCGAACACAGCGCCTGATGCCGGCCGCTGATTAGCAGCCGTTCACTCATGATGAAGCGGAGGAAGCCGGTCTGTTCCGTCGACTCGTCGATTTCCCGCACGAGATCGGAGAATACGCCGTAGATGCAGTCGTCGATCGCGTGCAACTGCTGAAAATTGTCCTTAGACAGCAGCAGCTCTCGCGCGGGCGCGGGCAAGTGGAGCGTCGCCAGCCATTCGCGGGCGCGGCTGTCGGCCAGGTTGAAGTGAAGCCACAGTTTACCGTCGTGGACAAAAGCCGGCGGCGCGTCGACCGGCAAGGCCTCCGGACGGCCATCGTCATGCAGACGAAACGCCCAGACGAGACCCGGCACGCTATTCAGCGGGGCGGCCCCATCGGTCCGCAGACCATCAACACTTGCTGGAACAACATCGAGCGTGGCAGACCCCCATCTCTCGATACGCGATACGTCCGTCATGCCAATGCCCGCCGTCGTCGCGACGCCCGGCCGGCGCCATGCGGAAACCGGCCGATTGAATTACGGTTTTGTTACAGACAGATGTCAGCCGAGCTACTCGGCGGCGATCGCCACCGGCAGTTCGACGTCCTTGTTGTAGTCGTGAACCACGCGGCCGAACGGCAGCGTCAGGTCGGCAAGGAAATGATGCGCGCCCACCACGCGCCGCACGGGGAAATCCGCGACGGGCGCGTTGACATGCGGCACCAGATGAAGACGTCCCGGCCCGATCCACGAGCCCTTGACGACGATGTCGGTGAGGTTGATCGCAACGAGCTGGCAGACTTCGGCGCGGCCGTCGACTCCCGGAATCAGCTTCAGATTGATCTGCGTCTTCGACAGCGTCGCCAGCGTCTGATCGGAATGACCGGTCATGCTCTCGTGCTTGTAGCCCATCGTCCCCATCGCGACGAGCTGGCCCGCATACTCCAATGTCCCGGTCAGCGTGTCCTTGACGATTTCGAGCTTCGGATGGGCATACTTTTTGGGGAAGCCCCAGATTTCGCGACCGGCAGCAATCGGCGGATCGTCGTCGAGATACATCTGCGAGACGAAATTGACCGGCTCGCCATTCAGCGTGGCCGGAATCACAAGACCGGATTCGGTGTAGCTGCCAAAGCCGGAGCTGTCGGGCATTTTGATCCATTCGTAATGCACGATCGGCTCGGCGATAGGCTCCAGCGGCTCGGGCAAACCTGCGCGGATCAATTCCGCATCGGTCTCATACGTGATGACCAGGAATTCCCGATTGATGAACCGATAGGGCCCCGCAGGATAGCTTGGCCCCGCCGCCGGCATCGATGGAAGCTTCAAGACGTCCTGACTGCGCATCGTCGCATCTCCCCGCGGATGTGGCTGGTTGAGCGCATTGCTACCGTCCGTCCTTGACAGTGGTGTGAGATAATTTCTTCAGAGCGGTGACGTACCGCTGCGTTGCCTCGATCGACTTTCTTTCACCGTGTCACAGCAGCGTCACCAGTCGTCTGAATTGTCCGGAGACAGCTTCAGGAGACTGGTCATGGACGCGCACGCCCCCTTTTCGGAAAAGCAATCATCACCGCGTGGCTGGCGGCCGGAAAGGTGCGATCGCATTGCGCTGGTGCTGCAAGGCGGCGGCGCGCTCGGCGCGTACCAGGCGGGCGTCTATCAAGCGCTCCACGAAGCGGGCGTCGAGCCCGACTGGGTGTGCGGCGTTTCGATCGGCGCGATCAATTCGGCGATCATCGCGGGCAACCCGCCGGAGCGCCGGCTCGAACGATTGCACATCTTCTGGGATCGGATTACGTCGCGCAAGGTCTGGTACTACACGCCCGACGGCGACATCTATCGCAAGGCGCGCAATATCGCGAGCTCATGGATGACGACCACGCTGGGTCAGCCCGGATTCTTCCAACCGCATGCGACCAATCCGTGGTTCAGTCCCGCCGGCGCGAAGACCGCGACCAGCTACTACGACACGATGCCCTTGCGTGAAACGCTGCTCGAACTGGTCGACTTCGACCTCATCAACCGCAAGAAGGTCCGCTTCGCTGTCGGCGCCGTCAATGTCCTTTCCGGCAACTTCATCTATTTCGACAACGCGCGCGATGAGATCATCCCCGAGCACGTCATGGCGAGCGGCGCCTTGCCGCCTGCCCTGCCGATGGTGAAGATCGGCACGGACCATTTCTGGGATGGCGGCATCGTGTCGAATACGCCGCTGCAGCACCTGCTCGACCAGGAGGACAATCTCAACTCACTCGTATTCCAGGTTGATCTGTTCAGCGCACGCGGGATGCTTCCGCGCGACATCCAGGACGTGATGGCGCGGCACAAGGACATCATGTACTCGTCGCGGACGCGCTACAACACCGATGTCTATCGCAGGACCCACAATCTCAAAACGGCGCTCTACAAGGCGCTTGCCAAACTTCCGGACGACCAGTTGTCCGCGGACGAACGCAAGATCAAGGCTGAGCTCAAGAAGCTGCCGGAAATTGCGATCCTGCAATTGATCTATCAGCAGACGGCCTATGAAGGCGACGCAAAGGATCACGAATTCTCAGGCACATCCATGCGGGAGCATTGGGCCAGCGGTCATGACGACACCCGCCGCACGCTGACACGCCGCGACTGGATCACGATGCCGCCCGACGGTATGGGCCTCGTCATCCACGACGTGCATCGCGAGCAGGAGGCGGCGTAGCGCCCCGGGGACGTTACGGCCGCATCGCCAGTCGCGTCGGCCCCGGCGTGCGGACCGGTTCCGCGAGACGTGCGAACTCGCAGAGCAGCGAGCGCGTCTTGCGCGGATCGATGATCTCCTCGACCCAGAATTTTTCAGCCGAACGGAATGGCGAGCGCAACTTGTTGAGCCGCTCCTCGATCTCTTTCAGTTTCGCCGCCGGATCGTCCGCCGCATCGATATCGGCGCGATAGGCAGCCTCGATACCGCCTTCGAGCGGTAGCGATCCCCAATAGGCCGATGGCCAGGCGTAACGCATCGAGAACCGGTTGGCCGGCTGATGCACCACGCCGGCAACCCCGAACGAGTTGCGCACGATGATCGTGCACCACGGCACCGTGGTCTGGTTGACGGCGGCCATCGCGCGCACCCCGTGCCGAATGGTCGCCGACTTCTCCGCCTCGAGGCCGATCATGAAGCCGGGGCAATCCATCAGATAGACGATCGGCAGATGGAAGGTTTCGGCGAGATCGACAAAACGCACCACCTTCTGGCACGCCTCCGCGGTCCACGAACCGCCATAGTGATACGGGTCGCTCGCGAGCAGCAGCACCGCCCGCCCCTCCAGCCGCGCGAATCCCGTGATGATCGGACGGCCGAAGTTCGCGCTCATCTCGAAGAACGAGCCCTTGTCGACCACCGCGTCGATAATGGGCCGCATCTTGTAGACCTGACGGCGGCTGCGCGGCACCGCCTTCATCAGCGACTCCTCGGCACGTGCCGGATCGTCGTTACACGGCAACGTCGGCGGCAGGTCGTAAACCGATGACGGCAGATAGGACAGGAAGCGCCGCGCGCACTCAAACGCCTCTTCCTCGGTCTCGACCGCATGATCGATGCCGCCGGCCCTGGCCTGGATGTCGGCGCCGCCGAGTTCCTGCTTGGTGAGATCCTGCCCCAACCGCTTCACCACCGGCGGGCCCGCGACGAACATCGCCGACGCCTTGGTCATAATGGAGTAATGGCTCGCGGCGAGCCGCGCGGCGCCAAGCCCCGCAACTGAACCGAGACCCAACCCGACCACCGGCACCTGCGCCAGATTGGCTGTCGTGTACCAGTACCAGCGTGTGCCGCCGACACCGCCCGGCAGATTGGCCGCACCCTTGGTCTCGATGGTCTTGACCGAACCGCCACCGCCCGAACCTTCGATCACACGGATGATCGGCAGGCGGAAGTCATGCGCCATTTCCTCGGCCATCAGCGGCTTTGCCGAGATCGAAGCGTCGGCGGAACCGCCACGCACGGTGAAATCGTCGCCGACCACGACCACCGGACGGCCGTCGACCTTGGCGCGGCCGAATACGCAATTCGCCGGCGTCAGATGCTTGAGTTCGCCATTGGAATTGTATTCAGCGATGCCGGAGATCGCGCCGACCTCGTGAAAGCTGTTGGTATCCGTCAGCTTGTCGATGCGCTCACGGACGGTGAGCCGGCCTTGGTCACGTTGCCGCTTGACCTTGTCGACGCCGCCCATCTCCCGCGCGAAGGCTTCGCGCCGAGCGAGTTCGTCGAGCTCCGGCTTCCAGTTCATTCACGTTCTCCGCTCTGATCATCTTGTTGCGCGCGGATAACGGCATGAACCGATCCGAGCCGCGACCTTGAAATACATCGCCTTCCGCATTGGCAAGGATAGCGCCGACGACGCGGCTCAGATCCAGCAGTCGCGGCGCCACCTCCTGGTGCAGCCGCGCCTCGTCGAACATCGCGGACAGCAGACCGATCGTCACGACGACGAAGGTTTGATACTGCGGCGACCACATCGGCACCGCGAGACCATTGATGTGCGGGCTCCACAAGCCGCACACCGTGACGTAGCCATGCGTCTTCAGGCACTCGCGATTACCCTCGATGCGCGGCCGCAGCAGCTTGGCGTCATCAGGAAACTCGCGCTCCATCTCCGCGAGCAGCGCGTTGCCGACATCGTCGTCGAGCGCGGCGGTGTAGGCGTGCCCTGCCGCCGTGGTGGCCATGGCGATGCGGCTGCCGGTCCCTTCATGCAGACCAAGCGCGTTGGCCGCGCGCGCGAACTCGAGATAAACCATGTGGAATTGATCGGGAATGACGAAGCCTACCGTTCCCGGCAACTGCTCCGCCACATCCTCGAGACGCTGGCGGATCAACTCGCGCAGCCGAAGGCCGCGCGTCATCGACGTGCTCATCGCCACGGCGCTCGGACCGATGCGATACTTCTGATCGCGCGGCAGATAGACCAGCTGCCCCATGCGGGTAAGCGTGTGTGTCAGGCGCGAGACCGTCGAGCGCGGCAGCCCGCAACGGCTGGAGATTTCGAGATTGCCAAGCCGCGCCTCGTGCCCCTCGAAGCAGCGCAAAACATCGAATGCGCGTGACACAACCTGGATAACATCACCCTCGCCGCTGAGATCGCTGGCGAGAATGCCCTGCTTGCTAAGCCTTTCCGAGCGTCGTCCCATCGATTCCACCTTATTTCGCCTGGCAGAATTAAATTCCACTTGCGCGATACGCTACCTCAGGCAATCTGCCACCACAACAGCAACTCGCAACGTATTCGGGCCGCGTATCCATGGCGGCCAAGGACAGAGAATGGCGGACATCAAGATCGTGACTGAAGTGGCCGGACGCGTTTGCGCGCTCCCCGCCAGCGTTGGTGCAAGTCTCAGTGAAGGCGACGAGATCGCCTTCGTCGAAGCCATGAAGATGGAAATTCCGGTCCCTGCACCGACGACCGGTACGCTCAAGAGTGTGCTCGTCAAGCTCGACGATGTCGTCGCGGAAGGGCAAGTGGTCGCCATCATCGAGAGCTGAGCTAACGCGCGTGTGACCCCACCGCGCACATCCTCTTCACCGCCAGATGCAATGACACGCATGAACTGTGCGATTTGAAATCGCGCAGAGAACGATCTTGCGGTGCATCATCCGATATCGCGTCGAGTCGGTTCCTGTCGTTGCTTCCGACTAGATTGGCGCATCGCCGCCGGCCCGTTTCACGCTGCGGAACGAATTCACGCGTTCGCTGCAGGAACCGCGACACAATGTCCGACGTAGCTCGCTCAAGCACGTAGCGAGAGTACCAAGCGTTGCCATCGCTCTCTCGCGATGACATGATCGTGAACAAACAAGACAACAATGACAAGGGGGGACACATGATCAAGGGAATTCGTGCGTTCGGTTCGGCCGCAGCGCTGGGTGCGCTGCTGGTGGCATCTGCCGCGTCGGCCGACGACGTCAAGCTTCCTCACACCATGACATTCACGGCCTACGACACCGGCACCGCCGGCTTCAACATCGCGGTCGCGGTCGGCAAAATGATGAAGGACAGCTACGGCACCGACCTGCGCGTGCTGCCGGCGGGCAACGACGTCGCGCGCCTTGCGCCGCTGCGCGCGAAACGTGCAGTGCTGTCCGCCATGGGCTCGGGCACGTATTTCGCGCAGGAAGGCGTGTTCGAATTCGGCGCGAAGGAATGGGGACCGCAGTCCCTGCAACTCGTGCTGTCGTCGGTCGATTGCAATGCCGGCTCGCTCGGCGTCGCGCGCGATACCGGAGTCACCGAGATCAGCCAGCTCAAGGGCAAGCGCGTCGGCTTCGTCGTCGGCTCCCCTGCCCTCAACCAGAATTCGCTGGCGATCCTCGCATTCGGCGATCTCAAGCAGAGCGACGTCAAGGCCGTCGAGTTCTCGAGCTACGGCGCGATGTGGAAGGGTCTCATCAACAATGACGTCGATGCTGCATTCGGCACCACAATCACCGGCCCCGCGAAGGAAGCCGAGACATCGCCGCGAGGCCTGACCTGGCCGCCGCTGCATCACAATGACAAGGCCGGCTGGGATCGCGTGCAGAAGGTCGGAAGTTTCTTCTTCCGTCATCTTGCGACCTGCGGCGCCGGCATTTCCAAGGACCACCCGATCGAGCTCGGAAACTATCCGTATCCGATCTTCGTGGCCTATGCCGCCGAACCCGCCGATCAGGTCTATGCCATCACCAAGGCGATGATCACGCACTATGACGCCTATAAGGATGCCGCCGCCGGCGCTTCCGGACTCGCGGCCGCGCGACAGACCAAGAACTGGGTGGTTCCCGTCCATCCCGGTGCCGTCAAGGCGCTGAAGGAGGCCGGACAGTGGAGTGACGATCAGGAGAAGCACAACAACATGCTCTTCAAGCGCCAGTCCGTGCTGGCGGCGGCCTGGACCGATTATGGCAAGACAAATCCGCCATCGGGCGAGAAGGAATTCCTGGCCGGCTGGATGACGGCGCGCGCCGCGGCTCTCAAGAAGGCCGACATGCCGAACGGGTTTGACGAATAGTTTCCCGCAACCGATCCGGATCCGTCATGTCCTCATCTCCATCGCTTGCCGGAGACGGCACGGTCGTCGCACCAAAGCGGATCGAGTTCGACGATCCGCATGCCGGAACGGAGAATTTGCAGGAGGCGGAAGTCACGCGCGTCCGCGTGCTGCAGGGTGGATGGCGCTGGGCGCTAGTCGTTGCCACCGCGGCAACGATCCTGCTGTGCATCAACCAGCAGTTCTCGCTCCGCTTCTTCATCGGCTACACCCAGCTCAACACCGAATACTTCTATCTGCTGATCGCGTTGATGCTGCCGTTCACCTTTCTGATCTTCCCGGGCGCGGAGACGTCGCCGCTCGACCGCATCCCTTGGTACGACGTCCTGCTGTTCGTCATGACCATCGGCGCATCCATCGAGCTCATGATGCACGTCCGCAAGGCCGCCGAGGCCGGTTGGGAGTTCGGCGGCGCGCCGACGTCGGTGATCGTTGCAGGCCTTCTGATGTGGGCGGTTCTGATGGAAGCGCTTCGGCGCACCGGCGGCTGGAGCCTGCTGCTCAGCGTCTTCCCCTTCACGGTCTATCCGCTGTTCGCAGAATCTTCCTGGCTCGGTCCGTTTCGTGGAACGGAATCCACGATCGAGCAGGCGACCTCCTATCACGTGCTCTCGGGCGAGAGCCTGCTCGGAATTCCGATCCAGGCCTTTGCTGATACCGTCATCGGCTTTCTGGTGTTCGGCACCGCGCTGATGATGACAGGTGCCGGGAAATTCTTCATCAATCTCGCATTCGCACTCTGCGGCACCTTCCGTGGCGGCGCCGCCAAGGTCTGCATCTTCGCCAGCGGTTTGCTCGGCATGATGTCCGGCTCGATCATTTCCAATGTCTTGACCGCGGGCACCATGACCATTCCGGTCATGAAGAAGAGCGGCTTCCGCGCTTCCTATGCCGGCGCGATCGAAGCCTGCGCCTCGACCGGCGCGGTGCTGGCGCCCCCCGTTATGGGCGCGACGGCTTTCGTCATCGCGCAATTCCTCAACATCAGCTACGCCGAAGTGGCGATGGCCGCGATCATCCCGGCTGCGCTGTATTATCTCGGCCTGTTCATGCAGGTCGATTCCTACGCCGCACGGCATGGCCTGAAAGGCATTCCGCGATCGGAATTGCCGCGCGTCATCGATACGATCAAGGCCGGCTGGTATTACGTCTTCGTCATCGCACTGCTGATCGTGATGCTGCTCTATTTCAAGCGCGAGAGCCACGCGCCGTTCTACGCGACCGCCCTGCTGCTCGTTCTCAATCAGCTATTCTCGAAGGACACCCGCTGGACGTTTACGACCATCACGCGATTTCTCGAGACCAACGGGCGCACCTTCGTCGAACTGATCGGCATTCTCGCCGGCTGCGGCCTGTTGATCGGCGCGTTTTCCATGACCGGCGTGGTCTCCAGCCTCGCCAACGATCTCCTGCGGATCGCCGGCAACAATGCGTTCCTGCTGCTCGCAACCTGCGCCCTCACCAGCCTGATCCTCGGGCTCGGACTGACGACGACCGCCTGCTACATCTTCCTCGCCATTCTGGTCGCGCCCGCACTTGAAAAGCTCGGCCTCAACCGGATGGCCGTCCACATGTTCATCTTCTATTGGGGTATGCTGTCGTCGATCACGCCACCGGTTGCGATCGCATCCTTCGCCGCGGCCGGCATCGCCGGTTCGCCCGCGATGAAGACGGGATGGGAATCCATGTGGGTCGGCAGCATCATCTATTTCCTGCCGTTCTTCTTCGTGCTCAACCCCGCGCTCGTGCTGCAGGGTGATAGCCCCTACCTCGTCGCGCTCGGACTGATGATGCTCGCCGCGTTTGGAACGCTGTTCATCTGCGGCGGAATCCAGGGCTATCAGGTCGGCGTCGGCGATCTTCGCAAGGCCGGAAGCCTCGAATGGCCGCTACGCGTGCTGCTGGTGATCGGCGGGTTCGTGGTCGCGACACCAGGCGGCGGCATCATGCCGCTGTCGCAAATCCAGGTCACCGGCCTTGGCCTCGCAATCCTGATTCCCACGGCGCTGCTCGCGCTGCTGTTCGTCCGGCGCAGCGCAACTCCCGCCGGTCAGTTGCGCGCGCCGTGAGCGAGACGTTAAACGACCTCGGTCACCGGCTGCAGATCGACGCCAAAGGTTTCGAGAAACTTCGACGTCATGATGTAGAAGCCGATCGATAGCTGAAGCTCGATCAGCGCGCCCGGCGTCAGCTTCGCGGCGATCGCGTTGAAGGTCGCATCGGTCGGGCGGCGTTGCGTGACGACTTCGTCGGTAAAGGCGAGCGCAGCGCGCTGCGTCTCATCGAAGCACGCCGCATCCTTCCAGCTCGCAAGCGCCTCGTTCTGCTCATCCGTGACGCCGACACCCTTGCCGATCCGCTTGTGCGCCACGACTTCATACGGCGCCTCGCACAGGATCCCGGTTCGCGTGATCGCAAGCTCGCGCACAATGGGATCGAGTTCGCCCTTGAAGCGGATGGCACGGCCAAGCCGGCAATATTGCTCGAAGTAGGCGGGCGAATGCGCCATCATCCGGAAAATGTTGGCGTTGCGATTTTTTTCGGCGATCTCGCGCGTGCGTGCATCCGCCGTCGCAAGATCACGATAGTCGATCCGTGCCATTGATTTACCTCACGCTTTCCCTGTTGCTGTCATGCGGTATGCGGCAGCGTCGCATGACGCCCGGCGACAGTCATCACCGCTCGCGACAAATTCCCGCCGCATTGATGGTCGAGCCTTCCCGGATTGTATTCGTCGCACGGGGACATATGCCGGCGAATGCAATCTTGGGGTGTTCTGCGTAAAAATCGAGGAGTCATCGCGCCGCTTGCGGCAACGATGACTCTTGATCTGAATTCGAGACGACAGATCTCGATGCGGCGACTCGCGAACAGACAGAGGGGCAACGCCATGAACGACGCGACCCGAAAGACGGCCTCCGCCGTGTTCGCCCAGACCATGGCCGTTGCTGCCATGCTGATGATCGCGGCGGTCATTGTTTTCATGCGCTGACATTCGACGGCCGATCATCTATCGCACAGACGATGGCGACGGATCATCTATCCGTCCTTCGTAACATGCGGAACGAGCCGATCCGTGAACCGCTCGAACCGCACCGTCACGGCGTCGCCGATGGCGAGGTTGCGGTCGCCATGCGCCATCATGCGAAACCCTTCGTCCGCATCGACCAGAACAATATTATAGGGAACTTGCGCGCGCGTTTCCGGCGTCGCCGCGCGCATCACCAGTGAGGTCGCATAGACCCTGCCCTTGCCGCTGGCCTGCTTCACAGCTGGTTCCGGCGCCCCACAGTTTTCGCAAAATGTCTTGCGGAAATATTGCACGTGTCCGCAAGCTCCGCAGTGCTGATAGAGGATCACGGACTCGCCGCCGGTCCAGTCCTGTTTTGCGTCACTCATCGCACCCGCTCCAGAAACATGCTGACGTGCGACGACAGCACGCCGCCATCGCCATGCAGCAACGCGACCGGAATGTCGTGCGGCACTTGCCGATTTTCCCCACGGCCCGTCATCTGCAGGGTGGTTTCGACCACATGGGCCATGGCGCCGCCGACGCCACAATGGCCATAGCTGAGCAGTCCACCATGGGTGTTGAGCGGCATCGCACCGCCGCGGCCGAAATGACCGTCGCGCACCATCGCGGCCGCCTCGCCGCGCTTGGCGAGCCCAAGCTCCTCGAGCAGCATGGCGAGCGTGATGGTGAAGCTGTCGTAAATGCCGGCATAGCTGACATCGCTGATGTCCATGCGTGATGCCGCTTTGGCGCGACCGAGCGATAGCGCAGCGCCCATCTGATCGAACGCCGGAATCCTTGTGACATGCTGATGGGTATGCGCCTGCGCGCAGCCGGCGATACGAACAGCCGGATCGCCGATCGGTTCGCGGCTGATTACCAGCGCCGCGCCGCCGTCGGACACGGGGCAGCAATCCAGCAGCTTCAATGGCGACGCCACCGGCTTCGACGCCATAACGTCGGCAACCGTGATCGGATCGCGAAACTGCGCACCGGGATGGGCCACCGCGTGGCCACGCATCAGCACGGCGAATTCGGCCAGATCTTCTTCGGTGACGCCGAACTCGTGCATGTAGCGCGAGGCCACCAAACCGTAATAGGCGGGAATGGTCGGCCCGAGCGGCACCTCGTAATCGGGATGGCCGACCTGCGCCAGCGCCTGGATCGACGCATCGCGGCTTTGCCCGGTCACCCGGTTCTCGCCTCCGACCACCAGCACGTGCCGCGCAAGCCCGGCATCAGCGACATGATGTGCGAGCATCATCATCGCCATGCCGGTAGCACCGCCGACCTGCACCGCGTGGCAATAAGCCGGCCTGATGCCGAAATGCTCGGCGAACACCGTCGCCAGCATGATGTGCGGCATGGTCGTCGAATAGCCACAGAGGATACCGTCGATCTCGCGGCGCGCGAGCCTTGCGTCGGCGATCGCGAGGCTGGCGGCTTCGCTCATGAGATCGAGCGTCGATTTGCCGTCGTGCCGGCCGTAAGCAGTCAGTCCAACGCCGGTGATGAAGCTCATGATGCTTCTTTCGTCTCAGGCGGAAGCGGCGCGCGGGTCACGCCATCGCGAACCAGCGCGGCAATCTCGTCGGACGAAAATCCGGCCTCGGCGAGGATTTCCGCGCTCTGCTCACCGAGACGCGGCGCGAGCCGAACCGGTTCGGCCTTGGTCTCGGACCATGTCGCCGACACCCGCATGCTGCGGATCTTGCCTTCGGTCGGATGCTCCACCACGGGGAAGAAGCCCTTCGCGACCAGATGAGGATCGTCCAGAATACTCTCGAGGTCGTGCATCGGCAGCGTCGGGATGTCGGCGTCGTTGAGGATCTTGGTCCATTCCGCTGTGGTCTTCTGCTCCAGTATGCGGGCAAGCTCGGCATAGACGACGTCGATGTTCTGCGCGCGCGCTGCGAAGGTGGAGAATTTAGGATGGACGCGCAAATCATCGCGTCCGGTCGCGGTGAAGAAACTGCTCCACTGCTTGTCATTGTAGACGATGACGCAGATGTAGCCGTCGGCGGTCTTGTAGGGACGGCGATCCTTGGAGAGATGGCGCGGATAACCGCCCCGGTCCAGCGGCGGTTCGTAGGTCAGCCCGCCCATGTGATCGCCCATGACGAAGCCGCTCATGGTCTCCAGCATCGGGATGTCCACGCGCTGACCGCGTCCGGTGCGATCGCGATGCACGAGGCTGGCACAGATCGCGCCAACCGCGGTCAAGCCGACGATGCGGTCGACCAGCGCGTTCGGCACATAGCGCGGCGTGCCGTCGCCGCCGCGCGCCATCAGATGCGCCAGCGCCGAGCCTCCCTGAATGAGATCATCATAGGCCGGCTTCGCCGCATAGGGGCCGTCCTGCCCGAAACCGAACACGCCGGCATAGATCAGGCGCGGATTGATTTTCGACACCACGTCATAACCTAGTCTCAGCCGCTCCATCGCCTGTGGCCGCACGTTGTAGATCAGCACGTCGGCGTTCGCAGCCAGCCGCAGCAGCGCGTCACGACCGGCTTCCTTCTTCAGGTCGAGGCTGATGCTGCGCTTGCTGCGGTTGGTATTGAGAAACACCGGACCCATGCCGGGATGGCGGGCCGGACCGATCTGCCGCGTGACGTCGCCGTCGGGCGATTCCACCTTGATGATGTCGGCACCGTAGTCGCCGAGCGTCTGGGTTGCGAACGGCCCCATCAAGACCGTGGTCAGGTCGATGATCCTGATGCCCTGCAATGGTCCCATGATCGCCTTCGCTCCCGTCGAATATTCCGTGAGCCGGTTATCCGATCCGGCCACTCCGTGCCACGTAACGTCAGGCCGTCAACGAGATCAAGGGTATCGGAACGAATAGGCGGATGCGCGAGTTTTGTCGCTCCCTCCCCACACGCGTGGGAAGAGAAGCAAAACAAGGCCGCTTACTTCGCCATCATCTCGCGTAGCGATGTCTTCAACACCTTGCCGTAGTTGTTCTTCGGCAACGCATCGAGATAGACGTAGCGCTTGGGCCGCTTGAAGCGCGCGATCGATGCAAGGCAGTGCGCGTCGAACTTGCTGTCATCGGCGGCCGCGCCGTCCTTCAGCACCATACAGGCCACGACGATCTCGCCCCAGTCGGGTTCGGGAACGCCGATCGCGGAGACCTCACGCACATCGGGATGTGTCAGAAGGGCTTCTTCGACCTCGCGCGGATAGATGTTGGTGCCGCCGGAGATGATGACATCCTTGGAGCGGTCCGACAGGGTGAGGAAACCATCCTCATCCAGTCGCCCGACATCGCCGGTGCGCAGCCAGCCGTCCTTCAGCGTGTCGGCATTCGCCTTCGGGTTGTTCCAGTAGCCGAGCATGACCGCGGCGCCCTTGGCCTCGATCTCGCCGGTCTCGCCCGCGGGCACCGGCTTGCCGTCGGCATCGGTGATACGGACTTCCATGACGCTCTGCGCGGGGCCCGCTGAAGCTAGCCGCTCCAGATAGCGTGGATGCGAGACATCCTCATGCCAGCGGCGACCGAGAGCGGTGATGGTCATGGGCGACTCGCCCTGTCCGTAGATCTGCACGAACTTCTGACCCATGGTAGCGATGGCGTCCTGGATATCGGCGAGATACATCGGCCCGCCGCCATAGATGATGGTGCGTAGGCCCTCGCCTGTTTCGCCGAGCCGCTTCGCGGCATCGACCAGCCGGCGCACCATGGTGGGCGCCGCGAACATCACGACGTTGCCGAGCTGTTTGCCGAGCGCCAGAACCTCCTCCGGCTCGAAGCCACCGGACTCCGGCACCACGTGACGGCCGCCCATGCGGACATGCGGAAAATTATAAAGACCGGCGCCGTGCGAGATCGGCGCGGCATAGAGCGAAGCATCATCCGGCATCGGCGGATCGACGTCGGCGATGTAGCACACCGACATCGCGACCAGGTTGCCATGGCTCAGCATCACGCCCTTGGGGCGCCCGGTGGTGCCCGAGGTGTAGAACAGCCACGCCAGATCGTCGATCTCGCGCGGCAGCGGCGCTGCTTCGCCCTTGCCCTCGCGCGCGCGACGGTAATCGTCGGAGTCGATCGACATCATCTGGATGGACGGCAGCAGGTCGGCCCTCGCTTCGAGAAGGGCTTGTCGCGAGTCGTCATCGACGAAAGCGAGCTTCGCCTCGGCGTTGCTGCAGATCCACGCCGCCTCCTTGCCGTGCAGCTTGGCGTTGATCGGAATCGCAGCCGCGCCGATCCACCAGATGCCATAGAGGCACTCGAGGTATTGCGTGCAATTGGATGCGAACAGCGCGATGCGGTCTCCCGGCATCACGCCGTGCTCGCGCACGAGATGCGCGCCGACCGCAGCCGCGCGCCGCGCGAAGGTGGCGTAATCGGCATCGACCCGCGTTCCCGTGAGCAGCGCGGGCGCGCCGGGATGCAGCCGCGCCGTCGCGGCCAGCCATTGTGCGATGTTCATCGCCTCAACTCCGGCAATCGCTTACTTCGCGGGCTCGAGGATCGAGACGTAATTCGCGACCGCGGCGCCACCCATGTTGAAGATGCCGGCGAGCTTCGGATTCTTGAGCTGCATACCCTCGGGCGCTTCGCCGACAAGCTGCATCGCGCTCATCACGTGCATGGACACGCCGGTGGCGCCGATCGGATGGCCCTTGGCCTTGAGGCCGCCGGATGGATTGATCGGCAGCTTGCCGTCCTTCTGGGTCCAGCCCTCCTTGATCGCGCGGGCGCCCTGCCCCTTCGGCGTCAGGCCCATGGCTTCGTATTCGATCAGCTCGGCAATGGTGAAGCAGTCATGGGTCTCGACGAAGGAGAGATCGGAGAGCGCCACGCCCGCCTTCTCCAGCGCACGCTGCCACGCCGTGGTGCAACCCTCGAACTGCAGGATATCGCGCTTCGACATCGGCAGGAAATCCTGCGCGTGCGCCGTCGCACGGATGTTGACCGCCCTGCGCGCCGATTTGGCCGCGTCCGCATCCATCAGCACCAGCGCGGCCGCGCCATCGGACACCAGCGAGCAATCGGTGCGCTTCAGCGGCCCCGCGACGAACGGGTTCTTCTCGCTCTCGGAGCGGCAGAAGTCGTAGCCGAAATCCTTGCGCATCTGCGCGTAGGGATTAGCGACGCCGTTCTTATGATTTTTGGCGGCGATCATCGCCAGCGCATCGGATGCGTCGCCGTATTTCTGGAAATAGGCCTGCGCGATCTTGCCGAACACGCCGGCAAAACCGCCGGGCGTGTCGCCGTCCTCTGGCAGATAGGAGGCACGCAACAAATTGCGCCCGATCTCCGGACCCGGCGTCCGCGTCATCTGCTCGACGCCAACCACCAGTACCGTCTTCGCCGCCCCCGATGCGATGGCGCGGATACCCTGATGTACCGCCGCCGAGCCGGTGGCGCAGGCGTTCTCCACCCGGGTCGCCGGCTTGAAGCGCAGTTGCGGATCGGCCTGCAGCACCAGAGAGGCGGTAAAATCCTGCGGCGAGAAGCCCGCGTTGAAATGGCCGAGCACGATCTCGTCGACATCGGCGGCCGAAATGCCGGCATCCGCCAGCGCCTCGGTTGCCGCGCGCACCACCAGGCTCTCGACGGTCTCGGCGTCGAATTTTCCGAATGGCGTATGTGCCCATCCAACGATGCTGGCGGTCATGATCGTGCTCCTTGGTCCCGGTTCGCGTCTGCGAGAAAATATAGTCTACCGATAGCGCGAGTTCAGCGCGATTGCAGCATTTTCATCGTCCGCTGGCACATGGCGGTTATGCCCGCCCAGTTGCCGGACTTTATGTCGGACGCCGGACACAGCCAGGAACCGCCGACGGCCGCCACATTCGGCTCCGATAGCCACGCCACAGCGTTGGCCTCGCCGATCCCGCCGGTCGGACAGAACCGCACCTGCGGGAACGGGCCGGCCAGCGCCCGCAGGGCCTTGATACCGCCGGCCTGCTCGGCCGGAAAGAATTTGGCGAAGTCGAAGCCGTGCGCCAGCGCCGCCATCAGTTCCGACGCCGTTGCGATCCCCGGCGCGAACGGCAGCGCGCCATCAGCCGCAGCCCTCAACAGATCGGGCGTCGCACCGGGACTGATGCCGAACCGGGCGCCGAGCTTTTCCGCGCGGGCCAGGTCGTCGGGGTTCAGGATGGTGCCGATGCCGACGATGGCGTCGGGCACCTCGGCCATGATCGCCTTCGCGGCGTCCGCCGCGACCGGCGTCCGCAACGTCACCTCGAGCACCCGCACGCCCCCCGCGACCAGGGCCCGCGCCAACGGCACCGCATCCGCGACGCGCTCGATGGTCAGCACCGGAATGACCTGCGCCTTCGCGAACAGAACCGCGATCGTTTCACTGCGATGTGCCGTTACGCTCATGGTCTCACCCCTTCAACACATCTGTGGGCATCGCCGCGCGCGGAATGATCGCGCCGGGATGGCCGACCACGACCCCGGCCAACCGATGCCCGGCCTGCGCGGCCTCAACCGGCGACGCACCGGTCTGCCGCGCGGCGAGATAAGCCGCCGCAAAGCTGTCGCCCGCCGCCGTGGTATCGACGACAGGATGCGCCAGCGGTGCAGCCCTGATCATCGTCTGCGCGCCTCCGTCGGCCCGAACGATGCACACGGGCTCTGCGAGTTTCAGTACCGTCTCGGGCGCCCCAATCCGCGTCAGCAACTCGGCCTCATCGGCGCCGGGATAGAGCGGCGACAGATCCTCGGTCGAGGCCAGCACGATGTCCGCGATCGCGAACATCTCGCCATAGACCCGCCGCGCCACATCGAGATCAGGCCAGCCGCGGGCGCGAAAATTGGTATCGAACGTGATACGCGTGCCGCCGGCGCGCGCATCTCGCAACGCCCCGAACAGCCGCGCCCGTCCCTCCTCGCCATAGAGCGACAGCGTGATCGCGGAGAGATAGACGACCTTGTCATCGGCAAGCGACGCCAGCAATCCATCCGTCTCCGGCAGGTTCATCAACGCGCGCGCCGCCGCGCTGTCGCGCCAGTGGAAGAAGCGCCGCTCGCCGTTCGCATCGGTTTCGATCATGTAGAGACCGGGCAGTTTTCCCTTGAGCCGCTGCACGCGGCTGGTGCCAATGCCCTCCGCCGCCCATCTCGCGAGCATCTCGTCGCTCATGGCATCGTCGCCGAGCGCGGTGACGTAGTCGGTCGCAATGCCGAGTCGTGCGAGGTAGACCGCCGTATTGAGGGTGTCACCGCCATAGCCGCGCGCATAAAGTCCGCCCGCCGCCTGCTTCAACTCGATCATGCACTCGCCGATGCAGGCAACGCTCGCCATGATCGCGTCCGCGGTGTGCTAGTTCACGAACTTCCCGCCGAGTTCGTCCTCGATATGGATGCGGATGATGTCGTCGAAGGTCTTTTCCGCCGTGGTGAAGCCGAGCTTCAGCGCGCGGGCGGTGTCGAAATTGCGCGGCCAGCCAGCGACGATGCCGATGATGGTCTGGTCCGGCTCTCGCTTGATCCGCGCCACGACGTTCTTGCCGGCAACGCGTTCCAGCGCGGCGATCTGCTCGCCAACCGTCGCCGCAAGGCCGGGCATGCTGAGCGCGCGGCGCGGTCCCATCGCGGCCGTATCCATGGTCGCGGCATGGATCAGGAAGCCGACCGCCGAGCGCGGGGTCGCGTGCCAGTGCATGACATCGTCGGAGACCGGCAGCACCGCCTCCTTGCCAGCCAGGGGTTCGCGGATGATGTTGGAGAAGAAACCGGACGCCGCCTTGTTCGGCGCACCCGGCCGCACGCAGATGGTCGGCAGACGGATCGAGACACCGTCGAACAGGCCCTTGCGGGTGTAGTCGGAGATCAGCAACTCGCAGATCGCCTTCTGGGTGCCGTAACTGGTCAGCGGCGCGGACAGGAATTCGTCGCCGATCTTGTCGGGGAATGGCGCGCCGAATACGGCAATCGACGAGGTGAACACCAGCCGCGGCTTGTAGCCGCCGCCGACGTTGCGGATGGCGTCGATCAGATAACGGGTGCCGTCGAGGTTGATGCGATAGCCCTTGTCGAAATCGGCCTCCGCCTCGCCCGACACGATGGCGGCGAGGTGAAAGATCACATCCGGTTTTGAGGCGACCAACTGCGGCGCCGTCCTGGGATCCGACGAATCGCTGGTCACGAGTTCGACCGGGATCGCTGTGTTCGGCTTCACGGGCGCCACCACGTCCTGCAGCGTCAGCTTGCTGATGTCGCGTTTACCCAAACGACCGTCGCGCACGAGGCGATCAGTGAGTTTGCGGCCGACCATGCCGGCGGCGCCGAGAATGAGGATGTGCAACGTCGAACTCCCTATTTTTCGTCATTCCGGGGCGCGCGAAGCGCGAGCCCGGAATCCATAACCACCGCTGGGAGTATGGATTCCGGACTTGCGCTTCAAGAGCGCGCAATCCGGAATGACGGGTTGTATTATTCCTTCACCGCGCCGGTCATCGCCGACACGTAATGCTCGACGAAGAAGGCGTAGAGGATCACCAGCGGCAGCGAACCGACCAGCGCGCCCGCCATCAGCGAACCCCATTTGTAGATGTCGCCGTCGACGAACTCGTTGACGATCGCAACCGGCACGGTCTTGTTCGGCGTCGATTGCAGGAAGGTCAATGCGTAGATGAATTCGTTCCAGCACAGCGTGAACGAGAAGATGAAGGCCGAGATCAAGCCTGGAACCGCGAGCGGAAGCACGATCTTGACCAGGATCTGCCAGCGGCTGGCGCCGTCGATCAGCGCACACTCCTCGAGCTCATAGGGGATGGTCTTGAAGTAGCCCATCAGCAGCCAGGTCGAGAACGGGATCAGCAGCGTCGGATAGACCAGGATCAGCGACAGCGGCGAGTCGAACAGCCCGTAGGCCTGGATCACCGAGGCCAGCGGGATGAACAGGATCGACGGCGGCACCAGATAGGCGAAGAAGATCAGCACACCCACCGTGTCCGCGCCCTTGAAGCGGAGCCGCACGATGGCATAGGCCGCGAGCACGCTCGCGATGATCGATAGTATCGTCGCGCAAGTCGCGACATACATCGTGTTCCACAGCCAGCGCGGATACTCCGTCTCGAACAGCAGCTTCTCGATGTGCTTGAAGGTCGGATGAACCACCCAGAACGGATTGTAGGTGTTCATGTCGATAAGCTGCTCGTCCGGTTTGATGGACGTCAGCGCCATCCAGTAGAACGGGAACAACAGCACGATCAGGATAATGAACAGCGGCAGATAGAGCGTGATGAGCCGCCTCGGGAGCGACTCGAGATAGCTCATGCCCTCGGTGTCGTCGCTTTGGGCGAGAGCTTGCACGCCGGTGACGAGCTTCTTGGATTCCATGGTGGCTGAATCAGTCATTGTCGGATCCCTGCTGCCACTTGCGACGCTGCATGCCGAACCACGAGATCGCGATGGCAGCCAACAGGAACGGGATCATGGCGGTTGCGATCGCAGCGCCCTCCCCGAGCCGTCCGGAAATGATGCCGCGCTGGTAGCTCAGCGTCGCCATCAGATGGGTCGCGTTGACCGGGCCGCCGCGGGTCAGCGCCCAGACCAGTTGGAAATCGGTAAAGGTAAACAGCACCGAAAACGTCATGACGACAGCGATGATCGGCGTCAGCAGCGGATAGGTGATATGGCGGAAGCGCTGCCAGTCGGTCGCGCCGTCGAGTGTGGCGGCTTCATACAGCGACGGCGACACCGTCTGCAGTCCGGCCAGCAGCGTGATCGCAACGAACGGCACGCCACGCCAGATGTTGGCGAAGATCACGCTGCCGCGCGCCCAGTTGGTATCGCCGAGAAAGTTGATGTTGTGATCAATCAGGCCGAGCTTGATCAACGACCAGGAGATGATCGAGAACTGCGCGTCGTAGATCCACCAGAACGCGATCGCCGACAGCACGGTCGGCACGATGAACGGGATCAGAACGATGGCGCGGATCATCGCCTTGAACGGCATGTGCCGGTTGAGCAGCAACGCCAGATAAAGTCCGATCGCGAATTTGATAGCGCTGGCAATCAGTGTGTAGAGCAGCGTGTTGAAGACCGACAGCCAGAAGATGGTGTCGCTCCACAACCACTCGTAATTTTCGAGCCCGATGAAGATGCCGGCGCGACCGATGCGCTCGTCGGTGAAACTCATCCAGATGCCGAGGCCGAGCGGATAGGCAAGGAACAGGATCAGGAACGCGGCTGCCGGCAGCATAAACCACAGGGCAACCAAGTTTTTATTGGTCCGCAGCCGCTGCCACACCGACGGGAGTTCGGCAGTAGCGGATTGCGGGGGCATCGAGGCCTGCACGATACTCATTCAGCTCCAACTCCGACCCGGAAGGGAACGCCCGGCGATATGCACCATATCCCGGGCGACATTCCGAATTTCAGAAAAACCGGCCGGCGCGGGAAGTTCCGCGCCGGCTTTAGTTTTTAACCGCGGAAGATGCGCTTGGCGGAGCGCTCTGCCGACGCCATTGCGGTCTTCACGTCCTCGCGACCGGTGCAGTAATTCGCGAACATGTCGACGACCACGAAGTCTGCGATGGCGGCCGCTGCGTTCTCACCCATCTTGCCGAGGCCAGCGGGCGTATTGGCGGTCTTCGCCACATCGCGATAAGGCGTGTTCTTCGGATCCGCCGTCCAGATCGGATTCTTCTGGTAGTCGTTCAGGAACGGTGACAGGTAGCCCTGAGCCGCCTCGACCCACGGATTGAACTGCGCCGGTTCGAGCAGGAAGGCGGTGAACGCCTTACAGGTCTGCGGGAACTTGGTGAAGTTGTAGACCAGGATCGGGAAGCCGAGATGCAATTCCCGCGTCTTGCCGTCAACACCTGCCGGCAGATGGGCGTGGTTGATGTCCGCCGACATCTGCGGAGCGTCCTTCTTCGACGCGACGTAGATCGAGATGCCGTTGACGGTGAGATAGAGTTGTCCCGCAAGGAACGCCTTGTTGTTGGAACTGTCGTTCCACGACGCGGTGCCCGGGATGAAGTTGTCATAGAGACCCTTGACGTATTCGAGCGCCTTGGCCGTCTCCGGCGAGTTGATGACAACCTTGTTGTCCTTGTCGATCAGATTGCCGCCGTGCGCCCACAGCGCCCAGTGCAGCCAGCCGTTGGCGTCGCCCGAGGCGTGGCCAAGCGCCATGCCGGCCGGGGTATTGTTCTTCTTCATGCCCTTGATGAGATCGGCGAAGCCAGCGAGGTCCTTCGGGAACTCCTTGTGACCGGCCTTTTCGGCGGCCGACATGCGGTAATTCACGAGACCGCCGGTCGCCGCGACCGGAATGCCGATCCACTTGTTGCCGAGCATGCCATAGGCCTTGCCGGAATCGGCCCATCCACCGCACTTCTTGCCGAGATAGTCGGCGACATCGGTCATATCCGTGCACTTGTTCGGGAACAGGAACGGCAGCGAATACAGACCCCAGACCATGTCGAGGCCCTGCCCCGTATTGGCTGCAACCGATGCTTTCGGCTGGATGTCGTCATACGACTCGTTGGACACGTTGACGGTGACGTTGAACGCCTTCTGGAAGGCATCGACGATCTTCATGAAAGCAACGTCTTCCGCTTCGACGAAGCGCTTCCAGCGCAGCAGGTTGACCTTCGCGCCCGCTTCCGGCTTCCAGGGTGCGGTCTGTGCCCAGGCTTTCGCATAGCCGAGCAGCTCTTCGGCAGACATCGTCGCCGCCGTGGCCAAGGTGAGAGCGCCGCCCTTGAGCAGGGATCGGCGATCCAGAGTAAAGTTCGTCATCGTAATTTTCTCCCGGGTTTTATTGGTTCTTTGACAGACCAATTTCTTTGAAGACTTGCCAATTTCTTTGAAGACTTGTTTCAGTTTTTAGTTGTTGAGACGCTTGCCGTTGTCTTTGTCGAACAGATGCGCAGCGGTCGCTCGTGGCTTCAGATGAATCTTGTCGCCAGGATTGACGTCATGCCGGTCACGGAACACCGCGATGATGTCCTGCGTGCCGATGCGCGCCACGATCTGGGTCTCCGAACCGGTAGGCTCCACCACAGCGACCTCCGCCTCGATCCCGTCGCTGGCGATTTCGAGGTGCTCCGGCCGGATGCCGTAGGTCACCGGTCGGCCGTCCGAGGCTGTCGGCGCCATCGTCAGCGGCAATTTGGCACCGCTCGCGGTTTCGACGCAGGGCTGACCACCATTCGACTTCAGCGTGCCTTCGAGAAAGTTCATCGCCGGCGATCCGATGAAGCCGGCGACGAACTTGTTATCGGGATGATCGTAGAGCTCGAGCGGCGCGCCCATCTGCTCAACGATGCCGTCCTGCATCACCACGATCTTGTCGGCCATGGTCATGGCTTCGATCTGGTCGTGAGTGACGTAAACCGTCGTGGTCTTGAGACGCTGATGCAATTCCTTGATCTCGGTGCGCATCGCCACACGCAGCTTCGCATCGAGATTCGACAGCGGCTCGTCGAACAGGAACACCTGCGGATCGCGCACGATGGCGCGGCCCATGGCGACACGCTGGCGCTGGCCGCCTGAAAGCTGCCGCGGAAAACGATCGAGCAACCGCGCGAGATCGAGAATGTCGGCGGCCTTCTTGACCTTCTCGGAGATTGCATTGGAATCGGCGCCGCGCAGCTTGAGCGAGAAGCCCATGTTGTCGGCAACCGTCATGTGCGGATAGAGCGCATAGTTCTGGAACACCATCGCGATGTCGCGCTCCTTCGGCTGCACGTTATTGACCACGCGATCGCCGATGGAAATCGTACCAGAAGTGATGTTCTCGAGGCCGGCGAGCATGCGCAGCAGCGTCGACTTGCCGCAGCCGGACGGACCGACCAGAACAACGAAAGCGCCGTCCTCGATCGGAACGGTCACGCCGTGCAGAACTTCGAACCCGCCGAAAGATTTTCGTACATCGCTGATCTGCACCGATGCCATATGAAGGTCTCTCCCGCTTGTCGTTGGCGCCGTACGGCAAAAGCCATCGCCGCTCTCCATTGTCGAGCACGATTGTCGGAAGTCAATTTGACCGATGTGTCCCGCTCATCCTAGAGATAACAATGGGCTGGTAGCGCTGTCAATAAATGTTCCGCCGCATCCGACCTTATGATAACAGCACCAAATGGAACGAAAACTGCCGCAATCCGGCAAGGTCCGGCTCACGGAGGTCGCGAAGCTCGCGGGAGTGAGCCCGATCACCGCATCGCGGTTTTTCAGAAATCCCAATGCCCTGTCCATAAGCAAACGCGAGCGCGTTGAAAGCGCCGCGCGGGAACTCGGCTATGTGCCCAATCTTGCTGCGCGCGCATTGGCCTCGCACCGCAGTGAAGTCATCGGCGTGCTGATCCCGTCGCTGACCAATAACGTGTTCGCCGACGTGCTGCGCGGAATCTACGATACATCGGAAGGCAGCCGCTACAGCATCCAGCTCGCCAACACGCGCTACAGCAATCTGCAGGAAGAAAGGCTGCTGCGGATATTCCACGGGCAGAAGCCGGCGGGGCTCATTGTCACCGGCATCGATCAAACGCCGGAAGCGCGCGCGGTGATGCGCAACATGAACTGCCCGATCGTGCAGATCATGGAAATCGGTCCCGAGCCGATCGACATGATCGTCGGCCTGTCGCACAGCGATGCTGCATTTGCCGCGGTCAGACATCTGCTCGAGCGCGGCTACAAGCGGATTGGATTTCTGGGCGCGCGCATGGATCCGCGCGGACAACGCCGCTTCGATGGATATCGCGAGGCGTTGAAAGCCGCGGACTCGTTCGACCAGCGCCTTGTCGTCACCACGTTATCGCCATCGACCGTCCCGCTCGGCGGTATTCTTTTATCCGATCTCGTCTCGCGGGTGCCGAATGTCGATGCGGTCTTTTGCATCAACGACGACATCGCGCTCGGCGCCCTCTTCGAATGCCAGCGCCGCCAGATCGCGGTGCCCGAACAACTGGCGATCGTCGGCTTCAACGATCTGGAGTTCATGGCGTCCGCCGTGCCCGCGCTGACCAGCGTGCGCACCAACCGCTACGAAATGGGCCGCAAGGCAATCGAGATGCTGACGGCCGCGATGGATGGCAAGCCCCCGCAAGAGCGGGTGAGCGACCTCGGCTTCGAAATCATCGTTCGCGCGAGCTCGCCTCCGCGCCGGGATCCGAGCGCAACACACGTCTGATCGATCACGTTTTACCAAGATCAAAAAATGGTAGCGGTGTCATTTGCGCAGGGATAGATTGCTGCGTGCCGGACATCGGATCCGGCGATATCGATGAAGACGACGCCGGTATATCGCTCGTACGTGAGCGGGCCGGATGTGCGATCAACGAACAAGCCGCGCGGGAGAGACAATGAAGAAGAATGCCAATGGTCATGCCGGCAGCAACGGTCAGCGCCGCAAACTCCGCTCCAGCGAGTGGTTCAACGACCCGCATAACCCCGCGATGACCGCGCTCTATCTCGAGCGCTACCTCAACTACGGACTGACCCGCGAGGAATTGCAGTCGGGCAAGCCGATCATCGGCATTGCGCAGACCGGCAACGACCTCTCGCCCTGTAACCGGCACCATATCGAATTGGCCAAGCGCGTCCGCGAGGGCATTCGCGCTGCCGGCGGCATCGCCATGGAATTCCCGACCCATCCGATCCAGGAGACCGGCAAACGACCGACGGCCGCGCTCGACCGCAACCTCGCCTATCTCGGTCTCGTCGAGGTGCTGTTCAGCTATCCGCTCGACGGCGTGGTGCTGACCACCGGCTGCGACAAGACCACCCCCGCCTGCCTGATGGCGGCGGCGACCGTCAATATTCCGGCCATCGTGCTGTCGGGCGGCCCGATGCTGAACGGCTGGTTCAACGGCGAGCGCACCGGCTCCGGCACCGTGGTCTGGAAGTCGCGCGAGCGGCTCGCCGCAGGCGAGATCGACTACGAGGAATTCATGTCGATCGTGGCGTCGTCGGCGCCGTCGGTCGGTCACTGCAATACCATGGGCACCGCCTCGACCATGAACTCGCTGGCCGAAGCGCTCGGCATGTCGCTGCCGGGCTGCGCCGCGATCCCGGCACCCTATCGCGAGCGCGGGCAGATCGCCTACGAGACCGGTGTCCGCGCTGTCGAAATGGTCTGGGAAGACCTGAAACCGTCGGACATCCTGACGCGAAAGGCGTTCGAGAACTGCATCGTGATCAATTCCGCGATCGGCGGCTCGACCAACGCACCGATCCATATCAATGCGCTCGCCCGCCACATCGGCGTCGAGCTCGACATCGACGACTGGCAGAAGGTCGGCCACGACGTGCCGCTCCTGGTCAACATGCAGCCGGCCGGTTTCTATCTCGGCGAGGAATACCATCGTGCCGGCGGCGTGCCCGCGGTGGTCGGCGAGTTGATGCGGCACAAGCGCATCCACGAAGACGCCCTGACGGTGAACGGCAAGACCATGGGCGACAACTGTCGCGACGCGGTGAAGCCCGACAACGACGTGATCTGGAGCTACGACAAGCCGCTGGTGAAGGACGCCGGCTTCCTGGTGTTGCGCGGCAACCTGTTCGACTCCGCGATCATGAAGACCAGCGTGATCTCCAAGGAATTCCGCGACCGCTACCTGTCGAACCCGAAGGATCCGAATGCTTTCGAGGGCCGCGCCATCGTGTTCGAAGGGCCGGAGGATTATCACGACCGCATCGACGATCCCGCACTCAAGATCGACGAGCACTGCATGCTGTTCGTGCGCGGCACCGGACCGATCGGCTATCCCGGCGGCGCCGAGGTCGTGAACATGCAGCCGCCGGCGGCGCTGATCAAACGCGGCATCCTCTCCCTGCCCTGCATCGGCGACGGCCGCCAGTCCGGTACGTCGGGATCGCCGTCGATCCTCAACGCATCGCCGGAAGCCGCAGCCGACGGTGGGCTTGCGATCCTCAAGACCGGCGACAAGGTGCGCATCGATCTCAACAAGGGCGAGGCCAACATCCTGATCCCGGCCGAGGAGGTGAAGCGCCGCCACGCCGAACTCAAAGCCAAGGGCGGCTTCGCCTATCCCGCGCATCAGACGCCGTGGCAGGAGCTTTACCGCACCACCGTGGGTCAGCACGCCACCGGCGCCTGTCTGGAGCTCGCGACGCGCTACCAGGACATCGCCGGCAAGGTCGGCGTGGCCAGGCATAATCATTGATCATTGTCATGCGCGGGCTTGACCCGCGCATCCATCATCTTACGAAAACCTATGGTTTGCCGGATCAAGTTCGGCAATGACGACGAACCGGGGAGAAAATTCATGTCTGATCGCCTGAAGGGCAAACGCGCATTCGTGACCGCCGGTGCGGTCGGCATCGGCCGCGCTTGTGCCATCGCCTTTGCCCGCGAGGGGGCGACGGTGATCGCCACCGACATCGACGAAAAAGGACTGGCGCTGGTCGCAAAGGAAGGCGTCGCCGAGGTGGCCCGTCTCGACGTGCGCGACGGCAGCGCAGTCGAAACCATGGCGAAGAAAGTCGGCAAGGTCGATATCCTGCTCAATGCCGCCGGCTTCGTGCATCACGGCACCGCCCTGGAATGCTCGGACGCGGATTGGGATTTTTCGTTCGACCTCAACGTCAAGTCGATGCATCGCACCACCCGTGCCTTCCTGCCGGCGATGCTGGCCGGCGGCGGCGGCAGCATCGTCAACATCTCCTCGGCCGCCGGCGTGTTCAAGGCCGCGCCCAACCGCTACGTCTACAGCGCCACCAAGGCCGCCGTCGCGGCACTGACCCGCGCGGTCGCGGTCGACTTCATCGGCAAGGGCATTCGCTGCAACTGCATCTGCCCCGGCACCATCGAAACGCCATCGATGCTCGGCCGCGCCGCCGCGGCCGGCCCCGGCGGACGCGAGATGTTCGTCGCCCGCCAGCCGATGGGCCGGCTCGGCACCGCCGAGGAGATTGCATCGCTCGCGGTCTACCTCGCCAGCGACGAGAGTTCGTTCACCACCGGCGTCGCGCATATCATCGACGGCGGCTGGACGCTTTAATCAGACCGTCATCCTGAGGTGCGAGCGAAGCGAGCCTCGAAGGATGCAAAAGGGAGCAAGCAATGAACAAGATCGATCTCGCCGACCGTTGTGCCGTCGTCACCGGGGGCGCGCAGGGTTTTGGCCGCGCCATCACCGAGCGCTTCGTCACCTCGGGTGCAAAAGTCGCGATCTGGGATCACGATCAGGCGCTGGCGGAAAAGGCCGCGAAGGAAATCGGCGGCGCTGTGACCGCGATGAAAGTCGACGTCACCGACACCGCCGCTGTCGAAGCCGCGCGCGACGCCACGCTGAAGGCCTTCGGCAAGATCGACATCTTCGTCAACAATGCCGGCATCGCCGGGATCAACAAGACCGTGTGGGACACCGACCTCGATGAATGGCGCAAGGTGCTGCGCATCAACCTCGACGGTCCCTTCATCTGCTGCAAGGCCATCGTGCCGACAATGGTGAAACAGAAGTACGGCCGCATCGTCAACATTGCGTCGATCGCAGGCAAGGAAGGCAATCCGAACGCCGCACACTATTCGGCATCGAAGGCCGGATTGATCGCGCTGACCAAATCGCTCGGCAAGGAACTGGCCGGGCACGACATCACCGTCAACGCGGTGACGCCCGCCGCGGCAAAAACCGCAATCTTCGACCAGCTGACCCAGCAGCACATCGACTTCATGCTCTCGAAGATTCCAAAGAATCGCTTCGTGCTGGTGGAAGAACTGGCGGCGATGGTGGCGTGGCTTTCCTCCGAGGACTGCTCGTTCTCGACCGGTGCGGTATTCGACATTTCGGGCGGCCGCGCGACTTACTAGCTAACGCTCGCGCAACGGAGACCTCATGATCCGGGAAGGCGGATGCCTCTGCGGCGCGGTTCGCTTCACAACCGAGGGCGAACCGGTCAACGTGCGCATCTGCCACTGCCGCCGGTGCCAGAAGGCGATGGGTGCGCCGTTCTTTGCCCGCGCATTGTTCGACCCGAAGGCGGTCGCCATCCAAGGCGAGGTCGCGAGCTACTCCTCGTCGGACACGCTCGACCGGGTGTTCTGCCCGGCCTGCGGCACGCGGCTGTTCTCGCGGCGAACCAATGGCACCGCAATCGGCATCGCACTCGCGGCGTTCGACGACCGCAACGCCTTTGTGCCGACCGAGCACATCTGGGTTTCCGAAAAGCCGGCCTGGGTGACTGTGCAGGATGGATTGCCGCAGTACCCCGAAGGCCCCACCTGAAGCGACCGGCTACTCTGCCCCCCTCGCCGCGACGATCCATGGTATGGGTCTGGCACTCGTCGAACCGAATGAGGCTATCGCTTGTCGGGTATTTCACTCTACACCCTGTCCGTCTGGGTGCTGCCGCTCGTCATTGCGATCACCTTTCATGAGGCGGCTCACGGCTTCATCGCGCACCGGCTTGGCGACAACACGGCCTGGCAGCTCGGCCGCGTCAGTTTCAATCCGCTGCGGCATATAGACCCATTCGGCACGCTGATCCTGCCGGCGGTTCTCCTGCTGTCGCACGCGCCGTTCCTGTTCGGTTACGCCAAACCGGTACCGGTGAATTTCCGCAACCTGAACCATCCGCGGATCGACATGGTCTGGGTGGCGATCGCGGGGCCGGTCACCAATATCCTGCTGGCGCTGGTAGCGGCGTTTGCGTTTCACGGGCTCGGTCTGGTTCCGGACAACGCCGCACGCTGGGTTGCCGACAATCTGAAGAACGCGCTGATCATCAACGTCGTTCTCGCGGTGTTCAACATGCTGCCGATCCCGCCGCTGGACGGCGGGCGTGTTGCCGTCGGCCTGCTGCCGAATGCGCTCGCAATTCCGCTGTCCCGCCTGGAACCCTACGGGATGCTGATCCTGATCGGCGTCCTTCTTCTGCTCCCGATGCTCCGCGGCCAGCTCGGTCTCAATCTTGACGTTATCTCGGCCATCGTCAGGACCGTCACCGGTTATATGATTCAGCTTCTGCTGCTGGTTACCGGCAACATATAAGAAACGGCGTCACGAGGAGACGTAAGGCAGTTGATCAGGGCTCCCGACAAGATGATTGCAAGGCGCGCCGACATCAAGGCGCGCGCCGACTTCGCAACCTGGAAGATGATGGCCAAGCTGAACGGCGCATCGTCGCTGCCCGAAGAGGCGCTGACGTTTCTTGCGAGCTACAAGGCGTTTCGCGAGACGATGGCGGAGCGCGAGGCCGACGAGGCCACCATCGCTCTCATGTACCAGAACTATTATGCGGGCATGGGCGGCGCCGGAACACCGCCGGATATCAAGTCGGTGCCGACGGACCGGATCATCGAGACCGACAACGTCACCGCGTTCAAGCGCCCCGCTCCGAAACGACCGCGGCCGACGAATTCCGGAACAGGTACCAAGCCGCGCCTTCCGGTCGCGCTGATCTTCATCTGCCTCACCGTAGTCTATGTCGGTATCCGGTACTTTATTCTCGGCTGACGATTGGCGCGGATGCGGCCACGCGATCGAAGCGAAGCCACCATCGGACTCTGACTAGCGATTGCTAGTGCTATTCCGGCTTTGATGGAATCAAAGCCGGGCTCTAGCTTTTTGTTTTGACGCGTTTTCTTTACGCGAACCGGTACCCACTTCGCTTGAAAACGCTCTAGTGCCCCTTCACCCGGAAGATCACCGGCAGCGTGAAGCTCAAGCCCTCGTCCGCCACCAGCGGCGGAGGCGGCGGCACCGGGTCGGAGCGGTGGATCATGGCGAGCGCGGCTTCGTCGAACTCCGGATCGCCGGAGCCTTTGACAACGGTGGCCGACATAACATGCCCGAGACGATCGAGGGTGAAGTTGACGACGATCTCGGCATTCTTGCGCCCATGTCCGGCCGGATAGCGCTTGTGCTTGTCGAGATGCGCGACCAGCTCCTTCTGCCAGGTCGCGCGGATACGGCGCGCGCTTTCGCCGGTCCCCTGCTGCGGCGCGACCGAATGTTCGGATTCCTTCGCGTGCTCCACGCTCGGCATTGCCGTCGCTTCGGCGGCGACCGACTCCTGCGATGCCGCGGTCTGCACCGCTTCCTTCTCGGGATTGTCCTCGACCGGCTTCTTCGAGTCGTTCTCGGTCACCACCCGATCCGGCTCCTCGGTCTCGGTCGGCGTGTCCTTCGGAAGATCGGTTTCCTTGACTTCCGCCTTCTGCTCGGCAAGTGCGGGCGAGGCCATGGAGGCATCGGTATCCGGTCCGGGCGGAAGATCGGTCGCCTCGCGATGCGGTGAGGCCATCTCGAGTCCGATCTCGATCGCCGGCGCGCCGAGATCCTCGTCAGCGTCATCGCTCCGCATGTGGGCCATCGCAAGCGCAATGCAGCCGAGATGGATTGCGATCGCAGCGACTGCTGCGAAAATCCAAAGCCGCCGGGACGGCGGTTGCTCGACGATGGTCTCAGGCATGGTTCAAGGCTTCGCGTTACCCGCTGCCGGAACGGACTGGGCGTCCGGAACCCCCTCGAGCGCCACCAGCTTGATCTTCGTGTAGCCGCCGGCGCGCAGGATCTCGAGCACGTCCATCAGGTCGCCATAGGGCACCGCGCGATCGGCGCGCAGGAAGATGAAGCTGTCCTTGGTCATGTTCGGCGTGGTGTCGAGTGTCTTGACCAGATCAACGCGTTTGACGAAATTTTCGCCGATGGCAACGCTGAGATCGGACTTGAGGCTGACATAGGTCGGCTTGTCCGGCTTCTTCTGCGGGGTCGCGGTCGACGACGGCAGGTTGACCGGCAGGTCCACGGTGGACAGCGGCGCCGCCACCATGAAGATGATCAGCAGGACCAGAATGACGTCGATGAACGGCGTGACGTTGATGTCATGGGCTTCGGCGAATTCCTCGTCGTCGTCAAACCCGCCTTCGGCAATCGATGCGCCCATCGCCTACTCCGCCGCACGCGACAGATGGTGACCGCCGTGGGTACGATCGAGATCGCGCGACAACAGACGCGCAGCTGCGCCCGACGCCCGGCCGACGAACTCCAGATAGACCCGCGTGACGCGTGCGAAATGATTGTAGATGATGACCGCCGGGATCGCAGCGACCAGACCGATCGCGGTCGCGAGCAGTGCTTCGGCGATACCAGGCGCCACCACCGCGAGGTTGGTGGTCTGCGCTTTCGAGATGCCAATGAAGCTGTTCATGATGCCCCAGACGGTGCCGAACAGGCCGACGAACGGCGACGTGGCGCCGATGGTCGCAAGCAGGCCCATGCCGAAACGGATACGGCGGCCCTCCGCGCGCACGATTTCCGCGAAGCTCGATGCCGCGCGCTCCTTGATGCCGGCGTCGCTGGAGATGCCGGCGGACAGGCGCGCTTCGCGCATCGCGGCCGACAGGAACGAGTTCAGGACTCCCCTCTTCTCGCCGAGCGCCATCCGGGCTTCGGCGAGCGAGCGTGCTTCGCCGATCTTGTTCAGGGCGCGCTTCAGCTTGGCCTGCGCCAGCGACACCTCGAACATCTTCGCAATGAAGATGGTCCAGGTCACCAGCGACGCGAACGCCAGACCGATCATCACGAACTTGACCAGGATGTCGGCCGACAGGAACATCGACCACGGCGACAATTCATGAAGCGCGGGCGGCACCTTCAGCGAATTGACCGGCGCACTCGATGCGGCTGATGCATCGACGGACGGCTGTGATGTCGCCGAGGGCGGCGGCGATGCGGGAGCCGTTGTGGACGGAGCGACAGCAGACGGCGATGCAGTCGACGGCAATGCCGCCGGGGTCTGGACCGGCGAGGCAACCGGCGCCGGCGGCACCGATGTCTGCGCCGCGGGCCTGGCGGGCTGTGGCGTCACGGCATTCTGCTGTGCGGAGGCGAATGACGTCAGCGACACCAAGATCAGGGCCGCCGTCAGCGAAGGCTTCATTAGAGATGTTCTAAACATTGCCGCGTTCATACCTCGGCCCAGTAGCGAATGAGATTGTGATAGACGCCGGTCAATTTGACCGTTTCGGGGTCATCTCGCCCAAGACGCTCGACAAGGCTTTGAATCGCCGTATCGAGGTCGAAAATCATGCTTCGCGCGTGTGCATCTCGTATCATGCTCTGCAGCCAGAAAAAAGATGCGACGCGTCGGCCGCGCGTCACCGGCGTCACCAGATGCAAACTGGACGCAGGATAAAGTACCAGATCGCCGGCCGGCAGCTTCACCTCGTGCGAGCCGTAATTGTCCTCGACCACCAGTTCGCCGCCATCATACTCCTCCGGTTCGGACAGAAACAGCGTCACCGACAGGTCGGTCCGGATCCGCATGCCCGTGAGACGGTCGCCACGCACGGCATTATCGACATGAACGCCGAAACGATGCCCGTCGGACGCGACGTAGCGGTTGAACAGCGGCGGGAAAATCTGCAGCGGGATCGCCGCCGAGATAAAGCGCGGGTTCGCCGTCAGCGCCGAGATGACACGGTTGCCGAGCGCTCGCGCGACCTCGCTGTCCGGCGGCAACTGCTCATTCCGCTTCACCAGCGCCGACTGCGCGCCGGCGGTGGAGCGGCCGTCTTCCCAGTCGGCAGCATCCATGATGCGGCGGAAGTCCGCCACATCATCCTTGCTCAATACGCCGGGGACACAAATCAGCATGTCTGGTCATTCCCGGAGGGTGGATCGATCAATAGCGTGCGGACAGCGTCAGGTAGGCGGCGCGGCCCGGGCCAACGAACACGAACGGCGTCGCGCTCTGGTACAGCGCATCGTAGTAGAGCTGGTTGGTGATGTTGTTGACGGCAACCTTCACCTTCCAGTTCTTGTTGATCTTGGCTTCCGCGAAGGCATCGAAGCGCCAGTAGCTCGGCAGCGAGGTGCCCTGGTTCGCGGCGAGATAGGTGCCGCCGTAGATCTTCGAGCGATAGGTCGCCTGCCCGCCAATTTCCCAGGTATCGGTCAACTGATACTTGGTGAGGACGTTGAAGGATTGATGCGCGATGTTGGCGAGCGGCAATCCGACATTCGTCGCGTAGAGCAGAGGTTGCGCCGACGGGATCTGCGACTTCGTCACCTCCGACTGCATCAGGACGAGACCGGCGAACACGCTCCATTTATCGGTGATCTTGCCGGCCGCCTCGAGATCGATGCCGCGGATGCGATAGGCCGCGCCCGCGCTGATGCAGGACACCGTACCGGTCGTGCCTGCGGGATACGGACAGGTCGGCGTCGCCGCGCCGGCGTTCGCGATGTTCTGCGACTCGCGCGCGTTGTCCTTCCAGGTTTCGAACAACGCGGCCGAGACCAGCAGATGGCGATCGAACAGCTCCCATTTGGTGCCGATTTCGGCGGCGCGGTTCTTTTCCGGCCCGAAGATCTGGTTGGAGTTGCCGTTGAGGATCGGCGCAAGGCCGCCGTACTGGGATGACGAACCATCGAACTCGGCGCCGACCGGATTGGACGATGTCGCGTAAGCCGCGTAGATGCTGGCGTAAGGCAGCGGCTTCACGACGATGCCAAGATTGTAGTTGGTCAGTCCGGAATCCAGCGACTGCGTGCCGAACACGTTTGAAACGCCGTTCACTGTGCCGTAGCCACTGGTACTGATGCTGTAGTCGTCGTAACGGATGCCGCCATTCAGAATGATGAAGTCATTGTAGTTGGCGCTGTCGAGCAAATAGACGCTCTTGGTGTCGATATTGATCTTGGTCGGGAATCCCGTGAGCGACGGCTCCGCGCCGAACGGCAGATCGGTGTATTGCGGGTTGAAAATATTGACGCCCGATATCGAGCCGCTACCGCTGAAGCCGCCCGGCAACGCTTCCGAGCTCAGCCCCGCATACTTGTCGATGCTGGATCTCTCGGCCGAGACTTCCACACCCGCAAGCGCTGTATGGCGCCACGCTCCGGTGCCGAACTTGTAGGTCGCCTCGGTCTGGTTGGCGAAGACGTCGGTCGGCTGATAGCGGCTCTGCGGATTGGCGCTCAGCGTCCAAAGCGCAGGGTTCGCATTGGTCACTACCGGGCCTTCTGGCGCCGAGCCAAGGAAGTCCGAAATCGAACGCTGCACACGCGTCTTGTTGGTGACGACGAGGTCGGGCGTGACGTGCGCTTCCAGATTCAGCGTGCCGATGTCCTGCCTGTAGGACTGGAAGTCACGATTGACGAAGCCGTAGAAATTGTTGCGGTTGGCGCCGAATTCCGGGAACGGTCCGCCTGCGGTCGAGGTATAAAGCTTGGGGCCCGGCAAAAACCCGCTGGCCGGTCGATAGTAGGGTACGCCGAGATCGGGAATGCCGTGCAGGTCGGTGTGAATGTAGTTGGCCTGCACCTTGATGGCATCGATCGGACTCCAGGTCAGCGCGGCGAAGCCGCCGCCGCGATCGTCGGTGACGTAGTTTCGGCCTGCGACGTTGGCGTCCTGGAACAGGCCGCCGGCGCGAATGGCAAGCGTCGGGCTAATGACCTGATTGACGTCGAGCACCACCCGCTTGGTCTGGTCGGTGCCGAACGTTGTGTCCATGTTGTAGAAGCTGCGTTCGGTGTTGGCCTGCTTGGTGACGATGTTGATCGCACCGCCGGTCGTGCCGCGGCCCGCGAACGACGAACCCGGTCCACGCAGAATCTCCACCTGCTCGGTGAAGAAGTTTTCGCGAAGGCTGACGCCGGAATCGCGGACGCCGTCGATGAACACGTCGTTGCGCGCGTCGAAACCGCGGATGAAGAAGCGGTCGCCGAAGGCGTTACCGCCCTCGCCCGTGCCGAGCGTGACGCCGGCCGTGGTGCGCGCGACGTCCTTGAGCAAGGTGGCACCCTTGTCCGCGAGTACTTCCTTGCTGAGGACCGTCACCGTCTTCGGCGTATCGAGCAGCGGCTCCGGAAACTTGCCGGACGCCTGCAGGTGATCGACCTTGTAGGGCGCCGCCGCGTCCGCGTACGGATTACGATCCGCCGCGAGATTGCCGGCATTGGGAAACGGCACCGGCGCAACCTGCGCCGGCTGGGACCGCCGCCGTGCCGCACGGCGCAATGCCGTGCGAGCCCTGACCTGATCGGCTGTGGGTCTTGACGCAGGACGCGGGCGCGCGACCGGGGCATCGATCGTCACCGGCGGGAGGTTGGCTTGCTGCGCTTCGGCGGAGGAAAAAGAGGCGACTGCGATGAGCCCTGCGACGGCGGAGACTTTGCCCGCCGAACCGCCGTCCAACGATTGATTGGTCGGATTAGCCGTTGCGATTGTCCGCAACGACCTCGGCATTTTTGCATTGCTCATGACGCGCCCCTGTCGACAGAACTTGAATTCGCGCAGTGAAGCCTGCGCTGAAGTGTTCTGAAGGCGGAGTAACGAGCAAGGTTTTGAGGGTCAATGCGATTTGGCGAAATTACGGCGTCGAAACGTTTGAATCTGTCCAGATCATAACGGTTCTAAATTCGAGCGATGAGCTGACAGCTTCCTGTCGCGCGCAGCGCCTGTTTTGAAACGATTCTAAACTGACGCCATGTCGTGCATGTCAGTCCGTGCTCGGCGGCTTCATCAGCGACAGCAACTCATCAACTGTCTTCTGAGCAACGCTGCGGATGCGATCGGTGTCGTCCGTTCCGGCAATGTTGACCTGCCGCACAACGGCTTTGATTTCGTCGCGAAAGTCGCTGAGAAAGGCGAGCGGATCCGGCGAGGCGTTGGCGACGCGCGCAATCAAACCCGTGATCATGATCTGGCAGGCGATCATGCGGCCATTCAACTCGTCCATGTCAGGCTCCCTGCTACGCGCTTGTATCGTGACGCGACGTTTCGCGGTGGGCTGATATGGCCGAACCGGTCACCGCTGACAACATCACCGCCGAACGGCTTGTTGTCGGACGAGGCTGGACGAGATCGTCGAAACCGTCACTTGGCGGCGACGTCACTCGGATTTTCGGAGAAGCCTTTGATGCGGTCCTTGATGTCCCGAAGGGATTCAAGGCCGGTTTCGATCCTGCTCGCCGGAATCCCCTGCAGGACATCAGTGGCGATGGAATCTCGGAGGCTGTCCAGATCGTCGACGAGCTGACGGCCCGCCTCCGTCAGAAACAGGCGGTTGGCCCGGCGGTCGCGGGGATCCTGACGGCGCTCCAAAAGTCCGTGATCGACCAGCCTATCGAGCAGACGGACCAGGGAAATCGGCTGCAATTCAAGGACTTCGGCCAGATCGACCTGCGATAGGCCTTCCTGTTGACGTAGCCGGAAGAGTACAATCCACTGGGCGCGGGTGGTCCCGCGCCCCTTGGCGCGGTGATCTATATAGTTGCGCAGCAGGCGCGAGCTTTCGACCAACTGCGCAATGAACTGGCGTTTGAGATCGAGAGACATCGACGGCGGCGGTCCCAAAGCTTTCCGATTGTTTAGAATTCTCAATGGATAGTGTGTTTACACATAAAGTGCACGCATATTATATCTACGGCCGCCGGGATTATATTTGAAGTCCCGATTTTCAGTTTTTAGAAGCTCGAGCAACAATGTCCCGGTCGCGAACTTTCGGTTGGACCTCACTCGTCGTGGTGATCGCCCTAGCGGGCGGTTATGCCCTTTGGCATCACAAGGCGGCGGAACACAAAAGTGCGGACAATTCACGCGGGCACACGGCGGCCAAGGGACAGCCGGTTCCAGTCAGCATCGCGACGGTCGAGAAGAGCAATTTTCCAATCTATCTGACGGGGCTCGGCACGGTTCAGGGATTTAACACCGTCGTGGTCCGTACCCGCGTCGATGGCCAGATCGACCAGATCGCCTTCAAGGAAGGGCAACTGGTCAAGAAGGGCGACCTGCTGGCCCACATCGATCCGCGGCCGTTCCAGGCCGCGCTCGATCAGGCCAAGGCCAAGAAGGCACAGGATCAGGCGAGCCTCGCCAACGCCAATCTCGATTTGCAGCGCTACACCAAGCTCGGCGAATTCGCGACGCGGCAGCAGACCGACACGCAGCGGTCCACGGTGCAGCAACTCACCGCGCAGATCGCGGCCGACGATGCCGCGATTTCCAACGCGCAAACCCAGCTCGACTACACCAGCATCCGCGCGCCGATCGCAGGCGTCACCGGGTTCCGTCAGGTCGATCAGGGCAACATCGTCAACGCATCGACACAAACCGGCATCGTCACCATCGCGCAGATCGAACCGATCGCAGTGATTTTCACAGCGCCCGAAGAGCAACTGCCGCAGATCAAGGACGCCCTCGCCGCCGGATCGCCGAAAACGATCGCCTACTCCACCGATGGCAAGAGGGTCCTGTCCGAGGGAGTGCTGGCGTTGATCAACAATCAGGTCGACACCACGAGCGGCACCATCCGCCTCAAGGCGGTGTTCGAGAACAAGGATCACGTGCTGTGGCCGGGGCAATCAGTCGCGACCCGGCTGCTCATTTCCACCCTGGAGAATGCCGTCGTGGTTCCCGACGACGCAGTCAAGCACGGGACCAGCGGACTCTATGCCTACATCGTCAATCAGGACAGCAAAGCCGAGCTTCGCAAGATCAAAATCGGCCAGTCGATCGACGGCAAAACCGTCATCGAGGACGGGCTGACCCCCGGAGAACGTGTTATAGTCGCAGGACAATACCGGGTTCAGCCGGGGTCGGTCGTGGCCACGAAGGTCGCGGACTCCGAGCCATCCGACGGCAAGACCAGCGACGGCAAGGCTCGCTAGTGTGATGAACGACAGCATTTCTGCGCCGTTTATTCGCTATCCCATCGCAACCTCGTTGCTGATGGCGGGCATTTTGTTTGTCGGTCTCGTCGCGTTCCCCCTGCTCCCGGTCGCGCCGCTGCCGCAGGTCGACTTCCCGACCATCCAGGTTCAGGCCAGCTTGCCGGGCGCGAGCCCCGAAACCATGGCGTCGTCGGTGGCGCAGCCGCTCGAGCGGCAAATGGCGCAAATTCCCGGCATCGCCCAAATGACGTCGACCAGTTCGATCGGATCGACGTCGATCACGATCCAGTTCGACCTCAACCGCAATATCGACGGCGCGGCCAACGACGTTCAGGGCGCAATCAACGCCGCCGGCGGCCAGTTGCCGAAAAATCTCCCGAGTCCACCGACCTACCGCAAGGTCAACCCGGCCGACTCGCCCATCATGCTGCTGTCGGCGACCTCCGACACCCTGCCCCTGACGACGGTCAGCGACGACACCGACGCCCAGATGGCGCAGCAGATCAGCCAGATCGCAGGCGTCGCGCAGGTGTTCGTCGGCGGCCAGCAGAAGCCGTCGATCCGTATCCAGATCGACCCCGCGAAACTCGTCGCCAAGGGCCTCTCGCTCGAGGACATCCGTACCCAGCTCACCATGACGACGGTCGATAGCCCGAAAGGCAGCATCGACGGCGGCACGCGCAGCTATACCATCTATGCCAACGACCAGTTGACCGCGGCGAAAGACTGGAACAACGTCATCATCGCCTATCGCAACGGCGGCCCGTTGCGCATCCGCGACATCGGCAAGGCCATATCCGGCCCCGAGGACAGCAAGCGCGCGGCATGGGCGGACGGCAAGCGTGGCGTGTTCCTCGTCATCTTCAAACAGCCCGGCGCCAACGTCATCGACACCGTCGACCGGATCAAGGCGGAACTGCCGAAGCTGATCGCGGCGATCCCTCCTGCGATCAAGATCAAGATCATCAGCGACCGCACGACCACCATTCGCGCGGCCGTGGAGGACGTGCAGTTCACCCTGCTCATCACCATCGCGCTCGTCATCATGGTGATCTTCATATTCTTAAGGAGTTTCTGGGCGACCATCATCCCGAGCATCACCGTTCCGCTGGCGCTGCTCGGCGCCTGTGCGCTGATGTGGCCGTTCGGCTATTCGCTCGACAACCTCTCGCTGATGGCGCTGACGATCTCGGTCGGCTTCGTGGTCGACGACGCCATCGTCATGCTTGAAAACATAAGCCGCTACATCGAACAGGGCGAAAAGCCGATGGCGGCGGCGCTGAAAGGCGCCGGCGAAATCGGCTTCACCATCATGTCGATCAGCATTTCGCTGGTCGCGGTGCTGATTCCGCTGTTGCTGATGGGCGGCATCATCGGACGCCTGTTCCGCGAATTCGCGGTGACGCTGGCGATGGCGATTTTCGTGTCGCTGATCGTATCGCTGACGCTGACCCCGATGATGGCGTCGCGTTTCCTGCGTAACCAGCACAACGTCCGTCACGGCCGGCTATACCAGCTCAGCGAGCGCGGTTTCGACGCCATGCTCAATGCCTACCATCGCGGCCTCGATCTGGTGCTGCGCTGGCGGCGGACCACGCTGCTCGTGTTCTTCGTGACGCTCGGCCTGTCGGTCTACCTGTTCATCATCATCCCGAAGGGATTCTTCCCGCAACAGGACAACGGCATGATCCTCGGCACCTCCGAGGCTGCCCAGGACATCTCGTTCGACGAGATGAAGAAGAAGCAGGAAGAGCTGGCGGCGATCGTGATGGCCGACCCGGGGGTGCACAGCATCGCCATGTTCGTCGGCGGCGGCGGCAGCGCGCTCAATAACGGACGCATGTATGTCACGCTGAAGCCGCGCGAGGAACGCGACGCCTCGGCACAGGAGATCATCGCGCGGCTACGTCCCAAACTCGACAAGGTGGAGGGCGCACGGCAGTACCTGCAGGCGGCGCAGGACGTCCGGCTTGGCGGCCGCGCCACCCGCACCCAGTTCGAATACACGCTGCAGGACGCCAACCTCGACGAGTTGAACACCTGGGCGCCGAAAGTCCTGGAAAAGCTCAAGACGCTGCCCGAATTGCGCGACGTCGCCACGGACCAGCAGACCAGCGGCACCACGCTGACGCTGACGATCGACCGCGACGCAGCGTCCCGTTACGGCATCGCGCCGCAGCTCATCGACGACACGCTGTACGACGCCTTCGGCCAGCGCCAGGTCGCGCAGTATTTCACGCAGCTCAACAGCTACCACGTGATCCTTGAAATCCTGCCCGAACTGCAGGGCAAGGTCGACACGCTGAACAAGATCTATGTGAAATCACCGCTCACCGGCGAACAGGTCCCACTCTCGGTGTTCGCCAAGTGGACCACGGTGCCCGTGCGGCCGCTGTCGATCAGCCACCAGGGCCAGTTCCCGGCCATCACCATCAGCTTCAACCTGGCGCAGGGTGCGGCGCTCGGCCAGGCAACCGCCGCCGTGCAGAACGCGATGCGCGAAATCGGTACGCCGGGCACGCTCAACGGCAGCTTCCAGGGCACCGCGCAGGCGTTCCAGCAATCGCTCGGCACGGTGCCGCTGCTCATCCTCGCCGCGCTGGTCGTGGTGTATCTGATCCTCGGCATTCTCTACGAAAGCTACATCCACCCGATCACCATTCTGTCGACGTTGCCCTCGGCGGGCGTCGGCGCATTGGCGACGCTGATGCTGTTCGGCTACGACTTCAGCCTGATCGCGCTGATCGGCATCATCCTCCTGATCGGCATCGTCAAGAAGAACGGCATCATGATGGTCGACTTCGCGATCGCGGCCGAACGCGAAGAGCATCTGTCGCCGGAGGAATCCATCCGCAAGGCCGCCCTGCTCCGCTTCCGGCCGATCATGATGACGACCATGGCCGCGATGCTCGGCGGCGTGCCGCTGATGCTCGGCACCGGCACCGGATCGGAGATCCGTCAGCCGCTCGGCTATGCCATGGTCGGCGGCTTGCTGGTCAGCCAGGCGCTGACGCTGTTCACGACCCCGGTCGTCTACCTCTACCTCGACCAGTTCTCGAACTGGCTGTCGGGCTGGGGCCGCTCGAAGGGTGGCGGCGATCACGACCTGCCCGGCGATACGGCGGTGCAGGAAGCGGCCGAATAACCGGGCCGATCGTTCGACACTCCTGCGAGCGTCTACGGCTCCACGATCGCAAACGACGGCACGAACGTATCGAACAGCGTCAGCAGTTCGAGCAGTTTTGCGCCGTTGCCCTCGATCCTGATCTTGCCGGCGCCGACCGCTTCCGGGAATGTCGTCTGCTGCATCATGATCTCGTTCAGCGTCTTGCGGGTCAGCGTCAGCGTCGCATCGGCATGCTCGGCGGGCGCGCCGGAGCGCTGGGTCAGCGCCGAGTTCTCCAGATTGAGTACGACCGTCCGCTCGATGTCGGTGAACACCCAGTTCAGGACCGCCCGCTTGCCGTTGGCCTTGGGCCCGTTGAGACGAACGGCCAGCAGGTCGAAGAACGTCTCGAGCGGCAGCGCCGCGAGCGCATCGGGCGCGACGCCGCTGCGTCCGCCGAGCTTTGGCAGGCCGTGACGCAACTCGTGCGTCGCAAACAGATACGAGTTGCGCCAGGTCGCGGCCTCCGCGAGATAGCCGAGCTGCTCGTAGGTGTCGGCCAGGAGCTTTCGTGCTTCCTCGTTCTTCGGGTCGGCGAACACCAGATGGTTGGCCACCTCCGCCACCCAGCGAAACTCACCTTTCGCGTAGTCGGCCTTCGCCTTCGCAAGCGCCGCGTCGAACCCGCCCATGTAGTCGACGTATTTCTTCGCGGCAGCGGACGGCGGCAGCGGATCGAGATGCACGGGATTGCCGTCATACCAGCCGAGATATTTTTGATAGATCGCCTTGGCATTGTGACGCACCGTGCCGTAGTAGCCGCGCAACGCCCATTCCTGCGCCAGGCTTTCCGGCAATTCGATCAGCTCGGCGATTTCGTTCGGCGTATGACCGAGGTTGGCGAGCCGCAGCGTCTGGTCGTGGACGTATTTGTAGAGGTCGCGCTGCTTGGCGAGATAGGTCTTGATGTTGTCGCGCTCCCACACCGGCCAGTGGTGCTGGCCGATCAGCACGTCGGCCTTGTCGCCGAAATTGGCGAGCGCCACGTCGATGTAGCGCGACCACGCACGGGAATCGCGAACCTCGGCGCCGCGGAACGGCAGCAGATTGTGAAAATTATGTACCGAGTTCTCCGCCATGTTGAGGCAGTTGAACGCCGGATAGAACATGTGCATTTCCGCAGGCGCCTCGCTGTCCGGCGCCATCAGGAACACGATCTCGACACCGTCGATGGTACGGGTTTCGAAATCGCGGCTGATGAGATCGGTTGGCGCGATCAGCGTGACGTTGCCGCCCGACAGCGTCTTGCCGAGACCGGCATCGACCTGCCCGCGCTCGCCCTTCGGCAGTAAAACGCCGAACTGATACTGCGCCCGTCGCACCATGGCGGCGCCCGCGAGCACGTTCTCTTGCGCGATTGCCTCGACAAACCCTTCCGGCGCGATCACCGGCACCTTGCCGCTCGCAACGTCCTCGACGGTCGTGACACCCTTCACGCCGCCCCAATGGTCGGTATGCGAGTGCGTGTAGATCACCGCCGCCACCGGTTTCCTGCCGCGATGCTTGAAATAGAGCTCGAGTCCGGCCCGCGCGGGCTCCACCGAGACCAGCGGATCGATCACGATGACACCGGTCTTGCCCTCGATCAGGGTCATGTTGGAAATATCGAAGCCGCGGATCTGATAGATGCCGGGCAGGACCTCGAACAGGCCGTGCCGGCAGTTCAATTGCGACTGCCGCCACAGGCTGGGATTCACCGTCGGCGGCGCGGTATCGGCTTTCAGAAAGTCGTACGCCGCCATGGTCCAGACCACGCGGCCGCCGTCGTTCTGGATCACCGCCTCCGGCACGGTGCCGAGGAAGCCGCGCTCGGCGTCGGTGAAATCCTGACGGTTGGCAAAGGGAAGCTCGCCAAGCACGGCGGCATTGGCGGCCGCGACTGTCGGCGCGGCGTCCTGTTGCTGGGACATGGTTCCCCCTCGATCGATTGGCTTCGCTTGCGAGCCTATCGCACACCCACGAGCGCGGCGACGAATTTTATCCGGTGCCGAGATAGACCTTCTGCACCTGCGGATCATTGGCGAGATCAGCGGCCGTGCCCGACAGCACGCTCTTGCCGACCTGCAGCACAGTCGCGAAATCCGAAACCTCGAGCGCCAGCTCGATCGACTGCTCGGCGAGCAGGATGGTCAGGCCTTCCTTGTGCAGCAGGCCGAAGGTGTCATACATGGATTCCACGATCGCCGGCGCGAGGCCGAGCGACGGCTCGTCCAGCATCAGAAGTTTCGGATCGCTCATCAGCGCCCGGCCGACCGCCAGCATCTGCCGTTCGCCGCCCGACATCGTTCCGGCGCGCTGGTTGCGCCGCTCGGCAAGTTTTGGAAACACCTCGTAGACGCGATCGAGCAGCGCCTTGATGCGGCTCTTGTCGGACAGCGGCGTCGCACCGAGCAGCAGATTGTTCTCCACGCTCTGCTGCACGAACAGCCGCCAGCCTTCCGGCGACAGGGCAAGCCCCTTCCGGACAATCGCAAATGCCGGCCGGCTGTCGATGCGCTCCCCGCGGAAGGTAATGGAGCCGCCATGGGCGGGAATGAGCCCCGCGATCGCATTCAGCGTCGTGGTCTTGCCGCCGCCGTTGGAGCCGAGCAACGCGACCACGCTCCCCTCGGGCACGTCCAGCGAGACATCGGACACGCCGATCAGATCGCCGTAGCGGACTTCGAGATGGTCGACCTTCAACAACGGCGCCGTCATGTGCCGGACCCGTTGTCAGATCCGCCCATCAGTTCGACCGGCGTGTGGCCCGCCACCGCCTTGGCCGCACGCTTGCCGAGATAGGCCTCGATCACGGCCGGATTCTGCGTCACCTCGCGCGGGCTGCCGCTCGCGATCTCCTTGCCCTGATGGAACACCATGACGCGGGTTGTGAGCGACATGATCACTTCCATGATGTGCTCGACGATCACGAGCGTAATGCCCGACGCGTGGATGGTGCGGACGAGATCGATCGCCAGTTGCACCTCGCGCTGGGTCAGGCCCGCCATCGCCTCGTCGAGCAGCAGCACCTTGGGTGCAGTGGCGAGCGCGCGGGCGATTTCCAGCCGCTTGCGTCCGGGTGTGCCGAGCGAGCGCGCCGGCGTACTGGCAAGTCCTGCCATGCCGACCTGATCGAGAACGGCTCGCGCCTTCACTTCGGCTTCGGCACGATGCGGCGTTCGCAGAAACGCGCCGATCATCACGTTCTCGAGCACCGACATGCCCTCGAACGTCAGCGGCACCTGAAAGGTTCGCGCCAAACCGAGCTGCACGCGTTCCTCGGGCGACATCCGGGTGATGTCCTGACCTTCAAACAGCACCGTACCGGATGTCGAAGCCAGATCGCCGGTCAGGCAATTGAAGAACGTGGACTTGCCGGCGCCGTTGGGACCGATCAGGCCGAGGATATCGCCCTGCCCCAGAGTCACTGACGCGGTATCGACCGCCTTGAAACTGCCGAAGGCCTTGGTGATGTTGCGCGCCTCAAGGAGCATGGGACGCTCCTTCCGCGGTCACGGACGACCGGCTTGTCCTTCGCCGCGCCCACAGCCGGTTCAGCAAGGTCAGGATGCCGCCCGGCTGGAAGCGCGCAAGCAGCACGATGATCGCGCCATAGACCACGAAGGTGAGGCCTGCGCCCTTGCCGCCGAGCAGGTTGTTGGAGATTTCCTCCAGCGGCACCAGGATCGCCGCGCCGATCAGCGGTCCGAACAGAAGGCCCGCGCCGCCCAGCGCCGCCATGATCAGCATCTTGACCGAGATCAGGATGCCGAGCCCCGATTCAGGGTCGATGAAGCCGAACATCATCGCATAAAGCGAACCGCCTACGCTGGTCAGTCCGGCGCTCAGCATGAAGGCATACAGTTTGATGCGGCTGGCCGGTGCGCCGAGCGAACGCGCGGCCCGCTCCGAATCCCTGATGGCGCGCAGATAAAAGCCCATCCGGCTGCTGGTCATCCACCAGGTGATGCCGAGCGTGATGAGAAGCGTAGCCAGGAACAGGTAATAATACGGCAGCGCGGAGGTGAACGACATGTCGAAAACATTTCGCGGCACTGTCGGTCCGCTCAAGCCGACGGCGGCGCCGAGATAATCGACGTTGGTCACGATCAGCCGAACCAGTTCGGAGACGGCGATCGTCGCCATGCTGAAGTAGTGGCCGGACAGCCGCAGCGTCGGCACACCGACGACCGCGGCGATCAGCACGCTGACGACGATACCGGCGGGAATGCCCACCAGCGGCGACAGCGCGAAATGCGCATAGGCCCCCATCGCGGCATAGGCGCCGCAGCCGAAGAACACGACATGCCCCACCGAGACCTGGCCGGCATAGCCGCCGACGATATTCCAGGCCGATGCGATGATGGCATAGAGCAGGATCAGCGCGCCGAGGCGCTGCTGGAATGGCGTGGTGAACAGCAGCGGGTACGCGATCACCAGCACCAGCACGATCGTTGGCCAAAGAAACCGCCGCATCACATCTTGCCCATCAGGCCTTGCGGCCGGAACCAGAGAACGAGCAGGAACAGCGAATAAACCACGATGTCCTTGTAGACCGCGCCGATCAGGTATGCCGATAGCGACTCGATCACACCGATCAGCAGGCCCGCGACGAGCGCGCCGGGAATGCTGCCGAAGCCGCCCAGCGACACCGTAACGAATGCCACAATGGCCAGCGTCTCGCCGACCGTCGGCGCGATATAGAAGAAGGTCGCGATCAGGGCGCCCGCGATGCCGGTGGCGGCGGCCGCGATCGCCCAGGCGATCGCCTGCATGGTGTCGGGACGAATGCCCATGAGCTGCGCGGCCATGGAATCCTCGGAGACCGCCAGCATTTTCGAACCGAGCGACGTGCGCGTCAGCAGCAGATGCAATCCCCATGTGACGAGCAATGCTACCACACCGGCCAGCAGACGGGAGGCCTGGATGCGAATGCCGAAAACATCGAAGGTGCCGCCGACGATGTTCTCCGGCAGCGTCATGAAATTGGCGCCAAACCCCCAGAACACCGCATAGCGCAGCAGCAAGGCGAGCCCGAAGGTGCCGAGAATCTGCGCCAGCATCGGACCCTTCATCACACTGCGGATCAGCCCGAAATAGACGATGACGCCGAGTGTCGCGAGCACGAGCGCCGCGAGCGGCACCCCGACCAGCGGCCCGGCGCCGAGCAGCGTGTACACCACGAAGGCAACGTACATGCCGAGCATGACGAAGTCGCCGTGGGCGAAGTTGATGATGTTCATCATGCCCCAGATCAGCGTGAGGCCTGATGAGAACAGGGCATAGACCGCGCCGAGCAGCAGGCCGCCGACGATCACCTGGACAAGAATAGTGGACATGCGAGCCGCACGTTCTGTGGGTTAAGCCAAGCGAGGGCGGGCTCTCAACCCGCCCTCATGTATCACCGGCCGGGTCACCAGCCCTTATACGGGATCACCGGCGCCGCGGCCGCGTTGGCCTTCGGCCACACCGCGACGTAATGCTCGCCGTCCTGCAACTGGATCACCACACCCGACGCCAGCGTGTTCTGGCCCTTGGCGTCGAACTTGACGCCCTTGTAGCCGATCATCAACTGGTCGGCCTTCAGATCGGTGGCCTTGAGCGCCGCCTGGATCTTGGCCGGCTCGGTCGATCCCGCACGATTGATGGCATCGACCAGCACGAAGAAAGCCTGCATCTGGCGCGCGGCGGTGTCGTCCATGTCGTCACCGCTCTTCTTCTTGTAGAGCTCGTTGATGATGTAGGTCACCGATCCCGGCGCGCCGAGGCTCCAGGACGAGCGATTGAAGACGCCCTGCGAGATCTTGCCGACCGCCTTGATGAAGGACGGGTCGGAGAATCCGGAATCGTCGGCGATGATCATCGGCGGCTTGTAATCGAGCGCCTTCATGGTCTTGGCGAACAGGATCGCGTCCGAGGCATAGCTGACCATGATCACCACGTCGGGCTTCTTCTCCTTGAGCTGGAGAACCTGGCTCTGCACGTCGGTGGTGTTTGCCGAATAGGCAATGTCGAGCGCAATGGGCTGCCCCTGCTCCTTGAACGCAGCGGCGATGACGCTCGCGACCGAGGTGCCGTATTCGGTGTTCTCATGGATGATGGCAACGCTGTCGGTCTTGGCGCCGGCCGCCTTCATGTCCTTGAGAAAATCGTGATAGAGCTTTGCGAAGTCGGACGCGATCGGCGTCGTGCGGAAGAACCACTTGAAGCCGCGCTCGGTCAGGTTGGCTGCAACGGACTCGCCATTCACAAACGGGATGCCGTATTTTTCCGCGATCGCGCTCGCCGTCAGCGTGATGCCGGACTGATAGGCGCCGGTCAGCGCGACGACCTTCTCCTCGGTGATCAGCCGCAGCGCCTGGTTCTGGCCGGTGGCCGGGCTGCCCTGGTTGTCGGCGAACACCACGTCGACCTTGGCGCCACCGAGACCCGACAGGCCCGCGTCCTTCGCGAGCGGGAAATTGCCGAGTTCGGGATGGGCGTTGTTGATGATGTCCATCGCGGTTTCGATCGCCGCCTTGGCATGGATGCCGGCGCTGGCTGCGTTGCCGCTCAACGGGAAAACGGCGCCGATCTTGACGACCTTGCTCTGCGCGTAGACTGGGCCGGCCAAAACGGCGGCAAGAGAGGCCGCACACAGCAGGCCTGCGACTCGACTGAAATTCATGCTGATGATCTCCGAAAACGTTCCCCACCCATGACAAGATGCGAAGTCTGTCTTGTGCGCAGCACAAGAACAGCTCGTCATTCTTTGTTGTCGGATACGAGCATCGCATGCCGGTCCGGTCGCGGCAAGTTACGCGGACCAGCCTGTGCTGTGCGCAGTGACGCACGCACGCGGCCGTCGTCCATCGATCGGATCAGAATGGATCAGGCAGCCGCACAGACCGCAGCAATTCGAACCGGTGAAATTTGCCCGGCACATCGGCCCGGCAACGGGAGTGCGCGCTTGTTGGCTGCCGTGGCGCTGCCTTGGGTTTGCCGCAACGAATTCGGCCCTCGCCTCACCCCCGCGCTTGCCAAAACAGGGACTGAACGGGTAGAAGAGCCCACGTTTGCCGATTACGCGGCCCAAGCGGCCGAGGAAATGCCCTAAGGCATTGTAATCCTGCGCAAATTTTGGGGAATGGTGTAACGGTAGCACAACAGACTCTGACTCTGTTTGTCTTGGTTCGAATCCAGGTTCCCCAGCCACCCTCCACCAGCAAAATCAGCGCTTTATCGAAAAGAGCACCGATAACGCCTCAACGTGCGTTCGCGGGCGCACGGAGATGCCAGAGGTCGGACCGCCAGCGCAGCGCGATGGCGCCGATCGCAAGCAGGCCCGTGACGGCATACAGCGTTGCCGTCGCTCCAAACCCGATTTTGTCGATCAGGTTTCCCGCTGCCAGCAATCCGAGCGGCAAACTGTAGATCGCGAGCATGCGCACGCCCATCACGCGACCACGGAAATGCTCGCTCGCCGTACGCAGCAGAACAACGAGCACGGAAATCATGCTGAGGCTTTGCGCAAATCCGGCGAGCAGCAGCACTGCGATGGCGAATGGCACCGAGCGCACCTGCGCAAACGCCAGCAGCATGCAATACCACGTCACCGTCCCGACGATCATCAGCCGCGCGACCGGCACACCGCGCGTCATACTCACAAGGACGGAGGCAACGAGAGAGCCGACCGCGAAGCTCGCCGACAGATAGCCGAGCACGGTCTGGTCGGTGTGATAGACGTCGCGCGCGATGTAAGGCAGCAAGCCGTTCGTCAGCGGAAACGCGGTCAGGTTGGCGAGGAAAGCGACCCACATCGCGGCTCGCATCAGCGGGCTGGTCCAGACGTAGGAAACACCCTCCTTGAGATCGCGCAGCGGCGATTTGCGCAATGCGCCGCTTTTGGCCTGGTCCACGGGTTGCGATCTGGATGGCGTGACGACGCCGAGGGTGAGCAGCGTGCTCATGCCATACAGAATGACAATGGCGACGTAAGCCGGTCCGATACCGAGCACTGTGAACAGTCCGGCTCCGGTCAGCGCACCGGCGATCCGCGCAGTGTCCATGGTGGTTCGTGACACGCTCATCGCGCCGAGCAGGAGTTCATGCGGCACGATGGTGGCGACGAGCGCGCCGCGCACGCCGATGTCCGATGGACGTACCAGGCCCGCCAGCGTGGCAATGACGAAGACATAAGCAGGCCGCAACGTACCGGTGAGCGCGAGCGTCATCAGCGTCGCCGAGAACAACATATAGGCCGCGCGCATGGACGCGAGCAGATTACGATGGCCGATGCGATCACCGATGACGCCGAGCAGCGGGGCGATCAGCGTTCCGACGTAGGTCAGCGAGGCGACGACCGTCAGCAGCAGAACCGATCCCGTGGTGACCAGGACGTACCAGCCGAGGATGAGCGTCTCCATCTCGAACGCCCAGGACGTGAACAGGTCGGCCGGCCACTGGAAGCGGTAGTTGCGGACGCGAAATGGCGCCAGCGCGGATGGCCGCGCGGACACGCTCAAAGTCTCGTAGCGCGGCTCATCGCGTTCCATCCCCGATCAGTTTCTTGTTGCGCCAGATTTACCGCTTTGAAACGACCGGAACCAGTCCCCGCCGATAAACGCGTCGGGCGGACGGGTTCCATCTCTTCCTGCGTTGGTAAACGACTGCTTAACCGCGGCCATGCCGGCTCTCAAGGAGCCCGTCACCCGCCGGAATTATTCAATGGAAACAACACGAAATACAAGACGACGTCGCGGTGCAACCATACCGCGAGTTGCTACGCACTCCCGCCACCATCCCGATACCGGCTGGCTTAACAGTTTTTGCAGTAACCGCCTGCAATAGTCTGATCGAACAGCCGCAGAAGAAAACGCGACCCGCAAATGCTCCATTCGACCTCCGCCCCCTCCTTCGGACGCGTGATTTCCGTGCGCGGGTCGCAGGCGCGCGTCGGCATTCTACAGGCAGGTCGCATGTCGCCCGCGGCGGCGCGGGCCACCGTCGGCCGGTTCGTCAGCCTGCGCAGCGGCACCTCCACCATCGTGGCGATGATCACCGATGTGTCCCGCGAGCACCTGCCCTCTTCGGACGAATATATCGCAAGCGCCTCGGTCGATCTGCTTGGCGAGATCCTCGACAGTTCGGGCCCCCGCCCCCGCTTCCAGCGCGGGGTGACGCACTATCCGGCGATCGACGACGCGGCCGAACTGATCAGCAATCAAGAACTTCGCACCGTCTATGCGCCAAGCGGCTCGGACCAGATCAATGTCGGCACCCTGCAACAGGATCCGTCCGTCACCGCGTACGTCGATATCGAGGAGATGCTCAGCAAGCACTTCGCGGTGCTCGGCAGCACCGGCGTCGGCAAATCGACCGGCGTTTCCCTGCTGATCAACGAGATCCTGAAATCGCGTCCTAACCTGCGCATCTTCCTGCTCGATGTGCATAACGAATACGGCCGATGCTTCGGCGAGCGCGCCCTGGTGCTCAATCCGCGCAACCTGAAACTGCCGTTCTGGCTGTTCAACTTCGAAGAGATCGTCGACGTTCTGTTCGCCGGCCGCCCCGGTGTCCCGGAAGAACTCGATATTCTCGCCGAAGTCATTCCGATGGCGAAGGGAATCTATACGCAGTACCAGAATGCCGAACGCGTCGGCCTCAAGCGCATCGACCCCAAGAGCATCGGCTACACCGCCGATACGCCGGTGCCCTATCGCCTTGTCGATATGATCTCGCTGATCGACGAGCGCATGGGCAAGCTGGAAAACCGCTCGTCGCGCATCGTCTACCACAAGCTGCTCTCGCGCATCGAAACCGTGCGCAACGATCCGCGCTACGCCTTCATGTTCGATAATGCGAACGTCGGCGGCGACACCATGGCCGAAGTCATCAGCCTGCTGTTCCGGCTGCCAGCCAACGGCCGCCCGATGACTATCATGCAACTGGCCGGCTTTCCGGCTGAAGTCGTCGACTCCGTGGTGTCGGTGCTCTGCCGCATGGCGTTCGATTTCGGCTTGTGGAGCGACGGCGTCTCGCCGTTGCTGTTCGTCTGCGAGGAAGCCCATCGTTATGCGTCGGCCGACCGCAACATCGGCTTCGGCCCGACACGCAAGGCGATCTCCCGCATCGCGAAGGAAGGCCGCAAGTACGGTGTCTATCTTGGTCTTGTGACCCAGCGCCCGGCCGAACTCGACGCCACCATCATTTCCCAGTGCAACACGCTGTTCACGATGCGCCTTGCCAACGACCGCGACCAGGCGCTGTTGCGCTCGGCAGTCTCCGACGCGGCTGCAAACCTGCTGTCGTTCGTGCCGTCGCTCGGAACCCGCGAGGTTCTCGCCTTTGGCGAAGGCGTCGCGCTCCCGACGCGATTGCGCTTCAAGGAGGTCCCGGCGCACCAGTTGCCACGCAGCGAAGCCGCGATTTCCACCGTGCCATCAGCCAATAGCGGTCACGACATGCACTTCGTCGGCGCTGTTCTCGAGCGCTGGCGTGGGGCAACCTCGCATCGCGACGTCCCTAACGACCCCGCCATCATGGAACGGCCTGCGGCACGCACGCTGGACGCACCGATGCTTCAGCCGCCGCTCGGCCTCGATCCCGACCGTTTCTCGCTGCTGAAGAAGCCGCTGCGCTGATCTTCGCAATCACGGCCCCGGCAATCCGGCAGAGCCTGCTTTCAGACGATGAAGTCATCCCTTATGATCCATATATGGATCAAGCAGGATGCCTCTCATGACTTCGCCCAGGACCGAACGTTTCCCGTTTCCCGACCTCGCCAAACTGCCCGACGACATTCGCACGCGCATCCTAGCGGTGCAGGAAAAATCCGGATTCATTCCGAATGTCTTTCTGACGCTTGCCTATCGTCCCGACGAGTTCCGCGCATTTTTCGCCTATCACGACGCGCTGATGGAAAAAGACGGCGGGCTGACGAAGGCCGAGCGCGAGATGATCGTGGTCGCGACCAGCATCGCCAACCAGTGTCAGTATTGCGTCGTCGCCCATGGCGCAATTCTCCGGATTCGTGCCAAGAATCCGCTGATCGCCGATCAGATCACGGCGAACTATCGCAAGGCCGACATCACGCCGCGCCAGAAAGCGATGCTCGATTTCGCCTTGAAGATCAGTGCCGAGGCTCACAAGGTCACGGATGCGGATTTTTCGGATCTCGCCGGTCATGGCTTCACAGACGATGACATATGGGACATCGCCGCGATCTCGGCGTTTTTCGGACTGTCAAACCGGATCGCCAACGTCACCAACATGCGGCCCAACGACGAGTTCTACCTGATGGGACGACTGCCGAAATAGACGTCAATCATCCGGCGCCGGCCCGCACCAGCCCGGCAAATAGACCGCTTCCGCACTCTTCGACAGTGCCAGCGCCTTCTCGATCGCCTTCGCGAAGTCGCTTTCGACAGCCTTGCGCGATATTCTTCTTCGTAAATAGTCGGCCCAGAGAAATTCGCTGAACGGGGTCGTATCCTTGGCGTAGCCGCCAGCACGGCGTAGCTCGCCTGCGAGGCTGCGGAACGGATCATCTTTCAGATCGGCGATTGATTTCGGAATGTCGCGGAAGTGACAGCGCTCTCCCTTGGCGTTGTAGGGATAGACCCATCGGCGATTGTCGAGCACACCCCAGAACGCATCGCGATCGACCATCCTCAGATCAGCGATAACGGTCACGAGAATGTCCTTCACGCCTTCATCGTGAAGTGCCCGCGCGAGGTGGTGATGATCGACAACGTAGTGGCGCTGGTCGGGTCCCAGCACAACTGGAATCATATGCTTGCCGAGCAACTTGGCCTGCTTTTTCGTCGATTTGTGAGCGCGCCAACGCTGACGCTTCTCTTTCACTTCGCGCATCCCGACAGTCATTTGCGTTGGCCGAAGCGACAGAATCGGAATGGGCTGCAGAACGGGTTCGCGCGTGTTCGCCATTGTCAGCACCCCGAAAAGGACTTGCAAAGACCCAGCCGATAGGAACGACGACTATGGCACAGCGCCCCAAAATCCGCGAATTAATCCGGGAAGGGCTGACTATGCGGAAAATTATGACGTCAGCGCAAACGGCCGGAGCCAATACCTGACAGCGTCACGATATGAGGGAATCAAACGGGCTCACAGATTTTCGCATATCGCCATGATGACTTTCTGTGTCAGGATCATAGGCAACGTGATAAAATGACACTGGAGTTCGCGGATCCGATACCGATGAAGACGCAGCGGCCCATGCAATCGGATAATGAGCACGTCGTGCTCCAGTTCCGGCCGCGCAACCTGTCCCGAGTGCCCCAGCGGGTCGCGGCAAATGCCAACGGGGCCCTGCATCAGCCGCCTGACGACCTGTCGCAATACGAGCAGCCGCGGGAGCAACCGGACGATTTTCGTCACCGGATGCTTGCAAACGCAGCCGCGTTTGCCTTCACGATCGCCCTCACCGCCGTCGGGTTATGGCTTGCCATGAACATCGCGGATTTGAGCAATATGCAGGATTGCGCGCTGATGGGCGCCCAGGACTGCGCCCATATCCCAACGCCGCAAGACTGAAAAACCGCCACGACCGGGCTGCGGAATGCGGTTCCCCAGCGGGCCCGCTCCCATTGAACTCGGGACTGCGCTCCGATATATGGGCACTCGGCTTCCTCTGACGGGCCGGGTGTTGCGGGGGCAACGCCTTTGTCGCACGCCGATACGTCATTTATCTTCAATATATCAAAGGCTTAATGATGTCCTCCACATTCGATCAGGTCGCCAACATTATCGCGGAAACCTGCGACATTCCACGCGACACGATCACGCCCGAGAGTCACGCCATTGATGATTTGGGAATCGACAGCCTGGACTTCCTTGATATCGCCTTCGCCATCGACAAGGCGTTCGGGATCAAGCTGCCGCTGGAGAAATGGACCCAGGAGGTCAACGACGGCAAAGCGACCACCGAGCAATACTTCGTCCTGAAAAACCTCAGCGCGCGTATCGACGAACTGGTCGCCGCCAAGGGCGCGTAACCGCGCGCCATGCATCTCGAATACTTCAATTTGATCGATCGTATCGTCGACCTCAAGTCCGACGAGCGCACGATTACGGTCGAAGCGCAGGTCCCCCAAGAAAATACCATCTTCGAAGGGCACTTTCCGGGATACCCTCTGATGCCCGGCGTGCTTCTGATCGAATCCATGGCACAGACCTCCGGCTGGCTGCTGATCGCCCTGATGAAATTCGAGCGAATGCCCTTCCTGGCGGCAGTCAAGGAAGCCAAGATGCGGACGTTCGTCACCCCCGGTGAATTGCTGACAGTCAACGCCAGCGTGGTTCACGAAGGGTCCGGCTTCACCATCACCGATGCGAAGGTCAGCGTCGCCGGAAAGCTGAAATGCAATGCGACACTGACGTTCCGCCACGTTCCTTTCCCCAACAACGATCTGCGCGGACACATGGAAGCCATGGCCAAGCGGATTGGCTTTCCGCAGCAGGTGAACGCGCATGGCTGACAAATCATCGGATTCGAAACCGATCGAAGCCTGGATCACGGGCATTGGCCTCGCAACCTCGCTCGGCGAAGGCCTCGACGCGCATTGGGACGCGCTGAACCAGCAGCGCATCAATGTCGATGAGAAGAGCTTTGCGCCTTACGTCGTTCATCCGCTGGCACCGGTCAGCTTCGACGCGCAGATTCCCAAGAAGGGCGATCAGCGCCAGATGGAAGCCTGGCAACGCATCGGAACCTACGCCGCGGGACTGGCGCTCGATTCCGCCGGCATCAAGGGCAATACCGACATCCTGTCGCGCATGGACATGGTCGTCGCCGCCGGCGGCGGCGAGCGCGATCTTGCGGTCGACGCCGGCATTCTGAATGCCGAGGCAAAGGGCAACTCCGCTCCCGGCTTCCTCAACGAGCGGCTGATGGGCGACCTGCGGCCGACCCTATTCCTTGCGCAACTGTCCAACCTCCTTGCCGGAAACATTGCCATCGTTCACGGCGTGACCGGTTCGTCCCGCACGTTCATGGGTGAAGAAGCCGCAGGCGTCGATGCCGCGCGCATCGCGCTCGCGCGAATTGCCGCCGGTCAGAGCGACATCGCCCTTATTGGCGCGGCCCATAACGGCGAGCGAAAGGATCTGCTCGTCCTCTACGAATTCGGCGACTTCAACCTGAAGGACAAGTATGCGCCCGTCTGGGCACGCGACGCCAAAAAAGGCTTCGCGCTTGGGTCCGGTGGCGCCTTTCTGGTGATTGAATCCCGGGCTCATGCCGAAGCGCGCGGCGCAAAGCCGTTCGCCCGCCTGACCAGCGTCGTCGCCGACCGCGCTCGCCGCAAAAGCTCCGGCGATATCACGTCGACGCTGGAATCGCTGTGGTCGAAAGTCGGTGTTCGCGATGGAAGCACCGCGATCATCACGGGAGCAACCGGCGCGGAGCCCGCGACATCGGAAGAGCGCGCCTTCCTTCACACGCATCCGGAATTGCCGGTCCGCGCCACGGGCACGGTCTTCGGTCATACGCTGGAGACGCAATTTCCACTGGGACTGGCTGTTGCCGCGTTGTCGCTGTCGCGCGGCGCGCTGTTCCCACCCGCCGATTCATCGGGACAAGAGATTGAAATGTCCAAGCCGCCGACCCAGATTGTTGTTATCGGTGCCGGACATTGGCGCGGCGAAGGCATGGCGCTGGTTGAAGCGATCCGCTGACGAAAGACGAGACGGAGGAATCATGACCGCGATGCGTGATAAACTCGGCCGGCCCGTCGTCGTCGTCACGGGCATGGGCGTCGTGACGTCCCTCGGCTCCGGCAAGACCGACAACTGGGCCAAGCTGTGTGCGGGCGAATCCGGCATCCGGACCATTACACGCTTTCCGACCGACGGCCTGAAAACGACCATGGCCGGCTCGGTTGACTTCATTCCGGTCGAGCCGTTCTCCTCGACCGACCTCTCGGAACGGCTCGCGGATATCGCCACTGAGGAAGCCGTCGCGCAGGCCGGGATCGGCCGCGCCGGCGATTTTCCAGGACCGCTGTTTCTCGCGGTCGCGCCGGTCGAGGTCGAGTGGCCGCAGCGCCAGGAACTTGGTCGCGCCATCGGACCCAACACCGAAATCAACTATGACGAAATGCTGCGCGTCAGCGGTGGCGGCAAGTTCACGCAATATCATCGCCGCTTCCTGTTCGGCTCCGTCGCCGACCATCTTGCCGACACCTTCGGCACCAAGGGTTCGCCCATTTCGCTGTCGACCGCCTGCGCGTCGGGTGCCACCGCGATTCAGCTCGGCGTGGAGGCAATCCGCCGCGGCGAAGCGGATGCCGCGCTGTGTGTCGCCACCGACGGCTCGGTCAACCCCGAGGCACTGATCCGGTTTTCGCTGCTGTCGGCACTGTCGACCCAGAACGATCCGCCGCAGACCGCGGTCCGGCCGTTCTCCAAGAATCGCGACGGCTTCGTGATGGCTGAAGGCGCAGGCGCGCTGGTGCTCGAAAGCTATGAGGCTGCGACTGCGCGCGGCGCGAAAATTCTGGGCATCGTCGCAGGATGCGGCGAGCTCGCGGATTCCTTCCACCGCACCCGCTCGAGCCCCAACGGCAAGCCGATCATCGGCTGCGTCCGCAACGCGCTGGCAGATGCCGGCGTGACCGCGGAGCAGATCGACTACATCAACGCGCACGGCACCGGAACGCCGGAAAACGACAAGATGGAATACCTCGGCATCTCGACCGTGTTCGGCGAGCGCGCCAAGCAGATTCCGGTATCGTCCAACAAGTCGATGGTCGGCCATACGCTGTCGGCGGCGGGCGCCGTCGAAGCCGTGTTCTCGCTGCTGACGCTGGAACATCAGCGCATCCCGCCGACCATCAATTACGATGTGCCGGACCCTGCGATTCCGTTCGATGTCGTGCCCAACAAGGCCCGCGACGCGCGCGTCACTACGGTCATGTCGAACTCGTTCGGCTTCGGCGGACAGAACGCGTCGTTGATCCTGACGCGCGAACCGGTCTGACGGACAACGTGTTGAGGCGCCGGGAAAGCCGACCGATGTGCGGCACAATTACTGTCCGTTGCTGATGCGTCGCCTCCTCCTCCGCACCAAGGCTCGCCTTCGTGACGCGGCAAAGCCCGCGGGCGAAGCTGCCGTTGGCGCGTTGACGATCGGCATGCTGCGCACCGCTCGCTATTTCGACCCGATCAAGACCGCGAACCTGTTTGGCCGGATCACGCAGGTGATCGGACCCAAACTGCGCGAACAGAAGGTCGGGCGCGCCAATTTGACAGCCGCGTTCCCCGAGAAATCGCCGGAAGAGATCGAAAAAATTCTGACCGGCGTGTGGGATAATCTCGGACGCATGGGCGCGGAATTTGCGCACCTCGATCACATCTGGGATTTTGACGAAGAGCATCCCGAAAAAAGCAGCCGCGTCGAAATCAGCCCGCGCACCCATGAGCTATTCCATGAGTTGCGCCTCGACGGCAAGCCGGCGCTGATTTTTGCAAGCCATCTCGGCAATTGGGAGCTTCCGGCGCTGGCCGCGGTCGCTCACGGCCTCAACGCCACCGTTCTGTTCCGGCGGCCGAACATCGCTTCCGCTGACCGCGCCATTGAACAGATGCGGTCAGTGAACATGGGAACGCTGATCCCGGCGGGCCGCGACGCGCCGTTCAAACTCGCGCAGGCCCTGCAGAACGGCGAACACGTCGCGATGCTGGTCGATCAGTATTTTACCAACGGCGTCGAGGTGACCTTCTTCGGACGAAAAACCAAGGCCAATCCGATGCTGGCGCGCCTGCTGCGACAGATCGAATGTCCGATTCACGGCGTGCGCATCATTCGCCTGCCCAATCATCGTTTCCGCGCGGAATTGACCGAGGAGATTCCTCCGGTGCGCGATGCCAACGGACAGATCGATGTCCAGGGCACGATGCAAACCATCACATCGGTAATCGAAGGCTGGATCCGCGAATACCCCGATCAATGGCTGTGGCTGCACCGCCGCTGGCGGTAACCCTCACCGTCCAGTCTTCACGCGGGTCCAGAGCCGATTGATCGTGCGCTGCGTCTTCGGGTCGCGCGCGGTGATGACGAACAGCCGCTTCATCGTGGCTTCGTCCGGATAGATCGTCCTGTCGTTGATAATCTTCGGACTGATCAGCTTCTGGCTGGCGAGATTGCCGTTGGCATAGGACAGGAAATCGGAATTCTTCGCCGCCACATCAGGGCGGTAGAGATAGTTGATCAACTCGTAGGCCTCAGAAACGTTCTTCGCATCCGCCGGAATGGCGAGATTGTCGAAGAACATCTGCGCACCCTCCTTCGGGATCGCATAACCGATCTCGACACCGTTGTGGGT